>CASEWE010000001.1 GCA_949291555.1 uncultured Bacteroidales bacterium
ACCTCCTCCTGCGTCATGCCGATGCCGTTGTCGCAGACGGTGAGGGTCTTCGCCTTCTTGTCCGGCGTGACACGGATCTCCCACTTCTTCGCCATTTCCGGGCGGGTCAGGCTCTCGAACCGCGCCTTGTCGATGGCGTCGGCGGCGTTCGCCACCAGCTCCCGCAGGAGCAACTGCCCCGGCGGCTCTACATCATCACCGACATGGAGTTCGACTGTTGCACGGAAGATGCTTCGCTGACCAACTTCGAAGCGGCCAAACGACGCTTCGGGGAAGCCGGCTACCGGCTGCCCGAAGTCGTCTTCTGGAATATCGACAGCCGGCAGCGGCAGCAGCCCGCGGCTTGCGGTCCGCAAAAGCCCGCACCGGGTCCCCGGGTCCGGACAGACGTTCCTCCTCCGCAAAAAAAACTTTCCCTTGTAACTTTTCACCCCCCTTGTCCGTCTTTATTCAAGAAACGGCGGAACTTTCCCGATGAAACGAGAGACAGGAATCCGACCTTTTCGATGCTGATTGGATGGCAAGGGGGTGCCGGTTCGCCCGATAAGCCCGGTAAGAAAGGCTGCGAAGCGTGCCCCCTTTTCCAGAGTCTCCGGTCATAAAACCGCAAGGATGGATTCCAAGCTCTACGAATTGTACGTGAATGACTATGCCGATGCGCTTTACCGGTTCGCCTTGCGGCTTTTCCGGGAAAGCGACAGCGCCAAGGATGCCGTACAGGAATCTTTCCTGCGATTGTGGCAGAACCCGCACGAAACAAACCATCCGAAAGCCTACCTGTTCAAGACCCTCTACCGGGTATTTGTCGATGAACAAAGGCAACGGAAACTTTTGGACACTTACGCCGAAAACATCCAAAAGCAAGGAAGCGAGCCTTCGGCGCGCCCTGCCATCGAACATGACGAACGGAAAGAAATGATAGAAGAGGCGTTGAAACGTCTCCCCGACATACAAAAAACCGTTGTCATGCTGCGCGATTACGAAGGTTATTCCTACCATGAAATCGGGCAGATTGCCGGGCTGAGCGAATCGCAAGTGAAGACGTACATCTTCCGGGCAAGGATGAATCTCCGGAAACAACTCGGAAAACCCGAAGCCGTTCTGGACTAAGCCTTGCAGGCCTGCCCGGGAACCTGCCGGCAAAACCCGCACAGCCCGGCAAGCCCAAAAACGGCTGGACCTGCCGCAAGGATAGGAAAACCGCCCCAAAACCAGGATTGCAGAATCCGGAGCCCTCCCTGCAACCCGCCAACCGCCTACCAGCAAGGATATGGACTTGAATCGAGAAAATTACGAGGCCTTTCTTTTAGACTACTTGGAAGGCCGATTAGATGCCAGGCAGAAAAAACAGGCAGACGATTTCCTTGCGGAAAATCCCGACATTGCCGCTTCTTTCCGCCTGCTGCGAGAAGCCTGGGGAAAAGACGGCTCCGCGCTGGAATTGCCCGCCGCGGACCCGCTGCCCTTCCCCGGAAAAGAAAAGCTCCTGGACATAGCCCGGCCCGCACCGAAAACCTATCGCCGGTTCCGGACAGCCTTTCTTCCCGGCGCGTTCCGCGCCTGGGGGCCTGCCGCAGCCTTGGCCGCCTGCCTGCTGCTATTCCTCCTGTTCCGTCCTGAAACGGAAATCCCGGCTCCCGGCCTTTCTTCCAACCGCTTTTACGGAGAAAACCGGCCCGAGGCCGAAAACTCCCTCATAAGCAATGCGTACACAGAAAATCAAAAAGACGAACCCATTCCTAGGGTTTCCGGTTCGAAAAACGGAAGAAACGCCGGAGAGCAATCCCGGCAAGCTGCCAGCGATGCCGGCCAAAACCTGCAGCAAACGACCTTGAGCCGGAAAGCCTTTTCTGCCCAAAAGCCGGGAAACAACCTGGACAACCAAGAGGAAACGGATGCGCCGGAAAAGGCGGGCAACCGGATCGGCTCGAACACGGGAAACCGGAACCGGAATGGTTCGGGCTTGCACGAGCCGGACGGCTTGGACAACAAAAAAAATCCGGCCATTCCGGCCGTTGTTCCGCAAAACGGCAACATCCTCCCGCGCCAAGCCGCGCCGGCGCCCGAGCCTGTCCGGCCTGAAAACCTGCTCTACAAAGTAAAACCGCTCACCCGGCCCGAATTATACTTGGCACAGGACCTGCTGCCCAAGACGAATCCGGAAACCCCATCCGGAAACGGAACCGGGGATGGCAACAGCAACAAGGCCGGAAACCTTTTCCACTCGTTCTTTGCCCAGCTTTTCCAATCCTGGAGCCAACCGGTACGGGAAGACGTGGCAGCCTTCAGGCAAGACTTCACGGCTTTGAAAAAAACGAAAAAGCGAAAACCTTCCGCGCCCGTCCAATACCAAGCCTACTGGGAAAGCGAAAGCGAATTTTAACCCCACCGCCCGCCGCGGCGCAAACAGCCCCGGCACAGCCCGGACTCCGGCCACGGCCGAATAAGGCTGGCATCCGCGAACAAGAACGTGAACAAGAACCCGAATCCTAAAATCAAAACCATGGCAGCAATCTTTTCCCGCACAATCCTGAAAAGCTTCAAGCCGGCTTTTCTTTCTTCCCTCGCCGTGCTTTTCCTTGAATCCGCAAACTGTTTTTCCCCCCTGCAAGCCCAAACGACAAGCTTTTTCCCTCCTGCGGAAAGAATCGTTGCCGACGACTGGGCCGACATCCGGATTCTCCCTGCCAATCAACCGGCCCGGGATTCGGCCCATGCGATCTGCCTGCAACTTTCGCCCGAGAAACCCAAAAGGAACGTGGCTTCACTCACCGCATATTCCTCGGCTAATTCAACGTTGCAAATAACCAATCTCTCGGGAACGCTTTTCCTCGACACCACCCTTTGCCGGATAACCCAGGTCGAAACCCGGAACGGTTCGAAAATGGAAGGCGTCCTCCCCTACGTCCCTTGCCTGTCGGCAAGGGCCGAAGAGGGCTCTACCCTCCATCTGCGCTATGCCAGCCCGAACATGGAAGCAACCGCCGTGCAAGCCTCCACCCTGCGTCTTGACGGGGAAAGCCCCATGCAACTGCAATACCTGCGGGCCGACGGGGGCTCCTCCGTGTTCAGCCAAAACCCGGACACCACCGAAGTCTTGCGCACCCGGGCCTACCGGCTCAGCATCATCGATGCCAGCCAAAGCCCGTGCCGCATCTCTTTCGATACGCTTTCCGGGCAAAGCATCGTGAAAGTCGATGCCCTCGAAAGCTATCCTTTGGTTGGAGGCGGAAGCATGCACGCAAGTTCCAGGATTCCGGAATCCCCGGCCGGAACCGGACAAAACCCGGAAGCCGCGGATTACCACCCGGCCGGCAACCGCAATCCGGCAACGAAAAGTTACGATGATCCATCTTCCGACTTCGCCTATTACCTGGAAGACCTTGCCTTGCACAACATAGGCATGGACAACCCCTTCATCTCCCGGCAACGCAAACGCCGCGCCCGTTTCAGAGGGCAATGGATGGGACTGGAATACAAGGCTCCTTTCTGGGGACAAGGTTACGGCTTCCGCACTTCCTTGCCCGAACCGTGGCGCGACATGGAACTCGACGTCTCGAGAGTCCTGGGCGTAGCGTGGAACGTGATTCAAGTAAGCGTAGGATTCAATAGCCCGCACTGGGGCTTGGTGACCGGCTTCGGTTTCTTGTGGGAAAACTATCATTTTTCCAATAAAAGCACGCGCCTGGAGGTGAAAGATTACCGTTTGCAGGCATTGACCGACCCGGACCCGGACAAAAACTACATCAAAAGCAAACTGGGCGTTTCCTATTTCCGGATCCCGATCCTGTTCGAATACAACAATGCCCGCGGCGCTTTCCATACTTTCCATGTCTCGGCCGGGGTGATTCCGGGAGTCATGATGGCCAATTGGACCAAGCAGGTCTGCAAACTCCCCAACGGGCAGCGGGAAAAGACCAAGCAAAAAGGGGATTTCCAAGTCAACCCTTTCCGCTTGGATGCCGCCTGCTACGTGGGCTGGGGGCCGTTGAGCTTCTATTTCACCTACTCGCCCCTGCACTTTTTCCGCTACGGGAAAGGCCCGGATGTCACGCCTTTCGGCGTGGGCATCCTCATAGGCTGCCATTGATCCTCCGACGGTTCCCGGAAACCGTTCCGGGATTTTCTGCAGGATTCCTGCGGGCTTCCCTCGGGCTTTCCTCTGCGCTTGCCCGAATACCCGCACGGCCACGGCCGCCTGCCCTTTTTCCTCGACCCGGCTTGGAAAACGCAATCGATACCGAACCAACAATCACACTGCCATGAAGAAAAAAACGCACGACCACCTTTCGCACTTTATGCCGGCCCTCCTCGTTTCCGGCCTCCTGGGCCTGTCTTTTCCTGCTTTGGCCTCCTTCCCCCTCCCGATGGAAACGACAGCGGCTTCCGCAACGGAAATGCCCGAAAAAGCGCAAACGGCAGCGCAAACCGGAAAACCGGGCGGAACGGAACCCTCAGCGGATCCGCAGGGAAAAAACACCAAGCTGAAAATCGACCGGAACACCCCGAGTACCACGATGGAGTTCCCTTTCAGCAATTTCAATGCGATCACTTGCAATTCCACGTTCGATTTCGTGCTGATTCCTTCCGATGAAGAAAAAGCAGAAATCCATCTCCCCGCTCCGCTGGTTCCTTATTTGAACGTGGAACAAAAAGGGAACAGATTGAATTTCAATATAAAAAATGTTTCCATCCAATTCACGGCAGGCCAGCAAGAGTCTTTCCCGGTCGTTTACCTGTATTTCAAGGAAATCCGCGAAATAAAACTTTCGGGCCAAAGCCGGGTCGTTTTCCAAGGCGTGCATGATGCCGGGCAAGGAGACTTCAACTACGTCTCCTCAGGCATAAACTCCATCGAGGGGCATATCCGCAACCTCAACAACCTCAATATCGATGCCAAAGGAATCGACCATGTCGCGCTCGATCTCCAAGAAGTGAGAACCGCCAAATTGCATCTCCAAGGCTCTTCCGATTTCAACGGGAATCTCGAGAACGTGCAGCACCTGATTTTATCGAACAGCGGCGTATCGGAAATCGTCCTCGATCTGGACAAAGTGCAAACCTTGAACTTCTATTGGTCGGGTATCGGGAAACTGAAAGGCTGCTGGGACAATATCGGCCAATTATCTTTCTCCGCTCCCGGATCCTTATCCTCCGCTTCCTTGTCGGGCAAGGCGCTTTCCGGGTTCATCGAGGTGGATGGCGTGGCCGACCTGAACTTCAAGAATCTGGTATTCGAAACCCTGGAATGCAAGGTGACCGGCTTCGGCACGTTGAAACTGAATGCAAGCCGTTCTTTCAAAGGAAAAGCCAATCCGGGCTCGAAAATCCATGTCTACGGTTCGCCCGAAGAATGCAAAGTGGAAACGCTCGGATACGAAAAACAGCCTTTCGTTTTCCATTAAAAGCCCCGGAAATATTTCTGCTTCCGCACTGCCAAAAGCCTGCACGAGCCGGAAAAACCGCTTCCGTCAACATCGCGCGGAACCGGCCGTGGCATGGGGAACCAGCCGTGGCATGTGAAACCGGCCAGAACCGCAAACCCGGAAAGATGGCGGAACTTCGCGCGGCCAGGGAAAATGTTCCCTTGCCGTGAAGATATTTTTGTGCGGCAAGTCGGAAAAAAACGCAACGGCTATGGGTGCAACGGCCGGGCCGAAGCGATGCGCAAAGCCGCTTCCGGCCCGGCGTTGAACAAAAGATCGAGAATGCTCAGCCGGCCGGGTTCCGCCACGGAAGGAAAAGTTTGCAAATAGGGTTCGAACGCAAACAAAAGCGGGCTCTTGGGCGAAAAGTCCAAAGGCGGCACGAACTTCTCCGGACAAGGCGCATCCGCTTCGACCCGCGTTGCCGGCAACCGCATCTTGCCGATGAAAAAATCCAAGAAGGCGTTATTGAAATCCACCAGCCGCGGGCCTTCCGCCCCGCTTCCTTGCGGCAAGCGGCTGTAAATCGACTCGATTTCATCGCGGTAATAGAGAAAATACGGCGATTTGTTGTATGCGGTAACGATGCTGCGCCAATGCGTCCGGGGCCATTTTTCCCGCATGTCGAGACGCACCTCCCCTGCCGGTGTCCGGTTGCCGGCGGGTTTCACGCAAGGGACGGTAAGCCCCAAGACCCCTTGGGATGTAACAATCCACGCCCGGTTGCGGAAAGTCTGCTTCCGGTAGGTTTCGCGTTCTTCTACCGAAAACCGGCCGGCCGCCACCAAGGCCGCGAAATAATCCAAGGGCGGCAAGTAGGCCGTGCAAACCCGCAATGTTCCCGATACGCTTTCCATAATTGTTCTTCTTTCTGAAATCCGGCTGTCCCGGCAAGCCGCCGCATTCCCCTATTCCCGATGCACCCATGGCGCGATGCCCGATGCGGCAACCCGGAGGCCTTCGGCGCGGCGATGCGCCCGGCTTGCCGATTTCCCTACAGTTTGACAATCTTAACGGTCCTGGCATACGGGCCTGTTCCGGAACAACTGGAACGCAAGCTCGAAGAAGCCCGCCAATGCAGCAAATAAAGGCCCTGCGGCAATATGTCCAGATCCAAGGCATTTTCTCCGGCCGACAACTTCCCTTGCAGGATTTTCCGGCCTTGGAGGCTCGAAATGGAAAAAAAGCCTTCCGCGGGAATATTCACCACGATGCGGGAACGGAACGGATTCGGGTAAACCGATGCACATCCCGGATCGTTTCCCGAAAAAGGCATCCCATCTATCCCGGACGTTATTTCCCATTGCGTTCCCCCGAAATACTCCAAGCCTCCGCATTGGTTGCCGGCTATCAGCTCGGCAAACCCGTCGTCATCCCAGTCGTAAAGCAAAGGGGCGGCATGCACGCCCACATCCAAGACTTTCATCGTTCCGGCGGTTTCTTGCGAAAAAGCACCGGTTTCCCGGCCGGCTTTCCCCATGAAACGGAAAGTGCCGTCCAAGTTCCCTTCTATGCTGTCGTAAAGGAAAATCTCCCCGTTCTCGCTTCCGCAAGCCAGGATTATCTTCCCCTCCCGGTCTTTGTGGAACGAGGGCCGGGAATACCCGAAGTTGGAGAAATTCCGGTCGATCACGTCCACGCCGCCCAAGCTGTCGGTCCTGCGCACGAAAACGGGAAGGCCGTCTTGCCCCGGCCCCGTGTTCTCGAAATAAACCAGACTTCCCTTGGTTTTCCGCCGGCTCCCTTCGAACCAGACATGCTGCTTCTCGCCCACAATCAAGTCGAGCCGGCCGTCTTGGTTCAAATCGAAAAGCACGGGGGCGGAAAAGCCGCTCAAAGCCAAGTCCAAGTAACTGGAGTCAAGCAATACGGCCCGTTGCACTTCCGGACCTTGGAAAAAGCTTGTTTCCTGCACCGAGGCCGGATTCCGGCCCGATGCGATCCCCCAGCCCCGGCTTGCTTCTTGATCCGGAGCCGCTTCTTCAAGCCGGAACAACCACAACCGGCCGTCTTCCATGCCAAGCACCATTTCCTGCCTTCCATCGCCATCCAAGTCGGCAAAAGCCGGAAAAAGAGCCCGTTTGTCATATTTCGAAAGACCCAGGAAATCATCGGTCACCCATTCGAATACCGGTTCGCGCTCCGTTCCTGTGTTTCGATACAACATCAGGGAAGAACGCATGCGCGTGCACCAATTCCCGTAATCGTAATAGGCATCGACCCTTTGCCCGTAGTTTCCCGCCACCAAGTCCATACGCCCGTCCTGATCGTAATCATAGGCAACCGGATAGGCCCCGGCCCCGGCATCGAGCATGCCGTCCTGCAAGAAATCCTTCTGCGCCAAGGCCGCGTACAAAGGCCCGCCGCCCGTTTCCCGGTAACGCCAAAGGCTGGCATACCCTTCAGCCACCAAGGGATTGGTCTCGTAGGGCGAATACACGTAACAAAGCGTGTCCCGATAGCGGATTTGCGAAAGGATGGGGAAGTTGTAGAGCCGCACGGGCTGGGTATAAGGGAAAAACGTATCGTAATCGATGATATGCGCATTCTGAGCGGTTCCCCCGTTGCGCAAGTAAAACAGGTCGGGGTAGCCCACATCGCCCAAGACAATGTCGAACAGCCCCGAAGAGGGATTTCGGAATGCGAACAAGGTGGAACCGGCATGCTTGGGCTGCGGAAGGCCCGCAGGCCGAGGCGCACCGGCGGGATGCGGCCTTGCCAAAGATGACAGCGTCCCCGAAGGCCGCGAGGTGCCGGCGGATTGCGGCCTTCCCTGAAACGGCAGCGCGGAAGAAGCATTGCGGCTGCTGCAGCTGTCCAGGAAAATCTCGTTCGATTCCTCGCTCTCCACGAAGCAGCCCCAGCTCCAGTCCTCCAAGCGCAAAAGGAAAGTGTCGGAACGGGAAAGCTCTTCTTGCGCGAAATTCCGGTAATACAACAGGAAATCGCCCGAAGAAGGAACCCAGAAATTCAGCACGTCCAAATCCCCGTCCCCATCGATATCTGCCAAGACGGGGTAATCTTCGTTGGTGCAATACAAAGGCGAAACCTGGCCGAACATTTCGGCGGCAAGCCCGTCTGTAACCTTCTGGAAACGCAACCGGTAAACCCCTTCCTGATCTTTTCCCGACAGATTCCTGTAAAGGGCAATGCCCGAAATGCCGTTGAACGTGAAAATGTCCTTGCGGCCGTCTTGGTCGAAATCGTGCGTCTGCACCCAGGAAAGGACGGACGGCAGGGCGTCTTCAGCCTGCGGCATCCATTCCCAGCGGGAAGAAAAGCACCGCAACCGCGCTCCGATACGGTCGAAAGCCAAATAATCATCCTGCCCGTCGCCATCCAAGTCGATAGCGGCGAAATGGCAGGCGTTCATGCCGCCGGCCCACGCATGAGGCAAAATGCGCGACCCCTGCTTCACGGCCGGTTTTTCCTGCAGACTCTCGAAACGGAAAACCTTTTCGGGATTTTGCGCTTGCGCGAACGGACAGGCAAGTGGAGCAACCAGCATGAAAGAAAGGGATCGAAAAAAGAAAAGGAGGCTTTTTCGGCCTCCTTTCATGGATTTGTTCCAACAAATCATGGGGTTTCTTTTCTTGAAGAAGAGAGCCTCGCAAGAGATTTGAACTCTCGACCTGCTCATTACGAGTGAGCTGCTCTACCGCTGAGCTAACGAGGCTTGTTTGGTCGGGATGACAAGATTCGAACTTGCGACCTCAACGTCCCGAACGTTGCACGCTACCAACTGCGCTACATCCCGAAAAACCTCCCGAACGTTTGTTCGGGGCGGCAAAGATAGCACTTTTTTTTGAAAAAAAGGATTTCCGCCCCGAACAGCCATCATGAAATTTTCCAATCGTGGGCTTCCATCCGCCAAGGGCTTCCTATAATGAAAAACGCCAGCTTCGAGGGCATACCAGGCTTGCAGCCTGCTTTCCAAGGACACCCGGCTAATAAAAAAACGCCAAGGGCACCGGCGCGACGCCGGATGCCCTTGGCGTTTCCTGATGGAAAACATTTCCGCTCATCCTTTCCCGTCTTGCAGGAAAGAGGGCTTCAAGGCTTGTCGATTACCGAACCACGAGCTTGCGGGTCGCAACCGCCTTGCCGTTTTCTTCCACGCTGTAGAAGTAAACGCCCGAAGCCAAGCCTT
This sequence comes from uncultured Bacteroidales bacterium, assembly GCA_949291555.1. Classification (GTDB taxonomy): domain Bacteria; phylum Bacteroidota; class Bacteroidia; order Bacteroidales; family P3; genus Pullibacteroides. The sequence goes on from CASEWE010000001.1 coordinate 9,577, forward strand.
CCAGATCCATGCTGGCTTCCGCCTTGCCATCGAGCGGCAGGACCTTGAGCGAGCGGCCGCTCATGTCGCGCAGGACAAGCTGGGAGCCGGATTTCACATTGCCCAAACGGAAGTTCACGATTTCCGAAGCCGGGTTGGGATAGGCCGAAACCTCTACCAGATCAAAGCCTTCGTTGGCGGCCGTACCTACCGTGAAAACAAGGGTGAAACTGAATTCCGCGCCGGAAATCACGTCCTTGAACGTCATCGGAGCCGTCCATGTCTGGCCTTCCGTCATTCCGAGGGGCTCCAGGTGGAAATCTTCCCCATCGTTATCCCCATAGGTATCGCCGGCAGCCAGATTCCTCGGCGGAATGGAATCGGTCGAAAAGCATTCTTCCCAGCAAAACGAAGCGAAAGCGCCGGAAGGAAGGCCGGAAAAATCCCCGAACGCCGTTACGGACATATCGGCCGATGTGGTATTCGTCAATTCAAACTGGGCTTTCGGAGCCATGCTTACTACGGAAACCGTTGCGCCTTCGGCCACGTCCTGTCCATTGACCTTGACTTGCAATCCTTGAGCAAAAGCCACGCTTATTCCCGAACATGCCAGGAACAAGAAAGCAACAATCTTTTTCATCTTCTTATTCTTTGTTTTTAAATTCTCCTCTTGCGATTTTGATTTCATCCAATTTTTTCCCCTCGGCAAAACAAGCGAAGGGTTCTTTGCGAAACAGCACCCCGTTTTGCTTCGATGCTGTCTCCTTCAACTGCCGGTTCGAACGAAGAAAGCTACTCCAGATGAACCTGCGCTGCCTGTATCACTTCCCTGCTGTCGGCATTGACCAAAGCCACGACCACCGAAAGATGATCGGGCTTCCATGCCGGATTCACCGCCACATTGTAAGATGCCGACAAAGAAGTGCCCCTGTCGGGAGCCTCGCCCAGGACCCGGTCTCCCCAAGTGCTACCCGCCACCTGGCGAAGCACATGGTTCAAGACATAACCTTCTATTTCCGGCGTAGGGCCAAACTCGGGCTTGTTGTTCGACTGCGTTACCACGATGCTGTCTTCCAAAATCATGGCCAGCACGTTGATAACCCCGCTTTCCTTGTAATCTTCAATGAATTCTCCCGATACATTGATAGAAAGTTCCGTTTCGTCCGCATTCAATCCTGCCGAAACGCTCAAAGTGGCATACGTGATTTCATTGCTGATGATTTCCGCCACAGCTCCGCCCCAATCGGAAAACCCGTAAACCACCGGCTTCCGGTTCACCAGACCCGAAGGCAGACTTGTCATCTGGAAACCATCGTAATACGCCTTGGCTTCGCTCGTACGCAAATCCGGTTCTCCCGTGTGCGGGAAAGTCAATCCCACATCGGCGGGGTGCATCCCTACCACGATCAGATTGGCCCCGTAAAATTCCTGCAAACGTTCTATTTCCGCCGTTGCTTGCGGGCAGTTCGCGCACCTTACGCCCGTGTAGTCCTCCAACAACACATAGCGGTCGCTCGAAATGCTGCCCGTATAGGGTTCCTTGTACTTATCGTCCTCTATCGTGTCGCAAGCGGCAAACAGCAGGCCCAAGCCCGCTAAAACCAAAGCCCCGGCATATCGTAAAACCTTCATGATTCCTACCTCCCTTTGTTAGAATGAAGAACTCAACGTCAACATGACCCCGTTCGAAGCCGGCACTTCGCGGCAGACTCCGCCCGAACACAGGATACCCTGACGTATTTTCCCGTAAGACAAGGAAATACGGGTAGCGTCATGAATGTATCCGGCCGACACGTAATAGTAGTGGAAGCGGCGAGCCTTGTCGTCGTTCCCCAAGTTCCACTGGTCGGATACCGACACGAACCACGAGGGCGCAAACGTGTATTCGAGCGTCCCCATCAGCCAGTCTTGATCGATCTGCTTGGTATGCAGGTACTGCAATTCCAAGCGCAAGGCATGCTTCTTGAGGAACATGTAGGTGAAATCCCCCACGGCGATATGGGCGAACGCCCGCGGTTCCCCGTGCCCTTCCACCACTTCCTGGTTGTAGAGCTCGAACATGTACATCAAGGTCATCTTGAAGTTCTTGTTGAACTTGCGGGCAATCTCCAGATTGGCATCGATGAAATAGATGTTGTCGGCATCCATGTGGAAAGGCTTCACGTCATATCCCCAAGACCCTTGCGCCGGGGTAAGCCCGCCGGCTTCGGCACTGGTGATATTGGTGCGTTCGGGCGCGAAAGCCACCGAGGCGTTCAACTTCAAATCGGTTCCGTAGCGCCCCCCTATGGCCGTTCCCCGCTTGATCTTGTACTGGATGTCGGCCTGGAAAGCCACCTCGCCTTGGGTCTGGCAAGCGTACGGGTACATGGAAGCCAGGCTATAGGTATGCTGGCGGGTCAAGGCCGGCATGTAATTGACAAGCCCGTAATTGCCCAGTTCGGTACGGTCGGCCCGGAAACCCATGTTATCCACGCTCTTGGCCTGCAACAGGATGCCGAACCCCCGCATGGAGTACCCGGCATTGAGCAGGATAGCCTGGCCGGGACGGTAGATGTACCCGTTTTCGGCCGAGGGGTCGTTGGCCTTATAGACATATTCGCCCCCTACGGTGAAGCCGCCGCTTTCCACGTTCAAGCGGGCCGCGGCCGAACCCACGTTCTCGGGCAGGTTCAGCTGGTAAGGCTGCAAGCCGCTGCCGGTATTTTCAATCACTAACTTGGTCCCCGCTTCCTGGTACTTCGACACGAAACTACCGCCCAAGGTGATCCGCGTCCCCCAATTCTGCATCGGCTTGATGAAGTCGTTGAAAGCCAAGTCCAAGTCCACACCGCGTATCAGGCCCACGTGATCCCAGAAATGCCGCTGGGTCCCGATCAAACCCTTGATGGTGATACCCGGCGTAGGCGTGACAATGGCGCGTACCCCGCTGATGGCATTGTCGATGCCGAGATTCCAATCCTGGTAGGCCCGCAGGATCATGCCCGACCCGAATTGCTCGTAGAACGAACCGGCGGTAATGTCGATGATGTCGCCGCTGAACCGGGCGAAGTAATAGGGCAGCCCCCATCCGTCCAAACGGGCATCGTAGCCCAGCATGGGCTTGAAATAACCTTCGAACCGGGCTCCCACGGAGAATTTCCCGTTGGTGTACTGCAAATAGGCGAAACTGTTGCTCCGCAGCCTTTCCGGCACCTCGGGCACCCCGATCAGGGAGTCTTTGAAGTACATCTGGGCATCGATCTGGATATTGCCGGAAAGCACGCCCCGGCCCATCGCTTCCTCGAATCCTCCTTGGGCGGAAACGCAAGAAAAAGCGCTCGCAGCCACGAGGAACGATACCGAAATTATCCTTTTCAAATTCATTCGTCGATTGTCTTGCAGGAACCGGGACAAAGAGGGATCGCGCAACACCCTTCCCCGTCTTGCCTGTTGTTGAACATCCTATTCCTTACCTTCGGAGAGCTTGGCTCTTCGGGCCGGCTCCAGCTTCGAAACACTGTCCCGCCGCGCCTTCCGCTTCTTAGCCCCCCAAATGGCATTATATAACGTTCATTGACCTTCTATTTCCTCGCCCGCATTGAGCCGGCGCACTACTTCTATCAGCTCCTCTTCGCTCCCGTCGCTGTAGCCGTTATGCTGGAAAACCACATTGCCTTGCCCGTCGATAACGAACACGTGGGGAGGATTGGCCACGTTCATGGCCCGCTTGAAATCGCCGTTCACGTCCAACAGCACCTCGAAATCCCAAGCCTGGGCGTTGGCCATGGTTTTCACGCGCGAAGAAGAACGGGAATCGTCTATGGAAACGGCATACATCTTCACGCCCGTTTCATCCACCCAGTCGAGGTATTTGTCGTTGATGGCCGACATTTCTTTCAGGCACGGCTTGCACCATGTAGCCCAGAAATTGATAATCATGGGCTTCCCGTCGTTTTCCAAATCGGCGGTATTGATCTGCTTCCCGCTCAAGTCCTGTACTTTGACCGAAGGTATTTGCTGGGCGAAAGCCAAACAAGACAAGCCCAACAAACATGTCAAAACGATTATTTTTTTCATAATCTTGAAGATATGGTTAAGTGAATACTCCCTTTTTCGGGCTGCAAAGTTACGAATTTTCTCCGGGCAACGCAACAGCGCGCTCCTCCTTGCCCTTCCGCGGTTGCACGGGAGCTTGCCGCGCCCGAACCGGCCCGCCGTCCGACCTGTCCAATCGCCGCATCGCCCCTTCCCCGCCTGGCCGGAACCTCGCTTTCGCCGATGCCCTATGCTACCGCATATCGAAACCCCAGAACCGGGCCGGCCTTTCCACTTCGCCCAGGAGGAACTTTTCCTTGGGCTTCAACCCGACGAACTTGAACGAGTCCATATCGTAACCGTACAGCCACGCCTGGGCTCCCGTATAACGTTGCTTGAGCACATTGCCCACATGGGTGCAGAAATCGTCGGCGGCCTCCCAGCGCTCCTCGCCAAAAAAAGGCAAACGGGCTATGATCACCGCGTCTTCCAACGGCAGGAATTCGTCTATCGAATCATTTTCCAGAAAATCGAACTGGCGGAAAACCATGCCCTGCTCCATGCCCACGCGCTCGAAAGCTTCTTTCATCCGTTCCGCCGAAAGCGGGGTTTCGCCCAACGCCCAAATCCCGCCTTCGTTATCGCGCACGCCCGCCAAGGCTTCCTCTTTCACTTCTTTCCACAACCCCGGATCGTAATCGTTCCAATACTGGAAGGAATACCCTTTGCGGAAATACCCGGCCGGCATGCGGCGAACCTGCATGGCCGCCTCCATGGCCAGCAGCCCGTTCTTGCTGAAGGGAAGCAGCAGCTTCTTCCCCGGGGTCCATCCGCTCAAACGCAACAAGCCTGCGGCCATGACCTCGTTGAACGAACTCGTATGCGGCTTGCGGTAACCCCGGTTATGCAGCGACAACCCGGAAGCATCGATGAAAAACTCGCAATGGTTCTTCCGCATGAACAATTCCAAGCGAATCGTGTAGTATTCGTTGTCGATATAGGGCCACTGGCTAAGAATCCGGCGGAACCGGTCCACCACGGCGTCTTTTATCCGCTGGGCGGCAAAGCGGGAATGGGAGAAAACCGAATCCTTGCAGGAGACCGAAACGGTCATGGGGGAATCGACCGGGATGATCTTCTCCCACGCAAGCGCGTTTATTTCCTCGTAAAGATCGTCCTGCCGCTCTATGTCGAAACTTTTCAGCTTCTTCATGATGCGCAAAGCCGTCCTGCAAAGGTAATTGGCCTTGTACAGCACTTCCTGGCTGGCCTCGAACAATACCGCCCGCCCGCTTTCCTGCACATCCGTAGCCCCTATTTCTCTCAGTTCTTGGGCCAACACGGGCTCCAAGCCCTGCAAAGTCTTCGCAATGTAAGTTGCCATTTTCCCTGTATTTCTTCCAGCCTTCCCTTGCTCCGGCAAGGCGGGCAACGTTTGCCGCTGCTTCCCGCTCCATGAAAGGCTGGTTTCAGAACTTTTATTTCAAACTTGGAATAAACGCGGCTCTCGGCAAGCCAAATCGAGGCTTTGACTCTGCGTTCGGCTTGCCTGCGCAGGAAATCCTGCAAGAAAGCAAGCCCGGCCGAAACCTTGCCTCGTCTTTGCGCGGGCTACCGGGCGCACGCCTTTTTATTTTCTTCCGCTTTTTCCAAAAACGCCTCCGAAAAGACCAGAAAGCGCTCATGCCGGGCCATTCCCACCATGGAAAGGGCATCGGAAACCTCGATTTCGAACACCAGCTTGCGGCCTTCCATAACCGAAAGCCTTGCCAAGCAAGTCACTTTCATGCCCGGAAGCGTAGCTTTGAGGTGCTTGGCTTCGATAGCAATCCCTACCGTGGTCTCGCCTGCTTCCAAATAAGGCTCTATCAGCTTGCACGCTGTCTTTTCCATCAAGGCCACCATGGCCGGGGTGGCATAAACCGGCAGCGAGCCCGAGCCATAGACGCTGGCCAGGTCCTGCCCGCCCACTGTGAATTCCGAACGGGATTCCGTCCCTGCATTGATCGTTTTCATGATTTTGATTTCTTGGAAAGCCTTTTTGAATCCCGGAAAGCCTTTGGGAGCGAAAGATTCCCCGGAAAGGATCCTGACAAAACAGTCCCGGGAAAGTTCCCTTTCCGGAACTGGCCGTTCCCCGGCATCCCTCAAAAAAGGCCGGTTGCCGGAAAAGGCAACCGGCCTTCTGGAAACCGGCTTCGACCGCTTTTATTTAAGAACGCCCAATTCCTTGCCTATCTTGGTAAAAGCGGCAATGCACTTGTCGAGGTGTTCCCTTTCGTGTCCGGCCGAAAGCTGAACCCGGATGCGAGCCTGTCCTTTGGGCACTACCGGGTAATAGAAACCCGTCACGTAAATGCCCTCGGCCTGCAATCGGCTGGCAAAATCCTGCGACAGCTTGGCATCGTACAACATCACGGCGCAAATGGCCGACTGGGTAGGCTTGATGTCGAAACCCGCCTCTTTCATCTTCCCGACGAAATACTCGGTGTTGGCATGCAGCTTGTCTTGAAGCTCGTTGGTTTCGTTCATCATGTCGAACATCTGGATGGCTGCAGCCGCCACCATGGGCGGAATGGAATTGGAAAACAAATAAGGCCGCGAACGCTGGCGCAGCAGGTCGATGATTTCCTTATGCCCGGTCGTGAATCCGCCGACCGCGCCGCCGAAAGCCTTGCCCAGCGTGCCGGTAATGATATCGACCTTGCCCCTGCAATCGAACTGCTCGGTAACCCCCCGGCCGGTCTTGCCTACCACGCCGGCCGAATGGCTTTCATCCACCATGACCATGGCATCGTATTTCTCGGCCAACGAAAGGATTTTGTCCAAAGGAGCCACATTGCCGTCCATCGAAAAGACCCCGTCGGTAACGATGATGCGGAAACGCTGCGCCTGCGCTTCTTTCAGGCAGTTTTCCAACTCGCCCATATCCCCGTTGGCGTAACGGTAGCGCTTGGCCTTGCAAAGCCGGACCCCGTCTATGATGGAAGCATGGTTGAGGGCATCGGATATGATGGCATCCTGTTCGTTGAGCAAGGGTTCGAACACGCCTCCGTTGGCATCGAAGCAAGCCGCGTAAAGGATAGCATCCTCCGTGCCGAAAAATTCGGCGATCTTGCGTTCCAGTTCCTTGTGCAAATCCTGCGTCCCGCAGATGAAGCGGACGGAACTCATGCCGTAGCCCCTTTCATCCAGGGCTTTCTTCGCCGCCGCAATCAGCTTGGGATTGTTCGAGAGCCCCAAGTAGTTGTTCGCGCAGAAGTTCAAGACTTCTTGTCCGCCCTTCACTTTGATGGCGGCCTGCTGGGGGGTCACGATGACCCGTTCTTCCTTGTAAAGCCCGGCATCACGGATTCCCTTTAATTCCTCTTGCAGGAATTGTTGAAATTTTCCGTACATATCCTATCTCTTTATTATTTGTTTCTCCGCACATTGTTTTCGCTATGCAAACCTTGCTTCCTGCAAGGCCCGGCAAGGCCGCGCGGAAACGCTCCTGCCGTTGCTGTCTTATTCCTGCTGATCGCTTCTCTCTTCCCGGTATCGCCAACTTTCTTTCCGCATGCTATCCTTCCCGAAGGCTAAACGCTCTTTTCCCGAAAGCCGGCTTTTCGGGAATCAGAACTTGAAATTCAAGCCCAAGTTGACCCAAGACTGCTCCCAAGCCCCCAGGTCGAACTCAAGGTTCACCCCGACCGATTCGCTAAAGTAGTACGAGGAACCTACTATGAACGCGCCCGAGAAGAAGCCCCGGGATCCGTGCCGGTTTTCGACGCGGTAATTGGTGCCGTCCACATTGACTTTTTCCTTCCCGGTAAACAGCGCGATGCCGCCGCCGATTCCCACACCGCCGTAAACCTCCCATGCCGGGACAACCACGCTGAACCGGTAGGTGGTACGGACTTTGAAGTCTAAATAGTGGTCGTTGTTGCGGTACACGGTCTTTACCCCGTTGTAAGTATCGCTCCAGTTATGCCCGTTCCACATGTAGCCTACTTGGCCGCCAATGGTGAACGACCCTTTCCACACCCGGGCCAAGGAATAATCATAAGCAACATTGGCGCCCACAATGCCGGAAAATCCGGCACGCACGCCCAGAATCGAGCTTCCGGGGGCGATCCCGTCGTACACCCCGCCTGCTTGAACCGGCCGCATTCCCGCGGTCAAAGCCACAAAGCCGGCAACAGCCAGCATGCTCAAAATCTTTTTCATGACTTCTTTCTTTTTAAAATTTTATTTTGAAAGTCTTTCCGGATTCCTGTTCCCTGTCATTGATAGCCCATCCTCCCGCATCCCGCCTCGGAAAACCAAACGAGCTCCTTCACGAAACGGTTTGCAAGGGTGCGCGAGATGCAGGCAAAAGCGCTCCTACGCCTTCAGGCAGGCCTCCTCCACCTCGGCCACCGTTTTGGGTATGGGCTGCCCCAGCACCTTGCAGCCTTTCTCGGTTATAAGGATATCGTCCTCGATCCGGATGCCGCCAAAGTCCTTGTAAGCTTCCACTTTCCCGTAATCAATATACTGCGTGAACTTTTCCTTGCTCTTCCATTGGTCGATAAGGGCGGGAATGAAGTATATGCCCGGTTCGTCCGTCAGCACGAAGCCGGGTTGCAAACGGCGTCCCAAACGCAAATAGGAAAGCCCGAACTGATCCGAACGCCGTATTTCGTCGTCATAGCCGAAAAGGTTTTCTCCCATGTTTTCCATGTCGTGCACATCCAAGCCCATCATATGCCCTAAGCCATGCGGCATGAACAAGGCATGGGCTCCTTCCTGCACGGCCTGTTCCACGTCCCCTTTCATCAAGCCGAGGTCTTTCAGCCCTTGGGCTATCACCTTGCAGGCGGAAAGGTGGTAATCCCGGTAGGGAAGGCCCGGCTTGAGCGTTTCGATGACCGTTGTATTGGCCTTGAGCACAATCTCGTAAATTTCTTTCTGCCGTGTGGTGAACTTCCCTCCCACGGGGGTTGTGCGGGTAATGTCGGAACAATAATGGTTATGGGTTTCGGCACCGGCGTCGACCACCATCAAGCGGCCTTCCTTGAGCATGTTCCCATGGTGATGGTTATGCAAAGTCTGCCCGTTCATGGAAACAATCGGAAGGAAAGACATGGAGCCGTGGTGCTGCAAAGCCACCCCTTCGATGGCGCCGGACACCTGGTACTCGTAAGTCCCGGGCTTGCACATGCGCATGGCCAGCGTATGCATCTTGTAGGCAATGTCCATGGCTTCCTCTATCTCGGCCAATTCTTCCTTGCTTTTGATGGAACGCTGCGCGGAAATGGCCTTGATGAGCTCTACCGACTGGTCTTCCTTGAGCTTGCCCACCGGAACCGACATCCATTCGGCCATTTTCTGGGCCACCTGCATGTTGTAAGGAGCCACGTAGTGGATCTTCCGGCGGCTCAACACGGCCTTGTGCAGCAGTTCTTTCAAATCGTTCACCGGAGCCGTTTCCGAAATTCCCGCCTCGGCCGCCATGTCGGCTACCGAGGGAAGATGCCCCATCCAGATGATATCGTCCATGGTGAGGTCGTCGGCATAGAGGTAATCCTTATCGGCATCCAAATCGATGAGGCCGAACATGTCAGGGGTCTGCAAGCCGAAGAAATACAAGAAATTGCTGTCTTGACGGAACGGGTATGTATTGCCCGCGTAGTTGCACGGAACTTCCGGGTTCCCCGGGAAAAACACCAAGCCGCCTTTCAGGGCTTGCCGCAATTTGGCACGACGGGCCATGTAGATTTTCTTGTCGAACATAACTCAAGATTATTGCGTTTGCATTTCCTTCCGCCTTTCCGGAAAACCGCAAAGGGAAAGGGGTTGTTTCAATCCGTAAAAGAACAAGGCTGCAACCTCCGGGAAAAAGATTCCGGCAACAGAACGAACCTGCCTATCCTCTTCCTGCCGGTTGCTGAAGCTTGCCGGGGGAGAAGGCATGGACCGGCAGAGAAAAAACTCTTTTCACACTGTCGAGCCGCACCCCCTCCCTCCAACGTCCCGCAAAAATAGTGAAAGTCGAGTGCAGAGCAAAAGAGCTTGTTCTTTTGCTTTGCCGAGACGCATCCTATTTTCGGCTCCCGCCAAAAATAGTGAAAGTCGAGTGCAGAGCAAAAGAGCTTGTTCTTTTGCTTTGCCGAGACGCATCCGTCAAAGATACGAAAATTAGAAGAAAGCCCCTATCGGAAATCCAACGAACCGAACAGGAACCCGCGGCGACACGGTGCGTTGCATCAGCAATCCCCACCGGAAATCCGATGAACCGAACAAGAAACCCTCAACCCGAAAAGGTTCGGAAAAGCTTCCGATGCCCCGGCCCGCGGAAAGCGGAAACAACCCAAAAGACAACCGATACGACGAAGCGCCCATGCCAAAGTCGGAACAAGAAGGAAGCCTGCAACGTTCCGTTACAGGAAAAGGCTGCCTATGCGGTACACGGCAAAAGACACCAACCACGCCACCGCTGTGGTATACAACGCCATGAAAACCGCCCATTTCCAGCTCCCGCTTTCCTTGGCCACGGCCGAAAAAACCCCGATGCAGGGAAAATACAGCAGCACGAAGAAAACGAAAGCCAATGCCGTAACCGGGGTGAAGGCCGCTTGCGGGTCCATGATCACGCTCATGGTGCTCACGACCACTTCCTTGGCCGAAACTCCGGCCAAAAGGCAAACCCCCATCTGCCAATCCATGCCCAAAGGCTTGATGACCGGTTCGATAAAGCGGCCGATCCGGCCTAAATAAGATTGTTCAAGGTGCTGTTTTTCAGCCAATGCCATGCTTTGCGGGCTGGCATCGGCCGGCAACCCGTCCGGGCTGGCCGGAAAATAACCCAACGCCCACACGAGAATGGACGCAAGCAGGATGACACCCCCTATCTTTTTCAAGTACTGCATGGTCCTGTTTCCCAAGCCTTTCCAAATCGAAAGCCACGTAGGCCAACGGTAAGGCGGCATTTCCATGACGAAAGGACTGTCGAACGACTTCAGGAACGTATGCCGCAAAAGCAAGGCAGTCAAGATGGAGACAAGAATCCCGAACAGGTAAATCAAGAAAATGATCGTGCCCGAACGCGAGCCGAAAAACATCCCCACCAGCAACACATAGACCGGCAAACGGGCGCTGCACGACATGAAAGGAACGATCAGCATGGTTATCAGACGGTCTTTCCGGTTCTCGATTGTCCGGGTCGCCATGATAGCCGGCACATTGCAACCGAATCCTATCAGCAAAGGAATGAACGATTTCCCATGCAAGCCGATGGTATGCATGAGCTTATCCATGATGAACGCCACCCGGGCCATATACCCGGTAGACTCCATGAAAGAAATGAACAGAAACAATATCAGGATGTTGGGCAAGAAGACCAACACCCCGCCCACGCCTTGCACCACCCCATCTACCAAAAGGGCACGGAAAAGATTGTCGGGAAGAATCCGGTCGAGCCCGCCGGTAAGCCAGTCCACGCCGGCCTCGATCCAATCCATGGGGTACTGGCCCAGGGTGAACGTGGCTTGGAACATGACCCACATGAAAGCCAAGAAAATAGGGAATCCCCAAATCCTATGGGTCAGCACGGCATCGATTCTTTCGGTGGCGCGCCGGCGGGAGGGGACGACCGGCAAGCCTTCCTCCCCGGCTTCGGCAGGAGCGCCTGCGGCAACTTTTCCCGACCGGCTTCCGGGGCGATGGTAACACTCCTTCAAAGCACCCCTCACAAACGCGTAACGGTAATCGGCAAAGACTTGATCCATGTCCTCGCCGAAGATTTTCTCGATGCGGCCCCGTTCCTCTTCCCCTGCCTTTTCCAAGGCCGGCAGATCCGACAAAAGCCCCGAACGGCGGACCCATTCCAAATCGCCTTCCAGAATCTTTATGGCTATGTAGCGCGACGAATACACATCGTTGTAGGCAGGATCTTTCCAAATCTGCTCCTGCAAAGCATGCAAAGCCTTTTCTATCTCTTCCGAATACGGGATATGCGTATGCCTTACGGTGCAGTCCCGGTCTTCATTCACATCGATTACCTTGTCGAGAAGGGCATCCGTCCCTTTCCCGAGCCTTCCCACGGTAGGAATCACCGGCATGCCGAGAAGTTTCCCGAGCTGCCCGTACTGGAGTTCGGCCCCGGAGGCCTCCAGTTCGTCGAACATGTTGAGCGCTACCACGACCCTGAAATCCATGTCGATGAGCTGGGTCGTCATGTACAAGTTCCGCTCTATGTTGGAAGCGTCGACCACATTGACAATCACATCGGGCCGGTGTTCCAAGAGATTCTCCATCACCAGCTTCTCTTCGGGGGAATAAGGAGAAAAGGAATAAGTGCCCGGCAAATCGGTCAGCCGGATGCGGTGCCCTTTGTAAGTGAATACGATCGTCTTGGCATCGACCGTCACCCCGCTGTAATTGCCCACGTGTTCGAACGCGCCCGAAAGGGCATTGTACAAAGAAGTCTTGCCTGTATTGGGATTGCCCACCATGCAGACATCAATGACCGAATGGCTGTCGAGCTTTTTTTCCAAGGGGCTTTCCTGCGGATCCTTTCCGGCTTTTTCCCAATCTTTGGCCACGGGCAAAAAGGTGGAAAATTCCCGTGCCTCGTCTTCCGTGCAGGGCAAAACCTCTATGCAGCAGGCCTCCGCCCGGCGCAAGGAAACCTCGCTGTCGAGAATGCGGAACGCAACGGGATCTTTCAACGGGGCCGAACGCACGACTTGCACCATCTGCCCCCGGACAAACCCCATTTCGATGATCCTATGGCGGAAAGACCCCCGCCCCTTGATTTTGAGAATCACCGCCTGCTGGCCTTCTTTCAATTCGTCCAATGTCATGGTACAATCCTTATAAAAAGATAAAAAGCCCCTGAAAAACCCTGAAAGAAACAAGGGAAGAAATCGAGCGAATTTACCCCGCCGTCCAGCTTCGCGCAATACCCACTTATAGGTAAAAAGAATCCTGTACAAAGAAACAAGCCCGGGCCGAACCCCTATTCCACCGTTACGGATTTGGCCAGATTACGCGGCTGATCCACGTTGCAGCCTTTCTGAACAGCTATGTGGTAGGCCAGGAGCTGCAAGGGAATGCAGGCCAAGACAGGCACCAAAGCCTCTTCGGTCTCGGGTATCTCGATGGAAAAGTCGGAAAGCGCCTTCACTTCCGTATCGCCCTCGCTCACGATCGAAATCACACGGCCTTTCCTCGCCTTCACTTCCTGGATATTGCTCACAATCTTCTCGTAATTCCCTTTGTTCGGCGCAATGACCACGATAGGCATTTCCGCGTCGATAAGCGCGATGGGGCCATGCTTCATTTCGGCGGCCGGATAACCTTCGGCATGGATGTAGGAGATTTCCTTCAACTTCAAAGCCCCCTCCAAAGCCAAAGGGTAATTGTAGCCGCGCCCCAGATAGAGGAAATTGCGCGAATAAGTGAATATTTTGGCGAAATCGGCTATGTACGCATTCTTTTTCAAGGCGATTTCTATCTTGTCGGGAATCTCGTGAAGCGCCTTCACGATACGCTCGAAATGCAACGGCTTGAGGGTTTTCTTTTCTTTGGCCAAAGCCAGGGCAAGAAGGGTCAGCACGCAAACCTGCGCGGTGAAAGCCTTGGTCGATGCCACCCCGATTTCAGGGCCGGCATGGGTATAGCTGCCCCCATCGGTGGCCCGGGCAATGGAAGAACCTACGACATTGCAGATTCCGTAGACAAACGCGCCTTTCTGCTTGGCCAGCTTCACCGCGGCCAAAGTGTCGGCCGTCTCTCCCGACTGCGAAATGGCTATGACCACGTCATCGGGAAAAATCAACGGATCCCGGTAACGGAATTCGGAAGCATACTCCACCTCTACCGGAATGCGGGCCAGTTCTTCGATTGCATATTCCCCCACCAAGCCGGCATGCCAGGAGGTTCCGCAGCCGACAATGATAATCCTCCGGGCGTTGAGGAACTGTTTTTTATGGTCGATGACCCCGGAAAGAGCCACATTGTCCAGCTCCGTGTTGATGCGACCGCTAAGGCAGTCCCGCAAGGCTTTGGGCTGTTCGAAGATTTCCTTGAGCATGAAATGCGGGTAGCCTCCTTTCTCCAACATGGAAAGGCTCATTTCCAGCTTCTGCACCAAAGGAACCTTCTGCACATTTTTCAAGTTGGTAATCACCATCTTGGGCTTCCCCTTTGCGGGAACTGTCAAAACAGCCACCTCCTCGTCTTCCAGATACACCACGTCTTTGGTGTATTCCACGATGGGCGTGGCATCGGATGCGGCCAGGAACTCGTCTTTGCCGATGCCGATAACCAACGGGCTTCCTTTCCTCGCCACGATGATGCTTCTGGGCTCCTCTTTCGACATGATGGCGATGGCATAGGCCCCGATGACCTGGCTCAAGGCCTGATGGACGGCTTCAACCAACGAGCACTTGCTATTGTCCCGGATATAATCGATAAACTGCACCAGGACTTCGGTATCGGTTTCGCTGTAGAAAGTGCGGCCGTGCTTGACAAGCTCTTTCTTGATCGTCTGGAAATTCTCGATGATCCCGTTGTGGATGAGCGCCAAATCCCCGTATTGCGAATAATGCGGATGGGCGTTCACCTGGTTGGGTTCCCCGTGGGTAGCCCACCGGGTATGGGCAATGCCTGCCGTCCCGCTTACATCCTTGTTGCCCGCTTCCTCTTCCAAATCGGCCACTTTCCCCCTTTTCTTGTAGACATTGAGCCGGTTATGGTTGTAAAGGCATATCCCGGCACTGTCGTAGCCGCGGTATTCCAACCGGTGCAATCCTTTGATAAGAATGGGGTATGCCTGCTTTTTCCCTATATACGCTACAATTCCGCACATCTTTCCTGCAATGACGATTAAACAAACACCTTCCGCCGCCGCGGCAATGCCCTGCCGCCCTTATTCGTTGATGACCGTGTATATCACCTCCAGCCGCATGTTGCCCTTTTCCGCTCCCGGGCCGTTGAGCACCACCCTGACAGGATGCTCGTACCGCTCGTCCGAAGAAGGAGCCACATCGATATAATTCCAGAACCGCTTGTAGTTTTCCGGATCCACCGTGCCTTGGTACAATATCTGTTGCAGGTAACGGGTAATATTGATCCGGTACTGGCCGCTCGATTCGTTGTAATATCCTCCGGCGTTGCTTTCCTGCGGAAGTTCTTCCATCTGCCCGCGGTTCAGGTAACGGAAGCACACCAGCTGTTCGGGAACGCCTATGTCGGGACTCTGCCCGGCATCCGGGTTTTCCAACACCAGCACGGCCTGGTTGAGGACCACTTTCCCGGAAACCACTTCCTCGAAACCGGGCAAGCGGAAACGGATGCGGCTTCCCCCCGAACCTTCCACGTAAAGCCTTTCCCGCCCGCTAACCGTATCGAACGGCTTTTCCATCTGGGCCTTGTACAAAGGATCGGTCGAAACCGTCCTGTCGCGGATCACCTGGGTAAAGCGCGTGGGGCCCAAGACAAACGACTGGTAGGATGTCTGGTCGCCCATGCCATCGAAATAAACATTCAAGTAAGCGCCTTCCGCAAACAGGTTGCTGACCGAAAAGACGATGCTTTCCTCTTCACGCGTGCAAGGCTGCACTTTGATATAAATCCCCTTGAAATACTTGGGAAAAGCTTCCAGATCGAGCCATTCCGATTCCGACATGGACTTCACCTTGTCTAAAAGCATCCGGCCGAAATCGTGGTTCAGGCTTATCTTCAAAGGCGCTATCAGCAGCGAACCCGAAACCGAGTCGTAAACCGTGTCGTAGGGACGCGGATAGACCGTGACCGGGCCGGCAATCGGCCTGCTTTGGTTGTAGCGTACCTGGTAATTCGAACTATAGGCGCTGTCATAACCCACCCCGTCGACAATGTCTTCTTCCAATTCGTGGATCGACAATGTAAGCGCCCTTCCGTCCATCCTGTTGTGCGTTGGGAAAGAACGGGAATAGGGCAGGTACAGGATCACCGAATCGATGCGGGAGTAGTCGAGGCTTCCGGAGGAATAGGCATCGTCCGATGTCCGCAAAGTGAGCAGCTGCACCACCAGATTATAGGTCGAAGACCCGAAAACCGGGCTGTAGGATGTTCCCAACAGCACGGTAGAAGCATTTTGCAAGATGATCGAGTCGTCGCTCACGCTGAACGCCTCTATCTGGAATGCAGTATCATAATGGGCTTGCAGGCTGTCGTTGGCGTGCATGTCGTTACCCAGTATGGCATCCGGGTCGCTCTGGCAAGAAAAAAAAGCCAACATCAAGGAAAAAAGGAAAAGGACTCTTCCTGGAATTGAGATATTCATCCTCCTACTTTCTGTCTTTGAGAAATTTACCTAAGAATTCATCGATTTTTCCCACAGCAGAGGCTTCCTCTCCCGGGTAAATCAAAGCGGGTTTTCTGGCCTCTTTCACGGCCTTTTGCAGCCAAGGCTGGGAGGAAACTTCTTTCGATGCATACAGAATGCCGTCCGAATAATCCACAGCCAGACGCGTCAAATCCTGGCAGGAAAACTTGCCATACGCGCTCAATACGCTTTCCGGAATCTGGTCGTAAGCCAGCTTGTCGGGAAAAGAAGCCGGAAAGTTCCCCTCAAAACGATCTTCGCAGATGGCGGTTACAACCTTCACATTGGCAAAAACGGGATTGTCGCGGTAAAGCGTTTTCACGTAAAGGGGAAGCAAGGACGTGAACCATCCGCAACAAAATATCAAGTCGGGCGCCCAGGCCAGCTTTTTCACGGTTTCCAGCACTCCGCGGGCAAAGAAAATACATTTTTCGTCATTATCCTCATAAAACTTCCCCGCTTTGTCGAAAAACATGTTTTTCTTGTGAAAATATTCCTCGTTGTCGATGAAATAAATTTGCATCCTTGCCGACTGGATGGAAGCTACCTTGATGATGAGAGGGTGATCCGTATCGTTGATAATCAGATTAATCCCCGAAAGCCGAATCACCTCGTGCAACTGGTTCCGCCTTTCATTGATGACACCGTAACGAGGCATGAACGTACGGATTTCCTTCCCTCTTTCCTGGATTCCCTGCGGAAGGTAACGGCTCATTTTCGACATGGGCGTTTCCTTGGTGTAGGGGAAAATCTCCTGGTTCACAAACAATATTTTCGGTTTCTCCATCGGAGTGCGTTTTTGCTCCTGTTCCAACTGTTTTAACACAAGTTATTGGCAATAATATTGTTATGGAAAACCTTGCACAAAACCGCGCTGGAAACACATAAAATACGTGCAAAGTTAACAAATAAAATGCAAGCCGAGAGCAGAAGCAAGGCTTTGCCTTGGTTTTGCTCCAGGCGCAGATCCGGCGCTGCCAGTTTATCCTTCACCCCCCCCAAAAAAACACAAACAAAACATTCCCAATCGATTAAAAATTAATAAGAAATCCCGGACATCGCCTTTCCCCTTGCGTTAAACATGAAAATAGACTACTTTTGTTGGCTTTGCCGGGAACTCTGCCCGAAAGAAGACAACAACTGCCTTTCCTGCAACCAGACGCTTCCCGGATTCCTCCGGCTCCCTTTCCGGCGGGAGACGCAATGCTGCCGCCAGCCGGATCCGACTCCGTTTAATCGTACAACATGGATAAATTATGGGTTATCAAGCAAGTAAAGGGAGACATACCAAAGAACCTACACGCTAACCCCCACATTGCCAAACTGCTATACCAGCGCGGCATAACCACCGAAGAAGCAGCGGAACGGTTTTTCAAGCCTCGGCTCGAACATCTTCACGACCCCTTCCTCATGAAAGACATGGACAGGGCGGTGGAGCGGTTGCAGCGGGCCCTTGAAAACAAAGAACGCATCTGCGTCTACGGCGATTACGATGTGGATGGGATTACGGCCGTAGCCTTGGTCTACCTTTTCTTGGAAAAGTTCATGGCCGACCCGGACGATCTGGGCTTTTTTGTCCCCGACCGGTATATCGACGGGTACGGCCTCTCGAAACGGGGCATCGACTATGCCATCGAGAACAAAGTGAGCTTGATGATTGTCTTGGACTGCGGCATCAAGGCCAATGCGGAAGTCCTCTACGCGAAGGAGAACGGCATCGACATCATCGTATGCGACCACCATCTGGCCGAAGGGGAGATTCCTCCCGCCTATGCGGTCCTCGACCCGAAAAGGGAAGATTGCGCCTATCCTTGCAAGCATCTTTCCGGATGCGGGGTCGGGCTCAAGCTTGCCTGGGCCTATTGCTTGAAGAACCATCTCGATTTGCGCCGGAACGTCTACCCGCTCCTGGACCTGGCCGCCCTAAGCATTGCTTCCGACATTGTTCCGGTAGTAGGCGAAAACCGCATACTCTCCTACTACGGGCTGATGCTGCTCAACACCATGCCCCGACCGGGCATCGAAACCGTGCTGAGATACGCCAACATCAAGCCCTACCGGCCCGAAAACCACAGGAACCAGCCGGCCCCCATGGCAAGAGGGTGCGGGAAACCGCTTTTCTTCGACCGGGAAATAACCAATAGCGATCTCGTATTCTCGCTGGGACCCCGCCTGAATGCAGCCGGAAGGGTCCAAGACGGGAAAAACGCTGTCAAACTATTGATTTGTAAGAATATAGATGCCGCCGAAGAGATGGCCAAACTCATCAACTCCAACAACATGGAGCGGAAAAACCTCGACCATCTGGCCACCGAGGAGGCGTTGGAACTGATTAACCGCGACCCGCAAGCCGGAAGCCGGGCCAGCACGATCGTCTACAAATCGAGCTGGAACCAGGGCATTATCGGAATCGTGGCCTCAAGGCTCACGGAAACCTATTACCGTCCCACCATTGTCTTCACGACCACAGCCAACGGGGACGACAATACGCTGGTAGGCTCGGCCCGGTCGGTGAAAGATTTCAATATCTACGATGCCATTGCCGCCTGCGGGCATCTGCTCGAACATTTCGGCGGCCACAAGTACGCGGCCGGCCTCACGATACGGCTGGAAAACCTGGAAGCCTTCTCTTCGGCTTTCGAACGCTTCGTTCAGGAAAACCTTAAAGAAGAACCTCAACGGGAAATTGAAATCGACGACGAGCTCCTTTTCGAGGAAATCACGCCCGAACTGGTCTCCGTCCTCAAGGATTTCGCCCCTTTCGGCCCGCTGAATCCCAATCCTTTGTTCGAAAGCAAATTCGTTCAAGATGCCGGCTCCTCGCGCCGGCTCAGGAACAACCACCTCAAGCTATCGCTTTTCCAGCAAATTTCACGTTCCCATCCTTTCGACGGGATTGCCTTCCAGCAAGGAGAAGCCTACGAGGAAATCCGGCGGAACAAGTCGTTCGACATTTGCTACCATTTGGAAGAAAACACCTTCAACCGGAACCCGAACATCCAGCTCAACATCCAGGACATGCACTTCCCGAGCAAGGCCAAGGAACCGGACCCCGTCTTCCGGGAAAACGGATCGGAAAACCCGAAGCCGTTTTGCGAATGACAGGCAACCCGTTCCAGGCACTCTGAACTGGCTTCAGGAGCCGAAAACCCGTTGGCTTGCCGGCGCGGCCTATTTTTCCGCAACCCGCATTTCCAACAGGTTAACATGATGTAAGCAGATAAAGCCCCCGCCTGCTGTGCCGCGGCGTTCTTGCCGTCCTGCTTCGGTTGGCGTGGCGTTTCTTGCTGCTTGCCGTCCTATTGCAAACGTGCAGCAAAGTCGAGACATTGCCGGGCAGCAGCCGTCTGGCCGGCCGCTTGGTATATCCGGGCCATGAGCTGGTAGGCCGGCGCATACGGCTGGATGCGTACCAGCGCCTGCAATTCGTTCAATGCCATCTGCATATTGCCTTGCTGCAAATAGCAATGGGCGCTGAACCAATACCCGCTGATTTCTTCCGGATCGTTTTTCTTCATCCGCAAAGCCGTTGAAAGAGCGTTCGAAATATCCCCTTGGGCAAAATAGACATTGGCAAGAAGGACTTGGGCGGTAGTATTGGACGGAACGCTCCCGGCCCAACGGGCAGCATAGGCAAGGGCGCTGTCGGGCTTGCCTTGCTTCAGGTAGGTTTCCGCCAGGTTCTCCAATGCCTGCTCGTTATAGGGATTCGTTTCCAATGCCCGATGAAAGAAAACCTTGGCCGAATCGAGCTTGCCCTGCTGCAGGGCCTGGTACCCGTAAAAGTCGGATTTGTCTTTCCGTTCGAGCACAATGCAGATAGGCACTCCGTCCACATCGACCGTGTATGCCGTATTGACCGGAGGAAAGACCTCCGCATTGGTAATCCAGTCGGGATTCATGCCCGTTATGGCAAAGACAGCATAATCCCAGTCGTTGTTGCCCATTTGGTAAATCCGCGAAAAGACCGGCCTGAAATGCGCGGTGTCCTGCTTCAAATAATTGCTTACCGATGAAAGGTGCCATGTGGCCACCTTGAATTTCTGACCCGGAGCCAGCAGCGAGGTGTCGGCGTGGGCCAGAACCCATTCCGTTCCCTCCCGGGTGGAGTGGTAATAGTAATCCATCTCGTACTTGCCGTACGCGTTCCTGATGCCGCCCGCCAATTCATTGAAGTACACGTACTCGTAAGGATGGTTCGCCACGCAATGGCGAACCGGGCCTGCCATGAGCAGCAACGGCAAAGCCAAGCCGAGCCCCCAACGCAA
This sequence comes from uncultured Bacteroidales bacterium, assembly GCA_949291555.1. GTDB lineage: Bacteria > Bacteroidota > Bacteroidia > Bacteroidales > P3 > Pullibacteroides. The sequence continues at coordinate 30,178 of CASEWE010000001.1, forward strand.
GTACCGGTTCGAAAACCGTTGATACAAGCCGTAGTAGCCCAATCCGGCCAAAGCCACCAGCGTAGGGTAGCAGAACATGGAATGCCGCCAGCCCCCGTACACATTGGCTTTCGTGTAGACAATCCAAAAAACGGGGAAGACGAAACAGAAAAGCAGCAAGAATGTCCAGAACGACCGACCTTTCCCCCATCCGGTCGCCAAAGCCGCAAGGGCTCCCACGATAACCGCTACCGGAATCGTCATGAAAATGAATTTGGGCGTGTAGTACCAAGGCAGCGAGCCGCTCCATTGCAAACGTCCTTCAAACAGCTGGCGTATGTTGATGGCAAAGGCGTTCATGGACGAAAGCGATCCGAAAACGTGTTCGAACGGCCCTTTCATGGCATAAGGCCACAAAAGCACGCACAAAAGGTAACCGCCCACGCTGGCCAGCAAACCGTATTTCACCAGTTTCCAGAAAGCCGCCCCTTTCGACAACCCGCCCAATTGCCCCTGCCTTGCCAAGGCAAAGTACCGGATCAAGCCGAAAAGCCCCAAGTATGCAATCAAAATCAAGCCGCCCACGCGAACGGCCATGGCCAAGCCGATGCTAAGCCCCAGCATGACAATCGTGGAACGCTTCACCTTGGGGAAATCTTGCAGGAAAACCACCATGTAAAAAAGGCCCATCGACATGAATGTCACCAAATTGACATCCTTCAGGTCGTTGAAGGAATGCCCGAGGAAACGGGGCGAAAAGAGGAAAAGGAAAAAAGTAAGGGCTGCCGGGAAATATTTCCGGCCGGAAATCCTGAAAACGATCAGGGAAGTGAACAGGATCGCTATCCAGCCGCAAATGGCATTCACCGTATGGCGGACCTGCATCACATCGCCTATGCCGAACCACCTGTCCAAAGCATAGGCGAAATTATCCACGACTTGCCCGTAAAGCGGCAGATTGTAGGAATCCGTCACTACCGCCGCCGTGGAATCCTTCCCGAGTGTCCGGTAAAAATCGTAGACGTGCGCCGCCTGAACGTTATGGATTTCCTCGTCGCCCGACATGCCCGCATGGAAACTGCCCCAAAAGAGGAAAATGAAGCCAAAGAGGCAAAGCAGGTAAAAGGCGCCCTTGCTCTTGTCCGTCCACAGCCCTTTGAAGAATAGTTCGATCCGCTCTTTCATATCCATTTGTTTTTCGGAACACGGCTCCTTGCCCGAGCCGGCTTTCCGCACCCGTTCAAAAACGAACAACTTGTTCAAAACAAAACCCAAAAGCCCTACGGGAACACACATGATGGCCGAAACCACATAGTCGTTCAAGCCAAAAAGCCATTTCAGCGCGGTCATTCCTCCCACATTGCACAGGTACATGAGCACGTACACGGCAATGAAGCGGGGAAGCAGGTTCAGCTCCTTGTTCCGGAAGACTAAAGCCCCGTAAGTCCTGAAATTGAAAAAAATCCCTATGACCTGCCCGATGAGGGCGGCCAGAGTATAATGCAAGCCGATAAAGATAAGCAAAGAAAAGACACACCACCCGAAAGCCGTGTTCAACCCGGCCACCATGAAAAAGCGGATGATTTTCACATCGACAAAACGCAGGAAGAACCGGCCCAGGCCGAATCGTTCCAAAAACAACCGTATACGGCTCTTGGACGGCACCAATTCATCGGCCGGCTGGTTGAATTCCATTTCCGCGCAACTTTCTTCAACCGGGCACCGACTCTCCTTTTCCGATAGGCATCGAGGCATTTCAATATTCTGTCTGGTTGTCTACATAAACGAAATTCTCCGGAAGCGGCATTTCCAAATCCACCCGTTCCCCCGTGAGGGGATGGGGAAAATTTATGGCAAAAGCATATAGCCGGACCCGGCGCTTCACCTTGGCATCGGCGCCGTATTTCCGGTCGCCCACGATCGGGCATCCCATATCCGAAAGATGAACCCTTATCTGGTTCTTCCTCCCGGTTTCCAAACGGACTTGCAAAAGCGAAAACAAAGCATCGTCCCTGCCGGTCTTTTTCCCTTTCCCGGCATAATAGGCCAATACCCGGTAATGCGTCATGGCCCATTTGGCCCCTTCCTGCTCTTCCCGCAGCGAATAGACCACTTGGCGGGCATTTTCCTTCAGCCAGGATTGCAACGTGCCTTTCTCCTTCGGCGGAACCCCCTCTACCAAAGCATAGTAATCTTTCCTCACTTCGGGCCAGTGTTCCTGCAGCCCGTCCTTGGCCTGCCCGCTCTTGGCAAAGAGAAGGATCCCCCCGACCTCGCGGTCGAGGCGGTGCACGGTATAAGCTCGCTCCCTCCCCCGGGTTTTTTGCCGCAGGTAATAGTCCACCGCGCCGAACATGGATCGCGTGCGTTCGGTCGTCCTCCCGCACGAGAGAATCCCGGCCGGCTTCACCACCGCCATCACGGCATCGTCTTCAAAAAGGATTTTGAACGGGGCGTTCCCCTTCGCCGCCTCCCGTTCCTGGTATTTCTTGAACTCTACGTGCTGCCCTTCCTGCAACAGGAAAGCGGGATTCTCCAGCACTTTCCCTGAAAATGACACGCAGCCGTACCGGATTGCCTTCTTCAAATGCGTCTTGTTGCTTTCCGGGAAAGCATCCAAAAGAATTTCCAAAAGCGAAGCCGTGCGGCTGGCCGTGATTTTCATCCTTGCCTACAGTTTGATTTCGTCTCCGTTCCGGTCAATGAACTTGTATTCCAAAAAACCCGAGGAGCTGCTTACCCGCAAACGGATCCAGCGGTGGTAGAGCCTCAGCCACTTGCGCTGGTATGCGCAGAAACGAGCCCGCATGAACGCGTAGACATAAGGGCTCAGCACAACGGTAAAACGCCGGGCATTGATATCTTTGACAAGGTATTCCACATCGCGTTCTATTTCGTCCACCACGCAGACGCTGGGACGGATCCGCCCCGTTCCCCCGCAAGCAGGGCAGGTTTCCAGCACGTCGATTTGCGTCTGCGGCCTGACCCGTTGCCGGGTTATCTGTATCAGCCCGAACTTGGTAGGCGGCAGGACGGTATGCTTGGAAGGATCGTTTTCCATGTTCTTGACCATGGCCTCGAAAAGCGTCTTGCGGTTCTGGGGCTCGCGCTGGTCGATGAAGTCCACGATCACGATTCCGCCCATGTCGCGCAAGCGGACCTGGCGAGCCACTTCGGCAGCAGCTTCCAGATTCACTTCCAGGGCATTGGCTTCCTGGCTCTGCTCGGCGTTGACCCGATGCCCGCTATTGACATCGATCACGTGCATGGCCTCCGTGTGTTCCACCACCAAGTAGGCGCCGCCCCGTTTTATGTTCACCACCTTCCCAAAGGAAGCCTTTATCTGCTTGGACACGCCATAATGGTCGAAAATGGGTTCCCGGTCGCGGTACCACTTCACGATGTTCTTCTTCTGGGGCGCGATCGTTTCTATATAGGCCCGGATTTCTTCGTAAATGTCCTCGCTATCGGTCACGATTTGATCGAAATCGTTAGACAGGAAGTCCCGCAAGATGCTTACGGTCTTGTCCAATTCGCTGCATACCTTTACCGGAGGCGACACATTGTGAAGATGCGTCTTTATCTGCTCCCATTTGCGGAAAAGGCTGCTCAAGTCGGCATGCAGTTCCGCCGAGGTCTTCCCTTCGGCCACCGTGCGGATGATCACCCCGAAATTCTTAGGCCTGACGCTTTGAACCAGATTGCGCAAGCGAAGGCGCTCTTCCGGGCTTTTGATTTTCTGGGAAATCGAAATGCGGTTGGAAAACGGTATCAAGACCAGGTACCGCCCGGCAAAAGAGATTTCGGAACTCAGGCGCGGGCCTTTCGTCGAAATGGGCTCTTTGGTGACTTGAACCAGGATATGCTGGTTCTGTTTGAGATACGTGGAAATTTTCTCGGTCTTCGAAACCTCGTCTTTCAGCTTGTATTCCGAAATATCCAGTTGGGTCTGGTCGCCGTGCAAGGCGCAATTGGTGAACTTGTGCATGGCTTGCACCTGCGGCCCCAAATCCAGAAAATGCAGAAAACCTTCCTTTGCGGCACCCACATCGACGAAAGCGGCATTCAATCCCGGCATGATTTTCTTGACTCTGCCTAAGAAAATGTCCCCGACCGAATGCTGGGTATTGTTCTTCTCCCTGTGCAGCTCCACCAGCACTTTGTCTTCCAACAAGGCTATCACTACCTCCTGCGGCGTGGAGTTGACGATTAATTCTTTATTCACTTTTATACTGTAATTCTCTCAAAAACCTCCAATAAATCCCCGACAAGCCAAAAGCCTCCCGCTGCAACGCTTCCGCATTCCGCATGGCTTCGGATCAAAAACCAGACAGGAACTCTACGTTTGAATGGTATTGATTTCGCAAAGGGAACCCGCCACCTCCGCCCGAGGAAACATAGGAACACGTTTCCCTTTGCACGGCAGACGGCGCGCGCCCCGAACCGTGCGAACCTTTCGCGGAAATTCTTCTTGAAAGCAGTTCAAGCCCCTCAGGACGGCCTTCTTGTCAAGAAAAAACAAATTGCAAAGGTAATATTTTTTTAGAAGCTGCTTCAATGCGCCTCCCTTGCAGCCCAAGGACAGTTTCATGCCGCCACGGGCAAGAAAGCCATGAAGAAAAAGAAAGCGAACGGAATACCCCGCAAGACAGCCCGAAATCCCGAAACTTCCGGGATTGCAGAATTTTGGACGGCTTCTTAATTTTGCTCTCCCCAGCAAAAGCCCTTGCCGTGTCGTTCGCGCTCAAACTCATAGCCTGGTACCAGGAAAACCAACGGGATCTTCCTTGGAGGCAGACCCGCGATCCCTACCACATCTGGTTGTCGGAAATCATCCTGCAGCAGACGCGGGTGGCCCAGGGCGAACCTTATTACCAGCGGTTTTTGGAAAATTTCCCCGATGTGGCCCGCCTGGCCTCGGCGCCCGAATCCCAAGTGCTCAAGCTATGGCAGGGATTAGGCTATTATTCCCGGGCCAGGAACCTTCACGCAACGGCCAAAATCGTTCACGAAAAATACCACGACCGATTTCCCCCCGACTACGCCCTTTTAAGGCAGCTCCCGGGCATAGGCGACTACACGGCGGCAGCCATCGCCTCTTTCGCTTTCAACCTCAGCCATCCCGTCGTCGATGGCAATGTGATCCGCTTCATCTGCCGCATGGACGGCATTTTCGACGAAGCAGGAAGCCCGTCTTGCAAAAAGAAGATAATGGCCGTCTTGCAGGAAAGAATCGATGCCGCCCAAGCCGGGCTTTTCAACCAGGCCCTCATGGAATTCGGCGCGTTAGCCTGCACCCCCGCCAAATACCTGTGCAAGGAAAACCCTTCCCTTTGCCCTTTTTCCGGGCAATGCCACGCCTTCTTGTCCGGGCAAGTGGAACTGCTTCCGGTAAAAAAGCCGAAAGACCCCCTTCCTTGGCGAGAGCTCCATTACCTCCTCCTCGTTGAAAACGGATCGACTTGGATTCATCAACGAGGTTACAGCGACTTATGGCGAGGCCTGTGCGACCTCCCCTCGATAGGACCCGGAACCGAAGCCGGGAACATGGCCCAAGAAAGCGCGCTTCCGCCATACGGCGGCTTCCCGGCAAAAGGAACGGCTCATCCGGAATTGCAGTTCCTCAAATCCTACACGCAAACGCTCAGCCACCGCAAATTGCATATCTGCTTCTACAAAGTCGAACCTGGCAGCCGGTTGGCCCAAGCCATAAAAGGCGACTCCCGGTACCGGGAAATCCCTCTGGAAAGCCTCTCTTCGGTAGCCGTCCCGAAAAGCATAGAAAAATTTTTCCTCGAATTTAAGATTATTTAAGGGTCCTTCTTCCGATAAAACAAGCCGGCATCCGTTATCAAGCTGGAAACCGAAAGTTTATCGGAAAACCCCAAAAAACTTATATCATGAGTGGAGTAAACAAAGTCATCCTGATTGGAAACTTAGGCAAGGATCCGGAAGTTTTCACGTTCGAGAACGGCAACAAGAAAGTACGCTTGGCGGTTGCCACGACAGAAACCTACAAGAACAAGCAAGGCGTCAGATCGGAACATACCGAATGGCACTGGGTAGTGCTTTACCGGGGCTTGGCGGAAGTGGCCGAAAAGTACCTGAAAAAGGGCAGCCAGATCTATGTGGAAGGCCGCATCCGGCTCCGCAGCTGGGAAGATTCGGGACAAAAACGCTATGTTACCGAAATCGAGGCGCAGAACCTCACCATGTTAGGCGGGCGCAAAAACGAAACGCCGACCGTGATCCAAGGGGTGGAGGCTATTCCCCACGTTCCTGAAAAACTGGAAAACGAGCCGGAATACAACCCGGAAGACGATCCGTTCCCCTTCTGAGAAACGATCCGCGTCGATGCCCGGAGGAAGTTTCAGTTCGGAGGAAAGGACGGATAACTTCTGAGAAACGATCCGGCGCTGCTGCCGGATGAAGGCCCGCACGCCTGGACCTTCGTCAAGCAGGCTTTTCCTTTGCCGTTCGGCACGGCAAGCGCGAGCGCCGGATTCAGGCCGGATTCGGCTTGTCCGAAACCCCGGGAACCTTGCTGAAAGAAGCAAAGGCCGCGTTGCCGCCCGCTGTGGCGCGTGCATGTCGAACTCGATGCCTTCCTGTTTCGTTCCAGCGCGCGTACACATCGCGAACCTTTGAAAACCCTTCCCAAAAGAAGCCCCCGTTAGAATGATCTAACGGGGGCTTCTGCTTGCAAGGCCTTGCTTTGCCTCGGGCTTCAGACTCTCTTTCTCCCGCCCGAAAAAAACGCTTGCCGCAGGCTTCGAGCCGCCTTCCTCCACAGAGGCAAGCCCGCCCGCCGCCGGCATTCGTCATTTTCCGGCTTTCTGCACACTGCTTACCTCTTGACAAAGCGTTCCGTGAAAGTACCGCTCCCCGTCTCCACCTGCAACAAGTACAAACCCGCCGGCAAGGACGCGGTCTCCATCCGGCACGAAGTCCGGCCCTGGCAATCCTCCTCAAGCAAAATCGAGCCGAAAGACGAGTAGACCCTTATCCGCTCCATGCCTTCCTGGCAGTCTGCTTGCAAATAATCGCCAACCGGATTCGGATAAACCCGGAACACCGGCCGCTCGGCAATATTCTCGTTGGCAAGCCGTTGTTTCTTTACTTGCACCGAGGAGACATTGTACCCCTCTTCATCGGCAATGAGCGTGACGCTCATCCCTTCAACCCATCCGAACCCGATAAGGTAGTTGCCCGTGGCGAGCATGCCCACATTGCCCGTAATATTCACGGGAGCGGATCCGTTTGCCGGAACAACCGCTTGGATGGGGGTCGTATTGTAATGGACGCTCCCGCTTTCATCGAGCAGCAAAACGGTTATATTCCCCGAAAAGTCCGAACCGGAATTACGCAATACCGTGCTGGCCGTGAAATCCTCGTTCTGGTAAATCACCGAAGGGAAGTCGGTTTCCGCATCGTACCTGTACAGTTCCGGTTCCCCGGCATCTCCTCCTTCCCCGACCCGAAGGCTAAGGTAGCCGCCATTGTCCATGGGAATGGGGACAAGATACATCCCGTCTATGTACCCGATATACAAATCGTAGGTTCCCTCGGAAAGCCCTGCCGTGCTGCCCTCGAAAGAAAGCGGGAAACTGCCGCCCGAAGGCACTGTCGCCACCACGGGCTGGGACTGGTAAGCGAGATTTTCTCCCTGGAACAAGGTCATGTACAACGTTCCCGTGTAATCGCCGCCCGTATTCATCACCACCGTACTGATGGAAAAGTCCTCGTTCGGCGCAACCTGTCCAGGGTATTCGGTTTGATCCGAAACCAGCCAGAGCTCCGGATCCTCATAGCCCCCGTTCCCGAGCACCTCTACCTGCCTGCACCACGTTACGTCTTCCGGCAAGGATTCCCCTCCGAGAGCCTCCATCATATTGCCTTCTACTATGGCAACATAGAAATAATACGTTCCCGGGGAAAGACCTCCCACATTATGCGTGAAGGTCACCGTCTGTTCGCCATTTCCCGGCACATGGCAAGGCGTGGCCGGCCAGGAATAGCTCACTATGTCGTTAGTGCTGAAAAGACCCGTGCTCATCACCAGGCAGAGCTCCCCGTCGAAATCCGTTCCCCCCGAGTTTACAATCAGGGCTTCCACCGTGAAATCTTCATGCTGGTACACTTCCCCGGGCGTTGTCGTACCTTCGGTCGAAACCTCCAGATTGGCAGGGGTGGCCGGCGGTTCAGGCCGGCCTTCCCCGGCAAGGGTCGTGAAATAAACTTTTTCCCCTTTCACTTCCGCTTGCACGCAGGAAGAAGTATCGGGCGAAATCTGCACCCTCTTCCAGGGCTGGTCCTCGCCCGTCCGGTACCCGTAATATACCTTGTACAGGCCCTCCGGCAAATCCTGCGGCCAGGCATCCTCGAAAGGATGCTCCCTGTCGAAAACAAACCCGCCTCCATAAGGCGTGAACAATACCTGGCCCGAAAGTCCCAAAGTGTCTACCAGTTCTTCCGATTCATCGTACACCAGCATCCCGATTTCGGCATGGGCGGTATCCCAGTCCCAATTGGAAAAATTCCCGCTAAGCCGTATGCGCCCGCCATCGCGCAGGATGCTGTCGTCCACGGCCGAAATCCCGAGCGAATAGATTACAGGCTGGAACACGCCTCCCGCCTCGGGCTGGATGCCGATCAGCATTTCCTGGTAACGGTTGTATCCCCCTTCGAAACCTCCTGTACCCTGCCCCTCAGGATTGAGCGCGTCCAAAAGGAAATAGCCATCGTAACGACCGCTCCATCCCCAATTGACGTGGAAATAATCATCGGCCTGGCATCCGTCCAGAACGAACGCATGCCCGCCGCCATCGGCCTGCCCCCCGTAAAACACCGGCCGGCCGGCTTCCAGTTCGGCACGTATCAAGGCTTTCCAATCCTCATCGTTGTAATCCGACCTCGAACGGTAAGACATGGCTCCATCGTACCCGAAAAAACCATGAAGGGCCGGCGGCACGGAACTGGAAGGAACAAGGCTCACGGGAGCGTAATCCATCTCGAACGCCACTCCCAAATGGTACATGAGCGTAGCCACGGCTTCGGCCTGGTCGTCATTGTACCCTTCTTCGTACGAAGGCAGCATGTTATCCCAGTCGTACTGCGTGGCGCCGAAATCGGCCGAAAGCACCTGCGTTCCTCCGTTCGCGTTTTCCCATGTGTAGCTATGCGAGCCTGTACCGGCAAGAGGATGCCCGTAATAGCGCATAATCTGCGCCACGGCCGTAGCCACGCAACCGGTCGGAGCGGTCGAGCCATCGGGCAATACCGGGCAAAGGTTGTTGAACGGCTCGTCCTGGTTGTAGGCTATATCTCCCAATAAGGGCGATATGCTTTCTTGTTTGCCGGTCTTTAATAAATCATGTCCAACCTTCGCCTTCATGACGAATCCTTCCGGAATCCGTTCTATCTGGCGGCCGTATTCGGAAAGCCACCACTTCATGTTTTCAGGGACTTCTTCATAACGGAAACTGCCCTTTTCGGCATAACCCAGCACGGCCGGTGTCCGGCTGTCGCCCGAGACGATGACAAAACCGCCATCATGGCCGAGATTGAACACATAGAAACGGGGTTCCCCGTTCTGCCCTTTTGAAACATAGGCGGTGTACAAACCGTCTCCCTGATCCGATTTGAGGACATGCCCCGGCATGTTCCGCCCGGCAAACTCGCTTGCAATCCTGCGGGCTTCCGCTTCCTCTACCGGGTTCGCCAGCAAAACATGGCTTGCCGCAAGGAAAACCGCGCAAAAGACAGAAAGAATCTTTTTCATAATCCTGTATTTAACTTGTATTTTAAAATGAATTTCCATTAAAAACCTCAACGGAGCAAAGGCCCGGCGCGCTTCTGCTTCAACGTCCAATAACAAAAAAAACCGCGAAACGAAGAATCGGATGCCTGCCCCGGCCCGGATCGTTCCTTGGCACAACCTGAAAAATCGCCAAGCAGCGCGCCGCGCCCCGAACACACGGAAAACCGTAATAGGCCGGCAAGGTAGTTATTTCCGGCTAAAAGCCAAGTTCATATTAAATAAATTTTCCAAAACATCCTTGCAGGCCCGCCAATCCGGGACTTCCTATCCGACCCGGACGGAAAACCTCCCGGATCGCGCAATCCTTTCACGAACAGAAGCACCCTGTCTCCTTGTACGGGCCTTTCTTCACAAAGGGCAGCCGGATAAAGATCGGCCGGCCGGAATCTTCCCCTCTTGCAAAATCCCGTCCTCCCTGCCCGGAACAAACCTTCCCGGCAACCGGAAAGAACGGAACAGACCATCGCGAAAGCCCAACAAAAGACTGAAAACCGGCTCGCCAAAAGACCGAAGACCGGCATAAAAAACGGGTTTCCGGAAGGTTTTAACCTTCCGGGAACCCGTCTGTCCTTGCCCGAAGATTTCTCGGGCAAACTACCGCCTCAGAACGGCGGCCTCTTCCGGATTTTATTTCCCGAATGCGTCCAAACCGGATTGCAAGTAAGCGATAAAGGCTTCCACATCACCGTCATACCCGTAGCCTTCGCGCACAAGCGGCTCCCCTTCGCTATCCAGCAGATGATAGAAAGGCAAGGTGTTGGTCTTGAAACGGGTCACCTGGAAATCCGAGTTCCGCTTCCCCATAGTCTTTTTCACCTTCCCGTCTACCGTGGAAGTGACCCATTCGCTTTCGGGAAGCTCGGTCTTGTCGTCGCAATACAAGGCAATTATCACGTATTCTTTAAGCAAGGCCTGCACACGCGGGTCTGACCATACTTCATTTTCCATCTTCTTGCAATTGGCGCAAGCATGGCCTTTGAAGTCGATGAAAACCGGCTTCCCTTGTTCCTTGGCGCAAGCGATTCCTTCCTCGAAGTCGAAATAGCCTTTGAGGTTGAAGGGCAGATGCAAGCGGTCGGAATAGCGCGGGGTCCCGCACAATTCCTGCTCGGGGCCTGTCAATCCGGCCACCGGGGCGCTTGCCGGCTGGCTAAGCGTGAACTGCTGGGTGGTCATGGGCGGCAGCAGGGGAGACACCATCTTCAGCGGCGCGCCGAACAAGCCCGGAACCAGATAAACCACAAACGTGAACGTGACAATCACCAAAAGGAGGCGGAACACCCCGATATGCGGCACGTCCGAGTCATGCGCGAATTTGATTTTCCCCAACAAGTAGAACCCCATCAGCGAGAAAATGACAATCCAGATGGCGATGAATACCTCGCGGGTGAAGAGGCCCAGCTCGTAAACCTGATCGATGTTCAAAAGGAATTTCATGCCGAAGGCCAGAAGGATAAAAGCAAAAACCACCTTCACCGAATTCAGCCAGCCGCCCGACTTGGGCATCTTGGCCAGCAAGGAGGGGAAAAGGGACAAGAGGAAGAACGGGAAGCCCATGGCCAAGCCGAAAAAGAACATGCCCAGCAAAGGCTTGATTACCGAAGTCCCCATGGCCGCTTCCACCAACAGCGTAGCCACAAAAGGCCCTGTGCAGGAGAAAGACACGATCGCCAGAACGGCAGCCATGAAGAAGGCCGAAATGTAGCCGCCCTTGTCGGCCTTGGCATCCATCTTGTTCGACAAGCCTGTAGGCAAGGTTATTTCGAACAACCCGAAGAAAGAAAACGCGAAAGCCACGAACAAGAGGAAGAAAATCAGGTTGGGAATCCAGTGCGTGCTCAGCACATTGGCGAAGTCGGCGCTTTTGGTTATCGCTACAATTGCCCCGATTAACGTATATATCAAGGTAATAGACAAAGTGAAGATAGCTCCTTTGATGATTCCGGCCTTACGGCTCGTGCCATCATCGGTATCCATGAAGAACGAAACCGTCATGGGAATCATCGGGAACACGCAAGGCGTGAACACGCAAGCCAGACCCGCCAGGATAGCCAGCAAGAAGAAACCTGCCAGCGACTCTTCTTCCTCGGCCGGGGCCGGAGTTTCTTCCACTACCGCCGTTTCTTCGATGCTGGCGGCAGGCGCTGCTCCGGAAACAGGTTCCGCATCGGCCTTAACGCTCCCGGAAGTTTCCGCTACCGTTCCGGCCGGAGCGGGGTCGAGCGGCTTTTCTTCGGCCGGCCGGGTTTGGGAAGCAGGTTGCACGGCTTCCCCGGCGGCACCTTTCACCGAAAACTTCAAATCGATGTCGCTGAAAGGAATGCACGTCTCATCGTTGCAGACCTGATAGTCGACCGTTGCCGCTATTTCGAAATCCTTTTCGGAATGAATGCGGATTTTCTGGCGAAATTCGGCATCGTTGGCAAAGAACCGCACCTTGGTGCCGAAAATCTCATCGAGTTCCTCAATCGGTTCGGGGCTTTCAACGGCTTTCCCCTCCAAACTGAAACTGCCCGATTGAGGGAAGTTGAACACGGTCGGCATCGGGCCGCCTTCTTCCATGAATTGCGAATACAAATGGTAACCGCCGCCCGTCTGGGCCTTGATTACCAATTCGGCTTCGTTGCCTTCCAAGTAATTGACCGAACACGTCCATTTCACTGGGTTTTCTTGCGCCATCCCGGAAAAAACCAGGAGAAAGAAACCCAAAACGGCAAATGCTAACTTTTTCATTTCTCGGGTATCGATTTATGAATTAAGATTAAACTGAAAACAAGCCCTGCGCGCAACAGACCCCGCCTCGGCCGGCATGCCAAGGCGCAGCCCGTCTTCGCGGCTCGTCCTGCAAAAGTACGGATTGCCCGACAGATAACCTATTCGAATTACCGGTCCTCTTATCCTTGCATCACTTATGCAGCGTGAACTCGTAGCTTTCCATGATGGGGTTATGCAACAAGTCCTTGCACGCTTTTTCCACCATCAGGGAGGCTTTCTTCTCGTCGGGAGCCTCCACTTCGAGCGTAATCCGCTTGCCGATGCGCACGTTATCGACCGCTTTCAGCCCCATGTCGTGCAGACGAGCCTGTACGGCCTTTCCTTGCGGGTCGAGCAATGCTTTCAAAGGCATCACATTGATTTCTGCTGTGTATTTCATGACGTTTTTCGTTTTATTTATTTGCATTCTTTGTTGTTTTCCCGCCCTCCGGGATTCCCTTGCCGCCGCTTTTCCCGTTCATCGGCCCGTGTCCGCCGGCTTTTTCCATGAGGATGGATCCGGATTGGCGAGCGAACCGGGCAGGACTATCCGGTCGAAACGGAAGTGCAGCCAGGAAAAACACGGGTAAAGGAGCACGCCGGCCGCTAATCCTAAAAAGCCGAAAATGCAAAAAAGCGCCGCCACGGCCAAAAGGTAAAGGTAAACCATCCTTTTCCCCTTCCACGACCAATCCCGGCCTTTGAACGCGAACATGCGGAAATTGCAGACTAACAGAAACGACAACAAAAGCGACAAGCCCAACAAGTACCAAGCGTCGAGCACCATTCCCTCCTTATGCCAATACATGCCCAAAGAAGCCCAGAACAAGGCATTGGCCGGCGTGGGCATGCCTTTGAAAAAGCCCCGCTGCGTCTTGTCCACATTGAATTTGGCCAAACGGTAGGCCGAAGCTGCAGCCATGAGCAGAACCGCCGCAGACAAGTATCCCGGCAGCACCGATTGGCTCTCCACCATCTGGTAGGCAAGGAAAGCCGGAGCCGCGCCGAAGCTTACCACATCGGACAAGGAATCCAGTTCGACCCCGAGAGGGCCGGCCACCCCCAGCAAGCGCGCCGCCATGCCATCGAAAAAATCAAAAACGGCAGAAAGGAAAATAAACAAGGAAGCCCCTTGCAGATTGGAAGAAAAAGCGCAAAGAATCGAAGCGCATCCGCACAACAGGTTGCATAGGGTCAACATGTTGGGTATCTCTTTCTTTATGGCCGCCCGCATGGCTTGCAAAGTTAAGCATCTGTTCAAAATTCCGCAATCGCCAAGGGCGAAGAGCAGGAAAGCATTCCAAAATCCGGCCCCCAGCCGCCCGGTGCCCGGGATTCACCAAACCGGAGACACCTGGTACTTGGAACGGGGCCTCAGCTGAGGCATCCAATGGAACCCCCGCAAAATACGCTGCCGCTGGGTCAAGTCTTCCACCCGGTAAAGCGTGCTGCTTTCCGGTTTGATTACATTCACGCCATGGACCTGGTTGTCCTTGAAATACATCTTCAGGCTCTGGCTTTCGGTCTTGTTGACCCCGATAAGCTCGTTCTTTTCCTCGTCCAAAACATAATAAACAGACTGGGCCCGCCCCACCACATGCGCCAGCTCGAAATTGGAACTATCGCCGAAATACCCCCACATGAGCCTTCCTTTCACTTGGTTGTAATATCCTTGACGGGAAGAAACCTCGCTCACGATAAAGACGTTGTTGCGGACAAGCGTCTTCTCGGGATTGTTTCCGGAAAACCAGGCAATCACCGTATCGCCGTCTATCTGGTAACCCTGCATCCACAAGACCGGTTCCCGGTACATGTGCATGACCGAATCCCGATGACGGTAGACCAGCGAGTCGCAAATCCCCTGCATGTCTTCCCGGAAGAACTTCACATCGTGGTAGGCATGGATTTCCTTCATGCTCCGAAGCGTGTCGTAGGTCATGACCATCGTGTCGCTCGCCACGAACAGGGAATCCCCTTGTTCCACCAAGACCCCCCTTGGGTTTTCGGTGAAAAACGCCCAGCCCTCGCTTTCGTTATTCTGCGCGAACTCGCTTTTTATAAAGCAGTTGCGAGCCGTATCCAACAGAAAGACATCCCTGTACGCGCTCCCGTCTTCCTTTCCCAAGTCGTAATAAATGCTATCGCCGTACAGAATCTGGCTCTGCCGGTTCTTCACATAGGCATCGCGCTGCAGGCTGACCCGGTTGCCGGCTTGGTCGAACCAGCCTTTGCGCCCGAACATGTAATAGTCGGTCGTTTCTATGTTGGTAGGGCCTTGGAAACGGGTCAGCCCTTTTTTGCTGTAGTGCAAGGTATCGGTCCAGATCGTGTAGTCGGGATTGACAATGACCACGTCTTCAAAACAGTGGAAAAGTTCTTTCTGCCCTTCGTAAAACCCCCTGCGGGAAGTCATGACCGTTTGCCCCGAGACCATCTCGCCGCCCTGATCGTAATAGGCGGTGTTGCTATTCCCTTCAAACCGCAAGGAAGGGGTCTTCATGGTCATTTCCCCGTCATCGAGCACCACATTCCTGTCCACGACGTAAGAACCGGTTTTGCCATTGTAATCCAAAACCTCTCCGGTTATGCGGACCTGATCCTTGGTGATGATGCGCAGGTTGTCGTAGGCCTGGCACGATCCGGTAGATTGTTCGTAATCGGCAAAATCGCTGTAAATGGTATTGCCTCCATGCACGATTTTGACATTCCCTATCAAGCGGTATATCCCCGGCCTTTCCGGCAACGTGATAATGGAATCGCCCATGAACCCTTGCCCTGAAGCCGGAAGGACGACCGCCAGGAAAACCCATGCAGGCAAGAGAATCTTCCTGAAAAACTTACCGCGAGCCTGCATAATCGTATTCTTTCGAGGAAACAAAATGCGCCCGGTGGTCGAACGTCAAAAGAT
Organism: uncultured Bacteroidales bacterium; assembly: GCA_949291555.1. Classification (GTDB taxonomy): domain Bacteria; phylum Bacteroidota; class Bacteroidia; order Bacteroidales; family P3; genus Pullibacteroides. The sequence continues at coordinate 45,639 of CASEWE010000001.1, forward strand.
GGTATTTCCGCGAACGGGTCTCCTTGTCTTTGACCCAAACCACCACTTGGTAATAATTCTGCGGTTTCCGGGCTGCCGGGAACCGTTGCCGGTAACGGGATTCGTACACAACCCTCTTCCCGCTCACAAAGCGCGGTTTCCCGGACAAGGACTCTATGTATTGCCGCACCGGATAAGACATGTCCTTTTTCCCGAAAAACAAAGCGGTTGTGATATGCGTCCCGTCATCGAGGAAAACCGCTTCGGCTTTCTGCCCGAAATTGGTGAACACGGCCCGGTAATTGGTGTTCGTGTCCCGGTAATACTTCACGCCTTCCGCCCGAGGGAAACGACGGTCGAACGCTTTCTGTATCCGGTCGGGGAAAATCGTCTTCAAAGGAGCTTTCGCCAAGGCGATCCCGGTCCTTTCCATCGGCTGCACGCTACCTGCATCCGTTTTCCCGGTGCCCGTCCCGCTGGCGGTTCCCGTTTTTCCGCCTCCGCGTGGAACGGTTTCCTTTCCGACTTCGAGCGAAGCCTCCTCTTCAGGCGCAACCTCGCCTGCGGCATCGTCTTCCGAACCGTATGCAAGTTCTTCCGTTCCGGAAAGATCGGCAAAGCCTTCGGGGCTTCCGGCACCTTCTGTTTCTCCTGCCAAAAATCCTTCCGTTCCGGAAAGTTCCTCGATTCTTCCAGAACGCCCTCCCTCTTCAACTTCAACTTCAACTTCGGCTTCGTCTTCCGCTTCAGCCCCGGTTTCAACTTCGGCTTCGGTCCTGCGTTCGGCTTTAACTTCGGCTTCGGCTTCAGCCTTGGCTTCCGCTTCAACTTCCTCCGTTCCGGCCTCGGCGTCCCATCCGGCCTTCTCCCCGGCCGCCGCCGAGGCTTCCCCTTCGCCTGCAGGCCCGGCTATCCGTCCGGAACCCCCCTCATTTTCCATTTCAGCCCCTTCCGTTCCGGCAGGTCCGGCAAAAGCCAAGTCCGGGCTTTCCTGAAGCGAATCCATCCGGGACACGCCGCCTCCCCGGGAAGACAGTTCCCCGCTTTCGTTTTCCATCTGCTGGACTCGGGCAGCCTTGGTCTGAGCCAAGACTTGCGCCTGCACGAATTCGCGGCGGCTTTGCTTGCGGTAAAGACGTTGCGTCCGCTTTTTCTTCTCTTTCTCGAAATCGACCCGGGCCAAAGAACCCGCATCCGCTTGCGCGGCTTCCCTTTCCGGGTAATCCTCCGAACGAGCGAGCCATCTTCGGCCATCCTGGCCCGTATCGGACATCTTCTGCTCCACCCGCGCCAATTTCCGTTGCTGCTTTTCAAACAGCCTCAAGGCCCGGGCTTGCGCCTTCTGCTGCTCCATGGCGTGATAGGCCTCGTTCCATGCGAAAAAGCCTATCGGAAGCGTCTCGCCCTCTTCCCCATGAAAGCCATCTTCTTTCCCGGCCGACGGCTCTGGCACCATATCCTGGTTTTCCTGCATGAGCAGGACTTCCTCTTCATTGAGCGGTTCAAACTCGTACCAATCTTTCTCGTAATTCCCGTCTATGCTTTCCACGTTCCCTTTCAAATCGAAACAGATTTCGGTCATATACCCCTCTATTCCTTTGATGGACAACAAGGCGTAGTAATGCCGGCCCTGCCAGCGATCCTCCTCGTAGCTGCAGGAACGTAATTCGTAAAAAGCGTATTTGGAACTGATGAAATCATGCGCCCGGAGCGGCAAGGTGGACTCCGGTATCACCCACCGGGTGCTGACCCATTCCCCGTTCGACTGAAAAATGGAAGAAACCTCGTTGAAGGGAAAATTGTAGCGCGCGCAATACCCGACCGGTGTCCAAGCCCACCGTATGAAACGGAAAGAAGATACGGGATGGGCCAGATAAAAACTTTCCTGCACCGCCTCCGGCACCTCGTACCAAGCAACCCTTTGCGCCCGCAACGGTTCCGACAAGACGCAAAAAAAAGACAAAGCCGCCAAGAGCAAGGAAACCCGTTTCTCCATCACTCGCACATAAGGGTTTCCTCCCTGTCGGGACCTACCGAAACCATGGTAATCCTCGCAGCGGTTTCTTTTTCGATAAACTTCAGATAATCGCGGAAAGCCCGGGGCAGTGCCTCGTAAGCGCGCGCCTGCCGCAAAGATTCCTGCCAGCCTTCCATTTCCACATACTGCGGCTCGACTTGATCCAATTGCCCGGAAGCAGGATATCCCTCAACCATCCGGCCATCGAGCTTGTAGCCCGTTGCCGCTTTCACCGCAGGGAAGCCGTCCAGCACATCGGCTTTCATCACGACCAAGTCGGTAACGCCGTTTATCATAATCGCGTACCGCAATGCCGGCAAGTCCAGCCAGCCGGTGCGCCGGGCCCGCCCGGTAGTGGCCCCGAACTCATGGCCTTTTTCCCGCAAGGTCTCTCCCGTAGCATCGAACAATTCCGTAGGGAAAGGACCGCTGCCTACCCGGGTGCAATAAGCCTTGAAGATCCCGTACACCCGGCCAATGGCCGAAGGCGGGACTCCAAGTCCCACGCATACGCCCGAAGCCGTGGTACTGGACGATGTAACAAACGGGTAGGAACCGAAGTCGATGTCGAGCAGGGAGCCTTGCGCCCCTTCGGCCAATATCCGTTTGCCCGCCTCCATGGCTTCATGCAGGTAAAGCTCGGTCGGAACCACCTCGAATTTGCGCAATTGCCCGATGCCTTCCATCCACCGGGCCTCGTATTGCTCCAGTTCCTGGTTGTCGATGCGGGCGGCTCGAACATCGAAGCCCATTCCGGCAAGCTGGAAAAGATGCTCTTCTTTCCGCTGGCGGTACCTCTCCGCGAAATCGGGCAGGAAAATATCGCCTACGCGCAACCCGCACCGGGCTGTCTTGTCGGTATAGGCCGGACCGATTCCCTTTACGGTCGACCCGATTTTGCGTTCCCCTTTCCGTTGCTCCAGCGCCATGTCCAGAAGCCTGTGGGTCGGCAAGATAAGATGGGCCTTGTCCGAAATTTTCATTCGTTCCGCCGGTTCGATGCCTATCCGGCGCAAAGACTCGATTTCCTCGGCCATGATGCAGGCATCGATCAAGACCCCGTTGCCGATCACATTCACCTTCCCTTCGTGGAAAATGCCGGATGGAATGGTATGCAGCACATGGGTAGTCCGACCGAACTTGATGGTATGACCGGCATTAGGCCCTCCTTGGAAACGGGCTATGATATCGTAACGAGGGCTGAGCGCATCCACAATCTTGCCTTTGCCCTCGTCTCCCCATTGGATTCCGAGAATGACATCAATCTTTGACCTTTGCATTTGCTTCTGGTATGTTTTTCTTTTATCTTTCCTGCATGGAACACTTCCTCGGAAGGATTTTCCTCCGCAGACAGGGAACCGGCCCTTGAACAAGAGTCCTTTGCCTTCTCCGGACATGTTTCTGCCGCCTTCCGTTCCTCTTCCCGCCGAAAGCGGTTCTGCCGGGCTTTTCCGCGCCCGATCCGGCAATCCTTCCGGAACCGGCTCAAAAAGCCTTCAGGCTCAAGTCGAGCGACTCGATATGGTGCGTCAAGGCTCCCACCGAAACATAGTCCACATTCGTAGCGGCGTATACCGGCAAGGTCTGTTCGTCGATTCCTCCCGATGCCTCGGTCTGGCAGCGTCCGCCTATCATGGCCAAAGCCTTCCCCAAGTCATCGGCCGTGAAATTGTCGAGCATGATCCGGTCCACGCCCCCATGGTCGAGAACCTGTTCCAGCTCCTCGAAATCCCGGACTTCGATTTCCACTGCCAGCTCCTTGCCCGTCCTTTTCAAATAAGCATGGACCGAATCGATAGCCTGGGCTATTCCTCCGGCAAAATCCACATGGTTGTCCTTTATCAGTATCATGTCGAACAATCCGAACCTGTGGTTATGCCCGCCGCCGATCCGTACGGCCATTTTTTCGAAAACCCGGTTGTTGGGCGTGGTCTTGCGCGTATCGAGCAGAAGAGTCTTGCCGCCTTTCCCGGCTATGCCGGCCAAACGCCGGGTCTTGGTCGCAATGCCGCTCATGCGCTGCAAGTAATTCAGGCTCAATCTTTCGCCCGTCAAGATGGAACGGGATGAGCCTTCCACGGTAAAAATCCGGTCTCCGGCCTTGATTTCGGCCCCGTCTTCCACCAAAGGCGTGAACACGAGAGAGGGATCCAATTCCCGGTAGACCAGCCGGGCAATCTCCACGCCGGCAATCACTCCGTCTTGCTTGGCTACCAAGACCGCCCTGCCCTTTGCCGTTTCCGGAATACAGGCCAAGGTAGTATGATCCCCATCGCCCACATCTTCTTTCAATGCGAGCCGGATATAATCCGTAACCATCTGCTCTTCAAAAGCTTCCATTATATCAGGAATTTTTCTTGGTTTCCTGGTATTCCCGGTTCAAACCCTCCAGGACCGGACGGGTAATGTCCATGGAAGGCTGGGAATGAAGCACGCCGCTGTTCCGGCCCGTTATCACGACCATGGTGTAGGGCCCGTTCTCGGCATCGTACCGGCGGACGAAATCCAAAATGGCATTGCTCACCTCTTCCATGCGCTGGGCTTGCAGCGTCACAATCTGATTGGCATAGGTCTGCTGGAGGGTGGCTATCTCCTGCTGCTTCTGTTCCAGATCCGATTCCCGCTTCCGCTGCTCGGCCAGGGTCAAAGTAGCGCCTATCCGCAGATAATTCTCGTACTCGGTCTGGAACTGGGTGGCCTGACGTTGTATGTCGTCTGTAAGGCGTTGCTCCGTCCGGGCCAGTTCCGCCTGAATATCTGCCACCATCTGGAAACCCGCATTGATGCTATCCATGTTCACCGTGGCAATACGCATCTCCGATACCGCGGCACCGGCAGCGGCAGCGGTTTGGCCGGAAACCGGCGCCGTGGCGCTTTCCTTTTTTCCGCATGCGCTGAAAACGCCCGCCACAACAAAGCATAAAATGCTGATTTTTAATACACTTATTTTCATTTCAAAAATTTTTGCGAGTTTCAAAAGTATTGAAAAGCTTTCATATATCCCTGCCGGAAAACTTAAAAAACCTTAACGCGCGCAACCCGGCCCTTTCCCCGGCATGGCAAGTCCTTCCGGCAGAAGGAAACCGAGGCCCGAGGAGGCCGGCCCTGAAACGCTCCTTTTGCCGGCTTCGAGTCTTCCTCTCCACCTTTCCGGCCTGTCCCCTTCCCTCGGAATCGTGCCGCAAGGCCCGGGGCTTCGCCGCTTCCCTCCTAATCCCCTTCGTTGGAAAGGAACCACGAACACGGCCCCGCTCGCCACCCGCACCGCCTCCTATCCTAATTCCCTTCGTTGGAAAGGAACTGTATACGGACAAGGCGTATTTCGTTTTCATCGAACTCGTTTTCGCCCAATTCCACCAAAGCCTGCTGCACCGAATCGTTGTCCGCTTCCAAGAAATACCCGTAGATCTCGTCCCGGTGATCGGCATCCAATGCGTCTTCAACGTAATAGTCGATGTTCAGGCGGGTTCCCGATTCAACGATGCGTTCCACTTCCGAAAGAAGCTCGTCCATGGAAAGGTTCTTGGCCAAAGCAATGTCGTCCAAGGAAACCTTCCGGTCTATGCTCTGGATGATATAGACCTTCAAGCCCGACTTGTTCACCACCGACTTGACCACGATGTCCTGCGGGCGCTCGATGTCGTTCTCTTCCACATACCGTTTTATCAAATCGACAAACGGACGGCCGTATTTCTGGGCCTTTCCCACGCCCACCCCCGTGATGTGCGTCATTTCCTCTATCGTGACCGGGTACTGGATCGTCATGTCCTTCAAGGAAACGTCCTGGAAAATCACGTACGGCGGAAGGTTTTCGTTGCGGGCCATGTCTTTGAGCAAATCCTTCAACAAGGCGTACAAAGTCTTGTCTACCGCCTCCACGGCACTATTCCCTCCGGCCATGTACTCGGCATCGTCGGGATTGTAGGTGTGGTCCCGGATCACCTGGATCGGAAAAGGATTTTCGATATAAGCCTCCCCCGCCGGAGTAACCTTCACCACCCCGTAGTCTTCTATGTCCTTGACCAGAAGATCGTTGATAATGCACTGACGAATCACGGCCTTCCAGTACCGCTCGTCGCGGCCTTTCCCCTTTCCGAACTGGGGCAGCAGGTTGTGCTTGTAATTCTTGATGGAAGGAGACAGTTTCCCCATGCAGATGGCCACGATGTAATCGGTCTTGAACTGCTGCTTGATATCGCGCACGACACCTATCACGAAACGGGCCTGCTCCGTAGCGTCTTCCTTTTGGCGAGGATAGACGCAATTGTCGCAATTATGGCAGTTGTCCTGCTCGTACTTCTCCCCGAAATAATGCAAGAGGTTCTTCCTACGGCACATGGAGGTCTCGGCATAGGAAATGGTTTCGGACATGAGCTGCCGTGCCACTTCCTGCTCGGAAACCTGCTTGTCCTTGAGGAATTTCTCCAATTTCACAATGTCTTCCTCGCAATAGAAAGCCACGCACTTCCCCTCTCCCCCGTCCCGTCCAGCCCGCCCGGTTTCCTGGTAATACCCTTCCAGGCTCTTGGGCATGTCGTAATGCACCACGAAACGCACATCCGGCTTGTCGATTCCCATTCCGAACGCAATCGTGGCCACGATGACATCCACATCCTCCATCAGGAACTTGTCCTGGTTCGTGGCCCGGGTCTGGGCATCGAGGCCGGCGTGGTAAGGCAAAGCCCGGATGCCGTTCGCGCAAAGCACCTCAGCAAACTCTTCCACCTTCTTCCGGCTCAGGCAGTAGACAATGCCCGACTTCCCGCTGTTTTCACGAATGAACTTGACGATATCCCGATCCACGTTCTTGGTCTTGGGCCTCACCTCGTAATAAAGGTTCTCGCGGTTGAACGAGGAAATGAAGACCTGCGCGTCGAGCATGCCGAGATTCTTCTGTATGTCTTTCTGGACTTTGGGCGTGGCGGTAGCCGTAAGGGCCATGACCGGGACTTTCTGCCCGATTTTGTCGACAATGGGCTTGATGCGGCGGTACTCGGGCCTGAAGTCATGCCCCCATTCCGAAATGCAATGCGCCTCGTCGATGGCATACAGGGAAATGGACAACGTGCGGAAAAATTCCACGTTCTCGTCCTTGGTAAGCGTCTCCGGGGCAACGTACAGCAATTTGGTCTTGCCCGAAGCCAAGTCGTCCTTCACCTGCTTCATCTCGGCCTTCGTCAACGAGGAATTGAGGTAATGGGCTATGTCGGACGTGCTGCCCAGGTTGCGGACGGAATCGACCTGGTTCTTCATCAAGGCGATGAGCGGGGATACGATAAGGGCGGTTCCGGGCAGTATCATGGCCGGCAGCTGGTAACAAAGCGACTTGCCACCTCCGGTAGGCATGATCACGAAAGTGTCCCGGCCTTGCAAAACATTCTGGATGATGGCTTCCTGGTTGCCCTTGAACTGAGTGAATCCGAACACACGCTGGAGCTCCCCATGCAAAAAGTCACTGCTGTATCCCATGGCGATCCGGGTTAAGAAAATTGTTTATTTTTGCTGGCCATAAGTATCAAAGATAATATAATTGTTGGAAAACCAAAAGCAAATAACGGACATAATCCGGCACGCCATCGCCTGTGAAAGAGATGCCGTGGGCAATCTCCTGGGCCTTGTCACGGACGATATGGCCGTTGCGGTCGAAAAGATACTTCATGGAAAAGGGCGCGTCATTGTGACCGGTATCGGGAAAAGCGCCAACATCGGCACCAAAATCGTTTCCACATTCAATTCCACCGGCACGCCGGCCATCTTCATGCACGCGGCCGATGCCATCCATGGCGATTTGGGCATCATCCAGCCGCACGACATCGTGATCTGCCTCTCCAAAAGCGGCCAGACCCCTGAAATCAAAGTCCTGATTCCCCTTATCCGGAATTTCGGCAACCTGCTCATCGCCATGGTGGGCAACAAGGACTCGTTCCTGGCCCGGGAAGCGGATCTGGTCATCGATTGCACGGTCGAACACGAAGCCTGCCCCAACAATCTCGCCCCTACCGCCAGCACGACCGCCCAGCTGGTCATGGGAGACGCTCTGGCTATCGCCCTCCTGGAATGCCGGGGCTTCAGCCCGAAAGACTTTGCCAAATACCATCCCGGCGGCTCGCTTGGCAAGCAGCTTTACCTCAGGACCAAAGACCTTTCCTGCCAAAACGAAAAGCCGCAAGTCGGCCCGCTCGACCCGGTAAAGAAGGTCATCATTGAAATTTCCTCGAAACGGCTGGGGGCGGCGGCCGTCATAGACCAAGACCGCCTGGTCGGCATCATCACCGACGGGGACCTGCGCCGGATGCTCCTCAACGACCTTTCCATCGACACCACGCTGGCAAAAGACATCATGACCCCCGACCCGAAATGCGTGCAAGAAGACGACATGGCCGTCAAGGCTTTGGAACTGATGCGGCAGAACAATATCACCCAAGCCATTGTCTTGGACAATCAGGGCCGTTATGCAGGTTTCGTCCACCTTCACGACCTTCTCAAGGAAGGCATTCTCTAACGCTTAAAACCCGGAAAAAATGGTATTACGCACCCAAGACATCGTAAAGGTTTATCACCAGCGCACGGTGGTCGACCACGTTTCAATCGAATTGAAGCAAGGGGAAATCGTAGGCCTGCTCGGTCCCAACGGAGCCGGTAAAACCACCTCTTTCTATATCATGGTCGGGCTCATCAAAGCCCTTTCGGGAAAAGTGTTCCTCGATGAAAAGGACATCACCCATCTTCCCATGTACCGCAGGGCGCAATTGGGCGTAGGCTACCTGGCGCAAGAGCCTTCGGTGTTCCGGCACATGAGCGTGGAAGACAATATCGATTCCATTCTGGAATTCATCATCAAGAACCCGGCCGAACGCAAAGAACACCTGGAGTCCCTTCTGAAGGAATTCGGCATCGAGCACGTTCGGAAGACAAAAGGGATAAGCCTCTCGGGCGGCGAGAAAAGACGCACCGAAATAGCCCGGGCTTTGGCTTCCAATCCCAAATTCATCCTCTTGGACGAACCTTTCGCCGGCATCGACCCCTTGGCCGTGGAGGACATCAAGAAAATCGTGCTGCAGCTCAAGGAAAAGAACATCGGCATCCTCATTACCGATCACAACGCCCAGGAAACCCTCTCCATCACAGACCGTTCCTACCTTCTCTACAGCGGGAAAATCCTCAAATCCGGAACTTCGGCCAGCCTGGCCGCCGACCCCGAGGTCCGCGAAAAATACTTGGGCCGGGACTTCGAGTTGAAATAAAAACGCCGCGCCGCCCGCAGCAAGCCCGGGAGATCAGCCGCATCAAGAGATTCCGAATAGAAACAAGGCGCTGCCCCGCAAAACAGCGGAAAGCAGGCAGGCCTTTAAAGCCGGCAGGCTGCCCGGAAAGGCTTGCGCGGGCGGCTGTTTGCCCCCTCCTCGGCCTACTTCCAGCGCCACGAGCGCAAAAGCGTGTCGATGTCGGTCTTGAGGAACGCAATGACGGGAGCCAGGGAGTCGTTGTTCGGAACACTGTTGATATACAACGAACCCCGCACGAAATGCCGGGAACTGTCGGTAAGGTAGAACTGGTAGGGCGAAGCCACGTCGCGGCCTTTCACATGGTACAAATACCCGAACCGGCGATTGGCCCGGTCGTGGATTTCCCATTCATCCACGCCGGTAGCCTTGGGCATGTGCCGCTGGATAAAGAACAGCGTGCTGGTGATGCAGGAGTCCAGATCCGGATCTTCCACATGGCTCAGATACACCTTGGCGTTCAATTCCGGAACGGCAATGTCCACCCATGTGGTGCGCGGGTATTCTTTCTTGGAGGGAACCGGCTCCGCTCTGGCATAAACCGGCATGCGGAAAGAAAAGGGGTAGGCCGCCGAATCGAATGCCCGGTATGCTTTTTCCGGAACCTCGATCCGCATGTAAGCCCTCGGCTTCGGCACGTAATCGCCGCCGCAAGCCGTCAAGAAGCACAAGGCTGCCGCCATCCAGACGGAGACCCGAAACAATCCCTTTTTCATGACGGTTCGTTTTCTGCGTTTTCAATCCGGTTCATCCGGATGCGGGTGATCCGATGCTGCCCGATAGCTTCGACCGTGAAAACGAAATCCTTGAACGCGACCCGCATTCCCTTTGCCGGGAAGTAGCCCACTTCTTCCAGCACAAGCCCGGCAAGCGACTCGTAATCGCGCTCCTCGACATCGAAATAGGTATCTTCCACTTCCAGCAGCTTGCACAAGTCATGAATCGGCATGCGGCCATCGAACAAATAAGTGCCCGCATCGATTTTCTGGTAAAACCGATCCTCGTCCAAGGCATCGGATTCATCGTTGATCTCGCCCACCACTTCTTCGATGATATCTTCCAATGTCACAATGCCGCTGGTCCCGCCATAATCGTCGACCACCACGGCGATATGCAGCCGTTTTTTCTGGAATTCCCGGAGCAAGGCGTTGATTTTCTCCGTTTCCGGAACAAAAAGCGCCGGGCGGAGCAATTCCTGCCATCGGAAATCCGAGGCATTTTCCTTGCGCATGATCAAATCCTTGATGTACAGGAATCCCACGATGTGATCCAAATCCGATTCGTACACCGGCATACGCGAGTATTCCCGCTGATGGATCACCTCCATCACCTGTTCAAAAGAATCGCTTAACGACAAAGCCACCACATCGACCCGCGGCCGCATGATTTCACACACCTCCACTTTGGAAAACCCCACTACCCCGCGGATCATGGCAGGCGCCTCGGCTTGAACCGTATCTGCTTGTTCCAAAGGCGATTCGACCATCTCTTCCATTCCGATCCCCGGATCTTCCTTTTTCCCGGCAGCCGAACCGCATCGCCCCGCCGCCCAAGCAAAAGGATAAAGAAGATACCGGAACGCGTCGATCAGAAAAGAAAACCGCCGGGAAAAAAACAGGGGGAACCGGCTTCCTGCCATATAAGAGAACCAGTAAAGAAGGAAAAGGGACAAAAGGGCCCATGCCCGAAGGCCGGCCTGCAAACAAGAAAACACCCAGACGGAAAACAGTCCCGTTCCGGCCGCAACCAGGAAACCCGCCGCGAACAAACGCCCGGAAACGGATCCGGCCCGGGTTTTCCCTCCCGGTCCGGGTTCGCCGGAAAGCCCCGGCCAACTGCTTTTCCCTTGTGGAAAAGCCGCCAGGAAAGCTGTCGCCGCCATGGCCGACAGGCTGCCCGCCCCCACAGCTATCAAAAAGCCGAGCGGAACAGAATTTTCCATCAATGTCATTTATTGTTGAACTCGTTCATGGCATGGGTGATGCCCGAGCAAATGAAACTTTCAATCATCTCGCAAGCCGTGAGCAGCTTAGGCTCTACCAAAGCCAAGTCTTCCGGGGTGAAGCGCCCCAAAACATAATCTATCTGCCTGCCTCGGGAAAACCGGCTCCCGATGCCGAACCTCAGCCGGGGATAATTCCGCGTGCCGATCATTTGCTCGATATTGGCCAGCCCGTTATGCCCGCCCGCGCTTCCTCCGGCTTTCATGCGCAGCTGCCCCGGATCCAAAGCGATATCGTCGACCACGACCAAGCAATTCTCCACCGGGACTTTCTCGGCTTCCAGCCAGTAACGCACCGCCTTCCCGCTTTCATTCATGTAGGTGGTCGGCTTGATGAGTTCCACAAGATGTCCCCGGCACTTGGTTTCGGCCCAGTAGGCGTAGCGTTCCATCGAAAACCGCACCCCCTTCCCGGCAGCGAACTTGTCGAGCACCATGAATCCCGCGTTATGGCGCGTGCCTTCGTACTCGGAACCGATATTGCCCAATCCCACTACAAGGAATTTCATCTCTCAGTACGATTTTGCAAAAATGACCCGTCGATGCGAAGGCTTCCCGCTGTAAACGCACTTGCCCTCTTCCTCTTGCACATCGAAAGGTATGGCCCGGATAGTGGCTTTGGTCTCTTCTTTGATTTTCAGCTCGGTTTCGGTCGTGCCGTCCCAATGAGCCAAAAGGAACTTCCCTTGCTCTATCTGGACTTTGAAATCCTCCCAGCTGTCCACCTTCACGGTATTCTCCTGACGATGTTTCAAGGCTCTTTCAAAAAGATTGCGCTGAATATCTTCCAGCAAGGATTCCACCGCGGGCACGAGCTCCCCTTGCGGGCAAATGCTCTTTTCCAACGTGTCGCGGCGGCAGATCTCGGCCGAACCGTTTTCCATGTCGCGGGGGCCGATGGCAATGCGGACCGGCACGCCCTTGAATTCGTATTCGGTAAATTTCCAGCCGGGTTTCTGGTTGTCGTTGTCGTCGTATTTCACGCTGATGCCTTTAGCTTCCAAGCCGGCCTTGATAGACCGGGCCGCCTCGGAAATCCGCTCCAACTGCTCCTTGTTCTTGTAGATGGGAACGATGGCCACTTGCAGCGGCGCCAGCTTCGGGGGAAGGACAAGGCCGTGGTCATCGGAATGGGTCATGATCAACGCGCCCATGAGACGGGTCGAAACCCCCCAGGAGGAAGCCCATACATATTCCAGTTTGTTCTCCTTGTTGAGGAAAGTAACATCGAACGCCTTGGCGAAGTTCTGGCCTAAGAAATGCGAGGTGCCGGCCTGCAAAGCCTTGCCGTCCTGCATCATGGCCTCGATGCAATAGGTCTGGAGCGCGCCCGCGAAACGTTCGTTTTCGGTCTTGACCCCTTTGATTACCGGCATCGCCATGTAATTTTCGGCAAAATCGGCATAAACATCCAGCATCTTCCGGGCTTCGGCCTGGGCCTCCTCTTCGGTGGCATGGGCGGTATGGCCTTCCTGCCAAAGGAATTCGGCCGTACGAAGGAAAAGACGGGTCCGCATTTCCCACCGGACCACATTGGCCCATTGATTCACCAGGATGGGCAAGTCCCGGTAGGATTGTATCCAGTTCTTGTAGGTGTTCCAGATAATCGTTTCCGAAGTGGGCCGAACAATCAGCTCTTCCTCTAACCGGGCAGCCGGGTCCACGCTCACGCCTTTTCCGTCCTCATTGGCTTTGAGCCGGTAATGGGTAACCACGGCGCACTCCTTGGCAAAGCCTTCCACGTGGTCGGCTTCCCGGCTGAAAAACGATTTGGGAATAAAAAGCGGGAAATAGGCGTTCTGATGGCCGGTTTCTTTGAACTTCCGGTCCAAAACCGCTTGCATTTTCTCCCAGATGGCATAGCCATAGGGTTTTATCACCATGCAACCGCGGACAGCCGAAGTTTCGGCCAAATCCGCCCGGTTTACCAATTCGTTATACCAATCCGAATAATTTTCGGCGCGAGTGGAAAAATCTTTTGCCATATCTGCTATGTCCTGATTATTTCTTATTTTGTCGTCTTTTGCCGTTTTTGCCCGGGTTTTTCCCTGCTTAGGCTTTCGGGCGCGGACGATGAAAAACCCCGGCGTTTCCGGACCGTATCGCCCGCAAGCATCAGGATAACGCCATGAAAAGCTCGAAACCGCTTGGCACGCTTATTGCAATAAAATAGCGGTCGCCCTGTCTTGAAGCAAAAACGCGACAAAAATACTTCAAAATCGCGTATGTTGAAACAGGACCGGAGCGCGTTGTTCCGGAACATACAAGAAAGGAGAAAACCATGACCCGAACCATCCTCATCAAATCCTTGGGTATCGCTTGGCTCATTTCCGCCGCCATCCTGGCAACTTCCTGCGGAAGCACCTTCATGGTAGCCGCCGATGACGTTTACGGCACGGTGCCGACGCGTGAACAAGAATGGCAATACCGGCAGCAGGCCCAAGCGGAAGCCTATCCCGAAGCCGGCGGCATGGACGAGCTTTCCTACGCCTCCGCCCAGGCAACCGATACATTCAATTACGACAATTACTACGACTACGAATACACTTCGCGCCTGCGCCGCTTCCACGATGACGATTACCTGAGCGACGATTATTATTCCGACTATTACACGAATTATTACTGGTACGATTCCGACCCTTATTATTACGGGACCAGCATCTATTTGGGCTACAACTGGTGGTATCCCCCCTACACCTGCTACCGTCCGGGCTGGTACCTGGGCTTCAGCTACGGGCCTTTCTACTGGGGCTGGGGAAGCTACTACTGGCCTTACCGCTATTGGTCCGACTACGCCTGGGGTTACGTGAACGGCTATTGGAACGGCTATTGGGACGGGTATTACGACCGCTATTGGAACGAATACTGCTATGATTACTGCTACAATCCCTACGACCGCAACACCTACGCCCAAAGCCAGTACGGGAAACGCATCAGCGGAGGCAGTTCGCTTTCGCGGCCGGTAACCATCGCCAGCAGCGCGGGCAGCATCCAAAGGGCGCAAGGCAGCGGCCGTGTCGCCTCCGAACTGAACACGGGCTCGGGCTCTTCCGGCAGGAATGTCCGGGTAAGCTTCGCCGAAAGATACGAGACCGCCATGCAGGCCAGCGGGAGCGATCCTGCCTTGCGCGGCCCTTCCTCCGGTTCCGCATCGGGCTCCGCATCGGGTTCCACGCCAAGAATCAGCCAGTCTTCGGCTATCGGGACGGCAACCTCGGTTTCGTCCACCTCGAAAGCCAGCAATGCGGCGCTTGCCGGCTCTGCTGCCGGCAGCAACAACCGCACGCCTTCGGCCATGATCGACCACGTTTCCCGGCGGCTGGCCAGCAAACCGGCTGTTTCCGTCTCTTCTTCGTCTAAAACCACGAACCCTTCCATCAAGCCTTCTACGGGAAGTTCCGTTCCCCGGGTGCAGCCCGCGGCGGCTCCCCGCACGGCAACCAGCCAAACCTCTGCTGTCCGCGCTCCGCAAAACGGAACTCAAACCCGTACCACAGCCGCCCCGCAGGGAACCCAGCAAAGAACCCAGCAAAGGACTTCGCAATCCTACCGTCCTTCCGCACCGGCTTCTTCCGCCCAGCCGCGGCAGACAGGATCGCAGCCGTTGCGTTACAGCAACCCCGCTTACAACCGAAGCCGGAGCAACTCTTCTTACGTAAGCCCGCAATACAACAACAGCACCCGCATGCGCACCTATTCGGTTCCCGCCCGGACGGCGCCCGCGCGGACAGCTCCGGCCCGGACAACGCCTTCGCGCCCGGCCAACGTTTCGACAAGCCGTCCCGCCTCCTCCTCTTCCGTTTCCCGCCCGGCCGCGCCTTCGCGCAGCTCGTCCACCAGCGCGCCGGTCCGCAGGACCCGGTAGCGGCCTCCCGGCAGAACCCGTGCGCTGCAATCCGGCCGGGAAACAAGCGGCAAATACAAAACCTCAAAACCCCAGAAACCAGACATGAAAATCCTTCCAAGACATAAATTGCTCCTTTTGGCGTCCTTCGCCTTTTCCGTTGCCGGCATTCAAGCCCAGACCGATGCCGACCTGCTGCGCTATTCCATGACCAATCCCATAGGAACGTCCCGGTACAACGCCATGGGCGGCGCTTTCGGGTCTTTAGGGGCCAATTTCTCCGCCCTCAGCACCAATCCGGCAGGCATCGGATTCTTTACCCGGCACGAGCTTTCCTTTACCATGGGGCCGGCTTATTCGAATGCCACCTCCAACTACTACGGGCAGGAATCCTATCTGGACAATACCCAGTTCACCGTTCCGCAAATGGGCGGAGTCTTCGAAGTCTACCGGGGCTCGCAAGGGAAAGGGATAAGACGGCTGCAATTCGGGGTCGGGGCCAACCGCCTGAAGGATTTCAACTCCAGCTGGTATTCGCAGGCCGTCAATCCCCAGTCTTCCTACATGAACTACGTGGAGGCCGTAAGCCAAGGCTACGACTTCAGCACCGAATACGGGCAAGGCATCGCCCATCCGGGGAACCTCGCCTACCAGACCGGCCTGATGGATTTTGCCGATACCGTCGGCCTCGACTACATTACCTTTTTAGGTTCGGGCCTGGATCAACGGCATGTTCTGCGTGAAAGCGGAAACATCACGGAAACCACGATTTCTTTTGGCGGGAACTGGGCCGACATGCTGTATTTCGGCGCCACCTTGGGCATACCCTTTGTCGATTACCGCCAAGAGTCGATCATCGAGGAGCGCAATCCCGGCCTTCCCGGCGAACCCGTCAGGCTGCCGGAACAGCCCGTCGACGTTACCTACTTCAATTCCTACGAACTCACCCAGGATTTGCAAGTAAGGGGGAACGGCCTCAACTTGAAGCTGGGCCTTATTTTCCGGCCCCTGCACCTGTTCCGGGTGGGCATCGCCTTCCATACCCCTACCTACTACTGGCTCAAGGAAACCTCTACGGTGTCGCTGAACACCGACATGCAATACATCTACAACGGTTCCCAACTTCCCAACCATGCCAAATACCGTTACGAAAACTACCGTTACAATATCGTGACCCCGGCCAAGGGAATCCTGAGCGTGGCTTTCCTGATCAAGAATTTCGGGGCCGTTTCGGTGGAAGGGGAACTGACCGATTACCGGACCATGCGCATTGAAACGGACGACATAGACCTCAAGAGTTCCTTGCGGGAAACCGTCCGTGAAAACTACCGGATGGCCGGCGTGCTGAGGGCGGGCACCGAATGGAAGGTCGGCATCGTCAGCCTGCGGGCCGGGTATATCTACCAGTCCAGCCCGTACAAGAACCCGGAACTCGACCGGCAATGGTACGACCATACGGCCACGGTGGGTCTGGGCTTGGCCTTGGGCCTCTGCAACCTCGACTTTGCCTTCATGGCCAATTACGGAGGGCGGACCGACGACTTCTACTATCTGGAAGACCAGCAAGGCCAGCCGCTCGTAATCCCGGCAAAAGTCAATTTTGCCAAATACGTGTTCACGGCCGGGGCCAGTTTCCGGTTCTGATCCCGAGGGCCAGGCGCTCCTGCGCGGAAGGCCGCAAGGCTGAGGGCCGCCAACAGGCTACCGATACCGGATATATAGAGGAACGCATGATGCACGTTGCATGATGCACGATGCCTGTGTTGACGGCAAGCCACCGTGTTCCCGGTACGCGATTCCCTTGCCCGGATCGCCCCGGCCG
This sequence comes from uncultured Bacteroidales bacterium, assembly GCA_949291555.1. Classification (GTDB taxonomy): domain Bacteria; phylum Bacteroidota; class Bacteroidia; order Bacteroidales; family P3; genus Pullibacteroides. Next base: position 62,586 of record CASEWE010000001.1, read on the forward strand.
GCACGTACCGGCGCGCACCGGCGCCACAAAACAACGAAGCCGGAAAGCCCGAAAAGCTTCCCCAAAAAGCCCCGCGCAAAAAAAGAAGCCCCGCGCGGTTCCAAAGGAACCAGCGCGGGGCTTTCCGCACTCCAACCAAGCGCGCAGGGCGCGCAAGGCTTATTTTTCCGCTTCGGCAGCGGGAGCGGCCGCCTGGGCGTTGCGCGTGGCTTTTACCGAAACCACGGCGGCGGTCATATCTTCCAGGAACTGGTATTTTTCATTTACCAAATCCTTCAATTTCACTTCGTCCAGAATATCCATCTTGGTAATGTCCACGGTGATGGCTTCGGGCATATCGGCCGGCAAGGCGCGAACACGCACTTTCCGCTTGGCTTTTACCAGCTTGCCGCCTTTGAGCACGCCCACGGAATTGCCTTCCGTGCGGAAAGGAACCGCCATGGTGATAGGACGGTCGTCTCTCAATTCCAGGAAATCCACATGGAGCAAAGTGTCTTTCACCTTATGGAACTGCGCTTCCTGGGGAATCGTCTTGAGGGTCTTCCCGTCGATGTCCAAATCCACAAAGCAGACTTCGGGCGTGGTGAACAAAGGCATCAGCACCTTTTCGTCCGCAAAGAAATGGATTTGCTCGTCCCCACCGTAAACAACGCAAGGAATCTTTCCTTGCTTGCGCAGGTCTCGTGCATCTTTTTTCCCTACGTTCCCTCTGCGGGAACCGCTCACAGATACAGTCTTCATCTTGATCTTAATTTATGGTTGATAGTCTACAAGCGCAAAAAACGCCCTTGCCCCGACCGGGACAAGGGCGCAAAGATAATCCAAACGGGAGACATATCCTAAAGCCCGCCTCGAAAACCCGCGAAATCCCGCGGTTCCCGTTCCGCAACCGAACGGGAACCCGTCCGGAAAGGCCTTTCCCAAGCCTTTGCTCCCGGGACCGCAAGGCTTCAAAAGCAGGCCATGAAAACCTAATTCTTGAACTTGTACAAGTCCGATATGCTCTCGCAAGACTCCACCCTCCGGATGACTTCCGCCAAAAGCTTGGCCGAAGAGATGACGGTAATCTTGTCGGAAGGACGGGAGGTGGGGATGGTATCGCTTACGATGAGTTCCGTCAAACGGGACTTTTCGATCCGATCGATAGCGTTGCCCGAAAGCACCGGGTGGGTAACCACGGCCCGCACGCTCTTCGCCCCTTGATCCAGGATGAGTTCGGCCGCCTTGATCATGGTATTCCCCGTGTCGAGGATATCATCCAGCAACACCACGTTCTTGCCCTCCACGTCGCCGATCAATTGCATCTGATCCACCACGTTGGGCTTGCTCCGCTGCTTGTAGCAAATGGCGAAACCCGTACCGAATATCTTGGCGTAGACGCTCGCCCGGCGGGTTCCCCCCGTGTCGGGAGAGGCGAACATGAGGCTGTCTATGTTCAGCGAACGAAGATAAGGGACAAAGAAGGAAGAGGCCTGCAGGTGGTCTACCGGCGTTTCGAAGAAGCCTTGGATCTGGTCCGCGTGAAGGTCGACCGTGATGATGCGCGAAACGCCCGCTGCCGTCAGCAGGTTTGCCACCAATTTGGACGTGATGGGCACGCGGGGCTTGTCCTTGCGGTCTTGCCGCGCAAAACCGAAATAGGGAATAACGGCGATGATCTTGCGGGCCGATGCCCGTTTGGCCGCATCGATCATGAGCAGCAATTCGAACAAGTTGTCGGCAGGAGGGAACGTGGACTGGATGATGAACAAATCGTTTCCCCGGATGTTTTCCTCGTAGGATGTCCTGAATTCACCATCGGAGAAAAGGGTCACATCGGATTGTCCTAACGGAGCCCCGTATTCCTTGGCAATCTTGTCGGCCAGGTAGCGAGTTGCCCGGCACGAAAAGATTTTAACTTGCGCTTTGCTTTCCATTATGTTGAGTTTTATGTTTGTCTCCCAACGATTTATCTTTCCTTTTCCCCGAACAGCACCTTGCAAAATTAATGGTTTGGCTCTTGGCAAGCAAATTAAATTTAGCCGCTCGGGAAGCGGGATTTTGCGTAATTTCGCATTCATCTGCCGGAGGGCCCTCCTCCCCCGGAGGGCGTACCTCCCCGGTCCACAATTTCCGGACTTATGAAAAAACACGTCGACTTTTTGATCATCGGCACCGGCATCGCCGGCTTGAGCTACGCCCTGAAAGTGGCTTCCCATGGAAGCGTCTGCATCATTACCAAATCGCGCGCCGACGAGACTTCCACCAACTACGCCCAAGGCGGAATCGCCACCGTGATGGATGCCTTGGATTCCCATGAGAAGCACATCCGGGACACTTTGATTGCCGGAGACGGCCTCTGCGACGAGGAAGTGGTACGCTTTACCATCGAGGAATCGAACGACCGCATCGACGAGCTCATCCAATGGGGCACGGTCTTCGACAAGAAGAAGAGCGGGGAGTTCGACTTGGGGCGGGAAGGCGGGCATTCCGCCCACCGCATCCTGCATTACAAAGACCAGACGGGCGCGGAAATAGAACGGGCCTTGCTCAAGTCGGTCCGGGAACATCCGGCCATCGAGCTGCTCGAAAACCATTTCGCCATCGACATTATCACCCAGCACCATTTAGGCGTGGAAGTGACCCGCCGGACGCCCGACATCGCCTGCTTCGGAGCTTATGTGCTCAATCCGGAAACCAACAGGATCGACACGATCCTGGCCAAGACGACCCTGCTGGCTACCGGGGGGAACGGCAACGTGTACAACATGACCACAAACCCCGTCGTGGCCACCGGAGACGGGGTCGCCATGGTATACCGGGCCAAAGGGCAAGTGAAGAACATGGAATTCATCCAATTCCATCCTACCGGCCTTTACCACCCCTCGGAAAAACCCTGCTTCCTGATTTCCGAAGCCGTAAGAGGCGCCGGGGCGAAGCTTTGCACCATCCGGGGCGATTACTTCATGAGCCGCTACGACAGCCGTTTGGAACTGGCTCCGCGGGACGTGGTGGCAAGAGCGGTAGACAGCGAAATGAAAATCACCGGCGACGACCACGTGTACCTGGATTGCCGCCCTATTTCCAAAACCGAAATCTTCAACCACTTCCCTACCATCTACGCCAAATGCCTTTCCATCGGCATCGACATCACCAAAGACCTTTTGCCCGTAGTGCCGGTAGCCCATTACAGCTGCGGCGGCATCGTGGTCGACAGCAACGCCTGCACCAGTATCCGGAACCTTTACGCTTCGGGGGAATGCTCCTGCACCGGCTTGCACGGAGCCAACCGCCTGGCCTCGAACTCGCTCCTTGAAGCCTTGGTGTTCTCGCACCGGGCGGCGCAGCATGCCATCGGGAAAATCGCCTCGATTCCTTTCTGCGAGGAAGTGCCCGACTGGGACGACGAAGGCATGGTGCTCAACGAGGAAATGATCCTCATCACGCAAAGCCTGAAAGAGGTGCAGTCCATCATGTCGAGCTACGTGGGCATTGTCCGATCCAACATCCGGCTCAAACGGGCGTGGGATCGCTTAGGCATCATCTACAAGGAAACCGAAGATTTGTACCACAAGTCCGTGCATTCGGTGAAATTGGCCGAATTGCGCAACCTCATCAACGTGGGCTACCTTATCATCAAAATGTCCATGGAACGCAAAGAGAATTGCGGCCTTTACTACAACATCGACAATATCAAAAAATAATGGAGAACTTTCCTGACATTTTCCCCCTTCACGCCGTTTCCCCCGTGGACGGACGCTACCACGGGAAGACCGCTATCCTGGGCGACTATTTCTCGGAATGGGCGTTGATGCGCTACCGGATCCGGGTCGAGGTGGAGTATTTCATTGCCTTGTGCGGCTTCGAACTTCCGGCTTTGGCTTCTTTTCCCGAAAGCCGGTTTGAAAGCCTGCGCGGCCTCTACCGGGATTTTTCCGACAAGGACGCCCTGGAAATCAAAGAAATAGAAAAAACCACCAATCACGATGTGAAAGCGGTGGAGTATTTCATCAAATCCCGGTTCGAACGGTGGGGGCTTTCGGCATACGAGGAATTCGTCCATTTCGGCCTCACTTCGCAAGACATAAACAACACGGCCCAGCCGCTCATGCTCAAGGAGGGCCTGGAGCAGGCCGTCCTTCCTGCCTTGCGGGCCGTAACCGGGATGATCGAGGAGAAAGCCGCCGCATGGGAATCGACAAGCATGCTTGCCCGGACCCACGGCCAACCGGCTTCGCCCACTATATTAGGCAAGGAAATGCTGGTTTTCTGCGAAAGGCTCCACCGTCAAACGCACCTGCTGGCCCTTATCCCGCACTCGGCCAAGTTCGGGGGAGCAACGGGCAACCTGAATGCCCACTATGCGGCATTCCCCGACAAGGACTGGATGGGATTCGCCAACCGTTTCGTGAACGAGACCCTGGGCCTGGACCGGTACCGGAACACGACGCAAATCGAGCATTACGACAATGCCGCTGCCATCTTCGATGCGCTCAAGCGCATCAACACCATCCTCATGGACTTCTGCCGGGACATGTGGACGTATATCTCGATGGACTATTTCAAGCAGCAGATCAAAGCGGGCGAGGTAGGCTCATCGGCCATGCCGCACAAGGTCAACCCCATCGACTTCGAAAACGCGGAAGGGAACCTCGGCTTGGCCAACGCCTTGTTTTCCCACCTTTCGGCAAAGCTGCCCCTTTCGCGCCTGCAACGCGACTTGACCGATTCCACGGTATGCCGCAATATCGGCGTTCCCTTGGGCCATACGCTCATTGCCTGCCTCTCGCTGCAAAAAGGCATCGGGAAGCTGCTGCTCAACCGCGAACGCCTCGAAAAAGACTTGGACGAGAATTGGGCCGTGGTGGCCGAAGCCATCCAGACAATCCTGCGGGCGGAGGGATACCCCCATCCTTACGAGGCGCTCAAAGCCTTGACCCGGACAGGAGAAAAAATCAGCAAGGAAAGCCTTCACCGCTTCATCGACGGCCTGCCGGTGCCCGAAGCAGCCAAATCGAGGATGAAAGCCGTCACGCCGCACAATTACACGGGCTACTACGGGAAAAACCCGGAAAGCATTGCCTTGGAGATAACCCGCATGAAAGAGAACTTGTAAAATCCGGCCGCCGGGCCCGATTGCGGGCAAAAGCCGGTTCCCGGCCGAAGCCCGGAGAACACGCCTTCAAGGGGCCATGCAAAACCGGCTCCTGCAAACGAAAGCCCCTACAAACCCATGTTCAAGCGTTCTTTCTTCTTCCGTTACCTCTCGCCCTACACCGGACAATTGGCCATCAATGTCCTGCTGCGTTCGCTTTCGGCCGTTTTTGCCGCCATTCTGGTTTTTTCCGTGGCTCCCTTGCTCTCGCTGCTTTTCGGGACTTCGCAAACGCAAGCCGCCGGCGGTTCGGCCGCCAACGCCCTCATGGGCCGCCTTGAAAGCTGGGTGGAACTTTCCATTGCCCAGAACGGGAAGCCGGTTACTCTGGCCTGGGTGGTGGCTGCCCTTTTCCTTGCCTACCTGCTCAAAAACCTTTGCGCCTACATGGGCTTGTACTGGTTCACGCCCATACGCAACAAAGTGGTTGCCCGCATGCGCAACGACCTTTTCCACAAGTTCCTGATTTTGCCGCTTTCGTTTTACGCGCAGTCCCAGAAAGGCGATCTTCTGGCCCGCATCAGCTACAACACGCAAGACGTGGACAGCCAGATACTCAACCAGGTACAGCAGTCCTTGGTCGATGTGATCACGGTCATTATCCTGGTTGCCATGCTCTTTTTCATCAGTGTTCCCCTCACGCTGTTCGTCTTGGCGCTGATACCTGTCATAGGGCTTGCTACAAGCTTTATCTCCCGGTCGCTCAAACGCCGGTCGCGGGAACTGCAAAACTCCATCGGAAGGATTTCCTCGCAAGTGACCCAGAGCCTGGAGGGCATAAAGGCCATACGCAGCTACAACGCCACAGGCAACGCCATCGGGAAATTCACGGACGAAAGCCGGCTTTTTTACAAGCTCAACCGCCGGGTGGAATACCGGCTTACCCTGAGTTCGCCGATCAACGAAGTCTTAGGCACAGCGGCCGTGGTGACTATCTTGATTGCCGGAGGCTTCCTTATCTTGCGCACACGGACTTTGCGGCCCGAAATCTTCATTGTATACCTCCTGACCATGATCCAGATCCTGCCTTCTTCCAAAAATATCATAACCGCCTATTTCACCTACCGTTCGGGCAAAGGCTCCTTAGCCCGGATCAAGGAAGTCCTGCAGGCCGAGGAAGTGATCGAGGAAAAGGCGGACGCCTTGCCTGTTGCCGGTTTCGAGCATGAAATCGCTTTCGAAGATGTTTCTTTCTCGTACGGGGAAAAAACCACGCTCGAACACGTGAACTTGCGTATCGGGAAAGGCCGGTTCATTGCTCTGGTAGGGCCGTCCGGAGGAGGGAAATCCACCTTGCTGAACATGATTCCCCGCTTTTTCGACCCCTGTTCGGGGAAAGTGACTGTCGACGGGAAAGACCTGCGCGACTGCAAAATCGACGACATCCGGGCTCTTTCCTCGCTGGTCTCGCAAGATACCATCCTTTTCAACGACACCATCTTCAACAACATCCTTATCGGTAATCCCCAAGCCACGCGCCAGGAAGTGGAGCAAGCCGCCCGCCTGGCCGATGCCCACGGCTTCATCATGGCAAAGGAATCCGGTTACGACAGCCCCGCGGGCGAAGGGGGCAGCAAGCTCTCGGGCGGGCAACGGCAGCGGTTGAGCATTGCCCGGGCTTTGGTCAAGCAAGCCCCTGTCCTGCTTTTCGACGAAGCCACCTCGGCCTTGGACACCGAAACCGAGAACCGGATCATGCAAGCCCTGAAAAAAAACGGGCGGGAAAGGAACCAGACCATCATCTCGGTAGCCCACCGGTTATCCAGCATCCGGGATGCCGATGAAATCATCGTGGTGGACAAAGGCCGGATCGTGGGACGGGGAACCCATCAGGAACTCTTTGAACACAATCCCCTTTACCACGAGCTTTGCCGCATGCAAGACCAGGAAAAGCAAAGCCGGGAAAACCAAAGCAAGGGAAAAACTTCCGCGCCTCCCGGCCCGGCACAAGGTCTCCGCGAAGCACAAGGCCCCAGCGGACAGGAAATCCCGAACCCTCAAAAATCCGAGAATCGACCATGGAAGGAACGGTTGTAACCAGCACGGGCAATTGGTACGAGGTTGCCGGCAAGCAAGATCAGGTCTACCTCTGCAAGGTGAAGGGCAATTTCCGGATCAAGGGAATGAAAACCACCAATCCGGTCGCCGTTGGCGATCGCGTGGAATTCAAACCGGATCCGCGGATCTCCTCGGGAAAGGAAGGGGTGGATTGCGGATGGATTACCGCCGTGAAGGAAAGGCAGAACTGCATTATCCGGAAATCGGTAAACCTTTCCAAGAAGACCCATATCATAGCGGCCAATATCGACCTGGCTTTCCTTGTCGTGGGGTTGACGCACCCCCGCACCCCGCAAGGCTTCATAGACCGTTTCCTTGCCACAGGCGAAGCCTACCGCGTCCCGACTTGCATCGTCTTCAACAAAACCGACCTTTTCCAAGCGGAGGAACTGGAAAAATTACGTTCCTTGGAAAGCATCTACACCGGAATCGGCTATCCGGTTCTCTGCACCAGCGTGGTCAGCGGGCAAGGAATCGAGGCCCTGAAAGAAGCCATGACCGGAAAAGTATGCCTTTTTTCCGGAAATTCCGGGGTCGGGAAATCGGCGCTTATCCGCTGCCTGGCCCCCGGCTTGAACATCCGGATCGGCGAGATTTCGTCCACGCACCAGAAAGGCAAGCATACGACTACCCATGCCCGCATGTACAAGCTCCCGTTCGGGGCCAGCATCATCGACACGCCGGGCATCAAGGAATTCGGGATGGTACAACTCCAAAAAGACGAACTTTCCCTCTATTTCCCCGAACTCCGCGCCTTGCGGGAAGAATGCCGGTTCAACAACTGCACGCACGAACACGAGCCGGGATGCGCGGTGAAGAAAGCCTTGGAAGAGGGCCGGATTTCCCCTTTGCGTTATCAAAGCTACCTCAACATCCTGCACGGGGAAGAAGTGCCTTTGCCGGGGCTGATCGAAAACAAGCAAGACCGGAAATGACAAGCCGGGAACAAAAGACTCGACCATGGACAAGAAAAGAATCATCGGAATCATCGCGGCCCTGCTGCTGGCCTTTGCCGCCTTTTACTGGCTGTCGGACCTGATTGTCTACACCTTGGTGGCCTTCCTGATCTCGATGCTGGGACGGCCCTTGGTGAAATTCCTCCATGCCAAGCTGAAAATCCCCATGGGCCTTTGCAGCGTCCTGGCCTTGGTCGTGGTATTCGGCGTCCTTTCGCTCATCGGCTGGATCATTCTGCCGCTTTTCCTCAAGCAGGTGAACCAACTGGCCCAGATAGACTACAACCAACTGGCTTCCAGCACCTCCGTCATAGTCCAGCAAATCCTGGCATGGCTTTCCGAAAACGGAATCAACATCACGCAAGCACAGGTCAACGAATACGTTATCAATGTAGTAAGCCAAATTTGGCAAACAATCAATCTGGAAAGCCTTATCGGAACGGTAACCAACAAGCTTTCCATGTTGAGCGTGGCGCTCTTCTCCACGATTTTCATATCGTATTTCTTCCTGCGCGATGAGAAAATGTTCAAGAAAATCCTTTTCCTCTTCATTCCCGACCGCTATGTGTCCCGGGCGGAAAAGGTTCTGGCATCGTCCGAACACTTGCTTAGCCGGTACTTCATCGGGATTTCGATAGAATTGCTGTGCATGATGACCATCATCTCCTTGGGATTGTGGGCTTTCGGCATCGACAATGCCTTATTGTACGGCTGCATAGGCGGTTTCCTCAACATCATTCCTTACATAGGCCCGGTCATCGGCGCCGTCCTGGCCTGCCTCTTCACCTTGTTCAATAATTTGGAATTCGGCCTGAGCATGGATCTGTTCTGGCTGCTGGTCAAGGTTGTGGGCGTTTTCGTGGGCAGCAACCTCATCGATAACATGATCCTCCAGGTAACCATTTATTCCACCAGCGTGAAAGCCCATCCCCTGGAAATCTTCTTCGTGATCCTCATTGCCGGGAACTTGGTGGGTATCTGGGGCATGATACTGGCCATTCCCTGCTACACGGTCTTGCGCATTATCGCAAAGGAGTTCTTCAAAGACACCAAAGTGGTCCGGGAGCTGACCCGAAGGATATGATGGTTTTCCCGCATGAAAAATGACTTGGAGGCACGGGGGAAGCCGGGAACTGACCCGAAGGATATGATGGTTCCCGCCCATCGGGCATGCGGTTTTCCGCCTGCCAGCAGACCGGCAGGTTTCCGAAGCACCCGTTCAATCGCTACACCCTCCTGGGTTCCCGCCCTCCTGGGTTCCCGCCCTTCAGCAAAGCAGGATGGTCTTCCGAAAACACCCGTCCGGCGGCCGGCACCCAGCCTTTTGGCTTCCCTCCCTTCCTGCAACGGGCAGGCTACCTTCCGGACGGCTTCATGCCAACATCGGCAAAGGGCCTGTCCTATGGGCGGCAAAGACTGCAGGCCTATGTTGCGGACAGCAAAGATTCCTGAACCCGCAACCCGATAAAACCGATTTGGGGCGTTATAGGGAAAAAACACCCCATGAACGAGATTTCAAGATGCCTTTTGCCGATACGGCAGTGGGACAAAGCCTGCCGTCCAAGAGAACGATTCCTTTCAGGAAAAGTGACGGAAATGCCCAACGAAGAATTGCTTGCCATCCTCATTGGCAGCGGCACGGGGAATTGTTCCGCTTTGGAAATCGCCAAACGGATAATCGACCACTTCAATGGCAACCTCCTCGACCTGAGCTGCCGTTCCCCGAAAGAGCTGATCCGCAAATTCAACGGCATCGGCGAAGCCCGGGCGGCAAGCATCTTGGCGGGATTGGAACTTGGCAAGCGCAGTTTCTCCGAGCCCGAAAGCAGCCGCCAACCTTTGGTGAACACGAGCCAAAAGGCATTCCACATCCTCTTCCGCGACCTGTCTTCCTCCCCTTACGAACGCTTCCTGATCCTGCTTCTGTCCCAGTCCGGAAAATTGATCCGCAAGCAGATGATTAGCGAGGGCGGGAGAGCGGCCACGACCGTCGATGCGAAAAAAATCTTCAAGTTCGCCATCGATGAACCGTGCAGCGGCCTCATCCTGGCGCACAACCACCCATCGGGAAACCTGAAGCCCAGCCCGGAAGACATAGAAATCACCCGCAAGATCGCAGAGGGCGCGAAGCTCTTGGACTTGCATGTGTTCGACCATCTGATTGTATCGGGCAAGTCCTATTTCAGCTTTTCCGACCACGACCTGGTCCTGGGGAACGGCTTGCGCCATGCCCGCTCCTTGGTCATGAAATAGCGCTGGATTCCGGCCCGGGAAACCTTTCTTCCCCGGTTTTCCAGACATGCGTTTTCCGAACCAAGCGTTCCATTGCGCACGCCCCCTGCCCTCGTGCCGGAAATGCGGCAGCCTTGCCGAGCCGACCTCCCTGCAAGGAGATTATTCCCATACACAAAGGGAAAGATGCCTGGCCCCAAAAGGCCTCGTCAGCCCGAACGCAAAAAGTCCCTGCCAGAACATATCCTGACAGGGACTTTTCCTTTAAAAACAAACGTGGCGGAGACCCGCCGTTTTCCGGTCCGGATTAACGAACCACCGACTGGAATTCGGCATCTTCACGCAAGGAAATGAATTCCACGTCTTTCTGAGCCTGGGCCTTCAACGCGGCCTTTCCGGCAACCGCCTTGGTCAAAGCGGCAATGGCTTCCGCCTTGTTCCCTTCGCGGGCGGCGCATACGGCCAAAAGGTAATGCCCGTCGGCCGATACGGGGCTCATGCAATTGAGCGTGGCCTTGGCGGCATCGATCTGGCCGTTGAGCAACTGGGCCAAAGCCAAGTTGTAAACGCATTTTTCACCACCCATGGCGCTAACGGCCTTGGCGTAATCCCCGTCCTTGATATTGAGCATGCCCATGTTGAAAGCCGCATCGGCGTTTCCGGTCTTGATAGCGTTTTCAAAATTGGCGCGGGCGTTGTCGTCATCGCCCTTGGCCATGGCGATCGCGCCGAGATTGTTGAGCACTTCCCCGTTGTTGGGTTGCAACCCGTTGGCGGTTTCAAGCAGAGTCTGAGCCTGGTCGTATTCCTGCTTTTCGATATACAGGGCCGCCGCGTTGTTGAAGCCCCTGAAGTCTTCCGGATATACCGTGGTGGCAGACAGATAGATTTTCAATTGATTTTCCTTGTCTTCGGTCAAGGTGGCCGCATAGAGCAACTCTTCCAGTTTCAAGGAGTCGGGAGCCGTCAGCGACAGCTGCGCGATTTCCTCATCGGTCTTCTTGGGCTCGAGGAATTCCACGTTGATTTCAGCCCGGCGGAGCGGGGGCAGGATATCATCTTCTATTTCCTTGTAGATGACGGTCATGTTGCGGATTTCCTGCTCACGGGCAGCACGATCCTGATGGGAGGAAATCACGTTCACGATCGTATTCTTTTCGGCAATGTCCGAAGCGCGCAGATCGGCCAGGAACTTGTCCCAGTCTTCGCCCATGGATTCCACGTTGGGCGTGATTTCCTGCTTGATCGTGGAGGCTTTTACTTTCATTTTCCGGGCCAGCGCCTTCACAGCCTTGTCATAAGCCGAGTTGAAGTATTTGGTGGCCGTCTTGGCACGGTTGTCGGAAAGGTTCTGGTTGCGGCTTTCCTCACCTTCGGGCGAAGCCCATGCCTTGATGCTTACCGACTTCATGGCCATGCCCGTGGCGAACAAGCTGTCCAAAGCCTTGATGGCGGCCTTGGCTTCGGCGGCTTTGTTCAATTCCAAGCGCCAGTTGAGGTTGTAGGTGTCTACCAAATAATAAATGTGGGCCGTGTGGGGAATGACGGTTTCCTTTTCGTACTTGTCGGGGACAATGGAAACCTTGGAGTGATCCCGGTCGATGCGGGTAGAGGTTACCATCGTTCCTACGGCGATGCTGCGTTCGCCCATCTTCACGTTCTTGGCAACGGTCGCCGCCTGCTCCTGATTGGTCACATCCATGCCGGCCGCCTTTTTCTCCGGATAACCCACCGGGTTTACGACCAGCTGGCATTCCTCCATTTGGGGAATATAAGCTACCTCGTCGCTATAGCTGAACTTCCCGCCTGTCTTGTTGTTGATGACGGTACCTTGCCCTTCGGTCTTCAAACCCCGCAACACGATAGGCTTCAATTCCTGCTGCCCTCCTTCGTACTTGAGCGTGGGCTGGAAAACCAGAATGGCTTTCGTCCAGAAATATTTGGCAGGAATCGTCCCTTCAATGGCGACTTTCACCTTGTCGCCGTGCATTTCAAGCGGGCTGGGCGTGACTTCATATTTTACAGAGGCGTGGTTCTTTGCCATCTTTTTGAGACTCTCGCAGGAGGAAAAGAGAACCCCCAGTCCGAGAACCACCGATACTCCAAGAAATTGCGCTTTCTTCATTTGTCTTATTTATTTTTTGGTTAAACTCCTTGCCCCCTTGGAACGGGGAAGACCTGACGGCTTGAACAACCGTAGAACATGCAAATATAGAAATTATTTGGATATCCTTTTATTTGAATACCCTCTGCCGTTTGACCAGATAAGCCTGCAAGACCGGGACGAAACCCTTGCGCATGTCCGCCTCCGCAAAGTCGATCCGGTACTGCCCGCATCGTTCGGCCAGCTCCCGGAGATAGGCGGAATAACGATGATGGTAAGCCTCCTTGTACTGCGCCGGGCTCAGCCGGACTTCCTTGCCGCTTTCCATGTCCACGAAGCAATAATGCCGGGCGGGAAAATCCAGTTCCGCTTCCCTCCCCCTGTCGGTTACATGGAAAAGTATCACTTCGTTGTTGCGGTAGCGCAAGTGCTGCAAGGCATCGAAGAGGCCTTCCGGGTCGCTTTCGCTATCGAACATGTCGCTAAACAGGATTATCAGCGAGCGTTTGTGGATTTGCTCGGCCGCCAGATGCAACTGGGCCACGATATCCGAACCTTTTCCGGTAAGAGGCTGCCGGCATGCCTGCCCGAAACGCCGCTCCAATTCCGCAAGCAGGTATTTGAGATGGGTTCGGTTCGATTTGGCTTCGGAAACGAAGACTTCCGACTCTGAAAAGAAGCGCAGGCCCACCGCATCGCGCTGTCCTGCCAGCAAAACGGCCAAGGCCGCCGCCGCGCAGATCGAAAACCCCAATTTGTTCGACTGGCGGGAGGCCTTTGCATCGAACGGGTAATACATGGAGGAAGAACCATCGATGAGGATATGGCATCGCAGATTGGTTTCCTCCTGGAATTTCTTCACGTACAGCCGGTCTGTCCGTCCATAAAGTTTCCAGTCCACGTGCCGGACGGATTCCCCTTCGTTGTACTGGCGGTGTTCGGCAAATTCCACCGAAAACCCATGGAACGGGCTTTTGTGCAAGCCTGTGATAAAGCCCTCCACCACCTGGGAGGCGAAAAGCTCCAAAGAGGCGAAGGGCTCGGCAACCTGCCTGTAGAAATCCTCAGACATCCTGCTGCAAAAGGGAAAGGGATTACAAAAGCGCTTCGAGCTTCTTCCTCAGATCGCCTTCGTTGGTGCTTCCCACGTGCTTGTCTACCACTTCCCCGTTCTTAAGGAACAGGATGGTGGGGATATTGCGCACTTTGTACTGCTTGGTGACGGCCGGGCAGGCATCCACATCGATTTTGCCGATAAGGATCTTGCCGGCGTATTCTTCAGCCAGTTTGTCCACGATAGGGGCAATGGCGTTGCACGGGCCGCACCATGCGGCACCGAAATCCACCATGACGGGGGTGGCGGCCTTCAAGGCCAGTTCTTCGAAATTCACGTCCGTGAAAGTTGTTGCCATAATCGAATAAGTTTAAAGTTTGACTCTCTTGGTTTGACGCTCTTCTTATTAATCCCGGAACGGCCAAGAGCCTGCTTGAAATCCGCCGAAAAGCCCCCATCGGAGGCCTTTGCGGATTCCCTGTATCCAAAGGCGGACAAAAGAGGGCTTCAAAAAAAAACGCGTTCCCGAGCCGCTTGCCGCATCCCTTGGTATTCCGGGCCCCGAACCCGGGCAAGGAAAGTTTTCCTTGCCCGGGGTTCGGGAAAGCGAATTTACGCAAAAAGCGTGTTCCGCGCAAAAAGCGCCTGCAATGCTTGCCATCAAAGAAAATCCGGGTATGCCTGGACATGTCCAGGCCGAAAAAGCTCTGCCCCCCGCAGCAACCATCTGCGCGCAAATCAAAGCCGGTTGTCGACCGAACCCATCCGATCCGTTTCATTCTTTCTGGAAAAAATCCACGGCGGTATTCTCCCGGGGCGCAACCTCAACCCAACAAACCAAGTTTTTCTCCAGCCCGTTCCGCCGCCTCGAAAACGAAAAAGCCTGTCCTCTTGGACAGGCTTCCCGCAAAAACCAAAACCATTGTTTGCTCGTCAAAGAAAGCAAGGCTGCCCGGCAAAGCGGCATGGATTCTGCCGGCCAGCTTCCCCGTGCAGCCCTGTTCCCCGAAGAAAAACGTTACTTGATGACAACTTTCTTGACCGTTACCGCATTCCCGGCGCTCTTGAAAGCGATCACGTAAACCCCGCCCGGCAGATACGATACATCGATCCGGTCGGAAGAACGGTTCACCTCTGCAACGCGCCGCCCTGTCAAATCGTACAAAACAGCCGAGGACCATTCGCCTTCCACATGAAGCATGCCGGCGCTATAGTAAACCGTTATTTCCTCTTCGGCCAGCTCTTCCAAAGATGCCGGCCCGACCTTGATCTTAGCCTCGTTCAAGCCGGAAACCCCGGAAGCGTAGATGGCCTTGATTCCCACCGTGTGTTCCCCATTGGCAACGCTGCTCAACGTATGGGAGAAAACATCGCCTTCAAGGGTAGCCGCCAAGGATCCGTCCAAATAAACCTCGTATCCCGTAGGAACGGCTTCGACAAAATCCTGCTCGTAGGCTATATCGTCAAGATGGAAAGCGAAAATGCCGGAAGAAGTGCATTGGATCCCGAACCAAACGGCTTCTTCGGGCAGTTCGAATTTCCAACAAGTCCATTCCGGATAACTTTCAAGCTGCCTTTCTTCATGCAAAGGCTTGAACGAGGTTTCCGTAAAATCCCTTTCCGTTGAATAAAGCACGCGGAAGGTTTCCGGCTTGCCGTCGTAGCTTACCCCGTAAGCCCAGAAACTCAGCGTGCCGCCGCCCTTGGCGATGCGTTTTACCAGCACGTCGTAATTCGAAGTAAGCATGGCGCGCATGGCGGTCAGCATCCTGGTCCCGCTATGCGGCTGCCAGTTCTCTTGCGTGAGCGCCGGCGTGGTGGTCTTGGGGTTGAAAACGATGAACGACTGCTCGGCATCCTGGTTCGGCCAAGTGATCGACTCTCCATTTATATAGAGGCCGGCTTTCTCCTGCACTCTCCCGAGCTCGTAATCGCCATAGCCGCTAATGCTCCAGTCTTCGTACGATTCCATGTCATCGTAAAAAGGAACGAAGTCGTCCATCTTCCAACGCAAGTCAACCGTGTTTTCCGCCGTGGAAATCGTATCCCACAAAGGTTCGAACAAGTTCTCCTCGACACGGACCGTGATGGTCGTGTCGTTGAGGATGGCGACAGTGCCCCTGCAAGCGGAGAAGCCGTCCTTGCCGGCCTTCATCGAATAAACGCCATGGTACACGTTTTCAAGGACAAGCTGGGAACCCGCTTCCTCTTCCTGCTTGTAGGAGTGCGTCCGGGAATCCAGGTACGCTTTCAACGGCCCGTCCTTCTCCAGCCCCTCGCCGTCGAACTTGAAAGTCACCTTATGGTACATCCCTTTGTCCATCAAGCCCGAACGCAAAGGTTCGGAAAGATTCTCATGGTAATAGTCGGCACACACGGCATAGAAGTACTGATTGGAAGAAAGCCCGTTCCAAGCCTCGTCCTTGTAGACCGTGTCCTTCAGGTTGCCGGCCACCAATTCCCACGAATCCGGATCCATCTCCTGCGTGCCTTTCGTGCCCCGGTACAGCCGGTATCCGTTTGCCGAAGGCCGCGTTTCCGTATCCCCGAACACGGCAACGATATTCCAGTTGCCATCGTAGTAACCCAGATAATTCATATCGTACCACTGGCCTTCCACCCACAAAGACGAGCCTTGCGGCGTTGCCGGGCCGAAATCGTACCCGAACGGGGTATGATGGTACCCGCTCTCGACATGGAAAGCGATCCTGACCCCTTCGTTTTCGGCTATTTCCACCGGCGCATGCAAGAAAGTCTCGAACCAGCCTATCCGGAGTTTCCCGATTTCCTGGGAATAAACCTCTTCGTCCAGATCCTTGCCTTTGAATATTTTCAGCGTATAGACAGCCGTCGTGTCTCCGGCGTAGAGCTTCACCTTGACAAGCCTGTCAACGCCCAAAGCCGCAATATCGCTGCTTTCGAACGTGGCTGCCGCCATGATTTCCTGCCCCCTGTAGCCTATGCAGCCATGGGTGCTTTGGGTATTCAACGCCCCGATCACCTCGTTATGGATCACTTTAGGCGCTTCCCATCTTATTTCCGGCGCACCTCCATCTTCCATCTCGACCCTGATCCGGCTGGCAGGATGCGCCACGTAATCCAGTTCTATCAAGCCCAAATCCATCGTGTCTTCCCCGATTTCCACTTCGGAAACCAAGGGTTCGAAATCCGGATGGGACAGCGACATCCGATAAGCGGTCGAACCGTAAATTCCCGGCAGGAAGAAGGCACCGGTATCATTGCTGGTCGCCTGATAGTCGACAATCCCGGTGAAACGGATTTCGGCGCCTGCTATCCGGTTCCCGCCATAATCCGCAACGACCCCTTTTGCCAGTGTCTGGTGGGCCGAGCGCAACGTGGCATCGATGGTCAATTCGGATTGATTGGAAACGGAAAATTCCCCGGTCGTATCGCGCATTCCTTCGTATTGGAAAGAAATGCTGTAATCCCCGTCGGGAAGATAAGCGAACGAATACTCCCCGTTCTTGCCGGTAAACACCGTGTAAGAAAATTCCGGCGTTCCCCCCTGCTCTTGAACGAAACGGAAACGCTGTCCAATCCCGCTCCTTGATAGTCTGTTACCGTGCCCTTCACCGTATTGGCATGCTCCATGAGCCCCAGCATCATCAACGGCTGGTATTGGGTCAGATGATAGAGGAAATCCCCTGTCAACGGCTCGTCCGAAACCGGAAAATCTTCCGACGACGTGAGCAACGCCGATAGCCGGGCGTCCTCTTCCATCACGAAATTCGAATACAACATCACATTGGAATTGCCGGGAATGGCTTGCTTGCCTCGCACAACGCTCACCAGCAAGTTTTCACTCCTGTCGTAAAAGAAAGGCAGATGCGGGATGGTTTTTGTCTTTTCGTTCCCGTTTACCGTAACAGTCCCTTCGAAAACTTTCGTCAGTTTGCCTAACGGCACGAAATCTTCCGCTGTCGTGAAATAATCCTTATCCGTATACCCTAAGTAAATGGCATATTCCTGCGTTACGGAAGCGGCCTCGGTCGACTCCACGAAAAAAATCAACGAATCTATCAGACCCGGACCGGAGAAACTGGAAGAACCGACAACAACCTGGCAGACAGACGCCAAATTGTTGCAACCTCCTAAAATCCGGGAACGGTCGTCGATGCAAAGAGGCATGGGATTCCCATAAGGCTGATCCGCCACATTGATGCCGATGACCTGTGCGGGCATGTTCCCCGCGATGGAATTGACGGAAGCGCTAAGCCCGTCCACGCTGCCGTCCTTGACAGCATGAACCGTAAACGTGTAAAAACCCAATGAGGCTTTTTTGAACGTGCAAGACAATCCGGCCGTACGCACCGTGTCGTTTTTCCCTCCGTTCAACGGGCTTCGAACCGCTACGTATTCCGTAATCTCGCCGCCCAGGATTCCTCCATGGCTGCCTGCCTCCACCTTGTCCCTTGAAAATCCGGAAAGGCCGCCGGCTTCGGCTGTTATCCGAAGATTCCCGGGAGCTGCCGGTATCGGGTCGAAACCGATCCAGGCCGACTTTTCGACCGACAAGGGCGAAACCTGCTCGTTATAGCAAGTGAAACGGAAATGCCATTCCCCGCCTTCGGAAAATCCGACCTCCTTGTTCTGGAGCGCGCCGGGTTCCGAAGTATGGACGGTGTCGGCAAAAACCCCGGTCTTGAAAGCTGCATCCATGCTGCGTTCGATAATGACCCCGGAGAGGCTCTTGAGCGGTTCGCCGCCGAAATCAAGGCTCGGGTTCTTCCATTGCAGCGAGGCTTGGAGCGCGCCGCCGGCATCGGGAACTATCACTACCTCTTCGACCGCACCCGGCATGTCCGTCCCGAGTTTCTCGAACCGGATATCATCAATGTAATACTGGTCGTAATCCGCAAAATTCGTGCTGCTGCTGATATTCAACGAAACCGGCCCGTCCGCCTCGGTCACCAGCGTCTGGCTCCGGGTGCCGGATTTTTCCTTGCTGCCTTCCACCAGCGCGTATTCCTCATCGCCAAGGGCTATGAAAAAACCGCCTGTCGGCGCGCTTTCCATGCCGAAATCCTGATACCCGTACCACGAAAACGTGAACCGGTAAGAGGCGCCTTTTTCCACGGAGATTCCCGGTATGGATACGCTTGTCCCCGGCCGGAGGGAGAGCGCGCGCGTCCCTTCGCTAGCATGTTCCGTAGTTTCGATGCTGGGGAGTTCCGAACCGTATGAATCCGGATGGAAAAGGACCTCGACCGTATCCGTTTCCTCGAACCCGGTCCCGAAAGGCACGGTCAAAACCTGTTCGCTCTGCTGGGCAAAAGCCGGCCGCGCAAGAAAAGACATGCAGCATGCCGCCAAGAATAGTAAAGTTGCTTTTTTCATAATGCCTGTGTTTGAAATGTCATTCCAATGAAACAAGGATATTACAAAAACCGCCGAATTCAAGAAATACGACCTTTCAAATACGTTACATGAATAAAAACGTACCTTACAAAATCTTATCGGAGCTACTTATTTAAAAGAATATCAATAAAATCCATATAAGAAAAAAATTATAACCCATGCATGGCATCGTACAGGCTGGCATTGGCGTCCAGCTTCATCTTCTTTTTCAGCCTCGATTTGGCCGTGTCTACCGACTGGGGCGTCCGGTTCGTGATTTCAGAAATTTCTTTGCTACTGAAATTCAAATAAATAAAAGAACAAAGACGTCTTTCGTTCGGGGTGAGCTGCGGGTATTTTCTATCCAGTTTGTCAATGAAGATCCGTTCCACCTGTCCGTAATAAAAATCGAATTCGTTCCAATAATTCCCCGAGCCGATTTCATTCACGGCATGTTCAATCTCGTTCGCCAGGCCTTTTTCATACGACCTGAGGGAAGGGGATGCTTTCAACTTGGCCAAGTTTTGTTTCACGGATGTTATCGACTCCTGCATCTTGCTTAACCTAAGCGAAATAGATAACAATTCCTTGTTTTTCTGCTCCAATCCCTTCTCGGAATCCTGCTTTACATGCAAAAGATAGGTATCGAATTCTTTCCTCACCGTGTCCAATTTCTTCTCTGCCTGCTTGTTGATTCTGTATTGCCTCAAGAATTTCTTATAAAGGTAGGCCAGCGCCGCAACGACGACCAAGATGCCCGAACACAAGAAGGCAATCCATAAATTGCGGTTCACCAGCTTTTTATTGGCCAATTCGAGATTGCGTTGCTGCAATACCAACGCCTGCTTTTCCTTGTAGTTGTCGAATTGGTATGCCAGAAGCGCCAGCTTTTCCTCGGTCTCTTCCCGGTTGACGCTGTCTTCTATCTCATAGCTCCGTTTAAGGTAACGGTTCGCGGCCTTGTAATTTCGATTATGCTCCTCGATTTCCCCGCGCAGTTTCAGCAATTCGGCATACAGCCTGCGATCTTCATGGGAACGAATCATCGAGATGCTGCTGTCGGCATAGCGCCAAGCGTCAAGATAATTGCCCATGTCTTTTTCATTGACAGCCCTGTTGTAGTACGCGTAGCTTTTCAGATGGTTGTAGGCATGCTTTTCGATAAGCCGGATGGCTTCATTATAATACTTGTCGGCAACCTGGTATTCCCCTAATCCCTGGTAGGCCAAGCCCAAGTTCAAAATGGCATGCGCAAGCGCGTTATCCTCCTTCCCGAGCTTGACCAATATGTTGTAATTGCTCAGATGGTGCTTGAGCGCTTCTTCCGAAAGCCCCATGCTGTTGTAAACATTGCCGATGTTCCCGTGGAGCATGCCTTCCCCTTCAAGGTTCTTCTGCTTTCGAAAAAGCTCCAAGCTGCGGTTGTAATACTCCAAAGCCATGGAATTGTGCCCGCGGATCAGGAACACGCTGCCCATATTGTTGTAGCACTGCGCTATGATACCTCTATCGGCGATGCTGTCGGTTACATATTTATCCAAGATATGAAGCAAGTTGTTCATGGCTTCCGTGTAATTCGAGATAAATATGTTTGCCTGGCTCAAATCGAAAAACAACCGGATATGCAGGCGGCGCATCACAGAATCCATGCCTGGCGATACCGCTTGCGTGTCTATCATGGCCCGAACACGATCCAGTTCCGGAGGGAGCGGAGGTAATCGCCCGAATTGAAAAGCGCTTCCGCAAGAGACAACCGGCCTTCTATTTCTTCTTTTTCAAACCCTGAAGCGGAAAGCGCATCCTTTTCTTCCTCCGGAAGCTTGGCGAAAACAAAAGACAAGGAATCCCTTTCCCGGACCATGCCCGGAAGCCGGCCCGAAATCGTGCCGAAAGACAGGAACAACAGGACAACTGCCCATTTCCTCATGTTAGAATGAACCGCTTGCATTGCCATAAAGCGTTTTTTCCGACCGGCCGCTTTCAACACTTCGTCCCGCCGTTTACCTGTTTGGCAAATTCCCGCTCACTTCAGCCGGATTTCCAAGCGCAAACCCGATTCGCGCAATACCGGAACGAATTCGGAAGCTTTGACCCGTATGTGCAGCGGCATATTCAACTGCAAGGAACTGGCCGGATCGGCAACCCGGAAATTAACACCTGCTCCTTCCGAAGCCATGCGCTTGGGCAGCTGGCAACGCTGGCAGATTTCCTTGACCCGGGAAGTGAATTCGGGCGTTATGTCGGGCAGTTCCACTGCCAGATCCACCAAACGGGTCTTCTTGTCCATAAGCGTGTCCAAGGGTATCATATTGGTCACCTTCAGTTCCAGTTCCCCTTCTTCCCGTCCCCACTTGTGCCGGATTTCCCCGCTAATGAACACGAACCCGCCGGGATTGAGCAGATGCTTGAACTTCAAGTAATCCTCCCCGAAAAGCGTAATCTCCATCGAATCCTCGAAATCTTCAACCGTGAACCGGCCGTAGCCTTTCCCCGTCTTGGTAACAAGATGGGCCGCGGCCGTGATGACCGCGCCGAATTCTATTTTCCTGCCTGCAAGGCTGCTCCAATTTTCCTTCTGGCTCACGAGCGTCCCGATGGTGGTTTTCGAGAAACTCTGCATCTCGAACTGGTAGGTTTCAAGCGGATGGCCGGAAATGAAAATCCCCACGACTTCCTTCTCGTTCGTCAGTTGCTCTATCTTGGACCAAGGTTCCACTTGAGGAATATCGATCTCTTCCACCTCCTCGGCATGGCTGTCGCCGAAAAGGTCGGTCTGCAACGAATCGCGGTTCCGCTGGTACTGGGCGGCATTTTGCAGAAGCTTTTCGGTAAAAGTCTGGTACTCGCCCGGCTTCTGGTAAAAGAAAACCGAGCGGCTTATGCCGCCAAGGCTGTCGAAACACCCGGCCATGACCAAGGCTTCCATGCAGCGGCGGTTCAACGTCCTCAGGTTGCTGCGCCTTGCAAAATCCACAATCCCTTTGTAAGGGCCGTTGGCGTTGCGTTCGGCCACCATCTGTTCCACAACGGCCGAACCCACGTTCTTGATGCCGCTCAGACCGAACCGGATAGCCCCATCCTTGTTGACGGCGAAATGGGCCGTGCTTTCGTTCACATCCGGGCCGAGAAGCTTGATCTTCATCCGCTTGCACTCGTCCATGTAGAACGCTATCTTCTTGATGTCGTTCAAGTTGTTGGTAAGCACCGATGCCATGAATTCGGCCGGATAATGCGCCTTGAGATACGCGGTCTGGTATGCAATCCAGGCATAGCACGTGGCATGCGACTTGTTGAACGCATACGAGGCGAACGCTTCCCAGTCGGACCATATCTTCTCGCAGATTCTGGCATCGTAGCCGTGCTTGGCGCAACCTTCCATGAAATTCGCCTTCATCTTGTCCAGCACGTCTTTCTTCTTCTTCCCCATCGCCTTCCGCAAGGTATCGGCATCGGCTTTCGAGAAATCGGCCAGCTTCTGGGAAAGCAGCATGACTTGCTCCTGGTAAACGGTAACCCCGTACGTACCGCTAAGGTATTCTTCCATGTCGGGAAAGTCGTACTGGATTTTCTCCCGCCCGAACTTGCGGTTGATGAACTGCGGGATATAATCCATCGGGCCGGGCCGGTACAACGCGTTCATGGCGATGATGTCCTCCAGCCGGTTGGGCTTGAGTTCGCGCAAGTACTTTTTCATGCCATCGGATTCGAACTGGAAAATGCCGTTGGTCTCTCCCCGGCCAAAAAGCTCGAACGTGGCCGTATCGTCGAGCGGGATCCGGTCTATGTCCACTTCTATGCCGTGGCTGTTGCGGATATTGTCGATGGCCCCTTTGATGATGGTCAGTGTCTTGAGCCCCAGGAAATCCATTTTCAGCAGCCCTACCGATTCCACGTACGTGCCTTCGTACTGCGTTACCGGCATGTCGGAGTCCTTGGCCAAACCCGTCGGCACGTATTCTATCAGATCCTCGGGCGCGATAATCATGCCGCACGCATGCACCCCCACGCTTCGTATGCATCCTTCCAGCTCGCAGGCATACTTGAGCGTGTTCCGCACCAGCTCGTTGGGATTCTTTTCCATTTCCTCCTGCAGGCGAGGCTCCTCCTTGAACGCCTTTGCCAAGGAAATGTTCGGCGTGTCGGGAACCAAGGCCGCCAGCCGGTTGGCCTCGGCCAAAGGCAAATCGAGCACCCGGGCCACGTCCTTGATGGAAGACTTGGCCGCCATGGTCCCGTAGGTGATGATTTGCGAAACCCTTTCCGAACCGTATTTGTCGATCACGTACCTGATGACCTTCTCCCGGCCCACATCATCGAAGTCCACATCGATATCGGGCATGGAAATACGCCCCGGATTGAGGAAGCGTTCAAAAAGCAGGTCGTATTTCACCGGGTCTACATTGGTTATGCCGATGCAGTAGGCAATGGCCGACCCGGCAGCCGAACCCCGGCCCGGCCCCACCAGCACATCCATTTCCCGGGCTTGACGAATAAAATCCCATACGATGAGGAAATAGCCCGGAAAGCCCATCTTTTCGATTGTGGAGAGCTCGAAGTCGATGCGCTCCTTCACCGCCGTGTTGGATTCGAAGTCCTCCCCGTATCTTTTCCTGGCACCTTCGTAAGTGATATGGCGCAAATACTCCATCTCGGAGGTGAAAGGCTCCGGCAAGGCGAACTTGGGCAAAAGAATCTCGTGCGTAAGCTCGTATGCCTCTACTTTTTCTGCAATTTCCCGCGTGGTTTCCAAGTATTCGGGGTGTTCCGGGAACAACGCCGCCATCTCGTCCCCGCTCTTGAAATACTCCTGCCCGGTGTAGACCATCCGGGTTTCCTCGTTGAGTTTCTTTCCTGTATTGAGGCAAATAAGAATCCTGTGCGCTTGGAAATGGCTGGCCTCGACAAAATGCACGTCGTTGGTGGCCACGCATTTTATGCCGTATTCCGCCGAAAGGGCTTCGAGCCGTTTGTTCACCTCTTCCTGCTCGGGATGGTGGTGCATCTGCACCTCGAAGTAGTAATCCTCCCCGAACAGGCCTTTGTAGAATGCCACGGTCTGGCGCAAGGAAGCCTCGTCTCCCGAAAGAATCGCCTGCGGGATTTCGCCTCCCAAGCAGGCCGAACAGGCAATAAGGCCTTCATGATACTTCTCCAGCAATTCATGGTCGATGCGCGGGCGGTAGTAAAAAGCCTCCTTGCGCTGGCTCAACGAACAAAGCTTCACGAGATTATGATAACCCGTGAGATTCTTGGCCAGCAGGATCAAATGATAGCTGTTCTTGCCCTCCCCGCCTGTCTTTTCGAAACGGCTGCGGGGGGCCACATACACCTCGCAGCCCACTATCGGCTTGATTCCTGCCTTCTTGGCCTCGGAAACGAATTCCATGACCCCGTACATGTTCCCATGGTCGGTAATCGCCATGGCATCCATGCCGTATTCCCGGGCTTTCTTCATCAAATCGGGAATCTTGGAAGCCCCGTCGAGGACAGAATAACGGGTATGCAAATGCAAGTGCGTGAAGTAGGGCATAAGCAAAGGTTTATCGCACAATACGCGCAACGGTCATGAACAAAATCTTGAAATATTCCTTCAACGAACGATTTTCGATATAAATCAGGTTGTAGCGTATCTTGTCGGGCAAGATCTGGCAGACATAGGCCTGATCCGGGTCGGCTGCCTGCGCCAGTATGTCGTTCTCGTCTATGTAATTTATCGACGCGTAATCGGTAATGCCCGGCCTTACGCCAAGCACCCGGCGTTGCTCGGGCGTATAACAATCCACATACTTGCGGACTTCCGGCCGCGGGCCGACCAGGCTCATTTCCCCTTTGAGCACATTGAACAACTGCGGCAACTCGTCCAGCTTGTATTTGCGGATGAACCGCCCGACCCTCGTGACGCGGGGATCCGCCCCTCCCACCGTCAACAAGCCTTGCTTGTCGGAGCCAGTCCGCATGGAGCGGAACTTATGAAGCTTGAAATCCTTCCCGTCTTTTCCCACACGCACCTGGTTATAGAAGCCGCCGCCGGGACTTTCCAGACGGACAGCCAAATACAAGGCCAGCAGCAAGGGCGAAAGCAGCAAAAGCCCCAAGAAGGAGAAAACTATATCGAAAAACCGAATCATACGTCAAAACCAAACTGCAGCCCGGGCCGAAACCCGCCACGCCGCCTGAAACCCCGCGAACAGCCTCGCGCACACCCGTCCATGGCGTGAACCCGCCTCAAAGGGCCGGGGAAGGCAAGCCTGCGTTCCCATCGAAAACCTTTGCCGCCTTCAAAGGGAACCATCAAGCGCAAGAAGCCTGCTTCACCGCCTCGTAAGCGCGCTCCACCGCCCGCAAGACATGAGCTATCTGCGCCGAGTCCAGCTGCGGGTAGATGGGCAGGGAGATTTCGTGCGCGTAATTGGAGCAAGCCTGCGGGAAATCTTCCGCCTTGTAGCCCAAGCCTTTGAAATAACTCAACATGGGGAGGGGGATGAAATGCACGTTGACCGCGACCCCGTCCTTGCTTATCTCCTCGATCATCCGGTCCCGCTGGCTTTCGGAAAACCCTTTGACCCTCAAAGCGTAAATATGGTACGAACTCTCCTTCCCTCCCTGTACCGATGGCGGGCAGATAGCCCAAGGCCGGGACGAAAGCTCCTTGTCGTAGGCTTCAAAGACCCGTTTGCGTTCGGCCAGAAGGCGGTCGTACTGCCGTATCTGCGCCAAACCGATGGCAGCATTCACATCGGCCATGTTGATTTTCATGCCCAATCCAACAATATCGTACCGCCAGCCGCCAGCCTGGCTCTTGGACAAGGCATCCTTGGTCTGGCAATTAAGGCTTGTCATGCGCAGTTCCCGGTACAAGGCCTCGTTGTCGAAAGGTTCCGGAAGGTTCAGGCAAATGGCCCCGCCTTCCGCCGTTGTCACGTTCTTCACGGCATGCAAGGAAAAGATGGCGATATCGGTCTCCGAACCCGTGCGCCGGCCGCGGTCGTAATACGCGCCCAAGGAATGGGCCGCATCGCTAATCACCGTGATCCGCCCCATCTTCTCCTGCACGGAAGAACCCGCTTTGAACAACGCCGTCACGGACGGTTCCCGGACCAAATCCATGATTTGATCGTAATCGCAAGGGTAACCGGCTATGTCTACCGGTATTATGGCTTTTGTACGCTCCGTCACCGCCTTCCGGACGGCCTCGACGGAAATATTGAAATCCTCCCCGCAATCCACCATGACCGGCTTGGCACCCGCATGAATCACCGCCAAGGCGGTTGCGCTGTAGGTATAGGCCGGTATGATCACCTCGTCCCCGGGCTTCACCCCTAACCAACGCAACATGAGGATAGCGCCCGAAGTCCAGGAATTGACGCACAAGACCTGCTTGGCCCCGCACATCCGGCCGATAGCCTCTTCCAATGCCTTAACCTTGGGGCCGGTGGTAATCCAGCCTGACCGCAAGGTGTCTTCCACTTCTTTCAACACCGAATCATCGATATAAGGAGGAGAAAAAGGTATTTTCATCTTTCTTCCGTTTTTTTTGCCGCCATGTTCCCTGCCCTGCCGCCGTGTTTTTCCAAACCCATGCCCTTGGCCCGGCATGCCGCTGGAATCCGCAATCCCGGAAAGCGCAGCGGGAACTTACAAAGTTACCCAAGATTGGCCTGCATAGCAAATGCTCTTTCCCCTGCCGTCCGCCGATGGGATTCCCGAACCGGTTTTCCTTCCGAGCTGCCGGGCTGCCGGGCTCCCGGGCTTCCGGGCGGGAGGTTCCATTTCCCCGGCCCGGATCCGGGGCAAAATCCGCATCGAAACCCCGGCTTCCAGACGGGCGCCGCGACAGTCAAGCCCCCGGAAACAAGAGCTCCTTCCCCTTTTGCAAAACCCGCAATTTATGTACCTTTGCTTGCTTTCCCGCTATCCAAGCGGGAAACGAAGCAAACGACACATTAACTAACTTTTTAAAGATTACCGCAATGAACGAATTGATGAATCAGATCAACGAGCAACTCGACGCTTTCAAAACCAATGCCGATGCTTACGCGCAGAAAGGCAACAAGGCCGCTGCCGCCCGCGCCCGCAAAGCTTCCTTGGAACTGACCAAGCTGTTCAAGGAATTCCGGAAAGCATCGATCGAAGAAGCCAAGAAATAACAAGCCCTCTTTTAGAAATCCGTTTTTATAGCAAACTGCAAGCCGCCTCGCAGAGGCTAAGCCGCGTCCAAGTCGTTCCAAAGGATTTTGCGGCTTTCCGGTTTTCCTTTCTGCCAGGCTGCTGCTAAAAAAGAAAAGGCGGACCGTCCTGCCGTATTCTGGAAGCTTTTCCTTACGCTCCCGGAATACGGCCTGAACGGTTCGCCTTTTTCCTTGCCTGTTCCCTGTTCGGGCGGCATCTTCCTCGGATCGGTCTTTCCCTGTCCTTAAACCGTCATGATATCCTTTTCTTTGGCTGCCAGTATTTCATCCACCTTGGCCACATACTTGTCGGTCTGCTCCTGAATGTCCTTTTCGGCCTGCTTCACCGCATCTTCCGGAAGCACTTTGTCCTTCCCCAGCTTCTTGATTTCCTCGTTCGCGTCGCGACGGGTATTGCGGATGGCCACTTTGGCATTCTCGCCTTCGGCCCGGCATTTCTTCACCATTTCCCGGCGCCGTTCCTCGCTCAACGGCGGCAAGGTGATCCGGATCACTTCGCCGTTGTTCTGTGGCGTAAAGCCCAGATTCGCCGCCAAAATAGCTTTTTCAATCACCGGAAGCATTTTCCTCTCCCACGGCTGAACCACCAAGGATCGGGCATCGGGCGTATTGATAGCCCCTACTTGGTCGAGCGGGGTCATGTTCCCGTAGTAATCCACCTTTACCCCCTCCAACATCTGAGGCGTGGCCTTGCCGGCGCGGATATGGCCCAATTCCTTTTCCAAATACTGCAAGGCAGCTTCAATTTGAGTCTTCTGCTTGTCCATGCAAGCCTTCACTTCTTCGGTCATGATTGTTTTGTTTATAGGATTCTTAGGGTTCGTCCGGAAAATCCGTCAACCGTTTCCTCGGCCGTACCCGGTATTTCTCCCTGTTTGCGCATCCGCCCCCGCTTCGCCCTCCTGCATCGTTGCCCCGCCTGGCACCCTTTCCGTTCCCCGCGCGCCTTTTCAGCGAATCAAAGTGCCAATCTCCTGCCCGGCCACCACTTTTTCCAAGTTTCCCGGCGTATCCATGTCGAACACGTAAACCGGAACATGGTTTTCCTGGCAAAGGGTAAACGCGGTAAGATCCATCACCTTGAGTTTCTGTTCATAAGCTTGGCTAAAGCTGAGTTCCTTGTACTTCACGGCATGGGGATCCTTTTCCGGATCGGCCGTATAGACGCCATCCACCCTCGTCCCTTTCAAAAGTATGTCCGCCCGGATTTCGACCGCACGCAAAGCCGCGCCCGAATCGGTCGTGAAAAACGGATTGCCTGTCCCGCAAGCCATGATGACCACTTTCCCCTCTTCCAAAAGCTCCACGGCCCGGCTGCTGCTCATTTTCCGGCAAACAGGGTCGATTGCCAAAGCCGAAAGCAAAGCGGCTTTCACCCCTTTGGCCTCCAAGGCGGACTGCAAGGCCATGGAATTGATGACCGTGGCCATCATGCCCATGTAATCCCCCTGTATGCGATCCATTCCTTTAGCAGCGCCTTGCAAGCCTCTGAAAATATTGCCTCCGCCAATGACAATTCCTATCTGGCAGCCTTGGCCGGCAACCTTGGCTATTTGCTCCGCATATTCGTCCAGCCGCACGGGATCAATGCCGTAAGACTGGCTTCCCATCAAAGACTCTCCGCTAAGTTTCAAAAGAATGCGCTTGTACTTCATCTTTTTTGACGCTTTGGCTCGTAAGCTACAAAGTTAACACAATCCGGGAACAAATAACGGGAGGCCGCATGGCCGAAAATCCCCGCCGGCTCCAAGGCGCGCCCCGCTCCCCGCTTCGGGAGAGGAAGAGACAACGCGCGCTGAAAAATCCCCGCCGGCTCATGGAAGCGCCAGCCTCCCGTTCCGGCATGCAAAGAGACCCCGGGTCCCCGGAAACAGGGGAAGTTCCTTGCTTGCCGCCCGCGGCGACGCCTCCCTCCTTATCGATGGCAAGCGCCGGGGAGACCGGCCGTAAACAGGAAAGGCTCCCGGAACCGTTTTCCTTTCGGTTCCAGAAGCCTTTTTTCCGCAGCGCAAAACGGGCCCTCCCGAACCGCCGGCCGGGAGCATCGCAACGCGCCGAACCTATGGAACGGGCCGCCAAAAGGCCCGGCCCGCTTGCATGCAACCGGGGAAAACCCTGAACACCGCGTTCCACGCCTATCCCGATGCCCGCAAGAGAACCCGGCCCGCTTACGACTGGGAAGCCCGCAGGGCGGCAAAACCCTTGCCTTTCCCCATGACTTCGCTCGAATCGCCTACCGAGACAAACGCATCGGGATCGGCCACGCTCAAATAATTACGCAATTCTACCAGTTCGCGGCGCGTAAGGGAAACATAGATCAGGTCGCGTTCGACCCCTTCGTAAAGCCCTTTTGCATGAATGTGGGTCCCTCCGCGCTTCATCTTGTTGATAATCACATCGCGGACTTCGTCATACCGATTGGTGACCACAAAGACCGTCTTGTACGACTTGATCCCCTGCACCACAACATCGATAATCTTCCCTTCAATGACAATCAACATGATGGAGTAAATCGGCAAGCGGATTTCCCCGAAGGCGATCAAAGTGGAAAGCGTAATCGTGGTATCGACAATAATCACCAATGTTCCCAGCGGGAGATGCGTGTACTTATTGATGATCATCGAAATGATATCGCTCCCCCCGGAAGTGGCACCCGAACGGAAAATCATGCCGATAGCCACGCCGTAAATAAGCCCGGCCACCACCGTATTGAGAAAGTAATCGGGAACAAAAAGCACGCTTTTCTCACCCAGATCGAGATGAACCAGCATGTTGCGGGTATACTCGGGCAAGGAAGTGAGGTCTATCCCCGGATCCAAAATCCCGTTATGGATCAAAGGCGCGTAGCCCCACGTGTTTTCAATCACCCAGCAACCGCCCAAGATGACAAACGTGGAAAGGATCGTCTTGAACCCGAAACGAGGCCCGAGGATCAAAGTCCCTATCACCAGCAAAGGAATGTCCATGCAGGCCGCATAATAACTCACCTGCCAAGGGAAAACCGAATTGAGCACATTGGAAAGCCCGTAAGTGCCCCCCGGCGCCAATTTGTACGGATTGGCAAACATCATGTTGCCCACGGAGAACAAAAGACTGCCTCCGATAACCAGCAAGTAGGAAATAAGTTCCCGCTTATTGAACCACTGGTCTCTTTTGAATGAATTGGAAAACGAATTGCCCATATTTTTGGTTTTTGGTTGTTACCGCGTCATTCCGCCCTTTTCCAAAAGCCTGCAAGGACCCGGCACGAGCCTTGTTCCCGTCTTTTTCCCGCCGCTTCCTCCCTCCCGGATGAGGAAACCTCCCTGCAATGCCGGAAGATACCAAGCCGAACGCCCGCAAAAAAAAGGGGCTGCCTGTTATTCCGGCAGCCCCGATCCTTATGCCTGGGCCATCAAGCGCCAAGATGCACGCGGCGGAAAGAGGATATGGCCGCATCCCCGTTCTGCTTCACGTAATCGGAAACGCTCAATTTGCTGTCCATGATGAATTCCTGATGCTCCAAGGTGTTCTCCTTGTAGAACTTGTTCATCCGGCCCATGGCGATTTTCTCGATCATGTTCTCAGGCTTGCCTTCGGCACGGGTGGCTTCCTTGGCAATATCCAGTTCACGGGCAAGCACATCGGCAGGAATTTCCTTCTCGTTCAAGGCAATCGGGTTCATGGCCGCAACCTGCATGGCTACGTTGTGGCCTACCTCTTCCTTGGCCGAAGCCTTGTCGAAGCCTACCAAGGTGGCAAGCTTGTTGCCGTTATGATTGTAGGCGAACACGGCAGGGGCTTCGATGAACGCATAGTGGGGCACTTCCATCTTCTCGCCGATTTTTCCCACCAAGTCGGTGATATGGTCGGCAACGCTGCGGCCATCCACATCCAAGGCCTTTACTTCTTCAGCCGTCTTGGCGCCTTTGGCCAAAGCCAGCTCGGCCATCTTGCGAACCAGCGAAGTGAATTCAGCGTTCTTGGCAACGAAGTCGGTCTCGCAGCTCAAGCAAACAATGCAGCCGAAAGTCTTCTCGGCGTTCACTTGCGCCCAGACCATGCCTTCCTTGGCTTCCTTGTCGGCGCGGTTGGCTGCAACTTTCTGACCTTTTTTCCGGAGGAAATC
The DNA here is from genome assembly GCA_949291555.1 of uncultured Bacteroidales bacterium. Taxonomy (GTDB): domain Bacteria; phylum Bacteroidota; class Bacteroidia; order Bacteroidales; family P3; genus Pullibacteroides. The sequence continues at coordinate 93,779 of CASEWE010000001.1, forward strand.
AATGGCTTTTTCAAAATCGCCATCGCATTCGGTAAGGGCCTTCTTGCAATCCATCATGCCAGCCCCGGTCATTTGTCTCAACTTATTAACTTCTGAAGCGGTTATAGCCATAATAATCTTGTTTTTGGGTTTCAAAATGAAAGAGGCCCGCAGTCTTGCAACAAGCGAGCCTCGAAATCGGATTTATTTCTTGGAAATCTTCTTGGCTCCGGCGGGGACAGCCTTGCGCGGACGGCGTTCCCTTTGCCCGTCTTCCCGGTCATCGGAACCGATCCGCTTGCGCTTCTTCTCGCTGCCGCCATCGTTCTCGTCCTCGTCCATGCCTTCCACAGCCAATCTTTCTTCCCCATCGGCCGCCTCGTCCTCTTCTTTCTGCTGATCCTTGTCGAGCTTGCGTTCGGTAAGGCCTTCTTCAATGGCATTCACGATCTGTTCCACGATAAGGGCGATCGATTTGGAAGCGTCGTCGTTGGCGGGAATGACAAAATCCACCAGGTCGGGGTTGACGTTCGTGTCCACCATGGCGAACACGGGAATATTCAACCGCCGGGCTTCGGCCACGGCAATATGTTCCTTGTTGATGTCGACCACGAACACCGCCGAAGGCAAACGGCTCAAGTCGGCGATGGAGCCCAAGTTCTTTTCCAGTTTTTCCTTTTCCCGGGAAATCTGGAGGCGTTCGCGCTTGGAAATGGTTTCAAACTGCTTGTCGTTCATCAAGCGGTCTATGTTGGCCATTTTCTTCACCGCCTTGCGGATCGTGGCGAAATTGGTAAGCATGCCGCCCGGCCAACGCTCGGTAACATAAGGCATCCCCACGCGCTGCACCTGTTCGGAAACGATGGAGCGGGCCTGTTTCTTGGTAGCGACAAAGAGAATCTTGCGGCCGGACTTGGCAATTTGTTTGATGGCGGTGCAAGCTTCATCGAGCTTGGCTTCCGTCTTTTGAAGATCGATAATGTGGATCCCGTTCTTTTCGGCAAAGATATACGGGGCCATTTTGGGATTCCACTTCCTGCGAAGGTGGCCGAAATGCACACCTGCATCGAGCAATTGCTCAAACGTTACTTTAGACATGATATTCTTTTTTGTTTACTTTCGCTAAAAGCAACCTTCCGGTAGCCATCCGGATCCGGGAGGTTTGGATGCTAAACGGGAAACGAGACCCTTAAAAGCAGAAGCCATCGGGAAAGTTCCCGATGACCTCCACGCCTGCAAGACTAACGCTTGCTGAATTGGAAACGTTTGCGTGCCTTGGGACGACCCGGCTTCTTCCTTTCCACCATGCGCGAATCGCGCGTGAGCAGCCCTTTCGCTTTCAATGCCGGCCTGTACTGAAGATCCAATTCGCACAAGGCGCGGGCTATGCCCAAGCGCAAGGCTTCGGCCTGCCCTCTCACTCCGCCGCCGTCCAGGTTCGCTTTCACATCGAACTGGTTAAGCGTATTGGTTACCTCAAAAGCCTGGTTGGCTACATACTGCAGCATTTCGGTCGTGAAATACTCCTTGTAGTCCTTACCGTTTACCACGATATTCCCGCTGCCGGCGGTCAGATAAACCCGCGCTACGGCCGTTTTCCTTCTCCCTGTTTTGTTTATAACTTCCATGGCTTATTACTTGAGGTCTTTTACATTGATCAACGTGGGATTCTGGGCTTGATGAGGATGCTCGCTTCCCGCATACACATGCAGGTTGCGGAACATCTGGCGGCCCAGGATGCCTTTGGGCAACATTCCCTTCACGGCATGTTCGAGCACAAAACCCGGCTTGCGCTTGAGCATTTCCACCGGCGTGGCGAAACGCTGCCCGCCGGGATACCCCGTATGGCGCACATAAACCTTGTCGTGCATCTTTTTCCCGGTAAGCCTTACCTTTTCCGCATTGATCACCACGACATTGTCGCCGCAATCCACGTGCGGCGTGAAGTTGGTCTTGTGTTTTCCGCGCAACAAGGAAGCGATTTCGGAAGCAAGACGACCCAAATTTTGGTTTTCGGCATCCACCAAAACCCATTTCTTGTTGACAGTAGCCTTGTTGGCCGAAATGGTTCTGTAGGTTAAGGTATTCATTTTCAATACTGTTTTCTCGTAAAACCTTGTGCAAAACCGCGCAAAGGGAGCGCAAAGATAAGACAAGTTTTTTTTTTGAACAACTAACAGTTAAAAAAATTCTTCACGGAATTTCGCGCCCGCCTGTTGATTTTTTCCCGTTTCCCCGCATTCCGGCAGGAAACCCGTTGCGGCAGTTCCGTCCCTCGCGTTTCCGCCATCCCTCCGTTTCCCGAAACGGAACCGGCCCGGCATCGGAAATCCCTGCGCCTCCTTTTACATTCCCGCGCTTCCTTTCTCCATTCTCCGGGCCGAACGTTCCATTTCCCCTAACCGGTAAAAATCGAAAAAAAACAAGGAAGGCCGGGAACCCGAAAGGTTGCGCAAAAGCATTTTCCGCAGCAAGGAATACGAAAAAGAAACCAACCAGCGCATACGGAATTTCCTTGCTTTCAAGAACAAGCTCAGGAGGCGGCTCTCTTCGGCCAGTTCGGGATAACGTCCCGTTCCGTAAATGCGCAAAAGGTTTTCCCCGGCCGAAACCGCTTTCGCAAGCATCCGTTCATTGGCATCCAAGCCCGAATGAACCAATGGATTGTCTATGTTCTTGATTCCAACCCCCATCCGCTTCAGAAGAATCCCGAAGACCGTGTCCTCATGCCCGTAAGTCAGGAAAAGCTCCTGTTCGAAACGGACCGAGCGGGCCACGCTGGCCGGAATCATGTAATTGAACGTGCAAAACCCCTTTTTCTTTTCGAGCCTGGTTTCCCGCTTCCGTTCGTAAACATAACGCAAGCTATGGTCCGCATCGGGGCAAACCGGAAGACCGGCCTTCCCTCCCACCACCACCGACGTCTCCCCGGCAAGAGCCAAATCCGCGTACTTGCGCACATAATCGTTGCGCACCACGGCTGCATCGCTGTCCAAGCAAAGAAAATAAGGATAACGGGCCTGCGTGGGGAGGAAATTGCGGATCTTGAACCAGCCCACGTTTTCCTCCCTTACGATATGACGCACGTTTTCAAGTTTTTCCATCCGGGAATTTTCCTGCACATGCCGGGTGGAACCGTCTTCGGCCACAATGATTTCGAAAGGCAGGCCGCAAGCGCGGAACTGCCGGTGCAAATCACAAACCAGATCGTAGCAAGGGTAATTGTAATTGGGAATCAAGACCGATATCATACCAGCATTGCTCTTTCAAGAAACCTCATCTTTCAAGAAACCGTCACGGCACCGGATCGTATCCGCTCCCGCCCCAAGGATGACAACGGGACAAGCGCTTCAACGTCAGCCAGAATCCCTTGAACGGCCCGTATTTCCGCAAAGCCTGCACGGCATATTCCGAACAGGTGGGCGTGTAACGGCAGCTGGGCGGGAAAAGGGGGGAAATGAAAAGCTGGTAGAACCGGACCAAAGCCCACAGGAACCACCCTATGCCTTTCTTTGCAAGACTCCACAACTTACGCATTCCGTACACGCTTTTGAATCAAACCCGGAAGTTGCCCCGTCAAGGCGGAAAGTTCCTGGAAAGACACCTTGGCCGGTCCTGTGTATTGGATAAAGAGCAGCAAGACTTTTCCCGGCGGGACATCCCGGCAAAAAATTTCTTTTTGGCAACGGAAGGATTCCCGCATCAGCCTTTTGATCCTGTTGCGGACGACAGCCCGCTTGAAATGCCGCTTGGAAGCACTGAACATGACCTTGCACGCGATGGCTTCCCGGCTCCCCTGGCTGCAAGAAAGACTGGAATCCGCAAAAAGGAAACGCCCCCTGATCCGGACCGGAGCGCAACTTGCCGAAAAAGACCGCCCTTGGGAAAACAAAAGGTCGATAAGGCTTTTCTCATGCAACCTTTCCTGCTTGGAAAAAGTAGGCATGGCTTTACTTTTGGGCGTGAACCATGCTCCGCCCTCCTTTCTTTCCTGCTATCACCGCCAAAGCGGCCGCCTTGTTGGCCGCAACCTTGCTCTCGATCCCCTTGCTTTTGACCGCTACCATTTCCGCCGGGGTCCGGACCGCCCTCGAAGCCTTTGCCGAAGAAAGGCCCTGTTGCACGCGATGGCCGAAAAGCTGGCTGGTCTTTTCAACATCACCGCTGTTCTTATGGAGTTCCGAGAGGAATTCATCCAAGGCCTGGGCCATGGAACTTGCCGTAGGCGTAGGCGCGGCCAGGTTGACCGCTAATCCCGACTGGCAAGCCGCTTCGGCCACGGAAAGGCCGAACGTTCCGACCAGAAGCTTGCCCTGCTTGAACCCGGGATAGTTCTCGAACAACGACTTTACCCCCATCGGGCTGAACATGAGCACCATATCGAAATCCTCGATGCGGATTTCATCGGCCACGCGCGAAAAGACCGAACGATACATGGGCGCGCGTTTCAACGGTATCTTCGCCTTGGCGAAAGCAGCCGGGACATCGGAATTGCTGTCTTCCGAACAGGGGAAAAGGAACTTCTCTTCCTTGTGCTTGAGAACCACTTCCATCAGATCGGCCGTGGTCTGTTTTCCGTAAAAGATCTTGCGTTTACGGTACTGGATATAAGTCTGGATGTAGAAAGCCACCGATTCCGAACTGCAAAAGAACTTCATCGTGATAGGAATCTGCGCCCGCATTTCCTTGGCCATCCGGAAATAATGATCCACCGCATTGCGGCTGGTAAGCACCACGCCCGAATAATCCAGCAGGTTGATCTTGTTCTTTCGGAATTCCACGGCCGGAATCCCTTCCACTTGGAAAAGCTTCTTGAAAACGAGCTTCAGCCCGAATTTGTCGGCAACCGGCTTGTAAGGCGATTTCTCCAAATCGGCCGGAGCGGGCTGGGATATCAATACGTTTTTGACTTTCAGCGTTTTGTGAGCAACTCCCATCTGTATTCTTTTACCTTGGAAGGAACTAATACCTCGTTTGAACCTCTTTCCGGACGAAACCGGAACCAGACCGCCGGAGCGGGGAGGCGCCGCCAAACGGAAAAGCGCCTTCGAACCTTTCCTTCAAGCAGCCTGCTGTTCTCTACAAAAACGTGATTTACACATTATTGTACTCGAAAAACCGCCTGCCACAAACACAAGGGAAGCAGAATTTCGAGGGCGCAAAGGTAAACAAAAATATGCAGCCGGGAAAACCGGCTCAATTTCCCGCCCTCGTAAGTAAGATGCAATATTTTTATAATCAAAAAGATAAGAAACAGGACGAGAAGGACTTGGAAAAAGCACTGCCTTGCCTCAGGACCCAAAGCCGGAACCGCCGCAAGGAACAGCAAGGCAAGAAGGGAAAACGCCAAGTCGTGGCAAAGCCCTGTCCGCCAAAGGCAAGCGGCGAACTTCCTTTCCTCGAACACCTGCGCCAGGCCAAACAGCAAAAGGGCGCGCAAGCTGTAAAACACCAAAACCGAAAGAGCGGAAACTGCCAGCAAGGAAACCCCGCCGGCCTGGCCGGCCCGGCCAAGGGTCCCGCCTTTCCCGGGAAAAACCGGGAAAGCCCCCCGGCTTTCGGCCACAAAGCAAGTGAACCACACCAATCCGGCCAAGGCCAGGAAAAAGAAAAGATACTTCTTGGAACCCGGCACTTTCCCCGTCGATGAAAACACGCGCAAAGGCTTTCCCCAGCTGCGGAAATCGAACACGAACCGGGCCACGGAAAAAACCTCCTTGGAATAATGCTGCACGAACCATGCGTAAAAAACCCACGAAAGGAAAATCCAGAAAGAAAACGCCAGCATCCCGTCCTCTGGCCGCAACGTCCACGGCAAGCCCGAAACCAGGACTGGAAAGGAAAACATCGCTCCCTGCATCTCAATCCTCCTCCTTTTCCTTGCCCCCTCCGGATGGCAAGGCCTCCTCTCGGGTCAATCGGTGGAAAACCGATTCCAAGCTGAATTCCTCTTTCTGCAAGGTGAGCACGGCAACCCCTTTTTCAACGGCATAGCGGAAAAGCGCGCCCCGCAAATCGACCGATGCGTCCGTGAGGACTTCGAATCGCGAAACCCCTCCCCTGACAATGCCCGAAACGCCCGAAAGAGCCTCTAATTCTTCCGCGGGAACCGCTTGGTCGAACTCCACCAGAATGCGGGCTTTGCCTTGCAGCTGCCGCATCAAGCGATCCGTCGGGGCATCGGCCACAAGCTTCCCCTTGTCCAACAGAAGCACCCGCCCGCACACGGCTTGGGCTTCCTGCATGACATGCGTGGAAAAAATCACGATTTTCCGTGTCCCTATGTCCCTCACGAGCGCGCGGATTTCTTCCAACTGGTTCGGGTCAAGCCCGGAAGTAGGCTCGTCCAGCACCAGCACGTCCGGATCGTGGATCAACGCCTGGGCTATGCCCAAACGTTGGCGGTAGCCTTTCGACAAAGCCCCGATTTTCTTGCGCGATTCCGGTCCCAGGCCCACCCGTTCGATGACCTCGTCCCTCCGGGCGGCCACGTTTCCCTTCCCTTTGTAGATTTCGCCTACGAAATCCAGGTACTCCTTCACGTACATGTCCAGGTAGAGCGGGTTGTGTTCGGGCAAATAGCCTATCCGCGACCGGGCTTCCAGCGAATCCCCGACCGTATCGAAACCGCAGACCTCCACCCGGCCCGAAGAAGGCGCAAGGTAACAGCAGGCAATCTTCATCAACGTGGACTTGCCCGCCCCGTTCGGGCCCAAAAGGCCTGCCACCTGCGGCCCGTCTATCGAGAACGAGACCGAGTCCAAGGCTTTCTGCCCCGCATAAACCTTGCTCAAATTTTCAACCAACAAAGACATGCTCTCTCTTTAACTCCAGCTGCCGGTTTGCTCCCGATTGCCGCCCCTGCCGCTGCAAAGAAGCGCGGGATGAAATCAATATGTTATCTTCCCTTCAAAACGCTTCCAGGCGGCAAACGGTTCCTTCCCTTCTTCCGGCATCAAGACGGTGACCGGGATTTTCCGCTGGGAAAGCGGCTTTCCAATCTCATCGTAAAGGAACTGGTCGTCGAAACCGGCATCGGCCGCGTCGTGGCGCGAACCGGCAAAATAAATTTTCTCGACCCGGGCCCAATAAAGAGCCGAAAGGCACATGGGGCAAGGCTCGCAACTGGAATAAATCTCGCACCCCGACAAATCGAACGTGTCCAGCCGGCGGCAAGCCTCCCGGATGGCGTTCACCTCGGCATGCGCCGTGGGGTCGTTCGAAAGGGTCACGGTATTGCCCGTCCGGGCAATCACTTCCCCGTCTTTCACAATCAAAGCCCCGAACGGGCCTCCTCCCTTGCTTACATTTTCCTCGGCCAAAGCAATCGCTTCCCGCATCCATTCTTTCTGCTTCTCCTGCATGTCTTCTGGTTTTGGATTCCGGACATGGGCCTGCTCATTCGCGGAACTTTTCCGTCCTTGAGCCGCCCTGTCTCCGGGTTCATTCCCTATCATTCCTTTTTTCCCTGCGCTCCGCCCGCCGGAAGGAGCATCCCCTTGCAGCCCCGTGCTGTCATCTTTCTTTCCCGCGGTCAAAAAGCTTTGGTAACGGGCCTTGTCCAAAAGGATGGAAACCGCTTCGTTCACTGTCGGGTCTCCTTGCAACTCCGCTTCCGCGCGCCCTTTCTGGTAATAGTACCGCGAAACGATTTCCTCGCGGAGCAGCGCGCTTATCTCGTCCTTGTATTCGAGCAGATCGCCCCGCTTGGTTTCCTCCAGGCAGCCGGCCAAATCCTTGTAACGCGACTCCACGGCCGGGAAGCAGCTGTCGCTTTCAGCCACCGCCTTGAAATCTTCAAGCGCCTGCTGCGAAGGAAGCTCGTAGGCATAATCCTTGCCGGCCATGAAGGCCATGAAATCCTCATAGATGGCATCGGTGATCTGGAAATCCTGCACGGGCGGGAGCTTTTCGTGGCGGGAAGCGTAGCGGTTGGCGTAATCGAACAAAAGGAACTTGGTAATCAGGCTGACCGAAACATTGCTGATAACGGGAGGCTGGATTTCCACATCGGGCTCGATCCCGTCCCCGTCGTACACAATCCGTCCGCCCATCGTCTTGAAGGCTGTCCGGAGCGAATCGGGAATACGCCGGGCCAAGCCGTCGGAATCCTTATGGCTGTAATCCAGCGCCTGCACGCAACGCCCGCTGGGAATGTAATATTTGGCCACCGTCACTTTGAGCTGGGCATTGTAAGGCAAGGGCAGAATATTCTGGACAAGGCCTTTGCCAAAAGTACGTTCGCCTGCCAGAACAGCCCGGTCGTAGTCCTGCATGGCCCCGGTAAGGATTTCGGAAGCCGAAGCCGTTCCCCTGCTGGTAAGGAACACGATAGGCATGCGGGTGTCGAGCGGGTCTTTGGTCGTATAATAGGTATGGTTCCGCGACGGGGTTTTCCCCTTGGTGCTCACCACCGGCAATCCTTTCTGGCAAAAAAGGTTCACAATGTCGACCGCTTCGTTCAGCAACCCGCCGCCGTTGTACCGCAAGTCGTAAACCAGATACTTCATCCCCTGCGCTTTCAAAGCCAGGAATGCGTCTTTCACCTCTTGAGCCGCCCCTTGGGTGAATCCGTCTTGACGGATGTATCCCACGCTGTCGCGCAACATGCCGCTGTAGGTAACGTTCCTGATTTTGATTTCCCGGCGGGTGAGTTCCACTTCGAAGGGTTTGGCCTTCCCCTGCCTGCTTATCGTGAGCAAAAGGCTTGTCCCCGCCTGCCCTTTGAGCATGGCGCTCACATCGGCTGCATTCTTCCCTTGGGTCGACTCCCCGTTGATGGCCAGAATCTTGTCTCCGGGCTTAAGCCCTGCCAAGTCGGCCGGGAAACCCTCGTAGGGTTCGGATATGTACACCCAGCCATCCCGGTAATGTATCGTGGATCCTATTCCTCCGTATTCCCCCTCGGTCATGATCCGGAAATCCTCGATGTCGGCTTCCGGAATATAAACCGTATAAGGATCGAGCGTTCGAAGCATGGCATCCAAAGCCGACTTGATCATCTCGCCGGGATTGGCCTCGTCCACGTACACAAGCTCTATGTTCTTGTAGGCCGAAGAAAAAATCTCCAGATTCTTCAAGATCTCGAACTCCTTGTTCCCGGCGGCATCCTCCTGCTGGGCCATGGCCCCGCCGGGGAACAAGACGGCCGAAAGCAATGCGGCGATCAGGAAATACGGGCAACTGCGCTTTTTCATGCTGCGAAAACGATAACAAGGTTAAAACTCGGCAAGTTCACGGTAGAGGCGCTGGGTAGGCAGGCCCACCACATTGTAGAAGGAACCTTCCACCGCCTCGATTCCCACATAGCCTATCCATTCCTGGATTCCATAGGCCCCCGCCTTGTCGTAGGGCTTGTAGTTATCCACGTAGTATTCGATTTCTTCCAGCGAGAAAACCCGGAACGTAACCTTCGACACCACCGAAAACGAATGCCTCTTGGGCTTGGAACGGAGGCACATCCCGGTAATCACCTTGTGGGTCTGGCCCGAAAGCGCGTACAGCGAACGCACCGCCTGCTCCCGGTCTACCGGCTTCTGGAAAGGCTTGTTGTCCAAAAGTACCATGGTGTCGGCCGTAATCAGGAGGTAATTCTCCGGCAATTCCGCATCGGAATACGCCATCGATTTCAAATTGGCCAAATACTCGGGAACCCCTTCACGAGGCATGCTCAAAGGATAGCTTTCATCGATTTCCTTGTGCATGACCTGGAACTCGAACCCGAGGGCGGCAAGCAGTTCTTTCCTGCGCGGGGAAGCCGACCCCAGCACAATCTGGTATGGAAAATTCTGGAATGGGAGCATATCGTTTTGTTTTTTTTGTTTCGAAATCCGGAACCCGGCTTCCCGTCCGGCCTGTCGCTTTCCTTGAACAGCGAAGCGGCGGTTGTCCGGGGAAAAGCCGGCAAGAAACTCCCCGCACAACACGAAGCAAGACAAGGGGAAACGCCCGACTGCCGGAAAAGGGACTCCCCGGCAAAATCGAAGCCAACCCCCCAAAGTTAAAAATTTTCTCTATATTTGCTGGATGTGCTAATCCTATTTATTATCTAATTATACTTACTAACAAACACCTAAAATTATGTTGAAAGGACACCCGAAAGGACTTATCGTCCTTGCCCTTGCCAACATGGGGGAACGATTCGGTTACTACACCATGCTGGCTATCCTGACGCTCTTCATGCAAGCCAAATTCGGGCTATCGAGCGCTGCAACCAGTATGATTTACGGTATCTTCCTGGCCGGGGTTTACTTCCTTCCCCTCTTAGGCGGTTTCATTGCCGACAAGGTGCTCGGTTACGGGAAAACCATCCTGATCGGATTCGTGGTCATGTTCGGCGGCTACCTGCTGCTGTCCATGCCGACCGAAGCCAGCATGTCGGGAAGGCTCATGATGTACGCCGCCTTGGCATTGATAGCCATCGGGACAGGATGCTTCAAAGGTAACTTGCAGGCCTTGGTGGGCAACCTCTACGACGACCCGAAATACAGCAAGTTCCGCGACATCGCTTTCTCCATTTTCTACATGTTCATCAATATCGGAGCTTTCTTCGCCCCGAGCATGGCCAACTCCATCAACAACTACTTCCTCAAGCAGGACGGTTACTCCTACGATGCTTCCATTCCGGCAAACTATGTACAGCTCAACGACTTCACCGCGCTGTACGATGCCAATGCCAACTTGGACGCCTACACCCGCGACAGCTTGCAGAAAGGCCACGATGCCGCCCTGCTCCGCCTCAAGGCCGCCGCTTTGGCACAGGAACATCAGATCGATTCCGCGCAATACGAGCTTTTCCTGAGCCGCCATGCTTCCGAAGCCGACAAGGCTCCGGTCATCGCGCAAATCCAGTCCACCCGCTTAGACAGGCCCAATGTGGCTGAAGGCAAGAACAAAGCCGAAATCGAAGCCGGGTTCGCCGGATGGGAAACGATGGACGAAACCACCCAGGTAACCACATGGGCCGACAATTACGTGCAGAACGCCCTCAGCAAGTCGTACAACATGGCTTTCGGCGTAGCCTGCATCAGCTTGATCATCTCCTTCCTGATTTTCATTATCTGGCGCGGAACCTGGAAGAGCGTCGACAAGACCTTGAAAGAACAGCTGGCCGAAGCCGCCAAGAGCGGGAAGCAATCCGAAGTGGTCCAATTGACCCCGGCCCAGACCCGCGAACGCCTCATCGCCCTGTTCCTGGTATTCTTCGTGGTTATCTTCTTCTGGATGTCGTTCCACCAGAACGGCCTTACGCTCACCTTCTTTGCCCGCGACTACACCCAGAGCTCCGTCAGCGGCGGCGGTTACATGTTCTTCAACCTCATTTCGCTGATTTCGATCATTGTGTTCGCTTACGGTATCTACTGGGCCACGATGGGGCTGTTCGGCGGCAAGAAGAGCACCGGCAAGGGCCTCGTTACGATGCTTATCGGCTTGGCCGGCATCCTCGCTTTCTACTTCCTGCGTGCCGTCGATGCCGAAAACATCAAGATTACCCCGCAGATCTTCCAGCAGTTCAATCCTTTCTTCATCGTGTTGCTGACCCCGCTCTCAGTGGCCTTGTTCACCAGCCTCAACCGCAAGGGCAAAGAGCCTTCGGCTCCCCGCAAGATCGGCTACGGCATGGTGGTCGCTGCTTTGGGCTTCGTGGTCATCCTGATCGCCACCATCTCCAACCAGCTGCCTTCGCCCAATGAAATCAAGGGCGTTTCGGATGTATTGGTATCGCCCAACTGGCTGATCGGCACCTACTTCACCCTGACCATTGCCGAGCTGCTGCTCAGCCCGATGGGTCTTTCGTTCGTAGCCAAGGTGGCTCCTCCGCAATACAAAGGCATGATGCAAGGGGGCTGGCTGGCCGCTACGGCTATCGGCAACCTCTTGGTAGGCGTCATGGGCTCGCTCTGGGAAAAGGTCTCCATCTACATGTTCTGGGGAATCCTCATCATCTGCTGCGTGCTGTCGGCTTTGTTCATCTTCTCGGTCATCAAGAAGCTGGAACGCGCCACGCAAGACTAAAATCCCGACAATCATTCGCGCGTTTTCCAGGCTCGCGGGGCAACTGCCAACCTGAAAAACGCGCGAGATTGCCCGTCTGTCTTTTTCAGGCGGCATGCCGGAACCGGGCAAGAAGCGAATCCGATGCCCGGGGACGCTTGCCGCCTTTTCTTTTGCCTTTTCCTTTGCGTTTCGTTTTTCGTACTTTTGCCGCATGGAGCCTGCTTCCTTCCGAAACAAACTCTTCTTTTCCCGAATCCCGCCAGCGTGCGGCCTCCTTGCAGCATTCCTGCTCCTTATCCTTCCATTGACGGCATCGGCCCAGTCCTTTGAATGGAAAGCCAACGCCTACGGCTTTTTCGACAATGGGGAATACACAGCCATAGACCCTTATTATTCCCGCACCTATTTCGGCATGCGTTTTTCCCCTGAAATCGGCATTTCCTACAAGGCGTTCTCGCTTTTCGCCGGCACCCACCTGCAAACCCATTTCGGGTCGCCGAAATATTTGGACAAAGCCTTCTTTACCGGCTATTTCCAATACAAAAGCCCGCACCATCATTTCCTTTTCGGGGCTTTCCCTCGCCAAGGCCTGCTCGACAACTTCACCAATTTCTATATCCGCGACACGTTCCAGTATTTCCGGCCCAACATGACCGGAATCTTCTACCAGGCTACCGGGAAAAACAACTTCCTCAACCTTTATCTCGACTGGGTAGGGCTCCAATCGGAAAAAACGCGCGAGATGTTCTTTGCAGGCTTGAGCGGGGAACAACGGTACAAATGGTTCTTCGCGGCCTTGAACGCTTATTACTTCCACTACGCGCAAACCTCCCCGGCCTCGGGCGATGGCTGCGTGCACGACAACGGGCAAGGCCAGATAGGAATCGGGGTCGATTTTTCGGGATATGCCCGCCTTTTGGAAGTTTTCCGCCTCCAAGTGGCATACATGTTAGGCTACGAATGCAAACGCGACCATTCCACGCCCGTGAAAATGCCCATGGGCATGGTGGTCGACCTCCATGCCCGCTACTGGCGCATCGGAACGCGCACCCTCTACTATTACGGGCAGGAACGCTACACCGTGCCGACCGACGTGTGGGCCGACACCTATTGGGGAAACCCTTTCCTCCGGGCTAAATCCTACCTGCAAAGCCAGTGGTACGTCTCTATTTTCCGGAACAATTTCGTGGAAGCCAAAGCCGCTTTCGTGTTCCACCTGCAAGGCAACCGGTTCGGGACCCAGCAGATGGTGCAACTTTCGGTCAACCTCGACGGGAGCATCCGGAGCAAGAAAGACGCGGCCCGGGAAGACGGCCGCTACCGCTTCAATTTCATCGACAACAAAGAAAAACAGCCGCAGCTGCCAGAGAAAGCCGGCAAGAAACCCGGCAAGAAAACAACCGAAAAACCGGCCGCAGCCCGTTGAAGCCGTGCTGGCCATGTGGGAAGGTACGCGAAACCCGCGCTGCAATTCCGCAACGAGATATCCCAACGCTTACGGCTTTCCACAAAAAACATCGACCGCTTGACCGCACGCTAAAAAAGCGGAAAAACGGACGGCGACCGGCGCGGACCAACCATAACCAAGAAATTATTCTAAGACATTCCGCCTTAACCGCAACCGGCCACCACGGCAAGAACCTTCCCGAAAGAAAGCCCCGCCTATCCGTTATCCGCCTTTTTCCATCAAGCAGAAGGAAAGGGAACCGTTCCCCTCTTCATGCCAATCTTTCCGTTTCCCGATCCCTTGCAGCAAACCCTTGCCGCGCTCAAGCCCCGTAGTGCCGGTAGAACGCCACAATGGTTTCAATCCCTTTGAAGAAGTTTTCCAGCAAGTAGCTTTCATTGGGAGAATGAATGGCATCGGCTTCCAAACCGAAGCCCATCAGAAGCGACTTGATGCCCAAGACCTGCTCGAACGTGGCAATGATAGGGATGCTTCCCCCGCTGCGGGTGGGTATCGGCAGCTTGCCGTAAACATCCATGTAAGCGGCTTCTGCCGCCTTGTAGGCCTCCGACTTCAAATCGGCCCCGTAAGGCCAGCCGCCATGCAGCAGCTTCACCTCGACTTTCACGCTCTCGGGCGCACGCGCCTGCAAGCATTCGGCAACTTGACGGCCAATCTTTTCCCAATCCTGGTTCGGCACCAGGCGCATGCTGATCTTGGCATGGGCCGTGGCAGGCAAGACCGTCTTGGCGCCTTCGCCCGTGTAACCGCTCCAGATTCCGTTGACATCCAACGAGGGACGGATTCCAGTGCGTTCAATCGTGCTGTAGCCCTCCTCGCCGCTCACCTTCGCTATGTCGAGCGCGGCCTTGTAAGCCACCTCGTCGAAAGGCGCCTTGGCCATGGCCGCGCGTTCCTCGGCCGAAACTTCCACCACATCGTCGTAAAATCCCGGAACGGTAACATGGCCTTTCTCATCGATCAAATCCGCCACCAGCTTGGCCAGCACATTGGCCGGATTGGCCACCGCCCCGCCGAAAAGCCCCGAATGCAAATCCTTGTTCGGACCGGTGACGCAGACTTCCACATAGCTCAAACCTCGCAAACCAACCGTAACAGAAGGCACATCGGGCGCAATCATGGAGGTATCGGAAACCAGAATCACATCGGCTTCCAGCATCTTCTTGTTCTCCTGGCACCATTTCCCCAACGAAGGCGAACCTATCTCCTCTTCCCCCTCAAGCATGAACTTCACGTTGCACGGGAGCGCGTTTTCCCGCACTAAGTATTCGAATGCCTTGGCATGCATGAACGATTGGCCTTTATCATCGTTGGCCCCGCGGGCATAAAGGCGGTCGCCGATGATTTGCGGTTCGAAAGGGGAGGTCTTCCACAGCTCGACCGGGTCGACCGGCATCACATCGTAATGCCCGTAAACCAAAACCGTTTTCGCCCCCGGTGCCACGATCTTTTCCCCGTACACCACCGGGTTCCCCTCGGTCGGCATCACTTCCGCCCGGTCGGCTCCGGCCTTGAGCAATTGTTCCTTCCAATATTCGGCCGCACGCAGCATGTCGGGCTTATGCGCCGACTCCGAACTGATGGAGGGTATCCGGAGCAAGCCGTAAAGCTCTTCCAGGAAGCGGTCTTTGTTCGCTTGAATGTAATTCTTGATGTCTGTCATGGCATATCTGATTTTTGTTTCCTGCTTTTTTCTTCCGCTCTTTTCCTTTCCGCTTTTCCTGCATCCCCGTTGTCAAAACCACGAAAACGCCTTCCCTCTTCCTTTTCCCTTCCTGCGGAAATTCATTCACACCTTTAAAATCCATGTCTTTCCAATCCTCCCGGCCAGCCATCCGGCTCGATCCATGCCGGCCCGGTTGCTTGCCGGCCGCCGGCCGGCCTGTCCGGAACCAGCCAGAGGCTTGCTGCTGGCTTGAAGAGCAACCGGCCCTATTGCTGGTGTTGAGGCCGGAGCAAGTCGTTGACTTCCGAGCCTTTTGCGCCGGGCCGCCAGCTATTGCTGGTGCTGAGGCCGGAGCAAGTCGTTGACCGTTTTCACCGGGGTGAAAACCGACTGCGGGACTTCCACAAAAAGCGTATTCCAGCCCGCCATGGCCCCGTTCCACAATCCCGGAAGTTCCATGGCCTTGATTTCCTTTCCTTTGAACGACTTGCGGGCAATGAACGCCGTGGACGGATCCACATACCTGGCCAGATCGAACTTCCGGTTCCGGTAGTCCTGCAGGCTGCAAACTATATCGACCGGGTTGAAGAAACGCGAAGTCTCGAAAATGCGCTTCTGCCCGGCATCGGCCATGTCTACTTGCGAGGATTCCACAATTTGCAAGGAAGGCGTTTCCGCCCCTTGCGCCTGCACCCAGAACGGCCCGCCGCCCGGCTCGCCTTCGTTGCGCACCACCCCGCAAACCCGCAAAGGCCTGTTTAACAAATCCTTGAAATACTCCTTTTGCGCCTCCAAGGAAAGCCCTTCCTTTCCGGGCGGCAAACGCAATCCCAGTTTCCCGCAGGCAAAAGCCCGCACTTCCTTCAAAAGCCCTTCCGACAGTTCTTCCCGTTCCAAGCGGCGCAAAAAGCCGAACGCGGCTTCCCTTCTTTCCAAGAGCACCCCGGCTAGAAGTTCCTTGTAAACAATTGTATCCTGCCGCAAAGCATCGGTGGTTACATTATCTATATTCTTGATGAAGACCAAGGTGGCATCCACTTCGTTCAGGTTCTCTATCAAGGCCCCGTGCCCGCCCGGCCGGAAAACGAGCTTTCCTTGCTCGTCGGACAGGATTTCGTTGTCGAGCGTCACGGCCACGGTATCCGTGGAGGTTTTCTGTTCGGAATAAGAAACTTCGTACCTCAGCCCGTAGCGCTTTTCATAACGGGGAAGCGCCTCCGCAACGCAAGCCTCGAACCGTTCCCGATGTTCGGGCGAAAGGGTGAAATGCAAGCGGCAAACACCTTGGCTCGAAGCATAAAGGGCAGCTTCCACCAAATGTTCCTCCACCGCCATGCGGTTGCCTTCGGGATAGGAATGGAACAACAGCAAGGCTTTCGGCAAGCGGCCGTAATACAAGCCTTCCGGGTTTTCGAGCAAGGCATCCAGCACGGGGAAATAATCTTTCCGGGCCAGGCAATCGTCCAATTCCAAACCGTAAATCGCCTTCACGGCCGCCCGCAAAGGCTCCTGAAAGGCAAAACGGGGGAGCTTTTCGAAAAACTCGGCCGCTCCGGCATCCATAACGGGAGGTTTCCCGTCTTCAAGCGACTGGTAACAAGAATACAACCCTTTGAACATCCGTGTGGCTGCTCCCGAAGCCGGAACGAACTTCAGGATTTTCTCTTCCCCGGCCTGCCGGCGGTAAAATCGGCGGTAATACTCGATTTCTTCCGGCCCGAAACAATCCACGCCGTCTTTTTCCACAGCGGCGGAAACGATGCGGGCAAAGGGAAAGCCTTTCTTGAAACTTTCCACTTGTCCTTGCAGCTTCTCCGGGCTAATGCCCTTTTCCTGCAGCTGCTGCAGTTGAATCCGACTCAGGTTTTCCATCTTTTCCGAACTTTTCCGTATCGCGACCCTCCATCGAACCGGTTGCCATTCCGGTCAATTCCCACCCGTTCCGGGCAAACGCGTGAGGTTAGCGCGTGAAGTCAAGGCAGCCACGTGATGCCAACGGCAACCTCCGCCCTTTCCTTCCGGTTGCTCCAGGTTCTCCCGACACCGCTTTCCGGCAGCAATCCCCGCGCCGATTCCCTGTCGAAACCGGTTTTTCCTTTCCCCCGTGCTCCCGTGAACATCCTATCCCTAAAATTTCTGGAAATTACGAAAAAATCCGGTTCCATCCGAATTTCACACAAAGAATTTTCCATGCGGCGCCAGGCAACGGATGAAAGACAGCAATCCTACCCTGCCGGCAGCCGGCAGAATCTAACGGCAAAACCCAACAGCTTCACCCGATAACGATACTGCCCGCTTCGCCAAACAGCCGCACCCGGCAGCAGATTCGAACAACGAGCGGCCGCTCCGAAAGCCCGCATCGGGATTCCGAATCGAGGTCCCGAACCGAACCACAAGGCAAAACCCGGAATCCGCCCCGCGAAAGCAAAGCCCGCTGCATCAAGCCGGATTGTTAAGAAAAGCCTGCATGCCCCCTTTGCAAAAGTGGATAAATATTACGAAAATTGTAACACGTACTTTCATGGAAGGCGGGATTTCCTTTTCCTGCGAAAGCAAATTTGAGGAATCCCTATTTTTTTTATTCACAAACAGATACATTTTTACATGAATGCTTGCTTCATCGGTTTGGGCTACATCGGGCTTCCTACGGCCATCATCGCGGCACGGCATGGCATCCAAGTCACCGGGGTCGATATAAATCCAGAAATTGTTGAAAAAACGAATAAAGGAGAACTCCACATCATCGAGCCCGGGCTCGGCGAACTGCTCAAGGCGGTCGTCGGTGAAAAAAAACTCGTGGCCTCGACCACGCCCGTGGAAAGCGACGCCTACCTCATTGTTGTCCCCACCCCGTTCAAGAACAACCACGAACCGGATATTTCCTATGTGGAAGCCGCTACCCGCTCGGTCGTTCCCCTGCTGAAGGAAAACGACCTGTTCATCATCGAGTCGACTTCGCCCGTGGGCACGACCGACAAGATGAAAGACCTCGTTTTCTCCGAACGGCCCGAACTGAAAGGGAAAATCCATATCGCCTATTGCCCGGAACGGGTGCTGCCGGGGAATGTCATCCACGAATTGGTCCATAACGACCGCGTCATTGGCGGGATAAACGAGGAGTCGACCCGGGAAGCCGCCCGTTTTTACAGCCATTTCGTCAAAGGACAGCTGCACCCCACCGACTGCAAGACCGCCGAAATGTGCAAGCTCACCGAAAATTCCTCGCGCGATGTCCAAATCGCTTTCGCCAACGAGCTTTCGCTCATCTGCGACAAGGCCGGAATCAATGTCTGGGAGCTTATTTCCTTGGCCAACAAGCATCCTCGCGTCAACATCCTCCAGCCCGGATGCGGCGTGGGCGGGCATTGCATAGCCGTGGACCCGTACTTCATCACCTCGGAGTTCCCCTTGGAGTCCAAACTGATTGCCAGCGCCCGGGAAATCAACAACTACAAATCGTTCTGGTGCGCGGAAAAAATCCAGAACACCATGCTCCGTTTCGAACTCGAAAACCACCGCAAACCCTGCGTGGCCATGATGGGGCTGGCTTTCAAACCCAATATCGACGACCTGCGCGAATCCCCGGCCAAATACATTGCCACCAAGGTCATGCAGCACGGCAACAACGCCCGCATCCTGTTCGTGGAGCCCAACATCGAATCGCACCACGTCTTCAAGCTCACTCCGTACCAGGAAGCCTACGAACAAGCCGACATCGTGGCCATGCTCGTAGCCCACGACCCGTTCAAGGCCCTTCCGTACCGGGAAGACAAAATCATTCTCGATTTCTGCGGGATTTACAAAAAATAGCGAAGCCATGAAAAAGATCATGCTGGTTTTCGGCACCCGTCCCGAAGCCATCAAAATGGCTCCGTTGGTCAAAGAACTCCAAAAAGCTCCCGACCGCTTCGAAACCCTCGTCTGCGTGAGCGGGCAACACCGGGAAATGCTCGACCAGGTATTGTCCATTTTCAACATCGTGCCGGATTTCGACCTCGACATCATGAAAAAGGGACAGGACTTGTACGATGTCACCGCGCGCGTCTTGACGGGCATGCGCGAAGTGCTGGAAAAAACCTCTCCCGACTGGGTGCTGGTCCATGGCGACACCACCACCAGCATGGCGGCGGCTTTGGCCTCCTTTTACCGCCAAATACCCGTAGGCCATGTGGAAGCCGGCCTCCGCACCCGCAACATCTACAGTCCCTGGCCCGAAGAAATGAACCGGCAAATCACCGGCCGCATCGCCTCTTTCCACTTCGCCCCGACCGAGCTCAGCCGGAAAAACCTCATCGAGGAAGGCATCGACCCTGCCAAGACAAGCGTTACCGGGAACACCGTCATCGACGCCCTCTACTGGGTCGTGGAAAAAATAGCCCGGGACCCCGGTCTGGAAAAAGCGCTGCAAGCGGAATTGAAGAAAGCCGGCTACGACCCTTCCCGGGCCGGAAAGGGAAGGAAACTCGTATTGATTACCGGGCATAGGCGGGAGAATTTCGGAGACGGGTTCCGGCACATCTGCCAAGCCCTCGAATCCCTCTCCGAACGCTATCCGGAAACGGACTTCGTCTATCCCATGCACCTCAACCCCAATGTACGCAACCCCATCCGCGAAACCTTCGGGCAAGACCTTTCCCGGCGGGAAAACCTTTTTTTCACGGAGCCGCTGGAATACTTGGGCTTCGTCTACCTGATGGAAAAATCCTACCTCGTGCTTACCGACAGCGGCGGCATCCAGGAAGAAGCGCCCGGATTAGGGAAACCTGTCCTGGTAATGCGCGACACGACCGAACGGCCCGAAGCCTTGCAAGCCGGCACGGTAAAGCTTGTGGGTACCGGCTACGGGAAAATACTCTCGGAAGTCTCCTGCTTGCTCGACCGGCCCGAAGAATACGAAAAAATGAGCCGGGCCGTCAACCCTTACGGCGACGGGAAAGCCTGTCCGAGAATAAGCCGGATCCTGGATTCCCTTTAAAAACAACCGTTCCGGCCCGAACCTTCTTCGCATGATTTCCCCGCCTCGCATGATTCCCCGCCGGATTCCTCGGGAATGACAGCTTGCGGAAAGGCGAAGAAAAACCCGGGCCGTGTCCCTTGATCTTCGAAAAAACGGAAACCGTTCCAACCAGACTTGCCATGAAAATAGCCCTGCTGACCCAGTATTACAAACCGGAAATGGGCGCGCCTCAGAACCGCCTGTACGAAATGATGGCCGGACTGAAACGGTTGGGGAACGAAGTGCAGGTCGTGACCGGAATGCCCAACTATCCCACCGGTTCCGTCTTCAAGGAATACCGGCGGAAATTCTCCAGAAAAGAAGTAATCGACGGAATCGAGGTGAAGCGGTACTGGCTCTATGCCTCGAATTCGAAAAAAGCCCTGCCAAGGATTTTGAACATGCTTTCCTTTTCGGTTTCTTCCTTTTTCAGCATCGGCTACCTGCGCAAGAAAAGACCCGATGTGCTCATCGTGGAAAGCCCTCCGCTCACGCTTTGCCTTACGGCATGGATGATTTCCCGCCTGTTAGGCATCAAGCTGGTTTCCAATATCTCCGACTTATGGCCGTTGTCTGCCAAGGAATTAGGAGCTCTTTCCGAAAAAAGCTTCCTTTACCGGGCCTTGGAAAAGACGGAATCGTTCATCTACCGGAAATCGGCCCTGTGCATGGGCCAATCGGCCCAAATCGTGGAATACATCCGCCAACACGGAGGAAAATCGGTTTACCTTTTCCGCAACGGGGTCGACCCGGGCCGGTTCCCCGAAACCCCTTCCCGGAAGGAAGGAGGGAAATTCCGGATCGTGTACGCGGGCCTGCTGGGATTCGCGCAAGGAATACTCGATATTTGCCGGAATGTGGACTTTGCCGCCTTGGGCGTGGAATTCCATATCTACGGAGCCGGAGGCGAGCAAGCGGGCATTGAACGTTACCTTGCGCAGAACCCGGGCAAAGGAATCTTCTACCACGGCAAAGCGGGCCGGGAGGAGATTCCCGGAATCCTCTCGCAAGCCGATGCAACCTTGGTTCCCTTGGTGAAGAACATTTTCGGGGCCGTCCCATCCAAAATCTACGAATCGATGGCCGCCGGCCTGCCGATAATCTTCTCGGGCGAAGGGGAAGGCAGGAAAATTGTCGAAGACCACGACATCGGCTGGGGGTCCGACTCCAAAGACTACGCGGGCATTGCCCGGAACATCCGCGCTTTCATGGAAAATCCGGAGGAAGTTGCCCGAAAAAGCAGGAACTGCCGGGAATGCGCTTCGAACCTGTTCAACCGGCCCAAGCAGATAGAAGCCTTGGACAAGTTTTTCAAAGAAACCCTTTCCGGCGGGAAATCCGGAGGCGGGAAATCCGGAGGCGGCTCCTTTCGAAGGTGGCTTCCCCCGGCGGAAATTCCCCCTGGCCTTGGCGGCATTTTCCCTCAACGGCAATTCCCCTCGGCTCCAGCTCCCCTCGGTAGCGGATCCCCTTGATGGTAGTTCCCCTTGGACGGCAGTTCCGCCGAGAACGGTTCCCGGCCCCGGCGATGCCATTCTCCCGGTACGACCGCTGTACGACCGCTTCCGGGGACACCGCCCCCGGCCGCTCCCGCCATGGCAAGCGCGACAGCAAATCCCGCCATCGCTGAAGATCGGCTCGAACGGATTATTTTTGCACTATGCGGCTCCTCTCATCGGAAATGAAAAAAAACACGGCCAAGATGCTTTCGGGCAACGCGGCGGCCCAAGCCATCGGGCTTCTTTTCTATCCCTTGCTCACCCGGCTTTATTCTTCCGACGATTTCGGCGTGCTCAACCTCTTCCTCTCCATTGGCGGAATCCTGACGCTTGTCGCTACCGCCGATTACCAATACGCCATTCTCCTCCCGAAATCGGAAAGGAAGGCATTGTCTGTCTTCCATGCAGCCGCCGCCTGCCTCTTTTCGGTTGTCTTGCTGACGACCCTGAGCGTTTTCTTCCGAAACCCGATTTCGGCTTGGTTCAACGCCCCCGAATTGTCCGCTTTCTACCCGTTGATGCCGCTTTTTGTCCTGCTTTCGGCTTCCTGGACGCTTTTCAACTACTGGCTCACCCGGCACAAACGCTTCGGCACCATCGGCCTTTACCAAGTAAACCAGACCTTGAGCAATTCGATCTTGAAAAGCCTGTTCGGCCTTGCCGGGAAATTGTACTGGGGGCTATTCGTGTCCACCTTGCTGGGCTTGGCGGTCTCGCTCGGGACCACGCTCCTGACCTCCTTCAGAACCTGGGGGAAACAACTCCGGAATTTCGATGCAAGGCAGACCCGCACGGCCTTGCGCCGGTATGCCCGCTTCCCGCTCTACTCCTTGCCGAGGAGCCTTGTCAACAACCTCAGCAGCAACCTGCCCTTTTTCCTGCTCACCCCGGCTTTCGGCTTAGGCCCCATGGGTTACTTCGGCATGGGCCTGACGCTGGCTTTCCGGCCGGTGAACATGGTCGCCGCATCACTCTACCAAGTGTTTTTCCAAAAAATGGCCCAGAACGTGCAGGAACGCAAACCGGTCAGGGCTTTCTTCCGGAAGTTCGTCCTGAAAGCCTTTCTGGTGGTCGTTCCCGGCTTCAGCCTGCTGTACTTCATCCTGCCGCAACTCTGCCGCTGGCTTCTGGGTGCAGGGTGGGAAACTACCGGCGAATACATCCGCCTCATGCTTCCTTGGATTGCCATGGTCTGCGCGGGCAGCTGCGTTTCCTTCATTGCCGATATATTCCAGAAACAGGCAATCATGCTGCTTGTCGAAATCGCCTATCTTGCCTTGCGCACGGCAGGATTGCTGGCCGGCATTCTCTACCGGGACATCCGGCTGGCCATCCTCCTGTACAGTTTCAGCGGCGTAGCCGTGATTGCCTTCCAGCTGCTCTGGTACGACAGGATCCTGTCCCGGTACGAGAAAAGCTTGGAGAACACGAATCCCTGAAACAAGCAGGCTGCCATCGAGGCGCTTCTTGCCTTCCGGTCCTCTTGTCGAAGCGAATCAAGGAGCGGCTGGCACATGGGCTGATCCCTCTCGTCCTTCGGCTTTCCCGTTGGCTTGAATCAACTTGAATCAAAGGTGCAGTCCAAAAGACAGAACGGGCGTCGCCATGCTCCAAAGCCTCTTCCGAAAAACCAGGGAGGATAAAAAAAACCGGAGCCTGAAAACAGACTCCGGTTCGTAAGGGCGGGAACCCCGCGTATCGGAAAAAATATTCCTATTTGCGCGTGGATTCCTTCTTGATTTTTTCCACCAAGGCGGGAACCACCTTCTTCAAGTCGCAGACAATTCCCATGTCGGCCACCTCGAAAATAGGCGCGTATTTGTCCTTGTTCACGGCGATGATGTAATCGGAACTTTCCATGCCGGCCAAGTGCTGGATGGCGCCCGAAATCCCCATGGCGAAATAGACATCGGGACGAACCGTCTTGCCGGTCTGCCCTACCTGGCGGCTGTGTTCCATCACTCCGGCATCGACCATGGCGCGGGAGGAAGAAACCTCGGCCCCGATGCAGTCGGCCAGTTTCTGCAGTTCGGCAAAGCCTTCCTTGCTGCCTACCCCGCGGCCTCCGGAAACCAGGATGCGGGCCTTGGTGATGTCAACCAGGTTCTTCTGCTCTTTCACCACTTCCTTCACCTTGATCCGGAACTTGGAACGGTCGAAGTTCACCGTGATGTGTTCAACTTCTCCCTTGCGGCCGGAATCGGCAGGACGGGCCATCATCACGCCCGGACGAACCGTGCTCATCTGCGGCCGGTGCTCGGTGCACATGATCGTGGCCATGAGGTTCCCGCCAAAAGCCGGACGGGTCATCAAAAGGTGCCGGCTTTCCGGGTCGATGTCCAAGCTGGTGCAGTCGGCGGTAAGGCCGGTATTGAGCCGGGCCGAAACCCGCGGGCCGAGGTCGCGCCCTATGGTCGTGGCACCCAGAAGGATGATGCCGGGCTTCTTCTGTTCCACAATCGAGACAATCGCCTGCGTATACGGTTCGGTCGTGTACAATTCCAGATCCTTGTCGTCGACCACCAAGACACGGTCCGCCCCGTGGGCGATCAGCTCGCGGGCCTCTCCCTCGATGGCATGCCCCAGCAAGATGGCGCAAACTTCTTCTCCCAAGGCATCGGCCAAGTCACGCGCTTTCCCCAGCAGCTCGAAAGCAACACTTTGAACTTTGCCTTCCCTTTGTTCGGCAAAGACAAATACATTTTTATAAGCTGAAATATCCATTTTTACTTTCTTTTTAAGGTTTACCCTTGCTCTTCCGAGTTTCGGGGCGCATTAAATGATGAATTTCTCCTTGAGTTTATTCACAATCAATTCGGCCGCTTCCTGGGCATCCACTTCGAAGACTTTCCCGGCCGACTTGGCTCCCTTGGTAAAGGATTTCTTCACGCGCGTGGGCGAACCGTTCAAGCCCAGCGTGGCCGGATCGGCATCCACATCGGCCGCAGTCCAGATTTCAACCGTCTTGTCGAACGCGGTCACGATGCCGGGAACCGACATGTAGCGGGCCTTGTTCGCCGAAGCCAGGACGGTGAGCAGGCAAGGCATTTCCACTTCCCATACCTGGTAGCCTTCCTCAGTCTGCTTGCGCACGTCCAACGTCTTCTTGCCATCGAATTTCACGCCTTCCACATAGCTTACCTGGGGCAAATCGAGAAGCTCGGCGGTTTCAGGGCCTACTTGGGCCGTGTCCCCGTCAATGGCTTGGCGGCCGGTAATAATCAAGTCGTATTCCAATTTCCGCAAGGCGGCCGAAAGGGCGTGGCTGGTGGCCAAGGTGTCGGCGCCGGCAAAAGCGCGGTCGGTAAGAAGAATGGCTCGGTCGGCCCCCATGGCGAAAGCTTCGCGCAAAATCGCATCGGCTTGGGGAGGGCCCATCGTGATGACCGTCACGTGGGCGCCGTATTGATCCTTGAGCTGGAGCGCGAACTCCAGACCGCCTTTGTCATCGGGATTCATGATGCTGGGAACACCGTCCCTGATAAGGGTCCCCTTAACCGGATCAAGCTTGATTTCGGTAGTATCCGGCACTTGTTTGATACAAACTACTATATTCATTTTTGTCTTTTTTTTATGGTTTGAAGATTCCGCCCGCGCGAACCCGACGGGCGGCATCCAGCCTCGGAAACCTGCGTTCGCGGCAATGGCCCGGGCTTTTTATTTGAACAACTTGCCGGCAATGACCATGCGCTGCACTTCCGACGTGCCTTCGTAGATTTCGGTGATCTTGGCATCGCGCATCATGCGTTCCACCGGGTATTCGCGGGTATAACCGTACCCTCCGTGGAACTGCACGGCCTTGGTGGTTACTTCCATGGCGGTTTCGGCGGCAAAAAGCTTGGCCATGGCGGCATCGGCCGAATAAGGCAGCTTCATGTCTTTCTTGTACGAAGCGCTGCGCACCAGCAAACGGGCGGCCTGAACCTTGGTTTCAAGGTCGGCCATCTGGAACTGGGTGTTCTGGAACTTGGCCAGCGGCTTGCCGAACTGCTTGCGTTCCTTGGTGTACTTGACCGTTTCGTCCATGGCTCCCTGGGCGATGCCCAATGCCTGGGAGGCGATGCCGATACGGCCGCCGTCGAGGGTCTTCATGGCAATGGCGAAACCGCCGCCGAGCTTGCCCAGCATGTTTTCCTTGGGAACCCGCACGTTTTCAAAAATCAATTCGCTGGTGGCCGAACCGCGGATACCCATCTTCAGCTCTTTCTTGCCGATGCTGAAGCCGGGCATGTCCTTGGTCATGATGAAGGCCGTGATGCCTTTGACCCCCTGCGACTTGTCGGTCATGGCAAAGACAATGAAAACATGGGCGTAAGCGGCATTGGTAATGAAAATCTTGGTGCCGTTGATGATGTAGCTGTCTCCGTCTTCAACCGCCATGGTCTGCTGCGAGGCGGCATCGGTCCCGGCGTTGGGCTCGGTAAGCCCGAAAGCCCCGATCCATTCTCCGGAAGCCAGTTTGGGGAGGAACTTCTGCTTTTGTTCTTCGGTGCCATGTTCCAGGATAGGAGCGCAGCACAAGGAAGTATGGGCCGAAACGATCACGCCCGTGGTAGCGCAGACACGCGAAAGCTCTTCCACGCACATGCTGTACATCTGGTTGGTGGAACCAGCCCCGCCGTACTGGGTAGGAACAGGAATACCCATGATTCCCAGCTTGGCCATCTTGGCAACGGTTTCTTCAGGAAATCTTTCCTGCTCGTCGACTTCGGCCGCCAAAGGCTTCACTTCCTTTTCCGCAAACTCCCTGATCATCTGCAAGAAAAGTTCTTCTTGTTTTGTGAGACTAAAATCCATGTTTCAAAATCTATTAAAAGGTTTAATCATTTTCCTTTTTACCATCCTCATTTCCCTCGACCGGCCCATTCGGGCAAAAAAACAATAAATTTCAAAGGTATGAAAAAAAGTCTGTTCCGCAATAAACCGAGAGGGCGCCATCCTCTTTGGCAAAACCGGAAGCCTTCTCCTCCCAGGCCTCTCCACGGGTTTTCCCCTTCCTGCAAGACAGGACGGCCCTTTTGTTTTTGTTTTTGCTTTTGCCTTTGTCTTTCCCCTTGCTTGGCTTCCGGCTTCCCGAACGAACCAGCGCGCCGGAGCGACGAAGCAATGAAGAAAACCCCGCTGGCCGCGCCGCTCAATCCAACCGGGCTTTCCGGACAAGCCCGGCCACCCATTCGGCCGTTTCCCGCACGCCTAAAAGGGAGGTGTCGATGCAAAGGTGGTAGGAAGAAGCCTTCCCCCAAGTCTTGTTCGTGTAGAAATTATAATACGAAGACCGGGTCTTGTCCGCCCTTTCTATCATCTGGCGCGCCTCTTCCAAAGTCGTCTTCCCGTCTTGCTGCAACCGGTCCAAACGGAAATCGAGCGGCGCGTGCACGAAAATGTTGAAGCAAGCCGGGTCTTCCCGGAGAATGTAGTCGGTGCACCGGCCCACGAACACGCAATTCGACTCCTTGGCGAGGCGCTGCACGGTGCGGTAGTGGATTTCGAACAGCGCATCGTTGTTCAAGCCGGTGAAACCGGGTTCGCCCAAGAACGGGAAACGCGAATACCAGACCTTCTGCGGCTTCTCGTCGGCCTTTTCGAAGCATTCCGGGCAAATCCCGCTATCTTTCGCCGCCTCGTGGATGAGTTCCTTGTCGTAGAACTTCATGCCGAACATCCGGGCCAGGATTTCGCCCAATTCATGCCCGCCCGAACCCAATTCGCGGCCCACATTCAAAATCAATCTCTTTTCCATAATCGACCCTCCTTTTTATTGGAAGCTGTTTCCAAGAAATACTGAAGCGTTCGAGGCGGTTGTCATTTTGCCAGGAACCGCTTGAAGAACCGGATGATTTCCCCTATCCAAAGCACCAGGGAGGTGGAGAGGATGATGGCTATCCAATTGTACAAGCCAAGACGGGCCACGCTGAACATTTCCCCGCCGAAACGCACAATGACCAGCTGGCCCAGCAAAATCATGGCCAAGACCGGAAGGAAGCCGTCGGCCTGCCCGAAAAGCTGGTGGAAAGCCGAACGGTTTGTCAGGAACGCCTTTGCATTGAACATGTTCCAGAACTGCAACATGACAAAGAACGTAAAGAACATGGATTGCTCGATCCGGGAAATTCCATCCTCCCCGGGCCCGAGGGCATCGAACCGGAAGAAATCCCGGAAGAAATCGCCCAGGCAGAACGAATGCAGGCTTTCCACATCCTCGTACTTGAAATACTGCATCAGGCCGAAAAGGAACAACAGCAGCACCGCTCCCACCGCGATGATCTGCCGGCGCATGGGGCGGGTTATGATATGGTCGGTCATCTTGCGCGGACGGTCTTTCATCACCTCCGGGTTGGGCGGAAGCGAGGCCAAGGCCATGGCGGCAAAGGTGTCCATGATCAGGTTCAAGCTATCACATTGATGGTGAGCTGAAAAAGAATGAACCGCTGCACATTCTGGTAGAGCGAGCGCCCCCACATCACCGCCGAAACAATACTGCTGAAAGCATTGTCGAGAATCGTTATGTCGCTCGCCTCCTTGGCCACCGATGTGCCATCGCCCATCGAGAGCCCTACCTGCGCGGCATTCAGGGCCGGCGCATCGTTCGTCCCGTCTCCGGTGACGGCAACCACCTCGCCCTTTTTCTGCAAGGTCTTCACCAACCTTTCCTTATCCATGGGCCGGGCGCGTGAAATGATTTTCAAATCCCGCACGCGGGCTTCGAGTTCTTCGTCTGTCAGGGCAGCGAATTCCGGCCCGGTTATCCGGTTGGCCTCGGTATATTCCGGTTTCCAAAGATGAACCTGCCGGGCTATTTCGGTAGCCGTTCCCGGGGTATCGCCGGTAACAATCTTCACGTCGATTCCGGCATCGAGGCAAGCCCCGATAGCCGAAGGGACGTCTTGGCGGACCGGGTCGGAAATTGCCACGAACCCGATGAATTCCAGCCCCAATCCGGCCTTCAGGCGGCCCTCCTCGAAGCAGGATTCCGTACTTTCCTGGTCGAGTTCCGCAACGGCAAAGCCCAAAGTGCGCATCGCCTTGTTCTGGTAGGAAAGCAACTGGTGGTCCACATACTCTTTCCACGCTTCCGGCTTTTCTTCCCGTCCTTCCACCAAGACACCCCGGCAAAGGGCGAACACGATTTCGGGCGCTCCTTTCACGTAGAGCATGCGCTTGCCCCGCAAAAGGAACGAGCGCACCACCGTGGCCATGTATTTCCTTTCGGTGGAAAAGGTGAGCTGCTCTTCCACCTCCACCCGCTGGCGGATGGCCGCGTAATCTTCCCCTTGGTCGCGCAACCACAGCAGCAACGCCCCTTCGGTCGGGTTCCCGATCACCTTGGGCTTCACGATATCGGTCTCGTCCAAGAACGCCGTGGTATTGGCCGCGATGCATTCCTTGACCAGGCGGCCCGCATCGTCCGTGTCGAGCCGCAAAGGCTGCTGCCCCTTGTCGCCCAGAAGCAGGAACTGGGTCGCGCTTATCCGCATCTGGTTCTGGGTCAAGGTACCCGTCTTGTCGGTACATATCACCGTGCAAGCGCCCATGGTCTCGCAAGCGTGCATCTTGCGAACCAGGTTCTGGGCTTCGAGCATGCGCTTCATGCTCAAAGCCAGCGAAAGCGCCACGCTCATGGGCAATCCCTCCGGAACGGTCACCACGATCACGGTAACCGCCATCATGAACGTGTTCAGCAAGCCGGCCCCTATCTGCAGCCAGCTCTGGAAGGCCTCCGGATGGGCCAGCATCATGATTACGCGCCCTACGACAATCAATGCCGCCACGCCGTAGCTGATCCGGGTAATGAGACGGCTGAGCTTCTCCAGCTGAAGGTTGAGCGGGGTTTTTACCGTGTTCTCGATTTGCGAGCCGGTATAGACCTTCCCGTATTCGGTCTGGTCTCCCACGGTTTCCACCCGCATGTACCCATGCCCTTCCATGATGGTGGTGCCCCGCAGGACTTTGTTTGTCGGATAGGTGGCATCGGCATCGAAATCCTCTTCCTTGCAAGACTTGTTCACCACAGGCTCGCCGGTAAGGGTCGACTCGTTGACCCGAAGGGAAAGCGATTCCAGAAGGACGCCATCGGCCGGAACCTCGTTGCCGGCTTCCAGCAGGACGACATCGCCCACCACCACCTCTTTCCGGGAAACCTCCTGCACGCGGCCTTCGCGCAGGACTTTCACCATGACATCATCGTTCACCTGGTTGAGGATGTCGAATTTCCTGTTGGCCTTCAGCTCGAAATAAAACCCGACCCCCGTGGCCAGCAAGACCGCCACCAGGATGCCTACCGGCTCCAGGAAAACGTCCCCGCCTTCCGCCCCGCTGAAGAACTGGTAGCAGGATACCACGAACGAAAGGGCCAAAGCCACCAAAAGAATACGGATTATCGGGTCTTTGAATTTTTCAAGAAGCTGCTTCCAGATCGGGGTCTTGGGCGGAGGGGTAAGGATGTTCCACCCGTGCTGTTCCCGGCTGGATTCCACTTCCTGCTTGGTCAACCCGTGAAAATTCGTATCGTTTTCCATGTCGTCGTACTGGTTTATTTTCGTTTTTGTCGAATCCTATCGTTTGCCGCGCTTGCCGCATCCCCTCGCCGCGTCCAAACCCGTCCATCCAATGCGGGAACCTCCGCGCGGCGGCAACGCGGGCCGGACAGCAAGCCTATGGAAGCCTGCACGGGAGCCTCCCTGAACAAGGGGATTTTTTCCAGACCCGCCAAATCTTCAAAGATAATCAATTGCCGGCATTCCTCCATCTCCCTTTTCCCCTGAAAAAAGAGAGACTTCGAAGCCCTGCTCGGGGCGGTGATGCAGGCATCCATCCTTTTCCCCTGAAAAAAGAGAGACTTCGAAGCCTTCCGCATCCCGGGGGCTTTGCCGGGCCTCGACTGCGGAAACCGCAACTTCGAACGCCTGCGCTGCCAGCCGTTTCCCGGCATGGAGCCGCAAAGCCAACACCTACCGGAGCTGCCTCAGCATCATGCCCGGATAGGCCTTGGCGCCCCCCATGACCCGGAACAGGGTAGCTTCGAGTTCCGACCCGCGGGCCTGTTCCTCGAACGCCATGTACCGGTTGTCCCAGATCTGCTTTTTCACCGGCTTCAGTTTCCCCACGCGGCGGAAAACCGTCTTTCCTCCTTTTTCCACCGCCTGCAGCAATTCAAAGCGCGAAGAGGGTGCAACCCCTTCTTTCATGCCGATTTTTGCCAGCACTTTGCCTTCTTCCACGCCATACACGGGCGTTTTCACCTTGAACACCTCGTATTTTTTCTGCAATCCGGCAATGCTGCGGTCGATGGCCCGCGCGCAAACCTTGCGGATGACTTCTTCGTTCGAACGGACGCCTTTCATGACCGTTTTCTCGCTCTTGACCCGGTAGCTGCCCACGTATTCCAAAGAGAAAAGCCCGGAAGTCTCGAACATCCGCTTCCGCTTAAGCCTCTCCGGTTCGGGCGTCTTTTCATCGACCCAGTACTGCGAATAAAACGCAGCCGCCACCGAATCGTTCCAGTCGAGCCGGAAAAGATGGGTATGCACTTTCACGGTAAAACCGGCCAGATTGTCGGCAATGATCGAACCTATGAAAGCCGTTCCGGCCACGGCGGAAGAAATCGATTCCACGTCCTTGTCGTTGCTGCCAACCGCCACAGCCAATGCTATTTGCGCCACTGCATTAAGAATGGAACCCGCCATCTTGGCCTTCTGTTCCTTGTCCACGTAGACAATGTCGCTCACCATGACGAAAGTCTTCCCGATGAGCGCCTCCCCGGCATCGGAAAGCAAGGAAAGCCCCCGCTGTGTCATCCGGGCGTACTCCACATCCATGACCGAAGCATTGTAATTGCCCCGTTCCGCCACCAAATCGACGTTGAAATTCCCCGTTTCCGGATCGCGGCCGAACCACTTGGCCACCATGCGGCGGGCCACCTGGTTCCCTTCCAGGAACCGTTGCACCTCTTCCACCCTTGCCGGCGAGGATGAAAGCGCCTCTACCCGCTTCACGCCCAGATCGTGGTTCTCGTATTTATCCGGCGTGGGCAAGGAAAGGTAAACGTAATCGATCTGGGAAGAATACCGCATCTGCGGATGGGAAACCATAAGGCTGTAAAGGGAACTGCGTCCGTATTCTTCATCGGGCGGAACCCGCGCTCCGGCCTTCTGGAAGGAAACAACCAGCAAGAAAAGGCCGGCAAGGAAACCGGGGAGAAAGGGAAAAGGCTTTTCCATGTGTCAACCGCTTTTTTTAAAACGCTGTTTGAATTTATCGTCCGGTTTCATCGAAAGGCTTCCTGCGCCACCCTTCTTTCCGGCGGGCATCGCTTCCTCCGGCGAAAAGGGCTTCCCGCAAGCGGGGATTCCCGCACCGGCCGGATTCAGTACCACCCCGGCAATATCCATGCGTCCTGCCCGATGCGCGAGTCCCGCACCGGCCGGATTCAGTACCCCCAATACTCGAAAGGTATCCGCTGGTCCAAGCCGAATTGGTCGGAACCGGTAATCAAGTAGGATTCAGGAAGCAAGGCGGGGTCCTTGCAATAACGCGTTACAATGAACCCGTTTGCATCCATCAAGGCGTATTGCCGGTTCCGGTACACCATGAAAACCGGGGACAAGACCCATTCCTTCCCCTTCGAGGCCGCATATTGGTACAAGACCCAGATGCTGTCGAAAACGGGAGGAGCCACCCCGGCCCCTTCTTCGGTCATCAACCCGTACTTGCCCTGGTCCCGGTAAAGGTAGCACCCGAACAACGGCGGGAAAAAGACCGAATCCAAGCCGGAAAACACTTCCGGCTTTGTCTTCGACCAAGTCCTTTCACGATAGGCTTCGATCCGGAAATGGAACGGGCAAATCAGATGCACGGAATCGGGAAGGAAAGTCAGCGGGACTTTGCCGAAATCTTCCGCAACCGGCATGAACAAAGCAGACGTGTCGCCCTGGGGAAAATTCTTTGTCCACCGGTAAGCCGGAATGCTGCCCTCAAAAATCTCCGTCCGAACCCGCACCTGCGCCTGGACAAGGCTTCCGGCCGTCAATACGGGCAACATGATAAAAAAAAGAATCCGAATCTTCATCGTCCACGCGTTTTTACAGGCATGCCCGCCCCGGAAACCCGCATCCCGGTTCCAGCGCCCGCCCTGCCCCGAAGCGTCCGAAAAAGGCCGGGCCGGGAAGACTGTCTTCCCCGGCCCGGCCCTTTTGCTGAATGGAAATCAATGCAGCCATGGCATCACGAACGAATTCGGCTGCTGTCCTGTCCCGTAGGCAACGCCCACATCGCGCGAAGCGGCAATGCGCTGGCTTTCCAAATCCACCCCGTCCTGCCATTTCTTCATCTCGAACTTCCAATCGTCCAAGACCTTGTCCCGGATTTCCCGGTAGAGTTCCATGGCCTCCGCATAGCATTTGGCATCGGGATATATCAGGCTCAGGTACTGTCCGGCATCGGCGGCGCCTTCCGAATTCTGCTTCGCTGCCCAAGCCGCGCGCGCCTTGGCCAGGTTCACATCGCAAAGGTAGTCCACATACTGCTGGAATATCTCCAATGTGGCTTGCATGGCCCTGTCGTATACCTCTCCCACCGCATCGGGTATGGCCGTAAGATGGTACAAGGCCTCCTCGTAACGATGCTGCGCCGCCAAGACCCGGGCCTGCTGGATGATCCGGTCGCCCTGCTGGCGGTAATACGTAATGATCTTGTCCTTGCCTTCGTTCACGAACGCCTCCAGCTTGGCCGACTTGACCGGGATGTTCTGCAAGGCGTTGATGAAGCTTTTGGTTTCATTATCGCCCACGCCCACCACCGGCAACGAAACCGAAGAAAAAATCTTCTGGTCGAAGTAATCGGCTATGTAGAGGGTGATTTCCATGTTTTGCGAAAACTTTGCCGGCGGCCCGGGAAGAATATCCTTGGTGGCCATGGCCACGTTGGCGGCAATGAAGAAGCGGCTGAATTCCTTCCCGGCCGCGATGCCGTTGTTGATAGCCACTTGTATGAGCTTGTTGCTCAAATAGCTTTCAGCACCGGCAGGGAAAGGGTCGACCTGCTGGGGAATAATCACACCCAAGGTGATGCCCTGGCCGATCAATTCTTGCGAGGAACTTCCTCCCTGCGCCCTGGCAGGCGAAGAAAAAGCCGCCCACGCAAGCAAGCAACACAAAAACAGAATCTTTTTCATGACATGCTATTTTTTCCTCTATATCCTTCTCAGCCGCCTGCGTTCCCCCTGTTCCTCCTGCGCGCGGCATTGCTTATTCTTCACCCAGAATCAACATGGCCGAACCCAAACCCTGAGGAATGACCCGGGACTCGATCCGGTAAGGATCCTTCAGCAGGTAGCGGCGCAATTCGCGCACGAAAGACTCCGTGTCCATCGGCACGCCCCGGCTGTTCATCAAAGGAATCCTGACTTGCTCGTAGCTAAGGTAGTTCTCGCTTCCGCCCAATTTGCTGAAACGATGCTCCACCGTGTTCTGGTACATCCATTCATCGATGATTTCGCTCAAGGCATAGCCTTCGTAATCCTTGTCCAAGTCCAAACCCGAACCATTGTCGAGGACCCTTACCGAAACCGTCACTTCCCGGCCGTTGGCGAACAAGTCGTCGAAATAGGCTTGAAGGCGGGCGGTGAAATTATCCATGTTGGCCAGAACCGCTTCTTCGAGCAAGATCGGCACGTCGGCGGTCATGGATGGCTGCCCGTTGCCCTGCGCCCCGGCCACTTGCTTGCCGGTATAGGCATCGAGCCCCTGCAGGTTGTAGGAAACATAAGCCTTGGGACCGGTTTCGTTGACGGTCCACGTGAGTTGCAGCAAGATGTCGGCCCGGGCCGTGGAACGAAGCCGGTCGAGCGGCGACTCGGCCAGCCCGGCGCCGGAATTTTTCCCGGTAATGAGGTTGGCTTCGGCTTGCTGCTGCTCGATGAAACGCAGGACCGTTTCGAGGTTCTTGAGCGGGAAACCTCGGTCGGCCATAAGCGTGTTGATCTTGCCGATGACTTGCAGCAATTGCGGGTCGGACTGCAAGGCCCGCTTGTAATCGGGAATCGAAACAAGGGTTCCCTGATTGTCGTATTGGGTCATGTATCCGTGCTGGGAACACCACGCATCGCTGGGAACCACCATCAGGGTGGGTTTCCGGGCTTGACCGTGCAAACCGCAAACCAAAGCCGCGCACGCCAGCATCGAAACGAAAATCTTCTTCATCATGGTCTTTGTTTTTTATTCTTCAACCTTGCTGCCTTTCCGGCAAGCGGGCAGGCCTTCCCCGCCACGCAAGCCGTCAGTGCTTCAAAATGCCGTCTTCCCGCAAACGCGCCTCCAATTCGGAATACTGCACGCGGATTACCATGGAACAAGTAATGCCGCCCTTTTGACGGAAATGCTGCCAGGAACCCGGCCTCCGGTCCCGCATGCTCACATAATCCAGGTAATCGCCCCCGTCGGCAAAGAAACGGTCGAAATAATCCCGGTACTTTTCATAGGCATTCACTTCC
Organism: uncultured Bacteroidales bacterium; assembly: GCA_949291555.1. GTDB lineage: Bacteria > Bacteroidota > Bacteroidia > Bacteroidales > P3 > Pullibacteroides. The sequence goes on from CASEWE010000001.1 coordinate 128,870, forward strand.
AAAAGCAACGCTTTCCGCTCGCAGCCGTCCCGCCCGCGCGCAATGCCCTTGAACAATATGTCGCGCACGGCATTCTTCTTGGCCTGTTCCTTGGCATCGTGCATATAGCGGCCATAGCCCCAGGCCCGCACCGTATACGAGCCGTCGAGTTCCGTGCCCATGCATTCGGTGGGCATGTCCTGATAGGAAACCACTCCTTTCCGGGTGTTGTTGCAAGAACACAGCAACGCCAGCAACAAAGCCGGCAATCCGAATTTCAAAAATCTTTCCATATCGATCCTTTTTTCGGCCGCAAGCAAGCTTGTGCCTGCCCGCCGGCCATGCAACCCTGCCCAAAGACAGCAAAACCGACAAGCCGGTCAAAAGCCCGAAGCCAGTCCTCGGATTATGCCGGCAGCTTCCAAATCCTTGCGCAATTGATCCTTGGCCACTTGCACGGTGGCGCGGAACTTCCAGCTGCCTTTGATTTTAACCCGGTCTACCGTTGTGGAAACCGACAACACGTATTTCCCGTAATCCCCTTGGTCGGCAAAGAACTTCTTGAAATAATCCTGCTTCGCCTCCCTTACCGAAGGATCGCTGGCCAAAGGCGGCTGCGAAGGGCATCCCTGCCTTCCCGAAACCCCTTTGAAGATAACCCCGTGCACGGCGTTCTTGCCGGCCTGCACCGGGTCGAATTTCTTGCTTTTGGAATACGACCACACGTTGACGGCATAAGTGCCTTCCACGCCCGTGGCGGCGCATTCGATCTCGTACCGGTAATTCCACGTGTCCTTGTCGTTTTTTTTCTTGGCGAAAGCCGGCTGGAATAACAAAGCCCCTGCAAGCGCGATTGCAGGCAAATATCCGGAAATTTTCATCGCTGCTGTTTTTAAGACATATACTCCCTTTTTACGAACAGAAACCTTCTTCTTGCCGAACTCGGATTGGCATGGCCGAGCCGCATCCTATCTTGGGCTTCTGCCAAAGATAGTGAAAGGCGAGCGCCATGGCAATCGAGCTTGCTCGGATTGGCATGGCCGAGCCGCATCCTATCTTGGGCTTCTGCCAAAGATAAGAATTTTTATCCACATCGTTCCCTTGCGCCCCTCCGACCCCCGCGGAAGCCGTTCCGCCAAAAGCTCGAAACAAGAACGCCAGTAAAGTGACAGGCGAGCCGGCTTCAGAAAAACCGGAACCTTAAAAAAAACGGAACCTTATAAAACCGGAACCCCATAAAAAGGAGAGCGCGGCCAAAGCCGCGCTCAACCAACCAAAAAAACCAAAAAAACTATTCCAAAGAAATAGCCTTCAGGCTTCTCTCGAAGCCCGGCGAGGATGGCTCGGAAAAAACTTTCCTGCCGCCCCTGCCGGACTTGCTGCCGTATTGTTACCGTTTCACGATTTTGATAATCCGGGCTTGCCCGTCGGGCAGGACGAAACGGAGGAAATAAGCCCCGTTGCCCAAGCCTTCCAGGGAAACCGTGCGGGCATTGCGCACATCTTGCAGCACCAGTTTCCCGCCAAGATCCATCACCGACAACGAACGGTATTCGCCTTCGATGTTCAGAACATCGGAAACCGGGTTAGGATAAACCCAGATGCCCGAAGCCGTTTCGATCCCTTCCACGCCTACGCCGGTCAAATCGATGTATACCGGTTCGGAAATCATTTCCTCGGCCTGCGCGTACACGGCACCTACCGAATACTCGTATTCGCCGGCCGGAACCCCGTTCTGCTCGAAGCTGAACCCGGTCAAAAGCGCATCGTTGATTTTTTCCCCGTCACGGTACACGTTGAAACCCTGCAAGGTGAAGCTTTCGCTGGTAGACTTCCCGGCTTTGAGCTCCGGAGCCGCCTTGCGCATCGGCAATTCGGCCGAACTCAACACGCGGGCTTTCGACCGGATGTAGGCTTTCGGGTCGGAAGAAGCGACCGCCTCGTCCAAATCGCGCTTGCGAACAACCAGCGCATTGATGCAGAGATTGGCATCGATGCTGTTTCCAGCCAATGTGTACCAAGTATTGGCATCGGGCGAAATCAAGTCGGAATAACCTGCTTTCCCGGGACCGTAGTCGAAAACGATATTCCCGGCAGAAGCCACCGAGTTGGGATCGAAAGAGATGGCATACCCTACGGCTATTTCCATCTCCTGCTGCATGGGGAACGTCTGGTTGAAGAACAGCTGGTTCCAGTCGCCCACCCGGATACGGCTGGTATTGGGCTCGTTGTACACCATCCGGTCGTCGACATACACGACACCGTTGAGCGAAAGCACTTCGGCCCCGATTATGTATTCCATCCCTACCAGGTAGAGGTCTTCGAAGTTGTCCATGGAAGCGGTGTCCCAGCCGATCATGGCATAGGTCGTCGTGAAGTTGTCCAAGGAAACGGCCGAGTAGGGAATATTGCAATAGCCTAAAGCCATGGGCTCTTCGAAATAAGGCAGATCCCACGTGGTCTGTGTCGTATACGTGCCATCGGCCTCTTTCTCGCCTTCCACCCGAACCAAGGACGGCGCCTGGGCGCTGCCTTCGAAAGTGAAGGTTACTTCCACCGAATCGGAAGCCATGCAGGAATTTTCATAGAAAGCTTCCACCTTGTAAACATAGTCCCGATCCTTTTCGATGTCGGCATCCACATACTTGAGGTCGATCAGCAAGTCGGCAAGCAATTCGCCATCGCGGTACACGTTGAAGCCGACCAAGCCGATCCCGGGATCTTCTTCGCTGAAGTCCCAGGAAACCACAGCCTGCTCGTTGGTTTCCCGAACCGCGAGATCGGCCGGGCCGTAGCATTCGCCAACGGGGAAGATGTCGACAACTTCGGTCACGTCCACATCGGAAGAGCGGCTGGTGCAAGTGGAGGAAACGTATTCAATGTCGTACGTGTACGTGCCCGACTCGAGGATTTCCTCGGAAAAATGACGGGCCTTGATCGGCTCGTTGTTGACTTTCACGCCATTGCGGTATACGTTATAGCCAACCGTGGCCGGATTGCTTTCGATTTCCACGCTTACTACCTGGTTGAAAGCATAGGTGGGCTGCAACATGCACTCCAAGGCTACCGTCTGGTCGGGAAGCACGCTCTTGCAAAGGGAAGCGATGGCAACCGGCCCGTCAAGGGCGGCTTCGGAAACCGCCGGGAACGCGTACAAGTCGGTCGTAGAAACCCTTTCCCCGCTCTCCATGTCGAGAATCACCACATCGGCCAGATTGGCGCCGTTCTGGTCGGCCAGGTACAAACGGCCGGCATGGTACTCGCTCCCGCTGATGATCAAGCCGTCTATATCCAGTTTTTCGGAACCGGGCAAGCGGTCGGAATCCGCGCCCAAGCCGATAGGATAATAGAAAATGTTGTCATAGTAACCCATGGCCAGGTAATCGTCCCCGTCGGGATTTTCCACATAAGCGATATGGACCAGAGCCGGAACGGATGTGTTCCAGAAATTGCTCAAGCTGATGTCGAAAGGATCATCGGGGTTGATGGAAAGCTCCCGGACCGTCTGGTCGCGGTTCACCATGTAGATGGTGTTGTCGTGGTAGGCCATGTCGTAGATGCCGCTTATGCCCTGCACGGTGACTTCTTCCGCCAGATTGCCCGTGATTGCGTTGTAAACCAGAATATCGGCAGAACCGAACTGGGCCACATAGTAGTAGTTGCCGGCGCGGAAAGCCGAACTGGCATAAATGCCGTCGGTGGCAAAAACATCGATAAGGTCGAGTTGGTCGGGCACGTAACCCTTAGGCGCGGAGGCCTCGGGCCGTTCCGAAGCAGCGGCTTCGCCCAGGAGGAAAATAGAGGATTCGGGCCGGGTTCCTTCCATCAAAGCGGCAGCGGATTTTTCCCCCTTTTCCAAACGGCCGGTAGGAAGGCCCCAGGAGAGGTTGACCGTGCGGTTGTAAACGACTTCGGAAGAAATTTCCTGAACCGGCAAGCACCCGCCGACTGCTACCACCAAGAGGGATTGCGGAGCACAGAGGCCCGAAGTTTCCCCATCGGTATAAACCGCTTCCACCGCGTATTCATGACGGCCGGGGGTGGCGCTGTAATCGATATAGGAAAATTCCGTGGAAGCCAGCAGGTCGGTGTTCACCTTCACGGTGTCGCGATACACGTTGTAACCCGCAACCGTATACTGGTCTTCGATGGGAGCATCCCAACTCAGGTTCACATGCGCGGTGCCGTAAGACTGGTTCGCCACGAAATTGCGCACCACGCCATGGACTTGGACGGAATCCAGTTCGATCAGGTAGGGCACCCATACCAAACCCCGGTAGCTGTAACCGGCAATGATGCGCCCGTCGTCGGAAATCCCGCCGGGGGTGAACAAAGGTATGACGGATTCGGCTTCAAGGCCGTAGACGTTGGAAAGGTATTCCACCAGCATGTACTTTTCGCCTTTGTCCATATTGTACAAAAAGGCTTGGCGGCTGTAAACATCGGGGCCGCTCATCTGATCCACGCCGAGCACCTGGCCTTTTTCGGAAATGGCATACGCGTAGGAGATTTCATTCCCGGCCGAAGGATCGATACGAGTCCCGCTGAAACTGCGGCTGGCGCGATCGTAACGGTAAACCCAAGCAATATCGCCCACATCGCCGCAAATCAAGCTTCCATCATTATTGGTGGCATGGAGCGAGCCATCGGTATTGATGCCCCGGTCGGAGCCTCCTACATAATAAAAGGTATCGATCTGCCTGTCCCAGAAAACAGGCGAGAAATTGGTATAGGCAAACGGAGCCGAAGCCCGGCCGGCTACGACCATGGCATCGTTCGACATTCCCAAGCCCATAGCCCCGGTTCCCCCTTCCGTGTAGTCCGGCCAGGGATGCGGCAAGGTATCGCTGATACGTCCGGTCGTGGTTTCAATGAACACGTTCCGGTAATACGCTCCGATATAGCAGAACGCCCGAAGGGTGCGCAAATCGGCCGAAGCTTCTTCAATGGCGAAATTACCCCCGCCCAACTGCGCCGCAAGGCCCTGCATGTCGAAATCGTACCGCTGGCCTTCTATCACGGCAAAGGTGTTTGCCACGTAATTGTCCAAATCGTTGACCGCTATGATCCCGTAATCGAAAACTTCGAGGGCTTCGTTCTTGATATCGTAAATGAACCCGTTCGTGGATTCGAACTTGCCATAGAAAAATTGCCCGTTGCGGGAAAGGTAAACTTCATTGAACCCGCCCAAGGCATCGAAGATTTTCATGGTTCCCCTTTGCCCTTCCACCACCGCGATGTCCGAGGTCGTCTGAGCAAACAAACCGCTTGCGAACAGCAGCAAGGATGCTGTCAAGAATTTTCTAATCAATTTCATGTCTTTTTTGTTATGGGTTATTCGTCCAGGCCGAACCCGGCCTGTCCTGAAAAGAATCCGGGCCTGCCCTCAGGCAAACCCGGATTCGGCGACGTATTCGTTTAGAGGATCACGGCTTTGTAGGTGGCCGTTTCGTCGTCGGCCCCGATCACGCGGATCAAAGCCATGCCTTTTTGCAAGTCGTGGTAAATGAACACATTTTCGGAAGAATTGACCGGATAGGTGCGTTGCAGCTTGCCGTCCGCCGCAAACACCTCGATGGCTTTCAGGTAGAGGTTGTCGGGGTTTTCAACTATGATCTGGTTGTTGGAAACCCGTACTTTGAGCCCATTGAAGCCGTTCACGGACTCGATGGCGGATTCCTTGGTTGAGAAATCGGATTCGGCAATTTCGCTGACAAGGAGGCCGTCTTCGCAGACACCGCGCAAACGCCAAACATAGGTGGTGTTCAGGGTCAAGTCGTAAATGGTGTAGCTGGTGCCTTCCGCCCCGACCGAGTCGAAGACAGGCGCTTCCGCCGTCTTGTGCATCAGCAACTGGTACTGGTTGTTTTCCCCGTTGGTCCAAGACAAGGTAGCCGTGCGGGCTTCCAAGTCCACTTTGCTGTCCAATCCCGTAGGCGTGCCGCAAGCGGGCAACGGCAAGGTGGTGAAGGAAACCGGTTCGGACCAGGCGCTGCTGTCGCCAACGGCGCAGATGGCCCGCACGCGAGCATAGTAGGGAATATTGATGGCGGCATACAAACCCGTCACGGTCAACGTGTCACGCTCCGTATCAATGAAATAATTGATTCCGGGATACGCGGTCAGGTTCTGGGCGTAAATGTTGAGCATCCGGGTCTTTTCTTCCGAACTCATGGCAAAAGTGGCGCTCTGCCAGGTAACACTGCCGTCGATTACTTCGATAGTAGGAACGAGGCATTCGGCAACCGTATTGAAATAGCGGGTTTCCGAAGGCTCGCTGGGATTCAGGCGGCCGGGTTCGCAATAGCCCACGATGAAGTATTCATAGGCGGTTCCCGGAGTAAGCGAATCGAGCGTGCAGGAAGATTCTTCCGTGTACAACGTATCGGGAATCACTTCCACGGCACGAGGCTTGTAAATCACGGCATATTCCAGACTTTCGCCCGACCAGGAGATGTCCACGCTGGTCTTGGTCAAGTTCGACTGGCGGATATTGGTAACCGCCGGGCAGAAGAAGCTTTCCCAGTCGATACCGAAAGCGTTGACCCACAAAGAATGCTCGCTTTCAGACTCTATCTTGTCTTCTATATTGAAGTTGGTGTACAAGGCCACGTAAAGTTTCGCAGGCCCGTCTACCGGGATATCGAAGAAGAAATCCTTCACGGTGTCGAGCCGCAAGAGGGAGAGGTCGATGCTATCCACTACCGAAGCCGTGCTGAACTTGCCATCGGTGGAGACCAGCACCTTGAACTGGTCTTTTTCCGTGAACTGGGGATCATGGCTTTCATAATAGTAGTCGAGCATCCGGCCCGAAAGAGACATGCTGATCCGCGCCGTTCCTTGCTGGTCGCCCACGGCAAGGGTCGGGAACTTCAGCCACATGGGGTTGTTTACATTCGGTCCCATGTAGCTTTCGGCTATGGATGTGATTCCAAGGTATTCGCCGCTGTAATCGCTGGTGGGGACAACTGCCCAAGAGAATTTTTCAAGCTCGGGATCGGAAAGCTCGGCAAAATCCACGGCCTCGTCCGTGAGCACGCCGGTCTTTATTTCCAAATCGGCGGGCAAAGCGGAAGAATAGCCTTCTTGCACGAGTTCGAACACATAAGGAAGCGTGGAAAACGTGGAGAATTCTATTTCGCGGGCGAGCGAGGTGTCGTTGGCGCCGCAAACCGACCGGATTTCAGCCACATAGGCTGCATTCGTGTCTAACGACGAAAGTTCCATGCGGGTTTCCTGCGCGTAAACCGGTGCCTGCCACTGCTCGGAACCGCTTTTCCGGTAGCGGACCTGGAAAGCTTCGGCGAAAGGCCGGTTGGCATCTTCCCAGACAAGGGCCGCCGCGTTGAAAGAAAGGGCTTCCTCATCGATGGCCAAGTTTTCTACCTTCTTGCAAGAGAGCAAGGGTTCCACGGTGATTTTCCGTATGCCGACATAAAGGGCGCCCGATGCGCCGGGTACGACAGAGGAGCGTACGATAAACCGCAATTGGTGCGTGGCACCCGGCCCGAAGGCGGGAGCTTCGAAGCGGAAGGTTCCGTTTGAAGCCACTTCCGCGCCTTGCGTTACAAAAGCAAGGTCCGTCCATTCCCCGGCATCCGTGTTCTTGTACTGGATGAAAACCGTATCGCCTTGCTGAGGACGGGAGGGACTGTTGCTCATCCAGCTGCTCGTGTAAAAATAAAAGTCGATGATAGGCGCCACGCTGTCGTAATCGCCCTTGTTGATGACCGGCGAAACAGCCATGCTGGTCGAAGTCACTTGTTCGAAGCTCTCATCCATGGCGGTCGTGCTCTGCACCACCAGCATTTTCCCCATGGTTTCGTCTTCGGTAACAAAGAATTCGTAATCATTTTCCTGATCGAAAGTCCAGCCGGCAACGTCTTGCGAACTGCCCGAAGCCGATTCGAAATCGATCTCGGCCGTCAATTCATACTCGGTGGCCGCGCTCACGGAAAGGGCTTCCGAGGAAAACTGGGTTCCCTCCGGATTGGTGGACCATACATAGAAGTAATAGTCGGTACCGGACGAAAGGTCGTTCAGAACCACCTGCTTTTCCTCGCTGTTGGGTTCAAGCACGTAAAGGTAGGTATAGCCGCTCCCGTAGGAATAGAATTCTATCGAGTCTCCGGCCACGAAAGCTTCCTCTCTCGGATCGATGGACAAGTCGCCCGAAGCATCGATCTGGGTGGGAGACCAGGCCAGAAGGTAATGGCAATCCTGAAACGCTTCGATGGCAAGGGCAATGGAGTCGAGGCCGAACGACAGCACTTCTGCCGACGAAGGAGCCGGCATCAAGGTCGTGATGGTATCGCGGAGAATCTCGTTGAAATTGTAAAGGGGACCTCCGGCGCAAGCGTCGTTGTAAGGGAACACATGCGCGTAATAGGTGGTCATGGGTTTAAGGCCGGCGATTTCGCCGCCATCCTCGAAAAAAGTGTATCCGTAAGGGCTGTATTCGGCCAGCTTCACGCCCGCCGACGTGCCGATGACATCGCCAGAAGCATACGCGGTTCCATCCACAGGCAAGTTGCCGCCCTTCAGAACCGAGTCTTCGGAAAGGATGAAAAGGGCCTTGGTCGCATCGGTACCGTACCATTCGGTGTTACTCGTGAACTCGATGCTGGTAGCAGCAACCTCCACGTCCCATTCGCGCATGGTCACGCCCGAAACGACTTGGCAGGTTTCCGGAAGTGAAAAGCGGTATCTCAGCCCCGAAACCGGCGCTTCTTCGCTTGTCACCACCATCGTCCCGATCGTGCCCGATTCGGCCGTAGCGTAATCGTCTTGCAGGAAAATGGCCTCATCGAGCGAAGAGGCATAAGCCCCGAACGAGAAGCCGAAGAAATTGGCTCCCGTCTCTTCATCGGATTCGGTTTCCCCGTTTTCCATGGAAATGACCGTGAAAGAGAACTCGCCGTTTTCCATGAAAGCATATTCAAAAGAAACTTTCAGGGAGTCGGTTCCAAACTTGTCGTAAATAAGCAAGTTGTCGTAGCGGACAAAAAGCGTGTCCACTTCGCCTCCGGTACTGCCGGCTTGCGTTGCCACTTCATACTGCACCTTGGCATCCTGCCCGGCCACCGCTATGCTGGGATCCATCCAGGTATAGTAGTACCCGTAAAAGGAAGAACTCAAGGCCTTGAGCTCAAAATAAATGTAATCCTGCACTTCCACCATCTGGTTCTGCCATTGCAATTCCACAGCCGGCGTGAAGGTGGCATCTTCGCTGAAGAACACGAAACCGCCTCCGGTAAGTCCGAAATGGGTCATGGTCTTGCGGCCGAAAGGAAAATCGAAGCCGATTTCGAAGCCCGTCTGCTCGGCAGGCGTATCGCGCATGTCGGCAAGCTCGGCCAGTTCGATGTGGATATCGCCGCTTTGCAGCCAAAGGTTGTTCAACGTGTCGCCCGCCGCAATGTTCAATGTCGTGGCGGAAGAATAAACGTGCGTTGCGGCAACCGTGTCCCTTTCCATTCCATACGACCAAAGGGAGGCTTGCGAAAAAGCTCGCGAACCAGCCGAAAGCGCCAAGAACGAAAAGACGGTCAGCCAAAAAGAAGCTAATCTTTTCATGGTTTTGGATTTGATTGGTTTATTGTTTTTGAAAGTATCTTTTGTACCCTCTTGTTCCCTCTGTGTCCTTTCCGGTGCCGGCACGGCTCCCGGCCATTGGCCCGGCAGCTTTTTCCAGGGAGCCTTCCGATACCTGTCGATTCCGGACCCGAATCCGCCGCCCGGCAGAATCCGCCCGGCCCGGGCAATCTTGCATCCTGTATTCGGAAAAATCCTTTCGAAGCGGTTACAATATTATTGAAATGTAAAAGAAGCCTCGAAAAAGCCGCTGTAACATTCTTTTACGCTACTTTAACAATTCTTTTCGGACACAACTATCTATTTGCTAAACAGCCAATAAAACGATTATTAAAATACGTTTCGATCCTCCTTGCCGGCGTCCTCCGAAAACCCGCCGTAGGTCTTTTGGCCGGCAAGGGGGAGAAGCAAAAAGGATGAACGGGAAACGATCCCGGTCCGTTTTTATTAACTTTCTGTTTTTTATATGTTTAAAAGTACTGAAAATAGATTGTTTTCCCTGCTGTCCTATTCCGAAACGAAACGTTTAAACCCGCCCGCCTCAAGAACGGAACACAAATCCTATTTTTGGTTTTGCTTTGTGCTGCTTGCTGTGCAAGCAGCCGCTTGCTGCAAGCATAGGCAAAAAAAAAGACCTCCCGACATGAAAAAGCATCGTTCCGGATTCCGCCTCTTCCTATCGGCCGTTTCCTCGATTATCCTCCTGCAAGGCTACTGCCAAGCCGAAAGGGCAGAAAAAAACGAAAACCTGTCCGACAGCCTTCCCATGAATGCCGTCCTCATCGAGGACTTCCTCGGCACCTGGTGCAACAACTGCCCCCGGATTGCCGATTCCATCAGCCGCCTGCTCGAAGACTACCCCGACATCTGCGTGATCGGCTACCATACCAACGAGATCCGGGCAGACGTGAGCTTCCTCTACCATACCGACACTTGGCAAAGAAGCTGCTATTACGACACCATCCGCTCGGTTCCTACGGTTTTTGTCAACGGGCGGGAATTGGATGGCTTTTCCGACTTCCGCCCGATGGTGGAAGAAGGGCTCGAGCGCAAAACCCCCTACGATTTGCAGGTGGAAGCCCGGCATTTCCCCTTGCGTGAAGCCTGTCGAGACAGCTTTGAAATCGACGTGAAAATCAGGAAAATAGCAACCGATACCTTGCGCAAGCTGCGTTTGCACCTGGCCTTTACGCAAGACCATCTGCCTTTCGGCTGGTACGACCAGCCCGAAGTGAACCATGCCAACACGTTCATGTTCCCGGACGGGAACGGCACGGAAGTGAGCCTCGATGCCCAAGGCGAGGCGGTCTTCCATTTCGCTTTTTCAAAAAGCTACCAGGAAAGCCGCCTGCTGATGAACAACGCCCACCTCGTCGCTTTCCTTCAAGACGAGAGAACGGTTCGGCACGACACTTTGTACAATGGCGGGCTCAAGCCGGTAAAAGACAATTCGATATTGCAAGTCCGCGCCGTGGATTTCAGCCAAGGGGCTTTCACATACGGATTGGAGACGCTCTCCGAACCCGATTTCCATGCTTGGCAAAGGGAAACGCCCAACGGCCAGCAAATCCAGTTCCACAACAATACATTCGGCAACAACCTCTCCCTGCGGTGGATTTTCGAAGGCGGCCAGCCGGAAAGTTCGCAGGAAGCCCACCCGGTTGTCCTGTACCCGGAAACCGGATTGTACGATGTGAGCCTGCAAGCGGAGTCGGCGGAAGGCACGCTGTCGCGCACTCGTCCGGATTGGATCCGGGTCCTGGACGTAAGACCCCGTTTCCAAGCCGATCCCAACCCGGCCAAGCCCGGCCAGACCATCCGGTTGGAACTTCTTTCGGAAGCCGACAGCTGCGAATGGAGGTTCTTCGGGGGTTCGCCTTTCCTTTCCTATGGAAAGACAACCGAAGTGGAATTCCCGTTGGAAGGCATGTATAACGTGCAGGTAGCAACTTTCTACCGGAGTCCCCAAACCGGAATCCTTTACAGTTACGACTCCACGGCCACCGGGTTCATCGAAATCCGCGAAGACGCGTCCATCGCCCCCGGCAGCTTGCAGTCCGAGACCGAAACCAGCCTTCGCGTCATGCCGCTGCCCGGATTGGATGCCGGCTACCAAGTCTTGTCCGAATCCCCGTTGGAATACGTGGAAGTCTACTCCATGGACGGTTCCCGCGTGCTCGAGAGCCGGAACCGGACTTTCAGCCTCTCCGGGCAAAGCCGCGGAATTTACATCGTGGTGGCAAAGATGCAAGGCTGCAAGCCGGTTGCAAGGAAAATAGCCCGGTAAAACCGGCTACAACGGATTTTTCTTCCCCGGGCCAACGCTTCTTCTGCAACCAACGTTTAAAAAAAACCTTCTGTAAACCTGACCCCAGAAAACAACCAATGCCATGAAAAAATCGATTTTCCTTTTCTTCTTGCTTTCCTTGGCAGGAACCCGGGCCAGCAGTCAAGTCTTCTTCCACGAAGATTTCCAGCAGGCCGCTGTCAACAATTTCTCGGTCGCCGACCTCGATGAAGCAACCTGGACCCTGTACAACGACGGGAACGAACCCGTCACGATTCCCGACATGAGCTATTTCGACCAGGCCTGGAAGATTCTTCGCGATGAAGACGGCTCCATGCAGGCGGCCAGCCTTTCCTTCTTCGACGAACCCGCCCAAGCCGACCGCTGGATGGTCAGCTCGGCCATAGATCTTTCCTCGGCGCAAGCTCCCGGATTGATATTCAGAGCCAAAGCCATGGATGGCGCAAACCGCGACGGCTTCGAAGTCCGGCTTTCCACTTCAGGAACCGAAAAAGAAGACTTTACCGAGGTTCTGGAGTCGGTTTCCCGCGCGAAAGCCTCGTGGGAATATTACAGGATCGACCTCAGCCCTTACAAGGGGCAGTCCGTCCACATCGCCTTCGTCCAGAATTCGGAAGACCGGTACTTGATCTGCATCGATGACATCTGCGTGGGAGAAAACGCTGAAAACCAAGTTTTCGTGGCCGCGATTTCCTCTCCGGCGAACTCCGTGCTGCAAGCCTATCCGCAAAACATCCAAGTAACGGCCGAGGTGGCGAACCCCGGCAGCAACCCGGTTTCGTCTTTCCGGATCCAATACCGGGCCGATGAAGACCAAATGCTCGAACAGGCATTTGAAAATATCGACCTCCAACCCGGTTCGGCGCATAAAATCGTATTGGACATACCGGTATCGGCTTCAGGCCGCCATTCCGTGGAAATTTCCGTGGTGGAAGCCAATCAAGTCCCGGTCGAAAGCCCTGCCACTAGCACTTCGTTCTTCAGCGTGCTTGCTTCCGAACTGCCGCACAAGACGGCCTTCCTGGAACTTTTTTCGAGCGGGACTTGCAGCAACTGCGTGGCTTGGAACGAGGCCCTTCACGAATTTTTCGTGGAACACGATGCCAACGTGGCCGACAATTCCAGCAACTTGGTCGTAGCCAAGTACCAGACCGAAATACCCGTTCCCGGAGACCCCTTCGTGACAGCCGAAACCTTGGGAAGGGCTTCGCACTACGGGATATTCTCGGCGCCTTCTTTCTACCTGAACGGGAAAAGAATCACGCTCGATGCCGAAACTTACGTGCAAGACCTGGTCGATTCCATTGAAAATTGCCGCGCCCAGCCGTCGAGCCTCGGGCTGCAAGCCCGCCTTTCGCGCCAAGAAAACACTTTCAGCGTTGAAACCGAAGTCACCGCGTTCCTTCCCGAGCAGGATCCGTACAACCTCTTTGTCTGCCTGATGGAAGACTCCATCTACTACATGACCGGAACGGGAAACGGGGAGAAGAACTTCTATTATATCGTGCGCAAGATGCTGCCCTCCTACATGGGGCAGACCTTGCCTTCGCTCCAGACAGGCGAAAGCCAGTCGAACACCTTCCAATACACGTTCAACTTGGATGAAGAGCCGAAAATCTACAGCAGCCTCGATAACGTGAACGCCGTGGTGTTCCTGCAAAACGCCCGCACCAACGACATTATCCAGGCCCGCTACTTGAAAACCGGCTACGTCCCGGCCTCGAACGAGGAAACCGCTCCGGTTCCGGCTTCGCTTCTTGCCTACCCCAATCCTGCCTCCAGCCAGCTGCATTTGCGTCTGGAATCGGCTTCGGCACAGAATGTGCAGGTGAAAGTGTTCAACCTTTCCGGGCAGCAATTGCGCCATTTCGACTGGAACGTGCAGGCAGGGACGAACCATTTCGAAATGGAAACGGAATCCCTTCCGGAGGGTACCTATCTGATTGCCGTTTACGAAAAACAAGCTGTCAGGGCTTGCAAAATCGTAGTCCGGTAAGGCCCCGGGCTTCAAGGCGGCATTTTTGCTTTTCCTGCCTGCCAAGCCGGCTTTTCCCTGCTTCCGGGTTCCCGGAGCGTGAAACGGCGCGCCCCTCCGGGAAACCGGGGCAGAGCTATAAAAGCAAAGAGAAACAGCTACTTGTAAAACAACATAAAGTCAATTCGAAATCCATGAAAAGAACGATTCCCGGGCTTTGGCTCTGCGCCTTGGCCCTTTTCGGGTGCCTTGCCCCGGCTTGCGCGCAACACCCTCAGACAACCGGAAAGGCAACCTATCAAGAAGGCGCTTTCTACGTGCGGTTCAAATCATGGCAAACGCCCAAGGCCGAACCCGACCGGAAAATGATTCCCGTAAAACACTCCTCCCTCCTGTCCGAAGCGAAGAAGGCCTACGGGATTCATCCGGAAATGCAATCCATGGCTACTTTCAAAGACGACAAGCTGTCCCGCACGTTCCTCGTGTGGTTCGACAGCACGGCAAAAACCGATGCGCTTCTGCAATCCTTGCAAGCTTCGCCGGAAGTAGAGATGGTGGAAAAAGTCCCCGTTTACTATACCATGGGGTCGTTCCCGGTTCCGGGCAAGGAAACCTCCCGGGAAAAAGGGAACGCGCCCGAAACCGGAACCCGGATGGATTCCAAGACCGGAATCCCTGCTAACAAGCAAGAAGCGTCCGACCCGTTTTACGGAACCATCAACGGCGTTTCCTACAGCTGGCATCTGGACATGATCCGGGCCGAAGAAGCCTGGCAGGCGCAGGAAGCCGACTCTTCGGTCATCGTGGCCGTGGTCGACAATGCCATCTGGGGCGACCACCCCGATTTGCAGATACCGCCAGAACGCCAATACAACATCCTTACCGGCGCCACCGGCTCTTCGGCACCTCCGGCAAGCGTGGAACAAGACGAGCAATGCGCCAGCATGAACAATTGCTATGTTTACAACTGGTCGCACGGAACCCATTGCGCAGGCGCGGTAGGCGCGCTGCGCGGCAACGGGGTCGGTATCGCCTCGATAGGGTCGGGCATCAGCCTGATGGGGGTTTCCTGCCCGAGCGTGAGCTCCACGGGCCAGTCGGTGCTCAACGGCTTTTCCGGCATAAGTTACGCGGTTGAACACGGGGCCCGGGTGGTGAGCCTTTCTTGGGGCAACTACTCGATTGCCGAAACCGAAAAAGCCGTCATCCAGGCCTGCATCGAACAAGGCGTCATTATCGTGGCAGCCGCCGGGAACGACGGACAAAGGGCCCAGCCGCTCTATCCGGCCAACCTTCCCGGGGTCATTTCGGTAGCTTCTGTCAATTCCGGCGGGGAACTTTCCTCGTTTTCCAATTACGGCGAGTGGGTAACCGTGGCCGCCCCGGGCGGTTTTGTGAGCAACGACGGGGAAGAAAGCTTCGCCTGCATTTTCAGCACCACTTTCTGCCAGTCGCAGTATTACCGCCAGAACGGGGTTGCCGAAACAGCCAACCAGTATTACGATGGCATGTACGGCACTTCGATGGCGACCCCGGTGGTCAGCGGCCTGTGCGGGCTGCTGCTTTCGGCCGATTCCTCGCTCGACAGCTACCTTGCCCGCGAAATCCTCATGGCCTCGTCCAAGCCGGTCAATACGGCCAACGGGAAAACCATCCACCCCGCCTCGGGCATCATCGATGCCGCTACCGCGCTCCGCATCACCAAAGAGCACGACCCCCTGCCGCGCAACCTGGAAGGGGAGCGGCAAAGCAACTTGGTACTGCTATCCTGGGAAGAGCCTGAAAGCCCGCAACCGGTTTCCTTCTACCGGGTTTACCTCAATGGCGCTCCCATTGCCGAAACCCAAGCCCTTTCCTACACCGATACGACTTCCGGATACGGGCTTTACCGCTACGGGGTCGCTGCCGTATACGAAAACGGGAACGATTCGCCCAAAGCTTGCATCGACCTCGAAATACCCTCTCTCTACCAGATAAAGACCACGATCCGGCCGGAAGGCTGCGGCAAGGTTGAAGGCGGCGGCTACTATCAGGACAATGAAGAAATCCGCTTGACGGCCATTCCGGAAAAAGGCTGCCAGTTTGTCCGCTGGTTAGAGCGGGGTTCGGTCTTGGGGCGCGACAGCGTATTGGACTACACGGTTGAATACCCCACGACCATCGAAGCGGTGTTCTCGGGCGAACCGGAGTCCTCGGCCCTGGAAAAACCTTGGGTGGAAGCCGGCCTGGAACTCTACCCGAACCCGGCGTCCACGGTCCTTTCCGTGGTTTCGGGCATCCCGCCCTATGCCATTGAAATCTATACCGTGCATGGGAACCTGGCCCTGCGCGAAACGTTTTCGGGTTCGGAAGAGAAAGTGGCGCTCAACGTGCAGTCTTTATCCAGCGGCTTGTACGTGGTAAAAGTCTTCGGCCAAGGAGGCATCCTGACCGGGAAATTCAGCAAGCGGTAGCAACGGGAAACGAACGGCTTGGATTGTCCCTCTCCCGGGATTTCCTGTTTCCTTCTCCCTTTCAGAAAAAAAACGAAAGGGGAGGCTCCAGGCGCCGAACCGGGGATTCGATTTTCCCCCTCGGGAAAAGAAAGGCCTCGAACCCGGAAGCCCCCATCCGGACGCCGGGGACTCGGGCTTCGAGGAAAGCAAGATGAAACGCGCCCGGTTCGGGCAAGGCGTCCAGCCCGGGAAATCGGGCCTTTGAAAAAAGCGGCATGCCAAAGTGCTTTGGCATGCCGCTTTTTCATTCTTTCGCGCTTTCGCGGCTATGCAACCGGTCGCAACACCCTTGCAGCCGCCGGTTGCAACGGCCGCCCCTGAACATGGCCGGGAAAAGCGTTTTCCGCCGCCGCTCCGGTCGATCGCATCCGAAGCGCGGAAAGGCAGGGAATCTTTAAAAAACCGTTTTTCATCGGAAAAAAGGCAAAAAACGGCAGCGGCAAGGAATATCCCGAAAAGAAAAATGAACGCAAAATCAGTATCTTTGCCGCGCAAAACCCTTTTCAACCATTCCGTGCGCAGGAAAAAGCCGCGCCAGAGCCCATGCAGCAAAGTTATAAAAAGCAAAAAATTAGTGGATTGGACTATCTCTTCCAAAAACTCGACTTGCAATCGGGCGTTGGAAGGGAACTGGCCGGATGCCGTACCTGGTTCGCCCCCGGACAGGAAAAAGAATTATGCACGGAACTGGACCGGATTGAAAAATTGCAGATTTTCCGGGAACAAGACCCTTCCGCGCCAGCCTGCCTTGAAAAAATCAAATTGAAATTCTCCCAAATCTGGGACATCCGCGCCACTTTCCGCCTTCTGGAAAAAGAAACGGTAGACGATGTGCAGCTGTTCGAGATAAAACGTTTCGCGCTCCTTGTACGTGAAACGGCAGGCCTGCTGCAAACCGTGGCAAAGGCCTGCGCTTTCCACCCGGCCCCCGCTCTCTTCCCGGATTTGGAGCCTGTCATCTCGCTTCTCGACCCCCGGAAGGAGGGGCTTCCCACTTTTCACATCTACAACGAATACGATCCCGAATTAGCCAGCAAACGCAAGGAACTGCTCGCGCTCGACGCCTCTCTGGCAAAAAACGAGGAACCCGAAGCCTGCGCTTGCGCTTTGCCGCAGGGAAACCAGCCTGGCAGGAAGCCGGCCGATGAGCCTGATGCCGGAAACCCGGATACCGAAAAGCCGGGGAAACCGAAGCCGTTTTCCGAAAGGGATGCCGGCACGAACGAGGAAATACTCCGCCTGCAAGCCGAATGCGAGGAACTGGAACGCCGCATACGGGAAAGGCTGGCCGTTGGATTAAGGCCTTTCGTCCCGCTTTTGCAGCAAGCCATGGAACAAGTCGCCTATTGGGATTTCCTTATTGCAAAAGCCGGCCTGGCCCGGGAATACGGCCTTGCACGCCCGCAAGTGCTGCCCGGCGGAAGTTCCTCGCCCGCTGCCTGCCTCGATTACCACGGGCTTTTCCATCCTGTTGTCAGGGAATCGCTCCAGGCCCGGGGGGGGCGGTACCAGCCGGTAGACTTGCACCTGAACGTGGAACCCTGCCTGCTGACCGGAGCCAACATGAGCGGGAAGACCGTGCTGCTGAAAAGCTTGGCCTTGTCGCAATGCCTGCTCCAATACGGGTTTCCTGTTCCGGCCCGAAGCGCCCGCATGGTTCTTTTCGACCAAGTGGAACTGCTTGTCGAAGACGAACAGGATGAAGAACGGGGCCTTTCTTCCTTTGGCGCGGAAATGCAGCGGTTCAACCAGGTCTTCGCCCGAATCAAAGCGGGAGAAAGAATCCTGCTTTTGGCCGATGAACTGGCGCGTACCACCAACCCGGCCGAAGGGAAAGCCCTTGTCTGCGCGGTCGTGGAAAGCTTGAAGGACTGGCCTTGCATCAGCCTCGTAAGCACCCATTACGGTCCTATTCCCGTTCCTGTGCGGCATTTGCGGGTGAAAGGATTCCGCGAGGACTGGGCCTTGCAAGGCACGCGGGCAAACACGGCGCAAGACGGGAATGGCTTCGACCTCTCGCGCATACAAGCCTGCATGGACTATTCGATCGTGGAAGAAAAACCCGGGGAAGAGCCTCCCGCCGAAGCTTTGCGGATTGCCGCCCTGCTGGATTTCGACCCGGGGATCTTGCAAAAGGCCCGGGACTTTTACCGAAAGGGGAACTAAGAAGACGGCTCCGGTTCCGGATCCGGCAAGGCAACAAGGCTCAAAGTTGCATTTGCCGATAGAAATACGGGAATACAGATACTTGCGGGATTGCCGAAAACAAAATTCCCCGCTTCGGGGAAAGGCGGTTTCCCGCCCGGCTCGAGAAACAATAAAACCGAAAACAATAAAATGAACCGAGAAAGCAAACTGGGCCTTGACTTCAACAAGGTTGAGCAAGCTCGGACTTCGGCTGCCAACATCGCCGCCCAAGTCCAGAATTTCGTAGACGGTTACACGACCGTAGCTACCGAAAGAACCCTTGCCCGTCTGTTAGGCATAGACGGGGTTACCCAAGACGATGTCCCTTATCCTAACGTGGTGGTCGACGCCCTCAAAGAAGCCAACCTCTTAGGTGAAGGCGTGATGTTCGTCTTAGGCAATGCCGTGGCCGACAGCGGGAAAACCCCGCAGGCGATAGCCGAGGAAATCGGGGCTGGGAAAATAGATGTAGCCAAAATCCCGGTAGTGGACGAAGGCAAGCGCCACGCAGCCTTGCAGCCTTACATCGATGCTTCCATGAACCGCATCCGCGAACGCCGGGCCCGCAGGGAACACTACTTGAAGACCATCGGCGAAGGCCCGAAGCCCTACCTCTACGTAATCGTGGCCACCGGCAACATCTACGAGGACGTGACCCAAGCCCAAGCCGCTGCCCGGCAAGGGGCCGACATCATCGCCGTTATCCGCACCACAGGGCAGAGCCTTTTGGATTACGTTCCCTACGGCGCCACCACCGAAGGCTTCGGCGGCACGATGGCCACGCAGGAAAACTTCCGCATCATGCGCAAGGCGCTCGATGAAGTAGGCGAGGAAGTGGGCCGGTATATCCGCCTTTGCAACTATTGCTCAGGACTTTGCATGCCCGAAATCGCCGTCATGGGGGCGCTGGAGGGCTTGGATGTGATGCTCAACGATGCCCTCTACGGGATCCTGTTCCGCGACATCAACATGCAACGCACGCTCATCGACCAGTATTTTTCACGGGTAATCAACGGCTTTGCCGGCGTAATCATCAATACCGGCGAAGACAACTACCTCACTACGGCCGATGCCGTCGCCCAGGCCCATACCGTCCTGGCTTCGGACTTCATCAACGAGCAATTGGCCAAAATCGCCGGCATTCCCGAAGAGCAAATGGGCTTGGGACATGCGTTCGAAATGGATCCGCAATTGGAAAACGGCTTCCTCATGGAACTGGCGCAAGCCCAGATGCTGCGGGAAATCTTCCCCAATGCCCCGCTCAAATACATGCCCCCCACCAAATTCATGACCGGGAACATTTTCCGAGGCCATTTGCAGGACGCGCTGTTCAACATGATCGGCATTTGGACGCACCAAGGCCTGCAACTGCTGGGCATGCCCACCGAAGCCATCCACACCCCGTTCATGAGCGACCGCTACCTCTCTATCGAGAACGCGCGCTACATCTTCAACAACATGAAGAGCATCGGGGAAGAAATGCAGTTCAAGGAAGGCGGCATCGTGCGCAAGCGGGCCGCCGAGGTGCTGGACAAGGCTGCCGAACTGCTGCGGAACATGGAAAAAGAAGGGCTTTTCACCGCGCTCGAAAAAGGAATCTTCGCCGATATAAAACGGCCGAAGACCGGAGGGAAAGGGCTGCAGGGCGTGGCCGAAAAACGGCCCTATTACGAAAACCCATTTATCGAATTAATGAAGAAAGGAGCATAAGATGAGCGGCGGATTATATTCGACTTCGCACGAAGAAATCGACAAGACTTACGACCCGAAGAACATCAAGCCCTACGGGGACACGATGAACGATGGCAAGACCCAGCTGAGCTTCACCCTTCCGGTGCCTTGCGGGGATGAAGCGGTAGAAGCGGCCAAGCAGCTGCTGAAGAAAATGGGGTTCGAAAACCCTCAAATCGTGTACTTCCACGAGCTCGCGCCGGGTTTCACGTTCTTCAACGCTTACGGTTCCTGCACCCATACGGTGGATTACACGGTGATCCATGTCCCCAAGGTGGAGTCGACCGTGATGAGCATGGAAGAAACCGATAACTTCATCCGCCAGCACATCGGCCGGAAAATCGTGGTGGTGGGGGCCAGCACCGGAACCGATGCCCACACGGTCGGCATCGATGCCATCATGAACATGAAAGGCTTTGCCGGGCATTACGGGCTGGAACGCTACGAAATGATCGATGCCTACAACATGGGCAGCCAAGTACCCAACCAGGAATTGATTGCCAAGGCCTTGGAAGTGGGTGCGGACGCCATCCTGGTTTCGCAAACCGTCACGCAGAAAGACATCCATATCAAGAACCTGACCGAAATGATCGAGATGCTGGAAGCCGAGGGGTTGCGCAACAAGCTGGTGGTCTGCTGCGGCGGCCCCCGCATCACCTACGAATTAGGCAAGGAATTGGGCTTCGATGCGGGTTTCGGCATGAATTCCTACGCCGACGACGTGGCTTCCTACTTGGCGCAGGAGATTGCCCGGCGTATGGGAAAATAGTGTAAATTAGCGAGCCGGAGCCGGGTTCCGCCCTTTGCCATGACCCGGGCCGGCCGTTTAAAAACTTGCGATTATGGACAAGAATCAGATTCGTGAAATCATTGCCAAACGTGTGGCGAAAGAACTCAAAAACGGAGACGTGGTCAATCTGGGAATCGGCCTTCCCACCATGGTTCCCAATTACTTGGCTCCGGGAGTGAAGGTTATCCTGCAATCGGAAAACGGCTTGTTGGGAATGGGCCCGACACCCGAAGAAGGCAAGGAGGATCCCGAATACATCAACGCCGGGGGCGGCTTCACTTCGCCGGCCACGGGGGCTTGCACCTTCAGCAGCGCCACTTCTTTTGCCATCATCCGGGGCGGCCATGTGGATGCCACGGTACTGGGCGCCATGCAAGTAGACGAAGAAGGGGACTTGGCCAACTGGATGATTCCCGGAAAGATGACCCCGGGCATGGGAGGCGCGATGGACCTGCTTACCGGGGCGAAACTGGTCATTCTGGCCATGGAGCATACGGCAAAAGGGAAACCGAAAATCCTGAAGAAATGCACGCTCCCGCTCACGGCCAAAGGCCGTGTGAACCTGATCGTGACCGAAATGGGCGTGATGCGGGTCACTCCGAAAGGCATCGAACTGGAAGAAATCAATCCGGCTTTCACCGTAGAGGAAGTGCAGGCGGCCACCGAAGCGAAGCTGCTGGTTTCGCCCAACCTCAAACCCATGGAAGCGTAGCCCGATAACCGGGCAGTCGCCTCCCTGCCAAGACGGCCGGGCGCAACGACAACCGGTCATTCAACGAGGCCGGCCATTCAACAGCGGCCGGCCTCTCGGCCACGGCCGTTTACTCGACAAAAAGGACCAATCCCTTCAGGTATTCCCCCTCCGGATGGAAAATGTTCACCGGATGGTCGGCCGGCTGGCAGAGCTGGTGCAGGATTCGAACCTTGCGCCCGCTCTGGACGGCCGCGCTGACCACCGACAAGCGGAAATCTTCCCGGCTCACCGCCTGCGAACAAGAAAACGTGAAAAGGACTCCGTTAGGTGCTATTTTCTTTAGCGCCAAGGCGTTGAGCTTCCTGTATCCTTGCAAGGCCTGCGGCAAGACTCTCTGGTGCTTGGCAAAAGCCGGAGGATCGAGTATCATCAAGTCGTAAGTTTCGTCCGCGCTGCGCAAGAAACCGAAAGCTTCTGCCTCCAAGGCCCTGTGGGGTGCCGAAGTCCCGAAATTCAATCGCACGTTGGCTTCTGTCAACGCCACCGCCTTGGCGGAACTGTCTACCGAATCCACTTCCAGCGCCCCGCCCCTGAGCGCGTAGAGCGAAAAGCCTCCGGTGTAACAAAACATGTTCAGGACCCGTTTCCCGCGCGCGTAACGTTCCACCAAAGCCCTGTTTTCCCGCTGGTCGATAAAAAAGCCCGTCTTCTGGCCTTCCTCCCAATCGGGATGGAATTTCAACCCGTTCTCGCATGCCACCGGTTTCCTTGCCGGCGCTTTCCCGGCTATATAGCCATCGATAGCTCCCAGGCTTTCCTTATGGGGCAGCGTGTTCTCGGATTTGTAATAAACCCGCTTCAAGAAATGGCCGCATTGCTGGAGCAAGGCCTGGGCAAGGAGTTCCCTGTCCAGATGCATCCCTGCCGAATGCGCTTGCAACACGGCCGTATCCTTGTACACGTCTACAATCAAGCCGGGCAGGAAATCCCCTTCGCCATGCACCAGGCGGAAAGTGTCGTTCCCTTTCCGGAAAAGCCCGAGGGTTTCCCTGAGCCGCAAAGCCTGGCCGATTCTTTTCCCGTAAAAAGAAAGGTCTACCGGTTCGTCTGAAAAGGAAAGCATGCGCACGGCAATGCTGCCGGCCTGGGCGTGGCCGACGCCCAAGACCTGGCCCTGATGCGACATGACCAAAACCTTGTCTCCTTCTTGCACCGGTCCGGCCGAAGGCTCCGCCAACCCGGCAATGGCACCGGAGAAGACCCAAGGATGAAACCGCAGCAAGGAAGCTTCCTTGCCGGGTTTGAGG
The DNA here is from genome assembly GCA_949291555.1 of uncultured Bacteroidales bacterium. Lineage (GTDB taxonomy): Bacteria > Bacteroidota > Bacteroidia > Bacteroidales > P3 > Pullibacteroides. The sequence continues at coordinate 151,930 of CASEWE010000001.1, forward strand.
ATGATTTTCGAATACATGCGAATTTCTTTTTTCTCGATTAGGACGATAGGACTGCCCCTTGAAGCAAGAACGCGAAGCCAAAAGTACGAATTTTGGAAAGTCTGCCCGATTTGCCGGTCCGGTTATTCCGGCCTTTGCCAGGATGCCCGGCAGGTCATTGCCCGACCGGCAGGAAACGAGCGGGACTACCGGGCCTTCGATCCCTATGCCCGATGCCCATCCGGTCGGGGAAAGCGCTGCCAAATCGTGGACAAACCGCGAAGACGCGTCCGGGCGCACGGCTTTGCCCGAAGATTCCGGCCTCAAAACCAAAGCATCTAAACTATTTCTAAAAAAACGTATCTTTGCAATTTGGTATTTCCTTGTATCATAAATATATCTGGAAACCCATGAGAAAATTTATCGGGGCAATCCCCTTTTCTCTGAAAAGCCGCGGAAGCCGGCCGAACTTATGTCCCTTTTTATTTCCACTTATATTATTTATTTTTAAATCAAATACATACGCAGAAGACAGCTTGGCTCTTTTCGACAGAAGCCTTTCGTTCCAAAGCCGGACCTCCATTGCAGAGCAGCTTGCAACATCCTATAAAGCAGAGGATTATGCAAAAAGGAAAGGAAATGTTTATAAATATTATTCATACGGGGTTTCCCGTTGCTATCTTTATTTCCTGTCCGATGAAATCGACTCCTGCAAGCGTTACGCCCTCCATCTCCGCCCATTGATAGAAACAGAGCTGGAAAAAGCTCCGGCCGATTCTTCGGCCGAGTGGAAAATACTCCTTGCCGACTGCATCACGCAAATCGGGGCGAGCCTGATTTACAACGGCCAGCTCGATACCGCGTTCAATCTGTACAAATCCGTGCTCGACAAGTTCGAACCGGACGACATCCCCCACATCGAAGCCCGCTGCCTCAACGGAATCGGGGTTGTTTTCGCCTACCGCCATCTGTTCGACATGGCGGAGAATTATTTCGAGAAAGCCTTGGAATCCTGCATGGAAGGCGTCAAAAGGGAACGGGAAGGAGGGAAACGGATCGGCAATATCGAACGAACGGAATTCCTCATCACGACAAACTTGGGCGCCTTGTACTTCACGCAATCGCGGTTCGATCAAGCCTTGCCGTTTTGCACCCGCGCCTACCAGATTGCCCGGCAATCGGACTATCAAGGCCAGGACCGGATTTCCTCTTCCATGGCGATGGGCTCGCTCTACATGGGCATGGACATGCACAAAGCAGCCGAACCTTACCTGACCGAAGCCATCGAAGTGGCCGAACGCGGCCATTATTCGCAAATACTCCCCTATGCGGAGGCGACGCATGTGCGGAACCTGCTTGCCTTGGGGCGTTACGAGCAAGCCTACGCCGCGGCTCGCAAAGCCTTGGAAAGCGTCCGGGGGAAAAAGCGCTACAGCCTGGAGGCCGACCTGCTGGAAAGCCTCAGCTACATTTACGAAAACACCGGCCGCCCCGAGGAAGCCTTGCGGTGCATGCGCCAGCTTTCGAAGGTGCGCGATTCGTCGCTCTCGCTCGAAAGCCAGCAGGAACTGCTCGATCTGGAATACAAATACAACGCCCTGAAACAAGAAAAAGAGGCGCAGGAAAAGACAAAAGACTTGGCTTTGGCCAAAACCAAGGCGCAGAACCGCACGCTCTGGATTCTGGTCCTGGTGGCATGCCTGGCGTTCCTGGTCGTCCTGCTTCTGCTTCTGGCAAAGCATGTATCGAAGCTGAACCGCAACAACACCCTCATCAAGGAAGAAAGCCGGAAACACATTCTCCACGCCGAACAGGCCTTGGAAGACAAAAACAAGGAATTAGCCACCGATGCCTTGCGGTTCCTGCGGCTCAACAACCTCCAAGCCTCCATTCTCGACGCGCTTAAAAAGCTCAAAAGCGAATTTCCCATGAAAGGCCGGCAGACCTTGGCTATCCGGGAAATCGAAACGTTGGCCCGGCAAATCGCTTCGGAAAAAGAGTGGCGCGATTTCCAGTTTTACTTTGAACAAGTCGACAAGCAATTCCTCAAGAAGCTTTCCGAACGCTTTCCGGACCTCACGCCCAGCGAAAAGCATCTGTGCGTGCTGTTCAACCTCAGCCTGAGCAACAAGGATGTGGCGAACCTGACCGGAAAATCGCTGCAATCGATAGGCATGGCCAAATTCCGGCTGCGTTCGAAATTGGGCATCGACGGCAATACCGACTTGGCGGAATTCCTTTCCTCGTTGTGAATTCCCGCACCCTGCCCGCGCAATTTCCCGATACAGCCCGATGCCAGCGTTCCGGATTCCTCTCCCCGTGCAAGGCAGGCGGCCGGGAAGCGCCGGGGAAACCGCCTCCTCAAGCCAGAATATCGAAGACCTCCCGCCCCAGCGCTTCGGAAAGGCTTTCCCGGAGGCGCAAGGAATCCATGTCGTAGCCTTCGGGCGAATGGGGGTTGACACAAATGCCGATCACTTCAGGCTGCTGCAAGACCCATAAGCGGGAACCGGCCCGGGAATAGGCCGAAAAGACCTGCGGGCTCAGGAACAATTTCGAGAAGTCGCTGACCACCACCTCGGGACGCTCTTTCCGCGAAACCAGGCTCTGCAAAAAGGAATCGTTCAAAAGGCCGGAAATGTAAAGGAAACAATCCTGCCGGCAATAAGGTTCTATCTTTTCCCAATACTTGTCCACTTGCAACAGCGAAGGGATTTGCAAATCTTCCACCTCGCCCTCGGGGCTTATCCCGAAAACTCCCGAGCGGATCCGGCCCAGCGCCTCGGCCAAATCCTGTCCCCCGGCTTCTTTCCTGAAAACCGGTAAATTCATCAAGGCGTACTGGAAACGGGTCTTCCGTACAAGTTCTTGCAGGTTTTTCGACAAGGCCGCTCCCGTGCACAGGATCACGGCCTCCGAAACAAAGGGCGAAGCCAGGCTCATGCGCGACAAAGCCCCGTCTATGATGGCCGTCCTGGCCCCGAATGCACGAACCTGGCTTATGTACCGGCGAAGCCCTTGCGTATGGGCGTAGCCGGAAAGTATCAGTTTTCCCGGGGTGATGACCCGGGCGGTAACAATGCGGCCGCAAGCTGTCGTTTCCCGGCTCACCTGCAGGATTTCGGCCGAAAGGCGCCGGCGGGCATAGTGCTGTTCGGACGTCTGGATCAGCATGCCCGGATAAAAATCCAGTTCCGGCTTGGCGGTCTTGTACAGCGTGTCGGTGCTTTCCCCATCCATGCCGATGGAAGTAACAGCCCAGCAAGGGGCTTGCCCCGAAACCCGGCCGTATTCTATCAAGGCCCGAAGGCAAACGGTCTTGCCGACATTCTTGGCCATGCCTACTACCGAAAGGCTTCCGTACCGGCTCACGTCTTTAAAAAAATCGGGTATCACGGTTTCTGGCGTTTTTCCAACATCCGTCCGGGGATTGCTTTCCCCGTTCGAAAATTGCTTTTTCATTGCCGGCGGGGCTTCTCCGAGAAAACTCCCGCGCAGAGAAAATCCGGAAACCGGAGCGAAAAGAAATCTTCCGGATTCCGTTTCCTTTGGCAGAATGGGCAAAGATACGGAAAGCCCGGGCTTATGCAAGACCCCGGCTCGGCCAAGCAAATACGAGCAAGCTCGTATTTGCTTGGCGCTCGCCTTTCACTATCTTTGTTTCACGAAGATAGGAGGCGGCTCGGCCAAGCAAATACGAGCAAGCTCGTATTTGCTTGGCGCTCGCCTTTCACTATCTTTGCACTTTGCTGGCGGTCGGCTACGTGCCAAGGCCGTGCGCGAAAGGAAACACATGGCAACCTCATTTGCAGATCCGCGTTTACTTGAAACCGAATCCGTCCCGAAACTTCTTTGGCGATATGCCCTTCCGGCAGTCATAACCACGCTGACCACTTCGCTTTACAATCTGGTCGACCGGATTTTCATCGGGCACGGGGCCGGCCCCATGGCCATTTCCGGCCTCGCCCTGAGCCTCCCCATCATGAATTTCCTGCAAGCTTTCGGAACGCTTGTGGGCGTAGGCGCTTCCACGCGCATTTCCATCGTCCTGGGCATGCGGGACCGGAAATGGGCCGAACACATATTGGGCAACGCGCTCTTCCTTACGTTCGTCCTGTGGATCTTCCTCACCGTGACCTGCTTGGGATTCATGCACCCGCTCCTGCGCCTGTTCGGCGGCAGCGAAAACACCATTCCGCATGCGGCCCGGTACTTGAGCATCATCATCCCCGGAAGCATCTTCAGCAACCTTTCCTACAGTTTCTGCAACATCATCCGCGCTTCGGGAAGCCCGTTCAAGTCCATGTACATCATGCTTATCGGCGTGGGAGTCAATGTCGTGCTGGACCCCTTGTTCATCTTCGGTTTCAAGATGGGCATAACCGGAGCGGCCATCGCCACGGTATTGTCCATGCTGGTAACGGCCATCCTCACCATGCAGTTTTTCGTCAAATCCGGCGCCTACATCCGCTTTACCCGTTCCACCTTCAAGCCCAACAAGAAAATCATCAACGACATCCTTTCCATCGGAATGTCGCCTTTCCTCATCAACATCGCCGCCAGCCTGGTCGCCGTCATCCTCAACAACCGCCTTTACGCCAAAGGCGGGGACTTGGCCGTGGGCGCATACGGGATCGTGAACAGCTACGGCATCCTCTTTGTCATGTTCGTCATCGGGCTTTGCCAAGGAATGCAGCCGATTGTGGGTTACAATTACGGGGCGAAAAAGATAGACAGGTCCAAGCACGCCTTTTTCCTTTCGATCAAGGTGGCGACCCTCATTACCACTTTCGGGTTCCTGTTAGTGCAGATTTTCCCGGAAACGGCAGCCAAGGTATTCACGACCGATGCCCAGCTTATCGACTTGACGCGCACCGGCTTGCGTTTCGTTTTCCTCTTGTTCCCCTTTGTCGGCTTCCAGATTGTCACTAGCAATTTCTTCCAATCGTTAGGCATGGTGCATCTCTCCATTTTCTTGAGCCTTACCCGGCAAGTCCTTTTCCTTATTCCGGCCCTGATTCTTTGCTCCTCCTTTTGGGGCTTGAACGGGGTCTGGGCCGCCACGCCGGTTGCCGACTTCCTGTCGATTGCGGTCACCGTGGTAATCCTTCGCCGGCAAATGAAGAAATTCGCTTAGCGCATCTCCTCCTTGACCCGGCCGAACCCGGACCGGCCCCGTCTTGTCTTACGCATAGCAGAAAGGAACCCTTTCCCCGCTTTCGGCAATACCGCCCTAAAGGGCCATTTGCCGAAAGCGGCTGCAAGAAATCTTATAAACTACTTTAAAAACAGCACAATATAGCTCTATAGGCGGTTCGTTGCCTATCGGGAGGATTGTCCGGCGCAGGGGAACCGGAAAAAGCGAACCTTTGCCTTGCAGACAGCTCCCCCTCAGACCTTCATCCATTTCAGCCGCAAGCTGTTGCTTACCACCGAAACCGAACTGAACGCCATGGCCGCGCTGGCAATCATCGGGTTGAGCGTCCAGCCCGTAAGCGGGAAAAGCAACCCGCTGGCCAAAACAATGCCGATTACATTGTAAATAAACGCCCAGAAAAGATTTTCCTTTATAATTTTCAGGGTTTTACGGGAAAGATTCAAGGCTTTGGGGATAGCCTCCAAGTCGGTTTTCCCATTGCCGATAAGCACCACCGAAGCCACGTTCACGGCAATATCGGTTCCCCGCTTCAAAGCCATGCTCACATCGGCCTTGGCCAGCGCCTGGCTGTCGTTGATGCCATCGCCCACCATGGCTACTTTGTGGCCTTGGGCTTGCAGGGCTTCCACATAGTCCTGCTTGTCTTGCGGCAGCATGTTCCACCGGTAATGCGTAATTCCAAGACGGGAAGCCAAAGCCGCAGCCGCTTTCTCGTGATCGCCGGTAAGCATGTGCACCTGGACCGAAGCAGCCTGCAAGGTTTCAATCACTTTCTTGGCGCAAGGCTTCACCGCATCGGCAACGGCCAAAAGGCAAAGCAGCTGCTGTCCTTGGCCAAAAGCCACGATGCTGGCAGCCTCGCCAAGCCGGGATTCCAGCCATGCTTCCATCCCGCTGTCCTGACCGGAAAACGGGAGTACCCCCGGAAGCATTTCCTCCATCATGGAAAGACCGCCGGCCCAATAAGATTGTCCCTGGTATTCGAAACGAAGCCCTTTCCCCGTAAGGGACTCGAATTTCTCCATGCCGGAAAGGACCCGGCAGGAAGCATCCCCGCAGGATTCCTCATCCGTTTCCGCCTCCCCTCGGAAAGCATCGACCCACGCCACTACGGCGCCTGCCAACGGATGCTCGCTTTTCATTTCCCCAGCCTTGAAGCAAAAAAGCCATTGCGGCGGCTCCTGTCCGTTCCAAGGGTCGGCCGAAGCCGAAAACCCTCCTTTCCCGGGCAAATAGAACGCCTCGACCACCGGCTTCCCCTCGGTCAACGTACCCGTCTTGTCCAAAACCATCCGGTCGACATGGCAGATGTTTTCCAAGGCCGAAGCGTCCTTGATCAGGATATGGTTAGTTGCGGCCCGGCCCATCCCCACCATGAGGGCGGTAGGCGTGGCCAATCCCAAGGCGCACGGGCAAGCAATCACCAGGACCGAAAGCGCGCACATCCAAGCGTAATGGAAATACGCGGAGCCGCCAACGAGCAGCCACGCCACGAACGTGACCACCGATAAGGCCAGAATGACCGGGACGAAAACCGCCGCCACCTTGTCGGCCACGCGCTGGGCCGGGGCCTTGCTGCCCTGGGCCTCGCGCACCATGCGCACAATCCCGGCCAGGACCGTGCTTTGCCCGACCCCGGTGATTTCCACTTCCAAGCTGCCTTTCTGGTTGATGGTCCCGGCCACGACCTTGCTTCCCTCCTGCTTGAGCACGGCCAAAGGCTCGCCGGTGAGCATGCTTTCATCCACATACGACTGGCCGGAAAGCACAATCCCGTCTACGGGTATGGCCGCCCCGGGCCGGATCCGTACCCGGTGGGAAGGCTGCAATTGCGAAACCGGGACTTCCCTTTCCGAACCGTTTTCTATCAATACCGCGGTTGAAGGCTGCAAGTGCATCAGGTCTTGCAAGGCTTTCGAAGTGCCGTTCCTGGCTCGCCCTTCCATGAGTTTCCCCAAGAGGACAAAAGCCACTATCATGCCTGAAGCCTCGAAATACACATGAGCCTCCAAGCCGTGCTGCTGCCAGAATTGCGGGAAACAAAGCGTAAAAACGCTAAAAGCGAAAGAAACCACGGTGCTTACCGCCACCAAGGTGTCCATGTTCGCGCTCCATTGGCGGGCCAGGATCCAGGCATTCCGGATAAAACCGCGCCCCCCGATGACCAAAACGGCAAAAGCCAGCCACATCATCGCCACTTCCTTTCCGGGGAAATGCCAGCTGTGCGCCATGCCCAGGATCATCAACGGAAGAGCGATTGCCCATGTCAGGATCACTTTCCGGCGCAAGTCCCGATAGGCTTTCCGATTGGCTTTCTCCTGCTGGCTGAAAGGGTCTGCGCTATCTATGATCAATTCGTAACCGGCCCCGTCTATGGCCTGCTTCAACCGCTCCGCGCTGAATTTTCCAGGTTCGTATTCCACATGCAGCAGGCCGGCGGCGAAATTGGCCGAAGCTTTCAAGACCCCGTCTTCTTTGGCCGCGATGGTCTCGGCCCGATGGGCGCACCCGGCGCAATGCAGCTTCAGCAACGGATAACTTTCTTTCCGGATGCCGGCATCTTTTCCTTGTCCTTTGCTTTCTCGTTCCATGTCTTTCCCTCTTTTCACCGGGGAACAGGCCGTCCGCAAACGGCTGCGCCTTGACAGCCTTGAAATCCTTCAAGGCAAGGCTCGCCTTGCGTTCCATCCTCGGGCAGCTGCAGCTTGAGCAGTCCCCTCGGGCAGGCAAAATCCCTTGCGGGCAGGCCGGCACGGCTTTCCTGTACGCCAACCCGCTCCCAAGGCCCTTTCCCCCGAAAACGGCGCCAAAATCAAACCGGCGTCAAAATTAAGAAGCCTTGCCCAAGAACCGTATGCAAGCCTGTTGCAAAAACAAAAAAACGTCTGAATCCGGATACGCAACCCTGATTCACCGCCCGAGACGGTTCCCCAAAAACAAAAGACCGCACCTTCAAAAGCCAAGCATGCAGCTTTTAAAGGTGCAGTCTCCTGTTCCTCGTCCGGAATGCCGGTTTTTCCCGAACCCGCAGCGGATTCGAGCAAGCTCACCGGCCTTGCATCCGGTTTTCAGAAATGCCCGTCCGGCTTAGAAATGCCAGCCCAAGCGCAAGGCCGGAACAGCATGGAAGCCGAAATCGCCCACGGTGTTGAAGTCGTCGGTCTTGTTCTCGGTCGTGGTGCCGCTAACCGTAGAGGTCGTCTCGGCGCCGTTGGTACGCAAGGAATTGTAGCCCAAGCCCAGTTCAACCCCCAAGAACAAGCCTTTGCAAAGGTAAATGTCCACGCCCGTGAACGCGTTCACCCCGAAACCGATGCCGTTGGTCTTGGTCTGGGTCATGTCGCTGTTGCGCGTGTTGGTGGTCTTTTCTTTCCTGACCTGCGTCAAAAGGCCGACTTCGGCACCCACGTAAGGAGAAATCCTTTCGAATTTGGAAAAATGGTATTCAAAGCCCGGCATGATGGAGAACCCGGTAGAGGTACGGCGCAAAACCTGTTGGTAGGTAGTACCCGCATTGTCGAAAAAGGTAACATCCTTGCTCGAGCTGGTGTTCAGGCCCAGGCTGAGGCGGACGGCCATGTTGGGATTGATGAAGAAACGGAACTTGGCCCCGTATTGGGAAAGGCCGAAAGCCCCGTCGAGCGTTACCCCTCCGGGCGAATAGTTCAGTTCGGTGGCAAAACTCATGCCTTCGGGCTTGAACTGTGCATTGGCGGCGGAAAACCCGAACGCCAGCAAACTCAAAAGTACGGCAATTCTTTTCATGACTTGTGTTTTTTAGTTAAACTTTTATTGTCGAAAACATGCAACCGGCTTGTTTTCCGGTTGCAAATCTTGCCTTTTGCCTCACCCCCATTTCCGCCATCCTGTCTTTGCCCGCAGGCTATCCCTGCCGCCTCCTTGCGCCCGTCTTCTCCCGTCTCGGCAAAAACAAAACGAAGTTACAAAATTTTCCAAGTCGGAAAACAAGGAAAGCCGATTAATCTTCTCTTTAAAAAAAGCCAATGAATACGCATGAAAAATCTTTTCAAATTAAAAAAAACCGAATTTTTACCGCTAATGCAAGACAGCCCGGCAAAAGCGGAAACAGCAAAAATCGATGAAAAACCCTTTAAAAGAGAAAAGGTGGCAAGCTTGTTTGCAGATTCAAAAAAAAAGCGTACTTTTGCAGCCAAATTGCGGGGTAGAGCAGAGGCAGCTCGTCGGGCTCATAACCCGGAGGTCGTAGGTTCGAATCCTGCCCCCGCTACGAAGTAAAGGCTTGCACAAGGGTTTGGGCAAGCCTTTTTTTGCATAACCCCGCGGCATCGGCCGCCCGGAGAGTTCCCGGATGATTCCCGGAACTTTCATGCTTTTGCCGGTTCTCCGGCCAAAACCGATAAAAACAACGATCCAAAAACCAACCGCCATGCGCAACATCATTGCTATCGTAGGCAGGCCGAATGTGGGGAAATCCACATTGTTCAACCGTCTTACCCAGAGCCGCAGCGCCATTGTGGACGAGACAAGCGGCGTGACCCGCGACCGCAATTACGGTACCGGCGATTGGAACGGGAAAGAATTCTCGGTCATCGACACCGGAGGCTACCTGATCGACGATGAAGACCATTTCAACCAGGAAATCAGGCGGCAGGTAGAACTCGCCATAGACGAAGCCGATGTCATCCTTTTCATGGTAGACGGCAAAGACGGCCTCAATTCCATGGACGAAGACGTGGCGCATCTGCTGCGCCGGTCCGACAAACCGGTTTTCCTGGTCGTCAACAAAATCGACTCGTCCCTGCACCAGTTCGCGGCCGCCGAGTTTTATTCCCTGGGATTCGACCGTCTTTTTTCCCTTTCCGCCATCAACGGGGGCGGAACCGGGGATTTGCTCGATGCCGTGGCCGAACTGCTCGACAACCAGAAGGAAATCCTTCCCGACGACCTTCCCCGCATTGCCGTGATCGGCCGGCCGAACGTGGGGAAATCTTCCTTGATAAACGCTTTCCTCAACGAAGAACGCAACATCGTCACCCCGATGGCCGGAACCACGCGCGACACGATTTTCACCCGCTACAACCGTTTCGGGTTCGACTTCTACCTGGTAGACACCGCCGGCATCCGGAAAAAGCAAAAGGTATCGGAAAACATAGAATTCTATTCGGTCATGCGCTCCATCCGGGCCATCGAGAACTGCGACGTGTGCATCCTCATGCTCGATGCTTCCGCCGGAATCGAAGCCCAGGACATCAACCTCTACGGCTTAGCCCGCCGCAACAACAAAGGCGTGGTCATCGTGGCCAACAAATGGGATTTGGTCACCAAGGGCAACAATACTTTGAAAGAGTTCGAAACCTTTATCCGCAAACGGATCGAACCCGACAACGATGTACCCGTGGTTTTCACCTCGGTCTTAACCAAGCAACGCATTTTCAACGTCCTGAAAAAGGTACAGGAAGTGAACGAAAACCGCGCCCGCCGGATTCCCACCTCGGAGCTCAACAATCTCCTGCTCCCGATTTTCAAGCAGACCCCCCCGCCTATGTACAAGGGCAAATCCGTGAAAATCAAGTATCTGACCCAGCTCCCCACCCCCTATCCGTCTTTCGCCCTGTTCTGCAATTTGCCCCAGTACGTGAAAGATCCTTACAAACGTTTCGTGGAAAACCAGATACGGCGCATCTGGAACTTCTGCGGGGCGCCGATGCGGGTTTACTTCCGGGAAAAATCCAAATAGGGAACCCGCACCCTCGGCCGTGGAACCTTGCGGTCTTGCGGCCAATCAAAACCGCGCGGCCAATCAGGGAAACCCGCCTGAAATCGAAACAGGCGCAAGCGCCTTATTCCCAGTCCTCGCTTTTGAACCGGTCTATCTCGCGCCGTTCGCGCTTGGTGGGACGGCCTGTCCGCGGGTCGCGCCGTTCAAAGGAAGGAGCCCGCTGCAAGGCCATTTTCCGCTTTTCTTCTTCCGGCGTCGCATCGAGCGCGTATTGAGCCACAAGAGCCGCCCCTACCCGGTTCGGCGGAAAACCCAGAACCTGATAAGTAAGCGTGTATCCGTGCCGGTCAAGGCTTATCCGGTCGCCCGCACGCACTTCTTTGGCGGCCTTTGCGATGTCGGAGCCTATGCGGACCCGCCCCAAACGGCAAGCCTCCGATGCTTCCGAACGGGTCTTGAACAGGCGGATCGCCCACAAGTATTTGTCTATTCTCATTTTGTATCCTTTTCCTGGTTCCCCGCACCTGCCGGCTTATTCGGAAAAAGACCCGGCCTCCCGGTCTTCCCCGCCTTCTCCATTTTCGCCGGCTTCTTCCGGCCTCCGGTTGGCAAAAGCTTGCCATCCTTGCGCCGAAAGCGGGATGAGCGTCCCCTGTTCGGGAACCATGTAGTTGCCCTGGGCCGCTTCTACCGCATGGCCGATAATCCTGATTTCCCGGCTGTCCTTGATTTTTGGATAATCGGCTTGCGAAACCGTGAAGAGGAGCTCGTAGTCCTCGCCGCCGCTCAACGCCGCCACTTCGGGCAGGATCTTGAACATGTCCAACGCCTTGCATGTCTCCGCATCGACCGGTATCTTGCTCTGGTACAACATGAACCCGCAGCCCGAATCCTTGCTTAGATGCAGGATTTCCGAAGCCAGGCCATCGGAAACATCGATCATGGAAGTAGGCTTCACCCCCAAGCGGGCAAGCAGTTCCACCATGTCCAACCGGGGTTCGGGCTTGAGCTGGCGTTCCAGCACATAGGAAAAATCCTTGAAATCGGGCTGCACGGCCGGATTTGCAAGAAACTCCCTCTTTTCCCTTTCCAGCAGGAGCAAGCCGGCATAAGCCCCTCCCAAGTCGCCCGAAACGCAAAGCAGGTCGTTTTCCTTGGCACCGCTGCGGTAACAAACGTTTTCCTCCGGAGCCGAACCGAGCACGGTGACCGAGATGGCCAGGCCCGAACGGCTGGATACCGTGTCTCCCCCCACCAAATCCACCCCGTACCGTTCACAGCACAACCGCATCCCGGAATAAAGTTCTTCCAAGGCTTCCAAGGAATACCGGTTGGAAACCCCGATGCCGACCAGCACTTGCAAAGGCTTTCCGTTCATGGCTGCAATATCGGAAAGGTTAACCGCTATTGCCTTATATCCCAAATGCTTAAGCGGACAGTAGGTCATGTCGAAATGCACGCCTTCCATGAGCAGGTCTTTCGAAACCAGCTGCACATGGCCTTCGGGAATCCGCAATACGGCGGCATCATCGCCCACGCCTTTGAGCGTATGCTCCTTATGATAAAGCGGCAAATCCCGCGTCAAGCGTTCAATCAAGCCGAACTCCCCTATTTTCTCCAATTCCGTGCGACCCGGGCCGCCCTTGTTTTCAAACTCTTCCATGAAATTCCGTTTTTCCCTGTATTTCAATCCTCTGCATTTCGCATTGCCCGAACCTGTTCCAAGCCCGGGAAAAGGTTGATTTCCCCTCTCGGCCCGGCACGGGCGCGTTCCGGCCCGCCGCGTCCAAGCCCTTCCGGCCGGTCATGCCTCCTCTTCTCCGCCCTTTCCCGCAACCGGCTCTTCTGCCGGGCCGCACGCCGGCCGCATTCCCGGCCGTTCTTCCTTGTTCTTTTCCTTGAAGATTCCCGCCACGCCGCGCCCCATCATCTGCCGGCTTCCACCGTCGGGCTGGCCGTCTTTGGGCACCGTTCCCGGACCCGCGACCCTCTCCGGGAAACGCGTTCCCGGACCGTTTTCCCGCAAGCGGGCAAAAATCCTGCGCGAAAGCATCTCATCGCGATGGCGGGTCAGGCTCTTGGCCCTGTGCGAGAACAGGAACATAGGCAGGGACGCCCCCACGGTCATGCTCAGGATCACCGTCACGGACACGATCACGTTCAAGAAGAAATCATTCAAGTACGGCATGGCCAACGCCGGCTCGCCCACGTTCTGCATGAAAAGGATAATGGCAAAAACAGCCTTGTAGGCATACATGCCCGGAACCATGGGCAGCAAGGCCGGAATATAAAGGGTTGTCATGGGGCAGCATACCCATCCGCCCAAAAGAAGGCTTCCGAACCCGATCAGCAAACCGGCCATGAGCGTGGAGGAAGCGATATCCAGACCTGCTCCCTGCATGAGGAAGTAGCGCAAAGCATATCCGGAGGCCGCCAGGAGCGCTATCGGCAGAAAAGACTTGCGCGAGGGGTTGGAAACAGCCCCGAACCCCACGGCGGCAACAGCGGCGCAAAGCGCGCGGACAAGCAATTCCTCTATCATAACAGTCCTTTCTGGAAAATGACCATCGACAACGACAAGCCCACCGCCAAGCAGATGACTATCAGCAAGGCCCTCATGAGCCGGGCTATCCCGATAAGGGTATGGTTCTCGATAATGTCGATGACCCCGGTAAGCAACGGCACGCCCGGAACCATGAAAAGCACGCTGGTAGCTACCGCCACATTGGCGCTTGCCGGGTTCACCAGCAAGGAAAGCGAGGCCAAGGCCGACGAGACGAAAGAAACCATGACAACCGACAAGAAATGGTCGAAACCCTTCTTTTTAAGGAACCTCAACAGCCTGAATCCCAAAAAAGTGGAAACAAAGACAACGCCCATGGCCCTCCAGTCGCCCTCGAAAAGGCGGCAGAAGCAGGCATTGGCCAGGGAAACCAGGAAAGCCACCGCCCAGGAATTGAGGCGGGGCTTTTCCACCAAAGCCTTGTATTCGGCCTGCAGCTGGCCGATAGGCATGGGATTATCGTATACCTTCCAGCTGAGCGCGCTCAGCTCGGCATTGAGTTCGAAACTTACGGGAAGCTGGGGAATGACCACTACCTCGGTGCACATGTCGTCTTCCTCGCGGTCTACCAAGGTAAGGATGATGCTCGATGCGAAAACGGTCATGTGGATGTCCAAGCCGAAAGACTCGCAAATGCGGCGCGAATTGCGCACCACGCGGGTGCAATGCACGCCCGACCCTAATAGCACCGAAGCATAATCGGCTATGAAACTGGTTATTTCCTTGAGTTTTCTGGAATGCTGCATAGCTCTTTACTCCAAAACCTTTCCTGCCGCCGGCCCTTCCCGTTGCCAAGCCTTCCTTCTTTGCTCTCTCCGGGCAAGCACGTCTGGCGGTTCGCCTCGACAGGGATTTGCCGGACGCGCCCGGACTAAGCCTCGAACGCGCCCCGGCGAAAGTTTCATGCCGGCTCCCCGAAGCAAACCCGGAGGATGCCTTCGGCCCGGCCGGCTATCTGCCAAGCCCCCGAACGTTCCAATTCCTCCCGTCCCCGGAAGCCCCATTCCACGCCCAAGGCCTTCACCCCTGCCGCGCGGGCCGTGAACATGTCCACATCGGAATCCCCCACATACAAGACTTCCGAAGCCGGAACGCCCATCTCGCGGCAGAGCACGGCAACCGCTTCCGGATCGGGCTTCATGGGCAATCCGGCACCGGCGCCGACCGCCCGCACGAAATGCCAGCGCCCGAAAAGCCGGTCCATGATGGTAAGCACCACTTCGTGCGGCTTGTTCGACAGCACGGCCATCTTCATGCCCGATGCGGAAAGGGCGTCCAGCACCTGGGCGATGCCCGGATAGAGCCGTGTCTTGACAATGCAATTCCGGGCATAATCGGCCAAGGTCAGGTCGCGGCAACGGTCTATGACGGAATCTTCCCGCTTGTCCGGAGGCAGCGCGCAACAGACCAGATTGCGGATTCCTTTTCCCAAAAACAGCCCGTATTGCTCCACCGGCCAAAGCGGGTAGCCCTCTGCGGCAAGCATCCGGTTCGTGGCATCGGCCAAATCTTCCTTCGAGTCGATAAGCGTGCCGTCCAGATCGAAAATCACCGCCTTGAACACCGGTTCCCGGCCCTTTTCCGGAACAAGCCCCCTCGCAACCGCGCCGGCCGCTGCATCCGCTTTCCCGCCTCCCGCGCCGGCCTGTTCCTCGTCCGGCCTGTTGCCGCTCTTCCCCTTGCTCATTCTTCCTTGATTCCTTCCTTTACTTCGTCCAGCTTGACCAGCTTGTTCACGATCGCGTATATCGTCAAGCCCGCCGGGCTATGGATTTGAAGCTTGGCGGCAATGTTGCGCCGGTGGGTGATGACCGTATGCTGCGAAAGGCAGAGCTCATCGGCTATCTGCTTGTTGGTAAACCCTTTCACTACATAAGTGATGATTTCTTTCTCGCGATGGCTAAGCGTCTTTTCCCGCTCTTCCTCCTGCCTCGGGGAAAGGGCGGAAATCCGCTCGCGTATCTGCTCGAAACCATCGTAAAGCAGGATCCGGGCATCGTACTCGTCCGAGAGGCGCAACCCGGGAAGATCGGAAACCAGCGCCACGCAAATCAAATCGGGCCTGTCCGTTTCGGATCGCAGCTTGGCCAAGGTCTCCCCGCCCATGAAAACCGGATTGACCATCAGCACATCGGGTTGTTCCATCTGCAAATGCACCCTGATCTGTTCCGGTTCGCGCGCCCGGAAAACCCGGTAAGCGGCATTGATTTGCCGCAAAATGGCTTCCAATCCCGCAAAAAGGATGTCGGACGGTTCCGCTATGGTGAATTTCAGGATTTTCCGCATACTGTCTTCCTTTCGAGTTTTTCGATGAGGGGAACCAGCAAGGCATCTTCCACTTGATTGTGTTCGCGCAAATCCTCGGCGCAAGTGAAGATGTCGAACAAAGCCGCATTGAACGCATACCCGTTCTTGCCCCGATAGTACTTCACCAGAATGTCGCGCAGCTCGGTGAGCCGGCTTTCTATCTGGTCGTGCCGCTTGCGGAAGACCGAAATCCGGTAATCGCCGCCCGAGGCGCCTTCCACCAAGGCCCGGACATAGGGAAACACGACTTCTTCCTCGTACATCATGTGTTTCTCCACCTCGGAGACATATTCGTCGAAAAACCGCATCACGGCCTCCGACACCTCGGCTTCGTGCTTGCGGTCCATGGCTTTCTCCAACCGCTCGCGCAAGGCCGGCAAGCGGTATTTGAGGAAATACTCGTGCGAGTTGTGCAGGTATTCCGCAATCGTTTCGGGATGAACATCCTCATCGATCGCGCCGTCCCGGGAGCCAGCCTGCAAATTGAGGTTGACGACCGCCAGGAACGTCTTCGGGTCGACCCCGCTCTGCCGGCAAACCTGCCCTATGTTCCCCTCTCCGAATCCCATCGGGATGCCGAACCGGCTCAAGACAAACAACATGTAATAATTTTCCGTGACCAGAGCGGCCATGGAATCTTTTTCCGTATAGGGCTTCCAAACCTCCATTGGCAATACTTTTTTACTTTTGCTGCCGGCTTGCTTCAACTGCCGGAATGGCCTTTCCGGCACAGCCTGCACAAAATTAGGAATTATTCATGCAAAAAAACCAACCTTTGAAGCTCCAGGACCTCATGGCCTCTTTCGACCGCTGGGCCCCGTTCGCCTGGCAGGAAAACTATGACAATTCCGGCCTCATCCTGGGCAATCCCGGGCAAGAGGCAGAACGGGGCCTGATCTGCCTCGACCTCACGCTGCCGGTCGTGGAAGAGGCCATCGGCATGGGCGCCCAAGTGGTCATTTCCCACCATCCGCCAATTTTCAAGGGGCTCAAACGCATCGACCCCGAGAACGGTATCGGGAAAATGCTCCGCTTGTCGTTGGCCAACAACCTTTCCTGGATTGCCCTGCATACCAACCTGGACAATGTGGCAGACGGAGTTAACGCCTACCTGTGCCGGGCGTTCGGCTTGCAGGAAACCCGGGCCTTGGTTCCCCTGAAAGGCCTTTACGGGAAGCTCGAAACCTTCGTGCCGGAGGCGAACTTGCAAGATGTGGCCCGGGCTTTGTCCGAAGCCGGGTGCGGGCAATACCGGAACTACGATTCCTGCTCGTGGCACACCCGAGGGCAAGGCCGTTTCCGCGCCTTGGAAAACGCCCGGCCTTTCGTGGGGGAAAAAGGCTCGCTGCACACGCAAGACGAATGCCTCCTCCAAATGCTCTACCCGATCCACAAGACCGCCCTCGTGGTAGAACAGCTCCGCCAGGCCCATCCCTACGAAGAGCCGGCCTTCCACCTTCTGCCCTTGGACAATTCCTGGGACGATGCCGGAGCCGGCATCGTGGGCGACTTCCCCGCCCCGTTGTCGGAGAAAGACTTCCTTGAACGCCTCAAAGCCCTCACGGGCGCGGCCTGCATCCGGCATTCGGGCTTCCAGCAGCGGAAAATACGGAGAATGGCCCTTTGCGGCGGGAGCGGGGCCGGATTCATTCCGCAAGCCCGGAGCCAGAAAGCCGATGTCTACGTCACCGCCGACCTCAAATACCACGACTTTGCCGATGCAACGCCTGGAACCTGGCTGGTGGACGTGGGCCACTTTGAAAGCGAACAATTTGCCAAACAGCTCATTTACGAACATATTCGGAAAAATTTTCCTACCTTTGCCGTTTCAATCTCGGAGAGGTCCGTTAACCCCGTTTTTTGTTATTAAACGCATCGTTCTATGAAGGCTAAAACCAACGCACCCGTTTCCCCCGTCGTTTCCGAAGAAAGAGATCTGGATGTGGAACAAAAACTCACTTCCCTCTACGCCCTGCAAAGCGTGGATTCGGCCATCGACAACATCCGGACCCTCCGCGGGGAGCTCCCCTTGGAAGTGCAGGACCTGGAAGACGATATTTCGGGTTACACCAGCAAGATGGAAAAGCTCCATGCCGAAATCCAAGAAATCAACCAGGACATATCCGACCGCAAGCATGCCATCGCCGACATCAAGGCGCAGGTGAAAAAATACGAAAAACAGCTCAAGGAGGTAAAAAACAGCCGGGAATACGACAACCTCAACAAGGAAATCGAATTCCAGACCCTGGAAAGCCAGCTGCACGAGAAACGCATACGCGAAGCCGGCTCCTTGCTTGAAAAAAAGAACGCCGATTTGGAAAAAATCGAGTCCGCACGGGCCGAGCGCCAGAAGGATCTGGACTTGAAGAAAAGCGAGCTTGATGAAATCGTGGCCGAGACCGAAAAGGACGAGAAGGCGCTCATGAAGAAATCCGAACTTTACCAAAGCCGGATCGAGCCTCGCTGGCTGCACATCTATACGCGCATACGCGAAAACGCCCGCAACGGCTTGGCGGTGGTCTGCGTGGACCGCGATGCCTGCGGCGGCTGCTTCAGCAAAATCCCCCCGCAACGCCAAATCGACATCCGCACCCACAAGAAAATGATCACCTGCGAATACTGCGGCCGCTTCCTGGTAGACGAAAGCATCAAGGAAAAGGCCCAGGAATACATGGAAAAAGATAACGGCTGATTCCGGCTTTATCCGGAAAATCCTTGCTTGAAATCCGGCAATCCCGGAATCCCGGCCGAAGATGCCGGGATTCCGGGATTGCTTGTTTCTGGAGTTTCCCCGGCATAAAAAACTCGAGCAAACAACGGGCAGCCAATCCCCGGGTTCATCCAAGAGACGCGCCGGCAAGCCGGCATGCCGGCTTGCGGCCGGTTTCTCCCGGCCTGGCCGTCCCGAACACGGAACATCGGGAAATATGGCCCGCCGGCGGGAATCAACTCCCGGCGGAAAGAATACTCCAGGCCGAAATAGCCGTCAAGCCGGATAGTCCCGGCGCTGCGGGATAAAAGCCCGCAAAAGGATGCGGAAATGGCAAGCGACCGTGAACGCCAGGCCGAAATGACGGCGCATGATGGAGAAACGCTCTTTCCACGAAAGAACCCGCATCTTTTTCGACTTTCCCCCTACCAGATAACAGGAAACGATACGATGCGTGTACTGGTTGGCTCTCGACTTCTCCAAAGCCTCCAAGACCCAGTTGAAATCGGCCGAACAACGGTAAGCGGTATCGTAACGCGAAGCCAGTTCCCTGCGGACCAGAATCGACTGGTGGCAAACCAGCATCCCCATGCCGAAGCTCCGGGGCGCAAGTTCGGCCGGAGCGCGCAATCGGCGCATTCCGGCCGGGCTCCAGTCGGCATTGACCAGCTGGGTCTGCCCGTAATAAATATCGGCCCATCCGTCCGGAGCGGGGCATGAGGCTGCTGTGCCGGGATCGAACACTTCCTTGAGGAAATCGGGCGAATAAATGAAGTCGCCCGCATTGAGGAACCATACGAAATCCCCGCTTGCGAGCTTCAGCCCCTTGTTCATGGCATCGTATATGCCCTTGTCTGGCTCGGAAACCCATTTGTCTACCAGGTCCCCGCGGGATCGGACAAGCTCGGGCGTGCCATCGGAGGAAGCCCCGTCGACAATGATGTACTCCACATGCGGATAGCGCTTTTTTTGCTCCTGGACGCTCTCCATGGTCTTTTCTAACGCCCGGCGGGCATTGTACGTCACGGTGATGATGCTCACAAGAGCAGGTTTCCTTTCCATTTCCTTCTGTTTTCGAGCCTTTCGGATTTCTTTCGAGCCTTTCAAGACCGTTTCCTGCCTCTTCCTGCAAAAGGTTCGAAACAGTTTTCCACGCTTCTTTGAAAACGTTCCGCAAAAACGTCCACCCCCCTTCCTCTCTTCAAGAAAGGCTGGCTCCGAGAACGGCTGAAGCCTTTCCCCTTTTCGCCGAATCTTGCAAGGGCCCTCCCTCTTTCTTGCAATTCCGCGGGAACCCGGAAGAGGGCTTTCAATCCCCCACGATTTCCATTTCTTCCACCAGGCGGGTAGCGCCGGCAAACTTGTCGATGATGAACAGGCAGTAACGGATGTCGAGCATGATATTGCGGCACATCTCGGCATCATAGCGGATATCGCTCATGGTACCCTCCCAGTTGCGGTCGAAATTGATCCCGATCAAGTTCCCTTCCGCGTTCAGCACCGGGCTGCCGGAATTGCCGCCCGTGGTGTGGTTGGTGCCGATGAACGCCACCGGCATTTCGCCCAAGGCATTTGCATAACGGCCGTAGTCCCGGCGGGCGTGGAGGTCTTTGAGGCGCTCCTCGACCACGTAATCGTAGATGTCGGGATTCTCTTTCTCCATGATGCCGTCCAAGGTGGTGTAAGGCTTGCAGTAAAGGGCATCGGAAGGGCTGAATCCGGCAACTTGGCCGTAAGCCACGCGCAAGGTGAAGTTGGCATCGGGATACAGAATCCCGGTACCGGTATTGCTCAAGCCTTGGTCGGGACGGGAAAGCGAATCGCGGGAGGCCGCTTCGCTCAGGGCTTTGAGCTCCATCTGGCCCTTCATGTAAATGCGCTGCAGGCTGTCTATCTCTTTCTTGAACCGCGCCACGGCGGGAGCGGTCTGGTTAAGGTACTGCCCGTAGACCAGAACCGCGTATTTGTAAAGCGGATCGCGCTCTATGGTCTTGTACTGCCCGGGCTTGTAGTGCTCTAAGAAGGAAAGCATGCGCTCGGGCTGGGTGAAAATCGATTTCCCGTAGAAACGGTCGGCTTGCTTCTGGAGGGTGCTGCCGGGAAATTCGATGACGGGAGTCCGGGTCCCGTCCTTCTCGGTCATGAAGGCCATCCGCAAGAAAATCTCCTTGTCCACTCCGGGATCGTAATCCTTGTAAAAGGCTTCGGCCCGGGCGCGGCAATCTTCCAAAATCCGGCCCAAAGCGGAATCCTGGGTCTTCGACGCCTGGCAAAGTTTCCGGAACGAATAAGCAAAGGAAACCGCTTCCGGGGCCAAGGTATGCTCCTGGAAAAGAATGGCCATGCCCTGGTAAGCCCCATATCCTTGATAGGCCTTTTCCAACGCGGGAAGAACGCCGGCATAGGCTTTGCCTTGCGGAGAGGAAGCCCATTGGCCGAATACTTTTTCATATTCGCGCTTGCTGCCTACTACGTCGAGCCGCTGTATGCCCTTCACTTCGCCCATCCACTTCTTCCATCCGTTGGCGATGCCGGCCGCTTTGGCCGAATACTGGATACGGGTCTTGGAATCCTTGTCCATGGCGGCTTTGATGACCGCAAGCCGCTCGGTACGGGCGGAAATGCGCATCGGGTCCTCTTGTTCGAGGATTTGCTCCACGCCATACGAACTCAAGTATTCCTGCGTCCGGCCGGGATAGCCGAAAACAAAGGTGAAATCGCCTTCCTCGTAGCCGCCAAGATCTATCTTAAGGTACCGCTTCGGCTTGTACGGGCGGTTTTCCGGGCTGTAGGCGGCCGGACGGTTCAAACTGTCGGCATAAATGCGGAACACCGAAAAGTCGCCCGTGTGGCGGGGGAACACCCAGTTGTCGGTATCGCCGCCGAACTTGCCTATGTTGGACGGCGGCGCGCCCACCAAGCGCACATCGGGAAATACCTCGTAAATGAAAAGGAAGTACTGGTTGCCGTAATAGAAAGGCACTACCCGTCCTTCTTCCCCTTGGCCCAGGCCCGCCGTAAGCCGGAGGCTGCGGGCGCGGATGCTGTCCTGGCGCACCGCTTCGGGCAAGGGTTTCCCGTCCGGGCCTTGCAAGCCTTGGAGAACCTGCTGGCTTACATCGCGCATTTCTTTCAAAAAGCGGACTTCCAAGCCCGGGCAAGGCAGTTCCTGAGCGAAATCCCCGGCCCAGAACCCAAGCGTAAGGTAATCGTGTTCCACCGAGGAATGGGACTGGATGGCATCGTAACCGCAATGATGGTTCGTCAGGACCAATCCTTGGCCGGATACCAGCTCCCCGGTGCATCCGCCGCCGAAAATGACCACCGCGTCTTTCAAGGACGACTGGTTGACGCTGTAAATATCCTCTGCTGTGAGCTGCATGCCCAATGCCTGCATGCGTTCCTGGTTCTGGGAAAGGAAAAGGGGGACCCACATCCCCTCATCGGCATGGGCAACCGGCAACAGGCCGAAAAAAAGGCTTCCGGCAGCCATTTTCTTAAAGAATCCGTTCAAATTCATGGACATTCCGTATTGGTTCGCTATGTTTTTCTCGTTTTCAAATAGACTTTTCCTATCTTGAATCGCCTTCTTTCCCGGATCGCTCGACCCGGCATCCGCGCCTTCCCGCCCGGCTCTTGCCCGCTTCCTTCCCCCTGCTCCCGCACCGTCCCGGCCTCATCCCGCGCCCGCTTCCCGCGGAAAGCTTATTTCTGGTCGGCCTTCCGGTAGGCCTTCATGGCCCGGGTTTCCTTGCCCTTGCCGAAAGCGTCCAGATCCAACGTCATGCTGATGTAATTGGGCGCGCCCAATATGTGGTAACGCGACCGGGAATAGCTGAAGTTGAATTTCGAAATCCGGAAGCCCACGCCCCAGGAAAAACCCACCACTCCCGACTTGTCAACCTGCCGCATGTCGCGGGCCCGCATGTAATTGTACGAAGCCCGCACATAGAAACCCCGGTAGGGAATGAGTTCGAGCCCTACTACCACATGGCGGGCCAGATTGTCGAAGAAATCGGCCGCCTTGCTCCGGCGTTCCACCTCTCCCGTAAGAAGATCCTGCTGGGCATAAGGGTCTTCGTAATTCAAGTCCCACTTCTGCAGGTTGGGGAACTCCATGAAAAGCCGGAAAGGCGCGTGCGGAATCTTCTGCGAAAGGGCCACGGCCACTTCGAAAGGCATGCGGGTGTAACCGGCGTGGTCGTAAGACTTGAGCGCGCCGCCCATGTTGCGAAGAAGCAAGGAAACCGCAAACAGCCTCGATTTGTTGGAATACGTGGCCGAGACGTCGACCGCCATGCCGAAAGCATTGTAGGCCTCCATCTGCGAATAAATCATCTTGAAATTGGCCCCGATGGTGAAATGGGTGTCCAGCTCCCGTCCCCACCCCAGAATCATGGCGAAGTCGTTGGCCGAAGCCGTCCCGTACTCGTTGCCGAACTCGTCCATCACGTAAATCTTCCCGTAATTCCCGTATTGGGCATGGAGCGCGAAACTGCCGAGGCGCTCGAATGTCCGGCTATAGGAGACAAAACCGTAATTGGTTCCGTTGAAATAATTCACGTAATTGAACGCCAGGTGATTGTGAATCTCTTCGGTAATAAGCGAAGGATTGGAAAGGGACAACGTTATGTCGGCATCCCGGGCCGAAAGGAATTCGGCGCCCATGGCCCCGATGCGGGCGGAGTTGGCCATGTCGAGAAAAGAGAACGAAGCATTGCCGAACTGGGCCCGGGCCGGGAAAGTTCCCGCCAGGCATAGAAGCAAAGCCCAGCCTGCCAGAAAACAGCCTCTTTTCATGCCTTTTTGCTTTTCTCCTTTCCGCATAAGAGGCAAATTTAGGCAAAAATCGCCGGAATTATTCACCTCCGAACGTTCATTTCCCTTCCTTTTCCCGTTTTCATCCCCAAGCCGAATGCGGCGCCCTCCCTCGGCAAGCCAAGCCCCTCCCTACTTCCCCGTCTCGGGCGGAAGCTCGAAGCCGTTTTCCCGGCAGATCTTTTCCAGCTTGTTGAGCCGCCAAGGCTGGCCGTAATGGAAAAGCTGGCCGTAGGGCAAGGCAAGGCGCTGGATCAGCAAGGGGGTTTCGGGCTGCAGGTTGAACAGCTTCCCGCAGCAAGCCTCCACCTTTTCCCAGTCCGGGGCAAGAAGCTTGAGCGGGATAAAGGCATCCACCTCGGAAATGCGCGTGCCGATATTGCGTATTTCTTCCGAAAGGATCCGCGCCTTGGCCTTGGTCACCTGCTGCTCGCCCACCTCGCAAAGCACGTTGAGGTACTTCTCGTACAAAACGTACTCGTTCAGCATGAAAGCCAGTTCCGGCAAGGAAAACACCCGCCAGAAGGCGCAGGGATGGGGCATCGAAAGGAATCTTCCCAACATGAACGAGCCGGCATTGAGGCCCGAACGCCTTTCGGCCCGGCAATAGCGGTTGGCCAGCAAAAAGAACTTCTCCTTGTTGGGCAGGCTTAGCAGCTCGTACACCCGGTATTGATCCAGGTGCGACCCCATGCTGCTCTCCATGAGCTGCTGCACGTAAGTGTCGGAATTAACGCCGAACCAGTTGTTCACAATGTCGCGGGCCGTTTCGGGATGGTCGGTCAGGTCGTTGCGGATAAGGCGGGTGAGCGTGCCGAGGTCGACAATGTCGGGAACCTTTATCGAACGGATTACTTCCTGGTACTTCGCATACGCCCGTTTCAGGTTGACAAAAACCTGCTCCTCCTTCTTTTCCATTTCCAAAGGAACCCCCTCTAAGTACTGGGAGAACCGCGAAGGGCGGAACAAAGCCTTTCCCTTGTAAATCGAAGCGGCCTTGCTCGAAAGCGTGATCCAGTCGTATTCCTCCACCTTTTTCCCCTGCCCGTTCACCAAGGAGTTGCCTTCCATGCGGATGCCGTTCTCTTCCAGGTTCAGGAAAGCGGGAATCCCGTATCCCCGGCAGGCGGTAACCACGTGGATGGCGGCCGGGGTCATGCTCAGGATGGCATCCATCTCGCCCAGCACAATCGTGTCTTCGGGCAGGAACTTCTCCTTGCAAAGGCATACCGGCTGCTCGGTCTCCCGCTTCAGTTCCAAGGCTTTCGCCGTGCTGAAGCAGATACGGGCCGAAATAGCCGAACGCGGCAGCACGTTGATTCCTTTCCCGATGAATTCCAAGTCGCGGAAAGAACTCTCGTCGATGCTTTCGGAAAAAATCTGCCGCCGGTGATAAGGGCGGACCAGCTCGCTGACCCGTTTCTTGCCGATGACCCCTTTCTCGTACAAGTCCATGGAGGAGAGCAGGGCGGCACGGCCGGTAAGCTCCGATTCGTTGATTTGCAAGACCGCGAACAAATCGGCTTTCCCGGGAATGCTTTCCGCTCCGAACTCGACGGTCACAGGCGAGCCCAGCCGCTTCTCCAGCTTCCCCAGCAGCGGGTCGAAATGGTAGATGGCCGGAAAACTTTCCTTGATTTCAGCCCGGTCGAAATATTCCCGGTCTTTGGAAGAAAGGTTGCCCGTCATGATTTCCTCCCCGAAAATATCGGGATAGCTTTCTATCTGCACGCCGAGGCCCGTACGGGAATGGCGGCTGTAAAGCACGCCGGGGTAGGCGAAATTGCTGCCGATGGTCCAGACCATCTTCTGCAGCAGCAAAGACGGGTAAGCCACCCGCCCCTGCATGAACGTGGCAAGAAGCGACTGGTTCTGCGCGTAAAAAGCGCGGATATGACGCAAATACAAATAAATCTGCTCGAAAGCATCGTCCAAGGCCGCCTCGCCCTGCGGATAGGCGCGTATGATTTCCTCCATCTCGGCAATAAGCCCGGGATGCCGGTCTATCTGCTTTTCTTCCACCCGGTTCCCGTACGGCGAACCTTTCCCGGAAAACATGCGGTAAAGGTTGAGCAGGTTGTTCCAGTAGATCCGGCTGGCCATCTGGAGCGGGTAACGGCTGCAAAGGCTCTTGTAGACCGAACGGGTGGTGCCGGCATTGAGCAAGGTGGGCATCAGGCCGGGAATATACTGGGGCATGGTGCTGCGCAAAGCCACGATGAGCGGGTCGGGACCGCTGCCCAAGGTGCAGCCGGTCATGATTTCCAAGTTCCGCAAAGCCTGGCGGAGATGATACCGCTCCCTCTCTTCGCTCTGCCGGGTCTGGGCTTCTGCCGGGAAGCCTTCCTCGCGGGGGGCGTCCTCGAACGTTTCCCGCAAGGAAGCCTCGAAAAACTTCGCGGTAAGGATGCTGAAGTCGGGAACCGCGTACCCGGCCCGCGTCAGGTCCGCGAGCATGGCCCCTTTGTGGCTTATAGCGTCTACCGTATAGACATTGGGCGAAAGCGGCGTGGTCACGTAAGGGTTGTCTTCCAGCGGATGGGTTTCCACATACTGGCAGCAACGTTCGTAAAACGCTTTCCGCAAGGCCGCAAGCTGTTCCTTGGCCTCGGGCTTCCCTTGCGCCTCTTCGACGAGCAGTTCCACGTAGGAAGCATTTTCTTCCTGCCCGTGGCGCAGCAGCCAGTAGACATCGTACCAGCGCGGCGCTATCTCCCTTTTCTCCTCGCTGCCGGGCATCTGGTAGACCACCGTGCCGGGCTTGTTGCCTTCCGGTTCGCGGTCTTTCTCGAACTCCCGCCATCCTTTCTCCACAAAAAGATTGAGGATGTAGTAATTGGGGTAGCTTCCCCGGATTTTGAATCGTATCGGTTGCATGAGCGTGGAAGTTGTCTTTTGCAAAATCTCTTGTTTTCGAACCGGTTTTCCGGCCGGAAGCGGCCTTGCGGAAGCGGGTCTTGAAAGAGACCGATCCGGCAGAGGGCGGGCACGCTACCCGGAAGCATACGCTGCACCTTGCCGAAACCCGGACCGGTGCCGGCAGCAATCCCTGTCCGGAGCCTCGCAAGCGCCTACGGCAACGGACAGCCGGGAACGGGGAGAACGGTCGGGACCCTGCCCTCCAGAATCGGCCGGAAAGCCTGCCAGAGCACAATACCGGCCGAAACCGAAAGATTGAACGAATGCTTGGTGCCGAACTGCGGAATCTCCAAAGCCCCGTGGCAAGCATCCACCACTTCCTGCCGCACGCCCGCCACCTCGTTGCCGAAGACAAAAGCGGTCATTTTCCCTTCTTCCGGCTCGAAATCCTGCAAAGGGATGCTCCCATGCACTTGTTCGACCGCGTAAACCCGGCAGCCTTTCGCCTTCAGTTCCTCTACCGCCGCCAAGCTGTCTTCCCGGTATTGCCAGTCCACGCTAAGGGTGGCCCCCAAGGCAGCCTTTTCGATTTCCCGATGCGGCGGGACGGCCGTTATGCCGCACAAGTAGAGGCATTCTATCCGGAAAGCGTCGGATGTGCGGAAACAAGAGCCAATGTTGTGCATGCTGCGCACATTGTCCAAAACGAGGCAAAAGGGCGCTTTCGGCGATTGCTTGAACGCCTGCGGGCTCATCCGGCCCAGCTCGGGCATTGTCTTGAGGCGGTGTTGCGGCATCTGTTTTCGTTTTTTCCCATTTCCCGGCCGCTTTCCGGCGGAAAGCAACGGTTCCCCTCCCGGCGGAAAGCGGCCCATCGGAGCATGGCAGCAAATGTAAGCCCTTTCGCCCGATTATGCCAGCCCGGAAGCCGGAAGCCGGGCCTTTCCGGAAACAGAACGAAACATTTACGAAACATTTGTTTTGTTATTTTGTAAATTTACAAACCGGGCATCGCGGCAAACCGGCGCAACAAGGCACGCAAGCCCCGCCCGCTGCCAAAACCCGACACGCACACCGCCATGGCACAAAAAAAGAAATCTTTGCCCTTGCTCGAACGCGACCTGAGCTGGATGTATTTCAACCGGAGAATCCTCCAGGAAGCCCAAAGGGAGCAAGTCCCTCTCCTGGAAAGGATTTCCTTCCTGGGCATCTATTCCAACAATCTGGACGAATTTTTCCGCGTCCGCGTGGCCACCCAGAACCGCATTGCCGAATACGCCGGCAGCGCGGCCGGGAAAGAAAAGGCTTCGGCCAAGAAGCTCATCCGGAAAATCAACAAGCTCAACAGCCTCTATTCGCATACCTATACCGAAACCGTGGAGCAGGTCACCGAACTGCTGCGCCGGGAGAACATCTGCCTCATAAACGAGAACGAAGCCTGCCCCCAGCAGGAAGACTTCATCTTGGACTTCT
Source organism: uncultured Bacteroidales bacterium (assembly GCA_949291555.1). Taxonomy (GTDB): domain Bacteria; phylum Bacteroidota; class Bacteroidia; order Bacteroidales; family P3; genus Pullibacteroides. Next base: position 179,498 of record CASEWE010000001.1, read on the forward strand.
ACCGCCAAAGGCTCAACGGCTTCATCGTGCCGGTATGGTTCAATGCCGTGAAGGGGTTCGACATCGAAAACGACGAGAGCATCTACTTGGCCGTGAAAATGAGCGGGGCGGCTTCCCGTCCGGGCGAAGATTACGCCTTCCTGGAACTCCCGGTAAAGATAGCCGGCCGTTTCGTGCGCTTGCCCGACCGCGAAGGGAAAAGCTACCTGATGTACCTCGACGACATTGTGCGCCTCTGCCTGCCGCAAGTCTTTTCCGGATTAGGCTTCACCCGGTTCGAAGCCTATTCCTTCAAGTTCACCCGCGACGCGGAAATGGAAATCGACAACGACCCCCGCAACGGCATGCTGCAAAAGATAGCCAAAGGCGTGAAAAGCCGCAAGCGCGGCGAGCCTCTCCGGGTGGTCTACGACCAGAACATGCCCAAAGACCTTCTGAAACGGATTTTGAAACGGCTCGACCTGGACTACCTCGACACCTTGCTTCCCGGGGGACGGTACCAGAACCACAAAGACCTGATGTCCTTCCCCGGCTGCGGGCGCAAAGACTTGGAATACGAACCTTGGCAACCCATCCTGCGGCCCGAGCTCGACGGCCCGGACTGCATCTTGGAAAAAATCCGCCAGGAAGACCGCTTCCTGCACGTGCCGTACCACGACTTCAGTTCCTTCATCCGCGTCTTGCAAGAAGCGGCGGTGAACCGGCAAGTGCGCAGCATCAAGATTTCGCTCTACCGCCTGGCCCGGGAATCGAAAGTGGTGAAAGCCCTTATCGGGGCGGCCCGCAACGGCAAGAAAGTTACCGTTGTCATCGAATTGCTGGCCCGTTTCGACGAAGTGTCGAACATAGAATGGTCCAAGAAGATGCAGGAAGCCGGCATCAAGGTGATTTTCGGCGTGGAAGGGCTGAAGGTGCACTCCAAGATCCTGCACATCGGCATGAAAAACGGCAAAGACATTGCCTGCATCAGCACCGGGAACTTCCACGAGGGCAACGCCCGCACCTATACCGACTGCATCCTCATGACTTCGGCCGAAAGAATCGTCTCCGACGTGGCTTCGGTGTTCGACTTCATCGAAAAGCCTTACCGCCAGCCCCGGTTCAAGGAGCTTCTGGTTTCGCCCAACCGCATGCGCAACCGTTTCGAAACGCTCATACAAAACGAAATCCTGAACAAAAAAGCCGGGAAGCCCGCCTACATCAAGGTGAAAATCAACCATATCACCGATGAAAAGATGATAGCATGCCTTTACGAGGCCGCCCGCGCCGGGGTCCCCGTACAGTTGTTGGTCAGGGGAAACTGCTCGCTGCTTCCCAAGCAAGCCGGCGTGGAAGAAAACCTGCGCATCGTGGGAATCATAGACCGTTATCTGGAACACGCCCGCATTTTCATCTTCGCCAACGGCGGCCAGGAAAAAATCTTCATGGGCTCGGCCGACTGGATGCCCCGCAACCTCGACAACCGGGTTGAGGTGATTACGCCCGTCTACAGCCCCGACATCATGCGGGAGTTACGTTTGGTGGTGGATTACGGCCTCAACGACCGCTCCCAAGGCCGGATCGTGGACGGTTCGGGCCAGAACCTCCTTCTGGAATCCCGTTCCTTGGAACCCGTTCCCGATGCCCCGCTTCCCGGATTTGAAGACGAAGCCCGGCATGCCGCGGCCCGCGCCCGGAAAGATACGCCTCTTTCCAGCAACAAGCCTTCCGGCACAAGTGGAAAGAAACCGGCGCTTTTCCGCTCGCAGGAGGCCTTGTACCGGCATTACCTTTCCCAAAGCCGCCCGAAGCAGGCAGCGGTCGAGCCAAATGCAGAGCCAAACGCAGGAACAGCGGCGGAAACAAAAGACTTGCGGGAAGCCTGCCCGGAACCTCATCCCGGCAAGACCGCCATCGAGACCGCCGCCGGAACCGCCAAGCCGGACGCTTCCCCTTGCAAAACCCGCAGCAAGGCCAAATGCACGGCCAGACGCCAGGCTGTCAGCAAGACAGGCCGGGAAACAAACCAGACGCCCGGGAAACAAGCCGGACGCGTCCCGCAAAGTTCCCGGAAACAGAACGGGAAACCCGGAAAAACGAAAGAACCATGAAGAAGGAACCCGACCCCTCCCGCGGAATCACCCTCGCGGCTATCGACATCGGCACCAACGCGGTAAGACTGCTCATCAAGCACAAGGACAACAAGCCGGGAAGCAAGTTCACGAAACTGATGATGCTCCGTTACCCGCTCCGCTTGGGTTTCGATGTGTTCTCTACCGGAAAAATCTCGGAAAACAAGGAAAAGAAGCTCATCCGCCTGATGAAGGCCTGCAAGCTGCTGATAAGAATCCACGAGGTGGATGCTTGCCGGGCCTGCGCCACCAGCGCCATGCGCGATGCCGCCAACGGCAAGCGCATCATGGAAAAAATCGAAGAAAAGGCCGGCATCCGCATCGAAATCATCGGAGGCGAGGAAGAAGCCCGCATCATCTACAACAACCACCTTGAAAGCACGCAAGACAAGCGGGGAAACTACCTTTACGTGGACGTGGGCGGGGGAAGCACGGAAACGAACCTGATCGCGGAGGGCAAGCTCCTCTTTTCCAAATCCTACAATATCGGTACGGTGCGCATGCTCAACAAGGCTGTGGAAGAAGGCTCGTGGAGCGAGCTCGACAAAGACCTTTCCTGCCTGGCCGAAGCCCATCCCGGCATCGAAATCATCGGGTCGGGCGGCAACATCAACAAACTGTACCGGTTAGCCCGCAGGAAAGAAGCCCGCAAAACCCGCATGCCCGTGGAGGAACTCGAACGCCTCTACCGGGAACTTGCGCCGCTGGGCTTGCAGGAACGCATGGAAAAATTCGAACTCAAGCCCGACCGGGCCGATGTCATCGTGCCAGCGGCCGAAATCTTCCTGCACATTGCCGCCTTGGTCCATGCCCGCTTCATCTACGTGCCGGTCATCGGCTTGGCCGACGGCATCATCGACGACCTCTATCTCCGTTACATGGCCGGGACGCGAACGCGCCGCGCCCCTTTGCCCTGACCGCTCCGAGGCCTCGGACCGGTCCGAAGTTCGACCCGATCCGGAGTCCGGCCCGGTCTGGTCCCGCGGCTCGATCGGTTCCGAAACCCCTTTTGCCGTTTCCCGTATTCCCTTGCCCCTGAAAAAACAGTTCCCGGATGCCTTTTGAAAGGCATCCGGGAACCCGCCGCCCGGACGCTTCCGCATCCGGGTTTCCGTTTCTTTGAAGCTTGCGCTCGTTTCCCGCTCCCGGGAAATGCTTACCGCAGCACCAATTTCCCCAAGCAAAGCACCCCTCCGGCTTCCAGGCGCAAAAGGTACATGCCCGGCGCCAAGCCGCCCGTGGAAAGGCTCGCGTTTTCCGCCCCGGCCGGTATCCGGAGCGCAGCCGCCTGCTGTCCTTGCAAGGAGAACACTTCCAACCGTCCCTCGCAAGGCATGGCCATGCCGAAGGAAAGGTTCACCGCCTGCCCGCAAGAAGCCGGGTTGGGGTAAACCTGCAAGCCGGCTTCCTGAACGGCAACGGAAGGCAAGGCATCGGCCGAAGGATCTTTCATGAAAGACACCTGGTCCCCGAAAGAGCCCACGTACGACATGCCCGAAACTTCCTTCCCGTTGGCATCGGTAATCGAATAACCGCCCGAAAAACCGTCGAGGAAAGCGTCTTCGATTTCAAAACTGTAGACCTGGCCGTCTTCCAGGACAAACACATGTTCCTCCTCCTGCACGTAGCCGTCTTCGTACGGCTGGCTCGCAAGAAGCACTTCCCCGTTGCGGAGCCGCAACGTCCACGAGAGATCGGAAGCCATGTTGGTGGTGGTGACTTTGATGAACACGGTGTCGGTGGCCACTTTGTGCGGCCAGAAAGTGTGGTGCGAAACCAAGTTGCTGGCATAATCCTCCCCGTTGATCCGGGAGGTTTCAATGCGGTACTTCATCACCTGGGTGAAAGGATATTCGCCCAGTTCGAACCAGATTTCCTCTTCATGCCCGTAAGGGATAGCCAGGTCGGTACGCTCGGGCTCGTAGGTCTCGCTCCCCCAGTCTACCGAAAGCTTCACCGAACGCAAGGTATCGGTACCGAGGTTCATGATCCGCACCGGTATGGAAGTGCGCGCGTAGTATTTGCTGATGCCCGTCACGCGCAGCTGGGCCGAAGGCGCCACGTAGCGGCCGGGGTACAAGACCAGGCAGGACGTGGAATTGGTCACTTCCCCTTCAGGGTTCGACATGAATGCCACGATTTCCAGGTTGGCAAGGTCGGGCGCGGTATTGTTGTACATGGCCGGAAGGGTGTACGTGTAGGTCCTTTCCATGACCGTTCCCGCTTGCAGCGTCTCGATGGTATCGCCCCAGACCGGGGTGATCACATCGCGCAAGGCATGCTGGTGCAGGTATTGGTTCCCTTCGCCGCCGCCGGCCTGGGTGCCCCGGATGAAATTCTCGGCCAGAGCTACCGTTAGGGTATTGAAATCATCGCCGGGCTGTTCCGGGTAATAGTATTCCACCCGTACCGAAAGCTGGCGGGTCTCCTCGTCGAGCGTGGCCTCGGCGTAAAGGTTCACTTGGGCGGTATCGTTCATGATGGAACGAATGACCTGCGGCCAGTACGAACGGGAAACGGAATAAGAGCCCTCCATGCAAACCCCTTCGAAAAAGAAGCGGTTGATGGAGCCGTTGGGAAGCCCGCCGCTGTTCAAGGCCGCATACCATTCCTCCCCGCAGGAAGTCCGGAAATCGACCTCGTCGCCGGAAGGGGCCGCCAGGGCGCCCACATGCATGGCCAAGGTCTGCATGCGGCTGCCTAATACCGCGTGCAGGTTCTTGGCAATGGCATGGGCCGAAGGGCAATAGCTGCAATGGATGCCCGTGTACTCTTCCAGAAGGAAATTACGCAAAGCCGGTTCTTGCGCCACGCCTGCCCCGTCCTGCGCCGAAGCCGGGGAAAGCAGCAAAAAGCCCCCCGCTATCAAGGGCAAAGCTAACAGTTTCTTTATCGGATTCATTTTTTACTTGTTTTATGGTTTCTTGCGATTTCCTGCCCGGAAAATCCCTGTCCGGAAATTCCGTGCAATTTACACAAAACCGCAGACCCCGGGAAACGGAGCCTGCGGTTCTTTTCTTCCTTTCTCCTGACCGGGACCATGCCCGGCCAAGGGAAAGAAAACTTACGGCAAGAGGGTCTTGAAGCGGAAGAAGGAGCCTTGGCTTTCCACAACCACAATCACTACCTTCATGCTCTGGGCCGTGGTGAGGATGACATTCTCGTTGCCCCTTACCACGTATTCTTCCAGAAGCGAGCCTTCCGTACCATAAACCCGTACACGGTCTATCTGAACGGCCGAAGGATTCATCAAGTGGATCTGGTTCTTGCTCGTGGTGATGAACAAGCCGGCAGCATCCAAGCCTTCATTGGCCACCGATTCGGTTTCAAACCCGTTCTGCGTTCCCCAGCCGCTGTAACGCCCGTCGGCGCATTGGGCCAGGACAGCCCAACGGTAGGCCGTCTGGGGTTCCAGCCCGGTAAGCTCGTAAGTGGCTTCCGTAAGGTTTTCAACGCTATCCCACGAAGAAGCGGAAGCAGGGCGGTGGCGAAGGATGAAGAAATTGGCTTCTTCTTCCATGTCCCACAGCAGGGTGGCCGAAGTGGTCGTTACCCCTTCCACCCGCAAGTTGGTAGGCGCCGGGCAAGGAGGCATCACGCCAGTGGTGAACGTCACCGTTTCGCTCCAGTCGCTGGTGTCGCCTGCCGAGCAGATGCTGCGCACGCGCACTTCATAGGTGGTTTCGGCTTCCAAGCCATCGATTACGCCTTCCGTGCCGGCAAACACTTTGCTGCCTGCCGGAACATCGTCCCAGCGGATGGTCCATTCCACCTGGTAGTTATCGGCTTCCCCGGCCCAGCTTACGCTGGCCGACTGGTAGTCGATAGCCGTAGCCACTACATTGTACGGAGCAAAGCAGGTAAGGTCGAGCGTGGTGAACGGTTCGAAGTCCACCCAGCTGCTGGTATCGGTAACGGCCTCGCCGCAAACCGCCTGGATGCCGCCTTCATACTCGGTTACCCGGTTCAAGGGTTGCAAGACAAAGGTAGTGGCACCGTCCGGAACTTCGTAATAGGCCCATTCGCCGGCATTTTCCTGAACAGGACGGATGCGGATGCGGTATTGGGGCGCTTCCCCTTCCCAGGTCAAACGGGCCGAGGAACGGGTGATCTCGCTGATTACCGGATTCGAAACCGGGTCGCAGATGCCCGTGCCGGTGGTGAAAGTTACCTGTTGCCAGGCCGTGGTGTCGTCTTCGCCGAGATAGGCCGCTACGCGGGCCGTGTAAGCGGTTCCTGCCTGCAATTGGTCGAAAGCGTAGGTCGTGGCCTGGGTGGAAACCTGAAGGTTCTGGTCTCCGCCCGAAAGCCCTACGATCCAAGTGTCGGCCATCAGGTCTTCTTCCCACACGATTTCAGCAGCATCGGTGGTGACATTCCGCGCTTTGAGCAAGCGGGCCACCGGACGGGTGTTGAGCACGCTCAAGCTGTCGATGTAGAGGATGTGGTTGAATTCCGGAGCCACTTCGCCATCGTCGGTCTTCTTGCCCCTTGCCATAAGCAAGAGGGTGATCTTGCCTTCAACGTCCGAAAGGTCTTTCTGGATCCACGTTTCTCCGCCTATCGAAGGCAGGGACTTGAAATCCATCCAAACCAAGCTGTCTTCCAAACGGAAGGTATTCCCGCCATCGGTCGAAATCATCAAGGCGAACGCATAGGAAGAGTCGGTTTCGGCAACGGTTTCGAACACGCCCTGGTCGGTCATGTTGCCGAAAGCCATCTTCATGCGCAAAACAGTCCCGCCCTGGCCGTTAAGGCCGAAGAGGGGCGCTTGCGCCACCTGCCAGTTGTCGAAGTTGTTCATCTTGAACGTCAACGCCCCGTTGGAACCTTCTTCCGGCTTGGGATAACGGTTGGTCTTCCAGTCGTAGGCAATGTCATCGCCATAGAAGTAGTCCAAAAGGCCCGTGCTGAAAGTTTCGGGCAGGTCTTTCTGGTCGATGGCCCTCAGGGAACTCCAGCCATCGGGCATGTCGACCAAGGTATCGGTAGGACTCCACGAATAGGTATACACATCGAAATTGTCGAAGTCTTCAATGAAGCTGGGGTTGTAGCCCGAAGTGAATGTCCCGGTCGAAGACCATTCGCTGTTCAAGCCCGCCCCGCACACAGCGCGGACTTGCACGCCGTATACTTTCTGGCTCGAAAGGCCCGAAAGCGTGTAAGGGGCCTCGTTGGCTACAAGCGGCGCGCTCCAGGAGTCGAATTCGCCTTCTCCCGTCCGCAAGGCATACCGCAGGTTCCACTGGGTTTCCCCGCTCAGGGAGGCGCTCCAGTTCACAATGGCCGTGTCGCCGTAGGCCTGGCTCAAATAGGGCGTGCCGGGAACATCGCACAAAGCCAAGGCGGTAAGTTCGAGGCGGGAGAACCTCAACTCGCTCGCCGAGGTGTTGTAGGAAACGTAACGGATGCGCACCAAGGCCTGTTCGGCTCCGATGTAACCCCGGATGGGCACTTCGCCAAGGGAAGAAGAGGTGCTGTTCATGGTAAGCGCATGGATTTTGCCGTAGCTCGAGCCGTTGTCGGCGCTCACTTCCACCACGATCGAGTCGTTCGGGCCCAAATCGAAATAGAAGTCGGAGAAACTCATGCTGGTCGAAAGAAGCACGTAAGCGTCATCGGGGAAATCCATGGGCGGGAAAGCCAGGATGGCTTCGCGGCGGGCGCCCTCAGCGCTAGCTTCCATCTCGGCATAAACGTAGGAATCGCTCCGGCCCCGGTAAACCACAAATCCTTCCGTGCCGGTCCAGCCGTAAGGCGCTTGCCCGTCTTGCATCTGGTCGAATTTGAGTTCGAACGGTATCTTGGCCTCGGTAATGGTTTCTTCCGGGGTGAACGTGGAAGAATACCCGCCGTCCGCGCTCTTGCTGAAAGCCCCGAAGTAGTACACGGTATTGTCGGTCAGCGCTACATCGCACGAGATATTGCTGGAAGCCGGACCCGCGTACAAGACAATGCCGCCGAAAGAACCGTCGGCTTTCTTGATGGTGTCGCCCGCCCCCGCGTCATCGGCCGGCGTGCCGAAATCGCCTTTGAAAAGGGGCACATTATACCGGCTTACGCCTTCTACCGTGGTCATGGCGATCAGGATGTCCTCGTTCTTTTCATTGGCTTCGGCCGAAAAAACCAGGTTTTCCAAGGATTGCGAAGTCAGCTCGAGGCTTGCCGGAGGATTGGTCCGGGTCGTGGCCGAATCGGTGAAGAGGTCGCTGTAGGCAACATTGGTACACTTGTAGTTGAAAACATATACCGCGTAGTAGTACTTCGTGTTGCCGTTCAAGACTTCCTCGCTGTTGGGGTCGGGATGCGAAACGGTGAAAGTGGTCTGCTCGTCGTCCACCCAATCCAAGCCGAAGCGGTCGTCTATGTCTTCCCGCAAAAGGACGGTAGCGCCCAAGGCCTGCCCGCCTTCAAAATATTCGCCCGAAATTTCCCCTTCGATGGGGTTTTCCGATGCCAGCACCAGAACGGCCTCGCCGGTTCCTTCCTTGCTCAGGGTCACCTGCATGTCGATCTTGTCGGTATAGGTAGTGAAGGCGATGCTTTCTACCGTCCGGGTGGGTTTTTCGCAGGCGGGCGGCAGCGTGAAGGTATATTTCAGGCCTTCCTTGAAAGTGGTACCTACGGTTGTCCACGAATATATCATGGTGGATGCGTAGCTGGTCTCGTTCCAGGAACTGCCCTCAACTCTGCGGAAATGAACCGTGTTCATGTCGCGCAAGCCGATCGCCCAGTTGCTTTCCATCTCTTCGGTAATGGTGAACGCATCGAAAACGAACTCGATCCGGTTGTCTTCCTCGTATAATTTAATCTGGTAGTTGAACACGGTATCCCCGCCGATCGCATCTTCGAAATAGGCCATGTTGGAGAAATCCACGGTCAATACACGCTGGCCGTCGGTGCCTTCCACCTTGTAGGCCACATCGCCGTCCCAAACGTCTTCATAAGCCACTCCGATACGGGGGCAGCCCATCTGGGGCAATTGATAGTTAGTCAACACGGGCAAGGTCACCGTGCCATCGGGATTGTTGCCCAAGACAATGTAGCCCAAGCCCGAAACGATGAAGTGGTCGTACTTCACGCCGGCAAAAGTGAAATCGAAGCCCATGTCGATGCCGGCCATGGAAAAAGCCGCATCTTCCTCGTGGTACTTGTTCCCAAGGGTGTTGAAGAAATAGAAGCCGAAGTCTTCCGTGCCGGCCACGGTATCGGTGGGCAATACGGTCCCGCCCGAAAGGGGCGTGTACGTCCCGCCGGTGGTATCGGCCTCGAAGCCGTAGAATTCCACGCCTTGCGCCCTGCCCCAACCGATAAAGGCCGCGCACAGCAGGATTGCTGCAAATAATTTTTTCATGATTCTTTGTTTTTGGTTGACTTTTTCATTCCGCGGCAACCGTCTGGCGCTTGCCGCCTCGCAGGATTCATCCCGGGCCGGCTTTGCGCTTCAAAGCAGGCAAGGCCGGCCAAGGAAAAATCCCCTGTGTTCCCTTAGCGGAGAACCACTTTGGCGTAGTCCGTGCCCGCCGGCGTTACCATGCGCAGCAGGTAAACGCCCGGCGCGATGCCGGCAGGACGGTTCCATTCAATCACGTTCGTGCCTTCCACTTGGCCTTGATAAACATCGGCCACTTCCTGGCCGCTGATGGAAAGCAGCGAAAGTTCCACGTTCTGCCGGTTCGGAACCTGGAACGAGACGCGCATGTGGTCGGCCACGGGGTTGGGGTAAACTTCCAAGGAAGCATTCAAGCGCTGAACCTTATAGTTGGCTACCGAGCCGCCCATGCTGCCGTCCAAGCGGATGTTCTGGCTCCAGAGGTTGGTTTCGGCCACGGTGCCGACGCCGAAATCACGGCAGTCTTCCCAGATGAACACCCATTGGTCGTTGACGTAGGGCAAGCAGCGCAAGTCGTATTTCACGCTTTCCACAGTGCAGAGCTCCTTGATGGAGTCTTCCCAGACAAAATCGCCTTCCGGGCCGATAACGGCCGTGCGGATCACGATGGGGTCGTTGGCCGCAATGTCTTCCTGCTTCATCCAGCCGAAAACCGCCGTGCCGCGCGGGCCGGCCGCCACCGCCTGGTAACCTACGCTCCCCACCATTTCCGTGTCGTACGGATCGGCCAATTCCAAGCCTTCCGGATCCCACATGAGCTCGCCGTCCAAGCTTATCTTCTGGCAAGCCACCCGGCGGGCGTAGCTCTGTCCGGGAATGGCCTCGTCGAATACGGCGTAGATGCACTCCGCTTCTTCATCGAAAGCCAGTTTCGGTGCGTAACCCCAGAAATCGCCGTAGGCCAAGCGAAGGCCCTTGTCGGCATCGGCAAAGGCATGGCTGCCATCGGGCAGGACATAGGCAATCTGGGTATAGTGTTCATCTCCTTCAAAGCCGTACCAGCCAGCCACGATACCGCCGTTGGCCGGAATCACTTCCAAGTAGGTCCAAGCCGGGATCTGGGGGTTGAGCTCGCCACTGAACACCGTGGTCGGCTGGGCCCAGATATCGTTCCCGTCGAAGTCGAGCTTGCGGGCCATCAGGCCGCTCGACTGCCAGAAAAGAATGAATTCGTTGTCGCCGGCATTCACCACGTAGGGATAAGCGCCCGCGCCCATGCGCTTGCCTTCGCCCCAGAGCACTTCCCCGTCGGGAGATACCTTCTGGAGAATGATTTCATCGGCCATCCAGGCGAAGATGTAGCTGCCGTCGTCGAGCTGGGTCAGCTTCAGGGCCGCGTTGAAGTCGCCCGAGGGAATGGCGCCCCCGTGCAAGTCCACGCCTTCCTTACCCCAGAGGAACTCGCCTTCCTTGTTGATTTTGAAAGCGGTATAGGATTCTATATCGTCCATCTGCAGTTTGGTGTTCTGCACGCCGATTACGGCATTGCCATCGCGGTCAACCAGCAAGTGGCTCATGGTCTTGGTCCAGGTAAGGGTCGGTTCGCGGCAGATTTCCACCGGCTCGTCCCATACCGGGTTCCCGTCCTTGTCGAAATAATAGAGGAAAGGAACAATCGGGCCATCGGGCCTGTCGAGGAAGAGGTAGAAGCTCCCGTCGGGAAGCATGCCCACTTCGGAGGTGTAGAAAGTGGTTTCCACCAATCGCTTGTTTTCGGTCGGGCTGCTGGGCCACCCTTGCGCGTAGACGCTGTATCCGAAGAACAACGCCACCAAGAAAAAGAATGCTTTTTTCATAATTCCAGGTTTTTGGTTTTATTGATTCGTACTTTGGTTTTTATTGTTTTTCCGTGTTCCTATAGATTTCCTTTTTCAACCTTTTCGCTTTTGCTGTTCCTTTCCGGCTTCCTTCCCCGCTTGCTTGCCGTCACCGCCCGGCATCGCGCCTGCTCCTGCTTTTCAGTTCCGGGCCTTGGTTTTCCCGGATTCAAGCTTCACTCCTTCCGGCTTTTCTTCTTCCCGCAATTGGAAGGGTTTGTCGCCCAGCGGGAAGAACCCGTTCTTGAAAGCCACTTTCCCTTGCGCGCCAAAGGCTTCCATGTCGAACCGGTTCCCGGTAACGGCCCGGAAAGACGAGGCACCGCCCGCCGGCCGGCCATCCGGCATGGGGCCCGCCGGTTTGGAAACCGCTTCTCCCGTAGACCCTGCCGCGGCCCCGGTATCGCGCAAGGATTGCTCCTTAGCTGCTTCCTGGCTTCCTAAGACAGCCTCGTCGCGAGCCGGGTCGTCCGCGCCTTGAATAGCGGAAACGGTTCCGCTTTCCATCGGTTTGGAAAGGCAGGAAAAGAACAACAAGGAACTTCCGCCCAAGCAAAGGCCTCTTTTCAACTTTCGAAAACCGTATTTTTTGTTCATTTCCCTTTTTTTCAAAAACTCCGCAATTCCCCGACGCGCTGCCCGCTTTGGAAACGGGCCCGTTCCAAAACCGGCCCGGTGGAGAATGCCCGCGTGTGCATGGATGGAATCCGGCCCCCTCTGCCGCCCCCTGGAATCTTCAACCGGACTCCATCCCGTCACACATCCAACCAAAACCATGTTTGCCCGATTCCCGTTGCCGGGATTTTCGAGCAAGGCAATGATAATTTCTTTCGAGAAAAGCAAGAAAAAAATCGGGCTACTCCGCTACGGCAAGAGGAAAATCATGCGTTTTTTTTCTACGGCATTTTTTGCAAAAGCTTTTTAAAGAGCCGATTGAAATTCCTTTTCGTTACGTTTTCCACGAAACTTAAGAAGCCTTTCCGAAGGAGGAACAAGGAAGAAAAAAATTTAAAGCCCGCATGCCGGGGCGGACGAAAGCAGGCGGCCGGGGATTTTGCCGGGAAATCCCGCCGGACAGAAGTCCGTGCAAGCGCATGATGCCCCATTTGCCTTGCCGGGATTCGGCCCTTGTCAGAATTTGGCGAAGAATTCAATCAGGTTGATGTCCGGATCGAGGTTCATCTTCTTGCGGAGCCGGTTCCGGGCCGATTCCACGCTGCGGACTTCGGTAAAGGTGATGGAGGCGATTTCTTTCGAGGAAAGGCCTAATTTGAGGAAAGAGCAAAGCCGCATGTCCTTGTAGGTGAGCTCCGGATAGGCCTCCGAAAGGTTCTTGTAGAAAGATTGGTGCACTTGCTCGAAATAATACTTGAACTCCTCGTAAGTCCCTTCGTTGCCTTGGTTGCGCAGTTTGACGATGATTTCGCGGATATGGGCTTTCTTGGCCGTATCCTTGGGATTGAGCTCCAAGAGGAGCTTCTGCAATTCCCGGGTTATGTCGGAAATGTACTCGTTGTTCTTCACAAGGTGCAGCACTTTGGCTGTCAATTCCCGGTTTTTCAATTCCAATGTGTCTTCCAGCTCCTTTTCCCGCAAATCCATCATGCGCTTTTCGCGTTCGTGCAGGTCTTTCTGCTGGCGGGAAATCTCCTCGTTCTTCTTCCGCAGCTTCTTCTGGCTCCGGTAATGATAGAACAGCACGAAGATGACCACCACGAAAACCACCAGGACGACCACCAAGCCAAGCTCCCGCTTTTGTGTCTGGAGCTTCTCGATCTGCATCTTCTGCAAGGCGATATCCTTGTTCTGGTTGTCTTGCTCGATGGCGTTGGCCGCCTCGATGCTCTCTATGCGCATGCGGTTGTCGAGCTGGGCCAGGGAATCCTGCATGTCGACCAGCTTTTCCAGGATGGTACAGGCCGTGCGGTAGTGCTCATGCGCCTTGTTCCAATCGTACAACGCCTGGAGCGAGAGGATTTGAGCGGCGGGATTCTGCAGCAAATCGGCCTTCTCCTTTGCCAACTCTATGTAATAGAGGGTCGAATCGGGCTTTTCTTCGCCGAACGACCGGGCCAAGGAGAGCCAGGAGTGGATCAGGTCGTAATTCCTCGATTTGCTCTCCTGGTAACGGATCACCTCGTGCATGAAGTTCCGGGCTATCTCTTTCTTTCCTTGCCGGTTGTAAACCACGGCCAAATTCTGCAGCAGCACATAATAAGAATCCGGATCCTCGGCCGGGTCGATCTGGGCCATGGCCTGGCTGAGGAAATAAGAGGTTCGTTCAAGATCGTCCTGGGTATAATACAAGGCCGACATGTTGTTGTAGGCGTTGACAAGGTTCTTCTTGTCGTCCAGCCGCCGGTAAACCGCCACGGCCGAATCGTAATAAGCCTTTGCCCGGTCGTAATAGCCTTGCTTGAAATAGACATTGGCGATATTGTTGAACACGTTTCCGCGCTGGCGGCTCTCCGAACCGGAAAAATCCAGCACTTCGAAATAAAGGTTCATGGCCCGGGTCCACAACCCCATTTCCTCGTAGATGGCCCCTAACCCGATTTTCAGGCCTTGCCCTACCTCCCGGTCTTCCAGTCCGGCTTGCGAGATGTATTCCAAGGCATCGGAAAACAGGCGGGTGATTTGCACGTGCCTGCCTTTTTCCACCGAAGAATAACCTACGCGGTAAATCCATTCCAGCAGCACGGTATCGGGCATGCCCCCGGGCCGGGCCACATCGGCCTTCCACAGGGAATCGACTTTCCGGCCCGTGCGGAAATCGAAAACCGAATCCTGCTCGATCAATCTGCCGACCCGTTCCTGCAAATCTTTCCGCAAGGCTTCAAGCTGGTTGTCGGCAGCATGGGCATACCCCCCCCAATTACATAATAATGAGAATGCTACAACAAAACCGTACCAGACATGAAAGCCGACCTTTGCCATACGGCTGGCAAATATACGAAAGTCCTTTTGTTTTCCGCTCCGCCCTGCCGCCCAGCCCCGGGGCACACGCAAGGAAGGGCCCGTGAAAAGAGGGCAAAAAAAGGCCTTGCCGCGAACCGGCCATCCAAGGCCAACGCCGGCAAGGCCGCTATCTTTCCCGTGAAGAAAAGGCGGGGCTCTGCAGCTGCATTCCCGAAACTCAGGGAAGGATCAGCTTGAACACCGAAGCGGAATTTTCATGAATCACCCGCACGATGGCCAAGCCCGAGCGGGCCTGCGGCAAGCTTACCTGCACATCTCCCCGGACATTCATGGCTTGGTCGAAGAGGTATTTCCCGTCGATCCCGTAAACGCTTACCCGTTCTATGGGAAGCGAAGCGGGATTGAGAATCCGGAAACCATGCCCCTGGCGTGCAAGGGAAAGCTCCTTGCCGTTCCCTTGAGCCGCCTCTTCTGACGAGGCGTCTTCGCTCACCGCGATGACGATCCTTTCCAAGTTCCCGGTAACCGAATAGTTCTGCCCCAGCAGCTTGCCATCGGCCGCTTTCACTTTATACGTGCCCTTGTTCCCTTCCTGCCAGCCATCGAGCCAGAGGTCGGAAAATTCCAAGGCGTAAATGCCCGGTTCTTCAATAACCAACGTGTCGGCAACGGAAACGGGGCCCGGGCCGTCGAAAGGCCCTATCTGTTCCACCACCTGCCCGTCGGCATCACGCAAGGTGAAAACCGTCTCGTCGGGACATTGGTCGGTTTTCATCTCCAAATAGATTTCTTTCACGCTGCAGGCAATGGGCTCGGTAAAATCGTAGGAGACCGAAGAAGGAACCTCGACCGCTTTCCCGTTGACCGACACCAATTGCAAGATGGCTTGGTTGGAGGCCTGGATAGGATAAGCCGGGACTTGGAGCGAGAAAATGCCGTCCGAATAAGGCGGAAGCAGGATATTTTCAACCTTGACGGTCTGCGCCTGCCCGTTGATGTCTACCGAGAACTCCATTTCGCGTACCGTGTCGTTGAAATAGCTGCGGGCCGAGAAGGGGAAAACGTTGAGCCCGTAACGCGACGAGCCCAAATCCCGGCTGCTGATTCCCACATGGACCGGATCGGCCAGATTGGAAATGGCCGGTTTGGCCGCGGTAACGTTCTGGACTTCGCGCCGGCCCTTGGTCACGAAAACCACCACTTCCACGTTTCGGATATCGAGCTCGGCCCCGCCGATGGTTTCGGGCAAGGTTTCCGTATAGGTTTTCTTGTAGACGGTTCCTTGCGTCATTTCCGTCAAAGGCTCTCCCCATTGCCCGGTGAGCAGGTCGCGCAAGACATGTTCGTGGAGGTAGCCGGCGGGCGCCTGGTTCTGGTATCCGCTGATATGGTTCTGGATAAGGGCCACATTGAGGTTGTGGGTTTCTCCCGCCACGGCTTGGGTATAGCAGTATTCCACCTCCACGGTCAGTTCCCGGGTATCGGCATCGATCGAAGCCGAAGCGTAAAGGTTCACCGGCGCGTCCTCCTGCAAGGCCGCCTTCACGGTCTTTACCCAGTAGCCCCGGCTCATGTTCAAGGGCAGGTTTTCGCCCATGTAAGGATAGCGGTTTATAGCGCCGGCCGGATACCCGTCGACACCGCATTCAAGCACAAGGGAATCCCCGAACGGGGTTTTCAGGTCGGTTCCCGTTTCGGCATAAGGGCCGGCATGGATGGCAATGCTATGGAAGGCATGGCCGCAAACTTCTTTTATGCTGGCAATGACGGCGGCCCCGTCGGGGCAGTTCCCGCAACCGGCGCCGGTAAACTCTTCCAGCAGCACGTTCCGTTTCTGCGGCTGCGTGGAAACCTGGGCCGAAACCGGGGAGCAGAGCCCCGGAACGAAGAGTGCCGTCAAACCGGCGGCAAACATGAATCGGGCGATTTTTCTCATAAGGCGTTTATTTCTTTTCGTTTGATTGGCGTTTTCTAATCGGCATGCCACTTCGGTATTCATCATTCCGGCCTTCACTACCTCAGCGTTCATCGACTGTGATGCAGGCCTTCCGGACATTTCCCGCCATGCTCGGGAAAAGCGGAGTAAGATTACATTTTCTTTCCGGAAAACCGGCTTTGCCGGGAAAGGTATGGCTACGGCAGTTTTGAAATTCTTCTTTTTTTTACTACGGCAACACAATCTAAAATACTGTTGAACAAAAGTTTGAAAAGTCGTATGGGTACGGTTGCGGAAGCATGCGGAATACCCCTGCACAAAAACGAAACCGGGAGGATCGGCCGCTTCAAAGGCCGGAAAAGGCCTTTTTCTTGCGCCCATCCTCCCGGAGGAAGAATCTCTTTGCAGTTGGTTTCCCCTTTTGCGGGTTTTCCCTTACAAGCTTTCCACGATTTCCTTTACCAAGCGGACAAGCACCGGCACGGCTTTTTCCACCGCAGCCAGCACTTCTTCATGGCTCACTTCCACCGCCTGTTCCCCGCCGCCTATGTCGGAAATCACCGAAAGGCCCATGACTTTCATGCCTAAATAATTGGCAATTATCGTCTCGGGAACGGTGCTCATGCCTACCGCATCGCCGCCGATAACGCGCATGTAACGGTATTCGGCCGGGGTCTCGAAAGTAGGGCCGGTAGTGCCCACGTAAACCCCTTGCTTCACATCGATGCCCAGGCGGGCGGCCGTCTGCAGCCCGTGACGGAGCAATTCCTTGTCGTAGGCATTGTGCATGCTGGGAAAACGTTCGCCGAAACGTTCGTCGTTAGGCCCCAACAAGGGGTTGGGGAGAAGGTTGATATGGTCGTTGATGAACATGATATCGCCCACCCGGAAATCGGGATTCATCCCGCCGGCGGCATTGGAAACCAGCAAGGTCTCCACGCCCAAGGCTTTCATGACGAAAACCGGGAAAGTGACCTCGCTCATGGGATAGCCCTCGTAAAAATGGAACCGGCCCTGCATGGCCACGACTTTTTTCCCGTTTGCCGTCCGGCCGAAAAGCAGCTGCCCTTTATGCCCGGCCACGGTCGAAACCGGAAAATGGGGAATATCCTTGTACGGAACGGCTTTCTCGATATTCAATTCATCGACCAGGCCGCCCAGTCCCGAGCCCAGGACGATGCCTATGCGCGGCTGGTAATCGCCGGTCTGCTGCCGCAAATACCCGGCTGTCTGCTGAATCTTCTCAAATCTGTCCATATTCATCGGTTTTTCGCATTTCGTCCTATCGCCGCTTTCCCTTGTTCCCGCTTTCCATCCAAGTGTTCCCGCTTTCCCCTTCGAGAACCGCCCGCAGCGCAAGGCTCCGATTCCCTGGGAAAACGTTTCGGCTGCCGATATGCCGATGGAAAGGTTTGCTTCCGGGCGCTATTTTCCCGGGAAAACCCGGTCCTCCGGGAAAGCCCGAAGCCCGCCATCAGCGGGGTGAAAAACGGGTTTGCAGGCCCGCGGATTCGCAGGCCCGCGCGAAAGCCGTCAGCCCCGGGAAAGCCCCCGGTCAGACTGCCCGCTGCCCGCCTTCCACGAAAGAAAGCACGCGCCGGTCGAAGGCTTCCCCCTCCCCGAAGAGGAATTCCGTCCGGATGGGCACATAAGCCAAAGGCAAGGAGCAAAAATAAGCAAAAGCCGGCGTATCTTTCATGCGGGAATAGTCTTTCTGGGTGGTGAGCAGAAGCAGTTCCCCGGATTCCTGCCGGTACCGATCGTACTGGGAAATCAAAGCGCGGGCATCCTCGGGGCTGTAGTCGTGATGGTCGGCAAAGCGCCTATGCGCCACGACCCGGTACCCGCTTTGGCGAAGATGGTCTTCCAAGGGCTTCGGGTTGGCTATGCCGGTGAAAAGCAGGATGTTCTTCGTTTCCGGGAGCAGACGGGACGGGATTTGCCCGCCGGGCCGGAATGGCCCGTAGGAAATCGTGGTGAAAAAAACTTCCTGTCCGGCATGAAGCGGAAGATCTTCCAGAAAGGCCTCCTTTTCGGCAAGCGTCATTCCCGGAGGGCATTTGCTGAAAACCACGGCTTGCGCCCGCCGGCTCCCGGAACGACCCTCGCGCAAAGTGCCCAGCGGCAGGAGGTAATCGCGGAAAAAAGGCTTGGAAAAGTCGCTCACCAAGATATTGAAGCCGGCCTCTACCCGGCGATGCTGGTAAGCATCGTCCAATACGGCCGCTTCCATTTCCGGAAAGGCTCCCTTGAGGGCGCGCAGGCCGTTGGCCCGGTTCGCGGCAATATACAAGCCGAAACCCCGGGGAAGCTTTCCTGCAAATTCCTGAAGGTACTGCACCGGCTCGTCGCCTATCTGCCGGGAGTCCATGCCCGGTTCGGCCAAAAACTCGCCTTTCCGGTTGCGCCCGTAGCCCCGGCTGACAATCCCTACGGCATGCTCGCGGCCCAGCAGGCGCACGATGTATTCAGTCAAGGGGGTTTTCCCGCTCCCCCCGGCGCAAAGGTTTCCCACGCAAATCACGGGAAAGGGCGGCCGGACGCGTTCGCGCAAACCCTTGTCGAAAAGGAAATTCCTTATCCGGACGGCCAAAGCATAGAACGGAGCGGCGGGCAAGGCAAGCCACCGCAGCCAACGGGCATTATTCTCGACAAACGGCATAAACCTCCTGTTTCAAAAATCTATCCGGCCAATCGCAGCCCGGTGCGGCATCCGGCCCGCGCTGCTCCTCCCGAAGCCCGTCCCCGAAAACGCCGGCTTGGCGCATGCGGCCACTCGCGCTTCCTGCCGCCCGAAAGGCGTACAAGCACGCCGCACCCTTAGGACGCAAGACGCTGCACGCAAAAACGCGCTCCGGCAACGCACAGCCAAACCGGCAACATGCGCCAAGCCGGCAACACGCGCGAAAATAACGAAATTTTATCATGCCGTTCACGTTCCGCCTTGCCACTCTATCTAAAAAGTATATTTTTGCAAAAATTTTTCGAGGAGGTTGAATCATGTACTGGACATTAGAAATGGCTTCCAAACTGGAAGACGCGCCTTGGCCCGCAACAAAATCGGAACTGATCGACTATGCCCAACGCTCGGGACTGCCCCAGGAAATCCTGGAAAACCTGGAAGAACTGGAAGACGAGGGCATTGCCTACGACGGCATTGAGGAAATCTGGCCGGATTACCCTACCAAGGAAGATTTCTTTTTCCACGAAGACGAGTACTGAAACCCTTGGAACAGGCAGTTGGACATAATCGCCGGCCGCAAGGCGTTTGCCGTGAAAAAGGAAAGGGTTCCCCGGCGCGGAACCCTTTCCCCGAGCGGGTTTCCCGTCGGGAGCCCTTGCGGCGGGAAGGAATCCTTTTCCTGCCTGTTTTCTTCCTCCCCCTGTTCCTGATCGGAGCGATAGCAAAGGCCGAAAGCGTTCCCCAGCAAACCTTGCAGGAATTCAAAGCCTGCTGCCAGCAGTTCCAGCTACAAAGCAACTGGCAAGACTGGGAACAGCAGTTAGCAAGGCTTCAGGCGTTTCTCGACAGCCGCCGTCCCTCGGCCCTTTCCCGCCGGACGCGCATGCAAGACGCGCAAGCGCGGGCGGTGCGTTCATGGTTGCGCAAACTCCTCTGCAACCCGTTCCCGGCCGGAACGCTTGCGGAAGAAATCGAAACGAGCGCTTCCCCTGCGGCGGAACCTTTTTCTTGCGGCCCGGCCAATGAAGGCCTTCCTGCAAACCTGGCCGCCATTCCCCCGCAAAAAGAAATCCGGATCAATCCCCGGGAAAAAAACGAAAACTCTCTCCAGAACGGTCCTCGGGCCATGACGTTGCCCGCCTATCCTTTCTAAAACGGTTTCCTCCCCTGGAAGCAAGTTCTCTCTTGCCCGACCCGTTTGCCCGACCCGGCATCCCTTGCCCGGCTTTGCAATTCCCGTTGAAGCCCGCAAGAAACGCTCGCGGCCTTTGCGGTTGAAAAGCAGTCGTGGACAAGACCTGCGCATCCAAGGCGGGTTGCAGGGCGGGCAGTTGCACGGCGGACGGTCGTTTCCAAACGACCGGCTTCCCCAAATGGCGGCCTGCCGCGCAAACAAAGGGCCCGCCGCGCAAACAAGAGATGCTTCCCCCTCCCTCTCTAACAGGGAAACCATTTTCTGACCGGGAAACCATTGCTGGAAATCCATCCGGCGCTTGTTTTCCCCCAACACCTCGATTGTCAAACGCATTCAAACGCAACATAAAAATGGCGAATTTTTTCAAAAAGCTGCTCGGCAGCAAGTCCGAGCGCGACATAAAGGCCATCAAGCCCATTTTGGAGCAATGCCTGGCCCAATACGAAATCATTTCCAAACTCTCGAACGACCAGCTCCGGGCCAAGACCCAGGAGTTCAAGCAACGGATCAAGGATTACTGCCAGCAGGCCCAGGACGAGCGCGACGCCTTGCAGGCGAGGCTCGACCAGAACATCGACGACAGCCTGAGCGTGGAAGAGAAAGAACACATCTACGCCCAAATCGACAAGCTCGACAAGACCCTCTATGAGAAGACCCAGGAGATACTCGACCAGATCCTGCCTGAAGCCTTTGCCGTGGTGAAGTCCACCGCCCAGCGGTTCCGCGACAACGAGGAAGTGGAAGTAACGGCCATGCCGTGGGACGGCGACCTGGCCGCCACCCGCGACAACGTGAACATCCGGGGAGACAAGGCCTATTACAAGAACCAGTGGATGGCCGGCGGCAACCTTATCACGTGGGACATGGTGCACTACGACGTGCAGCTTATCGGCGGCATCGTGCTGCACCAGGGGAAAATTGCCGAAATGAGCACCGGCGAAGGGAAAACCTTGGTCGAAACCCTGCCCGTCTACCTCAACGCCCTTCCGGGGAAAGGCGTCCACGTGGTAACCGTGAACGACTACCTGGCCAAGCGCGACTCGGAATGGATGGGCATGCTGTTCGAATTCCACGGCCTCAAGGTAGACTGCATCGACAAGCACCAGCCCAGCAGCGAGGCCCGGAGGAAAGCCTATCTGGCGGACATCACTTACGGTACCAACAATGAATTCGGTTTCGACTACTTGCGCGACAACATGTGCCGCACGCCGCAGGAACTGGTGCAACGGGGGCATAATTACGCCATTGTCGACGAGGTCGACTCGGTCTTGATCGACGATGCCCGTACGCCGTTGATTATTTCCGGACCCACCTTCAAGGACGACGACCAGGAGTTCGACGCCCTCCGGCCGCAAATCGAGAAACTCTACAACCAGCAACGCCAGCTGGTGACCAAAATCCTGGCAGAGGCCAAAAGCCTCCTGAGCGGGACTCCCACGGCCGAGCAAGAGAAGAAAGGCGGCGAACTGCTTTTCCGCGCCCACCGCGGCTTGCCCAAGAACAATGCCTTGATCAAGTTCCTGAGCGAACCGGGCATGAAGACCCTGATGCAGAAGACCGAAAACTTCTACTTGCAGGAGCAGGGCAAGAACATGCCCAAGATAGACGGGGAACTCTACTTCGTCATCGACGAGAAGCTCAACAGCATCGACCTTACCGACAAGGGCGTGGACGCGCTTTCGGCCGAAGCCCACAATCCCGAATACTACATCCTGCCCGATGTGGGCTCGCTCATGGCCGAGGTCGAGAAATCCGACCTCAGCCCCGAAGAGAAGACCGCCCGGAAATCGGAAATCATGCGCGATTACGCCATACAGTCCGACCGCGTGCATACCATCAACCAGCTGCTGAAAGCCTATGCCCTTTTTGAACGCGATGTGGAATACGTGGTCATCGACAACGAGGTGAAAATCGTCGACGAGCAGACCGGGCGCATCATGGAGGGCCGCCGGTATTCGGACGGCCTGCACCAGGCCATCGAGGCCAAGGAAAGGGTCAAGGTGGAAAAAGCCACCCAGACCTACGCCACCATCACCCTCCAGAACTATTTCCGCATGTACGCCAAGCTCGCCGGCATGACCGGGACGGCCGAGACGGAAGCCGGGGAGTTCTGGAACATCTACAAGCTCGACGTGGTCTGCATCCCGACCAACCGTCCGGTAATCCGCCAGGACATGGACGATTTGGTCTACAAGACCAAGCGTGAGAAATACAACGCCATCATCGAAGAAATAGAACGGCTCATAAAAGCCGGCCGGCCGGTGCTGGTGGGTACCACTTCGGTGGAAGTGTCGGAATTGCTGAGCCGCATGCTCAAAGGCCGCGGCATTCCCCACAACGTGCTCAACGCGAAACTCCACAAGAAAGAAGCCGACATCGTGGCCGAAGCCGGGAAAGCGGGAACGGTGACCATTGCCACCAACATGGCCGGCCGCGGTACCGACATCAAGTTAGGACCGGGCGTGAAGGAAGCCGGCGGTCTGGCCATCATCGGTACCGAACGCCACGAGAGCCGCCGCGTGGACCGCCAGCTGCGAGGCCGCGCCGGCCGTCAAGGCGACCCGGGCAGCTCGCAGTTCTACGTTTCCCTGGAAGACAACCTGATGCGGCTTTTCGCCTCCCAGCGCATCGCGGCCGTGATGGACAGGTTCGGCTACAAGGAAGGGGAAAACATCCAGGCGAGGATGATTACCAAGTCGATTGAACGGGCCCAGAAAAAAGTGGAGGAGAACCATTTCGGCATCCGCAAACGCCTTCTGGAATACGATGACGTGATGAATGCCCAGCGCGAGGTGATTTACACCAAACGCCGGCACGCGCTCTTTGGCGAACGCTTGGGCATCGACATCTCGAACATGATGTACGACACGGTGGAAAACTTCGTTTCCGAATTGCGCGAAGACCGGGATTTCGAGCGTTTCAAAAGCCAGCTCCTGCGCACTTTCGGCGTGGAATGCCCGATCGACGAAGCCGAGGCTTCGAGCGGGAAGGATTCGGCCGTGCAAAAGGTGTTCGAGTCGGTTTACTCGTCCTACCGGCAGAAAGCCGAAGCCATTGCCCAGCAGGCCTTGCCGATTATCAAGCATGTGAAGGAGTCGCACGGCTCCCGCTTCGAGAACATCGCCATTCCCGTTACCGACGGCCGGAAGACCTTGCAAGTGGTGGCCAATATCCAGAAATGCATCGACAGCAACGGGCACGAAATCACGGCCTCGATCCAGCGGGGCCTCTGCCTGGCCATGATCGACGACGGCTGGAAGGAGCATCTGCGCGAAATGGACGATTTGAAACAGTCGGTGCAAAATGCCTCTTACGAGCAAAAAGACCCGTTGCTGATTTACAAGTTCGAGGCCTTCAACCTGTTCAAGCGCCTGGTGGTGGATTTGAACCGCGATGTGAGCGAGTTCCTTTCCTTGGGGCATCTTCCTTCTCCCGACCCCGAACAATTGCAGGAAGCCCGCCAGCAGCGCACCGACATGAGCCGGATGCAGACTTCGCGGCAAGGCGTGGAAGGCACGCGCCAGGACGGGCGGGGCGGCGTTCCCGTCCGGACAAACAGCCCCGACGCCCCGCAGAAGCCCCAGCCGGTCCACGTGGAAAAGAAAATCGGCCGGAACGACCCTTGTCCTTGCGGAAGCGGCAAGAAATACAAGAACTGCCACGGCCGGGATGCGGCTTAGCGATACGGACGAGGCGTATGGATGCGCGCCGATCCGGCCTTGAGGCATGTTCAGGCTCGTGTGCGGTGATTTAGAGGGGAATTGGCACGGCGTGGCGCGGTTTCTTGCCTCAGGAAAGCCATAGGAACGGCTTGCGGCCACAGGCAGGAATCCTCCTTTCGGAATGTTTCCGGGGCGGGTTCCTGCTTTTTTGTTGGGTTTGTGAATTTTCTTGGAAGATTGGCACCGAGACTTTCACAAGAATAGAAAGCAGGAAATATGCCCTTGATGGAATTCTGGATCATCAAGTGCCTTTGCCTGAACAGCTTCCGCATCCATTGCCCTTTTTCCGGGAATATCTGCAAAAGGGTTATTATCCTTTTGCCCCGGAACCCGGCTTTGAAATGCGTATGGAACAAATTGTTTCCCGGACAATAGAGGTGGATATTCCCCGATATGCCGGTATGGAAAGCCTCTACTGCGCGGAAAATGAAAAGACTCGTGGCCATCATTGCCGGCTTGGCGCCTTTCAAGCCTAATGCCGACAGCCTGGCATCCGAAATCGGTGTCAGCCGGAACAATGTGCCTGAATACATGGTTTATTTGGAAAAGGCAGGCATGATAGGCCAGGTGAGGGATGAGACCGGGGAATTGCGGGGCTTGGGCAAAGTGGAGAAGGTTCATGTGGACAATCCTTCCCTGATGACAGTATTGGCTGGCGGGAGCCCGGAGAAAGGAAACTTGAGGGAAACTTTCTTCTACAATCAAATGAGGGTTGGAGACGATGTGCTGGCATCCAAGGTATCGGATTTCCAGACAGGCGATCATACATTTGAAAGCGGAGGCAGAAAGAAAGGGAAAAAACAGATAGAATCCGTTCCGAAAGGAGTCATTGTGAAGGACGATATAGCGTTCGGCCATGACAATGTGCTGACCCTCTGGCAGTTCGGATTTAATTATTGAGGCCGGGCGCGATGCTTGTGCCCTTGGGCCTCGCCCGGAGGCTTCTAATCTTTCCCTCCGGCAGGTATCGATCCCTATTCAATGAAACTTCAGGAAACCGGCTTGCAGGTTTACCCCGACCCGGGCGGACATCGATCCATATTTAATGAAACCCTTACCTTTGCAAAGCCTGATTGCTTCCGGAATGTTCCGGAGCGTTTACAAACATACAAGATACAATGTACGACAAAAACAAGCTTGAAGCGTTGTCTGCGCGGGTGGAGACGCTGAGGAGGTGCCTTTGACGTGGCCGGGAAAGAGAAATTCATAAGCGAGGAAGAAGCCAAGACCCAGGCCCCCGGGTTCTGGGACGACCCCAAAGCCGCCGAAAAGGTCATGAAAGGCATACAACAGCAGAAAGTCTGGACCGATGCCTTCAAGAAAGTGGATTCCGAGATGGAGGATGCCCAGGTGATGGCCGAGATGTTCGAAGCCGGGGAAGTGCCCGAAGAGGAAATGGACGGCACGATGGATTCCCTGGAAAAGTCCATCGAGGAATTGGAGTTCAAGAACATGCTCTCGGGCGAGGAAGACCGCTTGGGGGCCATGGTCACGATCAATTCCGGGGCTGGCGGAACCGAAAGTCAGGACTGGGCCGAGATGCTTTACCGCATGTATACCCGCTGGGCCGAACGCAAGGGCTATAAAACCACGGTTGTGGATTACCAGGAAGGCGAGCAAGCCGGCATAAAGTCGGCTTCCATCGAAATTGAAGGGGATTTCGCGTTCGGCTACCTCAAAAGCGAAAGCGGGGTGCACCGCTTGGTGCGCATATCGCCTTTCGATGCCAGCGCCCGCCGCCACACCTCTTTCGCGTCGGTCTACGCCTACCCCATGATCGACGAGAACATCAACATCGAAATCAATCCGGCCGACTTGTCTTGGGACACTTTCCGAAGCAGCGGCCCCGGCGGGCAGAACGTGAACAAGGTGGAAACGGCCGTACGCCTCCGCCACGCGCCTTCGGGCATCATCATCGAATGCCAGGTGACCCGTTCCCAATTGCAAAACCGCGAAAAGGCTTTGCAGATGCTCAAATCCCAGCTCTACGAACTGGAATTGCGGAAGAAGCGGGAAAAAATCAACGCCATTGAAGGCAGCAAGAAAAAAATAGAATGGGGCAGCCAGATCCGCTCTTACGTGATGCAACCCTACAAGATGGTCAAAGACCTGCGCACCGGCTGCGAGACCTCCAACGTCCAGGCCGTGCTCGACGGGGAGCTCGACGACTTCATCAAGGTCTACCTGATGGAGTACAAGTAGGCCCGGAATCCCGTGCGCCCGCACAGAACCGGGGAAACCGGCCTGCAAGGATTTTTATCATGTATACGAATCCGGGAAAAATGATACATGATGACTTTATCATGTATACGAAACCGGAAAAAATGATACATGATAACCTTGCAAGAAAATAAAGCAGCAGCGCACAGCCTTCTTTCCCGGTATTGCGGCTCCGACACGTCCCAAGCCCGGGTTTTACGGAAAAAAGATGGAAACAAGATACGAAATTCCCCGGCTTCCATTGCCTTACGATTTGGAAACCAAAGAGGTTTTAAGGCAATTGAACAAAGCCAACAAGAAACTGGCTGAACTGAAAGGCATAGCCCGGACCATCCCGAACGAGAACATCCTCCTCAACACCCTGACCTTGCAAGAGGCAAAGGAAAGTTCGGCGGTGGAAAACATCGTTACAACCCAGGACGATTTATACAAAGCCGGTTTGGACATGCGGCATAACGTAATGAATGCTTCCGTCAAGGAAGTGTTGAATTACCGGGAAGCCATCCAGCGGGGGTTCATCTTGATCAAGAAAGACAGGCTCCTGACCATTAACACGATAAAAGAAATACAAAAAGTCTTGGAACGCAACAGCGCGGGGTTCAGGAATGTACCAGGCACCTCCCTGAAGCGTTCCGATGGGGAAATCGTCTATGTGCCGCCGCAAGACATCGGCTCGATAAACCGGGACATGGCCAATCTGGAACGTTTCATCAATGATGAAGACCTCTGCGGTTACGACCCTCTAATCAAAATGGCCATTATCCACCACCAATTCGAAAGCATTCACCCTTTTTTCGATGGGAATGGACGCACAGGACGAATCATCAATGTTCTATATCTTGTCTTGTCGGATTTGCTCGATTTGCCCGTTTTATACCTTAGCCTGTATATTACCCAAAACAAAGGGGCGTATTACCACCTCATGCAAGCTGTGCGGGATGCGGGAAACGAAAACGCGGAACAATGGGAAGATTGGATCTTGTTCATGTTGAAGGCCGTTGAAGAAACAGCTGAAAGCGCCATGCAGACAGTCAAGGCCATTTCCGCCATGATGGCCCGCTACAAAAACCTCCTGCGGCCTTTGTTCGGGAAACAATACCGGCACGAACTGCTGAACAACCTTTTTTACCACCCTTATACCAAAGTGGAATTCCTGGAAAAAGACATGCAGGTCCAACGCTTGACCGCAACCCGCTACCTGAACAAGATGGCAGATGCCGGCATTCTCCAAAAGGTGAAAATCTGGAGAACGAATTATTACATAAATACGGAATTGATGAATCTGTTTGTCTCCGGAACCGATCAAGGAAAATAAGCGGAACAGGAAGCCGCGCTCCGGAAAGCCCAGGTTCAGCCAAAGGAGGCTCCCGGCAGACCACGCAAGGGAAGGAAAAAGGCCGGCAGTTTCCCGCCGGCCTTGCAACCCAAACCAAAACGACCCTGCCGTTACCGGACAATGATGCTTTTGACAGACCTCAGCCTGCCCGTTTCATCCGAGACATGGAGGATGTACATGCCGCTATGGTCAAGATGCAGCTCGTAGACGCCCGCGGATTTCTTCTCCATGTTCCGGAGCAACTGGCCGTTGAGATTGAAGATCCGGATATTCGACGTGCAAGGAACCTCTACAAAGAAATTCCCGTTGTTGGGGTTGGGATACAATCGCGCTTCCAGTTCCCCGTGTCCTTCATTGGAAGCCTCAACCGTATAAACAGCCGTCATGATGTTTGACCGGGCTTCAAGCCAAACCGCCATGGCCTTGATGGTCATATCTTCCGTGATCGCGATGGGATTGCCGTATATGGCCGATTCCCGGGTGGGTTCCGAGCCATCGGTGGTATAATAGATGGTCGAACCTTCCGTCTTGCATGTGATGTAGACTTCCGTGCCGAAAGGAACCGTGCCGGCAAACGGGTAAAACTGCGGGTCGGCCACTTCGTACCTTACCTTATATACAGCCGTGGCCACGTCCGATTTCTCTGTCCCTAAGACGGCAATGGCTTTGATGACGGTTTCTTTTGTGATTGCAACGGGTTCCACGTATTCCATGGAGTTCTCCGTGGGCTCGGTTTCATCGAGCGTATAATAAATCTTTGCCCCCTGCGTGCTGGACATCATGGTTACCAACGTGCCGTACAGGACTTCTCCGGAAGCGGGATTGAACAGGGGTTCGGCCACGTCCACATGGGTTTCTGCAATCGTATAAACGGCCGTAACCGTATCAGACACGTTATTTCCAATGACGGCAACCGCCTTGATGGTCATGGAATCCCCAACCAGGATAGGCTCCTTGTACAGAAGCATGCCTGCATCGGCAAACGTATCTATATGATAGTAAATTATAGCGTTTGGCGTAGCGCAGCTGATGGAAACAGCCGTTCCGGCTTCAACCGCTCCGGAACCGGGACGGAAGACAGGGTCGGCCACCTCAACTGCTTCTTCCTTCACCGTGTATTGCGCCGTCACAACTTCCGACTGCTTGCCTTCCAGGATGGCAACCGCCTTGATGGTCATGTCTTCGCTGGCTACAATGGGGGCGCTGTAAGGCGTGGACTGGGCCGTGGGTTCGGTTTCATCGGTCGTGTAATAGATGGTTGCGCCCGTTGTGGTGGTCATGATCGTGATTTCGGTACCGGCAACGATTTCACCAGAAGCGGGGAAGAAGACAGGATTGGCCACTTGCCCCACTTCTTCAAGGACACTGACCACGCAGGAAGCCGTGAGCTACTGGTCCAGCGTGCGAGCGGCAATGATGGCCTGGCCCGCCGCTTTTGCCGTAATCAAACCGTTGATATCCACCCTTGCAACAGCCGGGTCGGACGAATACCAGTAAACTTCCGGATTGCTGGCATGAGCGGGCAATACGGTAGCTGCCAAAGCCCGGGTCTCGTTCGGCAGCATTTCCAAGCTGGCGTAGTTGAGCGACACATTGCTGACATTGACATAATCGCTCACGTTCAAATAATGTACTTCGGCATAGGAAGCGGCATCGTCTGTAATATACAGGTGGTTCTGGTGCATATTGTAGGGAATGAAGAAGTCTTCATTGGGATTGCGGACTTCGGCATTGACAGACGCGCCGTTCCCGTTTTCATCGTAAGTGAAGGTGTAATCCAGATTGGAAGTCCAGGAAGACACATTCCAGCTGGCATCCCAATTGGCAAACTGGTGTTTCTGGGTCAGGATGTTGTAATTCTCATCGTACGTATACAGGTACTGGTAATGCTGGTAGTACCTTTGAAGGTTCGCGGCCCAAGGTTCTTCCAACTTGTATTCCAGAAAACCGGCTTCATTGCTGATGCTGGTAGTGCGCATGGCCGGGCAAAGGCTGTCGCCGGCGGCGGTGTTCCACTTGCTGTCGAGCATGATAGTCGTATCGCCGCTGTAGATGTACTCCGTCCGGGAAACCACGGTCCATTCATCGTGGCGAATCCCCTCCAGCTCCATGAGCAACGGCCTGTCCCCGTCCCACGTGATGGTGGTCCTATCGATTTCTACCCATTCGCCGTCCTGCCATTGGAGCGTGGAACCGCCCACTTGCTTCCCTTCGTCATCGTACGAATACGTGTATTGCAGGGTATATGTCCCATAACCGGCAAAACGGTAGGCAACGACCCGGCCCTTATCGTCATAGTCGTACTCGTACCGCTGGGTTTCCTCATGGCTCTGCGAACCTGTTTTCCAGTCGAAATGCGTTTTCTTCATATTGTTCCCGCTGGCATCGTACTCCCAGTCTATTTTCAAGCCCAAGGTCCATTGGGTCGACCCCAAAGCCTTGTTGTAATAAGTCTGATGGATGATATTGTTATTTTCATCGTATTCGTTCACCCAAGCCAGACGGGCAAACCATCCAGTGTCCGTATGGAAAGTCTGGGTGGCGGTCAGCTGGTTGTGGTTTTCATCGTAAGTGGCCACGAACCGGTAATACGGGTTCCAGGAAGAACCGCTTCCATTGTCCGTGTAAAATTCGACCATATCGCCGTTTTCGTCCAAGATTATCTTCTCCCTCGCGAGGTTTCCCCAATCCGAACCGTTCGGTTGCTGGGTAATGATTACCAAACCCGATTCGGTGGTTTCCATGTAAGTTCCGTTTTCGTCCCATAAAGTGATGACCCGCTGGGAATTTAGCCCTTGGGCGTTCCGGGTGGTCAGTTCGACAGGACGGTAATCCTGGCTTTTCAGTTCTTTGGCAAGCGTTTGATAATAGGCGGCTTTCTGCTGGAACCGGCTGGCCGGCGTTTCCGTGTACCGGATTCCTTCCGGCTGCAGGAAAAGGCCGGCCTGCGCCGCGGGGTTCAACGCGTAAGCGGGTTGCGGTTTCCCGTTCATGAAAAAAGAAGGCTGCGACATGCCTTTTCCGGCTCCCAAGGCCAAGGAGGCGCTGGTTAAAAATGCAGCGGCCAAAGCAAACAAAACTCGTTTCATCGTTAAAGGTTTTTAATTGAACATCGAGGTTTCTTCCCTGTTTCAGCCGGCGAACCTTTCCGAAGCGCAAAAGGCGAACATCTTGTCCTGCCGGTTTGCTGAAAACAAATGAAAACGGTTCGAGGAATGTCCAATCGCTTTTCACCCTATACAAAACTACGGCAACACGGGTTTTGGCCTACGGCAAAAATGCTACAATTTAAGATAACGTATTGATTCTGTTTTAATAATATATTCACCCTGCCATGGCGGTCAAGCAGGCGAATTGGTAAACCGCATCAGGAAAGAAAGCGTGGTCTGCTCTTTTCCGATACCGAGCTTTTTCCGAAGCCGGAACTTGGCTGTTTCGATGGTTCGAACCGAACGGTTGGTCAATGCCGAAATCTCCTTGGTAGTCAGGTTCATGACAATGAAGGCGCACAAGCGGTTTTCCCCCGCGGTAAGGCCCGGATAGGAATGGTTCAACTTTGCAAAGAAGGAGGGATGTATCTGCTCGAAATAAAGCTTGAAGTCGTTCCAGCCGCGTTCTTCTATGGTCAGGGAAGCCACCTGCCGCTGGATGTTCAGCAAAAGCTCCTTGGCTTCCTTTTTCGTGCAAAAAGATTCCAGCTTGCGCACTTCCGTCAGGATCTGGTTCGCCATGTCGCACATCTTGGCTATATACATGGTATTGGCTGTCAATTCCTGAGCCTTGCTTGTCAAGACATTTTCATACTCCGCCTTGGAAGACTCCATGATTTTCTGCGTGTCTTCGTGAATATGGACGATCTGCTCTTCCAAATGGCTCACGGACGCGCGCTGCTTTTGCAATTTCTTCACAATAATCGCAATAAGGACGATCACGATGCACGAAAGCAATGAAAACAGGATCAACAGGATATTTTTCCGGGAGCCCTCCACTTCCGAAAGCCGCAATTGATACTCTAACAGTTCCTTGTCTCTCAGGATCTTATTTATCGCGAAGGAATTGTTCAGCTGCCATATTTTCTCTTCTTTTTCCTGATCGTACACCGAATCCCAAATGGCTTGTTCCCGCTGGCGGGCATCCAAAGCCTCCTTGTACATTCCTTTGGTTTCGTAAATCCGGGCAAGGACATAATACAAATTGCTTCGGACATGATACATCTCGGATCCGGAAGTCCGGCTCATGTTTTCCTTGCACACGTTCAATGCGCTATCCACTTTCCCCTGTTCCAGGAGAATAATCGCGTAATTGTTCAAAATAACCGCCTCTTCGTAGAGGCTTCCGGCCATTTCGAGCGCAAGGAGGCAATACCGTTCGCATTGCGCCATGTCTCCTGCCAGCATGTAGTGGAGGGAAATGTTTTGGTAAACCTGGCTCAGTTTGCGAACCGGCGCCGATTTCCGGGCTTTTTCAATGTACCGGAACGATTTTTCCAGCTCCCGCTTTTGCCAATAAGCCGATGAATAAGAAAGATTCAACGCGAAATCGAGGTCGGCCGCGAGTTCTTCCACGGGCCATTTCTCCGGGTTCCGGCTTTTATAGGAAACATAATCGAACGACTGCCAAACCGGGAAAGAAGCAGGCGACAGGCTGTCGCAAGCTTCCAAATCGGGTTGCAGCCGGCGGGCTTCGTCCAAATAACGAATGGCTAAATCATTCTTCCCCAAACGAATGAAAAGATTTCCCAAGCGGATGCAAGCCTGCATCCTTACAGCCGGATCCAACGTGGATTCGGAAAGAAGCAGCTTGTAAAGGTACTCTACTCCAGTCAGGTATTTCCCAAGGAAGTAGGCCGTTTCTCCTTGCCGCAAATAAAGCCTGCACAAAAGCATGTAAGCGGCTTCGCTGCTCTCCTGCCGTTCGGCAAGCTGGATAGCTGTATCATAAAGCATGTAGGCGGAAGCATATCCGTCTTCCCTGAACCGGCAGTCGCCCTTGCAAAGATAGGCTTCCGCCAACGCCAAGGAGTCCTTTCCTGCCCGAGCCCTGCGGAACAGGCTGTCGCAAAACCGCGCTTGCGCCAAAGAAAGCGGTTCTTCCTGAAAACGCCTCGACTCCCGGTATGCTTCCTGAAGGCCGGTCATGGCCAAAGCCAGCGTGTCGGAAGCGCAAGCGCGCCCCAAAAAGCAAACGGGAAGCAATAAGGACAAAAGCCCGCAGAAAAAAGCCGTCCTACGGGCTTTCCTCCCAACCTGCTCCTTCTCCTTGCTATTGGACGAATACCCGTTCATTCACAGGGTTTTACCGAACTCGCCCCGCTGGCCTCCATCTTCACTTTCGGCTGGCCTTTGTAACGGATGACCGAAGCCCCGGAAGCCTGGGCGTCCAGAAAATGGTTCACGGAAACATCCACGCTCGAAGCGCCCGAAACATCGGCTTTCAGATTGTCGACAGCCATTCCGTAGCCCTCCACATCGCTTGCCCCCGACACTTCCAGCTGCACGTCCTTCGCGTACCCGCTCCACTTGATGGTCGATGCC
This sequence comes from uncultured Bacteroidales bacterium, assembly GCA_949291555.1. Taxonomy (GTDB): domain Bacteria; phylum Bacteroidota; class Bacteroidia; order Bacteroidales; family P3; genus Pullibacteroides. Next base: position 212,364 of record CASEWE010000001.1, read on the forward strand.
CCGACCGCCTCGGCATGGACTTTCCCCGGCAAACGGCAATCGCCCTTGAACACGGAAGCGCCTCCGAAAGCCATTCCTACGGTTCCCCCGGCAACAATATTGCCCGAAAAGGAAGAAGCCCCGAAGAACTCCATCTGCAAGTCGCCGCTCACCTTCAAATCGCCCTCGAACGATGCGGCCCCGGAAAAATCCATTGCCAGTTTCTCCGAACCTATCGTGCCGGCTTTCGCCTTGCTCCCTCCGGAAAAATCCATGCGTTCGATCCGGTTGTAATACACCTTCACGCGTATCCTTGAAAATCCTTCCGTGCCGAACTGCACCGGTTTCTTCATGGAAATGGCCAAATCCTTTCCCTTGTGCTTCACCTGGATATACGGCAGCAGCACCGTGTCGGCCTGCAAGACCACCGAATCGGCTTGGGCGGGGAGGAGTTCCACATCATAAAAACCCGAGACCTCTATCCGCGTGAATCCCTTGGCCGGGTACGACAATGTCTTTTCCACGCCGCTCAGCGCCAATTTCTTGGGAAAACCGCAGGCCGTCGTACAGGCAAGAAAAAAGAAAAGCAGCGGGAAAAAACCGAAGAATGCAAGTTTCCGTTTCATGGCTATCATACAATGATTTGTTTTTATGTCTCGTTCCAAAACCCTGGTTCCCGCTACCGGAACTTCCTTTCCCCTCCATCGAACCTCTCCGCCTTCATGGCATCCGGAACACATGCCGCCCCTCGGCCGGCACCGATGCAAACTTACGCAATTTCCTACTGCATGAAGGCGAATTGCAGGATGTTGGTCCCCATCTCCAACGCCCGGCGATGGATTTCGGGCGTGTCCTTGTGCACTTGCGGGTCTTCCCAGCCATCGCCCAGATCGCATTCGTACGTGTAGAAGCAAACCACCCTTCCTTCATAGACAAGGGCGAACCCTTGGGGGCGCTTGTTGTCGTGCTCGTGCACTTTGGGCAAGCCGGTGCGGCTGAAATCGAAACATTGCCGGTAAATGGGATGGGAAAGCGGAAGCTCCACGAAATCGAGCTCGGGAAAAACCCGCTTCATCTGCGCCCGCACGTAAGCATCGAGGCCGTAGTTGTCGTCTATGTGCAGAAACCCGCCACCCTCCAGGTAATCCCTAAGGTTGCGGGCCTCCTCGTCGGAAAAAACCACGTTCCCGTGCCCGGTCATGTGCACGAACGGGCAATCGAAAAGCGCCTGGCTCCCCGCCTCTACCGTCCGGGGACGGGCCGCGAGGGCCATGCCGGTCGATTCCCTGGCAAACGCCGCAAGGTTGGGCAACGAGGTCGGATTGGCGTACCAATCCCCTCCGCCCCCGTATTTGAGCAATCCGAGGGTGATTTCCTGTGCGGGAAGCAGCGAAGCGAACCGCGGGAAAAAACCCGAAAGAATCGCTCCCAAACCGGCAACGAATAAAACTTTGCGCATATTTTCCTTTTACCTTTCCGCCTCCTCGAGGCCTGTTGCCGGCACGGTCGGGGCATGCCGGCCCCGCAGGAAAGCCGGGGCCCAGGCTGCAAAAAGCGCAGCTGTTTCCGTGCGCAGCCGGGTCGGGCCGAGATTTACCGGGACATAGCCTTTTTCCACGCATGCCGCCACTTCTCCGGGATGAAAATCCCCTTCCGGCCCTATCAGCACTTCCATCCCCTTTCCGGGGTCGAGCAATTCCAAAAGGTTCCTTTTTGGGTATTCCGGCCCGCAGTAAGCAATGAATTTCTGAGGATAAGGGTCGCCTGAAGCCGCTTCTCCCGCTTCGCCCCGATTTTCGATCCGTTCCTTTTCCAAGCAGGATTCCCGCTGCCTCAGATACGCTTCCAGCCCGCATAAGGGGGTTGCCAGCGGCAAATACGCCTGCTGCGATTGCTTCATGGCGGCCAGGAGTATGCCGCGAACCCGTTCCTCCTTCACCGCCTTGCGTTCGGAATAACGGCTATGAATGAAACTGATCCGGCCCAGACCCACCTCGGTGGCCTTTTCCAAAAACCATTCGGTGCGATCCATGCTTTTGGTCGGAGCCATCACGATATGCACTTGCGGGCGGCGGTTCCCATTCCTGCCCGCCTCCAGAAGGGTTTCCTCCGGACGAGCGGAACAGAAGTCGCGGTCGACCGTTGTCAGCACCGCGCGGCAAAGGTTTCCCTCCCCGTCCGAAACGAGGACATCCGCGCCCGGGAGCAAACGAAGCACCCGGGAGCAATGGCGGCTCTCCGCGGAATCAAACAAATATTGCCCGTTTTCCTTCCGGGAAGCGTAAAAAACAAACATGTCCCGCTGTCTTTATCCCCTTTTCCCGTTCCGGGCCCGCAGAAAGGGACAACCTGCAAAGCCTCCCTTGCCTGCCTCCCGGAACGAGCCTTCCTTTACTCCTTCACGTGGATCAAGAAATAGTTCTTTTTGCCTTTCTGCACCAGCACATAAGCATTGTTAAGCAGCATGCCGCGCTGCACCGGAGTCTGTTCGGAAACCTTTTCCTTGTTTATGGAAAGGCTGTTTTCCTTCAAGGCGCGGCGCACTTCGCTCTTGGAAGAGAAAATCCCGGTCTTTTCCGAAAGCAAGTCTACCAACGACACGCCTCCGTCAAAATCCTCCGGGCTGGCTTCGCTGCAAGGAACCCCTTCGAAGACCGAAAGGAACGTGGCCGTATCCAGTTTCCGCAACGCTTCCGTGGTGCTTTTCCCGAACAGGATTTCCGAGGCCTCCACGGCCATCTCGTAATCTTTCAAGGAGTGCACCCGGACGGTGAGGTCTTTCGCCAACGCCTTCTGCAAGGCGCGCAAATGCGGCGCTTGGGCATGCTCCTTCTCCAAAGCCTCGATTTCCTCCTTGCCGAGCAAGGTAAAGATGCGGATATAGCGCGAAGCATCGGCATCCGAGCAATTGAGCCAGAACTGGTAAAACTTGTAAGGGGAAGTCTTTTCCGGGTCGAGCCATACGTTGCCGCTTTCGGTCTTGCCGAATTTTCCTCCATCGGCTTTGGTAATCAACGGGCAGGTCAGCCCGTAGGCCTCCTTGCCTTCTATCCGCCGTATGAGCTCGGTGCCGGTAGTGATGTTCCCCCATTGGTCGGAGCCCCCCATCTGGAGCTTGCAGCCGCGTTCGCGGAACAGATGCAGGAAGTCGTTGCCCTGCACCAATTGGTAGGTGAATTCGGTAAACGACATGCCGTCCGTGCCGGCTTCGCCCGAAAAACGCTTCTTGACCGAATCCTTGGCCATCATGTAGTTGACGGTGATATGCTTGCCGATGTCGCGGATGAAACCCAAGAAAGTAACGTCTTTCATCCAATCGTAATTGTTGACCAGTTCGGCCGCGTTGGCTTCCGGGCTGTCGAAATCCAGGAACTTGGACAATTGTTTCTTGATGCAGGCCACGTTGTGGCGCAATGTTTCTTCGTTCAGCAGCACCCGTTCGTTCGATTTGCCCGAAGGGTCGCCGATCATCCCGGTCGCCCCGCCCACCAAAGCCAAGGGCTTGTGCCCGCATTCCTGGAAATGCTTGAGCATCATGATGCTTACCAAATGGCCGATATGCAAGGAATCGGCGGTAGGGTCGATTCCTACGTAAGCCGTTACCTGTTCTTTCCCGAGCAAGTCCTCGGTTCCGGGCATCAAATCCTGCAACATGCCTCGCCAGCGCAATTCTTCAATAAAGTCTTTGTTCATCGGTTTATCCTTTCTTTCCGGAACCGGCTTCCGGGTTTCCCCGGACCTCCATGCGGCAAGCTGGTCCCGTTCCGGCCTTTATGAAATTCCGGCCTTTATAAAAAAAGGGCTGCCGTAAGCAGCCCTCGGTTCGTTTCTTGTCCTTGCGCTAAAGCTTACAAAGCCACTTTGCGGATAGGACGCACGTAAATTCTTCCGTTGCCGCCTTCGTTCGCCCAAGTTTTGGGAGCGTAGGTATCGAGGTTGGAATTGGGCAGGTCGTACCAAGCGAGGGCTTCCGTCTGTTCGGTCGAACTCCAGTAGGCGAAACCGAGATCGCCTCCGATAGGCGTGAAGCCATTCTCGTTGGCTTGGTCCACCATGATCGTGCTGCCGGGAACGCTGTAACGTTCGTTGATGCGGTCTTTCACCTGCATGAGCGCGTCGAGTTCGTACATGGAAGGCAAGTACCAAGCCCCTTTGGTGCTCTCCCAACGGATATCGCCGTTATAATCGCCCTGTTCCATGAACGGAAGAAGGTCCTTCTTGAAATATTCGCGGCAAAGCTGGGCGGCAGAGGGTTTGTCTTCCCCGGCGTACTTGTTCGTGTCGGCGGCAATGATGCGGCTGGTGTTCACCGCGCCGTCCTTGTCGTTGGCATTGGTGAGGAACAACTTCGTGCTGAAAGCGGTAGGGGCCGTGTAAATCTTATAAGCCCGGACCAGTCTATTGCCATCCAAGTACATGGTATCTTTCAACTGCATCAAATCGGTAAAGGAGCACAAGTATGCCGAGTCGCCCGTGGGGGAAACGGCAAAAATGATGCCTTGGGCTTCTTTCGGGTCGCTAACCACCGAGTTTTCCCCGTAGAGCTGGCCTACGAGTTCGTGGCCGGTGTTGAGGTCGCTCACGAATTTACGTTCTTCTTCTTTGTTGCATGCCGAAAAGACTGTGGAAACAGCCGCGGCCAAAACTAAGAAACCGAGTAACTTTTTCATGCTGAATGAAATGGTTTAGTTATGTCTTTTTACTTTTTACTTGTGGCAAGTAACTTTTCCCGTTGTTCTCCCCGAACACGGAACGCCAAAAATAATAAATTTTTCAATACCCGCGAAAATTATCAACAAACAATCTTGCGCGCTGTTGATAATTCGTTTTCCCCGGCTTCCTGCCGCGGCTTCCTTCCCGCCCGGACAGGCGGGACCTTGTCCCGGAAAGGCCTTTCTCTTTTTCCCCGAAAGGGTTTCCTCCTTTTTCCCGAACCGAAAACCTGAACCTCGTCAGGCTGCGCATTCCCAACCGTCCACATCCGGCTGTTTCCCGAACCGAAAACCTCGCGGCCCTTGCGCCTGCCCGGAAGTCAATGGCCGGCGGCTTCTTCCTTCCCGGCCGCGGCTGTGCCTTTCCCGGGTCGAACCAGCAGCGCGTACGCCAGGATGATGCCGTAGCAAGGCAGCAGGAGCCCGTAGGAAAGACGGTAGCCGGCAAGATCCACTACATAGCCGAAAAGCAAGGGCAGCAAGGCCCCGCCCACGATGGCCATAATCAGCAAGGACGAGCCCAAGGAGGTTTCCTTGCCCAACCCGCTAAGGGCAAGCCCCCATACGGCCGGCCAAATCATGGCATTGGTAAGCCCTAATCCGACCAATATGTAGAAAGAGTCCTTCCCGGGAAGCAGGATGGCAAGCAGCGAAACCGCCAGGCTCCCCGAAGCCGAAAGGACAAGGGCTGTCTTCTGGCTGAAATACTTAGGAATGCCGATGATTCCCACGAAGTAGCCCAAGATGAACGCCACCATCGACAAAGCCGGGAAAATTTTCGCCTCGGAAGAAGGGACTCCCTGGTCGAGCCCGTAACCGATCAGGCTGTCGACGCTTATCACCTCGGCGCCTACATAAAAGAACAAGGCCACGACCCCGCCCCAGAAGCAGGGCTTTTTCAAAAGGGAGTGCCCGCCATGGCCCTTGCCGGGTTTCCCGCCGCCCGAAATTTCAGGCAACGGCGAAACTCTGACAAAAACCGCCAACAAGGCCAAGGACACCGTGATGAAGTAATAAGGCACACGGCACTTCATGGCCAAGTCGTCCAAAAGGGCCACCCGTTCCGGATGCCCGACCGGAAGCCCGGAGACTTGGTGCGCCAGGCTGTCGGTACCTTGCAGGATAACGCTTCCCAGAACCAATGGGGCCAGCACGCCGGCAAATTTGTTGCAGACCCCCATGATGCTGATCCGCCGGGCCGCGGTTTCGGGCGGGCCCAGAATGGCGGCATAAGGATTGGCGGCTGTCTGCAAAAGCGCCAAGCCCGCGCCCATCAGGAAAAGCCCTGTCAGGAAAAAAAGGTAAAACCGGGTATAGGCTGCCGGGATAAAGAACGCCGCCCCCAGGGCCATTACGCCCAAGCCTATCGAGATGGAACGGGTGTAGCCGAACCGGTCGATGATTTTCGAAGATGGGAGGGCGAAAACAAAATACGCTATGTAAAAGACGAAAGTGACGAAATACGACTCGAAATTGCTCAGCTCGCAGGCTATCTTCAAAAAAGGCACCAAAGTGGAATTAAGCCAGGTGACGAAGCCGAAGATAAAGAAAAGTATGCCGATGAAGACCAAAGGGGATTTCTTTGCCATAGGGAAAGGACCGGTTAAAAAACAAAAATTTCCGGGCAAGGCGCGTCACGGCAGGCTCCGCTGCTTCCGATGCCCCTTGCCCGGAACAGAAAAACATCAATATTCCCTTACCTGCAATTGGAAATAGGCTTGAGGATGCTTGCAAGTGGGGCAAACCTCGGGGGCTTTCTCCCCGTAATGCACATGCCCGCAATTGCGGCAATACCAGAATACTTTCTCGTTCTTCCTGAATACCGTTCCGTTCACGACATTTTCCAAGAGCTTGCGGTAACGGGTTTCGTGTTCTTTTTCCACGCCCGAAACCATGGTGAACATGCGGGCGATGTCATCGAAGCCTTCCTGCTTGGCAACTTCGGCGAATTTGGGATAAAGTTCCGTCCATTCCTCGTTTTCCCCGTTTGCGGCGGCTTCCAGATTGGAACGGGTATCGAGAATCTGCCCCGCCGGGAAAGCAGCGGTGATTTCGGCCATGCCGCCTTCCAAGGCCTTGAAAAAGAGTTTGGCATGTTCTTCTTCCTGACGGGCGGTTTCTTCAAAGATAGCAGCAATCTGCTCATACCCGTCTTTCTTGGCTTGCTTGGCGAAGAACGTGTAACGGTTGCGGGCTTGCGATTCCCCGGCAAAAGACTGCAGGAGATTTTTTTCGGTCTGGGTTCCTTTGATGCTCATGGCTTTAAAAGTTAAGGGTTAAACTTCCTTGAAAAGGCAAACACCTATTTTGCAAAGTTACGTTTTTATTTCTCTAATCCATTCCCCTAATCTCATCCATTCCCCCTAAGGGGCATACGCACGGGTTATTTCCCGTTTTCCGGCCGGTCCCGGCAATTTTTCCACCTGGAATCCGGCAGCGCTCAAGGCGCGCCGGAAGCGGCCTTGGGCGCAATAGCTGGACAAGTAGCACGGATGCGCGGCCGCCTGCCGGAGCTTGGAGAAAATCCCTTCTTCCCAAAGTTCCGGTTGGACAGCTGGCGCGAAAGCATCGTAAAATACCGCATGGAAATACGTTCGAGGCAATTCCAGATCCTGCATGCGGCCCTTTATCTTCACTAAGTCGAAACTTTCGGCCACGGCATGCGGCTTGGCGTCGAAAGGCTGAAGGTGCAAGGACTCGAAAAGCGCGTTCCCGGGCAAGGAAAGCTGCCGGGAAAAATTAAGCTGCCGCCAAAGCTTTTCTTCCAATGGAAACGCCTCGACCGAAACGTATTCCGTGCGGATTCCATGCTTGCCGGCTTCCAGCAGGCACAACAACGCGTTCAAGCCGGTCCCGAACCCCATTTCGAAAACCCGCAGGCAGGGGAGGGATTCCGCCTTGACCGCCCGGAGAGCCGGAAGGAAAGCCGTTTCTATATAGACCTTGCGGCTTTCCTGCAACGAGCCGTGCACGGAATGGTAATGCTCGCCCTTTTCTTCCCAAAACAAGGTGTGGCTCCCATCTTCCGTTACTTGTACCCGCAAGCTCATTTTCTTGCAATTTTTATAAATTTGCGTCCCTTGTGCGCCCCTTGCCGGTTCCCTGCGTGCCGCAATGCTGCGTCTTTTGCGGGAAACCGGAACGGGCTGAACGGGCTAAGATAAGACAAATTGCGGATGTGGCGTAATTGGTAGCCGTGCTAGACTTAGGATCTAGTGCCGAAAGGCGTAAGGGTTCGAGTCCCTTCATCCGCACCCAGCGTCTTCCGTGCAAGTTTTTTTTTCCGGAAAACCTGCAAAATCGAAAATGCCGGTTATCCTTTTCGGGCTTTTTGACTATTCCGCAATATGTTTTCCGGAATCCAACCGAAAATCCAGAAAATCTTGAAACAAGGCGAAAAACAGTTGATAAAACCATCCTCTTTCCCTTGTTTTAGACCTTTTTTCTCTAATTCATATTTACATTTTTCCTTTTTTCTCTATTTTTCCGCTTTTTTTATTTCGAATTTGCTCTTTTCATTTTTTTTCGTATTTTTGTGAAACTGGGGTATCTTCAATAACGAAGAATCTTCTTTTCTTCGGAGTTGCCCCCGAGAGAAAACCTTTTCGGCATCATGCCGGGCAATTACAAACCAATTTAAATTTATTTTTATGAGACCTTTGTTTTCATTGAAAAAACTGGCCTTGTCTTTCTTGGTCTTGCCTGCTCTGCTTGGGCTTTCTTCTTGCGAACATCCGGATGGAGGAGGCGATGGCTTCACTCCCAGCGCGGCTTTGGAAGAAGCTTTCAAAAAAGATTTTCCTTCCGCAACCGAAGTGGCATGGGTAAGATACGATGTTTACGCCGTGGCTTCGTTCGTTGTGCCTGCAAAAGCCGCCGAAACGAAAATGACCGCTTGGTACACGAACGATGCTGCCCCGCAGCTGGTTCAGCAGCAACAAAACATGCCTGGCCTGGAGTCGCTTCCCGAAGCGGTGAGGAACGCCTTTTACGCCAGCGCTTACAACCAAAGCGATACTTGGCGCGTGGATGAAGTGGAGGTGCATCGCCGCCATTATGCCGCCGACCAGATAATCTACAAGATAGAACTCGATGCCCTCCAGGCCGGCAAACCCGATGTGGACCTTTTCTACGACCAGGACGGCGTGTTGCTGAAAGAAGAGTTGGACTATGACGACGACAACGGAAGGGATTGGGATGACGACGACATGCCCATTTCCCCCGATGCTTACCAGTCCTGCCTGGACTTCCTCAACAACCGTTACCCCGACTACCGGGTCGATGACTTGGAAAGAATGGATACCCGCCAGCACGGAACCCTTTTCAAGGCCGAACTCGAGAAGAGGACAGGGCCGGAGGAAGAAGAATTGGACGTTTTCCTTTCTTCGGATGTCCAATTCCTGGCTTCTTCCATCGAAATTCCTTACCGGGATCTTCCTCAGGCCGTGCGTACCGCTGCCGAGCAAAAATACCCGGCTCCGACATGGGAAATCGAAGATGAAGCCAAGGAATGGGAAACCAACGAGAACAAACTGCTTTACTCGATAGAAGCCGAACAAGAGGAAAGAGGAATGGAAACCGAAGTAACCGCGTTCTTCCAGGAAGACGGGACCCTGTTCAACGAATACAAGAAATTCGATTAACCCCGTTCGTGCGAGATTTTTCCCGGAACGTGGAAAGGAGAAGCCCCGGCCTTCGCGAAGGCCGGGGCTTCTCCTTTCCGTAAGCGGCACTTTTGCTCACTTGGAAATTCTTTCATCTGCCGAAAACCTGCCATACGCGGACAAACCTCGCGCGGAAATCCTATTCCGAGCATTTTCCTTGTCCAGGCAGCTTCTTGGAAAGCAGGCCGGTCATGATGTTACAGGAAATCCTCCTGCTCTTTCTCGTAAGCTTCTTCTTCCTCTTTGGTCAAAGTCCGTTTCCCGTTGTACCGGGTTTCCTCCTCGCAGTTGTCGTACCGGATGCGCAATTCGGGCAAACCATCCGCATCGTATTTGATCCAAGTTCCTATCCTTTTCCCTTGCCGGTAATAGCCTTCCTCCGCCAATTTCCCGTTTTCGTTGAAATACTGGTGACGCCCGTCGGGCAACCCTCCTGTAAACCTCCCTTGGAAAGAAAGACGCTTGCCTTTCCCTTTCGACGACCAATAGCTTTTCCATAAGCCGTCTTTCTCGCCCGAAACATAATTCCCTTCGCTCAATTCCCCTCCTTGCAAGTATACCCAATGTCCTTCTTCCCTTCCATCCACGTACTTTCCTTTCGCCACGACTTGCGCGCTGTCGTTATATTCTATGCTGTTCCCTTCCAGTCTCCCCATATAATATTCCTGGTCGAGCCTTATCCGCCCGTCGGGAAAATACCAGATCCAGCGCCCGTCGTACTCCCCGTTCCGGTATCGCCCTTCCTGTTCCAGTTTCCCGTCCGGATAGAAATATTTCCACTGCCCGTATTTTTTCCCCTTGTAGTAACGTCCTGTGCACTTCAGCGAACCATCGGGATAATACTCTTCCCATTGGCTGTCCAGGTTCCCGTGCTCGTCTACCGTTCCCGTTCCGACGATTTCCCCGTCCTTGAAAAGAATCCCGCGCACGACTTTTCCGCTAAGGCTGTCGTATTGCCGGCAGACTCCTTCCGGTTTCCCGTCTTTCAAGGCTACCCGGAATTTAGGCTTCCCGTTCAGGAAATATTCTGTATGGATGGTCAGTTCAGCCAGTTCGGGAGCATCTTCCTGCAAGATTCCATCTATGTATTTTTGCAGGGAAACCAGATTGCCGAGGCTATCGTATACCTTGCAATAACCGTTTTTCTTGCCATCGACATACCCGCATTCCCAATGCAAGATGCCGTTGTCGTAAAAATCTTTCCAAATTCCCTGTTTCAATCCCTTTTCATCACGCGCATTGGCCCGTTGGCGGAACACAATCATCCCGTCCCGGAAAAAAGTGAAAAGTATGTTGTCTCCTAAAAGGTTGTATCTTCTTTCCAATCCGTTTTCCAGACCGTTTCTGAAAGGAGTGGATTGCAGCGTGTTCCCGTTGGTGTCCCTGATGATCCTGAATCCTTGCAGCGTGTCGTTGACGTAAAAGCTGGAAATTTCCCTGTCGGGAAGAAAATCTTTGCTGGACCCGTTTTTCTTATCGTCCCGGTAACTGATTTCCGAAACCTTTTTCCCGTCCCGGTAAAAAGTCCATGTTCCCGTCAACTTGAGATTTTCCCTTGTCCCTTTTGAAACCAGATTGCCTCTTTCATCGTAATTCTTCCATTCGCCTTCAGGCTTTCCGTCAAACCAGCAGCCTTCTGCCGAAACTTGCCCGTTTTCATGGAAAAACTGCTTGAATTCCATTCCCGGACACGGATTTGCCGAAGTGTCGAGCCAAGAAACCGAAGTGTCCGCGCAACGAGCCTGGACCCGGCCCGCGACCGTGATAAAGAGGAAAGGGACGAAAAAACAAAAAAGTTTCATGGGTTCAACTCAATGCGAGCATTGCTTCGATCGGTTTCCGGGCTTTCTCGATCACATCGGGAGAAAGGACGATTTCAGGCGTTTCGTCACGCAAGCAAAGGTATAGCTTCTCTATGGTATTGCGCTTCATATGGGGACAATCGTTGCAAGCGCATTCGTCATCGCTTGCAACGACAATGAACTCCTTGTTCGGAGCTACTTTGCTCATCTGGTGCAGTATTCCTGTTTCCGTAGCGACAATGTACACACGGGAAGAATCTTGTGAAATGAAATCGAGCATGGCAGCGGTGGAACCCACGAAATCGGAAATTTCCAAAACCGCCGGATTGCACTCGGGATGGGCAATCACTTTGGCTTCCGGTTTTGCCAATTTCATCTTCAATACTTTCTCGGCATTGAGGATATCATGGATCTCGCAACTCCCTGGCCAAAGTTTCATATTCCTGCCTGTAACGCGGTTTATGTAGCTTCCGAGGTTCTTGTCAGGAACAAAAAGCATCTTCTCCTCTTTCGGGAAACTTTCCACGATCCTTACCGCGTTGCCGGAAGTGCAAATGACATCGGAGAGGCATTTCACCTGTGCGGAACAATTCACATAGGAGATGACTTTGTAGCCGGGATTGGCATCTTTCATCTTGGCCAGCTCGGACGCATCGCAAGAAGAGGCCAATGAACAGCCTGCTTCCACATCCGGAAGCAGTACTTTCTTTTCCGGATTGAGAATCTTGGCTGTCTCGGCCATGAAATGAACTCCTGCGAAAAGAATGATGTCGGCTTGCGTCTCGGCAGCCCTTCTTGCCAATGCCAAGCTGTCTCCGATGTAATCGGCTATATCCTGTATGGAAGGTATCTGGTAATAGTGGGCCAATATAACGGCATTCTTTTCTTTCCGGAGCCTGTCGATTTCTGCGATGTAGTCCATTTGCTTCACTTTGCTGGAAGCAAATATAAGGAGCTGTTCAAAATTCTGCAATTTTACATCGTTAACGGTTTTAGAAGACGGTGCCTTTCCTTGATAGAAAAAAACGTGCGGAAAGAAACCCGTTGTTTTCCCGTCCGGATCGCGACGGCGGTCATGCCTTTTCAACCCTGTCGACACGCCGATGATGTTTATGAATTTAAAAATAAATATATCTCTCGAATAGGAATCATAATGTTTTATAACGCGGTTTATTTTGTGGATATTTCCGGTCTTGTTTTTTTTCAACGGATTTCAACAAGGAATACATGTCTTATGCCCTGTCTGATTAACGAGATAAGATTTTAAAACCCAGCATGGGAAATAGCTTTTCAACATCCTTTCTCTTTCATGAGGCCAGCAATTTTCAACATCCTTCTTTTTAACATGTGTTAAGTTAAAAAGGCTTAAAAAATGCGGATAGTTTTTTCAATGCCTGTTGATAATTATTCTCGTTTGAAGGTTATGGATTTTATGAACCTTGCTTCAACTATCTTTTAACGTTTTTTAACACATTTTTAACACGTAGTTCATTAAGGTTTAATTTTCAATCATTTAATGGAAAATAGAGGTTCGTTCCGATCTTTTTTAGGTTTTTGGCCGGCTTGCACTATCTTTATGAGTTCCTCTTCATGAAGATAGGCGGCGCCTCGGCAGAACCAAAGCGGGGTTTTGCCTCTGCGCTCGGCTTGCACTATCTTTGTAAATCATTTTCAAGGAGGGAAAAATGATAGGAAAGGAAATTTTGATAGGAATCGGAAGCGATCATGCAGGCTTCCCGTTGAAAGAGAAGGTAAAGGAATACCTGGAAAACAAAGGCTACACAGTAAAAGACTATGGAACCCATGGTTTGGAAAGCGTCGATTATCCGGATTTCGCCCATCCTTTAGCAAAAGATGTTTCTACCGGTTCCCTTTTGCATGGCATTTTGATCTGCGGTTCCGGCAACGGGATTTCAATGACAGCCAACAAGCATCCTCATGTACGTTGCGCTTTATGCTGGAATCGGGAAATTGCCCGTCTGGCCCGGGCGCACAATAATGCCAACATACTTTCCTTGCCTGGAAGATTCATTGAAGAAAAGGAAGCTCTTGCCACGGTAGACGCGTACTTGTCTACGGAATTCGAGGGCGGAAGGCATGAACGGAGAATAGAAAAGATAGACTTGTGATATCCGGGCAAACGATTCTTAGGAATTTTGTCATTTAAAACCGCGAAAGGGCATGTCGGATTTTTATAAACAAGTTTTTTTGAGGGAATTTGAGGAAAATAGGCGGAAAGAATCCGATTTTTCCCTTTTCGAATCCGTGGCCGAGATTTATGAAAGGAATGCCTGCAATGCAAAGAATTTCTTTTCCCGTTTAAAGACGGTAAAGGACAGGGTTTCCTTTTACAAGGCCAAAACCATGGCCGATCTGCCGAACCACCTTATCGACTTCGAATCGAAATTCAATGCTTCCGGGGGCAGAATAATTTATGCGGAAGATCGCGACCATGCTTTGAGCGAGATAATGAAGCAATTGCCAAAAGAGGCTTCCGTTTTCCTTGCCCGGGCGGACATATTCCAGGAAATAGGGTTGAAACGGTTTTTGCGTTCGAACGATATAAAGTTCTTCCAATCGGACATGCAAAAGCTTCCTTTTCCTGTTTTGGAAGAATGTTCCGAAAAAGTCTTGTCGGAATTGGCAAAAGCTTATGCTTCGGATGCGTACCGGCCTTCGAACGAGGAAGCGGTTTCCCTTTACAGGCAGCATCTTGCCGAAAAGATGCGGGACTGTTCCGTGGCGATTACCGGAGCGGATTTCCTTGTATGCGACATAGGCGGGATTTCCTTGTCGGACAATGACGGGTTGGGAACGCTTTATGCTTCTTTTTGCCGGAAACATATCGTTGTGGCTGGCATAGACCAGTTCATCCCTTCTCTTTCGGACCTGGATTATTTCACTTCGTTGTTTTCCGCATACTCTTCAGGCAGGATCCATTCGTGGAACGAAATGGTCATCACGGGGCCCAAACATCCGGCCGAACCGGACGGGCCGGAAGAACTTTGCCTTATCCTGGTCGACAACGGGCGTACCGAAATATTGGCCCGGGAATTTCAGCGGCGCATCTTCGATTGCATTCACTGCAATGCTTGCATGGCTTTGTGCCCGGTATTCAAGTTTACCAACCGCACAGGGGACTTTTCCTTGAAAGGCCCGTTGAATTGCGTTTACGACCCTATCCGGAACGGTTTCCAGGAAAGCGGGTATTTGGCTTTTTCTTGCACGTTGTGCGGAAAATGCAGCGAAGTCTGCCCTTCGGGAATCAATTTGCATGAGTTGATTCTGTATAACCGGAAAGAATCGGTGGAAAGCAACGCCTACTTCTCGATAGAGAAGAAGAGCATGAAGGTTTTGAAGAAGATGCTGTTGAGACAGAAAAGCTTCCATTCCCCTTACGACAGATTTATCTTGAAAATGCGTTTCAAGAAAGATTACGGCCAGCAGCGGGAATTTCCGGATTTCGGTCAAAAGAGTTTCCGCCTTCTTTGGGAGGAACGGCAGCAGGAATTGAAAAACGCATAGATTGGAGAGAAAACGATCGAAAAACACATGATTATGGAAATGCAATTCGTGAAAAGCCAGGTTGACCGGATTTTGTCGCTTCCCGTTTCCTTTTCCGAACAGGAAATGTGCTCGAAGATGTTGTCTTTGGTAGATTTGACTTCTTTGGACGGGACAGATACGCAACAAAAGATAAATGACTTGTGCCAAAAAGCGATTCTTTACAAGACGGCGGCTGTATGCGTTTATCCGTATTATGCCCGGCAAGTGAAGGAATCCTTGGCAGGAAGCGGGATTCAGACCGCTTGCGTTGCCGGAGGCTTCCCGGCTTCCCAGCTTCCTTTGGATGTGAAGCTGAACGAGGTCGGCCGGGCTTTGGCCGACGGGGCCGATGAAATCGATATGGTCATTTCCCAAGGAGCATTTCTTGAAGGGGATTACAAGCGGGTAGGGGATGAAATCCGGGCCATCAAGGATCTTTGCGGGAAAAAGCATTTGAAAGTCATTCTTGAGACGGGAAACCTGCAAAACCCCGGCAATATCGAAAAGGCTTCGTGCATCGCGATTGACAATGGCGCCGATTTCATCAAGACTTCCACGGGGAAGACGGCTGTTTCTGCCACGCTCGAAGCTTTTTATGTCATGCTGGAGGTGATAAAGCGTTACGCCGCTCAGGGAACCATTGTCGGCATCAAGCCCGCTGGCGGCATATCCACCGTGGCGGCAGCCATACCGTATTACAAGATGGTCTATGCCGTGCTGGGAGAAAAGTGGATGAATCCTTGCCTTTTCCGGATAGGTGCGAGCCGGTTGGCCGATGCTTTGAAAGAGGCATCCGCAGCGGGTTGATGAAAGTTTCGCGAAGGAAGGTTTTTTCCGGGGAAGGAGGATTTTTCCGTTTCTTGGAAATCATTCCTTGCGAACGGTACCGGAGAGGCTGGATATGGAAAAAGACGGGTCCGCGTATTCGATTTCGGCGGAACCCGTCTTTTTTGCTTGTTGCGCTTAGCGGTCGAAACCTGGCATTATTTTATTTCGATCACGCAAACTTTCGAAGTGCTCCAGAAAGATTCGGGATTCTTGATTTCTATTTTCACGTTTTTCTTGTCGCGGGTATTGATGGTGTAGCTCCGGGAAGGATGCTGGCTCAATACGGTAGCTTTCGAAGACTTGGTTTCGATGATGCGCAGGTCGTTGTAGTTTTCAACCGAGGTGAAGTTGTTCAGGTTGACATTCGGGTTGACATTTTTCTTGTCCATTATTTTCTTCGCCTTCAGGTTCTTCGAGTTGGCAACGATGTAATAAACCCTGTTGCTGGAACTCAATTGGGAATTGAGCGTATTGATTTGGTTGTCCTTCTCTTCCAGTTGGGCCAAATAGGTCTGGTTGCTGGCTTGCAAGGAATCGTTGATGGCCTCGAGCGCGGCATAGGCTTCTTTGAGGAGGGAAAGTTCTTCCTGCAGGCTTTCTATGCGGGCTTCGCTTTCCGTCAATTGGTTTTTGAGCCGGGTGATGGTTTCTTCGAGGGTTTTATTGAGTTCGGCCAGACGGGCGTTTTCCTGGGTCAATTCGGCTATTTTCTGCTGGTCTTCCGGATTGCTGGTTACCTGCACCGGTGCAGGGGCGGGAATGCCTTGCTTGAGCGCCCGGTTTTCTTCCGTGAGTTTTTTGTTGGCGCTTCTTGCCGAAATCAGCTGCCTGCGCAAGCTTTCCATGTTTTGCAGCTTTTGCCGGTTGTTCTCCATCAGTTTCCCGATTTCCACGATGTCGCTGATGATCCTTTGCTGCATGTCGGGATTGCTTTCAGCTCCTAAGCTGTTTTCGTTGATCATTTTCTCCCGCAGCTTGATTTCATTCAGATTGGCTTCGATTTCCGCATAGGCGTTCATGAACTGGATTTGCACGGAATCGGACTTGACGATGTCGTTTTGCAATTTCGCGTTTTCCGCTTCCAGGTTTTTGACCCTGGGAGTTTTGCATGAGGTAGCCATGAGGAGAATCCCGATCGAGGCTGCAATCGCCAATAAGATACTGTTCTTTTTCATCATGATTTCTGTTTTTTTTCTTCGTCAATTCCGGATTTCTGGCTACCGGAAATTTAAGCCTGCAATTTTTGCCGGGTTACTGCTTATTGCCTATCGGGCAAATTTAAACTATTTTTTCCAATAATTTCTTTTTTATCGCGGGCGGTATCGCGGGCGGGCGGTTTCCTCTTTGCTCGTCCTGCCGGGCGGTTCGCTTGCTTTACCGGGCGGATTTTCGCTTTTGGAAAGGCTTTTCCCGGACTTGCCCCGGGCGCGTTCAGGAGAGGAAACGGATCGGCGGGAAGCGGAATCCGGTTGAAAGCGAAATAATGTAACTTTGCTAATTTGGAATCGGCGAAACGCATGGGCGGATACGAGCATTTTATTTCCCAGTTGGACTTGTTCCTGAAGCGCTATTACCTTGATAAGGCCTTCAAAGGGCTTTTGATTTTTCTTGGTATTTTACTGGTTGTCATATTATTGTTAGGATTTTTGCAATGGGTGTCCTTTTTTTCGGGGTCGGTGCGGGCAGGTTTGTTTTATGTTTCGCTCGTTATTTTGTCGCTCGCTGCTTTGTTGCTGGTTGTCCGCCCGTTTTGTCAAAGCCGGAATTGGGTTCATAGGATGTCGTACAAGGAGGCCGCCCGTTACCTTGCCAAGGAATACCCGCAATTGGGCGACAGGCTTTGCAATGTGTTGGAATTGAAGGCTTCGGCTTCTTGCAACGACAATGGGGTCCCTGCCGCCCTTTTGGAAGCGGCTATCCGCCAGATTACTTCCGGATTCCTTTCTTACCGTTTTGAAAAGGCGGTCAAGTTCCGCCATGCGCTCCCGTATCTTTACGCTTTCGTTTTTCTGGTTTCCCTGTTCGCTTTTATTCTTTTGGCCGAACCCCGTGTCTTGAAGTCGACGGTTCAAGTGGTACGCTATTCCGAAGAATTCCCTCCCGAATTCCCGTTCGAAATCAGTCTGGCCGACACGAGCCTGCATGTTGCTTACGGCGAGGATTTTCCGCTGGAAGTCCGTGTTTCCGGACAGCATCTTCCTCGGGAGATATTCCTTGTCCAGGATGGGTTTCGGATTCCTCTTGAGCGCCGTTCGTCCAGCTGTTTCGGGCATGTTTTCAAGCAAGTGCGTCGGAATGAAGTTTTTTTTCTCGAAGCCGGCCGTTACCGCAGTCCGCTTTACACCATAGAGGTTGACTACCGGCCGTTGCTTTCTTCCATGAAAGCCGTGCTTCGTTATCCGGCCTATACGGGGAAATCCCCGCAGGTTGTTACCGACAACCTCGATTTCCAAGTGCCTTTCGGCACGCGGATAGCGTGGGAACTGCGTTTCGACCACGCCCGCTCTCTTTCCGCAGTCGCTGTTCCGGCACAGGAGGGCGGTTTGCGCACGTTCGATGTCGATACGGCGCAGCGGCCGGTTTTTCGGTTCGAGACGCAGGTTTTTTCTTCGTTCGAATACCTGCTGCTGGCTTCTTCTTATCGGGAAGCATCGCCCGACACGCTTGCGTTCGCCGTAGAATGCGTTGCCGATGCCTATCCTCGATTGCAGGTACGGGCTTTTTTCGATTCCTTGCATCCTTTGCAACGGTATTACCAGGGGATGATTTCCGACGATTACGGTTTTCATCGGCTGCTTTTCGTGGCTCGATGCACGAATGCGCAGACAGGTTCGTCCTGGCAGGAAATCGATACCTTGCCGATAGAGCCTTCCCGTGCCGTCCAGCCGTTCACCTATTATTTGGATCTTGCCCGTTTCCCTTTGCAAGAGGGCGATGAAGTGTCTTTTGGCTTCGAGCTTTCCGATAACGACCCGTATTACCCGTACAAGAAGGCGTATTCCCCGTTGGAGATGTATCGCAAACCGACCCGGGAACAAGTACGCGGGCAACTTGAAAGCACCGCTTCTTCGATAGACCGGAACTTTTCGATTTCCTTGCAGCAAAGCCAGTCTTTTGAGAAGAAACTGCAGGATTTTATCGAGGGGCTTTTGACCAAGCAGCAGTTTTCCTGGCAAGACCGGCGTCAGGTGGAGTTGCTGGTGGAGGAACAGCGGCGAATGCGCCAGCAGTACGAGCAGTTGGCCGATGAATTGCGCAAAAAGCAGGAATTAGAGACTCAAGCAGGCGTGGATGATCCCGATCTGGAAGAGAAGCAGCGGCAATTGCAAGCGTTGCTGGAAAATCTTTTGGACGATCGGATTTTGGAGAATCTGCAGGAACTCCAGTCGCTGCTCGACCAGCAAGCGGGGCAGGAAAAGACCTTGGAGTTGTTGGAAGAAATCCGGTTCGAGAAAAATCGCGTAGGGCAGGAGCTGGAACAAAACATGAACCTTTACCGTCAAATGGAGTTTGAGATGCGGATGGAGCGTTTGCTTGGCGATGCGGAAGAATTGGTGGAAAAAAGCGGGCAATTGAAAGAGGAATTGGCATCCCGGGATAGTAAGGAATTGGCGAGGAATACGGATAGTTTGCAAGACCGGCTTGCGGGTTTGGAAACCGATCTGGAAAGTTTGCAGGAAGACATGGAGACTCTTCGCGAATTGGACGCCCGCTTGGAAAAACCCAATGGTTTCCGTTTGCCGGACAGCCTTTTGGATGCTTTGCGGCAAAGCATGGGGACGACCCGCAAGGCTTTGCAGGAAAACAACGCGCGCGGTTCCCGCCTGAGCCATGAGCAAACGCACGGGCAAATGCAGCAGCTTCTTGATGGCTTGCGGATGCAAAAGCAGCAGATAGAGGAAGCGAACGCGGCGGAAGATGCCGCGTTTATCCGGCTTTTGCTGAAAGGCGTCCTTCGTGTCTCGATCGAGCAGGAGGATTTGATGACCCGTTTAGGCGAGACCCGGGTGAATGATCCGCGTTATGCCGATTTGATTCGCCGGCAATCGGCGCTTAACTTGGAAATCGGTTTTGTGGCAGATAGCGTCCGGGCTATTTCTCGCCGGCAGCCGCAAGTGGCGCTTTCCACACGGCAGACATTGCGGGACTTGGAAAAGAATTCGGCTGAAAGCCTCGAATACCTTTTAGGGATGAATAATGTCTATCACCAGCGTTATTCCGTGGCTAACAGCTGGGCTTTGGCTCGTCAGCAGTATTCCATGACCGCGCTTAACGATCTCGCCTTGCTACTTTCCGAATCTTTGGACCGGATGCGCCCGTCTTTGCAAATGAAGGGGCAGGCTTCCGGTTCTTTCCAGCAGAAGGGGAATCCTCAACCCGCGCCCGGATCGGGAAAGGATGGGAAAGGGGAGAAGATGCCGTTGATGATGTTCCCCGGAAAAGAACAAGGACAGAGCTTGAGCCAGATGCAAGAAGCCTTGAATCGCCAGATCGAGGCTTTGAAAAAGATGCTTGAGCAGCAGGCCGCACAGCCGGGAGTGGATTCTTCTCCGGCATCTTCCTCCCGTAAGGAGGGGCCTTCGGGTACTCCGGCCGGTTCCTCGGTGAGCGATGAACAGGTTTCCGAGGCTTTTGCCCGTGCTGCAGCCCGGCAGGAAATGATACGGAGGATGCTTCAGGAGGAGCTGGCTCGACAAAAAGCCATGGATCCTTCTTCTGCCGGGAAATATAATTCCATTCTTGGGGATATGGAGCGCACGGAAAAGGATCTGGTGAACCGAGTATTGAATAGCCAGCTTCTGGCACGGCAGAAGAAGATAGAAACGCGGATGCTTGAAGCGGAGAATGCCGAGCTTCAGCGGGAGAAGGATGACCGCCGCGAGTCTCGCCGAGGGCAAGCCTTTGACCCGGCGTTGTTCGATAGCGTAAGCGAATTCGACCGGAAGGAACGTTCGGCGCGAGAGCTTTTGCTTAGGCGGATTCCGGAATTGAGGCCTTATTACAAAGAAAAGCTTCAAGATTTTCTCTTCGGGGAGCCATAAGATAATCCGGGCTTTTGTTCCACGTGGAACAAAAGCCCGGAAAAATATTTTTCAAAATGGGAAGGATTGCTTTCAACGAGATTGATGCGCGGGTGCCTTTTTTAAAGAGGCGGCAGGCGCGCGCTTGCCTTTCGGCGGTTTTTGAGCGTTTGGGTTTTGTGCCAGGCGAGGTGAATTACGTATTCTGTTCGGACGCTTATTTGCTCGATGTGAATCGCAGGTATTTGGGACATGACACGTATACCGATATTATTACCTTCGATTATGGGTTGGGTGCAGGGGTGTGCGATGGCGTTGCTTTCGGCGGGGATTTTGAGGGCGAAGGCGAAGGGAGGGATGTCCCTGCGCTTTTTTTTGAAGGGGAGATTTGGGGGAGCGCTTCTTTGGGACGGACTTGTGATGGCGGGAGAGGAGGCGAATGTGAGACGGGGGCGTTTATTTCTGGAGTGCTCCCGGCGGGGGTGGATGTGAAAAGGGGTGCCGGACGTAAGGCTTGTGCAGGAAAAGGAAAGGAATCGGGATTTGGCGGAAGGGATGTCAGGGTGCCGCGTGGGAGAGGGGGAGGAGAAGAGTCCGGGTTATCGGGGGGCGAAGAGGGTTTTACAGGAGTCTCTTTCGGCTTCGCGGCCAAGAACACCGACTGGCCGGTAAGGGCTTTGTCGGGCGATATTTATATTAGCGTTCCGCGTGTCCGTGAAAATGCAAGGAAGTTCCACGTGGAACCTCTCGAAGAGTTGAATCGGGTCTTAGTCCATGGGGTTTTGCATTTGGCTGGATATAAGGATAAAACACCGGAGGAGGAAAGACGGATGCACGCCATGGAAGACGAAATGCTAAAATACTGTTTCAGGCCCGTGGATTAGCGAGGGTAATGCGGGTGGATTTCGTGAGAAAGAAAAGAAGAAAGGGGTTGTAGAATGGCGTTGGATTACGATATTGTTGTGGTAGGTGGCGGACATGCCGGTTGCGAGGCTGCTGCTGCCGCCGCGAATTTGGGAAGCCGTGTGCTTCTGGTAAGCATGCAGATCGACCGGTTGGCATATATGTCGTGCAATCCGGCCATGGGGGGGGTGGCCAAAGGCCAGATTGTGCGGGAAATCGATGCCATGGGCGGGTATTCGGGCATTGTAACCGATAGTTCCACGCTTCAATTCCGCATGCTGAATCGATCGAAAGGGCCGGCCATGTGGAGTCCGCGCGCCCAATGCGATATGGGTTTGTTTTCTTCTGCTTGGCGACGAGTTTTGGAAAGGATACCGAATCTGGATTTGCGGCAGGATACCGTAGTGGAATTCCTTTTTGAAGCAGGAGGGCGTTTGCGGGGGGTGAAGACGCTTTCAGGAGCGGAAATCGTTTCACGGGCAGTTATCCTTACCGGTGGAACTTTTTTGAATGGACGGATTCATGTGGGAGAAAGTTCTTATCCGGGCGGACGGGTTGGCGAGGCGGCCTCCTTGGGTTTGAGCGGCCAGCTTTCGGCTTTGGGTTTGAAAACGGGAAGCCTCAAGACAGGCACTCCGGTGCGAATAGACGCACGGACAGTGGACTTTTCTGTGCTGACCGCGCAAGAAGGGGATTCGACCCCCGGAAAGTTTTCTTTTTCCGACACCCAGCCCGTAGAAGCGCAGATGCCTTGCTTCCTGGCCTACACGAATACCGAGGTTCATGCGGTATTGCGTAAAGGGTTCGACCGTTCTCCTTTGTTTGCGGGCAGGATTAAAGGAAGAGGTCCGAGATACTGTCCTTCCATTGAAGACAAAATCGACCGGTTTGCAGACAAGGACAAGCATCAGCTTTTCTTTGAGCCATGCGGTCGGAATACGAACGAATATTACCTTAACGGCTTCTCGTCTTCTTTGCCGGAAGAAGTCCAAATAGAGGCCTTGCATAAAATCAGGGGATTCGAAAACGCGCGCGTGTTTCGTCCCGGCTATGCGATCGAATACGACTTTTTCGATCCTCAGCAGCTGTTTCCCACATTGGAGAGCCGGTGTGTCCCGTTTCTTTACCTGGCCGGGCAAGTAAATGGGACCACGGGTTATGAAGAGGCGGCCGGGCAAGGATTCATGGCAGGCGTGAATGCCCATTTGAAGCTAAAAGAGCGGGATCCGTTTGTTTTGAGCCGTTCCCAGGCATATATCGGGGTGCTTATCGATGATTTGATAACGAAAGGCGTGGACGAACCCTATCGGATGTTTACCTCCCGGGCCGAGTACCGGATTCTGCTGCGGCAAGACAATGCCGACCAACGGCTCACCCCGCTTTCTTACAAATTGGGGCTTTCCGGAGAAAAACGCATGGAACGTTTGGAATCGAAACGTAAGGATGAGGCAGCCGTAAAAGCGTATTTGGAACAGCATAAGGTGATGCCGGAAGAAGCAAATCCATTTTTGGAAGAAGCCGGTACGGCACCTATCCAGCAGAAGTTCTCGCTATCATCCCTTTTGCACCGCCCGCAAATCGGGTTTCAAGAACTGCTTCGTATGAGTCCGGAATTTTCCGCGTATGTGGAATCGTACAAAGGGAAACCTTATTTCCAAGAAATGATAGAAGAAGCGGAAATAAGCTTGAAGTACGATTCTTATATAAAGAAAGAAGAAGAAAACGTGAAGAGGGTTTCCCGGTATGAAAACTTGCCCTTGAGGCCCGATTTCGATTACGCATCGATACGTTCCCTTTCTTTCGAGGCGCGGGAAAAACTATCGAAGCTGCGGCCCCTGACTTTGGGACAGGCTTCCCGCATACCCGGGGTTTCGCCTTCCGATATTTCGGTATTGTTGGTTTGGTTAAACAAATAGTTTCATGGACAAGGAAGAGGGAAAAGGATTGCTCGGCGGAAAGAGTTCCGCAATCGAAGAGGAGAAAGGCAGGAGCGAAAAGACGGTTGAAACCCCTTTGATGAAGCAGTTTTTTGAAATAAAGAGCCAGCACCCTGATGCCATTTTGCTTTTTCGCGTAGGAGACTTTTACGAGACATTCGGCGAGGACGCTGTTTTTGCCTCGAAGGTGCTCGATATCGTTCTGACCCGGAAAGCCAGCGGTTCCCACACCTATACCGAATTGGCCGGGTTCCCTTACCATGCGCTGGACACTTACCTTTATAAATTGGTAAAAGCCGGCGGGAAAGTTGCCATATGCGAGCAGCTGGAAGATCCCAAACAGACCCGGAAATTGGTGAAACGAGGGGTTACCGAACTGATAACCCCTGGAATTTCGTTCAACGACCGCCTGCTGGAAAAGTCCCGGAACAATTTTTTGTGCGGAATAAGCCCAGCGGTCGAAAAAGGGAAGCAGCGGAATCCTTCCGGAAGCCCTTGCATGGGGGTTTCCTTTTTGGATGTCAGCACGGGGGAATTTTTTGTGGCGGAAGGTTCGGAATCGTACATCCGCAAACTGCTCGATGATTTCCAGCCTTCCGAAATCGTACTTCCAAAAGCTTACCGAGATACGTTTTTCCATGTTTTTGGAAACCATTATTATTTGACGGTGTTCGATGACTGGGTCTTTCGCCCGGCTTTTGCCCGTGAAACTCTTTTGAAGCATTTCCGGGTCAATTCCCTGAAGGGTTTCGGAATCGAGGCCATGGAACAAGCGCAAATTGCGGCAGCTGCATGCCTGCACTATTTGAGCGAGAGCAAGCATGAGCAATCCTCGCATATCGCTTCCATTCAGAAAATCGTGGAAGGCGATTACGTCTGGATGGATGCTTTCACCTTGCGCAATCTGGAAGTCCTGCAACCAGCCGTGCCTGGTGCCGATTCCGTGCCAGCCGCCTGCAATTCGCTTTACGCGGTGTTGAACAGGACCTCGACACCGATGGGAGGACGGCTTTTGCGCAGGTTCCTGATGCTTCCGCTCAAGGAGGCCGAGCCGATAAACCGCCGGTTGGATTATGTGGATTTTCTTTTCCGGGAGGAAGCCGCATCGGAATTTCTGGCCGAAGCCTTCCAAGAAATGGGGGATTTGGAGCGCCTTTTGTCGAAAGTGGCCGCGTTGAGGGCGCAACCGCGCGAACTTTTGCAGTTGAAAAGGGCTTTGGAATCCCTTGCCCGGGTTATCGGCCATTGGAAGGACGAGGCGGTGCCAGACTCGGTTTTGCCGGATGGATTGCCGGGCAAACCTCTTTCCCTTGCAGGCAAGGATGCAGGAAAGGACGGGGCCCGGCCGGGGAAGGAGAACGCGGATGAAACCCGGCAGGATCCGGAAGGAAGGAATCCGCTACCTCCTTTTTGGAAAGAATGGGTCGATAGCTTGGATGCTTGCCCCGACTTGATCCGGCATTTGGCGCAATGGGTTTCTCCCGATGCTCCCGCTGTTGCAAGCAAGGGCAATGTGATTGCCCCAGGAGCCGATCCGCAATTGGACGAGCTTCGCAAAATCGCTTTTTCGGGCAAGGAATATCTGGCGGAATTGTTGCAGCAGGAATCCCGAAAGAGCGGGATTCCCAATTTGAAGCTCGGGTTTAACAACGTCTATGGCTATTACTTGGAAGTAACTCATTCCTACAAGGAAAAAGTACCTTCGGATTGGGTGCGCAAGCAGACGCTCACGAATGCGGAACGGTACATAACCCAGGAGTTGAAGGCCTACGAAGAAAAAGTATTGGATGCCCAAGCCAGGATTTCCGGGCTTGAAGCCTCTCTTTACCAGCAGTTGCTTTCGGATAGCTGTTCCTACGTGCAGCGGGTTCAGAAATCCGTGCAATCAATTGCTTTCATGGATGTCATGAATGCTTTTGCAAAGGTTTCGAAAAGTTTTGGATATGTACGTCCGAAGCTGGAAGACGGATACGATTTGGAGATTGTGAAAGGACGTCATCCTGTCATTGAGCAAAATCTTGAAGCTGGGCAGAAATACGTACCGAATGATATACGTTTTCATTACGATTCGTGCAGGATCATGATGATTACCGGGCCGAACATGTCGGGAAAGTCGGCGGTTTTGCGCCAGACGGCTTTGATTGTGCTTATGGCGCAAGCGGGTTGTTTCGTTCCGGCGCAAGCGGCGCGCATCGGTTTGGTCGATAAGATTTTTACCCGCGTGGGCGCAACCGACAATATTTCTTCGGGCGAAAGCACCTTCATGGTAGAGATGAACGAGACGGCCAATATTTTGAACAATCTTACCGGGCGGTCGTTGGTGCTTCTCGACGAGATAGGCCGGGGTACCAGCACCTACGATGGAATCTCCATTGCCTGGGCCATTGCCGAATACCTTCATCAAACGCCGAAGAAGGATTGCAAAGTCCTGTTTGCCACGCATTACCATGAACTCAACCAGATGGCTTCGCGTTACCGGCATATCCGCAACTATCATGTGAAGGTGAAAGAAGTGGACGATCAGGTGATTTTTCTCCGGACTTTGGAAGAGGGGGGGTCGGAACATAGCTTCGGTATCCATGTTGCCGAAATGGCAGGCATGCCGCCCAGCGTGGTGGCAAAGGCACGCCAGATTCTTTCGTCTTTGGAAAATTCGCGCGGGAACACCCGGAATTCGATTTTTGCAAGCTCATCAGGTTCGCCTGTAACGGACCCAGGCAAGGACGGGAATCCTCCAGGCGATTCTCCTGCTGCGGAAACACCGGGAAAAACCCGATGGAATACCATTCAACATATTGATAAACAACAGCATAAACCGTATCAATTGAGCTTTATCCAACTGGAGGATCCGTTGCTCGAAAAAATCTGGGACGAAATTCTCGGCATCGATGTCGATATGCTTACACCCGTACAGGCACTCAATAAGTTAGATGAGATTAAAAGGCTTTTGAAGCCACATGGGCGGTAAAGCGCCCGGAGCGGGAAGCCTTTCGTGCCGACTTTGTTTTTTCCGGCATAAGCTGCCCGGAGAATTTTGGAAGTTGACGGCAATGGGTGCCGGTGCTATTGAGGGGAAGCAAGAGGGGGTTTTGCCAAGCCCGGCATCTATCCCGGTTCGGCACGGACGGGTAGCTGTATAGGAATGTAGCTGCAAGAACACCATATCGAATTAATAAACAAATAATTAAAGAGTTTAAAATAATTTTTGCACCAAGGTTTTTTCGATTTCTTTTGCAATATCGAAATTTATGCATACCTTTGCAATCCGATTCTGCGGAAGTAGCTCAGCTGGTAGAGCGCAACCTTGCCAAGGTTGAGGTCGCGAGTTCGAACCTCGTTTTCCGCTCTGAACATCCCGGAGTTGCCAAGACCTCGGGATTTTTTTTTGTTGCCCTGGTGGTGGAACCGGTAGACACGCAGGACTTAAAATCCTGTGGCCGATGAGGCCGTGCGGGTTCAAGTCCCGCCCAGGGCACGTTCTTTCGGCCATTGAAAGGCCAAACGGATTTTTCAGGGCAAGGCGGCCCAATCCAGTTGATGGATTCCGCCTGGCAGACCCGCCGGGGCTTCGTTCTTTTGAAGGCGCCGGGCCGGATTCGGTGCAAGATACAGGCAAGAAGAAGTGCCGTTCCTGAATATGGCATCGTTGGAATCTTTACGTGTTTTTTCTCTTTTAGAAGTTTGTCAAAGCATCCAAAGAACGCTTTCAGCCCGTTACGGTTCAACTTTTTGGGTTCGGGCCGAAATGAACAAGCTGAATTTCTACCCGGCGTCCGGTCATTGTTTTCCCGATTTATTGCAGAAGGAAGGAAATGAAATCGTGGCGCAGATGCGTTCGGTTCTCTGGAAATCCGATTTCGACAGGATCAACCGCCGTTTTCTGGAGGTTGTGAAGGAACCGCTTCGGGAAGGCATCGAAATGGTGTTCGAGGCGCGTATCCAATATGAGCCGCGGCACGGGTTGAGCCTCCGCATTGTCGATATAGATCCCACGTATGTGTTAGGAACGCTGGAACGGGAACGGCTGGCATGCGTGCGCCGTTTGCAAGCGGAAAATATCTGGAGCCGCAACCAGGCGCTTTCGCTTCCCTGGGTTCCGAACCGGATAGCGGTCATTTCATCGCAGACCAGCAAAGGGTTCTCTGATTTTATCCAGGTGCTGTCGGAAAATCCTTGGGGATACACGTTCCATGTGGAACTTTTTTCCGCCCTTCTTCAAGGCGAAGAGGCCCGCGATTCGCTTTTGGCGGCTTTGCATCGGATAGAGGCCCGGAAAGGACAGTTTGATGCCGTAGCCTTGATTCGAGGCGGGGGAGACGAGGTCGGGTTGAATGTCTACAACCATTACGAATTGGCCCGGGCTGTCTGCTTGTTTCCTTTGCCCATTTTGACAGGAATCGGCCACTCAACGAATTTAACTGTATGTGAGGAAGTTGCGTTTTTTCATGGCATCACACCGACACAAATTGGAAACTTCCTTTTGGAGCGATGCCGAAATTTCGACGAGCAGGTGCAAGACAGCTTGAAACGTTTGGCGACCGCTTCCCGCCAGTGCTTGCAAGCGGAAAAGGCTCGGATAGAACGGTTCGGTTACAGCTGGTTCCGGGCATCCTTGCAGCTGCATCGCGAGAACGATGTCCTCGATACGTTGGTTTCGCGTTTGCGCCGCGCGGCGCGGATTCCTTTGAAAACTGCCCGGTTGGCCTTGGAAACGCAGGAAAAGGCGGTGGAATGGGCCGATCCCGCCCGGATGCTGCGAATGGGTTACTCGTTGGCTTATCGGGAGGGGAAAATCGTGGGTTCGGTTGCCGGTCTCCTGCCCGGGGAAAGCTTGCAGATACGGATGCAGGACGGGCAAGTGGAAAGCCGGGTGGAAGAAGTCCGCAAAGAGAATCCCGGGAAAAGGATTGGGGGAACCAAAAGAGGAATGCAGGATTGAAGCGAATGGAGGTCGAACCGGGCCTGCCGCGAAAATGCAAGAAGGCCGGTATTCGCAATTGAAACGAATGGAGGCCGAACCGGAACCGGAGAACCGGAAAACAGGAAAATTTTCCGGATTGCGAACCGGAAGCGGGCCGTGCAAGCAGCCGAAACTTGAACCGCAAGAGAGAAACCGATAGCAAATAGGCAGACATGAAAAGACAGGAAAAAGGGAATCTTCCTTATGAAGAGGCGTTTACCCGCTTGCAGGCCTTGGTGGAAGAAATGGAATCCGAGCAGGTAAGCATCGACGAACTGGTTCCTAAGCTGAAGGAAGCCGTGGCTTTGGCCAAAGCCTGCAAGGCAAAGTTGCACGAGGCTGAGAAAGAAGTAAGTAAAATCCTTTCCGGCCTCCCGGCCCCGTTGTCGTCTTTAGAGACTGGGGAAGAAGAAGCTTGATGCGGCTTCCTCCCCGCGCCCGCCTGCTGGAAAAAGGCCTTCGGGTTTTCCGGTTTTCGGAGAACGATTCATTTTCAGCTTTTGGGGAAGGACCGCGTTGCCGCCAAGTCCGCAAAGGTTCAGGATACAGACTGCCAAGCTCTTGCGTTCATGCCAGACTTGCCTTCCGATAGGAAAGAGCAAGCCAAGAATCAATCCTGCGGCGTTGCCAGGGTTTGGCAGGCTTTTTCGATCCGGGCCAAGGTCTCTTCGCGGCCGAGCAGCTGCATGATGTCGAAAAGGTGCGGCCCGATGGAGGCCCCTACGATGCAAAGGCGCATGCAGTTGAACACTTTTCCGCCATTCCAGCCATTCTGCCCGATAAGTTCCTGCGTGAGCGTTTCGAGAGTTTGCGCTTGGAAATCGGTTTCCCCGGCTTTCCGGCACCAGAGGGCGAGGATGTCCGGCATGTCCGGGCTCCAGCGTTTCTTGACGACTTTTTCATCGTAGGATTCGGGAGCATTGAAAAAGAAATAGACCTGGTTCCACAACTCCCCGGGGAAGCTGAGCCGTTCTTTCACCAAGTGGACGATTTTTTCCAGCTTTTCCTGCGAGAAGCTGTCGGCCCGGCGGGTCAAGCCGCCTTTGGCTTGCGGCTGGGAAAGCTGCTTGCGCAAATCGTCCACAAAAGAAGCATCGCTTTGCTTCTGCAGGTATTGATGATTGAACCAATGGGCCTTTTCCAGATTGAATTTCGCGCCCGACTTGCTCACTTTTTCTATTTGGAAGGCTTGCACGAGCTCCTCCAGCGAAAAAATTTCCTGTTCGGTTCCCGGATTCCAGCCAAGCAGGGCCAAAAGGTTGACGACGGCTTCAGGGTAATAACCGCTTTCCCGGTAACCGCTGCTCTTCTCGCCCGTTTTCGGGTCTGTCCATTCCAAGGGGAAAACAGGAAACCCTAAACGATCGCCGTCCCGCTTGCTCAATTTCCCGTTCCCCTCCGGTTTGAGCAGGAGCGGAAGGTGGGCGAAGCGCGGCATGCTGTCTTTCCATCCCAAGTATTCGTACAAGAGCACGTGCAGGGGAGCGGAAGGCAGCCATTCTTCCCCCCGGATCACATGCGAGATTTCCATCAAATGGTCGTCTACGATATTGGCCAAGTGGTAGGTGGGGAGGTCGTCGGAACTTTTATACAAGACTTTGTCGTCGATGATGCTCGAATTGACCGTGACGGTTCCGCGGATCATGTCTTCGACCGTTATGTCGCGGCCGGGTTCCACTTTTATGCGTACCACGTAAGGCGTTCCGGAGCGTAGAAGCCCTTGGGTTTGTTCTTCGGTCAGGCTCAAGGAATTCTTCATTTGCATCCGGGTCGAGGCATCGTATTGCTGGGAAGGCGATTTGCTCTCTTCCAATCGTTTGCGCATGGCTTCCAGCTCCTGGGGCGTATCGAAGGCGTAATAGGCCAGGCCGGCATCCAGGAGCTGTTGCACGTATTGGCGGTAAATCGGCCGTCTTTCGGATTGGCGGTAAGGTCCCCGCGGGCCGCCTATCCCTACGCCTTCGTCGAACGGCAGGCCCAGCCAGCGGAAAGATTCGAGGATATACGCTTCCGCTCCAGGCACGAACCGGCTGGAGTCGGTGTCTTCAATGCGCAAAAGGAAATCCCCGCCGCGCTGCTTGGCAAACAGGTAGTTGAAAAGGGCTGTCCTCACTCCGCCTATGTGCAAGGGGCCTGTGGGGCTGGGGGCGAAACGCACCCGGGTTCTTCTGGAATTTTCCATTTCCATCGGTTTTAAGAGGCTTGTTTTCAGGAATGCCTGCTTGCAGGAAAGCTTCAATCCCATACAAGCTGGTACGAAAGCACGTCGCGCCATTGGCCGCCGGCCCGGAACCAGTCTTTCTTGCATCCGCAGTTGCGGAAGCCGCAGGATTCGAAAATCCGGATGCTGGCCGTGTTCCCTGCAAGGATTTCCGCGTAAAGCTGGTGCAAATTTAACTGGTTTTTGGCGTAGTCCGCGGCCGAGCGGAGGATTTTTTCCCCGTAGCCTTGGTTGCGGAAACGGGGAAGCACCAGGATTCCGATTTCCGCGCGCTGGCAGAAAGCATCGTAATTGAAAAAGTCCACGATTCCGATGTCGAACGCTTCCGCTTGAGGGCAAGCGGAAGGGAAGGCAGGCGAACCATCCTGCTTTCCCAAGGAGGACTGGCAAGCCAGAAGGCGCAATTGGCCCGAAGAAAGGAAAGTCTCCTGTTGCGAGTTTTCAATATAACGCTTCAGCAAATCGTAGGAATAAGGGATGCGGCTTTCGCCCGAAATCCGGGCTTCTTGCCGGTTCTCCATCTGGAACAGCAAGGTCAGGTCTTCCGGTTCCATCGCCCGGAAGAAGAGGGGTTCGGTGTTGTTTCTTTGTTCCATGTGTCGAATTTTGGGAAGGTTCTTGGATAGCCGGACGCGGACATGCCCGTTTCCCCGGAGGCTTGCGGCCGGCGTGTCTTCGAGCGGCTTCTGTCAATTGAGCAGCTTTTTCCAGCGCTTCCAACGGTGCCCCGCCAGCGGCGTCCCGGCTTTTCCCGCTGAACGGCGGGTTCGAACCTCGGCCTCTGTTCAGGAAAAGCTTCGTTCGCCTGCCGGGAAAGGAAGCGGCAAGGTCGTAAAAACGGCAAGAGCCGAGCGCGGAAACAAGCCGCCCGCCTAAGAACCCTGTTCTTCCATATCGATCCAGCCGTCAAAGACGAAGGTAGCCAGGCCCTCTAAGAAAACTTGCGAAAATTTCCGGTTTCCGGTCCAGTGGAAGCCGGAAGGAAGCATATCCGGCTGGTTCTCGACAGCTTTGCCCGCCTCCAAGAGGAAGTCGACTTGCAAGGTTCCCCCCTTGGCAAGGTTCCGGACGACATGATGACCGTCCGGGAAGCCTGCTTCCAGCGCATAAGCCATGGACGAAGCGGTCGCGCCCGTTCCGCAGGAATACGTTTCGGCTTCCACCCCCCTTTCGTAAGTCCTTACTTGCAAGGCTTGCGGTTGCACTTCCACGAAATCCACATTGATGCCTTGTGGAAAATCTTTCGAAAAACGTATTTTCTTCCCTTCTTGTTCAACCGGGATTCCCTCGCAATCTTCCACAAATCTTATATAGTGTGGAGAACCAGTGTCTATCAGATAAATATGTTTTTCCGGACTGTAGGCGTATTCCGCTACGTCCTTCATTTTCAACCTTACGATTTGCTGGTTTTTCATCTTCGACAAAACCGTAGCTTCGTGTTCGCCATCGCTGCTCCAGAAAACGAACTTTTTCCCGGTCTCCACCACCTCCAGGTCGCGGGCGAAGGCCGCAATGCAACGCCCCCCGTTGCCGCACATGCTGCCGGGCATGCCGTCCGAGTTGAAGAAAGACATGCAGAACGGGTAGCGCGCATGTCTTTCCAGCATCATGAACCCGTCGGCCCCGATGCCGAACCGCCGGTCGCAAAGCGAGGCTATCTGGCGGTAATCGAGCCGGGAAAATTCCCCTTGCCGGTTGTCGACCAGGATGAAATCGTTGCCGGCACCTTGGTATTTGTAGAAATGGATGGAAAGCATTTTTCAGGCAGTATTTCGGCTAAAAAAGGTCAAGCGTCCGGTCAAGTATTTTCAGGGAAAAGCCGTCTTGGGCCGTATTCGTTGGACATGCCATAGGAAGTTCAGTTAAGCGTTTTCAAGACAGGGCCGTCCTGGGGGGAAGCCTTGGGCAAGGCCTTGAAATCGGAGAACTCGGACGAAGGCTCCAAAAGGTAGATTTCCCCGGCATGGTACATCCATACCCCGTTGGGATGGCGTTCGAAACGGAGCGAATCGGAGGGATTTATGCCAAAAAGAATCAAATTGTTGCCATTTATCTTATAGCCTTTGTAATGCACAGGCGATTCCCAGAATTCCACATGCAGCGGTTTCCCGGAAGCGGCCGGCTGCAAAGAGTCGGCGGCAGGCTTGGGCGGTTCGGGTCTTTCCCCGGCCGAGAAAAGGTGTTCGGCCTTTTTGGTCTCGTTGAGGATTTTTTCCGAATTGCTGTCTTTTGTCCAGGCGACCCCTTCAGGGTTCGTATAGTAATCGGAAAACCAAAGGGAAGAGTCGCGTTTTCCCCGAGACTTGCTTTTGGCTTTCCCTTTTTCGGGCAGCGGTGTCGTTTCCGTTTCGGGCAAGGGCACGGCGACCGCTTTTTCACGCGGGTTGCTTGCATAGTAATCGCGCAGTTCCGAAGAGCCTGTGGGGCGCGGGGCCTGGATTCGCGGCCGCTGCCGCGAAGGAGCGGGATTCTCTTGCTTGCTTTCCTGCTGCAGGCTCGGCAAGGGGAACACGATTCCTTTTCCCCCGTTTCCGGCCAAGAAAAACCAGAACAGGAGAATGGCCATCGAAACCGATCCGATCACAATCAAGACAATTCCTAAACGGGTTTTTCCTGAAGTCATTTTCAAGGGTTTATTTATAGGCGACGGGTTTCTTCGGCGAACGGGTTTCTTCGAGGCGCTTTGCGGTTTTTCCGGGCTTCTTCCGCCTTTCCGGGCGGATGGACGAAACCGGGCTCAAGCCGGCCGGAGAATCGGGAAGCAAACGGTTCCTGCCGCCTGGAAGGTCTTGCCGTCCGGGGCGGCTTATTCTGTCGAACCGTAGGTTTCGTTCCGGTCTGTCATCCGGCTTTCCGCCTTATTGGCATAAGAGGCCTCTTGGCGGGCTTCTTCCGGGTAGTACGAGCCGGCGATTTCGAAAATCTTCTCGATATACGGGTTGACCGTGACATCGCTCCGGTTATTCAGCCAGATAAGCGTCCGGTTCCGTTGGTAGTCGTGCGTGAAGTAGGAGCGGTACCCTTTCCACCAGCCGTTGTGGAACACGATAACGTGCCCGGAAGTGTCCTGCTTGATGCGGAAACCTAAACCGTAATCCCCGTCGTGTCCGGGCGAAAGCTCCACGGCGGGCGTGAACATGAGCGAGCGGATGCTGTCGGGCAGGAAGTCGTCCCGGTAGAGGGCTTGGTCGAAGCGGTAAAGGTCTTCGGCCGTGGAATACAGGCCTTTGTCTCCCACGACCCCGTCGAGGAAGTCGGGATTGCGTTTGTAAAACCCGGTCCGGCGGGAATAGGAATACCCTCTTGCCACGCTATCGGAAAGCGGGTTGGCCGGGTCGTAGACGAAAGTCCGCTCCATGCCCAAAGGCTGCGCGATGTTCTTGTCGAAGTATTCGGCGAACGGCAAGCCGGAAATCTCCTCCACGATCAAGGCCAGGTACGCGTAATTCGTGTTGCAGTAAAGGAAGCGGCTTCCCGGGGGAAAATCGAGGTGGTTCACGTGTTTTTTCAAAAGCGGCGTGATGTCGCGGTTGCTCAAAGGTTTCTTCTTGTCCGGCCAGTACCGGTCGGCAACGTAGATGTAGTTCCTCAGGCCCGAACGGTGTTGCAGAAGGTGTTCGACCGTGATTTCTTCGAAGGGGAAGTCGGGAAGGTATTCCTTTACGGGTTTACGGATATCGATTTTTCCATCCTGGTAGAGCTGCATGACGGCCACGGCCGTGAACGGCTTGGAAACGGAAGCCAGCTGGAATGCGGTATAGGGGCGGATGGAGTCCCGGTGCCGGCGCACGTCGGAAAACCCGAAACAGCGGTTGTACAGCACTTTCCCGTTTTCCGCATAGAGGACCTGGCCGCTGAAAGCGCCTTTTTCGTAGGCTTCTTGCAGCAGCTTGTCGATTTCCCGGGCCTTGCAGGAATCGGCCGGGCTGCCGAGGCGGATCCGCAAATCGGTTTCCCCTATCTGCACGGCGGGGGAATTCCCATGCCCTGCGCTCCGGGCTTTGTTCCACGGCAGGGGCGTGAGCAGGCTGAGACCGATAAGGGCGAACAGCACTACGGCGGCTGGAAAATGTTTCTTGTTCATGGACGGCATATCTGCTGGCCGATGGAAGGCCGGAGCCCTTCAAGGTTGATTTTTGTATCTTTGCAGCTCGTTGTCCCGGCGGGAGGCCATCCTGCGGGCCCGCTTGGCGCGGAGAGGCTCTTCTATCGGCTATCTTCGCAAAATTATTTTAAAAAAATTTAGCAAAATACTCGGGCTTTATGAATTCTCAACACACATGCGTTGATAAGGAGGCTTTGGTTTTCGATGCTTCGTCAACGCCCGGACGCTACACGGTAACGACCGCCTTGCCCTATGCCAACGGCCCGGTCCATATCGGCCATCTGGCCGGGGTTTATGTGCCGGCGGATATTTACGTGCGGTATCTTCGGAGCCGGGGCCGCGACGTGGTTTTCATCGGAGGGTCGGACGAGCACGGCGTGCCCATCACCATCAAGGCCCGCAAGCAAGGCACCACGCCGCAAGCCATCGTGGATCATTTCCATGCGCTGATCAAGAAGTCTTTCGAGGATTTCGGCATTTCGTTCGACATCTATTCCCGGACTTCGAGCGCCCTGCATGCCCGGACGGCTTCCGATTTCTTCAAGAAACTTTACGAAGAGGGCTGTTTCATCGAAAAGACCTCCTGGCAGTATTACGATGAGGAAAACAAGCAGTTCCTGGCCGACCGCTACATTACCGGCACATGCCCGAGATGCGGGAGCGAAGGCGCATACGGGGATCAATGCGAAAAGTGCGGTTCCTCCCTCAGCCCCGACGAGCTGATCGAGCCCAAAAGCGCCATCAGCGGGAACGCGCCGGTAAAGAAAGAGACCAAGCACTGGTATTTGCCGCTCGACCAGTACGAGGGTTTCTTGCGGAAATGGATCCTGGAAGGCCATAAGGACGATTGGCGCACCAATGTTTACGGGCAATGCAAGTCCTGGATAGACGGAGGCTTGCAGCCCCGCGCCGTTACGCGGGATTTGGACTGGGGGGTCCCGCTTCCGCTGCCCGGGACCGAAGGCAAGGTGCTGTACGTCTGGTTCGATGCGCCTATCGGCTATATATCGGCTACCAAGGAATTGCTTCCCGAAGGCTGGGAAAAATACTGGAAAGACAAGGATACCAAGCTGGTGCACTTCATCGGGAAGGACAACATCGTGTTCCATTGCATCATCTTCCCCTGCATGCTCAAGGCCCATGGCGGCTATGTCTTGCCCGACAACGTTCCGGCCAACGAGTTCCTTAACCTCGAAGGGGAGAAAATCTCCACTTCGCGCAACTGGGCGGTCTGGCTGCACGAGTATCTGGCCGATTTTCCCGGAAAGCAGGATGTTTTGCGCTACGTGCTCACGGCCAATGCGCCCGAAACGAAAGACAACGATTTCACATGGAAGGACTTCCAGGCGCGCAACAACAACGAGCTGCTGGCCGTTTACGGCAATTTCGTGAACCGGACGGTGGTGCTAACCCACAAGTATTTCGGCGGGAAAGTACCGGAAGCCGCCCCCGAAGCGCTTTCGGCCGCCGACAAGGAGGCGCTCGGGCAGATGTGCGCTTATGCGGGGAAGATCGCCGCGAGCATAGAAGCCTACCGTTTCCGCGAGGGTTTGAACCAGATGATGGATCTGGCCCGCTTGGGCAACAAGTACCTTACCGACAATGAACCTTGGAAAGTCTTCAAGACCGATCCTGCCCGAGTGGGGGTCGTGTTGAACGTGTCTTTGCAGATTGTTGGCCATCTGGCGGTCTTGAGCGAGCCTTTCCTGCCTTTCACCGCCCGCCGGCTCTACGGAATACTGGGCATGGAGCCTTTGCATTGGGACGATGCGGCCCGGGAAGTGCTTCTGGAGGGCGGGCACGCGCTCAATCAGGCCGAATTCCTGTTCGAGAAAATCGAAGACGAGGCCATTGAAAAGCAGGTAGGGAAATTGCAGGCAGCCAAGGCGGAGAACCTCAGGAGCCTTCAGGAAGCCCGGCCGGACTATCCTTCCCTCAAGCCGGCAATCGCCTACGACGATTTTGCCAGGCTCGACTTGCGGGTTGCCCGTATCGTGGCGGCGGAAAAGGTTCCCAAGACGAAGAAATTGCTCAAGCTTTCCTTGGATGCGGGCTTCGAGGCCCGTACCGTGGTGAGCGGCATTGCCGAGCACTTTTCCCCGGAGGAAATCATCGGCAAGCGGGTCTGCCTTTTGGCGAACCTGGAGCCGAAAATGTTCAAAGGCATCGAATCGCACGGCATGATCCTCATGGCGGAAGGTCCGGGCGGGAAACTGGTTTTTGTCGAACCGGATGCGGATGCCGTTTTAGGCTCGCAGATTTCTTGAAAAAGTCATGACAGAGAAAAAAAGTAATAGCAAAGCCAAGCGGGGGCATCGAGGAAAAGCTACGGGAAAAAGCAAGAAGGGGTTTAGCAAATCACTGAAAATCACGCTGTATTTAATAGCTGTTTTCCTGTTTGCCCTTATGGTCATGGTGGCTTCGGTCGGATTGGGTTCGGCCGTTAAAAAACGT
Source organism: uncultured Bacteroidales bacterium (assembly GCA_949291555.1). Taxonomy (GTDB): domain Bacteria; phylum Bacteroidota; class Bacteroidia; order Bacteroidales; family P3; genus Pullibacteroides. Next base: position 249,496 of record CASEWE010000001.1, read on the forward strand.
ACCGAAATCTTTATTCCGACAGGGGCGGGTTATGCCCAAGTGCAGGACAGCCTTCGGGCCAGCGGCGGCGTGCACATGTACAAGTTCAATCTCATTGCCCGGGCGAAGGCCTACCCGGAACTGGTGAAGCCCGGCCGTTATGTCTTGCAGCGGGGCATGACAGCTTTGCAGGTGGTAGGCAAATTGCGTTCCGGAGACCAGGATGAAATCAAATTGATTTTCAATAAGGTGCGAACCATTCCCCAGCTGGCCGGAATCGTTTCGCGCCAGATAGAGGCCGATTCGGCTTCGATTGCCGGCTTGCTGCTCGATGAAGGCTTCCTTGCCCGTTTTTCTTTTCCCGCAGACGAGCAGGGGCAAGAAACGGTGTCTTCCGGCAACCGTCTTCCTTTGGACAGGGATCGGGTAATGGCTTGTTTCATTCCCAACACGTATTATTGCTACTGGGATATGGATGCCGAAGCGTTCTTCGAACGCATGTACCGCGAACAGGACCGTTTCTGGAACGAGTTTCGCCGGGGGCAGGCCCGGGCATTGGGTTTGAACCGGCTGGAAGTCATCACGTTGGCATCGATTGTGGAAGAGGAGACGCAAAAGGATGATGAAAAAGCCGATGTGGCATCGGTCTACCTTAACCGCTTGCGGAAGGGAATGCCTTTGCAGGCCGACCCTACGGTGAAATTCGCTTTAGGGGATTTTTCCGTGCGCAGGATTCTCGGCGACCACCTTTACGTGGAGTCGCCTTACAATACCTACCGGCGGAGAGGCTTGCCGCCCGGGCCTATCTGCACGCCTTCGGTCTCTTCCATCGAAGCCGTCCTGGAAAACAAGCCAACCGATTACTTGTATTTCTGTGCCAAGGCCGATTTCTCGGGCTACCATGCCTTTGCTTCCACCTACTCCCGCCACCGGGCCAACGCCCGGGCCTACCAGCGGGAACTCGACCGGCGAGGAATCCGTTAAGCCTTTCCTGGCGAGGGGAACGGAACTGTCCTTCCTTGCTTCGAGGCCGGTGTTTCCGAGGTTGAAGATGAAATTCAAAAGCCCGTTTTGAGAGCATCAAAACGGGCTTTTCCGTGCAGGCCCGCGTAAAGCAGAATGGCTTGCACGCCGTTCAAGGTTTCGCGGGGCTTATTCGGCTTCCGGCTCTGGCAGAAGGTCGGTTTCCCATCCGGAAAGCCATTTGAGCTCGCTCCAGCTCAAGGCCATTTCCAATTCGGCTTGCAGGTAGCTGTCTACCATGAGAAATTGGTATTGAAGCTCGTTGATGAAAGCCAGAAGGGAAAATTCGCCGCTTTCCAAAGCTTTTTCCAGGTAAGGAAGATTGTCGAGCAAGGCCATGTCCTGGCGGTAGCGCATCACGATCGGGTAGAGTTCGGCCGTTTTCTTGTAAAGGGCCTCCAATCGGGCCCGGAGCTGGAATTGCGCATCGATTTCGCGGCTTTGGGCGGCCTGGGCCGAAAGGCGGGCTTGCTTGACGCGGTTCTTGTTTTCCCAAAGCGGGATGCTCATTCCCACCGAAACGCCGTTGAACCCGTCTTCCAGCACGTTTTCGCCTTTGTACCCTACGCTGAAGCGGGGCAGGGACTCGGAAATACTGGCTTTTACGTTGTTTTCCAGCGCCAAGCGCTCGTTGCGGGCTTGACGCAAGACCGGATTCTTGTCCATGACGGCGGCGTAGAAGTCGTTGAAATCGCCCGGAAGGCTTATGTCGGGAAAGGAAGCCTGGCTCAATTCGATGGCATGGTCGCCGGAAAAACGGCGCAGATTGGCCTCCAATTCGGCTTTCCGGCTTTTGAGGTCGGCCAGGTTCTTCTCGAGGTTGAGGAGGTTGAGCCGCGCCTTGTTGTATTCCATGATGGACGATTGCCCTTTTTCCAATTGTTCTTGCGCGGATTGGGACAAACTCCGGGCGCTTTCCATCCGGTGGTCGAAAGACTGGAGCATGGCGTTGACATAGATGAGCTCCATGCACAGGTTCTGGACTTGCATCAGGATCTGCGCCCTTTCGTTGGCAAAGCGGTAGAGGACCGCGCTGTCCGACATTTTGGCCATCCGCGCCTTGTAGACGTAGACAGAGGGGAAATCGAAACCCTGCTTGGCTTCGAAATCCACTTTTTGCGGAACGCCTGCCTGGTTGCTCCAGGAGTAGGCGAAACCGAACTCGGGGTTGGCAGGCACCAGTCCGGCATGGTTGCCTTTCAGGTCGGCTTGCATCTGCAGGCGCGAGGCTTGCAAGACCGGGCTGTTCCGGTCTATGTGGAGCAGCACTTCTTCGAAGCGGGCGGCGTGGAGCGTTTGCGGGTCTTCCTTGCCCGGGGTGACGGCCGGAGCGTTCAACGAGCCGGAAGCTTGGGCTTGCGCCCCGCCTCCTGTTCCGAACAACAGGCCCCCGGCAAACAAGGTTATGGCTACGTTTTTCAATCCTGTCTTTACCAATCCGGAAGTCCGAAGCCTCCGATGCAGAAGCTGAGGATCATCGTACCGGGCATCCCATTCGGGAACCTTCTCGATATTACGTTTTTGATGGCTTTTTTTGTACCATTCGTAAAGAGCCGGTACCACGTAGATATTCAATAAAGTAGAGGTAATCAAGCCTCCTAAGACCACGATTCCCATAGGGCTTTGTATTTCGTTTCCGCTTTTGTCTCCGTTCAAGATGAGAGGAATAAGGGCCAAAGCCGCCGTGAGGGCGGTCATGAGGATGGGATTGAGCCGGTCTACCGAGCCTTCCATTACGATTTCGCGCAAGCTTGCGGTTTTTGCGGATTCCTTGGTCGGGACCGGTTCGTGCAGACGTTCGTATTCGGCCACCAAGAGGATTCCGTTGCGGATAGCGATGCCGAAAAGCGTGATGAACCCGATGATGGACGGGATGCTCACGATAGCCGAGGAAAAGAAAATGGCGAACACGCCGCCGATAAGGGCCAAGGGGAGGTTCACCAGGATGAGCCCGGTCAATCCCGCATCGCGGAATTCGGCGTAAAGCAGGCAGAAGATGATGAACAAGGCGGCCAAAAAGACTAAAATCAGCGTGCGGGACGCGCTTTCGGCGCTTTCGAACTGGCCTCCGTACTGGATCCGGTAGTCTTCTCCCAGATCGATGTTTTCTTCGATGGTCTTGCGGATTTCATCCACCACGCCCTGCATGTCCCGTCCGGCCACGTTGCACGAGACCACCAATTTGCGTTGCACGTTTTCCCGGCTGATGGTGTTGGGCCCGTTTCCGGAAACGATTTCGGCTACTTCGCCCAAGGGGATTTTGGCTCCGGAACCTGTCGTGATCAGCGCGTTGCCGATTCCTTCAATGCTTTCCGTGTAGGCAGGTTGCAGCCGGACAACCAAGTCGAAGCTGCGCTGGCCTTCGTAGACCTCGCCCACCTTGCTGCCGGGGAAGGCCGTTTCGATGTAACGGTTGAACTGGTCCACCGTGATTCCGTACCGGGCCAGCATGGGCCGGTTGGCCCGGATTTGGAGCTGCGGGGTCTCGGTTTGCTGTTCCACGTTGAGGTCGACCACGCCTTCGATGCCTTGAATCCGGTCTTTGATCTGGTTCCCGATCATGTAAAGGCGGCTCAAGTCGGGGCCGAAGACCTTGATGGCGATTCCGGCTTGCGTTCCCGAGAGGATATGGTCGATGCGGTGGCTTAAAGGCTGGCCTACCGAGGTTACCACGCCCGGCACCTGCGCCAATTTGGCGCGGACCTCTTCCAAGAATTCGGCTTTGCTGCGGTCCTTGAGCGTGAATTTCACTTCGATTTCGGCGCTGTTGGTGGCTTGCGAATGCTCGTCCAGCTCCCCGCGCCCGGTACGGCGCGAAGTGGATTGGACTTCGTCTATGGAGAGCAGCTGCTTTTCGAGCGTGTTTCCGATTTCATTGCTCAGGTCTAACGAGATTCCCGGCTTCGACACGGCCGATATGGTCAGCGATCCTTCGTTGAAATCGGGCAGGAAGCTGTGCCCTAAGCTGAAGTAGACCGCGATGGCGGCCACTAAGGCCGCTCCCGATGCCGAAATCACGATTTTCTTGTGTTCCAAGGCCCAGGCGAGGCTGCGGCGGTAAGTTTTTCCCAAGCGGCGCGACAGCCAGCTTTCCTTTTCGTTGCGGTCCAAGTACTTTTCCCCGCCCAGCATCATCTTGCAAAGTAGGGGCGTAACCGTCATGGCAACGAGCAAGGACATGAGCAGCGAGATGATATAAGCCAGCCCGAGCGGCTTGAGCATGCGCCCTTCCATGCCCGAAAGGAAAAACAAGGGGGTGAAAGCCACGATGATGATGAACGTGGCGTTGAGGATGGAAGCCCGGATTTCGGTCGAGCCCTCGTAGACCACTTTGGTTACCGGTTCCCTTTGCTCTTTGGGCAGGGCATGGTTGCGCCGCAGTTTCTTGTAGACGTTTTCCACATCGATGATGGCATCGTCTACCAGCGACCCGATAGCAATGCACATGCCGCCCAAGGTCATGGTATTGATGTTTTGGCCCAGGAGGTAGAGGACAATGACCGTGCCTAACAAGGACAAGGGAATGGCAACGACCGAAATGAGGGTGGAACGGAAGCTTCCCAAGAAGATGAAAAGGATGATGACCACGAAGACAGCCCCTTCTATCAAGCTCCGCCCCACGTTGTTGACCGAGGCTTCGATGAAGTCCGACTGGCGGAATATGTCCGTGTCGAGCACCACGTCGGGCGGCAAGTTGGGCTGGATGTTCCGGAGGGTGGCGAGGATGGCTTCGGTTACCTCCAGGGTGTTCACATTGGGTTGCTTGGAGATGGTCATCAGGATGGAAGGCCGGGCGTTGGTGCTGGCATATCCCATTTTGACGGCCGCGCCGATGCGCACTTCGGCCACATCGTTCACGGTGATGGGAATCCCGGAAGGAGAAAGTTTTATGAGGCTGTTGCCCAGTTCTTGAAGATTGGTGGTACGGGCCATGCCCCGGATGGCGAACTCGTTGCCGTATTCCCTTACGACGCCTCCGGTGGAGTTCTGGCTCATGCCGGCCACCGTTTCCGCAAGTTCGTCGAGGCTTACCCCGTAGGCGTTCATGGCTACCGGGTCGGCCAAGACTTGGTATTGCTTGTAATCCCCGCCCATGACGGTTACCTGCGAGACCCCGCCCGTGGCGAGGATGGCCGGCTTGATCACCCAGTCCGCCAAGGTGCGCAGCTCCATCATGTCGGTGGAGTCGGCTTCCACGCCCACGAAAAGGATTTCGCCCATTACGCTGGTCTGGGGCGCCAGCACGGGCGTGATTCCCTCGGGAAGGCTGCCTTCGAGGGTTACCATTTTTTCGCTGACCACTTGCCGGGCTTTGTAGATGTCGGTTCCCCAATCGAATTCCACCCAGACGAAAGACGATCCCGGCCGGGAGGCGGAGCGGACCCGGCGCACGTCGGTAGCCCCGTTGACGGCGGTTTCGATAGGGAAGGTGACCAGGCGTTCCACTTCTTCGGTAGCCATGTTCCCGGCATCGGTCATGACCACGACCGTAGGGGCGGTGAGGTCGGGAAAGACATCGATGTCGAGGTGGCGCATGGAGTAGTAGCCTCCTAAGACAAGCAGCAGTACGCCCAGAAGGATGAAAAGTTTGTTATGGAGCGAGTAGTTGATGATTCTGTTGAGCATGGCGGCTTTCTTGCTTGAGGTTAGTGAACATGACCGGCATGCGGGTCCAGGGTGCCGGTCCCTTGCGAGAGTTTCACGATCTGGGCCCCGCGGCTCACGATGCGTTCGTTTTCGGCCAAGCCATCGGTGATTTCGGTGCGGAAGCCATCGGAAGAACCGGGAACGACCGGGCGCTTTTCAAAAAGCTCGGGGGTAATCTGCACGAACACGAAATAATTGCCCATTTCTTCCACCAAGGCCGTGTTGGGAACGCTCAGACGGGGCGTTTCCCCGCCGATTTTGAGGTAAAGGTTCACGAATGTGCCGGGAACGGCCTGCAAGACATTGTCGATTTCGAAAATGACCGGGATAAGGGGATTGTCTTCTTGCGCGCTCTGGCCGTAGGAAACCAGCTTCCCGTGAAGTTCCTCCATCGAATAGGCTTTCGAGGCGTTCATTTCCCGGATATTGGCCTCGGCAATGTTTTGAAGGTACGGGTAGTATTTGACCGGCAGATCCGCTTGGAGGAGGAGCTTGCGGTTCTGGCTTACGGTGAGCATGGGCTGGCCGGCCTGCACGAATTGCCCGTTCTGCACGTTTATCTGCTTGATGTAGCCATCGAGCGGGGAAGAAACGATTTGCCGGTCTTCCGAAAAATTCTTGAGAAGGTGTTCATAGTTGGCCGAAGCGTTTTCGTAATCGGTCCGGGCTTGGAGCAATTCGGATTCCGAGACGATTTTGCTTTCCGAAAGCTCTTTCTTGCGCTCGTATTCCTGCTTGGCCTTTTCGTATTCGTTCACGGTTTGGGCGTAGTATTGGTGGATGCTGTTTTCCATCATGCCCCCGCATTCTATCGAAAACAGCTCCTCGCCTTTCCCCACGGCTTGCCCTTCGGTAATGCTGCGGTTTTGGAAAGACACGATGCCGGACGCCTTGGCGATGATGTCGCTTTGAGCGCCGGGCACGGGCTGTATCCGGGCCACGGTGGCGATGACCATGCCGACCTTTTCGCTCCGGGCAGGTTCGGTCTTGAAGTCTATCAGGCGGGATTGGGCTTTTGGGAACGCAACGGTGTTGCTGCCCGAAGGCGCGTGGGCTTCGGCCGTGTGGTGGGCTTGGTGCTCGTTTTCGAAGACTTCCACGGGAATCCGAAGGCTTTCGGTCCCCTTTCCTTGGCCCGGATGTTCTATCCGGACAAGCAGGTTGCCTTTTCCGGTCGAAACCGGCTTCAAGCTGCAGCTGAAAGTACCTTTGGCGTGCATGTCGGCGGGGGAGGCTTGCACTTGCTCTCCGTTCATGTCCAAACGGATGTCCAATTGCACGGAGTCTTGCGGCTTGAAGTCTTCCACGCGGCTGAGCTGGATGAAGAAATGGCTTTCCCCGCCGCTGAAAAGGGGATCGGCTTCGGCAAAAAATTCCGTCTGGCTGCCGTAGGCGGTAAGGAAAATCTTGGCATCGTGGACGTGCTGCCCGGCTTCATGCCCGTGCTGATGCCCGTTATGGCAGGCCGGCAGCGCAATGGCAAACAGGAGTGCGAGAGGTGCGATGTGCTTCATCTTTGCTGGGTTTTGAATTGAAAAGCATGCAAAATGGGGAAGCAAAAGTAGGCTTCGGCCGGTGCAACCCGATTGCAAATGCACAGGATTTGAAACAAATTCGGATTCTTGCGTATAATATCATGCGTTTTTTCAAAGGGCTTGCGTTCTTGCAAGGTGGAATCAGCTGAAAATCAAAAGAAAACAGATAAAAGCAAGTAGATATAATGAGACAACTCAAGATTTCCAAATCGATTACCAACCGTGAAACCGCGTCTTTGGACAAGTACCTCCAGGACATAGGGAAAGAGGAACTGATTTCGGCCGAGGAAGAAGTGCGCCTGGCGGGCCTTATCCGCATGGGCGATACCCGTGCCTTGGACAAGCTGGTGAAGTCCAACCTCCGTTTCGTGGTTTCCGTGGCCAAGCAGTACCAGAACCAGGGTTTGAGCTTGCCGGATTTGATCAATGAAGGGAATCTCGGGTTGATAAAAGCCGCCAAGCGTTTCGACGAGACGCGGGGATTCAAGTTCATCTCGTACGCGGTCTGGTGGATCCGGCAATCCATCCTCCAGGCGTTGGCGGAACAGGCGCGCATTGTGCGCTTGCCGTTGAACCAGGTGGGTTCGCTCAACAAGATCAAGAAGGAATCCGCCCGATTGGAGCAGAAATACGAACGCCCGCCTTCCATCGACGAGCTGGCGGCCAGCCTCGACATGCCCAAAGAGAAGATAGCCGAAGTGCTGAACATAACCACCCGTTACGTTTCGATGGATGCGCCCTTGGTGCAAGACGAGGAAACGAACTTCATCGACGTGTACGTGAACGAGGATGCGCCCACGACCGACCAGGCGCTCATGAAAGAATCCCTTTCGCGCGAGATAGAGCGGGCCTTGGCCACGCTTACCGAAAAGGAAAGGGACGTGATCAACCTTTTTTACGGCATAGGAGGCCATCACGGCTTGACGCTCGATGAAATCGCGGCCAAGTTCGACCTCACCCGCGAACGGGTGCGGCAAATCAAGGAGAAGGCTATCCGCAGGCTCAAGAACTCTTCGCGCAGCAAGCATCTGAAGACCTTTTTGGGCGAATAGGCGGGGCGGATTCCCGGTATTCGGGAAAGCGGGCTGGAACAGCCCGCTTTTTTTTTATGCAGCCCTTTTTCCGGAATACAGGCCGTTCTCCCGAAGAGGTTTCCTGTTTCCCGAGCCGAGGACGGCCCTCCTTGGCGGCTTTCCCGGGCGGAACGGGAATCCGGGCTTCTTTGACGGGATCCGTTGCGGGGAAAGGCCGCTGGAAGGCGGCAATGCCCGCAGTCATCCGGAATGGTCGGACAAGGACCGGAGGAATGCCTGGAACAAGCTGGAATAAGAAGCCGGAAGGAGAGTCCGAAGCCGGGCGGAAAAACCGGAAAGGCAAACAGGAAGACCCGGAAAAGGAACAAGAGGACCCAGAAAAGAAAGAGGGCGCGGATTCCCGCGCCCCTCCCCGGTCTTTGCGGGAACCCCAAGCCGGTATGGACCAACCAAAACCAAAAAGCAACGAAGTATTGTCAAGGCAGGCCGCCAGCTTCGGCAAGGTGCAACGGGCTTTTTGCGGAAGCCCGGAATCCGAGCGGACGAAAGCGCGCCTGCCTTGACATTCCCATGTGCCTATTGCTGCACGATGAACTTCTATTGCACGATGAACTTCAGCAAGGCCGTTCCGTTTCCGGTCGTGACGCGGGCGAAATACATGCCCGGAGCCAGGTTGGAGACATTGTAGCGGAATTGGGTGCTTCCTGAGCCGGAACCTGTCCAGGCGTGGATTTCCGCACCGGCCATGTTCAGGATGGAAACATGGCGGACAGGCCCGTCGAAAGACGAGACAGTTACGGTTTCCTTGGCCGGGTTGGGGTAGAGATAGAGCGTGGAGGCCACATCCGGAACGGAATTTTCGTTGCGGGCAGGCTTGGAGACGAGGATGTCGTCGATCATGAACATGGCCCCGTTCTCCGAAACGCATTGGATGGCCAAGAACATTTCCTTGCCTTCCTTGCCGGCAATTTCCGTCAAGTCTACTTCCACTTTCGTCCAGGCCGTGGGGGCTTCCCGCACGGCTCCGATTGCGGTGAAACTGCTCAAAGCGGCATCGGTTTCGGAATAAAGCACGTTGTATTTTTCCAAGCCCCCGTCCTGCCCTCTTTGCAGGCTCTTCACGTAAAATTCCATCTTGCCGCCGGCCGGGATTTTCAGTTTCGGGGAAATCAGATAGTCGTTCGAAGCACCTCCTGTGTAAAGGAAGAAGCTGGTACCGAAACGTTTGCCGCCATGCGGGGCGATAATCGCGGGAAAGTCGTCTAACATGGACGGCGTGGTCGCCGATGGATTGAACGCCATGAATCCGCGGGGTTCGAACTGGCCGGGGAAGGAATAGCCGCTAAAGCCGCCAATCATCGCGCCGTCTCCATCTACCGAGATCCAGGCGGGATTGAAATGGTCGGAGGCGAAATCCGGGCAGCTTTCAAAATCCAGCGCGTAGGGGTCGAGCGGCGCGACGGCAACCACGGTTTTCGCGCAGGTGTCGTTGCTGCGGTCTTCATCGCCTTCGAGCGAAGCATAGGCCAGAAGCTCGTAGGCATTGCCGGCTATGGAAAGGTCGGCTTGGAAAGAAACCGTGTCGGAAGCATAAGCGTCTATTTCCACCGTGGCCGAACCGGCAAGTTCGCCCGAGACCAGCAAGGAGACAGGTACGGAAACCGTTTCCGTTCCCCAGTTCTTGACAACGAACTCGATGGTTTCGTTGGTCGAGAAAAGGCCTTCTTCCATGGCCGGCTTGGTGATTTCCGTCACGGCCACGTCTTTTCCGCTCAATTGGCCTTTGTGGCCGAAGATGGCTTGGACGGCAATGTTCCCGCTGGTGGTTTGGGGAAATAGCGAGCCTTGATTGGCCAAGTAGAAACAGCCGTTTGGATTCTGGTCATAGCCGATGGCAATGAGTTCTTCCCCGGTCTGGCGCAAGCCGATGAAGTAGTGGCCGGTTTCCAGGTACAAGGCGGGGATGGCAATGTCGCGGACCCCGCCCTCGAGGCTCCGTTTGCAGGCTTGCGTCACCAAGGGGTTGCCGATGGTCCCGGCTTGCGGGTCGGCCGGGTAGATTTCGAGGGTTGCAGGCAAGGTGTCCGGGTAACCGAAGTATTCGCCCATCCAAGTGAGGTCGAACCAGTTCACGCGCACGGCGGTGAGGGTGTCGGCTTCCGGGATGCTGAACAAGTTGCCGATGACGGATCCTTGCGCGCCGAGGCCGTCGAAAGGCGCGCTTTGGATGCTGTCGAAGGCGAACACGGAGTCGGTGGCGACAAAGGAGACGGCAAGAGTGTTATTGGCGGGATTCTGGTCTTCCGCAGCGGGCATGGCCTGTATTTCCAAAACAACGGTGCTTCCGATTTCCGGTAGCGTCATGCTGCCCTCCACGCGGGCGGTCCGGGTCGAGTCTGCCGGGATGGAGACCGGTTCCGATTCCCCGATTTCCGTGCCTTGGAAGGAAAGTTTCGCCGAAACGGCCGTTTCAGCGGCAAGGCCGCGGTTTTCCACGTTCACGTTGAATGCGGGTTTTGCAGCGAAATGGGCGGGAGTCGACATCCCGATGCGGGAGGATTGCACGCCGGTAATCCGCACATCGTGTTCGGGAATTTCTTCCAGAAGGAAGTCTTTCACATACAAGTTGAAGGGGTCTTCCTCCGGGAGGAAAGCCACGCAATAGGAACCGTCGGCCGGGCATTCGAAGGAGATTTCATCCAAGACGAACACATTTCCGGTATACGTGTCCGAATAGGCGGCCAAGGTCTCCCAGGTTTCCACGGGTGTTCCCGAAATACCGTAGACTACTTTGAAGGAATCGGGATAGACATCGAAAAGGGCCCTCCCGGCCAGGACATGGTAGGACAGGCGGTATTTCTTGTCTTTTTCCAAGCTTATGCACCGGGAAACCAAGGGAGAAATGTCCCTGGCCATCATGGCGTAATTGTAGTATTCATCGTATTGCCATCCCTGATTTTCCGCATACCATTGGCTCCGGTCTTCTTCTACGGAAAAATCGGAACGATAAGGCAAGGAGGCAGGGCTGAAATGGGTCACGGAACCTGTTCCGGTATTGTCGTCCAAGGTGGAGTCGGCTTCGAGCCTGCCCCCGTCCGATTCCACGACGTTCCCGGTTATGGAGACCGCATAGGCATCTTCGGCGGAGAAGTCGAGGTAGAGCGTGAAATTCCGGGTCATGCCCATGGGAATCGTGTCGTTGAAGGTTTCCGTTTCAGGGATTTGCTGGTTGATGGTATAGCTCAGTTCGAATTGGTGGATGTCTGCCGTCCCGGCATTGCGGAGGGAGACTTCCACGGCCTCGGCATCACTCAGGCCGCATACGGACGCGGGCATGCCCACCGAGGAAACGACCAAGTCGGGGGTTCCCACAAACTCGCCCGCTTCGAAAAAGATATTGTCCAGACAGAGCTCGTATCCTGTTTCGGAACAGGAACGGAAGGCGAAATAGTAGTTGCCGGCCTCTTCCAGCTCGATGTTCACGGACTGGAAGGTTTTGTCTTCCTGAAGGAATTCGTCCAGAAGCAGCAGGCGGGTCATGCTTGCCGTGTCGGGATCGGGGCCGAAAAGGACTTCCAGGCTTTCGGGATGGAAGGAAAAATTGGAGTAGTGGAATTGCAGGTTGGATTTTCCCTCGGGAAGGGAAACCGGGGCCCAGCTTATCATCCAGTCGTTGTTTCCCGCTCCGCTTCCGTTGTACAACTCGCTTACAGAATCCATCGCGTCATAGACCCAGGAATAACCGTCCTGGTTGGCATCCAGGACTCGCCATTCCTTGAACTGCTCCTCGGTGCCGAAGTCATGGCGGAGAGGAAGCTGCCGGGGAAGGGCGTTGAAAACGCGGGTCGAGAGCTCGTTATTGGTATTGAGCCCGTCGTTTTCGGCTTCTATCCGTATTGATATGGTATGCCAGCCTCCGGCTGAAAGGTCGGCTTTGGCCGAGAAAGCGTAAACGGTGCTGTCGCCTGGTTCCAAGGCTGGTTGCAGGTTCACGGTTTCTTCCACTTCGGCTTCCTCGTTGATCCGGTAAAAGGCCTTGAGGGAGGAAACGGCATGGGTACCGTTGTTCTTCAGCCCGATCCGCACTTCCTCTTCCCCGAGATTTTCCCCGGTCTGCGGCGTATGGATGGAGGTCAGGGCCATTTCGACGGGGGCGGACAGGGAGAGCAGGACGGATTCCATGGTGTAAAATCCGTAATCGACTATGGCAACGGAAAATACGTACTGATTCCCTGCCGCAAACAGGAAATCGTTGCCCTGTTGAAAGCCTTGATCCCCTTGCGCCACGTTGACCCAAGTCCCGAGTCCTTCTTGGTGGAAGTCGAGCAGGTTGGCCACAAGGTAATCATAGATGCCCGGTTCGAGCTCGATGCTGGCTTCTTCCCCGTTGGCGACCCAAAGGCGGTCTGCCGGGTCTCCGCTAGCGTCCTGCGGAATGACGTATTCGAACTGGGATAAGGTGTCTTCGGGAATGCTCCCTTCCGGAACCCAGGTCCAGAGGTCGCCTATGACGGGGAAATAGGTGCCGTAGGTGTTGGCTTGGGCATCGAAATACATCTGGTACCCGCTTTGCTCGTAGGCGCTTTCGCCAAGGTCGACTTTGAGCGTGACTGTGGCCTTGTCGGGAGAGGCTTTGGAGGGGCGGACATCTTTCAGGTACAAGACCGTTGCCTGGCGGCTTTGCCGCTGGTTTTCAGAGAGGTCCTGCTTTTTCCGGGCCTCGATGGCGGCTTTCCGGAGGGAAGCCGTTTTCGGGGCTTGCCGGTTTTCCACGGCGGTTCCGGGCCGCAGGGCCGATGCTTTTTCGATGGCCGGTGTTTTTTCCGTTTTTTGCAAAGGAGCCGGGCTTTGCGCCGAGGCCAAGCCCGAGGCGAGGAACAAGGTTCCCAAAATGAAAGAAGCGTACCGCATGATCGAAATTTTTTTGTTTGAAAATTCGTTTTGGCTGTTTTGCAAGCCAGACAAAGGTAGGTTTTTCGGCTTTTCGGGCAAGCGGGGAATTGATATGCGGAAAAGGTGCTTTTATACGATATAACAAGACTTCTAATCCATGTATATATTTGATTAATTGTATTGTTTCTTTATTTTGGTTACGTTTCCAAGTTCTTTTCCACGTGGAAGAATTCGATATTATTTAGATAGGATTTCCGTTTGTTTTCCAGGAGAAGAAAAGTATTTTGGGCAAGGGAGCTGCTGGCGGCCGGGGGCGGGGTCTGCCCGGAAGGATTTTCCCGAGGCTTGCAGGCTTTTCCGCTTACAGGCTTTTGATGATCTTGTCCAGGTCGTCGCCGTTCTTGAGGCCGAGTTTCTTGCGAAGAAGGTAACGGTTCTGGTTGGCCGACAGGGGGGAGATGTTCTGTATGGAGGCTATCTGCTTGGTGGTCATTCCAATGCGGATGTAGGCGCAAAGCCGGGTCTCGTTCTTGTTCAAAGTCGGGAACCTTTGGGCGAGGCGGTCGAGGAAGGCGGAGTCGACCGAGGTGAAGTGCTTGACGAAGAGCTTCCAGTAGTCGTCTTCGGTATGGAGGTTCTCTTTGATTTCGTGCCGGGCCTTGCGCTGGTTTTCCTGCCAGTTTTGCTCGTCTTGTTCGGAAAGAAAGCCGTCTAATTTTTTCAACAAGCGGTTTTTGTTGGATAGAAGCAGGGCGTAGGAGGCCAGTTCTTTGGTCTTTTGCTCGATTTTTTCTTTTTGGAGGCGGTCGGTTTGCTGCTTGTATTCGAGCTCCTGCTTCAGCTGCCGGTTCTCGGCTTCCTTGAGCAGGGCGTACTGCTGGCTCCGTTTGCGGTGTTCAATCGCGATGAAAAAGGCCAAAAGAAGGAAAAGGGCCACGGTGGAGATGCACAAGATGACAATGGTAGCCTGCTTGCCGCGGAGTTCCGCTTCCTGTTCGGCTATCTTGATGCGGTTTTCGGCCAATTCGCTGGTGGTCTTGGCGTAGTCCTGGTACTGTCTTGCGGAAAGGGGCTGCTGGAGGAGCGAGTCGAATTCTTCGTATTCGCGAAGGTAGAAATAGGCACTGTCGAAAAGGTTCTTTTGAAGGAAAATGTCGGAAAGGTTGTAGGCAAGGACGGCGTACTGGCTCGCGTTTTCTGCCTTGGCGGCAAGGGGAAGGCTTCGGCGGAAGTAGGCCAGCGCGCTGTCGTAAAGCCCCTGGTTCGCATACGTGGCCCCGATGTTGACGAAAGCGGACAAGGCAAGATCCGGGTCTTGGAGCCGTTCGGCCCAGGCGATGGTTTCTTTGAGGGCCAGCAAGGCCGAATCATTCTTGCCCGCGTTGGTGTAGCATCCGCTTAGATTGATGGTGAAAGCGGCGGCAAGGCTTGGAAAGCCGGCCTTCAAGGTCTGCGAAATGACTTGCTTGAACGAATCGATGGCCGCTTGGTAGTTTTCTTCTATTTGAAGTAGCAAAGCTTGGTTCCCGGCAATGCGGAAACGGTCGTCTTCCTTGGTGGCGAACCGGGCGGCGAGGGCGTAATATCTCCGGCCCAGGGCGTAGTCTTGCTCTCGGGAGGCGATATTGCCCAGGAGGATGGCGGCTTTGACCACGTAATCGGAATCTTGGCTCGCCGTAGCGGAACGGAGAATTTGCCGGGAAAGAGAGGCGGAGGAGTCGAGAAGCCCCGACCGGAGGGCTTGCAAGGCTATACGGTATTCGGCATGGAGAGGATTTTCCGGGAGAACCGTTTGCGTGGAATCCGGATTATCGGGAACAGGGTGGCCTCGGGCTTCGGAAAGAATGCACGGAACCGCAAGGAACAAGGCGCCCAGAAGAAAAGGTACAAGGGTCTTTCGGAGAATAATCAGGAGAATGAACCGTCTTTTCTGTCCGTGGTGTTTCATGACCGGTGCTTGCGGATGACGAAGATACGGAAAGAATAGGGATTTGCAGCAGGAAAATCCGGGATGGCAGCCCCCGAAGCCCGGGAATAGCGCTTGATAGGCGGCCGAAATTCCGGCAGGCCGGGAGGCTTCTCCCGAGGCATTTCCGGGGCGGAAACCGTTCCGGAATCGTGGAATTTAAAACGGATTCCAAGAGGCCGTTTGAAAGGCCTGTCCGGGCGGGTTCGCCCGAAACCGTTCCGGAATTGTGGAATTTTAAACGGATTCTTAACTTTGCTATCGGGAAAAACGAAAGGAAAATGCACAAGCATAAGACCAAATTCATTTTTGTTACCGGCGGCGTGGCCTCTTCTTTGGGAAAAGGCATCATTTCGGCCTCTTTGGCCCGGCTCCTGCTTTCGCGGGGCTACAAGACCACCATCCAGAAACTGGATCCCTACATCAACATCGATCCGGGAACGCTCAACCCCTACGAACACGGGGAGTGCTACGTTACCGAGGACGGGGCCGAAACCGATTTGGATTTGGGGCATTACGAACGGTTCACCAATATTCCCACCTCCCAGGCCAACAACGTCACGACAGGCCGTATTTACCTGAGCGTCATAGAAAAAGAACGTCATGGAGACTATTTGGGCCACACCGTCCAAGTGATACCCCATGTGACGGACGAAATCAAGCGCCGGGTCTGCCTTCTGGCCGAAGGGGACAAATTCGACGTGATCATCACCGAAATCGGCGGCACGGTGGGCGATATCGAGTCCTTGCCCTACATAGAGGCCGTCCGCCAGCTCACGTGGGAGATTCCCGACGACGTGATGGTGATCCACCTCACCTACGTGCCCTATCTGGCCGCGGCCGGGGAGTTGAAGACAAAACCTACCCAGCATTCGGTAAAAACCATGCTGGAGCAAGGCTTGCAGCCCGACATCATCGTTTGCCGGACCGAACACCCCATTAGCAAGGGCATCCGGGCCAAAGTAGCCCTTTTCTGCAACGTGCGTCCCGAGTGCGTCATCGAAAGCCGCGATGCCAAGAGCATTTACGAAGTCCCGCTGCTGATGCTCAAGGAGGGCTTGGACAAGCAAGTCTTGAAAACCCTCAAGCTCCCTTACGGAGGGCGTCCCAATCTGGTGAAATGGCGTTCTTTCCTTCGCAAGCTCGAACACCCGCATGCCGAGGTGCAAGTGGCCTTGGTGGGGAAGTACGTGGAACTCAAGGATGCTTACAAGTCCATTTTGGAATCTTTCCTGCAGGCCGGGGTGGTGAACCAGTGCAAAGTGAAAGTCAAGATGGTTCATTCCGAGCATTTGGACAAAAGCAATGTGGAAGAGCAGCTGGCCGGCTGCAAGGCCGTGTTGGTGGCGCCGGGTTTCGGCAAGCGCGGCATCGAAGGGAAGTTGGTGGCGATAGAATACGCCCGGACAAAGAAAGTGCCTTTCCTGGGAATATGCTTGGGAATGCAGACGTGCGTCATCGAGTTCGCCCGCAACGTGCTGGGGTGGAAAACTGCCAACTCGACCGAAATGGATGCCAAGACCAAGTACCCGGTCATCCATATCATGGACGAGCAGAAAAACGTCCGGGACATGGGCGGAACCATGCGGCTGGGCGCTTACCCTTGCACCTTGGAGAAAGACAGCTTGTTGTACAAGGTTTACGGGAAAAAGGACATATCCGAGCGCCATCGCCACCGTTACGAGTTCAACAATGCCTACATTCCCGATTTCGAGAAAGCCGGGATGCGGATTGCCGGCATCAATCACGGGGAAACCAAAGACGGAAAGGCCTTGACGCGGGTCGAAGCGGTCGAATTGCCGGAGCACCCGTTTTTTGCCGGGGTGCAGTTCCATCCCGAATACAAGAGCACGGTAGAAAACCCGCACCCCCTGTTCGTGGCATTGGTCCGGGCAGCCATGCGGCAGGCGGGGCTTCACCTTCCGGCAGAGCCCGACAAGAAGAAGGGGTAACAAACGCAAAAACGGGATCGGCAAGCGGCAAGCAGGAAACTTATCAACAGATTGTGGATAAAATTTGCTTTTTTCGTGGCGCGGTTGTACTTTTGCACTCCGTTTTTCCCGCCCGGAATTGTCGGAAAGACCTGTTCTCCGGGCTGATTCCGTTAAGTGCAAGGCAGTAATTAAAAAGGTTTTAATTGTAATTCCATACCAAAATGAAACGTACCTACCAACCCTCTGTCCGCAAACGTGCCCACAAACACGGGTTCCGTGAAAGAATGTCTACCGCCAACGGTCGCCGCGTTTTGGCTGCCCGCAGGGCCAAAGGACGTGCCCGGTTGACGGTGTCCGATGAAAGGTAATCGAACGTTCCGGTTCGGTTTCGTGTAAAAATTCTGTTTGTTCCCGCGGGAGCGACAGAATTTTTTTTATACAGGCAAAGCATGATTTCTTCGCTTCTTTTCGTTCTCGTATTGGTGGCCGTGCTGGCTGTATCGCTTGTGATGGCGTTGCTGCGCGGGATTTTCGGGTTCTTCGTTCCTGGGAGAAAAAACGGGCAGAAAGGTTTTTCCGGCCAGGACGGGAACAATCAAGACAGGTTCCGCTGGAGACGGAAAAAGGAAGGGGAGGTAAGCATCGACTACATCCCGCCCAAGAAAGATTTGCGGAATGCCCGCCCGGCTTATTCTGCAAAGGAAGAAGAATACATCGACTTCGAAGAGGTGAAAGACGAACCGGCTTCTCCCGGTTCCGGCTCAGGCCCCGAAGGAAAGTGAGTGATCCGTCTCCCCGGCGGGCTGGCCCGAGGAATCCGGCGCCCGGTTCCGGCATCCCGACAGGAGAAAATATTGGACAGAAAAATAGATGAAAGCAATCAAGAAAGCCCTGCAGTCTATCAAGAACGGCATTCCTTCCGACCCGAAAATGCTGAGGAGGGAAGTGAAAAGCTATATCGTCATTACCTTCTGCCTTTGCCTTTACGCGCTCGGATTGGTCACTTTCATTGTCAATTCCGAAATCGTGAGCGGCGGGGTGAACGGTATCGCCACCTTGATTTACTACGCTACCGGGAACACGATACCGGTAGCCGTATCGGCCTTTGTCATCAACATGGTCCTGTTGCTGATCGGGTTCAGGATTTTAGGAAAAGGTTTCGGCTTCAAGACCATTTACGCCTGCGTCATGCTTTCGGTCTTCGTGGGCATGTGGACGGGTATTATCGGCGATTTGTCCATCCTGGGCGATGAAAAGCTTCTCTCGGCCGTGATAGGCGGCGCTTTGATCGGCCTTTCGATCGGGATTTCCTTCAATTACGGAGGAAGCACGGGGGGCACCGACATCGTTGCCTTGATTGTATCCAAGTTCTACAATATCAGTCCGGGCCGGGTAATCCTTCTTTGTGACATTTTCATCATTTCCTCGTCTTTCCTGGTCTTCTATTATTTCAGGGGAAACCCGTTGGAGGAATCGATCCGGGTGGTTTTGTTCGGTTACGTGGTGATGGCGGTTACCTCCTACACGATAGACTTGATCGTGCTGGGGAGCCGGGCCAGCGTGCAGGTTCTGATCAATTCATCGAAATATCGGGAAATTGCGGACATGGTGGCAAACGAAAAGAAACGGGGCGTGACCCTTTTGCATGCCGAAGGCTATTATTCCAAGCAGGAATCCCAGGTGCTGCTGATCGTGGTCCGCAAATACGAGCTGCAGTCGACCCTGCGCCGCATCAAGGACATCGACCCCGATGCCTTCATGAGCATTACCAACGCCACAGGCGTTTACGGAAAGGGTTTCGAACACATCAAATAAGGAAACCGCGCGAATCGATCGCGGTAGTTCCGGTCGGGCGTTCGGTTTTTTTCGAACATATCAGATAAAAAAAGAAGTCGTACCGAAAATCGGATAAAGCAGTGAAAGGCGGGAAAAAGCAACGAGAGCAGGAAGCCGATCGTTCCCAGGCTCGGGAAGCTACCGGAAAAGGTTCTTCTGTCGACAAGAAAGCGTTTGCCAAGTCGTATTCGGGGCCGTATTTCGCCGACCTCAAGAAAGACCGCCCGTTGAAGCCTTTCGTGCTTTTGTCGGAATTGAGCCATAAACGACTGGTCCGGGACTACATCTTGATTATTCTGGGTTCGGCCATTGCCGCCGCCGCCTATTCGTTTTTCTGCGCGCCTCACAGCATCGTTCCCGGCGGCGTTTACGGCATCACGATCGTGCTGAACGCCATTTCCAAAGGCTGGTTCGAGGCCTTTCCCGACGGCCTGCCGATCGGTACGATGGCCTTGTTCTTCAATATCCCGCTCTGGTTGGCGGCTTACCGTTTCCTGGGGCATCATTACGGCCTGAAAACGGTGGTCACTTTTGTGGCCACGGCGGTTTTTACCGACTTGTATTCTTCCTTTCAAGCAGCCGGGCCCTTGATCGATACCGACAACCACCTGCTGGCCGCCATATACGGGGGTGCGGTTTTGGGAATCGGGGTCAGCTTGATTTTCAAGGCCAAAGGGACGAGCGCGGGTACGGACGTCCTGGCGAAGATTATCGCCAAGTACACGCACAACAATGTGGGGATCTATATCACGATTGTGGACTCGGTGGTGGTCTTGCTGGGTCTGGTTGCCTTGGGCTCGTGGGAGATTCCTCTTTATTCGTGGATAACGATTTTCGTTTACGGCCGTGTGGTGGATGCCATTATGGAAGGGGTCCGCACCGAGAAAGCCGTCTTGATTATCACCGACAAGCCGATGGAGATGCGCGATGCCGTCTTGTTCACGATGCGCCGGGGCGGAACGTTCCTTCAAGGAAAAGGCTTGTATTCGGGCGATGAAAAGCATATCATCTATACCGTGCTGCCCAAGACCCAGATCGGCACCTTGCGCGAAGTGGTGAACCAAGTGGATCCGAATGCTTTCCTCACCGTCTTGCCGGCTTATGAAATCTTGGGGAAAGGATTCCGTAATCTGCAGAAGACCATTGCCGATACGAAGGATTAGCGGTTTTCCCGGCTCATGCCGGCGGGAGCCTTGGCGTCTTGCTTGCCGGCTTTATCGGCGAAACAGCAAGCACCCTAAAATATCCCGAATCTTTATCGTTTTTTCTCTAATAGGTGTACCTTTGTTCGATTGAAAAGCGGAAGTTTTTTCAATGGAAAAGGAGGCATCATGAAGGCAATACGGTATTTCATAGCCATCTTGTTGTTCTGCGGCTGCCACCTCTGCATGGAGGCGGCGGAGAGGCCGGGCAAGGCCAAGAAAGAAAAGCCTGTGCCGGAATACGCGTTCAAGCGGTTTTATGTGGATGTTTCCGCGGGATATGCGTTCCGATTGGGCGCGAATGAAATCAACGGGCTGCTTAATACGGGATATTTGCTCACGCCGGTCATGTTCAACCCGTTGGCTTGCGCCAATGTAGGGAAAGGCGTGCGGGCAGGGGTGAACATAGGGTTCAATTTCAACCGGCATGTCGGGCTGGAGCTGAATGGGGGGTATCTGGCCTTCCCGGTGGATGTCGTCTCTACGAACAGGGGTGGAACGGTGGGAGCGTGGGGCGCGGGTTCCCAGGGGGTCGTCCGCAATTACGATGCTTCCTTGTCGTTGAACGCGCAACGGGGAATCCTGTCGTTCCAAGTGAAAGCAAGCCCGGGCTTCGCCCGGTGCAATCCATACGCCAAGCTGGGGATGGGAACGATTTTCGGCCGTTTGGAGCACCATGTATCGTTGGTCACGTATGGTTTGGATGAGAATGGCTTGCCGGACAGGGAGACCGGAAATATGGCCCGGTACGAGGGGACAAACGGGTTTTTCCTGTGGGGTTTCGTGGGGGCCGTGGGGGTCGATTTTTACATCAGCCCGGTGTTGACATTCTTTCTGGAAGGGCAGGCTGGCATGTTCACAACCGGTTATTTCAATTGGCTGGATGGCAAGCAAGGGGGGCAGGGGGTGTCGGAAGACGGCTTTTCGGGGGAGGAAAACGTGTTCGGCAACAACCACGGCCTGAACATAGGCATCAAGTTCAAATTCTGAATCCGGACACGCGGAGCTTCTGCAGGCATACGTGCCATCCGGCCCGCCGGGAAAACATGGCAGAAGTTTGAAACAGTTTCTTAAATTTGTTGCCGGCATTCCGGGCTGCCGGCATGGACGTGTTTCGCGGGCTTGTCTTGCCCTTTCGGCATCGGGATAGAACAATGGGAATCAAAACCACAAGACATATGGAAAGACAACAACTGCTCAAGGACTTGGAAAGCTACGGCATTACAGGTACCGGCGAGATTTTCCGCAACCTTTCTTACGAAGACCTTTTCAGGCATGAGTCGGATCCATCCCTTTCCGGGTTCGACCGTTGCTACCTGACCGACACCGGGGCCATGACGGTCGATACGGGCATCTTTACCGGGCGTTCGCCCAAAGACAAGTACATTGTGCGCAACCCGGCGTCGGAAAAGAACGTCTGGTGGGCCGATCCGTCGCGGAAAGGTTCCGACAACCATCCGATAACGCCCCAGTTGTGGGAAAAGCTGGCCCGCAACAGCGCCCGGCAGCTTTCCGGCAAGAACCTTTACGTGCAAGACGGTTTCGTGGGGGCCAACAAGAACACCCGCTTGGCCATCCGTATCGTTACCGAGGTGGCTTGGCAGGCGCATTTTGCCAAGAACATGTTCATTCGTCCCACGGCGGAAGAGGAAAAGGATTTCAAGCCCGATTTCGTGATGCTCAACGCCTGCAAGACCACCTACCCCGATTACAAGGCCGAAGGCATGAACAGCGAGGTCTATGTGGCGTTCAATCTGGATGAAAAGCGGGCTGTCGTGGGCGGCACTTGGTACGGGGGCGAGATGAAGAAAGGGTTTTTCTCGGTCATGAACTACTTCCTGCCCTTGAAAGGCATGGCGGCCATGCACTGCTCCGCCAACATGGGGAAAGACGGCGACACGGCTATCTTC
The DNA here is from genome assembly GCA_949291555.1 of uncultured Bacteroidales bacterium. Lineage (GTDB taxonomy): Bacteria > Bacteroidota > Bacteroidia > Bacteroidales > P3 > Pullibacteroides. The sequence goes on from CASEWE010000001.1 coordinate 271,455, forward strand.
TTCGGCCTTTCCGGTACGGGGAAGACCACGTTGTCTACCGACCCGAACCGCCAGCTGATTGGCGATGACGAACACGGCTGGGACGACGAGGGCGTGTTCAACTTCGAAGGCGGCTGCTACGCCAAGTGCATCCACCTTTCGGCCGAAAACGAACCCGATATCTACGGGGCCATCAAGCGCGACGCCCTTCTGGAAAACGTGGTGTTCGACCCCGAGACCGGCAAAATCGACTTCGACGACGCTTCCAAGACCGAAAACACCCGTGTTTCGTACCCTATCTACCATATCAATAACATCGTGAAGCCGGTTTCCAAGGGCGGGCATCCTTCCAAGGTGATTTTCCTGACGGCCGATGCTTTCGGGGTGCTGCCGCCGGTTTCCCGCCTGAATCCCGACCAGACCCAGTACCAGTTCTTGAGCGGATATACGGCCAAGGTGGCGGGGACAGAACGGGGCATCAAGGAGCCGACTCCTACCTTCTCCTCCTGCTTCGGAGCGGCGTTCCTGCTGCTGCACCCCACGGTTTATGCCGGCGAGCTGGTCAAGAAAATGCGGCTGCACCATTCCACGGCCTATCTGGTCAATACCGGCTGGATTGGCGGCCCTTACGGGGTGGGCCGGCGCATCGACATCCCTTCCACGCGGGCTATCATCAATGCGATTCTCGACGGCTCGTTGGACAAGGCTGCCACGGAAACGATCCCGGTATTCAATTTGGAAGTTCCCGTGAGCGTGAACGGGGTGGATGCCAGGATTCTCAATCCGCGCAATCTTTGGGCCAATCCGGAAGAGTGGGACAAGGCCGCGCGCGAGCTGGGGGCCAAGTTCATCAAGAATTTCGAAAACTTTACCGATACCGAAGAAGGGAAGCGGCTGGTTGCCGCCGGCCCTCAGTTGTAGGGGGTTGCAGCGTTTCGGGCGGGGAGGGTTTTCCGTTTTCCTGCCCAAGCGGGCTGCTTTGGCGGTGCAAGGGAGATGCAAAGGTTTGCGTCTCCCTTGTTTTTCATCGGGCTGCCGGGGTTGTCGGTTGTTTTCCGGGCCGATGTTTCCCGGGCGTGTCCCTCGGCCGTCGTGTTCCTTTGGCGGGCGGAAAAAGCCCGAAGGCTTGCGGTGTCCGCCCGTCCGGGAACGCTTTTCGGGATTGCAGAAGTTTATGCGGATTCTTACTTTTGCAAGGGCGGTTTTTCAGAACGGTCTTGCAAGCGCAAGGATGGCTGCCAGGCGCAAGAATGGTTTTTGCAAGAACGGGAAAACAAGTTCCGCATCGCGGGGCGGATGCTTTGCAGGGGGTTTCTCCGGAAGCCGGAACCCGCCAATGTTTCTTAAGAGGATGAATTTTTCCAGCATGCCTTTTCCCCGGTATTTCCAGCAAGGGCTTCTCCGTTTGGGGGCATGCTTGCTTTTTCTTTCCCTTGTCTCTTCCTATTGCCGCGCCCAGTTTTATACGGGGAGCGACCAGACTTTCGGCCGCAAGCGGGTGCAGTACGAGAAATTCATCTGGATGTACTACCGTTTCGACGGCTTCGATGTCTATTTCACCACGCAAGGGAAGAACCTGGCCTTGTACACGGCCAATTACGTGCAGAACCATTTGCAGGAAATGGAAAACCGGATAGGGTTCCAGACGCAGGAGGGTTTGCGCTTCATTGTCTTCAACCGGCTTACGGACTTCAAGCAAAGCAACATCGGCTACCTTGACGAAGGGACGGAAGCCAATACCAACACCGGGGGCATAACCCGTTTTCTCGACAACAAGGTTTTCTTGTACTTTGAAGGGAATTACCTGGAGTTCGAACGCCAGATACGCCATGGCATGGCCGAATTGCTGGTATCGCAAGCCATCACCGGGGCCAAGGTGGGAACCCAGTACAAGAATTCCTACCTGATGGATCTTCCCCGCTGGTTCACCGCCGGGGCGGCTTCGTATTTCAGCCGCGAGTGGGATGAAGAAATGGACGAGAAGATGGCCGTGTCGATCCGCCGGAAGAATTACCGCTACTTTTCGTCGTTGGAGGGGGAGGAAGCGGTCTTTGCCGGGCATTCGTTCTGGCATTTCATAGCCGAAACCTACGGGGAAGATGCCGTGGCCCGCTGCATACGGGTGGTTGCCAGCGAACGGAACATGAAGAAGACGTTCAACATAGCCTTGAATGTCTCGTTCAAGGACCTGATGGACCAGTGGTATGCGTATTACCGTTACCTCTATGTTGGGGAAAGGCACGACAGCTTGCATGCGGGCCGGGTCTTGAAGCGGGTCAACAAGCCCGACCACGCTTACGACCGCTTCGTGCTGAACCCTTCGGGCAAGGAGGCGGCATTCGTGGCCAACAAGATAGGCCGGGCCAAAGTGTATTTGCAGACGGTAGACCCGGTGCGGCGGTTCTGCCTTTACCGGCATGGGGCGGCCATCAACGACAATCCCGATTACTCCTTCCCTTTGCTTTGCTTCCATCCCAACGGGAAGATGCTGGGGATAATGACCGAGGAAAAGGGAAGAACCGCGTTGATAGTTTACGAGATACAACGGAATAAAAAAGGCAATTTCAAACGCAGGCCGGTACGGAAGAGCGCCATGCGTTATTATCTGGACGCGTTCGATAAAATCAGCGGTTTCAGCTTTTCCCCCGATGGCCGGCAGATAGCCTTGGCGGGGACTTTCAATGGCTATCCCGACATTTACCTCTACCGCCTGGGGGCGGGAACCCGTCAGCGGATAACGTATGATTTGTACGACGATTACGACCCGGTTTTCATTCCCGGAACTTCTTTGCTGGTCTTTTCTTCCAACCGCCCGTCCGATACGTTGAAGAAGGGGGAGAAATTCGAAATCGCCCCTTCTTTCCCTTCCGGGAGGGCCTTGTTCGCCTACGACTTGGAAAACCCTTCCGACCGGCTGTTCCCGATGACGCACGAAGATGCCCGCACCTTGCTGGCCGGCGTTCGGCCCCTTGGACCGGAGAGCATGGCTTTTACAAGCAACAAATACGGGCAGACCAACATAGCGGTGGGGAAATTAGGGAAAAGCATTTCCCATATCGATACGGCTATCCACTACCGGAATACGTTCCAGTATGCCACGCGCACCGATTTGGATCCGGGCTTGCTTTCCTTCGATGCCTCGCCCGAAAGGGGCTTGTACGCTTTTGCCGGGCAAGAAGTGGACAGGAAAGGGCGGTTCCTGTTAGGAATCGATTCGCTGCCGGGGCTTATCCCGGATTTTTCCTTGCCCTTGCAGGAGCGTGAAATAACACCTTCCCGTTTCAAGAAAGCCTTGTGGGAGCGCGAACGCAAGCAAAAGGCCCGGAGGGCATACCAGGATAGCTTGCGAAGGGCTGCAGCCTTGGATACGGCCGGGGCCTTGGCCCGGCAGCTGGCCGAGGAAGCGGCGCGGGGAACGTTCCTTCATTTGCGCAATGCCCGGCCTTCCGATTTGCCGGTTCTGACCGCTTTTGACCGGTATTTGCTGGAGCGGGCCGGAATCTGGCAGGGATTGCCGGGAGACTCTTTGCCGGAAAGAAAGGAAAACGGAGGTCCGTCCGGGCTTGGGGACGCGGCGCTTTCTTCGGGCGGTATTCCGGGCGACAGCCTGGCTTCCGCCCCGGCCGGCCAGCCGGCCCGGGAACAAGCGATAGCGCGTTACCGGGCGTTCCTTGCCTCTCGCGGGGACACGGCCGAAGGCGCGTTCCTGGAAATTTTTCCATCCGCGGGGGATTCGGCCGGGGAATACGCCAAGATACCGCCCAAGCAGCACATGTACGAAGTGGAGTACATGGTCAATTCCTCCACGGCCCAGCTCGGGTTCGACTACTTGAACGCCTGTTACCAGAAGTTCACCAACAGCAAGAATCCTATCTACCTGAATCCTTCCGTGAGCGGGTTCACCCAGATAGCCATATCCGACTTGATGGAGAACCACCGGATTATCGGCGGGTTCGCGTTCTCGTTGGATTTTTCGAGCACGGAATACCTGTTCAGCTACGAGTACCTCGAACGCCGCTTGGGCCATCAGCTCATCTTGCACATGGCGAACCTGAACGACAATTCGTACTATCCCTACAAACAGAATACTTACGATGCGTATTACGTGCTGAAATACCCGCTCACTCCGGTTTCGAGCCTCAGGGGAACGGTTTTCGGCCGCTACGACCGGAGCATGTACCGGGCCATCGATTACCCCAGCCTGACAGCCGAGGTGGAACAGGAAGTGCGGGCCGGTCTCAAAGGGGAATGGGTATACGACCATAGCCGATTCATCACGCAGAACATCTATTACGGGACCCGCGGCAAGGTCTGGCTGGAATATTACCAAGGCATTGTGAACAACAAGCAGAACCTGTTTGTCTTCGGCGTGGACTTCCGGGATTACCGCCGCCTGTACAAGACCTTGATATGGGCCAACCGCATTGCTTTCTCCACTTCTTTCGGCCAGCAGAAGCTGGTTTATTACATGGGCGGTGTCGACAGCTGGATAGGGGCCAAGTTCAACCAGGACGTGGAAACCGACCCCAACCAGGACTACGCGTACCAGACGCTGGCCACCAACATGCGCGGTTTCACCCAGAATATCCGCAACGGGAACACGTTTGCGGTCATCAACAGCGAAATCCGTTTCCCGTTCGTGCAGGTGCTTTCCCCCCGGCCGGTGCAGTCCTCTTTCCTGCGCCACCTCCAATTGGTTTTCTTCGGCGACATAGGCAGTGCATGGAGCGGGTGGAACCCTTGGTCGAAAGACAATCTTTTTTACAAGAAGACCATCGAGGACGGGAAGCTTACTGTTACCCTCGATAAGGATGCCAATCCCATTGTGGGCGGCTTCGGATTGGGTTTGCGGATGCGGCTTTTAGGCTATTTCCTGCGCGCGGACGTGGCTTGGGGCGTGGAAAACGGCCTTGTCCACGAGAAGCCGGTGTTCTACTTCTCGTTGAGCACTGATTTTTAATCGGTTAATTCATAATCGTTTTTTGTAGAGGTTTTGGCCGGGGTGTAACCCTTGTGGAGTAGATGGCAATGGAATCCAGCTTCCGCTGCTTAGCCAGACTTGGTCACTTGGTCACGGCGTTGTACAAGTCCTGGTAGGTCTTCACCACGCTGTACACCACTTCGCCCGTGCTGATGGCGGCAAAATGGCGGCGGGCGCATTCTATCTTGGCTTCTTCGGATTTCCTCAGTTGGGAGGATTCTATGTCGTTGCCTTTGGTCTCGGCCACGAAGTAGACGTGCTTTACGCTGCCTTCGCGGAAGGCTACCGCCCAGTCCGGGTTGTATTTCCCCATGGGCGTGTTGATGTAGAAGGCTTTGGGCAGCTTGGAATAGACCACCACATCGTCTTCCTGCTCCAAGGATTCGGCAAAGGTCTTCTCTATGCGGCTGTCCACCACCACAAGGTCGTAGAGCGACTTGCGACTCTCTATGGCATCTTTCACCAAAGTGCCGCGTAGGGTGGATTCGGCAAAAATCTGGGTGTTGAAGGTGTTGTCTCGCTTCTCGTAGCGGATGTGCTGGATGAGGGAGATGGCTTTGCAGTCGTTGATGATGCGCCCGGCTTTGATGATGAACTCTTCAGGGTTGAGCTTGAACTGGTGGAAGGTGGTTGGCTTGATTCCTTTCAGGATAGCCACGATGGTGCGGCGCGTCAGGCCGGTGCTTTGCACCAGCTCGCCCACGAGGTCGTAGGCCACGTTCCCGCCCACCGTTTCGTTCACTTGGACGGTCTGCACCTTGGCGGCCGACATGGCCGTCCCGGCTATCAGTTCCTCCTTGTCCCGGATAGGGTTCAAGGCACCGCTTTGCACTACAATGCGGATTTGCGTCACGTTCAGGTGGTTGTCGATTTCGGTAATGGCGTTCCGGATTAATTTCGAGGTTTCGAAGTCCACTTGGTAGTAGGTGCGGGCGTTGATGCGCTTCCAAAGGGCTTGCCATTCTTTCTTGTGGAAGTTGTCCATGTTGGGCTTGGCTTCGGTCTTCTTTCGGGCGTTGTCGGGTTTGAGGCTGTCCGAATGGAGTACCTTGTCGAGCTGTTTGACGATGAACGATTTCAGATAGTTAGCTTCCCCGAAGTCGAGTTGTCCGGCCTTTTTCTCGTCAAAGTACTTTTGGGTGAGCTTGCCTTTTTCCACATAGCCGTAAGTGAACAGCCCCTCGTATACTGCCAAAGCTTGCTCTCGGTCTAATTTCAGGGTCTGGCCGTCTTCCGTCTGCGCCAAGGCGTCCTCGAACAGTTTCGGCTCGACCACGACCGGGCGGCTGGCGCAGGCGTCGGCCATCTCCTTTTGCAGCTGCTGGGCAAATTCATCGTAGCTCTCGCTGGCAATGACGGTGAGGATATTGGTGTCGAACACGGCCTCGCCCAAGGCATCGGCATCCTGGCGCTCGCCTTTGTCGTTGACGCAGAGCCGCATGCCTCGTCCCACTTCCTGTCGCTTCTTGATTTCGTTGGCGGTGTCTTTCAGCGTGCAGATCTGGAACACGTTGGGGTTGTCCCAGCCTTCCTTGAGGGCGGAATGCGAGAAGAGGAAGCGCACCGGGCAGTCCATGCTCAGCAGGCGTTCCTTGTCCTTCATGATCAGGTTGAAGCCTCGTTCCTCGTTCTCGCCTTCCTTGTTCTTGGATTCCACGCTGTTCCCTTTCTTGTCTATGGAGAAATAACCGTCATGGATGTTGTCGCCCGCGTTCTTGGGGTCGGCAAGGAAATCGAGGTATTCGGGTTTGTAGAAGGCAGGATCTAATTCCTGCAGGGCGTGTTGGTATTCCTCTTCGAACATGCGGGCATATTTCCCTTTTTTCTGAACCCCGTCCTCGTACAGGCGGTAGCTGTCCACGTGGTCTATGAAGAAGAGGCTTAGCACCTTGATGCGTTGGGGAAAGAGGCTGCGTTCGCGTTCCAAGTGGGTCTTGATGGTCTCGCGTATTTGTTGCCGCCGCAGCAAGTCTTCGTTCACGGCTCCGGCCATGTCTCCCTCCTGCAGGACTAAGCCGTTGAGGAAGCGCACTGTCCCAGTTAGGCCGTCGATGCTTTCCACTACGAAATTGTCATCGTATTCGTGCAGGCCGCCGCTTTGCTGCTTGAGGTCGAAGCCCTCGTCGGCTACGCGTATTACCTGCCGCGTGCCGTTCTGGGTCTTCATGTCGAAGCCTATGCGGGCTCGCGGGTTGCCTTGGCTGATGAGAATCTGGTCCAAATAGACGTAGCTGTTGGTGGCCGTGCTTCCAACCTGGTGCACGGCTTTCACTTCTACTTTCTTGACTAACTTCTTGTTGTAGGCATCGATGGCATCCAAGCGGAAGACCATGTTGCGGATGTCGTCCTTGCGATGGGTGGCACTGTACAGCAGCTTGAACAGGGGGTTGAAGAGCTGGATTCCTTTCCTTGTGGCGTTGTTCTTGTCCGACCCTAACACGCTTTGAGGTTCGTCTATGATTAAGATGGGTCGGGTTTTGGAGAGGATGTCGATGGGTCGGCGCGAGCCGAATTCGTCGCGCTGAGAGAAGATGATACGTGCGGCGGCATCTCCGCTTCGCCCGTCCTTGTTCTTTTCCTCGTTGAGCGAGGCGTTGAAGGCCTGTGTGTTGATGACCATCACGTGGATGCCGTTGTCTGCGGCGAAGCCGTCTATCTTGGAAAGCTGCTTGGAGTTGTAGATGAAGTATTGCATCCGTTTGCCGTATTCCCCGGCGAAATGCTCGGCCATGCTTTCCAGGCTCTTGTGCACGCCTTCCCGGATGGCGATGCTGGGTACGATGATGATGAATTTGGACCAGCCGTAATGACGGTTGAGCTCGTACATGGTTTTGATGTAGGTGTAGGTCTTGCCCGTCCCGGTCTCCATCTCGATGGTGAGCGTGAGGTCGTTGCTTTCTATGTGTTCGATGGGTTCCAATCCTTGCGTCATTTGCACATAGCGTATGTTCTGGTAGAGCCTGTCGCGGTCGATTAGCACCGGGGCGTTGCCGAAGCCTTCTATGTCAAAGGCTTGTCGGTTCTTGCCTTGGTCTATCAGGAAGTTGCTCAGGCCATCGCTCTTGGGCTGGCCTTGGAACACCTCGGTCACGCATTGCGCCGCCTCCGCTTGGAATCGCTGGTGCTTGTATTTAATCTTCATGGTTGCCATAGTGCAGTTCTTTTCATTAGATTACCCGGATGTTCTGGAAGGCTTCATCATCGGACCAGTCGAGTTGCTGCTTGAACTGTTCGTAGAGGTTGATTTTCTGGGCATCCTGGGTGAAGCAGGAGTCGCGGAAGAGCACGCGCAAGGGGTGCTTGTCGGCCATGGCGGAGACCACCTTTTCGGTGATGCCGGGGGAGAAGCAGGCCACGAGGTCTCCGTTGTTCACGGTGTGGATGGTGCAGCCGTCCACGGTCTCGGAGGCCATGGGGAGG
>CASEWE010000002.1 GCA_949291555.1 uncultured Bacteroidales bacterium
GACTACTTCCAGCGGGTTGAACACATCGTAGCCGAGGGCGGTGATGAACGGCATGATGAGGGCGTTCTTGGTGGCTTCCTCGGTCTGCAGGTTGTCTTTGAGCGTCTTTATTCGCTCGGTTAGCTGTTTGATGCTGTCTTTGAAGTCCATGTTATCTTGATTGTTTTTCGATTACGGATATAAGGCGGTCTATCTGCTTGTCCTTGGATTCGAGCCTGTCTTTCAATCCAAAAAGCCAGACACCTAAACGTCCGAACCCATCCGGCCCCGCCTTTCCGGTATCTCTGGCCAAGAGATACTATGCCACATGCAAATAATTGCAAATCAATCAAAAGAAATGCTTCTTTGGAGAGTAACATGTCCGAAATCAAGGCTCGAAAAAGGGGAAAACCAAAAGAAAACATATTGATAGGTAAATATTTCCGTACCTTTGCCCTGTCTTTTCAGTATCTCTTGGCCAGAGATACTTTTCTTTCCTGCATCGTCTTGATTTCCTTGCCGTTTTCCCAATTTCCAGATAGTTTTCCCTTTTCCCCGAAAAAACGGGAAACCAGCGCATCCGCCCTTTCCAGACAAGCCGCACCGCAAGCCCTTGGGTCCGCCATTCAAAAAAAAACATCCCTTCAAGGAAACAAAGCTCCGGGGAAAACCTATTTTCCTGCCAGAACAAAAGTCCTTACCTTTATTGGTTCGAACCCGCCCGATGGTTCGAACCTGCCCGGAGAGAAGACAACGCCCGGAGAGAAACCAAAAACCTCCCACCCCGGCCCAAAGCAGGAAAGCGTTCCAAGAAGAAGAAAACCAGCCATGGACATCTGGAGCAAAGAGAAGCGGTCGGCCGTGATGGCCAAAATCCGGGGCAAGGACACCCGGCCCGAACGGATCGTGCGCCGCTATCTCTTTTCCCGCGGCTACCGCTACCGGAAAAACGTCAAGAGCCTGCCGGGAACGCCGGACATCGTGCTGCGCAAATACGGGCTTGTGATTTTCGTGCATGGCTGCTTCTGGCACGGGCATGGAGACAGCCATATCCCGCACAGCCGCATCGAGTACTGGACCAACAAAATCGAAGCCAACAAGAAGCGTGATCAACGGGACAAGGCCGAACTGCTCCGCATGGGCTGGAACGTGCTCACGATATGGGAATGCCAGCTCAAACCTGCCGTCAGGGAACAGACGCTGAAAGAGATGGAATACCTCATCAACCAGTCTTATCTGGATCTCCTCCGCAAAAAAGCCGAACGGAAAGCACGGCGATCCAGCAGATGCAAAGCTATCAAAGACAGTAAACAAGGTGGAAAACGCGAGGACAACCATAAGGGCAAAGGCGAATACCCCACGCCGCCCGTCAACAATTCATTAGCTGCCGAAAGACTTTCTTAAGGGCGAAAAAATAACCGCCAATTTTATACATACGCTATATTTTGGCAAATCTTGCACTTGCTGCTGTACCAAACAACAAAATCATGGTAAAGGATTTATTCAAAAAAAATAAAGGAAGTAATACCTCAAAACAAGGCATACCAGAAAAATAAAAAGAAAAGTTTACGACTTCCAAGGTCGCCAATTTTCGGGATATCCTGCATCTGCCTTTCTTTGCGGGGAAGATGATAGAGGCTTTGCGGGGGATAAACCGCAAAATTTGCGGCTTACCCCCCCCGCAAAGTCGTATTTTTGCAAAAACACTCATGCTGATGTATATATACGAACACGCCGAATGGCCGTCCTTTTCGTGGGACAAAGATCTTGTCAACGAAAAGCTGAACAAAGTATCCAAAGCCGCAGGTTATCGGATGGGTCGCCTTAGCGTCATCGGCTTTAACGACAAAATGTCTGCCGTGGTCGAATCCATCTCCCACGATATCATCGCATCATCCGACATTGAAGGCGTGGAACTGAATAATGAACAAGTACGCTCATCCGTAGCCCGAAAACTTGGAGTGCCATTACAAAATGCCACTCCATCCTCCCGGTATATAGACGGCACTGTGGAAATGGCGCTCGACGCAACCCTTAACTTTAATCGTCCGCTCACCACGAACGGCTGTTCGGCTGGAACAACTGCCTTTTCCCGACAGGCTGGAGCGGTTCTGCCAAAATAGATGTAGCCCGATACCGAAGCGAGGCAATGCAGGTCATATCTGGCATGTTAGGCAGGAAAAAAGTACATTATGTTGCCCCAGCTCCTGAAAGAATAAACGAAGAGATGGAACGTTTTCTGAACTGGTTCAATTCAGAAACCCATAGCGGCTATATAAAATCGGCAATAGCCCATTTATGGTTTGTCTGCATCCATCCTTTCGATGACGGAAACGGCAGAATCGGACGAGCTATCGCAGAAATGGCGCTTGCTCAGGCCGAGAACTCGCCCATGCGTTTCTTCAGCATCTCTCACCAAATAAACAAGGACAAGAAACAGTATTACGATATACTGGAAAAAACGCAAAAAGGAAGTTGCGTGATTACGGAATGGATTATCTGGTATCTTGATTGCCTGCGCCGAGCCATTGAGCAATCGGATGAACTCTTATCGAGAGTCCTTGACAAAGCAATATTCTGGCAGAATCATGCCGAAACCGCTTTTTCCGAACGCCAACGCAAGGTGCTGAATTTATATTTAGACGGTTATCCCGGCAAATTGACAAACAAGAATTGGGCAAAACATACAAAGGTATCTCCCGATACAGCAGCACGCGATATAAAAAATCTGGTAGAGAAAGGCATCTTGATTCCTCAAGAGGGCAGAGTCCGGGATGTTTTCTACGGAATCCGATGCAGCGACACCCTCCTTGTCATCCCTCTACCCGAAAACCCATGAGCCAAATTAGAAAAATCCCGCCAGAAATTTGACCGAAACTATACAGTCATTTCTTGTAAAAACGGAACAAAACCAGTATTTTTGTCTTGGAAAAATGGAAATTTTTAAAACACCTAACCTTGTATAAAAGGAAGTGGATGCTAAATAGAAAGATTGACAAATATTTACAAGAATACTACAAAAGCAACCGGCAAGCCTTGCTTGTCACCGGGACTCGCCAGACAGGGAAGACGTATTCCATCCGGGAATTCGGAAAAACATTCAAAAGCTTCGTCGAAATAAACTTCATTGAAAACCCGGAAGCAGCAAAAGCATTCCATGATGTCAGGAACACTGCCGACCTCCTGCTCCGGCTATCGGCCATGACGAATGTCCCGCTTATCAAAGGCGAAACCCTGATATTTTTCGACGAGGTTCAAAAATGCCCGGAAATCGTCACCGCCATCAAATTCTTAGTGGACGAAGGTTCGTACCGCTATATCCTGAGCGGATCGCTGCTTGGAGTCGAACTAAAAGACATCCGTTCCGAACCCGTTGGATACATGGGTGTAAAAGAAATGTATCCACTTGATTTTGAAGAATTCATATCCGCCGTAGGCATCAATGGGAAAATCATCGGCAGCCTTCGCAAAGCGTGGGAAAGCCGCACTCCGGTCGACAGCTTCCTTCATACCAAAATGATAGAACTTTTCCGCTTGTATCTGGTTGTCGGGGGAATGCCCGCCGTTGTGGAAAAATATATCCAGACAAACAACCTGCAGGAAGTCTTGCGTACCCAACAAGACATCATCCGGCTCTACAAACGGGACATTGCCCAATACGACCCCGACCACAAGCTCTATATCGAAGAAATCTTCGATTTGATTCCGCCTGAACTCAATGCCAAAAACAAACGTTTCATTCTCAAACGACTCAACGAAAACGCCAAGTATGAACGCTATGCAAACAGCTTTCTTTGGCTTACAAAGGCAGGAGTGGCACTGCCGGTGTACAATGTCGATGAACCTAAAATCCCGCTGCAGCTATCCCGCTCGCGGAACCTTTTAAAGCTGTTCCAAAGCGATGTCGGCTTGCTTGCCGCACAATACGCCGAAGGAATCCAGCTGAGAATCATCACCGGGGACAAAGGGATCAACTTCGGATCCGTCTATGAGAATGCAATAGCGCAAGAACTTGTCGCACACGGCATCACGCCATATTATTACAATAACAAAAAACGCGGGGAAATAGATTTTGTCATCGAACTCGGCGGGAACGTCCTCCCTATCGAAGTCAAATCCGGCAAAGATTACGAAACGCACCGCGCCTTGGCCAACATCCTGGATTGCCAGGAATATGCGCTGCAAGAAGCCATTGTATTCAACAACAGCAACATGAAGACAGAAGGGAAAATCTTGTATGCCCCTGTCTATTTGGCGATGTTCATAGAAAGGAAATCCGAAGCCCCGAACTTCTACAAAGTGGACCTAAGCGGCTTGATATGACGGTCGGATTAAGCGGGGCTTTGGCTGTCGCCGAAGATTGGCACACCGAAGCCCCTCCGCCTCGGCCATGCTCAAGGATGGAACTGCCTTGGCATGGCGCTCGCCTTTCACTATCTTTGCTAGCGCGAAGATAGGAGGCGGCTCGGCCATGGCCATCCGAGCAAGCTCGATGGCGCATGGCGCTCGCCTTTCACTATCTTTGCCATTTAGAATCGCTGCCAAGCGAACGCTCGTCTACCCGGAATTGCATTCCCTCGTTCTACGCGCCTTTGCAGGCAAATTCGCTTCGGCATCGACCGCCAAAAACAAAGAACATGCTCCAAGAAGAAAGCCAAAACGGCCTGGACTTCAACACGGCCGATTACGACGAAGCGACCATACGCACCCTCAAATGGAACGAGCACATCCGCTTGCGCCCCGGGATGTACATCGGCAAGCTGGGCGACGGGTCGAGCCAGGACGACGGGATCTATGTCCTGCTCAAGGAAGTCATCGACAATGCCATCGATGAATTCGTGATGGGCAACGGCAAGACCATCGAAGTGTCGCTCAAGGAAAACATGGCCACCGTGCGCGACTACGGCCGGGGCATTCCCTTGGGAAAAGTGGTGGAATGCGTCTCGGAAATGAACACCGGGGCCAAATACGACTCCAAGACCTTCAAGAAGTCGGTGGGCCTGAACGGGGTCGGGACCAAAGCCGTCAACGCCCTTTCGAGCCTCTTCATCGTGGAATCCATCCGCGATGGCAAGCTGAAACGCGCCCGGTTCGAGAAAGGCGTCCTGCTGCAAGAAGAGCTCGTGGACAGCAACGAACGCAACGGGACGCGGGTCTGCTTCATCCCCGATGCGGAAATGTTCGGCAATTACCACTTCATCGAGGAATATATCGAAGCCATGCTGTGGAACTACGCCTACCTGAACCACGGCCTGGCCATCCAGTACAACAAGACGAGAATCAAGAGCGAGAACGGGCTGAAAGACCTGCTCGAAAACAATATGGACGGCCAGCCCCTTTACCCGGTAGTGCATATCGTGGACGAAGACCTGGAATACGCTTTCACCCACGTGGACAAGCAATACGGCGAAACGTACTACAGTTTCGTCAACGGGCAGCACACCACTCAGGGCGGCACCCACCAAAGCGCCTTCCGCGAAGCCTTCGCCAAGACCGTCAAGGAATTTTACAAGAAAGACTACGACTCGGCCGACATCCGCACCGGCCTCATCGCCGCGGTGAGCATCAAAATCATCGAACCGGTTTTCGAAAGCCAGACCAAGACGAAATTAGGTTCGGTCTACATGGACAACAGCGAACAGGCCCGCAAGGCCGACAGCCGCGAAACGGTGCGCAACTACGTGGTCAACTCCGTGAAAAAGGACATTGACGATTACCTGCATATCAACGGCGATGTGGCCGAGGCCCTGCAGCGCAAAATCATCGAAAGCGAGAAAGAGCGCAAAAGCATGGCCGACCTCAAGAAGATAAGCCGGGAGAGCGCCAAGAAAGTGAACCTGCACAACCGCAAGCTGCGCGACTGCCGCGTACACTACAATTCGAACCACGACCTGCGCCTGCAAACCACCCTTTTCATCACCGAAGGGGATTCAGCCACGGGAAGCATCACCAAAAGCCGCGATGCCAATACGCAAGCGGTGTTCAGCCTGCGTGGGAAGCCGCTCAACAGCTACGGCCTCAGCAAGAAAATCGTTTACGAGAACGAGGAGTTCAACCTGCTGCAAGCCGCCCTCAACGCCGGGGAAGACATTGAAGACTTGCGCTACAACAACATTGTCATCGCCACCGATGCCGATGTGGACGGGATGCACATCCGGATGCTGCTGCTCACCTTTTTCCTGCAATTCTTTCCCGACATCATCAAAGCCGGCCACCTGTATATCCTGCAGACCCCGCTCTTCCGGGTGCGGAACAAGCAAAAGACCTTTTACTGCTACAGCGATGAGGAGCGTTCCGATGCCATCAAGCAATTGGGCGGGAAACCCGAGATCACCCGCTTCAAAGGCTTGGGGGAAATCTCTCCCGACGAATTCAAGGTCTTCATCGGCCCGCAAATGCGGCTCGACCCCGTATTAATGCGCAAAGACCAAGGCATTTCCGAGGCCATGGACTTTTTCATGGGAAAGAACACGCCCGAACGCCAAGGCTTCATCATGGAAAACCTGCGCACCGACATCGATGTGGATTAGCTCGGGCGGCGAAAAGGGTCGAACAGCGGACTCGAATAACGGGCCCGAAAAAGCGGGACTGAAGCGGGTGCCGGGATGGTTGCCGGACACGAGGAACAGCCCCGGGCGCAAAGGGGCCCGGACCCGGCGCAAAAGGCACAGGAAGAAAGGGCGGAAGCTCTCAAAGCCGGTCTTGAGCGCGATATAAGCACCCGGACCCGGCATAAAAAAGTGCCGGCCCGAAGGCCGGCACCCAACCAAAACCAAAAGATCCAAACCCGGTTCCTTCTTGGGAAACAAGCAGGGATCCCTTTATGAAACCATGAAAAAAAGCGTTTCCTGAACCTTTATTTGACCACTAATTTGGCCGTTGCAACGCGGCCGTCTCCCAACCGCACTTCCACGATATACATTCCCGCTTTCAGGTTGCCGATCGGATAAGCCGCCTCGCTTGCCGGCCAACGTTCCATCTCGGCCCCTTGCAGGTTGAGCAAACGCACCGCTTCCACCGATTCCTCGTCCACGCCCGAGACGGAAAAACTTTCCCGCGCCGGGTTCGGCATCAAGGAGATTCCGGCTTCAGCCGGCCGGAGGGAAGTTTCTGTTCCCGCAACCCGGGAAAACTTCGCCGTAAGCCGCGCGCTGGCTCCTACCACTACCGACAAGGAATCCTGCTCGTTGAACACCGAACCCGCCAAGTTCCAGTAATCGAACTGCCAGCCCGGGTTCGCCTTTGCCACGATAATGGCCGAACTGCCTTCCTCGTAAATCCCGCCTCCGCGCACAGTGCCGGCTTCCTGCGGATCGGCTATCAGATAAAGGTTGCACTGGGCCGGCATTTCCAATATCTTCGTTATCCGGTAGCTTTCCTTGCCCGATGCGTCCACTTCGCAAATGGCGTAATTATGAACCCAGCCGCCGCGGGCCGTCGAATCGTGGAACTCCCCTTCGCCAGCCGGCAGGTTGTCGGCTATCAGCAGGTTGTCGCGGTAAATCCGCAAAAACGCCGGCGCCGGCGCCGACTCGTCCACCGACCAGTACAATCCGGGAACCTTGTTCCCATCGGTCTTCACGATATTGAAATCCTGCAAATACAGCGCTTCGAAAGGTTTCTCGTAGCCAGAAACCGCACGCAAGGCCGCGGCCGCGTCCACGATACCCGAATTTTCGGCAATCCCGGCCGTTAACGAAGGCTGGGCCGAAGCCATCAGAAGGGAACGCAAATCGCGGGCATCCAGCGTGGAATCGTAAGAAAGCAGCAAAGCGCAAATCGACGAGACCAAAGGCGCGGCCATGGAAGTCCCCATCATCCGGTCGTAATGCTTTCCTTCAAATTCCGCATACCCCCAATAGTACAAGTCCTGGCTGACGCAAAAGGTGGTGCTGAAAATATAATCCTGCAAATCCGGATTGGGGCCCAAGCCGCCCGGGGCCAGCACGTCGACCCAGCCGCCGTAATTGGAAAATTCCGAGATATTGCGGTCGTAATCGCAAGACCCCACGGAAATCACTTCCGGGTAGGCGGCCGGGTAAGAAACCGCGTTCACCCCATCGTTACCCGCCGAAGCCACGAAAACCACCCCGGCTTTGGCCGCCGCCTGGATAAGGGCGTACTCGGTCCGTGAAGGCTCGGAACTCCCGAACGACATGTTGATGACCTTGGCGCCGTTCTCCACCGCCCATGAAATCCCGTCCCCCACGTTCGAAATATCGATGCCGTCATCGATCCCGCAGGAAATCCCCATCAAGGTCACCCCGCCCGCAACAGAAGCGATGCCGGTGCCATTGTTGTTCAACGCGCCTGCAATGCCGGCGCTATGCGTTCCGTGCGACCAATTGTACAAAGCGCAAGATCCCTCCAACAAAGACGTCTCATCGCAATACTGGCTGTTGTCGAGCGTCGATGGCGGGGCGCTGGAGGCTTCGCCCGAAACCGCATTGTACTGCAAGTCCGTTGCTATCTGCAAGTCCTCGTGTTCGCCCCAAACGGCATTGTCGAGAACCGCCAGCCTTACCGAAGGCTTCCCTTGGCAAATCTGCCAAGCTTCTTCCGTGTTCACCATATCCAGATGCCAGCGCAAATCCAAATCCCCGACAAGGGCGTTCTGCCAGTACGGATCGTCCGGCCCGGATTTCCCGTTTATCTTGTAAACGGGCACCTTTTCCGCATATTCCACAGAAGGATCGGAGGCCAAGGCTTCCAGCAATTCTTCCACTTCCCCGCTCAAGACCTCGATCCGGAACAAGCCGCTCGTGGCCGAGTCCAAACGAAGGCCGACGCTCACGGCCTGCGGGGAGAGGACGAATTCCTGCGCCAACTTTTTCCCGAAAGGCAAAGCCTCTACGGAAACCCGGCTCCCGGCCTTGAAAACCGGCATGCTCTTCCGGGCATCCGGCTTCAATTTCACATAAACCGAATTCTGAGCCCAGCCGCTTCCGCCGCCAACAAGCAGGAGCAGCGGGAACAAGAACAGGCAAAACGCCATTTTCCCTTTTCCGGAGAGAAACCGCCCGGGACTGCCCGGGAAAAACTTCATTTCCTTTTTTTGTATTTCCATGTTTTTCATGTTAAACGCATTTTCCGTATCATCCGGATTTTCTTGTGCTATCCGGATCTTCCTGTGCCATCCGGAACTTCCGCATCATCCGGAACTTCCCGCGGAACTCTCCGGACAATGCGGTTTCCGCCGCTTTTCCCTCTTTCCCGAACCGAGGAAAAGGAAGAGACCTTTTCAAAACGAATCTTGCCAAAACGCGGCCGGGAACAATCCTAACGCTTGACGAACTTCCCGCTCGCCACACTCCCTTCCCGCGAGAAAGCCTGCAAGAGATACAGGCCGGGGGCGAGGTCGGCCACATTCACCGAAGAGGAGGCCGGCACGTCCTTCCGGGCGCATGCGCCGGTGAGGGATATTACCTGGATTTTTTCCGCCGTGAAAGATCCGGGCCACTGCACATGCAGCACTTCCCCGACCGGATTCGGCCCGAGACGCAATCCGGAAACCAAGGCCGGGCTTTCAAGGCCGGCTTCTTTTTCAAAATGCGCCACGACACCCAAGTATTCCTGCTCCATCGACAAGGACAAGACCGGGTTCTCGTAAGCTTCCCCTGTCCACTGGTCGTAATACGACCAGCGCACGAAACGGTAGCCCGGATTGGGTTCGGCTATCAAGCGGGCATTGGAACGGGGCTCGTACCGGCCCGTGCCGTAGATATTCCCGCCTTCCGCCGGGTCGGCCGTGGCCTGCAAGCGGTAGTAGGCCCCGATCGAAACGAACACTTCCTTCCGGTACGACTCCTCGCCTTGGGAAACCCCGCAAATCTCGTATTTATGATTCATCAGCATCGAGGCCGTATCGCGGATATTCCCGTCTTCAACCGGCAGGTTGTCGATCAGCAGGACCCCGTTCCGGTACAGCCGCAAAAAATCCGGACGGGAAGAAGCCTGAGGGTCTACCGTCCAATAAACCTTGGCAATGCCCGACTCGCACACGCCGGAAAAAGAGGCAATGAAATCGGGTTCGATCCGCTTTACCCGGCTGTCGACCGCTTTCAAGGCCGCTTCGGCGTCGATAATTCCTGAAGCCTCGCTGATGCCCAAGTCCTGGCCTTTTTGCGCCGTGCTGACAAGCAATTCTTCCATTTCCCGAGGGGTCACCGTGGAATCCTTGCTCAGAATCAGCGCGCACAAGGCCGAAACCAAAGGCGTTGCCATGGACGAGCCTTCCATGTAATCGTAGTATTCCCCTTCAAACTGGACATACCCGGCATTGGGAAGCACTTGCGAGCGGCAAAAAGTGGTGCTGAACACTTTTTCCACCGAACTGGGCCCTTGCCCGCCGGGGGCCATCACATCGACCCAGCCGCCGTAATTGCTCAACCGGGCGCGGGTCTTGTCGTAATTGCAAGCCCCCACGCTGATAACTCCGGGGAGGGCTGCCGGATAATTGTATTCATCGTAAGTAGCCGAATTGCCTGCCCCCGCCACGATAATCACGCCTTCATCGACCAAGGCGGCAATCAGTTCTTTTTCCGTAGCCGTGCTGGAATATGCGCTCCAGGAGCAATTGATCACTTTCGCCCCCTGGTTGGCGGCCCAGCGCATCCCTTCATAAGGGTTCCCGGGCAATTCGTACGACTGGATGGAAGGCGCAGCCACGGCCAGCAAATCGACGCCGCTCCCCAAAGAAGCCACGCCGACCCCGTTTCCCGAAACGGCAGCCAGCAAACCGGCCACGTGGGTGCCATGCGACCAGTTATACGACTCGCAGGCATACTGGTCCAACACATCCTGCTCGCAAATCTCGTCTTGATCCAAGCCCGCGCCCATGTGGAGCGGGGAGGAGGTCTGCTCGCCCGTCCCGCAATGGTACTGGCGGCCTCCGGGTATCTTCAGATCCTCGTGTTCGCCCCAGATGGCATTATCGACCACCGCCACGGTGACCGCCGGCGAGCCGGTTTGCAGGGCCCAAGCACCCTCGGCATTGATCAAGTCCAGATGCCATTTCAGGTTCAAGCCCGTTTCCATTCCATAGTAAGGGTCGTCCGGCGCTTTCCTCCCAATGGAGAAAGCTGCCTTTTCCGGCAACAAGGAAGCATCCGCCCCGCTTCCCGAACACAAGCGGAACACAGGCGCCGCTTCCACCCGTTCCACGGCGGCGTTCCGGCGCAAAGCTTCGATTACGGCAGGCACGTCGCCCTCCGGACGGACATAAAGCACGTATACCCCGTCCATGGACGCATTGGCTTTCAAGGCCAGCGGGCCGGCATAAGGCGCCAGCATGGAAAAACACGCATCGTCTTGCTTCCCGGCATTAGCCCAAGGCAATTCCGAAAGGGAAACCTTGTCGAGACGGGCATGCTCCCGGCCGTTTTTCTCCATCCCGGCACGGAATTTCACATAAATCGCACGGCTCTGCCCGGATTGCCCGTCCGTTCCCGCTTCGGCGCGGACCCAGCAGCATCCTGCCAACAAACCCATGAGTAAACCGAACACTATTTTCCTTTTCATCGCTTTCTTTTTTGATTTTCAAACAGGTCTCCGGCATGGTCGCCCCATGCCTCGCCCCTGCCGCCCGCCTGCCGCAAGCGGCCTCGTCCTACGACAAGGCCACTTGGTACAGCAGGACGGCGCACAGAAGCATCATGGCCAGACAAAACGCCAACGCGGCGAATTGCCGGTTCCTTCTTGTCCTTGCCCGGGTCTTATCAGTCATGAACCACTATCTTCTTTACCGACACGGAACGGGCCGTCTTCACTTGCAGGAAATAAACCCCTGCCGGCAAGCCTGCCACGCCGATTTCCATGAACTCGAATTCTCCTTGCCGCTGGAGATGGCATTCCCCGCGGTTATCGAACAACCGCAATTCCGAAATCGGTTCCCGCGAGGACACCTTCACCACCGAAGACGCCGGATTCGGCCAAACCCGCAAGCCCGCGGCTTCATCGTCCAACCGGTTGGAAGCATCGTCCACACAAACGAAGTACACCGTCAAGGCGTTGTTGGTCGAATCCGGATCGTTGGGATAACAAATCTCGACCCGGACCTCATGGCGGCCAACCTCCGAGAAATCGGCTTTGCGCTTCAAGGGGATTGCGGTAGCGGCAGCCAAATCGGCCGTATCCACCCATTCCTGTCCGTCTATTTTCCAGCGCACAATGGCATCCTCGACCGCCACATTCCCGTAATTGACCACTTGGGCCGTGATTTCCTCGTCCGAAGTCATCAGGGAGCTGTCCTGAGGGCCGCTTATCGCGTACACAGCCAGATCCACCGGCGGATAAAGCGGTTTTTCCGGACCAAGGTTCAAGCGAAGCACCATATACCCGTCTTGCTTGCCGGTCAGATGCCCCGCATAATCCTGCGTG
Source organism: uncultured Bacteroidales bacterium (assembly GCA_949291555.1). Lineage (GTDB taxonomy): Bacteria > Bacteroidota > Bacteroidia > Bacteroidales > P3 > Pullibacteroides. The sequence goes on from CASEWE010000002.1 coordinate 12,358, forward strand.
TAGAAAATTCCTTCCGGCGTGCTGTCGGCCCAGTAGCCGGGATTGATCTTGGGCGATACCAGCGCGGCGAAATACCAGCCGGGCTCCATGCCGGCCGGCCCGACCGCTACCGTATGGAATCCCGCCTTGGAAGGCGCCGCGAACAATTGCCGGCATACCGTGTCTTCCACGGTTTGCGAAGCGGAAACCCGGCAAAGGATAAACGCCATCGTGTCGCGGTCCTGCGAACCGTTCATGGCAAACGTGATCGAGGTCAGCGTATCGGGGGCAACCAATTGGAAGATGTTCCCCGCCGGGGTAGAAGGCATGTAATCCTGAATCACCTTCCCGACAACGGCCTTTTCCTTGGCCATGACCGAGTCGCTCGCTTCCACCCGTATCGAAAGCGTGTTGTCTTCCGGATATTCATCGGTCGAGTCGGAAACCACGCAAGCACGGATTTCATAAACGGTACCCGCTTCCGCGCCCGAAAGCTCGAAAGGAATGCTGTCGGAGGCCTCGAAGAACCTGTTTTCCGAGCCCCCGGCCGACAAGCCTATCCTCGGGTTGGCCGGAGGATTGAAACCCCGGTTGCGGAATGAAGCCGAGAAAACATGCGTTTCCCCGTTTATCTGGCTCTCCGGCATGACGGCCGAAAGGGTAGACGAAGCGAAGCGTTCCAAACGAAGGTCGTTGTAGAAAGCCTCTTCCACCGAACAGGAAACCAAGGCGAAATTGGCGGAACTTCCGGCATCCACATACAGGGTATACGTCCCGATGGCTTCTATCCGGAAACAGGTATCGAAAGACACGAGGCCGCCTGCCGTGTACAAGTCATTCTTGCGGATGAGTTCCCGGGTTTCCTGCCCGTCCAAACTCATGAGGCCCGCCGAAAAACTGCCGTAGGAGGTTACGTACCCGTCATCGTACCCGGCTTTGCAGCGAAGCGCGATGCGGTACACGCCCGGTTCCAGGTCCATGCAGCGGGAATGGACTTTCCCGGCATTGGCAGATGCTTTCCAGAAACCGTTCTCGTCAAAAGTCCATTTCGAAGCCGTGTCGGCATGCCATTCCGCGCGGGCCGGGCTTGCCGTATCGGAAAAATCGCTCGTGTAGGGGAATGCCGTTACCGGGTCGTAATGATGCAGCAGGGCTTCGAGCGTGTCGTTCTCGAAAATATCCTGCCCGGAACAGCTTCCCGCCACCGTCAAGGCATAAGCCCCGATAGCGGAAAAATCGATTTTCTCCGGCAGATACAACGTCTTGAGCGAACCGGCCTGAAGACTGTCGGAAAAAGGAATTTCCACCCATTGCGCATCGTTCAAGCGGTAGGCGATGGAATATCCGGCCATCGGCGCTTTCCCGGCATTGCGTATCACTAACCCGATGCTGTCCTCGGCCAGGGTGCAAGTGGAAGGAGGAAGAATCAAGGAAATAAGCTCGATGTCGGGAATCATGTCGTAGCGTCCGGTATCGAGGCCGAACTCGTCCACATAGACCGTATGGCTCCGGTTGTCCGGCGCTTCCGAAACAATCCCGATCGCGAAGTAGTAAACGCTGTCCTGCTCGAAATCGATGTTGAACACCGCTTGCTCCCAGTAATAATTATGCAATTGCGGCGGCCCGCTCGTGACCGGCGTCTGGATGGAAGAAACCTTTCCGGCCACTTTCATGCCGGCTACATCGGGCGAGAAGCCGTAGCGCAGCTCTATCGTCTCGGGATAAGCAAGGGAACCTCCTGTATAATAGAAACTGGCATGCTGGATGCCGGCCTCGACCCTGAACGGGTCGGAAACCAAGTAGAGAGCCGCAGGATTGGAGGAACTGGAGCCCTGCAGGCATGCGGAAGTCTGCAACGCGGCCAAGGAAGAGGATATTTTCCTGACGCTCCACGAGCCTGCATACCCGCCGCCGAAGTCCACCGTCTGCCAGTGCTTCAGCGAATCCGCGCTTTCGAAATCATCGTGGAAAGGCATGCTGCGCACCGAAGGATGGTAAAGTTCCTCCAGAACGGAATTGTTACTTGCATCCCCGTCTTTTTCCATCCATACGAAAAACCGGGTTTCTATCCAGCCTTTTTCCGAAAAGTCGGGATTCTGCTTGAACGTGTAGGACAAGGTATCGCCCGGTCCCAAATCGCAATCCACCCATTCCCAGACCGAATCGGCCTCGTTTACCTGGTAACCGGCCTTGAAGCGGGAAATCCGTTCCGTCCCCCCGTTGACCACCCGTATGGAAACCGTGTCTCCTGTTCCTAATCCGTGTCCCCATGAAGGCAATTCCACCCCGGCCAGCTCGATTTCGAACGGCGGCATGTAGGAGAGCATCACCGAGGATTTCACGTGGTACTTGTACGTGTACCCGGCTTCGAAGACGGCATCATCGGCATTCCTTTCGGCATCGCCCGAGACATAGCTCATATATCCGCCCGAATAAAAATACACCATGATGTAATCGTAAACCCCCGCTGGAATGTCGAGCGTGTCGGTCCTTCCGTTCAGCAGGCCCGAGGGAAGGCTGTCGGCCGCCGAGGCGTCTTGCGGGATTCGGTAATCGAAATTCGTATCGTAAAATTGTTCGCGGCCCCTCCAGTTCGCGCGCGAGGTGATCGAACTGGGCAAGGAATACTGCGAATAATCCTGGCCGAAAGAAGCCGCCTCGCTGTCGAGCAGCATGTGCACGCCCAGATTCCCTTCCGGAAGACTGTCTACCGAAACGATTATCCGGGCTTTCCCTTCCGGAACTCCCGCTTCCTGCGCCGGCAAAACGCCGCATGAAAGCAATGAAGCCGCTACCAGTATCTGTTTTATTGTCCTGTCGAATCTCATCTTCATGACATTTTACTGCGTTCGAGACAGCCTCTTGCCTTGCTCCACGGCTTCCTCGACGGGAAAACAGAGGCGAAAGCAAGAGGCCTCCTCAAAAATCAAAACACGTTCACTTTATGAACCACCACGGCCTGGCCCGCCTGCATGCGGACAAGGTACAGGCCCGGAACCGGCGCCGTCCATTCCTGACAGCCATCCACCTTGCCTTCCAGCAAGCGTTGCCCGCTCAGGTTGTAAATTTCCAAACGGGCATCCCGTTCCGACTCCATGCAAATCCGCCCGGCTTTTGCATAGGCGCGGGTGCCATCCAGAACAGCCGGCTCGTTGTCCACATGGCCGATCGCGGTAATGAAAAACTCAGTCCGGCAAGCATCCTCGCCTACAAGCAGCGGAAAGAAATCGTTTTCCATCTGCCCGCTCACTTTCAAGCCCGGCGTAAGGAAATTGGTAATCCCGTTTTTCATCGTGTAATCGATTCCATCGATCAAGGTGCGTCCTTCTTCGGTCCGCCAAGTGTAACGGGTCGTGTAGCCCTCGCAGTCGTACCCGGCCGAAAAGTCCACGCCGCCCACGGTATCGGCCATGGGAAGCGGCTTCTGGGGAGCATACTTGTACGACCTGTCGGTCAACGGATGGAACAACGGCAAAGTCCCTATCGTCAAATAGTTGTTCATGCAAAGAAGATAGGTCATGTCCGGGTTGGCCGAAATGTCCAGCACGGTAAGGTCGTTGTCGTTGCAGATAAGCTGGCGCATTTTGGGGTTATGGCTCAAATCGAGGCTTTCCAAACCGCATCCCGAGCATTGCAGATCCCACAATTCCGGATTGTTGCTCACATCGATGCTTTTCAAAGGATTGCTGCCGATATAAAGGTTTTCCAGCTTGGAGTTCTTCGAAACATCCAGCGAGGTGAAACCGCAATCAGGCACGGTCAGATGCCGCAACTCCCCCAGCATGGAAACATCGAGGCCTTCCATCGGATTGCCGGTCAGGGTCAGTTCTTCCAGCTTCAAATTCGCCGACAAGTCTACCGATTTCAGCTCGTTGCCGCCGAAGCCCAAACAAGTGGCATTGACCAAGGCGCTCAAGTCCACTTCGGTGAAACCGGCATCGTAAATGGAAAACACCCAAAGGTTTTCCGCGTCCCCGTATACGGTCACCTTGCCCGATTCCCCTATCTGGCCCGGAAAAACATTCACGATGGACGTATCCAGATGCAGCGGTTCCCGGACCCCGTTCCCCCAGTCTATCTCGATGGTGGCCGGCACAAGGGAACGCACGCGGAGAGCCGTTTCCCGGCCTATATCCGCAGAAGTCCCCATGAAAACAACGTCTTGCGAAAAAGCTATCAAGGAGGCGAACACGCCTATCAAACTGAAAAATAATTTTTTCATCTTTTCAACTTTTTACAATTAAACCTTCAAAGAGGCCCGGCTCCCGCGCATCTTCGCAAAACGGGCAAGAGCCAGGCATACCCGTTTTTACCCGATTACAGGACCACAACCTTTTCCGTTCCGATCCGGCCGTTCTGGCTCCAACGGACCATGTACAAGCCCGGAGCCGGCACTTCGATTTCCGCCATCCCGTTCAAGGAAGCTTCCTCATGAACCCGCATGCCCCGGACATTGAATACGGAAACCCGCGTTCCTGTCGTGCTTTCCATCCGGATGCAGCCCTTGCCGGCCTTGGCATGGAAATAATCTTGCGCCGTTTGCTCCAACCCGGTTTCGGAATAGACTTCAAAAGGAGCCGTTTTCAAAGAAGGGGATCCGAAAAAGTCGTTCTGCATCTCGCAGAAAACGGGATCGGCCTGCGCCCGGAGGAATACCGTGACCCCGTTCTCAATGGTGTAATCCACCCCTTCCAGAAGCGTCACGTAAGGATACTTCGTTCCTGTCTTCCAAGTGTATTGGGTCCGTACGTCATTCACCATCAGTTCGCTGCTCAAATCGATGGCTTCCCCGGTCTTGTAACGCGCCTCCATGGGGATTTCTGCCATGGGATTCCAGGAATAATAGCTCAGTTCCACATGCGGCATGGTGGAAAACCGCAGGTTATTGCCCCATACGCTGCATTCTATCACATTGGGGTTGTTGGAAAAATCCAGTTCGGTAAGCCGGTTCTGGCAGATATACACGCTGAACAAATCGGGATTTTGGGAAAAATCGCATTTTTCCAACGCATTGTCCATGGCAAAGAAGATTTGCAATTTAGGGCAATGGGTCACATCGATATACGTAACCGGCTCCCCCTTCATTCCGCTGGCAAACAGCTGGTAAAGGTTCTGGTTTTGCGAAAGGTCGAGCTTCGAGATAGGCACATAGCTCACCCCGAGGTATTGAAGGTTGGGGAAGCGGCTGGTATTCAGCTCGGTCAGTTTGGAACCCGAAACAATCAATTCGTAAAGGTTCAGGTTGCTATCCAAATCGATATGCGCGATATTCGTGTATCCGATATTCAAATGCAGCAGGTTGTCGATATGGCTCACATCCAAGCTGTCGATACCCAGCAACTCCACGTTCAGATGTTCCAAACGGGTATTCTGGGTAACATCGAGCGTCTTGATGTCGGAATTGCCGTTGAGCAAGAGGAACTGCAAGTTCTTGTTCTGGCGCAAATCGATTGCTTCCAGATAATTATGCGCCAAGTCCAAGTAATTCAAATTTTCCAGACGGGAAACATCGGCATAGGAAAACCATCCTCCGTTGTTGTACACGTGGCTGATGTTTTCCGGGTTTTCCGTATAAATCCGGATGGTATCGTACAAAAAGGTATCGGGTGCAACCGTATTGTAAATCATTGTGTAACCCGTATCGGTAAGGACAAACGGCAGCAAGCTTTCATCCGCGCCGAAGCGGGCATACACCGTGTCTGCCGCCACATTGGCCGCAAGGTTCACCGTGGTCGCGACCCCCGGGGTCTGCTTGATGAACGTGGCCGCCGGGCCATCGAAGTCGGCCGGGGTCAGATCGGCCTTCTGTGCAAAAACTCCCGTGCTTCCCAGAAGCAGAAGCATCAAAATCATTTTTGTCTTTTTCATAGGATCGAAGTTTTTATTGTTCGAATAAGGTTTTGTTCTGTTTCGTTTCGTTTCGTTCCCCGTTCGTTTCGTTCCCCGTTCGTTGCGCTTTCCGCTCGTTGCGGTGCGCTTCGATTCCGCTCGAGCCGGTTCCGTTCCGCTCCGCCCGCCTCCCTTTCCACATAAAATCCCCGCTGGCGGCAAGTCAAAGAAACAACGGATCCAAAAGAAAACAAGCCTGCCGACCACGAAAAGAACCCGATTCACAATGTCGTATTCCCGAAAAAAGTACGACATTTTTATTTCACTTTCCATCAAATGTTTATATTTGCATTTCTCAGGTATTTCCTGGAAATGTAGTAGAACAATCCGCCGCCGCTCCTCGTTTTGCCAGCATTTTGCCAGCCTGTTTCGCAACGATTCATTGCCATGAAAAACACCGGAACCCTTGCCCGACTTCCCTTTTTGCTTATCTTTTTCTTTGCCGCCCCCTTCCTTTTCCAAGAGGGCCTTCTTTCCCAAAACCCCTCTTCCAGCACCCTCGACTTCCGGAAAGACCATTATCTTTCGTTGCTGAAGCAGCCATCGGCTTCGGTCATCGAAAAAAGGGAAGCCTTGGACAGCCTTTCCTGCTACAGCCTGCAAGAAAAAGACACGGTGGAAGCCTGCCGGTACTTGTTCATGAAAGCGGGCATCTATTCCGATTTCGGGAATGCTTTCGACAGCTACGCCCTTTGCAAGGAAATCCTGCAAACGCTTCCTTTGCTCTCCGAGCCCTCCTTGGCAAAAGACACCCTTCTGCGCCAAGCCCTGCTGCAAGCCGCCATCTCGGCGCAGCAATCGGCTTTCTGGGACGAAGCCTTGGCCCTCTGCTCGGACTTCATCCAGCAATACCCGGACATAAGCCCGGTCGAAGCTGCCCAAATCCACTCCACCATCGGCATCGTCAACATGAACTTAGGCAATATGCCGCTCTCCCGGAAAAGCCACGAGCAAGCCTTGCGCTACGAAAAGGAAAATCCGGATCTCTTCTCTTTCAAGCTCAAAGTGAAGCTTTACAACGCGTTAGCCGGCTGGTTCTACATAAAACAGCAATACGACTCCTCCCTTCATATCCTTCACCAGCTGGAACTCTACCCAGCCCGCGACATCCTTCCCATCCAATTTTGCTACCTCTACAATAACATCTCCCTGATTCATTCAACCATAGGGAACTACAAAATAGCGCTCGATTATCTGGAAAAGGCGCGCAAACTGGTCCCCCGATTGTCCGAAGCCAACTACATAAACGCCCATATCCTGCGGAATTTCGGCTGGACCTACCGCGAGCAAGGCAATTACTCCCTTTCGGAAGAATATTACCGCCAAGCCCTCTCCTACGCCCAGAAATGGGACGACAAAGGAAACCTCTGGCTCATTTACCTCGAAATGGGGGAACTGTACCAGAAACAAGGGGACATTCCCATGATGCGGAAATACTTGTTAGAAGGGTACCAGCTCAAAGACCAGGTGCAAAGCCAGCAGAACCTGCAACGGAGCTTCTTGCTGAACCGGGACCTGGAATTGCTCAAAAGCCGCAGGCAGCAAGAAATCCTGGAAAAAAACTTGGAATTGGAGAAATTGGGAAATGAAAAGAAATTGATCCTGATTATCGTTTTCGGAACCCTGCTCCTGCTTTTCCTTTCCGCAAGCCTCTGGATGATCCGCCAGATGCTCAAAAGCAGGAAAGAAAACAAGACACTGGCAGAAAACCTGTCGCTGAACAAGCAGGAAAGCCATGAGGAATTGAAAAAGAAAGAACAAGACCTGGCTGCCGCAACCTTGTCGTCGGCGCAGAAAGACGAAAGCCTGAAAACCCTGAAAGGGCACTGCCTCGAACTGCTGAAAAAAGATTTGAATCCCGAACAGCAAGCCTTGGTACGGGAAATGCTCCAAACCATCAACCTTTGCCATTACGGGAGCTCGTGGGAAGAATTCCGGCTTCGTTTCGAAACCGCCTACCCGCACTTTTTCCAGAACCTCGAAAAACAAGGAAGCCCGCTTTCCAAAAGCGAGAAATACTTGGCGTCCCTGCTCGCCATCCACATCAGCACCAAGGAAATATCCACCATGACCCGGAAATCTCCCCGTTCGGTTGAAACCTACATTTACCGCCTACGGAAAAAACTCCAGATTCCTCCCCACATCAAAACGCAGGATTATTTCCACGCCCTCCTTTCCGAACCGGCCGGAACGGAAGATTAGCCGCAGCCCCTCAACGCCGGCCCGCGCCCGGTTCGGTTTCACACGAAAAGGGAAGCCCGTCACGGGCAATCCGGCGTTTCCGCTGAAAGGGGCGCGGAAATGCCGGCCGGATAGAGTTGCCATCCGGCTCCTTCAAGAACGTTGCCGGGGATTTCTACGAAGGCGATTGCCGGAAAGCGCAACCTTCCGTCCCCTTTGAAAACCGAAAGCGGATGTTCCGGGAACTTTCCCGGAACATCCGCTTTTCCCTTCCAAAACGGCTCGTCCCTGCCTGAAAAAACACGGAAACCTCCGTTTCGTGTCAGAACGCCGCCTTGATAAACTCGCGGTTCAATTTCGCGATATGCAGAATCTTGATGCCTTTCGGGCATTCGGCCTCACATGCCCCGGTATTGGTGCAATTCCCGAAACCCAATTCATCCATCTTGGCTATCATGCGCTTCACGCGCTCGGCAGCTTCGATTTTCCCTTGCGGCAAATGCGCCAGGTGCGATACCTTGGCCGAGACGAACAACATGGCCGAGGCATTCTTGCAAGCCGCCACGCAAGCCCCGCATCCAATGCAGGCCGCCGCATCCATGGCCACATCGGCATCGTGCTTGCGGATCGGAATGGCATTCCCGTCGGGAACCCCGCCCGTAGTGGCGGAAATGAACCCTCCTGCCTGGATAATCTTGTCGAAAGCCTGACGGTCTACCACCAAGTCCTTGATGACCGGGAAAGCCGCGCTCCTCCACGGTTCGATGTAAATCGTGTCGCCGTCTTTGAATTTGCGCATATGAAGCTGGCATGTAGTAACTTGGCTGTCGGGACCATGGGGATGCCCGTTGATGTACAAACTGCACATGCCGCAAATTCCCTCGCGGCAGTCATGGTCGAAACAAACCGGTTCCTCTCCCTTTGCCACCAAAGACTCGTTGAGGATGTCCAACATCTCCAGAAACGAGCAATCGGGCGAGATATTCCCGATCGTGTATGTCTGGAACCGTCCCTTGGCCTTAGGGCCGCTTTGCCGCCATATTTTCAATGTGAAATCCATAGCTTTGTTTTTTTTCGCTTACACAACACTTTTACAGCTTACAAGCTCCTGCTCCAAACCCGATGCCCTTGCGGCCTGGCGGCCTTGCAAGCTCCCGGGCAAGTTCTCCGCCCGTCAGCTCTTGTAGTTCCGGGTCGCCACTTTGATGTTCTCGTAAACCAAAGGCTCGATATGGCGTTCGGGCTCAACGCCCTCGCCCTTGTACTCCCATGCCGAGACATGCATGAAATGTTCGTCGTCGCGCTTGGCTTCCCCGTCTTCCGTCTGGTATTCTTCGCGGAAATGGCCTCCGCAGGATTCCTCGCGCAGCAACGCGTCCTTGGCCATGAGCTCGCCCATTTCCAGGAAATCGGCCACCCGCAACGCCTTTTCAAGCTCGGGATTCATGGCATCGGCAGTCCCGACCACATTCAAGTCGCGCCAGAATTCAGCCCTCAGCTTGCGGATTTCCTCGATGGCCCATTCAAGGCCCGCTTTCGTCCGGCCCATTCCTACGCCTTCCCACATGATATGGCCCAGACGTTTGTGGAAAGCATCGGGCGAAGTCTTCCCTTTAATGGCGAAAAGCTTGCCGATACGTTCCTTCACCGCGTTTTCCGCCTCTTCGAACGGGGCGGAATCGGTCGGGATAGCCCCGTCTGAAATGTGAGAGGACAAGAAATTCTGCAAGGTATAAGGAATCACGAAATAACCGTCCGAAAGCCCTTGCATCAAGGCCGATGCGCCCAAGCGGTTCGCCCCGTGGTCGGAAAAGTTGGCTTCGCCCAAAGCAAACAAGCCCGGGATGGTAGTCTGCAATTCATAATCCACCCACAAGCCGCCCATGGTGTAATGCACGGCCGGGTAAATCATCATCGGGGTCTTGTAGGGGTCCTGATCGGTAATTTTCTGGTACATCTGGAAAAGGTTCCCGTAACGTTCCTCGATTTTGGCCTTTCCCAAGCGCTCGATCGCGCTTTTGAAATCCAGGAATACCGCTAAGCCGGTCTCGTTCACGCCGAACCCCGCATCGCAACGCTCCTTGGCCGCCCGCGAAGCCACATCGCGGGGAACCAGGTTCCCGAAAGCCGGATAGCGGCGTTCCAGGTAATAGTCGCGCTTCTCTTCCGGCAAGTCTTCCGGCCGGATTTCGCCTTTGCGGATCCGCATCACGTCCTCTTTTTCCTTGGGAACCCATATCCGGCCGTCATTGCGCAAGCTTTCGCTCATCAAAGTCAGCTTGCTCTGGTAGTCGCCGTGGACCGGAATGCAGGTGGGATGTATCTGCGTGAAGCAGGGATTGGCAAAAAAAGCCCCTTTCTTGTAAGCTTTCCAAGCCGCTCCGCCGTTGCTGTTCATGGCATTGGTACTCAGGAAGTACACATTGCCGTAACCTCCCGTGCAAAGCAGCACGGCATGCGCGGAATAGCGTTCAAGCTGCCCGTCTACCAAGTTACGGCAAATGATTCCGCACGCATGCCCGTCTTTGTCGAGCACGAGCTCCATCATTTCCCGCCGTGCGTAAAGTTTCACGCTGCCTTTGGCTACCTCGCTGCTCAACGCCCCGTAGGCCCCCAGCAGCAATTGCTGGCCGGTCTGGCCTTTGGCGTAAAACGTGCGCGAAACCTGAGCCCCGCCGAAGGATCGGTTGTCCAAGTAGCCGGCATAGTCCCGGGCAAAAGGAACCCCTTGGGCCACGCACTGGTCGATGATGTTGTTGCTCACTTCGGCCAAGCGGTAAACATTGGCTTCCCGGGCGCGGTAATCGCCCCCTTTGATGGTATCGTAGAAAAGACGGTAAACGCTGTCGCCGTCGTTCTGGTAGTTCTTGGCCGCATTGATTCCCCCTTGGGCGGCAATGGAATGCGCCCGGCGCGGGCTGTCGGATATGCAAAAGATCTTGACATTGAAACCCATTGCTCCTAACGAAGCTGCCGCCGAAGCCCCGGCCAAGCCGGTCCCCACCACAATCACGTCCAGTTTGCGCTTGTTGGCAGGATTTACAAGATGCTGTTCGGCTTTGTATTTGGTCCATTTTTCAGCCAAAGGCCCGGAGGGCACTTTCGAATCCAACTTGTTCATATAGGATCTTGTTTTTTGCTGTTATCAATCACTGAAATTTCGCCTGTCGGGAAAAGCCTCCCTCCTTGCCGCACGTGCCGGAACCCCTTCCGGGAAGGTTTCCCCTGCCCTGCAGGAACCCTGCAAAAGCCCGGGCCGCGAGCCTTGCCTCTCCGCCTGCCGCGGCTGTCGCGCCTGTCGCAGCTGTCGCGGATGCCGCGCCTATCGCGGCTCGCGGCCAGGCCAACGGGAAACCTGGCTCCGGGATGGCTAATACAAGATATTCATGCCGATAGCCACGCCCCAGAACATCAAGACGATGACAACGGCATAAAGAGCGCCCGCGGCCTTTACCGGCTTATCGGCCCTTGGCCCGTTCAAGCCCAAAGTATGGAATGCCGACGGGAAAGCATGGGTCAAGTGGATGCCCAAAGCCAGAATAAGCACCAGGTAAATAACGAGGTAGGCCGAATTATTGAACAATTCCTTGGCCATGTTGTAGAAGTCCGGTTCATAATGCGTGAAGCCCGAACCGAACACTTGAAGCAAGTCGGCCTTGGAGATGTTGTCGGCCACCGGCTTTACCGGATTGAGCGCGGAAGCATCCGGATTCTGGAACAACTGCAGCAACTTTTCCTGGTTCTGTTGCAAGCAATCCGGATCGGCGTACTGCACATCGGCCGTTTCCACCATGTACTTGCCTTCGACCCAGCCCAATTTTACAAAATAGAAATTGACAAGATGAAGCCCGAGAAAAATCAACACCAGGATTCCCGTGTAAATCATGAATTTTGAACCCGCCGCCGTGTGCGACTTGCTGGGAACCTTGTAGCGGACCGGACGTGCCATCCAATTCTGCGCCTGCAAGATTACCGCCAAGAGGATATGCACCAGAAATGCTGCAAAAAGCACCACCTCGAATATTTTCACAAGGTAATTAGTCCCCATGAAATGGGCCGCCGCCCGGAACCATTCCCCGCCATCGGCCCGGAGCATGCACAAGTTAATGCCTCCATGCACCAACAAAAAAAGCATCAAGAAGATGCCCACGATTGCCAAGGTAATCTTCTGCGTTACCGAAGCGATTTTTCGAAAATGCGACATGTCTCGTTTGTTTTATTATCTACCGCTGTCTACCGCCACGCACTCCTTGCCTGCGGAACATTGTCACGGAAACCCCTGGTTTCCACGCTGCCATAGCTGTAAAAAAGACAAAAGGCCGCATGCCGTGCCGCTTGCAGCCATCCGGGAATCCTTGCTGGAGCCTTGCCCCGCTGGAACCTTGCCCCGGACAAGGCGCAAAATTACAAAGTTTAACCGAGACCGAAAAATCGGCAAAAGCAGAACAGCCCGTGGAACAAGCCCGATGAAAAACAGCCCCGCCGGAACCGGGAAACCCGCCGGAAAACGGGAAAAAGAAAAGCTGCTGGCCTACCGGTGCGACTTCTGGGAATCCTGCACAAACCGCCGGAAACCAGAAAAAGGAAAGAGGGCGCACCGTCCCGGCCCTCCCCGCAAAAGCGGTAAAACGAGAGCCCTGATACGGCACACCCTCTCTTGTCGAATCCTCTTGAAGGCTTTCCGGCGCACAAGCCTTCCGATGCACGCCCGACGCCTCTTGCCTGCCTCCTCGCCAAATCGAAGCGCCCTTGCGGGATAGTCCGCAAGGGCGCTCCAATTACCGGTAACGACCGGCACCGGGCGTTACCGGCACCGGAGCTTGCCGTCAAGACCTAATCGGCCAAGACGAACTTGACAACCTGCCGGCCGCAAAGGGAGCTTTCAAACACGCAGAAATACAAGCCCGGCCGCAAACCCGGAATCGGATAGGAAACCACCGTCTTGCCCGTTTCGACCCGCAAAGCCGGATCCAGCACCTTCACCTGCTGACCCATGGCGTTGACCAAAGAAAGACGGCCTTGGCAAGGTTCGGAAGCCGAGACAGCCAGACGGAGCTCGCCTTGCGAAGCCTTCAACAACGAAAACAAAGATCCTGGATCCATCTCGCCCACGCGTACATTCGTCCCCATGATCCAAGTCCCGAGCGGCAGCCGGATATCATCGAGCCAAACCCGGTCTTCACCCTCGGCGTCGGTATTGTCTTTCTTGTAAGTCCATTTCAAGGTATGCTTTCCGGCGGGAACCGCAAAACCGGCGTAGGCCCATTCGGCTCCGAGCCCGCCCCAGCGGCCCATTTCCGTATCATCGATATAGAAATGGAGGAAATCGCCCAGATTGGTAAAGAATTTCTCCGTGGAAACAAAATAATGGAAGGACACATAATCGTCTTGCGGCACATCCACTTCCAAAGACAAGGACGCCTCCTCGCTGTCGCCCAGGCCCTTCTTGGAAGCCGCGCTGAACAGACCCCGGTACACCTTGCTCTGGTCGATTTCCCAACCGGCGTCGGGCGAAACGTTCCATTCGGCATTCGTGAAGCTGCCCGTCTCGAAAGTTTCCATGGCCGGACGCACGTAAGAAGAAACCTTCATGGTATCCACCCGGCCATCGCTCATGGCCAGCACGGTCAACTCGTAAGGCGCCCACATGCTGCTTCCCTCCTCGGCCTGCAAGCCGAACACCGCCTCGACTTCCTTCCCTGCAACCACATTCCCCACTTCCACCGGAGAAGCGCCTTCGGAGAGGCTCACGTAGGAAGCCGAACTAAGGATATCCAGCTTCAAGTTCTTGGCCGAAGCCGAACCCCGATTAGCAAAGGCAACCACCGCCTGGGCCTGTTCGCCATTGTCCAGCGCCTCGTTGAAAAAGACCGAAGAGGCGGTATCGGCAATGCGGAAACCCGTCAAAACGAAAACGGGAGCCTGCACCCGGTGGCGCAGCGTGGAAACCGAAGCCGAATCCTCGTCCCCGTCGGCCACCATGCGAACTTCGTAGACCAGCTCGTGGTTGTCGGGTATGGCGGGCGAAACCTTCAAGCGGAAATCGTGGCCGATCGTCACTTCCTCTCCCGCATTCAACGTCTGATCCAAGGAAAACGCGTTGTCGATGAACGTCACATAAGGATCATCCGACCGCAAGGTAATGGAAAGGCTTCCGATAGGCTTCGTGCCGATATTGCGCACGAGGTAATTCACCACGTATTCCTGCCCGTACTGCCAGTCCGTAACTTCGTTCTGCTCCAAGTCTTCCACCATCTCGCTCTTTACCACCGCGTACTTGTCGCTGGGAGCGAACACCCTCACTTGGTCCATGACCGGCAAGCCGTTCTGCGCGGAAATGCACAAGTCGTACAGGCCTTCTTCCAAAATCCCGCTCACCAGCAAGCCGGCTCTTCCGGTCTCGTCGGCCGTAGCCACGCCGTAGACATGGCCGTCGCGGCTCAACGCCACGCGGGCGTAAGGCCAAGTCTTCACTTCGTACAAATCCAGCCCCATCACCAACTCGGACGAATACGTGGCGCTAATGACTTCCGGCCTGTACGTGTAGGGCATGTAGGAAGGATCGCCGAACACGTGGTAAACCTCCCAATAGTAATCCTTCAACGAAGAACCGCTCTCTTCCACGGCCATGTTCCCCACGTAAATGATTTCGGAGGCCGAGACAGCCCATTGGTCGAAACTTTCCCCATGCGTATGGTACATGGCGTCGTTGGCTCCGAGCCCGGTGTTTTCATAAGTATAGGTTACGCCAGCGGCCAAACGAGAAGTGTACCCGATAGCCCAATACACGTCTTCATCGAAATACGTGCTGTTCGTGGCTCCGATGTAAACGGACGCCCCGGCATTTTCCTTGCGGAGCAGGGCTTCGCCGAAGCAGACAGCATCGTCGAACTTTCCGGAAAGGCAGCAGTTGCCGATCATCAGCGGGTATTTGTCCTTGTTCGTGAACTTGTTCCGCACGTCGTTGTTGCTGATATAGGGATCGCTCCATTCGCCCGACATGCCGTGCGCGGTATAAATCACCACCGCCGTGCCCTTATTGATATTGTTGATAATGTCCTGGGAGCGGGAACTGGATTCAGGACCCAGGTACATGTACCCGTGACGGGCCAGAGTGTCTTTCATGTACAACCCGTGGACATATTCCACGGCAGGGTTGAGGTGGCTCGACTGGAACCGGCTGTCGACCCCGGCTATCACCACCGAAGTGTCCAGGAACGAAGAGCGCTCGTAAGCAAGCCCTTCCATGTACATGGTCTTGTTGATTTGCGGCATGAGCTCGGCCACGCTCGTGGCCGACATGCGTCCGTAGAACACCTCGGGATAGAAATCCCCGGTATATTCGCAATAGTAGAGGTCGGAATAATGCCCCTCGTCATACCAGGACATCCCCGCGCATTTCTTGGAAGGAATCTGGGCGAGATCGCCTACGAAAAGCACGTACGAAGGAGCCGGTTCGGTCTCCGTGGCCATATCGTACAGACCCTTCAAATATGCACGGATGCTTTCATAAGTCTTGCCCACTTCGGGCTGATCGGTATAGGCCTGCACCACTTCGTACCCGAAACGGGCTTTCCAGTTCACGAACTTCTGCAAGGAATCGCGGAACATGGGATCGGACACGATCACATAACGTACAGGTTTCTGGAACGCTTCCGACTTGGTTTGCGGCAAAGCAACGGCTCCCGGTTTGGCGCTGTTGAAAGAAATCGGGTTCAGCACCTGGTTTTCCAGACCGGAAAACGCCGGCGAAGCATACTTCTCCTTCATCTGGAGCGTTGCCTGCTGATCGGCGTTCTCGAACACTACGCGGAAATCCACTTGCGTATAGACCCGCAAAGTATGGGTAACCGGATTGTAGCGGAACGGCCGAACCACAAGGTAGCCCAGCCGCGCGGCTCTCATCGTGCCGGTTTCTTCCACTTCCACGAGGTTGTCGGATTCATCTCCCGAAAGGAAAGCATCGATGGCATAAGCCTGGGCATCGTAGCGAAGCTCAACGGCTTCTTTCGCCCCTTTGCTCACCGGGAGCTGAGCCGGGAAAACCGGCGCCTTGCAACCGGCATCCGCCAGGTTTATGTCCGTGTAGGCCGTCTCGCCTATTTCCACCCGCACGGTAGCGCCTTGGGGAATCTCGATCCGCTCCTTCTTCAGGGGAAGACGAGGCCAGCCCGGACGGGAGGTGTACGCGTACCCGTCCATCTCCACCACCGTGAAATCGGAAGGAACGCCCGACGCGGAAACACGGAAAGCCGGAAAGGAAGCCATGGGAAGGCTTTCCATCCCGTCTATCCGGCCAATGCGGTTGGCAAACGACAAGCCTTGCCAGGAACTGCTTCCCATGCGCGAAAGGTTTTCCGCTTGCTCTATCACGTAACTTTTTCCCTGTTGCGGATTACCTGCACGGGCAGGCGTCATTCCCAACAAGAAAACC
The DNA here is from genome assembly GCA_949291555.1 of uncultured Bacteroidales bacterium. Classification (GTDB taxonomy): domain Bacteria; phylum Bacteroidota; class Bacteroidia; order Bacteroidales; family P3; genus Pullibacteroides. The sequence continues at coordinate 28,841 of CASEWE010000002.1, forward strand.
GGCATCAAACAAAGAATCGCCGGCATTCCCAGTAATTTCTTTTTCATATTGCAAGTTTTGGTTTTTAGGTTTTCGGTATCCGTTCTTTCTCCTTTAGTATTTTTCGCGGGTAGTATTTTCGCGGGTTTTCAGCTTCCGTTTCTCCGGATGCCTCCGAAAGCGCCCGGGACGGAAGCCCCTGCCACCCTGAGACTTTGACTTCAGACTAAGCCGGAAACCTGCAGGAAAGCAGTCTCCAGCCTCTTTTGCAGAACATGCAGCACCGGTTCTTCCTTCTCGCGTTCTTCCTCCCCCCCTTTGGCCCGACCCTGCACGCTTCCCGATTCCTTTTCGCGGGCCGCGAACCCGTTCAACGCTTCCCGACCCGCCGCGAACCAGCCCTTTCCAGGACCCTGCATCTTGCTCGAACTTGCGAATATACGAAAAAGCAAACAACCGCGCACATCTATCCCGAAAAGAATCCCTCTTTTTTATAATTTTGTGGGTATTTGAAAAATACGACCGCCGCCACTCCTCCGGCGGCACTGCTCCCCGCCCGATGCGAATCGAAGGAACGAGACCCTGTTTCCTGCCCCGGAACAGCCCGGGCTACCTGCCGAGTGCCGGAAACGGCATTCCCCGCAAGAGCCCTTGCAAGGCTAAATTTCCACAAAAAGATATTATAATCAATAACATACAAGAATATTCATGAAAAAACTCCTACGCTTCTTCCTCCCTGCCGGGCAAAAAATACCCAAGAGCCTGCTGATCGTGCTCGGAACAGGCATTCTATGCTGGATAGGAGTCAACCTTCCTTTCTTCGAAAACACCTTCCATCGGCGCATGTTCGCCTTCAACGGGACTTACTGGAAAGACTGCTTCCTTTCCAATTCCGATCCCTTGAGCAAGCTGCTTTCCGAGTTTTGTTCGCTCGGATACGCTTCCACGGCCGGCATTTTCCTGACCGTTGCCTGCCTTACAGCCCTCTTCCTCTTTTCTTCCCGCCGGGCAGGAGGCCGTTACTTCCTGTTCCTGCTGCCGTTATGGCTTATCCTTTGGCCTTCGGCCGACAATGCCCGGCAGGAATTCGCCATGGGCTTGCTCGTAAACATGGCCTGCTTGTCGGCCTTCTTCTCCTGGATCGCCTATCGGGAAATACACCGGCCCGATACGGATTTCTACCACGAAGCCTTCCACCTCCCGTTCTGGATTTTCTACACCATCGTCACCTTGGCATGCCTGCGCCTTACCGGCATATCCGCCCTGCTTTTCACCGGAACCATTGTCATTTACCGGTTCTGCCTGCTCTTTTCCTGCGCCACCAAGCACAATCCCAGCATGGAATCGGCGGCAATCGGCTTCACCGTCTATTTCATAACCGGGGCTTGCATCTGCTTGGTATATCCTAAAATCTGGAACCTGCCGGACTTTTTTTCGGAATGGTCGTTTTGGGAATGGGCCGCCCTGGCAATTTTCTGCACGGCCGTAGTGCTCGGCCTGCCGCACAGAGCTTTTTCCGAAAAAGAGGAACTTCCGGGAAAGAAGCCCGCCTCCAGCAAGCCTGCCTGGCCCTGGATGGCGGCCGGAATCGCCTGGTGCCTGCTCACCGCCTCTTTCACTCGCTCGAGTCTCGAAAACAAATTAGTCCGGGTGGAAAACGACTGCCGTGCCGGCCGTTATGCCGACATGCGCAAAACCTGCACGGACTACTTCGCAAAGCACCCTGCGCCGCAAAAACCATCCTCCGCCAAGGAAGCCCGCATGCGAACCAGCTTAGCCGCTTACGCCCGTTTGTCCATGATAATGAGTGGTTCGCTCGCTTCCGAATTCCTGCATTTCCAGCATATAAAAGAAATGCAGGGAATGTACCCGGATTTGCCCCGGGATTTGCCCACTTCGAATTTCGCTTTGGCCAAACTCTACTACGAAACCGAACTCTACGGATCAGCCTTGAACGTGCTGACCCATACTTGCGAACAAGTTTCCCCTCAAAGGCGGGTATTCAGGCTGCTGCTGCCCATAGAAGCCGCCACCTATCAGAAAAAACTGCTCGACAAGCACCTGCCTTGGGTCAAACAGGCTCCTTACATGCGGAATTTTGCTAAAAAATGGCAAGAAATCGCCGATGAAAGCTGGGCCATGGGCATCCAGCCCCAGAAACCGCCTTTGGGCATGGGGCTTTCCGTAAACGCCGCGCAACGCCATATCGACCGGCTCATTGCCGAAAAAGGCGACTGGGCCGTTTTCGGGGGAAAGAACCTCAGCAATTGGGGTTACAACAACCGCTACGCGAACATAGCCCGAGACATCAACCTGCAACGGCCTTTCAGCCAACCCTGCTTGGAATATTACACCTTGCTCTGCCTGATGGAAGGGAATATAGAAGCAGCTCCCGAATTAGCCCGAGCCTACCGCCGATTTGAAGCCCGCCAACTGCCGCTCTACCTGCAAGAAGCCATCCTTCTGCAGTCCGAAGCGGGGCTTCACCCCGAAAGGCTCCAAGATTTCAAGCAAAACGGATTCATGGGATTCGCCTTCAAGGCCGGCCTGATAGACCGGTTCGCAAAAGCCGAACAAGCCATCTTTTCCGGCATTCCGCTTGCCCAATTGGAAGAGCCCTACGGAGACACCTATTGGTTCTACTACCGGAAAAACGTAGAAAGCCCCTTGCAGGAAGACAGGATTGCCGATCTGAAAGGGTACTGCCCGGAACCCGGGCTGGCTGAATCTTTTTAGGGGAAAAACTTTGGACGGAAACCGCGGAACCGTTTGTTTGAACGGGAACGCGTGCTTGGGCAGAAACCACGTGCTTGGACAGGAATCGCGTATTCGGACAAGAACCGCATTTGGACAGGGACCGTGTTCGAACCGGATACCCGGACAATTCTCAAGCCGTCTCCCCCGAAGAGAATCCGGCACCGGCGCTTCCTTGCAAGAACGCTTTTATCATCCGTTGCGCTCGAACCTTGTCTTCTTCCAATTGCCGCCCCAGCAGCTCCAAGCTTCCGAACCGCTTTTCCTCGCGTATGCGGCCAAGGACAAACACCTTCAACCGCAATCCGTAAAGATTGCCTTCGTAATCGAACAGGTTCGCCTCGATGCTTCGCCGGATTCCTCCCACCGTAGGACGGGTGCCCACGTTCAGCATCCCGCCTTTGAATCCCGCCTCCCGGGAACACGGGCATTCCGGCAAGGCGACAATGCAAGCAAAGACCCCGGAAGGGATTTCCGCCTCCCCCTCCGGTTCGATATTGGCCGTTGGAAAACCTATTGTCCGGCCTATCCTATTGCCCGCGACCACAATGCCGGAAAAGGAAATACCGGAAAAAGACTTTTCCAAATCGATGTTCAGCATACTTCCAGACGAATCGTGTTCATGCCTTCTCCCCGCTGATGGAAAGGTATATGGCTAAGGTACACCACGCGGGAGCCATGTTCCACCCGGCCTTCCCGCAAGAGGATCTCATTGGCGTAGGCCACCGCCTGCGCCGTACGTTCCAAAGGCTCTATCGGGAACACTTCCACCGCCCAGCTCAAACCCAACCGGCTGCCCAAGGCCGGCTGCGTGGTAAAGACATAAATCTGCGTGCAAGGCCGGTAGGAGGCCACACGCAAAACCGCGCTTTCTTCCTCCACAAACAATACGATTGCGGAAGCTTGCGCGCTGTTTGCCATCTGCACGGCGCTGTAGGAAATCACCTCTTTCACAAAATCCGGATCGGAGGCTGCCGGGCGTTTTTCCGGGCAATAACAATACCCTTTCTCCTCGGTAAAGGATATGATCCGCTTCATGGCCTCCACGCTCTCCAACGGAAAATCCCCTACCGAAGTCTCCCCGCTAAGCATCACCGCATCGGCCCCGTCCAGAACCGCATTAGCCACATCGTTGGCCTCGGCCCGTGTCGGAGCGAAATTATGGATCATGCTTTCCAGCATCTGGGTCGCCACAATCACAGGCTTGCCTTTCGAAACCGCTTTGCGGATCACTTCCTTCTGTATGATCGGGACTTGCTCGAACGAAACCTCCACGCCCAAATCCCCGCGCGCCACCATGATGCCATCGGAATACTCCAGCACCGCATCGATGTGCGAAAGCACCTCCGGCTTCTCAATCTTCGCCAGAATCGAAACCAAGCCCTCTTTCCCCTGTTCTTTTACCAGCTGGCGCAATTCCTTCATGTCTTGCGGCTTCCTGACAAAAGAGAGGCCGATCCAATCCACATCCCGGCCCAAAGCGAAAATGGCATCCTTGCGGTCTTTCGCTGTCAAACTGGGAAGGCTCACATAGGTATCGGGCAAGTTTACCCCCTTCCGGCTATTGAGCAAGCCGCCGTTCACCACCACGGTTTCCACCCTGTCCTTGCCATTGGTACCGGTGACCCGCAACCGGATTTTCCCGTCATCGACCAGGATTTCTTCCCCCTCGTTCACCACCTTGGGCAAGTCCGGGTACCCGATGCTGGCCCCGCGGGCATCCCCCTCCATGGGTACCGTGCTCAAAAAAAACGGACGGCCTTCTTCCAGGAAAGTTCCCGGCTTGATTTCGCCCACCCGGATCTTAGGCCCTTGCAAATCGGCCAGGATCGAAACCCGCCGTCCTATCTTGGCCGAAACCTGGCGGATCAACCGTATCGACTCGGCATGGAACGAGTGATCGCCATGCGAGAAATTAAGCCGGCACACATCGACCCCCGCCTTGAGCATGGCGGCCAGACGCTCCTCGTTCCGGCAAGCAGGGCCGATTGTGGCCACGATTTTAGCCTTTGTCCGGGGCATCCCGCCCCGCTGGTTCTGATGCGGCATGTTTCCTGTCTATCCTTTCCGTATTCCAGAGATCCTTGCGCGGCAAAATCGCCCGATGCGCATGTCTTGCGCGCCTGCGCCCGCGAGGCAGGACCCCGTTTATTCAACCACAAACACTTCCGGCATGCGCATCCATATCTGCGCTCCATCCTGTTGCAGGAAACCGGACAGGAACTGGTAGGTTTCCAAGCCAGCCGTCCCGAATTGCCGGGCTATCGTCTCTTGCGCCTGCTCTACTTTCATTTCATTGAAAAGTTCCAGCAACTGGGCGGTAAAATCTTTATCCTTAGGAAATTCCTCTTTCTCATAGCGAGTCAGTCCGGCCAGTTCGGCAGCGCATTCAACGGCATCGTCCAAGCCGCCCAATTCATCGACCAACCCGATCTGCAACGCGCTCGTCCCGCTCCACACGCGACCTTGCCCTATGGAGTCCACCCCGGACGGCGTCATCTTCCTGCCTTGCGCCACCTTTCCCACGAAACCGGCATAAATCTCTTCGATGCTTTGCTGCATCACCGCTTCCTCATAAGCTGTCATCGGCCGGCTCACACCCGTAAACGCCGTGGAATTTTCATTGGTCTGCACATGATCGAAAGTAAAGCCCAATTTCCGGGTCAACAGCTTCTCCGCATTGGGAATCGTTCCAAAAACCCCGATGCTCCCGGTAAGCGTGTTGGGCTGGGCAAAAATCCGGTCTGCCATGCAAGAGATATAATAACCGCCGCTGGCTGCATAATCGCCATAGGAAGCCACCACCGGCATCTTGGCTTTCGCCTTCATCATCTCCTGGTAAATTATGTCTGCCGTAAGAACGCTGCCGCCAGGCGAATTGACACGCAATACCAATGCTTTCACATTCTTGTCTTTCAAGGCTTTCTGAATCTGATCGGCCAAATCCGTGCCAATGCTGCTGGCCGAACCTTTCCCCCCGACGATTTCCCCTTGGGCGTAAACCACCGCTACCTTGTCTTTCGCTTTCTTCTTCTCCGGGAACGACGATGCAAGGTAATCCGGCAACGAAACCATGTTCACATCCACGCTGTCGGCAACGCCCATCCGGGCCCCGATTATCTTTCCCTTCATGTGCGAACGCGGAACCAGCCCATCGACCAGACCTGCTCTCAAGCTATTGGCTGCCGTGAACCCGAGAAGACTGTCGGCTATCTCGTCAAGCCTTTCTTCCGGTATGCCGCGCGACTTGGCCACATCGGCCCGGATCGTGTTCCACATCGACCCGAAAAGCACTTGGTACTGAAGACGGTTCGCCGCGCTCATGTCCGTACGGAAAAACGGTTCCACCGCGCTTTTGAACTGGCCATGGCGGATTACCTGCATCTCCACTCCGATTTTCTCGAGGAACTTGGTGTAGAACATGATCTGCGCCGAAAGTCCCTGGAACGAAACCATTCCCTGCGGCTGAAGGAAAATAGAATCCGAGACCGATACCAAATGATAAACCGTCTGCGGGTACATGTCCGCATAGGCATAAACGAATTTTCCGGATTCCTTGAACGCTTCCAAAGCCTTGCGCAATTCTTGCGCGGAAGCCATCCCGAACGATCCGCCATCGTAATTGAGATAGATACCCTTGATCCGGCTGTCTTCTTTCGCCTTCTCAATAGCCTTTATCATGTCGTTCAACCCCAATGCCTTGGAAAAGTCGGTAGGATTCAACGGATTGAACGATGAGAAATCGGAAGATTGCGTTTTTTCCTTGACAGCCTTGTCCAAATCTATCTGCAAGACCGTATTGTCTTTCACCATCACGACCGGCGCGGAAGACTTGGAAAACAGGCTTCCTATGGAACCCAGCACCACGAAAAACATCACCAGGCAAACCGCCAACATTCCTATGACCGAAGCCAATAAGTACTTGAAGAAAGATTTCATAAACCAAATTATTTAATAATCAAAGCTAATCTATCCCTTTTGCAAAGTTACGGCAAGCGACCGCAAAGAGGGGATGCCCCGCTTGCAATCTTTCAAAATTAACAAAATTTTAAATCGCCACGCCCGAATCCGAGCAATCGATTTTCCCATATTTTCCTCCCGATTGCTCGATTAGCCACGCAAGCTAAAATTTGAGCCATACGGATTCCTATTCCAACCTCAGACCTTATTGTTTGGAACAAACGCGCATACAGACCGGATACCGTGCCAGGAATCACTTAAACCCCTGCAAGCATGCCAAAACAAAAACAAGCAGACAGGCCTCCTCGGAAAAACCGCTCGAATTTTCCCAATGAAACTCAGAATGACCTAAAATTCCAAGAGGATATAAATCACTTAAATACAATATATTAATATCGCTTATAGGCTTGCGATTTTTTCCGGTGCCAGACCCGTTGCCCGAACAATGATTTCAAGCGAAACCCCTTGCTGCTTCAACACCTTGGCCATCTTAAGCCTCTCTTCCGAGCGCCCTTCCTCTCTTCCCTCGGCTCTTCCCTCGGCTCTTCCCTCGGCTCTTCCCTCGGCCAAACCTTTCTCTCGTCCTTCGACTAAACCTTTCTCTCGCCCCTCGGCCAAGCCTTTCTCCAAACCTTCAGCCAAACCCTTCGACCGCCCCTCTGCCAAACCCCGTTCCAAACCCTCCCTGCGCGCACTGCTAATCGTAGTCTTCGCCGTGCTCACCATATCCCAGAACTTCTCGTACCCGAGCAACTGGGCTTCGGTAAAAGCCGATTCTTCCAACTGAACCACCGCCTTGTGGATTTCCGGATTCTCCAGCAACTCGGACGGGACCTCCACGGTCTTTTCATTGATTTCCGTCAAATAACGAAGCCATAACACCTGCATGCGTTTTTGGCCGAACCCTTTCGGAGCGAACTTGGGCAGCTCGACAAACACGAACCGCAACCCCTCTATCACCTCCTTTGTCTCCTTGACCTCCACGATGCGAAAATCATGATAATAATCCTTGCTGGCAGAAAAAGTGTCATTCACCAGGTTCAACGAATACACCGGTTGCAGCAATTCGTAGTCCGAACCCATTTCAAGCTGGCTCACATAAGCCTTGGAAGCATTGAACAGCACCCGTTGCTTGTAAGCCGAAGTCCACATCATCTGCATCTCCACGATAAACTGCCGCCCGCGCCTGTCCTTGCAACGGACATCCACCACGCTGTCTTTCCGAAGCGGGTTTTGCGGAACCAGTTCCGGAGAAAGGTATTCCACCGAATCTATCTCCTCGTCCTTGCTTTCGAACGGCAACAATGCATTCAAGAAACTAATCACCAAATCCGGATGTTCCCCGAACACTTTCTTGAAAGTCAGATCCGCCTTAGGATTCAAATACCGCATACGCCCCATGATTTTTATTCCCCTGCCGAACCCGGAACAAGCCCGCGAACCAGCCCCGTTCCGGCAAGCAGAAGTAAAATTAGGCAAAAAAAGCACAAGATAATTCGAAACACTCTTAAAAAAACTTAATCGAAGAGGAAAAATCTATTCAATCAAAAATATCAGGCAAAAGCAAAGCCCAAGCGCGCGTTTCCCAACCCGAAGCCACGCTCCCGAACCTAAGCCCGCAACCCTATCCGATGAAGTATTTCCTCGTAATCCTGTTCCCGGTTCACGAAGTCCATATCCGTAACATCGATCACCAATCCTTTCCCGGGAGGCAACGTCTTGACATAAGCCAAGTAACCCTCCTCTATCCGGCGCAAGTAAGCGGGATCCATGTCCTGCTCGTACGAACGGGCCCGCAAACGGATATTGCGCATGAGCCGATCCACATCGCTATGCAAATAAACATACAAATCCGGCTTGGGAATCGTAGTCAGGATAATCCCGAACAGCCGGGAAAAGAGCGCATACTCATCCTCCTGCAAAGTATTCTGAGCAAAAATCAAACTCTTGCTGATAGAAAAATCGCTCACAATGAACGGACTGAAAAGCTCCTGCACAAAATCCTCCTTCGCCTGCCGGTAACGTTCAGCCAAAAAAGCCAATTCCAACGGAAAAGCATACCGTTCCTTGTTCTGGTAGAACTTCGGCAAAAACACATTTTCCTCGAAACTCTCCAACACCAACTTCGCACCGAACTGCCCGGCAATCTTGCGCGAAAGCGAAGTCTTTCCCGCCCCGATATTCCCTTCTATCGCCAAGAACCGCAAATCCCCGAACGGAACCCCGTCCCCCGTCTCCCCGTCCCGGGCAGGAACCCGCCCGCAAGAAGGGAACAACAGCTTCTCGTTCTCGCACAAGCGGACAAAAGCGACCTCATCGGGGCACTTTTCCAACAATTCCCGCATCGAAACCCCTAAAGCGGGATGAACCAAATCGGGCGCCAGTTCGCAAAGCGGCACCAACGCAAAAGCCCTTTGCGGAAGAAGCGGATGCGGAACCGTCAAATCGCGGCTGCTTATCACGGCGTTCCCGTAAAGAAGCACATCAATGTCGATAACACGGGAAGCATACGCCTTGCCCTCACCAGCAGATTCGTTTCTCCCGGCGATGCCCGGGCCGAACGCATCTCCCTCTAATCCATCCTGCCTCAATCCTTCCGAGCCGGAAGCCCTATCGGAACCATCGCCCTTTTTCCCCCCGCCTTCCTCCTGCCCGGACAAAGGCCGAACCCGCCCCAAACGGCGTTCTATCTGCAACAGCTCGCGCAACAAGGCAAAAGGATCCAGCTCGGTCTGAACTTCCAGCACCTGGTTGTAGAAAACATCGGGCGAAGAAAACCCCCACGCCGGGGAATTGTAAAGATGGGAGGCCCGCACAATCCTGCCCGCCTTTTCGGAAATCTTCCTCCGCGCCAATGCAAACGTCTTGGCGCACGACCCCAAATTCGCCCCCAGCAAAAGGTAAGCCACCTGAAAACTCATAACAACATCTTTTTTGCGCATCGGAAGCCCCATCCCGGAAATCTCTTGCCAAACAAACCGGAAAAGCCCGGACCGACCGACAGGCCCTCTGCAAGCAAAGATACGCCAAAGCCCCCAAAAATCCATTCCGGCCACATACGGAAAGCCTTCCGGCAACTCCAGGAAGCACGCGGAAAACGACCTGTCAGACGCTAAAAAAGAAATCCTTTTTCCACCCGAGGCCGCGCGCCCGCTGAAAGCCCGCGAAGCAAAACCTTGCGCCCGTGACCGGCACCCATCCCGCATTCCGGAAGGCAAACCGCGGAAAACTCGAAAGAACCCCGCTCCGAAGGCCTTACCAACGGTAGCCGAGCCCTATGCTGAACAAGTTATTATAGCTGTAATTGGCATTGAACTCCATTTGGAAAAGAAGCGTGAAACGAGCCAGATCCAGCATCACCTGGGGAATGAACGTACGCTGGGAACGGAAATACAAAGCCCCTCCCACCGAAAAATCGCGCTGCAGCACGTAACGGTACGAGACCCCTCCATAAAAGACAGAAGACAAGCTGCTGCCCAGACGGTCCGGCTGGAACACATAATAAAAATCAAAGCCCAGTTCCGAACCGCCCGCGCCAGCGCTTCCCGGCCTGGAGACCCCGTTCCAGCCGAACCTCCGCCAAGCCCCCAGCGGAAGCACCGCGGAAGCATAAGCCGAAAACCGCAACGGAACCCGGTAACCCTCCTCCAGGATTCCCGTTTCGGGCCGGAAAAGATGGAAAAAGGCAACACCTGCGTCCAGTCGCCAAGAAGAAAACACCCCCGTGTACTGCACGCCCGCATGGCCATCGGCCAAGTGCCGCGTTCGAGGAAGCTCTTCGAACGGCAGCAAAGACGGATTGAACCCGCCCGTATAAGAAGGATCGTACATCGAACCCGTCTGCATGTTGCCCGTCCGGTAGCCGTAGTTGCGATACCCGGCCTGCAAACCGAAACTCAAGCGGTGCAAAGGATTTCCCGCATCGTCTTCCACGATAGACCAATGATAGGCATAGGTGAGCATAAGCTGGAAATCCTGCATCGCCTGCGTATTGAGCGTATTGGAATACGCATGCACGCCCAAGGCCATCCGTTCCTTGAAAAACCGGGCCTGGTAGGAAGCGCTCAGAATCTTAAGGCTTCCGTCCGAAAACGCCCGGGCAAGCTGGTTCTTGTAATTGAGATTTACCGTTTGAGAGACCCTCTTTGCCGGCAATTCCGGCGAACCCGGTTCCGAACGGAGCCCTCCCATCCGGAACAAAGGATCGAAAAGCTCCCCATCCAGCCCGCACCGGGCCGGGTTCACCAAAATCCCTATGTCGAAACCCGGATTGAGCGGCGCATCGGTCTGGGCATGGCAAGAAGAGCCCGCCGGCAATGACGCCATTGCCGCAAAGGCAAGAAGGATTTCCCGGCAATAACGAACCGGGTGGCTCCGAGCCACGCAGCAACGCGAATCCCGGCGGTTCCGCCCTTGGCAATTCCGGGTCTCCAAGCCCAAAGCCCGGGAACGCCGGATCCGGGAACTCCAGCCGAGGCCCGACCATCCCGGCCGCAAAAACCTCAAAAGCCGGGGAAATAAACCCGCAAGGCCGCCCCCGGCGATCCCAGGCCCAAAAGCACCAGCCGCAAAAGCGCCAGCCGCAAAAGCGCCAACCCCGGCATTCCCGTTCCCGGAAGCCCCCCCGCGGCCGCAAAGACAAAAAGAAAACCCGTGCATTGCCTTTCCTCCCCGTCCTTATCGAACCACCGTCACAACAGCCTGCTTTTCCAGAACCCGGCCATCCTCCATCCAAACCCGTACATGGCAAGCATAGTTTCCCGCCGGGACCGGAACCCCCAGCATGTCGACCGCCCGCCAAGCCACATCCGGGCCCGTCTGGTCGAAAAGAAGAACCCCCGTGGCATCGTACACCTGCATCCGGACCTGCCCGACGCCTTCGCCGTACACCCGCAAGCAAGCATCATCCGGCCTGTCCGAACCCGGTATCACCGTATTGGGCAAGTAAATGCCCGTGAAAACGAAAGGATCCTGGCCGGTTTCCGGAGAGCGGACATCCACCCGCACCGAATCCACGCTGAAGCATTCCGGCAGTTCCGTTCCCAATTCCACCTGCCGGGCCATGACATGGAAAACATCCGGTTCGACCACTTCCAGCCACACCTCGCCTTGCGAAGACAGCAAAGCGCCATCCCCGTCGAACCAGGCCAGAGAAGCCTCCTGCCCGTCATAGACCGAAGAACGGGCCCGCAGAAGCAAATCCGAGCCTTCCATGACCGTGGTATCGGGCGTCAAAACCTCCAAAACCGGCTTTTCCACGCGATAGACCGCAATTACCGGGGAAACCGCCCGGACCGGGCCATGGCAAAGCCCGGCAGCCTGGATCCCGACCACATACACCGAATCGGCCGGGCCGTGGATGCCCGTTACCGGCGGAACCCGGACCAGGCTCAACGCATCGCGCAGCACCTCTTGGCCGCCCGCATGCCAAATCAACGTATCGCAATTCGCAGCCCGCAAATGGAAAGCCACCTCCTCCGGCCCGCAAACCGCCTCGCGGTCGGCCGAAAGCTGCAAGACCGGAGCCTCCGGCACCACGGCCAATTCCACCTGCAAGGAATCCTCAACCGCGCAAACAAGGCTCCCAGGAGCCATCGCCCGGAAAACCACCATAGCCGGGAAATCGGCCCGGTAGGTGCGAGACAGCCCTTCATCTTCCACAAACGTCAACGAAGACCGCCATTCCCAAGCCGCATCCGAAGGCTGGACCTCGTATTCCACCCGCACTTCCGAACCCGGGCAAGCCAATGTGTCGTGCTCCGGGCAAACGCGGCGCAAACGCGGCAAAGGCACCGAAGCGAAATACAAAGTGTCCGAAACCGAGAAGCCCGGGGCGCAATCCACCCGGGGAAGCGCCTTGGCAACGAACCTGTCCCCATCGGAAACCTCGAACCGGAAAGGCCCGAAACCGCTGTCGGCCGCCTTCACCCTGCCCGTTTCATCCATCAGGAAGCCGTAGGCCGGGAAGAACAGTTCCTCCAAGCCCGCGTTCGAACCCGGTACCCGGAGCTGGATTTCCGCCCAAGCCTTATCGCCGCAGAAAAGCGTGTCGGCTGATCCGGCATCCAACGGCAGGCCCGAACCCGGTTCGGCCACGAAAACCCTTGCCGAATCCGTCCACAAGCATCCGAACCCGTCCCGGGCGGAAACCGAATACAAGGTCTCCCCTTCCGGCTTCCCTGTCGCCTGCCAGCCCTGCGGGTCCCCCTGCAAGGCATCCTGCGGCTCCCAAGCCGGCAACTGGCTCTCCACGCCCGTCATTTCCGGGAAAGAAGCCCGCAAATCCACCGTTTCGCCCGGGCAAACCACTCCGGGCTCGGCCACCAGATCCAAAGCCCCGTTCGGAGCCATCTCCGTAAATTCCAAGCGAGGCGAGTAATGCGTAGCCGCCCCGTCGAGCGAAATCGTGTCATGCACATAGAACGCCCCTATCACATCGCCCGGCGCAAGGACCGTTTCCATGCTATGCCCATCGGCCAGGACCTCGAAGCCCGCATCGTCCTGGTCGGGGAAATTCTCTACCGGCAAAGTGCCCACAGGCCCCATTCCCAACAAATCGCCATTCTTGTAGAAACCCACATAAGCCTTGCCCGTGGCATTCTGCGGGAAAGCTTCCAAACGAACCCGGCCCGAAACGCCCGAGACATAGGCCGTTTCCCCGTCCGCGCCAGGCTCGGAAGCCAGCACGAAATCGCCTCCCATGCCGCAAAAGCCCTCCACCAGCATGCCGGTAGCCAAGTCGCGCACCTTCAGATCCACCCCTGTCGGGACAGCCATTTCTACCTTTATCGTGGAAGAAACCGCCGGGCAAGCCTCGTAACGGTCGCGGGCCTCGACCCGGAACATCCCGCCATGTGCCGGCATGACCGCATGCAACGTATCCAAGCCGAACATGCCGGAACCGGCCTGGCCCGATGCCAAAGGAATCCAGGAACCATCCTCGGCCTGGCTCCACCAGGAATACGAGTATCCATGCAGCCAGTCCGTCAGGTTGGGCGAACCCGGGCCTTGCCGCGTCACCCCGGCCTGCAGCAGCAAATCCTCTCCGGAGGCCGCCCAAGCCGGCGCGTTCGTCTGCAAAATCCCGGGCTCGGCCTTCTGCAAGACCACCGACGCCTTCGCCGTCCTGTCCAGGCAGGTAAGCATGCTGGTGGTTACCTGCGCCCAAAGCGTGTCCCCGTCGGGCGTGCCCAAGAGCCGGATCGTATCCTGCTGCGAATACCCGAACGCATCCTGGTTCAAGCCCCATTGCCAAAGCGGGGAATCGCCCCCGTTGCCAATCTTCAGCACCGCATACTGCGCGCCGGGCACATACGGCTCGCCCTCTACCAAACGCAACGCATCCCCGTTCTCCATGCGGGCCGAATCGCACCACGGAGCCGGCAAGACATAATCCAAAGAAGCCGAAAGACGGTAAGCCCGGGCCATGAGCACCTGCACCGAATCGTAAAGCACGCAGCCCGACTGGCCGGAAGCCCGCACGTAATAGGTCGTGATGCCTTTGGTATCGGCCAAATCCCCCTTCCCGGTAGAATCGCTGCCGTTGCTCTGCGGCACATGCCAGAACTCCCCGCCCGCATGGACCGTCCCCTCGGGAGCCGAAGCCTCGTCGAGCAAGGCATCCAAAGACAAGCTCCAGCTAATCGCGTACTGGCGGGCCTTGCGCCCGGAAACCCGGACACCGGGAGAATCCCCGCGCAAAGCACGTTCCGGCCCGTCAAGCGCCTCCTGCGAAAGCTTTTCCGGGTCGGCAAAATCGAACTCCTCCACATACGCCCAATTGCGGATTTCCGCCCCCTCGCACACAATCGTGTCGGGATTATGCACGATCCGGAACGGCGTGGAAGGGAACACCCAGTCCTGGAACGAAACCACCGTTTCCTTCGGGAAGCCCGTGCCGCACCCTTGATCCGAGAGGGCCCGGCAAAGCAGGCGCATGTTCTGGAACGCCCGGCTGACCTCCAAGGTATCACCCCGGGACCCCTTCACCGTGAAATACCGGTTGTAATCGCCAAAAGTATCGGTTACCAAATGGCCCGTCAGGTACCATTCGTAACGCAAATCTTCCGGGAAATCCTCCCCGCAGGACGCCGCCAAGACAAGCGGCGTGGCCGGGCAGACCCTTTCTTCCCCTATCTTCCGCACGGCAATTTCTCCCGGGTAGTCCTTGAACTCCATGACAAGCGGCGAGAAATACGGGGAACGGGCCGAATGCGGTTCCCGCCCGCACACGGAAGAAGTGGAGTAGACCACGTAGAACAACGTGTCTTGCCGTCCAATCCCCTGCCGGGCCGGCAGGAAGTCATCGGGATCGTTCAGCACCAGCTTGAACCCGTCCTTCACCATGTTCCGCACCGCTGCCATCGATTTCCCGTAGCCGTAGCCCATCGATACCGAAGCCAAGTCGCAAGAAAGCCGTTCCTCCTCGCTCAAAGCCGCCAAAGGAGCCTGAAGGCTTCCCTCCGCGTCGTATTGGTAATAGCCCAGAAGCACCGAATCCTGTCCCGCCTTCTTATACCACATCAAGACGAAGTCGCGCGGCAAGTAGCGCGCATCGGCCACCACCGTGAACGGCTCCTGCCCGCAAGCCCAGCCCTCGCCCTGCATGGCCGCCCCCCCCGCCTCCACATTCCGGGAAGGATGGAACACGAACGAACCGGAAGCCGTTCCCGAACCGGAACCGCCGCTCGTGCCGCCCGTGACCCAATTGACGTAAAGCATTTCGGACATGACCGAATCGAACGCCACGCAAGGCATGTCCGAACCGCTCACCGAACAGGAGAAACCATCATAGAAACCCATGCGCGGGAAAGTTACATTGTAGCTCCCGCTGTCGGGATCGGCCACCTGCACCCAGTTGTCGTAAATCCGTTCCCGGTCGTTGCGCCACCACTGCAGCCTGAAATTATGGCCGGCATTGCGGTAAATCACCTGCAATTCCATCGAATCGGCGCAAGCCTCCAGCATCTCGCCCGTGGAAACATTGGCCGGGTGTACCGTCAGGACCGAAGGATAATAGATAGCGGGCGAAAGCCGGTTGGAAGTTACCGCCTTTTCGGCCACGCAGTTCTCGGAAGAATACAAGACCACATCGACCGAGTCGCCCTTGCGCATGGTCGTGGCGAAAGAACCTTC
The DNA here is from genome assembly GCA_949291555.1 of uncultured Bacteroidales bacterium. Taxonomy (GTDB): domain Bacteria; phylum Bacteroidota; class Bacteroidia; order Bacteroidales; family P3; genus Pullibacteroides. The sequence goes on from CASEWE010000002.1 coordinate 44,669, forward strand.
CTCGGAACCCATCTGCCAGATGCCGTTCACGCGCCAATGATATTCCGGATCCGAGCCCGGGTTGCGGGCCAAAGCCTTGTAGCGCAGCAACGTATTCTCGCAGAACGGGCCGCCCGCGCTTTGCTCGTCCAAGCCCGAACCCAAGGTGTCCAAGACGATTTCAACCTCGGCATGCACCCAGTCCTTGTAAACCATCGTGTCGGAAATCGTTACCGTCTGGCCCGTTTCCATGTCCAGGACATCCACGCTCACCGCGCAACGACCTATGTACCAAAGCCTCGGATTGCGCGAATAAGGGTTGTCGAGCCAAGGATCGCCCGCCTCCCCGAACTCCAGATCCTCCACATGCCAGTTATACAGGAACTTGCCGCTCCCGCCCGAAGTAAGCAGGTTGAGCTGGATGCTCTTGTCTTCGGTGTCGTTCCCGCAACGGTACACCGGGAAAGGCGCGATCCGGCCCGAAACATCCACCCCGCGCACGTAAACCCGCGAAGCCGACTGGGCCGCGCAATACTTGTCCTCGTAATGCGCCACCACCAAAGCCGGTTCCGTCACCGGCAAGGAAGAAATCTGCCCTTCCGGATTGTCTTGCGTCAGGTACAGCACATTTTCGCCCGGAGCAAACAACGTATCGGGGGTGAAAGTCACCTTGACCGGATAAAGGTCGCGGAGAGTCGTGGCCCGGGCCTGGAACAAAGCCGATGAACCCGAATCCACCAGCACGTTATCCGGGAAAATCTGGTTATTTATATGGTTCTGGCTCACAAAGTAATTCACCGTGTCGAGCGTGTAGCACCCCTGCTGGTTGGCCACCGCCACCTGGTACACGAACGGGCCGGCGCTCAGCGGCAAGAACGTGGGCTGCTTGGTATCAGCGTTGGTCAGATACTCGTCCTGGTAGCCGCCGATAGCCGGATTGTAGACCTGGCTCCATTGGTAGGAGTAGCCCCCTTCCGCATTGAAATTGATCCGCTCGCCCACGCACATGTACGTGTCGGGGCCGGCCGAAATCGTGCTCTTGTCGGGGCCTTTGCCGGGCGTGATCGTGCCGTTGCCGATATTCGAGGAAGGGAACTGGTAATAGAAGCCCCCCATGAACTCCAGGCCCGTGCTGAAAGCCAGCGTCCGCGGCTGGAACACCAACTGCGAGGAGCGTTGTTCCTCGCACCGAACCCGTATGCGGAACAAAGGCTGGGAGGGATCCGGCACGAAGCCGTTCCGGCCCGAGCCATCCACCCAGACACAGGCGAACACGCCTTGTTTCCCGCCGTCGCTCCCTTGCATAGCCCTGTTTTCTATGTAATTGTAAACAAGGCTGCCTGCCTGCCCGATAGCGGGAATCACCTCGGTAAGCACCGGCTGGCCCATGAACGCGCCATCCGACTGCTCGCTCCAGTCGTGCGTCACCACGGTCAAAGCCGAAGTGTCCGCCACATTCAGGTAGAACATGAAATTATCCAACGGCACCGGGTTGCTCCCCAAGTCGACGAACACGCCCAAATCCGCCGTCTGCCCGGGGCAAAGCTCGGCATCCTCCACCCAAATCCTCGCCACACGGTCTTGCGCCTGCAAAAGCGCAACAGTCCAAAAGAACAGGGCGAGCCCTGCCATAATCCGTCTTGTCTTTCTCATCGTGAACCGTATTTAGCCAAGAAAAATCTTTTCAAACCCAACGCTTTTCCGGCAATCTTCCTCGTTCGAAGCCGATCGCGGAACCGCCTGCTCGCGGAAACACCCCGAACCCGCCGATCCCGGAATCCATCCCGACAAACCGCGGCCCGGAAACCCGCCAAGCCGGGAACCCGATACTCCCCTGCAAACCCGCCGGCCCTCAAACCCGGGAACCCGGTCCTCCTCCGCCAACCTGCGCCCCGCCGGCAGCCTTTCCCCACAAGCAGAAACAGACAAGGCCGCAGATACCCACCCGCGGCCTTGTCCAGCCAAGCTAAAACGACCGCAACATCGGCCTGTCGGGCCGCTTGAACAAAGCCCGGTACGTAAGGATGATCTCATGCGAAGGCTTGTAGAGCCGGCTGGTCACCCCGATATTGTAGTCGAAAGCATAGCTCAGCGAGAAATTCTTGCCCAAGCTTACCCCGGCCATCGCCACCAAGGCATCCAAGCGGTAAGCCAGCCCGAAATGCACCACATCGCGGTAGCTGGCCCGCAAGCTCACATCCACATTGGCCGAAGCCGAAGCCATGCGCATGGCCACCATCGGGAACAAAGCCCAGTTCTCGTCGAGCAGGAAGTTGTAGCCGAAGTAATAATACGAATGCAAGGACTCGAACGTGGGATTGTCGCCAATCTTGATCGGGAGATTCTGCACCGAAACCCCGGCCACGATATTGGAAGTATGGAACTCGATACCCAAGCCCATGTCGAGGTTCGGGTTGAACTCCTCCCCATCGCTCACGTACACATCGCCCGAAGGCAGCACCCCGTTCGAAAGGAAACGGTGCTTCACCCCGGCGTTCACGCCGAAATTGATGAAAGCATCGTAGCCCACCTGCAAACGGTACATGTACGAAGCCTTGAAAAGCACGTTGTTCTCGATATTGGCATTCCATTGATGGAACGTGATGCCCACGCCCATGTTCTGCTTGTCGAAGAAGTAGCTTCCGTTGAGCAAGCGGTAGGAAGGCCGGTCGGGCGTGCCCCAGTATTGTTCGCGGTCGGTGAGCGAAAGCCGGAAAAGGCCGTCGCTGGCCATGGCCGCCGGATTGTAAAACATCCGGTTGGCGAAGAACTGGCTGAACTGCGCCCCTTCCTGCGCCCGGAGCGGGCAGGCGGCGGCCATGGCTGCAAGAAGAACCAAGCCAAAGAAATGTCTGATGATGTTTTTCATGTCCTAATCCTCCTTGTTTTATTTATTGACAACCGTTACCGCACCTTCCACGATCTTGTAGCCGGGAGACTCGGCAACCGGGATCTTCACCTTGTAGTAATACGTGCCCGCTTCCACGAAGCTGCCGTTGGCCGCGCGGCCGTCCCAGCCCTTGTTCTGGCCGTTGCCGTTGCGCTGGTCGAACGCCTTCACGCGCAAGCCCCACATATTGGTGATTTCCACCTCGAACTCGGGGAAGATGACCCCTTCCTTCGGATCGTTGACAAGCATCACGTTCGGCAAAGCCGCAATCCTTACCGAAGCGCTGTCCCAGATACGGCAGCCGTTCGGGTCGACCGTGCTTATCCAAACCGAGGAATTGCCGCCGTCCTCATGGGTAAAGGCAAGCTGCTTGCCCGGCTCCTGGCTCGTAACCCATTCGTCGACCACGCCGTCCTGCATCACAATCCAGTCGATGGTCTGCCCGCGTTGCGGCCGGGCCGAGAAATACACCGCCTGGCCCTCGTAGTACACGCCCGAAAGCACCTTGGGCCGCACCTCGATATAGAACGGTTCAGGCTGGTAGTAATGGACAAAGATGAAGAGCGAATCGCGGCTATGGCCGGCCTCCTCCATCACCACCTGCATTTCGTGCGTGGTGGTATCGGGGAAGAACAAGCCGAACACCGAATCGTTGCCTTGGTAAGGAAGCCCCATCTCCGCCCCTTGCGGCAAGAGCAGCTGCACATTCCCTTCCGGAGCCGACCAAGTGCAGGTCAACGGCTGGGCGCCGCCCGAAGCGGAAAGGTCTATCAGGGCCACATTGCCCGCGCAGAGCCACAAGTGGGCCGTGTCGCCGTAGAATACCCAAGTGGAATGCGTGGTGCCATCGCCGGGGTCGAAACCGTTGTCGGGGAAGCCCGGCAAGTCGCCATCGGGCAATGCCGGCGGAACCACGATCGAAACCGTAACCGAATCGAGCTTGAAATCGGATTCAACCCGCAGGCTTACCGAATCGTAGGCCACGCAGCCGTGCTCGTTGGCCACTTCCACGCGGAACACGTACCAGCCCGGCTCGGTCATGGAGAACGTAGGCGTGCGGGCCGAATCCGGCTGCAACAGGAATTCCGCCGGAGACCAGGCAACCGCCGCCATGTCCATATCGCTTTCCACCCAGAGCCAAGTGCTGTCTTTGGCCTTGATGACCGAATCGGCAATATAGGCCTCGACAACCGGCAACGGGTGAACCCTTACGGAGATCGCGGCCGAAGCCGTGTCGGGATAGATGCAAGCCCCGTCCGTCAAATCGGCCTGCAAGCGGACTTCTATCCGGTGCAAGCCCGTTTGGAGCGAATCGGTAACAAATTCCGAACCCGTAGCCTCCGGAACAAGAACCCCGTCCAAGTACCAAGCGTAGGCCGGAGCCGCGCCCGCGTTGCCCGCCGCGGCCGTCAGGCTCACTTCCGTGCCGAAGCAAACCGCCGTGTCGGGCTGCAAATCGAGCGTCAGCCACGGAGCCAGAGCCGCTTCCACGCTTACCCGGGCGTAGGCCGTGTCGGCGCCGCAAGGCGAAGAAGCCACCACGCGGACCTGCAAGCCGCTATCGGCCCGCGTCAGCAAGCCGGCATCGAACATCGTCCTGCCCTGCAAGGAATCCAGCTCCGCCCACGAAGCCGAGCCCGGCCGGAGCAACTGCCAGCCAATATCCAGGCCCTGCAGATCGCGGCCCGCGCGGTCGGACAGGCGGAAGACCACCTCCCCTTCCCGGCAAAGGCTCGTGTCGGAAGGCGTCAGCTGCAAGTCGCCCGCAGCCAATACCGGCAAGACATGCAGCGTAAGCACCGCCGTCGTGTCAGCAAAATGGTCGTTGACCGCCACGCCCCGGATCTGGAAGCCGTCCATTTCGGGCGTAGCCGTGAACGTGAGCCGGCCGAAATCCTCCTCGATTTCCACCTTGCTCCAAGGCGCGTCGCCGGCCAGGATTTCCACCCAAGGCGATTCCGCATCCGGACGGTATTGCCAGGAAGAACCGCCCTCGGCCGCCGTGCCGGAAGCGTTCATGAAACCACGCATCACCGTGTCGGTCAGGATAACCTCCGACTCCTGGCAAGCAAACAGATGGGCTTCCAGCTGCAAGCTGTCGGATTCGGAAGCAACCACCACCACATCGCCCGGGAGCACATCGGCAAGGGAATCCTCCGTCCAGACCTCGTCATCGGCAAGATAGATGACCGTATCGGGAACCCATTCGATCACCAAGGTGTCGAACACCCGCAGCAAGCCGATTTCCGACTCGGAGAAGCCGCACTCGTTATACAAGCGTACAAAATACAAAGTAGAATCGTGCGCAAGGGCCGAAGCCGAACCCGTGAGCCGGTAAACGGAAGAAGCCTGGCAGGCAAGCTCCGTCTCGGAAGCCGCGGAAGCCGCGCCGGCCGGTTCGTAGCGCATGAAGCAATAGCGGTCGGCACCCTGGTAGGCATGGCCGTCGGCATCCACCACGCGCAATTCCACCGTGTTGCCGGCAAGCGCCTGGCCCGGAGCCATTTTCCCTTGGTCCGCCTCATCGGAAACATCCACAATCAGCAAGCGCACCTGGCCCGCATCCGGAACCGCGTTCACATGCAAGGTGAAGAGCGGCGAGTAAACCGTGGCCACATTGCCCGGCATGTCGAACACGCGGCGGAAAATCCAGTTCTCCATCTCCGCGGCAACCGGCTTCACTAACAACGTGTCGCCCACGACCGCAAAGCGCGGATCGGACAGATCCACCCGGGTGTAGGCACCCGTGCCGCCCATATCCACTTCCCAGTACGTCTCTTCGGCCGGGCCGCCTTCGGCCAAGGCCACGAAACGCACGGAATTGCCCTCGCAGACCGTGAAGGCCAGATCGCCCGCTTGCGGGCCCACCGCGTCCGTTACGGAATCGGCCGGCACATCCGGGTCGTCCGGGTCGTCGGGCGTTGTCTCGATACCCGATACCGAACCGGGCTCCAGGATATTGATCACCCGCACCGAATCCACCACCGTGTCGCCGCCGCAATGGTTGGTTGCCGAGAACCGCACGTAATACGTGCCCGTATCGCCGGCGGCCGGGAACGTGTAAGACAAGCCGGAAGCCGCCGCGGCATAATCCGCGTCCGCAGGCCCTTTCAATTCGTAAGCAAACGTATAGCCATCGTAAGGAGCCGAGCCCGGCAAGCAAGCGGCCACCGCCTCGAACAAGCTCGAAGCCGGCGTTCCGCCGATTACCACCACCGGTTCGGACTTGGAAAGCGCTTCCTCGTCGGCGCAAAGGAACCAGGCCGGCGCGTCCACCTGCAAAGCCGCCGCATCCGAAACATCGCTGTCGGTGCCATCGGAGAGCGTTACCCGGAACTGCCAGCCATCCATGGCCGCCGTAGGACGAGCCACCGAAAGCGTGTACTGGTACGTGGCCGGGTCGGAGCCGAAAGCGTAGGAAGCCGGCGCCTGTCCGGGAACCTCGCCCGCGGCTATCGTTTCCCAGCTCAGCCCGCCATTGGTCGAAACCTCCCATACCGGCATTCCGGAAGCCGGCATGTTGGCGTAAGCCGTAACCGTGAAGAGCGCGGTTTCATCGTTCGAACACAAAGCCCCGGAAGGCGCGGCCTCGATGCGGGAAATGGCAAAGCGGTCGTTCACCCGCAAGGTGTCGGACAAGGAACGTCCTTCCCCGCAGGAATTGGAAGCCTGGACATAGAACAGTGTGCTGTCGTATTCCTGCAAGCCGTTGAGGCGTACCGTAGCGGCCGTTTCCGTGCCGGCCACCACCAGATCCGTCCAAGCATCCACCCCGTTGGCCTGGGTATAGGCCGCCTGGCCCTTGCCCATGAACCACCAAGTGTAGGAAGCCGGTTCCTCCATGACCACATAATCGGCATCGTAGCCCAGATCGGCCACCGGCACCCGTTCGGCCGTCACGGCAGCCGTGGCGCCTTCCTTGGCAAAGACTTGCGGGGCCGGGTTCAAGCGTAGTACCGGCGCAATCTTGATCTTCACCGCCAAAGGCTCCGAAGCTACCTCGGTAGCGCAGGCAGCCGGCTCGGTAACCCGCAGCACCGCCCGGTACAAGCCGGCGCTCTCGGGCGAAGTCTTCTCCAGCGTCAACGTAGCCGGCGTCGCGCCGTTCGGGCCGCTCATGGCAATCGAATCGGCTTGGGCCGTCAGATCCACCCAGTCTTCGCCTTCCTGCTTCTGCCAAACAAAATCGTAGACCGCCGCATCGGCGCCTTCATCCACGGCCACGGAAAGCGCAATCTGCTCTCCGGCGCAATTCTCGGCCGGGTTGCCGGTTATATCGCCATCGAAAGCCGGAACAGACTTCACGGCCAATTCCACCTGGTCGGTCACCGGCGTGGTGCAGACCGAAGTGCTCAGCCGCAGTTCCCAAGTGCCGGCCACATCCGGAGAAGCCGAAGCGCCCGTATAAGAAGCCGTATGCGGGTCGGCAACCCAATCCAGGACGGCATCACCCTGCTTCTGGGCCGTACCTTCCACGTAATACCATTCGGCCGTCACCTCGGTCTCCAAGTCCGGATTGCCCCGGGTGAACGAAGTCTGGAAAGCAAAGCCCGAACCCTCGCAAACCGTCTGGTCGACCGCGCCGGTGGCAACCGCCAAGGGCGCATCCACCCGCAAGACCGCATACAGAACCGTATCAACCCCGGTGGAATAAGAGGAAAGCACTTCCACCTTGAAACGCAAGCCATCGGCCGCGACCGGAATCGGCTGGTTCACCGTGATATTGCCCGTAGCCGGGTCGGCTACCACCGATACGGAGCTTCCGTCATGCAGCGTTACCGTCTGGGGCGAACCCGCGGTCAACGCCTTGTAATCGGCATCCACGCCCTTGGCCATGACATGGAAACGGAACGAATTGGCCGCCCCGCCCAAATCCGAAGCCGAGAAACGGAAATCCGCATTGGAAGCCGTCCCGGCGCAGACAGCGATTGAATCGGCAACGAAAGCATACGAAGGCGCTTCTTGCGCGCACACTTCCATTTCCGCGCTGAAATTCGTGCAGTCGGTATTGTTGTCGTCTTTCACGCAAGCCCGGATCCGGGTAATGGAAGCCCCGGTCAAGTCGGCCGCGTCCTCGAACTCGATCCGGCTGCCCGAAACCGAATAGCGGCCCGTCAAGGCCGGCACCGCTTCTACCGGCATCCAGTCGCTGCCCGCCAGAACCTGCCATTCGAAAGAGAGCGTGCCCTCTCCCGAAGCCCCGGTCACCTCGTAAACCGCCGTGGAGCCGTAGTAGTAGCAATCGCCATCGGTAAGGCTTTCGGTGGAACCGGGATCCAAGGCCGCGTTAGTCGTGATCGAAGCCTCTTCCGAAACCACCTCGCGGTCGCAAGGCGTGCTGGTCACCACGCAGCGGAAACGCTCGCCGTCATGGTCCTGGGCGCCGGCCACCGTCAAAGTCGCCGTCGTGCAGCCGCTATAGACGGCATCGTCCGACAAGTCCGCCCAAGCCAAGCCGTCCCACTTCTGCCACTGGTAGCTTTGGGGCGAAACCGCCTCGTAGCTTTGGCCCGAACCGTCGCCGTAGCGCAAGCCGGCCGTGGAAGCCGCCACCGTGAACGTGGCCGTCCCTGTGCCGACAATCTTCTCGTCTTCAGGCTGCTGTGTTATAATCAACGTATCGTAGACATTCACCGCTACCGCTTGGGTGGAAACCGTGCCGCACACATTCTCCGCGTAGGAAACCACCGCCTGTACCCACAGCCGGTCGGTCAAAGGCCCGACCGTGAAGGAAGCCTGGTTGTCGGTAGAGGGGTCGGCCGCCGTGTAATCGCCGTTGCGGCGGTCGGACGTCTGCCACTGGATGGAAGTCGAAGCCGTGTTGCCGCTGAGCGTTACCTCGGTCGTGCCTTCGCCGAAGCAAAGCACGTTGCCGGCCTGCAGGCTGCCCGCTTCCGGCGCGGGAAGAATCCGGGCCAGGACCTCGTTGGTGTAGACCGCCGGGCAGACCCCGTTCTTCACGCTGGCCCGGTACCAGCCCGAATCGGCCACGCGGGCAACCAAACGGTAGAGCGCCGCCGGGTCGCTGCCGGGCGTGCGCGTTCCCGTCCAAGTCCCTTGCACCTTTCCGAAATCCAAGCCCGTTACCGAACCCGTCTGGCCCGACAAGGAAAGCAGCGGAGCGGGCGTTGCGTATTCGCAAGCCACCGGGACATCGATAGCGAGCGTTCCGGCAACCGAAAGCGCGTCGACCGAAACCGAAACCGGCAAAGTCGTCCTCTCCTCGGTTCCACTGCCGGGAAGGTTATACGTGAACGCTATGCGGTACTCGTAGCGGCCGGCCGAAGGCACCGCCTCGGCCGTTCCGGTCAGAACCCCTTCGGAAAGCGCGCTCATGGCCACATCTTCCCAAGGCTCGCTGCCATCGGCCACCGGGCCGCGGCGTTGCAGCTTGACCGTCTGCCACTGCACGTTGCCCGCCGTCAAGCCGCCCAAGGACAGCGTGAACTGCGGAGCGGAAGAAATACAGATCGTGGAAGATACCGCTTCCACGTAAGGTTCCTCCGAAAGCGACACCACCGCCTTCACAAGGTTGGAGTAAACCGGGGCGCAAACCCCGTTGCTCACCTTCACGCGGAAGTAAGTGGTATCCATGTCTTGCTGGCCGAAAGCGTAATTGCGCGAAGAAGGTTCGGCCACCGGCATAGCCCCCGCCGAAGCGAAAGCCTCGAAATCGGCCGGCGTTCCCGTCCGGGTGCTCACCTTCTCCAGCTCGTAGGCAATCCCTTCCGCGCCCGAAAGCTGCAAGATGCCCGTCTGGCCGGTCGTGGCCTCCAGCAGCAAGCCGCCTTCCGAAGCCGCCGGGTCGGCCGCATTGGCAAAGACCAGCGTGCCGGCCACCGGCTGCGCGTCGACATTCACCACCACGCACGAAGCCGAAACGCTCGTGCCGCAATCGCCTCCGGCCGTGTAATCGGGATTTTCAAGTTCCACATAATAATAGGTAGTCTCGTCCGGGTTCACCGTGCAAACCACCTGGCCGCCGGCCGGAACCGTTCCCTGCTCCTGCAAGGTCCCGCCCGTTACCGCGTTGACCTTATTGGAATAGAGACGGTAGGAAAGCCCTTCCTGGGCCGTGAACGAAAGTTCCACCTCGCTGCCGGCGCAGCTATGGGCGCTGCCGAGCGCGGAGACGAAATCGGAAATCTCGGGAGAAGCGAACACCTCGACCGTGGCCCAAGGCGAATACGCATCCGGGCAAGGATCCGTTCCCGGAACCACATAGCGTACATAATACGTGCCCGCATCATCGATTTCCATCGAATACTGCTCGCCCGTCATTTCCAATGCAGCCAGGCGGCTGCCTTCGTAGTCGGAAGAATTGGTGCAGACCTGCCATTGCAAGGAAGCCGCCGCCGAAGCGGGAGCGAAAACCGTAGCCGTAGCCGTAACCGTGGCCCCGGAGCAGAACTGGCCGTTGTTGGCCGCCTCGATACCGGTGGCCGAAGAAGCCGCGTTCACCGTCACCGTATACGTAGTCGAAACCTCGCCGCAGCCTTCCACCCGGTCGGCAATGGTGTAGAGGTAAGTCCCGGGCTGGGCGTCCGAAACCGTCAAGGTCTCGGTGCGGTCGGCGGGATTGAAGACCACGCCCTGCACCGCCTCCGCCGCGGCCGCGTCCTTGCTCACCGTCCAAGTCAAAGCCGCTTCCGCCGGACGGGTAACCGAGAAGGAGTATTCCGAACCCTCGCAAACCGGGTTGGTCGCAGCCGGCGCAACCGCCAGATTGCCCGAAGGCGAACGCTTCACCGTCAAGGCAAGCACCGCCGAAAGGTCCGAAGACGCGCAGACCCCGTTGGTCGTGCGGGCGCGCACATAGATAACCGTATCATCGGCGTAGGTAGGTTCGAGCGAAGAAGGCAAGTTGAGATTGCCCGTGTTCGTAACCGTAGTGATTTCTTCCGGCTGGGCCGAAGCGAAATCCTTGCCGGCAAATTCCCAAACGATCTGTTCGCCTTGCGCCAAAGCCGGGCTGAAGCCCACCTCGGCCGCCGCCGACAAGTCGCAAAGCGCATCCCCGGCGAGACCGCTCAACGTGAGCACCGGCGAAGGCGCGTAGACCGTGAACGAAACCGCTTGCGGCACCGCTTCCCCGCAAACCGCGCCGCTTCGCACCACAGGGCGCACGTAGAGCGTGGTCTTGCGGGCATCGGCATCCAGCAGCGAAGACACCTGCGTCAAATCCAACGTGAAAGGATTCGCGCTTTCGGAAATCGAAACCGTGGAAGCCCCTTCGGCAAAATCCGAACGGTTGCTCGCCTGCCAGGCCGTAATGGAGCCGGTATGGCCCGAAAGCGTGAACACCGGGCCGGAAGAAGCCGTGGAGCAGAAATCGCTATCGCCGTCTATCGACAAGGTGCCGGCCACCGTAGCCTCGTCGGCCCGGACAGCAACCCCCGCGCTTTCCACCTGCACGCGGCAGGAAGCGCCGCTCTGGGCCGTCACCACGCAACGGTACTGCCCGCTTGCCGGCGCGGCAAGCTCGTAGGAAGCCGAAGTGCCGCCCGCGGCCACATTCTGCCACGAAGCGCCATCCTGGTCGTATTGCTGCCATTGGTAGGAAAGCGTCAGGGAAGCATCCGTCTCCGAGCCGTCGGCCGCAAGGGCCGAAGCCGTCAGGATTACCGGGCCGCAAGCGGTGTATACCCCTTCCACCAAAGTAGCCGTGCCCGCGTCTATCGACACGGAAGCCACATCCGGGTCGGACTGCACGGTCAGAACGTAATCGGCCGTGACCGCCGGGCAGGACTCGCTGCCCACCACCACCCGATAGGTATTGGTCACCGCCGCGCCGCCCGCCTCGGGCAAAGCCACATCGGATAGCTGCAAGGTATAGGAAAGCCCGTTGCCCGCATCCTGCATCGTGTCCCAATCCGTGCCGTTGGTGCTATGCAGGTAGCAAACCACCGAACCTTCGGCCACCGTGACCGTCAAAGCCGGCAAGGAACCGGCCGTGCCGCCGGTCAGATCGCCGGCGCAGACCGTCTTGCTGTCAAGGCCGTCCGCATCGGCAAAATCGGTAATGGAAGCCGGCGCGTTCACCGCCAAGGTCGCCTGCAAAGCCGAAGCCGTGTCGGGGCAAGCCTTCTGGTAGCCGGAATACATATATATATTGGACGAAACCACGCGGGCGTAGTACGTTCCCGCATCGGAGGCGGCCGCCGCGGCCACCTCGTAGGTCTCCGCGCCCGTCTGCCAGGCAGGGCTGCTGCCCGGAGTCATCCACAAATAAGAAAGTTCTTCCTGCGAAGCCGTAACGCCCATCGCCGTGTAGGCCGAGGCATCGAAAGCCGGCTGCGAAGCCTCAACGGCAAAGGAAGCCGGGCTTCCCTGGCAAACCACCGCTTCGAGCGGCTCGATGGAAGCCGCAGCCTGGCCCGTCTGCCCCATGAGCAGGAACTCGAACGAAGCCGTGCTGCTCACCAGCTCCCCGCCGCCCGCCGTGCGGGTAACCTGGGCGCGGACAAACAAGCGCACCGGGCCGGTCTTGCCGGCAAAAACCTTGGAAGCCTGCAACGTATCGGCCTTGGTCCACTCGGAACCCGCCGTATACGAAGTCGACTGCACCGAAGTGCCGCCTTCCACGCCATCGGCAAAATCGGAACCCTCCTTCACGAACCATTCCACCTTGGTGATGGAAGAAGATTCGCTTTGCGGCATGTAGGTAACCGCCTGGGCGTAATCGGCCGTGCTGCCGGGGCAGGAGAGCAAGAAATCATGCGCGTAATCCGGGTCGGAAGGCACCACCGGCGAAAGCGGGTCGTTGTCCTCGCAGACCACGAAAGCCAGCTCCAAGCCCGCAGCCATCACCGGCCCCGAAGCGCAAGGAATATCGGCGGAAGCCGGAACCGTAACCGAGCAAGTGTACGTCCCGATGCTGGCCAAAGCCTTGTCCAAAGCCAAAGTAGCCCCGGTTTCGGACGGCATCGGCACGCCGTCTTTATACCACTGGTACTGCGCGCCCGCCGGCAAAGCGCCCGAGGTCATCTGCAAGGAAAGCGTTACCTGCGCCCCCTCTTCCACGCAGACCTCCGCCTCCGCGGCATCGGAAACCACCGCCAAGCCGGCCAAGGAGACCGAGTCGACCACCTTCACGGTAGCCGTAGCCGACTGTTCGGCCGTGCAAAGCCCGTTCGTGGCCGTTACCGTGAACTGGTAGGTATGCGAACCCGCCGCATCGAAAGCCGGCAGGGAGAGCGTCAAGCCCGTCAAAGCCCCGTCTCCGGAAGGCAGAGCCGAACTGGTAGGGCTGGTCCAAGCGTAGGCGTACGAACCCGCCGAAGCCGTTGCCGGCTCTACCGTAGCCACGAGCGAAACCTCGCTGCCCGCGCAGACCGTGGTGGAAGAAGGCTCGATGGAAACCGAGGTGATGACCGGCAAAGCGTCGACGGTAATTTCCACCGAAGCCGTTACCGGGGCGGAAGCCACGCAGCCGTTCATGTCGGTAGCCGTGGCCGAAACCGTGTACGTTCCCGAATGTTCGGGCAAAAGGCTGCTGAAAGCCAATTCCTTGGTATTGCCCGCAGAAGGCAGGACGCCATCTTCGGTGGCCCACTGCCAGGCAATGCCCGCAAAGTCGGCCTCGTTGCCGGCAACCGGGTTCAAGCTCAAAGCCGTACCCTCGCAATAGGAAGCCTGGTCGGGCGTCTTGGCAATGGAAGTTATCGTCAAGGCCGCCGCCTGTTCATGTACCGTATAGGTAGCCTCGCAAGTGCGCTCGGTACCCAAGCCCTGGTCGATTACCGCGCGGAACGTGTACTGCCCGCCGGCGGGAGGCACATCTTCCGCGGCCGGGGTGAAAGAACAGGTGCCGGAAGGCGAAACGAAACTGTTGCAATCGCTCGTGTAGCCCGAGGCGACCGCCACGAAACCGCTGCCCTTGTCCACCTGCCAGAGGACCGTGGTCGGAACAGGGTCGGAATAGGTAAAGGTCATGGCCTTGGGTTCTTCGCCCGGGCAAGCCGTAACCGAAGCCAAGGTGGGCTCGGCGCAGTCCACGAAGCTGAGCGTGGCCGAAGCCGACTGCACCGAATCCGAACAGCCGTTTTCGGTAGTCGTTGAAATCCATACGTAGTAGCTGCCCGAAGAAGCTTGCGAAGAAGGCAGGACAGCCGAAGCGCCGAACGCCAAGCGGCTGCTTGCGGACGAAGAGCCGGCATCGGCCCAAACCAGCTTGCCGTCTTTATACCAATTATAAGTATAGGTGGAACCTTGGGCCGGGGCCTGCGTCACCTCGACAGAAAGGCTGCCCTCGGAACCCACGCACAAGGTAGCGCTGGCCGGCTCGGTGGCAATCGTGGCCGCAACCGCCGCCGCATGGACGGTAAGCTCGGCCGTGAGCTCTACCGGCGTGGCCTCGCAGCCGCCTTGCGCATAGCCGATTTCCACTTTATACTGGCCCGCATCCTCGGCATCGACCGCCGGGATGGTGTAAGAACTCTGGTTCTCGGCCGAAGCCACCACGCCGTCGACAGGATGCGTCCAAGTGTAGGTGTAGCCTTCCGCGCTCGTGCCGCCGCCGGTGGCGAAAGTCACCTCGGAACCAGCGCACAGGACATTGGAAGGCGAAACCGTAAGGGCCGAGATGCCGATTTCGGGAGCCTCGGAAACCGAGAGGTTGAACGTGCCCTGGCCTTCCACCGAGCAGCCATTGGCCGTGGCGGTAACCGTAAGGGTGTACTGGCCCGCATGTTCCGGCTTCAGGGAAGCGAAATCCAACGTGGCCGTGTTGCTTCCCGTGGCATCGCCCACGCCCGGGCCGCTCCACGAATAGGTGTATTGCACGCCATCGGTGCCCTCCTGGGGCGTTACCGTGGCCTGCAAGCTGAAAGCCGAACCCTCGCAGACCGTCTGGCTCGAACCGGCTATGTCCACTTGCGGCTCGGCCGGCAGCGGATGTACCGTCACCGTGGAGGTGGAAGCCTCTTTCTCAGCCGTGCACCCGTGTTCGGACACCGCCGAAACCTGCAAGGTGTAAACGCCCGAGAAGGAAGCCTCGCCGGGCAGCGCCACCGTGGGATTGGCCTCGGTCGAAACGAAGTTGTCGGGGCCTGTCCAGGCGTAGGTGTAAGCGCCGTGGGCGGGCGAAGCGGGGTCGACCGTGGAAGTGAGGCTAATCGTGGAGCCTCCGCAGTAGGTAGCCGCGTCGGCTTGGACGGAGAGGCTGTTGATGACCGGCTCGGGCCAAACCCGGTAATAGGCTATCACGTAGTAGTCCTGCCCGTTGCGGTTCACCGTGGCCCGGTAATAGACCGTGGTGCCGGCAGCGGGCTTGGAGGTGGGCGTAAAGGTGCATTGCTTGCCCGAAATGCTCGTGGCGCAGGAAGAAGTGCCCTGGGCGGTTTCCCACGGCCCGGCATCGGAAGTGCCTTGCTGCCAGATTACCGAAGCGGGAAGCGGCGTTCCGTAGGTGAGCACCATCGGAGCTACCGGATCCGCAGGGCATTGTTCCACATTCTCCATATTGTCGGAAGAGCAGGCTTCCACGCTTACCGAAGTCTTGCTGGCGGGGATTTCCGAAACCACCGAGCAGCCCGTGGCCGTATAGGTGGCTTCCACCAGCAGGTAGTATTCGGTGGTGGTGCCTTCCTGCGGCATGGCCGCATCGCCGCCCGCGCCGAAGGTCAGTTCCGGGCCGTCGGTGGTGGCCACCAAGGAATGGTCGTCGGCCTTGTACCAGCGGTAGGCATAGTCCTCGCCCTCGGCTTCACCGATGACCACCTCGGCCGTGATGGTGCCGGTGGCATTGGAGCAGAAAGTCTGGGCGGGACCCGAGGTAACGCTCGGCACCTTGGGCAAGGGATTCACCTCCAAGGCCCCGCTGGCCTCGCTCTTCACCCCGCCCTGTTCCACATGGAAGTAATAGGTGCCGGGAGAGGAAAGCACGATGCCGGTGGCCGTGAGCGTGAACGTGGTCTGGCCCGCGTCATCGTAGCGGTAGGTGAAGTCGGCCGGGGAAGCCAGTTCCTGCCAATGGGCGCCTTCCACATCGGCCGCTTCGCCCACGTAGAGCTTGCTGTTGGCATCGAACTCGCCTTTCCAGGTAACCAGCTCGCCCTCGGAGCCTTGGCAAACCGGCGTCTGCTGCACTACCGGCGCGGGGAGGGTGCATTCTTTTGTCTTCACCTCGTAACCCCCGGAAGTAGCCGCGTAACAATGGGTCGTATCGGCTTCCGCACCATAAACCCGGTACCCGTCAACCCGCACCCAGTCGGAAGCAGGAAGCGTGGCGGTACTGATGGGGAAAGTCTCGGTCAAAGACGAAGAATTGTTGCCGGCCACGATTTCCGTAGGATCGCTTCCATTTCCGCTGCCCGCAACAGGAATCCTCCATATATAATGGCTGCAATTGCCGCCGGAAACCGTCAACGTGACCTCGGAGCCTCCGCAAACCTCGTTCGAAGGTTCACCCGAAACCGTACCCATGCTCACCGGAGCGTTCTTCTTCACATAAACGGTATCGCCGAACGCGTAGCAACCATGATTCTGGCTTACCACCCTGACCGATGTCCACTCTTGAGACAACTGCCGGGACGGGTAATTGCCCGAATTATTCACCCAAGACATAGAGCCGTCGGGCGCAGGGAAATCATTATTCAATGCAGCGCCTTCCAGAATCTGGAAGCCTACGCTCTCATAGCCCGTTCCCGGGAAAGTCATTACCGGAGTGTTGCCTCCGCGTGTCTCGGTGGCAATGAAGAAAATCATTTCCCCATCGCAATACCCGGCCGTGGTCGACTTGCGCCGCTGTTGCATGTCCATGTAGCCCGTATAGAGTTTCCCGGCCTTGTAGATGGTTACTTGGATCGGGTCGGTGGCCGTCTGAGAAGCCCCGTCCACAATATTGACCCGGTACCAAACCGTGCGCCCGGCAAGCAAGTCATCGCCATCGGCCACCGGCACATTGTAAAAATCTTCGCCGGTCACCGCGGGATTCACATCCGCCCAAGGTCCCGTCTGAGAAGAAGCAACCTGCCAATGCAAGACAGCACCGGCCGAAGCCGAATAATCCTGCAAACGCAAATCCAGCTGCTGGCCGTAGCACAGCACTTGGTTGCCGGTATTGTAAGCACCCTCGTCGATGCTTGCGGAAATCGTGCCCGCATCGGTCTTCACGGTAACGGTCACTTCATCGTCGAACGTGCCATAGGTCGTCATGCTTGGAGAGCCAATCCCGTCCAAGCCATGGTCGCCATCATAGCCTCCTTCCGGATTGGTATCGTCTTCATCGGTCGTAGCCCGGCCGCAGCCGTTGGCCACGATTACCGCCCGGTAGGTTTCGGTCTGGGAAACCACCCTTTCGGGCGAAAGCGTGTACTTGATTTGCGAAGGCGACTGCAACAAGGCCCCTTGGTCAAAATTATTGTATCCGGTGGAAGCCCAAGTCTTCCATTGCTCGCCCTCTTTCACCTGCCAATAAACCGTTATGCCCGTCTGGCTCAAATTGCTTGCTTCATCCACAGGCACCTGCGTTCCTGCCATAGAATACCGCCCCTGAAGCCACAAGCGGATTCTTACCGGACTTCCAGCCGTAACCGCCGTATCGGTCGTGGTGCATCCCATTATAGCAGCAGCCGGAGAAGAAGAAACACAGGAAGTGGCCGAGACCCCCATGGACAACATTGAGAAATCCCCTTCGAAAGAACCATCCACGCAAGTGCCAGCCGGACCGGGCACCATGCCCCACGGCGACCATCGCCCGTCCACAAAGCAACGGGCGTAGAACAAGGTGTTGACAAATTTATCTTGATCCGATGTGTTGTGAATGGTCACCTCGCCCGAAAAGGCATTGCCCGCCAACGGCCAAGCCCCGCCTCCGCCATCATAACAAAAAGGAAATCCGGTTGCTTCATGACTCGATCCCATCGTTCCTTTGAAATAGCTGGTATTCTCGCCATTGGCTTCCGAAACCGAATAGCGAATTTCCCAACCCGGCATTGAGCTATAAACGGAACCCCCGTCTACCCAAGAACCCGCGCCCATGATAACATAAGTGCCATTATCGGCGGGTTCCGTAGCCGTTGAACTCATCGGGGAAATACCCCACTCCCAGTTCGTGGGCTGTACATCGGCATCGATAGTGGCCGAAACCAACAAACCCTGCCCGCACATCGTGTTGAGCGAAAGGATCGGGGCCGTCAAAGGTGCAGGAATCCGTATGTGAACCGTATCGGTATAGGAATAGCAGCCGTTCGCACCGGTCACCCGCAAGAAATAATAGCCCTCGGCAACCTGGAAAGCGGAAGACACTTGGGCAAACGTACCGCCTCCGGCCACCGATGAATACCGGCCTGTAGCCGTAGAAGAAAAGAATAGTTCGACACGGCCTATCGAATACTGCGGATTGTTATAATAGCAAGACAGATTGTCGACAGTCGGATTGCTGCCCGGAGCCGGATAGGTGCAAAGGGGCTTGCCGACCAGCCTCGTGCCTTCTTCCACCAAAATTTCATCGTAACGACCCGCTTCCGTCTTCTCGTAAATGGGGAGGGTCAAACCCGCATTAGCCTCATCGGAAAATGCAATCAGCAAATTGTCGACAACCGTATAAATCTCCACCGGGGCGGAGAGGCGGAGGGTTTCGTTGGTGGTGTTGCTTTGGAAGGTGATGATCAGGGAGTCGGCGCCGGGATGGGCGGCCAAGGCTTCCTTGGTCAGGACCACGCTGTAGTCGGGAATGGCCGCGGCGGTCAAGTCGGGCGAAACCCGGATGTCGGTGCCGTAGTTGAGCGTGGCGAAACTGTCGCCGGTACGCAGGCTGTAGGTTATCTGGTAGTTGGCCCAGGTCTGGCCGGAGGGAAGGGCCATTTCCGAAAGCGCGCCTTGCATGTCGGTGCCGGGACAGGCCGGGTTGAGCGTCAGAACGCCGTCCAGGCCGGAAACCACTTCTACCCCGCCGGGGATGAAATCCGCACGATCGGGATCTACGCATCCCTCCATAGGATTCATTGTTCTTCCTGCCCCCATCACCCAGTCGGTATTTTGCCCTTCACACCATCCCTCCCATACCAAAGGGGTTGAAGTCGTCGAGGTTCTAATCGTAAATCCTGTTGCCCCTACGCACGCACCACTTTCCTGGTCGTAATCTTCAGATGCCGAAGTCACGGAAAAGAACTTAACATGAAAATCACCTGCTTGCTTATATTCGAACCTGACCGGATATAACTTGAATTTAATCCAATCCCCTCCATCATACTCTTCTGCTCCCATCAAAAGACCGACAGCCCCTGCTCCATCCGAAGAAGCCGTATATGCCCATGTAGGACAACGATCTCCTGCCATAAAAGACGCGGTGGCCCCATAAGACATGGTGGTATTCTCATCCTGATAAGCATTCTCTGTTGTTGATGGACACGACCCCGTATTCGTGTAAGGCGCAAATTCAGCCACTACACAAGCTTCATCATTCTGTCCATCAGCCGTTATTAATTTGTAGCTATGGGTCATTGCTTGAAATGTGAGTCCCACATTCGTTACACGCGACCCTTCTACGGTAAAATACCCTTCATCAATAAATGCTTTATTAAACCAAGCATACGTCCACAAATCTATATAACCGTCCCTTACGGCTTGCTCCGCTTCCTCCTGCGTCAAGACCTTGGTTTCGAACGCCAGCCGGACCTGACCACCCGGAACTTGAGTGTACTGGCCTTGAACAAAAGAAAAAGAACAGAAAAGCAAAAAGAAAATACCCCAAAAGCGTAGCATGGCTAACTTTTTCATAGCACCAAATATCTGTTAATAGCTTCTACTATTCGTTAAAAATATATCATGCCCCAGGCAAACCTTTTTTGGGAAAAACCCGGAAAAATGGAATACATCGGAAAAAAATCCAAACCCGCCCTTCCGCGCCAACAGTGCGGAATACGCCCAATTTGGATTATAACTTACAAAGTTACTAAATTCAAGGAATCCCGCGGTTCTTTTTTTTTCCAGACAAACCCGTCCCGCCCCGGATCGCGACGGCTTGAAATTCCATCGTTCGAAAAGCCGATCCGGATTTCTCCTGCGGGAAAAGGCTCGATTCTTACCGCTTGATGATGATTTTGGCGATGTCGAACTCGGTTTCGCCAAAGCGGGTGGTTTCCAGACGGAGCACATAGACCCCGCTGGGCAGGGACTGCATGTTCATGCTGAGCCGGTAGAGGCCGTGCTGCCGCTGGCCGTCGACGAAGGTGAGGACATTTTCGCCCAAGAGCGAATAGAGCTTGAGGTTGACCAGGCACTGCTGGCTCACGAAATAGACCACATCGCCCCAGGAAGAAATAGGGTTGGGAATCACGCTGAGGATATGGCTGGGTTCGGTTTCCGGCTCGCCGTTGGCCACCAAGGGCGTTTCGTTCCCGGGTATCGCGTAGATGGTATCGCCCTCTTCCACATGCGGCCGCCAGCGCACGGTGTCCGATTGGGGCGGAAGGAAAATGTCCAGAGCCGGCATGGCCACTTCCCAAGGAATGATGCGGGCCGCGGTATCGGAAACCACGTATTGCAGGGCGTTGTTCTGGAAGAAACGGCTCAAACGCCTTTCGGGCTTGCCCTTCAGCTTGAGGCGGAGCATGAGCAAGGTGTCGCCCGCCTGGAAATAAGGCTTGGAACGGCTTACCCAGGTGGTGAGGATCTGGTCTTCCACCACGTTGTATTCCAGATGGGTGTTCGGGTTGTTGAGGGTTGCCGGCAGTTCCACGCCCAAGGGTTCGAGCCGGTCGGGGTCGAAGTAGAGGAAAATCTGGAATCCGGCCATGTGGCCGCTGTCCTTGCTGAGCAAGGGCAGGTCTACCAGGGTCTCCGTCTGCGAGACGGGGATGCTCCCCATGCGGGCCAAGGCCAGGCGGGTACGCCGGCTGCCGCCTTTGCGCATCTGCGAGGAAACGGCCAGGTCGTTGTAGTTGCGGTCGGCATCGCCCCGCATCACGCCCCGCAAATGGTGAAGGGTATCGGCCTGCAGGTGGAGGGTATCGATGCTGTAGGCCCAATCGGAAAGAGGGATGGAGGTATTGAGTTCGCTAAACTTGTTGTCATAAGACAACTTGGCAACAATTTTGTTCTGAATGGCCGTGGCATCGTTCCCGTCGAGCCCTTTCGTGGCTTCCGGCGCGGTGCTCAGGTCGACGTTGCTGGCCCACCACCACATGGAAAGGACGGGGTTGGTGTTTTCGGGCAAGGTGGCCTGGTCTACCTGCGTGGCCACGTAGTTCTGCACCCAGGTGGCATCGTTGCCGTTGAGGCCTATCTGCCCGTAGACGCTTTCCTTCTGGGGGCTGGACCCGGTAATGAGGTAGGTGCCGGGCATGTGGTATTGCGAAAAGGCGTAATAGCCCTCGCGGTCGCTCAGGGTGCTGTCGACAATCCGGCCGTCGAGGGTCTTGAGGTAGACGGTAACCTGCGCGATGGGCAGGTGGGTAACGCTGCCCGACTGCACTAAGTCGCCATCGTAGGCGGGCGCGTCGGGGCTGCGGGTGTCGCCCGTGAGCGAGGGCTTCCACAAGCCGGCGTAGCTCACGTAGCCGCTCACTTCATAGCCTTTCACAATGCGCACTTTGATGGTGTCTTCCAGTTCGCAAAGCTGCTGGGGGGCATGGGGGAAGCGGGCCGTGTTGGCTTCGGTGGCCTGGATGCGGATGGGAAAGAGCAGCGAGTCGCCGTCCAAGGTGTCGGCAATATAGAGCGGGCCGTAGGCGGCAAAGCGGTTCAGGCCGCCTTCGCGCAAGAGCGAGCGGATATGCACGCTGTCTTCCAAGGCGTAGTCTCCGGCCAGTTGCAAGGCGCCGGGGTCGAAGCCTTGGCGGGGCGTAACCGGCTGCCCGGTGGCGGCGTCGAGGGGCTGCCCCCAGACAATTTCCACATAGGCGTCCATATTGCCGGGCAAAGCGGGGCTTCCCGCCCAGAGCAGCACCGGATTGCCGGCCTGGACGGCCGTGTCGGGCCGGGCCTGGTAGTAGAGGGGAATGGTGCGGATGGTGAAGGTGTCGACCATGCGCGTGCCGCTTTCCAATTGCAAGGTGGCCACCACGTCTACGCTGTCTATATGGTATTCCTGCACGGCTTGGGCGGTGGCCGGATACCGTACCATGGCTTGGCGGAAGGCTTCTATCCGGGCATAGTAATGGGCCGGGGTAAGGGGGATGCCGGCCCCCAGGGAGTCGCGCAGGGCCACGGTGTCGACCACGGCCAAGGAATCGGCCGCGAGCCGTTGGGCTATTTGCAGGGAAAGGAGTTGGTCCTGGGTCGCTTCATCGCGTATGCCTCCCGGCCATTGCTGCAAAAGGGCCTGGAGCTGGGCGGTGAGGAGGTCGATGCTGTCCTGGTAGCGCTGGCTCAGGCCGGCGTAGGGGTAATAGACCGATTCCACATGCGGGCAGAAGAGCATGGAAACGGGGCTTGCCGCCGCGGGGCCGGCAAGGCGGAGCTCGTCTTGGCTGTAGAGGGTATCGAAGCGCGCCACGTAATAGGAACGGGTAACGGTGTCGTAGGAATAGAGGGTGTCTATCCGGTAGCAGCGCACTTCGTAGCCGTACTGGCGCAAGGTGTCGTAATGGTAGATGTCGCGGGGCACGGGCTGGCCGTTCACGATGGTGGAACGGGTGCCCTGGTAGGAGGAGTCGACGGTAACCGACAGGAGGTGCTCGATGGAGTCGCAATAGGTAAGGGCGTAGCGATCGGCAAGGGGAACCAAGCGGCAGACGAGGGTGTCGAAAGGCTGGTAGGTAATGGTCTCTTGTCCGGTAAGCGGGTCTATTATGACGACTTCCCGCTGCCATTCCTCCACTTGGCATTCCCTCACAAAAAGCCCCTCTCCGACCCTTGCGTCTTGCGCAGAAAGCCTACCGGCAAAAAAGGAATGGAAAAACGCCATGAAAAGGCAAAAAGAGGCTATTCTCCCCCATTCCGCAATGGAAAAGCGATAATCAAGGAGGCATCGGGAAAAAGAAAACCTGCTTTTCGTCCTATCTACTCGGCGTGCATCCATAGTTCAAAAGAAGGGAACCGCTATCCCCGTAAAGGGGATCCGGATTCCCCATATTCTGACAAAGATACAAATAAAATATCAACGACTTGAAAAACAACGTTTGGCTCTTGCGGCCAAAATCCTTGAAAATAAACCGGAAAAAGACCCTCAAACCCCATTGCTATCGGCTCGCAGTCGGTTTCGCTGTAAACCGTTTCGGTGCTGTTGTCGGGCGCCCGTTCCACCCGCGTGGTAACCTCGCAACTGGCCTCTATCGTGCGCGGGTTCTCCAAGGTGTAGTCCCCCCGCGTGTAAGTCGGCGCCCACGGCATCCCGCCGCTTATCAAGGTGTAAACCGTATCGTAGATCACTTTCGTCTCCACCGGCTCGGGTTCGGGTTCCGGCTCCGGCTCAGGTTCGGGAACGGGTTCCGAACCTTCCTCTATCGGCTCGCAGTCGGTTTCGCTGTAAACCGTTTCGGTGCTGTTGTCGGAAGCGCGTTCCACCCGCGTGGTAACCTCGCAGCTGGCCTCTATCGTGCGCGGGTTCTCCAAGGTGTATTCCCCCCGCGTGTAGGTCGGCGCCCACGGCATGCCGCCGCTTATCAAGGTGTAAACCGTATCGTAGATCACTTTCGTCTCTACCGGCTCCGGTTCCGGCCCGGGATCGGGTTCCTGCCCGCCCCCGCTCACCGAATCGCAGTCGGTCTGGTAGCGAACCGTCTCGGTGCTGTTGTCGGACGCGCGTTCCACCACGTAAGAAACCTCGCAGTCGGCTTCCACCGTCATGCAACGTTCCACTGTCCATTCCCCGCGCGTGTAGGTCGGCGCCCACGGCATGCCGCCGCTTATCAAGGTGTAAACCGTATCGCAGATCACCTTCGTCTCTACCGGTTCCGGCCCGGGATCGGGCTCTTGCCCGCCCCCGCTCACCGAATCGCAGTCGGTCTGGTAGCGAACCGTCTCGGTGCTGTTGTCGGGCGCCCGTTCCACCACGTAGGTAACTTCGCAGTCGGCTTCCACCGTCATGCAGTTTTCCACCGTCCATTCCCCGCGCGTGTAGGTCGGCGCCCATGGCATGCCGCCGCTTATCAAAGTGTAAACCGTATCGCAGATCACCTTCGTTTCTACCGGTTCCGGCCCGGGATCGGGCTCCTGCCCGCCCCCGCTCACCGAATCGCAGTCGGTCTGGTAGCGAACCGTCTCGGTGCTGTTGTCGGGCGCCCGTTCCACCACGTAAGCAACCTCGCAGTCGGCTTCCACCGTCATGCAACGTTCCACCGTCCATTCCCCGCGCGTGTAGGTCGGCGCCCATGGCATGCCGCCGCTTATCAAAGTGTAAACCGTATCGCAGATCACCTTCGTCTCTACCGGAGCCTCTCCGCCTCCGCAGTCTTCGATTACCCTGACGGTTTCGGTAGAATTATCGGGCGCTCTCTCCACCTCGAACAACAACCGGCAGGTATCGGGCACTTCGCGGCAATTTTCTACCGTGAAATCTCCCCGTTCATACGTGGGCGCCCATGGCATGCCGCCCTGTACCAGACTGTAGACGGTATCGCAAATCATGACGTACCCGCCCGTTTCCGGCTTGCAGTCGATTACGGCAATTGCCGTATCGTGGGTCAGGAACTCGTTGCGCACATGGTAGTAGGTAACGGTGCAGGACTCGTCTACCAAGGTGCAATTCACAACCACGCCTTCTCCTACGCGCACGCAGGAAACCTGGCCTGTTAACGGATCCATCTCGCAAACAATCTCGTACACCGTATCGCAAACGAACTTCATGCCTTCTTCGGCTTCCTGGCAGGCCAAGTAGGCGCTGTCGTAGCGCAGCACTTCCCGGTAGATGTCCAGGCCCTCGGGGTTCTGCCCGCCGTAGGCAAGCTCGATCCGGGCCCCGGTAAAGATGCTGTCGCAAAGCGCGCTCACGGCCACCGTGTCGGGATCGGCATAGGTGCCGGCAAAAGGCACTACCAAGGCATGGTACAGGAGGGTGTCTTCTATCTGGAGCGTGGTGTGGCGCACCGTGTCGGCAAACGAGTAACCCAAGTCTACCAAATCCTGATGGGTACTGCTGAACTCCAGGGTGTCGGCATACCGCCAGCCGATGCTGTCTACCGCGTAGCCGAAGTCTTGATGCAGGCCGATCTCGGTGCAGAAAATATCGCAGACGGCCGTGTCTTGCAAGGGCACCACGTAGGTGTACACCATCAGGCGCGGGTAGCATTCATGCTCGCCGCCACGCAGGTAAAGCATGTATTCGGTGGTGTCGTTCACCGGCACCATGTCGAAGACGGAATCGGTATCGTACGTCCAGAGCGAATCGGTGCGGTTGAACCACGGGTAGATGCCGTCTTCGGGCTCGGGCCCGTAGACTTCCACGTAGATGGGCGTGCCGGCAAAGACGGTGGTGTCGTAATAGCTCAGGCGGTAGATGTTGGCCCCGAAGGTGAGGCGCACCGTGTCGCGGTCGATGCAGCCGTCCTGGCCCCAGACCGTAAGGTAGAAAGCAAGGTTGCGGTCTACCAGAACTTCGAACGCGCTATCGGTGCTGTAAACCGCGCCCGTGGCGCTGTCTACCCACTCGTAGCGGTCTACCGGGCCGGAAAGGCTGTCGACGCTCACCCGCACCGGCGTGGTCTCGCAGACATTGGTGTCTTGCGAAACACCCGCCAGGAGACGTTCTTTCACCACCACCGTCACGGTGTCGTAGCCGGTGGAAGGACAGGAAGCGGATTCGGAAACAAGGTTGCCCACCACGTAGGTCGTGGTGCGGGCCGGGCTCAAAGCCGCCTCGTTGCCGCGCGCCACGGCGGTATTGCTGCCCAGCAGCCTCCAGACAGGACGCACGGTGGCATTGGGGTTGGTTACCGAAATCCGGGCCGTGTCGCCGGGGCAGATCACCACGCTGTCGGGCACAATGACCGGAACGCCCACGAACTTCACCGTATAGATGCTCACCGCCTGGCAGCCCTCGGCGTTCCAGGCATAGAGGGTATCCACGTAGGTAACATTCCCGCTGTCGGCCCCGGGGTTGGGGTAAACCAGGCTGAAGCCGTCTTCCCAGACGCCGATGCTGTCGGCATAAGCCCAGCGGTAGCCGGCCACGTTCGGGTCGTCGAGACCAGTCGTCTGCACCACGGCATCGTCGCCGCCCAAGCATTCGGTGGCCGAGAAGGCGCTCACCGCCAAGCCGGGCGAATAACGGATGGTGATGGTATCGCGCACCACCGCGTCCGCACACTGGGCCTGCCCGTTCACGCGGAGGTAGAGGTTCACCGTGCCGCCTTCCTGAACCAAATCCGGGTCGGGATAGAAAATGGTATTGAGCGTGGCGTTGCTCGACAGGTAGCTGTCATAAGACCCGTCGTCGATTACCCAGTAGGCCTTCTGGTAGTTGCCCGGGTTGTTGTAGCGGATGGTGACGCGGGTGCCGCTGCAAGTGAGTATCGTGTCGGGCTCGTAGTCCAGCACCGGCTTCTTCACCACGGTAACGGCAATGGTATCGCGGTAGCGGCAAGTGCTGCCCGGACGGCCCACCTCGATGAAGTAGCGGTTGGAAGTATCCATGATCAAGGGCAGGTTGAAGTACTGCTCCAAGGGGTTCTCCAAGCCCAGCTCGTTGCTCCAGCCAACCGTGTAGCGGTTCACGATCGTCATCTGCCGCACATCGGCCAGGAGGAGGGAAGAGCCCTCGCACACGACGGTGTCGCCCGCAATCGGCAGCGAACCCCAGAGTTCCACGTTCAGTTCCTCTTCGTGCGCATAGCTGCAGCCCAATTGGTTGGTGACTTCCACTTTCACATGGACCGTGGCATCCTGCGGGTGCAGCACGAAGGCGACGCTGTCGGAAGCAGAAACCACCGTGCCGAGGTTGGGCGCGCTCACCGTCCAGGCGTACGTGTAGGACGCCGGGCGGGAATGCGGGCCGGCAAGGCGGCCGATGCTGTCCACGCGCAGCACGATGCGTTCGCCCGGGCAAGCCTCCCCGTAGGCTAAGGTCAAGTCGGGCAACGGCAGGACATCCACGCGCAAGGTGTCGCTCCGGGTGCAGCCCTGTTCCGACCAGGCGTTCACCACGAAAGCCGTATCGGAAACGAGCGGGCCGGTTTCGAACACAGCGCCGTCCGATTCCCCGAGGAAGCGGCCCGAAAGGTCGAAGATTTCAAAGCCGGCCGTTTCGGGGCTGAGTCCGCGGCGGTAGCTGTCGCCGTGGCATACCACCGTGTCGGGTCCCAAATCGGGCGCATAGGCCAGATTGATTACCGTGAAGGTGTCGGGAACGCTCCAGCAAAGGGCAGCCGTGGAGAGGTAGGCCAGATAGGTTTCCTCGGGCTGCGAGGGTACCAGCACGCTTCCCGGCTGGGCCGGATAGCTGCCCTCTTCCACCAAGGTGCCGTCGGCGGTGGTCCAGCGGTAGTTCTCAACCGGCGGGAACACCACGCCCACCGTCCGTATCATCGGCAAGCGGAACGGAGCCCCGTTGCAGACCAGGGTGTCGTGGCTGCTCAAGTCGATGCGGATAGGCCGGTCGATGACGATTTCCACCACCGTGTCGTTCTGGCATCCGGCCGCGCTGACAAGGGTTACCGGCACATAGGTATCGTCGAAGGCCGTCACCGCGTAGGTGTTGTCGGCATCGTTGCCGTTGCTTGTCCGGCCGTCGGGCCAGATATAGGTGATGCTTCCGGTGGTGTCGGTAATGACGATGGTAGCCGTCTGGCCGGCGCACATGCTGATGGCATTGGGCCCGGACGGGTAATCCACCCGGAACTTGCCCCGGGCCACCGGCGGCGCCTGGACGGCAACTTGGAACGTATCGTGCAGCACGCAGCCGTTGGGCGTGGTCACTTGCAGGTAGTAGACGCCCGAGCGGGCAAAGGTGTCCACCCAGCTGCTCTCGCTGCCGGTATCGGCAAACAGCAAGTGGAACGCGCCCAACCGCGTCTGGCCCCATTCAAAGACAGAGGCCTCCAGGTCGAAGCCGGGTATGGCGCTGGTAACGCGGGCCGTGAACGTCTTGGGCTGGTCGAGGCAGGCGATGGTGTCCTGCAAATCGCGTTCGATGTCGAAAATCTGGCAGCCCCAGAGCGTGAGCCGCAAGCTGTCTTTCAACGGGCATTCGTTCCGGCTTTCCACGCTCAGGTAGAGGTAGACGTAACCCGCCTCCAAGTCTTCCTGGCTGGGCTCGTACTCGGGATGCAGGCTATGGGCATCGCTGAACGTGCCGCTGCCGGAAGTGGTCCACTGCGGCAAGCCGGGCACGGCCACGGTGTCGCCCTTCACGCGGAAAGTCTCTCCATAGAAGATGGTATCGTCAGGACCGGCTTCCACCCATCCGCCCGAAGCCTGTTCGAAGGCCGGTATGACGAGCATGTTGGAAGAATCGATGCATCCGTATTGGTTTCGAACCAGCACTAAGAACCGTTCTTGCTCCGGAAGCGGCCGGAACACGGGACTTTCCTGCCAGCTCGCCCCGCCGTCTATGCTGAAGGAGAAGTCTTGCGGCCAGCGGCTGCCCTTTCCGGCATCCAGATGGGCCGGGTTTATCTGCAACCAAGCGGTATCATCGCTGCAAAGACGGGCCGGGAAGAAGGAAACCTGGGCCGGGTCGAGGCGGCCGGGCGCGGGGTAAAGCACCGCTTCTACCGTGTCGCTGGCAGCGGAAAGCGGTTCCACGCAGTCTTCGCGGCTTTCGGCCACCACGAAATAGCGGTCGCCATCGCGGGCATCATCTACCGGGAACACGGCCGGGCCGATTCCCAATGGCAGGGTCGCGCCCTGGCGGATGCGGTACCAGCGGTAGGTTACCTCGCCGGCATCGAGCCCGCCGAGCGTGGCGGATGCTTGGAGGGTCAGACCCGCGCCTTCGAGGGCACAGAGGCTGTCGAGCGGGGCAAGGATAGCTTTCAAAGCCTCCTTGGCCGTTACCACCAAGGTAACTTGCGCGCTCACTTCCCGCTGGTCTTGCGGGCAATGGAACGCCGAAAGCCGCGAGGTGTCGGTGGCCGTCACCGTAAGGGTATACGTGCCCGGGCGGGTAGGACGGATCCAGAAGCTGCCGCTATTGGCCCCCGGCAGGATGTCGCCCTGCGGCAAGGCCGGAACGAGCGTCCAGGACAAGGTGTAGTTGCCCGGCATGCCGCCGCTCACCAAAGCCGAGAAGTCGACAAGGCTGTCCTGGCAAACCGTGTACGTATCGGAATCCGGAGCGCCCGGCTGCACGATCGCAATGCTGTCGAGGCAGGTATCGCGCACAATCACCTGCACGTGTTCTTCGGCCGAACAGCCGGCGGCATCGGAAACGCGTACCGTGAAGAGGGTGCTTTGCGCCAACGGCCCGGCAAGGGTGGCATCCGAAAGGGCATCGGCAACAGAGGCTTCCGGTGTCCAGCGGTATTCGTACGGGCCGCTGCCGCCCGAGGCCGAAGCCGACAAGGAAGCATGGCCGCCGCGGTCGATGACCGTGTCGCGGCCGGCCTGCAGGACAAGCTCGGGATTGATGGTTACCAGAAGACTGTCGGAAGCAACGGCCTGGGATGCGCAAACCTCCTGCGAGGCTTCCGCCACCACTTTGAGCATGCCGCCCCGGCCCAGGTCGCCGCGGCCCAGCACCAACTCGCTGCCGCCCGAGGCAAGAAGGTTCCCGTTGAGATACCAGCGGAAACGGTCTCCGGGCTCGAAGTCTCCCTGCAAGCTGTAGCGGGCTTCTTCCGCATCGAAGCAAAGCGTGCCGGGGCCTTGCAAAACCACTTCCATTTCGCGCTGGCCGCGGTTCACATCCAGACGGAAAGGCAAGGCCTGCAACGTGTCGCAAGCCCAGCCGGCCGGCTCGACAGGCAGCACGCGCAAGCGGTAAAGGTTGCCGTCCATGAAGTCCTCGGCCTTGGGAATGAACAAGGAGGAACCTTGGCTATGGTAGAGCGGTTCGGAAACTTCCTGCCAGGAAGCGCCGCCATCGGAAGAAACTTCCCAGACGTAGCCTTGGGCTTGCGGCTTGTAGCCGCCGACCGCCACGCTGAAACGGATGCTGTCGCCCTCGCAGACCTCGTTGCCTTCGGGCGGGGTTTGCGAAACGATGTACGGGCATTCTTCCACCTCGATCCGCATGGAATCGTAGCCCTCGCAGCCGTAGGCGTTGCGGGCGCGGAAGTAGTAGTAGCCGCTGTTGCGGGCATATACATAGGTATCGGCCTGCTGCCACGGCCCGTCCTGTCCGGCCTCGCCGCCCAAAGTCCCGTCTGGCGCGCCTTGCGAGGAAAGCGGGCTCCAAGCGTATTCCATGCCGGCCGTGATGCCGGAAAGCACCGTGCCGCTGAGCGTCACTTTCTCGCCGCGCTCGGCCTCGTAGTCGGGCCCGGCATCCACCACCGGACGTTCGTGGACGGTAAGAACCAAGGTATCGCTCAGCACCTCGCCGCCGCCTTGGCAGTATTCTTCATCCGAAAGCACCACGCGCGCATGCACCTTGTCGGCATCCTGCAAGGAGGCAATGGCCAAGGTCTCGCCCCGCGACACTTCCTGCCCGTTCACATACCAGATGATTCCGGCCGGGGCATGGGTGTTGCCCGAAACCGCCACGCGGAAGCGCACTTCCTCTCCTTGGCAGATTTCCAGGGAAGGCTCCGCCAAAAGACGGGCCGACTTGGGCGCAAGCGTGTCTACCGGCGCTTCCGCCCGCCCGCTCACGGCCGGGTTGCCGGCATGGTTGAGCACGCAGGGATAGCCGTCCACATAGGCTTCCACGTGGATGTAATCGCCCGCTTGGAGGCCAGAGGCCATGTATTCGGCCTGCGTGCTGCCCGCCTCGGCCAGCTGGCCGTTCACGTACCAGTTGTAACGGATGTCGGAAGCCTGCACGCCATCGGGCAAGGAGGCATGGACAGCCCGGAAGAGGCCTTCCCCGCCGGGGCAAAGCGCATCGGAGGGGCCTTCTATCGAAAGCGGGAGCAAGGAATAGGCGCCGCCGGCCCCGATTATCAAGGTATCGGCCACGGTCAAGGTGTCGCAAAGCGTGCGGGAGGTTACTTCCCATACCAAGGTGTCGCCCTGGCGCAGGAGATGGGCCCGGAGGTCGAGCATGCTGTCGGCGGAAACGGCAAGGCCGTTGATGCTCCAGCGGTAGGAAAGGTCGGGATAGCGGTGGGCCAGGACGGCTTCGATTTCCGTGCCGGGCAGCGCAATGTGCTGCAAGGCTTCCAAGCGGCTGCCGGGACGGTAGAGGGCCGCGGCAGGCTGCAGGTAGCCGGCAGGACCGGTTTCTTTCTGGCTGTAGAGCAGCTGGCCGTTGCGGTAGTAGGCAATCCGGCCCTGGCGGCGTTCAATCACGAGGCGGTCGCCGGGCGCGTAAACGCCGAAGTCGGTCATGTTCACCGGGTAACCGTCTTGGTAGATATACAGTTTCTTTTCGCCGTAGCCGTCTTCCGACAGGTAGAAGCTGTAGGCCATGTCCCAGGCCCCGGCGGCCGTGGAGGCGGCGGGCCGCAAACCGATTACGGCCGGGTGCTCGGTGCCGGCAACGGTGTATTGCAGCACGCCGTCAAGGCCCAAGCTGTCGCGGCTTTGCGGCACGGCCCAACCCGGTTGGGCCGCGGCGTGCGCCAGCACGCCCCCGCCGCCAACCTCCAGACCGTTGCCAGCCGTCCATTCCACGTTTTCGGCAACCGCCTCGCGGCAAGCCTGCGGGACTTGCGACAAGGACGGAACCAAGCTGTCGGGCTGCATGTAGCGCAAGAAAAGGGTATCGGAAGCCATGCAGGCATCGCTCTTGAGCACCACCGCCACCGCGCTGTCGGAACGGATGGGCCCTACCGTTGCCGGGCTATGCCACGGCAGGAACGGGCCATCGCCCAAGCGCAGGCTGTCGGAAGCCACCGGCAATTCCACTTCGAAAGCCCGGCCCGGGCAGAGCAAAGCCGAATCGGGAACGAGTTCAAAATGCAGGTAATGGACGCGTACCGTGAACGTGTCGGGCAAAGAGGGGCAATTCGACAAAGCCGCCGCCCGGGCCACGTAATGGCTTTCGCCCACCGCCGGCCTTACGACATGCGCCTGCTGGTTGTCGAAGTCGCCCGAAGCCACGGGTTGCCCGTTGAGCGTCCAGGAATAGGTAAGATAGGCCGGGAACACGCCCGCCGGGTCGGAAATCTCCGGCAAAGCCACCTCGGCCGTTTCCCCGGGAGCGAGGCAGATGACCGTGTCGTGGCGGTCGAGGCCGATAGCCGAAGCCTGCAGCACCTCTACCGTCAAAGCCGTATCGAACACGCACCCGCTCTGCTTGTGGGCCACCTGGACAGGCACCTGGACGGTGGTATCGGAAACAAGGGCGTAGGTATCTATGTATTCGCCCGTGGTGCCATCGGGCCAGAACACCTGCCAGGTGCGGGTAAGCTCGTGGAAGGTGAGCGTGGCCGTCTCGCCCGGGCACATGGCCACCGCGCCGCCAACTTGGTAGGCCACTTCCAGCAGGTTGTCCCAAACCGGAGCGGGCGAAACCGTCAAATGCGCCGTATTGCTCAGGATTTCGCTGCCGGAGGCGCTGTAGTAGACAATCCGGTAATAGCCTTCCTCCGTGGCTTCTATCGAAAGCGGCTTTTCTTCGGCCGCGTTCAGGTTGCGGGTCTCGGGGCCGAACGCGCCCGTGGCGCTGTACTGGAATACCCAGCCTTGGGCAAAAGCCCGCGAAACCGAATCGGCCACGATGGCGAACTCGGCCGTCTGGCCCGGGCAAAGGGTGTCGGCTTCGGGCGTGATGGCCACCGAGCAAGCCGAAACCACGTAGCTTACGCTCGCTTTCGGGCCGATGCACGATCCTAAGATTTCGGCCACGTAGAACGTATGGACGCCGCTCTGAGCCAGCAGGCTGTCGGCGGGCAGGTAGCTGCTGCGGGTCTCCCCTTGCAAGGACACCTGCAACAGGTCTTGGAGCGAGGAATCGGCATACCAGGCAATGAAGCCCTTGCCGCTTCCGCCTTCGGCCTGCGCGGGCACGGCCTGCGTGCCGAGGCAATGGTAAAGGGTATCCTGGAGCAGGCGGAGCGCCGGGAAATTCTCGTTGCTGTCCACGCGCACCTGCACTTCCACCGTGTTGGAAGCCAGGCAGCCGTCCACGCTCTTGAGCGTTACGTGGTAGGTGCCTGCCGCCACGGGCTTGAAGAGCGGTTCGGCCTGGAAGCTGCGCCCGCTGTCGATGCTGAAGAGCAAGTCCCCGGCCAGTTCCATGCCGGCGGTATCTATAAGGATGTAGGCCGTGTCGTCGGTGCAGGCGGCACGATGGCCCACGTAAACGGCTTCGGGCGCAAGATCGCCGGGAGACGGGCGCACGGCAACGGTAGCCGTGTCGCTAACGGCTTCGGCATTGACAAGGCAGGCATCGGCCAGCGTGGCCACCGCGTAGTAACGATCCCCGTCCTGGGCGTTGTCCACCTGCAAGGCGTTGCCCGATCCGGAAGCCGGGTAGCGCATGCCGTCGCGAAGCAGGAACCAGCTGTAAGACGCATCGGCAAGCGGCGCATTGTCCAGATAGGCCTGGGCTTCCAGCTGCAAGGTCCCGCCTTGGCAGAGGGAAAGGGCCTGCGTGTCGAGCGCCACGCGCAACTGGCCCGAAGGCGCCACTTGAACGGCATGGGTGGCGGTCAGCACGATGCCATCGGGATGGCAATAGCGCCTTACCGCTTCCGCCGTATCGGTAACGGTGAGGGTGAACAGGTAATTGCCCGGCTGCAAGCCCGCCAAAGACAAGAGGGCATTGGCGTTGTTGATGTCCGTTTCCCCGCCTTCGGCATCCAGCAGCGGGGGTTCCACGCTCCAAGCCAGGTCGTAGCGGCCCAGAACGCCGCCGCCGGTCACCAAGGCCTGCAAGGAAAGGGTGTCGTGCGCGCAGATTTCGGCCGGGCCTTCAATGCGGGCATCGCGCAAGCAAGTGTCGCTCACTACCACTAAGACATCGGCCGTTGCCTCGCAACCCATGCTGTCGTAGGCCATGACCGTAAACAAGGTGGTCTGCGTCAGCGGAACCGTGGCAGTATGGGCCGCATCGGCATCGAGCACCCGCTGGGCCGGGCTCCAAGCGTAAACCGCCGAACCGGAACCGCCGTTCAGACGGGCATGCAGGTTCGCATCGGAGCCGAACTTGACGGTGGTATCGGCCCAGGCTTCCAGTTCCGGCTGCGGGTACAAGCGTACCTGCAGGCTGTCGGAAGCGGCCGGATAGTCGGCGCAAGCCCCTTGCGCGTGGGCTTTCACCACGATGCGGTCGTAATCGTGCAATTCTATTTCGTAGGTGCCGCCCGTGGCCGAGGAAGGCAGCTCGCGCCCGTTGAGATACCATCTTGCCGCGTAGCCGTCCGGCTGCAAGGCCACGGAATAGCGGCCCGTAACCGTCTCGGCACCGGTGCAGTAAAATTCCTCGCCCTGGATTTCCACCACGGGTTCAACCCGCAGGATGGTATCTACGTGGAACATGAATTCATCGGAAACCAAAGCGGGGCAGAAAAGGGTGGCATCCGAAGCCGGTTCTACCAAGCAACGGAAACGGACGCCAAGGTCTTGGTCGAGCTCGAAGCCCGCCGAGGCGATCCGCAGGACGGAACCCAAGACATCGACCTCGTGCAAGAAACCCGCATCGGCGGCATCCTGCCAGCTCAAGCCGGCATCGAAAGAAACCTGCCACTGGTAGCGGTTTTCCTGCGGCCGGTAGCCGCCCATATCCAGACGCAATTCAACCGGGCTTCCCTCGCAAACCGCATCGGGCGCCACCATGCGGAGGATTTCCGGGCAGTCTTCCACATCGACCCGGACGGTATCGGGAACCGCGGCGCATCCGCGGCTATTGATGGCGGTAAAGAAGTAGGCGCAGCTCGACCGGGCCGTTACCGCCAGATCCAAGCCGTTGGCATTGCCCAAGCCGCCGCAGGAAGAAGTCCAGCGGTAGGCGAGCGCGTCATCGCCGCCGTTGTCTACCACCATCCCGTGGAGAAGCACTTCCGCGCCCTGGTCTACCAAGGTGTCTTGCCAAGCCCTCACCACCGGCGCGGGATAAACCTCGATGGCCACCGTGTCGGAAACCGCGCGCAAGGAATCCATGCAATCGGCCCCGCCAATGACATCCACCACGGCGAATACCCGCATGGAACTGTCGGCAAAGCCCTCGAAGCGGTCGCCCGCCCCGGCCTTGCGTCCGTTGACGAACCAGCTTACCGTGTACTGGCCGGCATCGCGCACCGAAGCATGGAAGCTGACGGGATCGTTCATGCAGAGCGTTCCGGGCGCCTGTTCCAGGACAATATCCACAACCGGGGCCTTGCGCCTTTCCAGATCGAACACGTGCCAAGCCGAAGCACCCGGGTTGCCGGCATGGTTCAGGAGGCAGCCGTAGCCGGCCACCCAAGCCCGCACCCAAACGTAATCGGCGTTCTTCAGGCTGTCGAAGAAGCACGACGCATCGGGGCTGGCGGGCCGGTAGAGCTGGCCGTTGAAGTAGAACTCGTAGCGGAGGGCCGAAGCGGGGATGCTGTCGGGCAAGCCCGAAACGGAGGCCGTCACGGTGGAAGCATCGCCCTCGCACGTGGCCGGCGTGGCCGAAAGTTCCAGCGTGAACGGCTCGGTGCCGTTCTTCTTCGAAACCACCAGCGTATCGCTGCCGGCAAGCACGGAGCAGGTGCTGCGGCCCTCTACCGCCAAGACCACCGTATCGCCGTCTTGCAGGTTCATCCGGCCGAAATCCGGATCGGCGGCAAGGCTGGCCGTATCGCCGTTCACGTACCAGACGTAGCTCAAGGTCCCGCCCTCGGGGCCGAAGCCCACTTGGGCCTCCACTTCGGGCCTCGGCAGCGAAACGAAAGCCACGGGGCTTATCACGCCGCCCACCCGGTAGGAACCTACCGCGAAACGCACCTCCTTGCCCTGTCCGTAAGCGGGTTCGGCCTCGCGGAACAGCAGGCGCAAGCCATCCCGGCCGTTCTGGTAGATAGCCACCGTGTCGGCCCGGCGCACGAAGGTGAACACGTCGCCCTTGCTATAGGAACCGGCCGTGTAGGCGGTATAGGCCCGGCCCTCAAAGTACACTTGCACTTTCCCGTTTACCATGTACACGCCGTAGTCGAGTTCGGCGCGGGTGGTGCCGTTGTAGTTGAAACCTACCATGCTGGCGTTCTCGCCGCCGTTGGCCACGTAGGTCATGACGGTGTTCACGCCCGAAGTCTGGCGGGCCTGGATCGCCGGGTAGTTGTTGCAATGGACATGGTAGAGGTAATCCCGCCCGTCGACATGCCAATGGTTGGCCAAGCCGGTGGTGCTGATGTTCCACCGCACGGTATCGGGCAGGTAATCCTCGCAGGCGGCGGCCTGGCTCTGGCTCAGACGCACCGAAAGCGTGTCTTGCGGGCGGATTTCCACCTGCAAGGTGTCGGACAGGAGGCAGTCGGCGCCTTCTATGCGCGCGTAAAGCGCATAGGCCCGCGAAGTGTCGGGCACGCCCTCATAGACAAAGGTACCGGCAGCGCCCGTCCAAAGGGTGTCGGCCGGATAGGTGCCCGAAGCCAAAGCCACCCAGTAATAGGTATGCGCCGGCACGGAATCGAGGCCCTGGGCCAGTACCCGGTTGGAAACCGCGAGCGTATCGCCCGGGCAGAGGAGCGTTCCGGTCAAGTCTTGTTCAAAGGAGAAGATTTCGCAATGGGTAATGCGCAGAAGCATGCTGTCTTGCGCAAAGCAGCCGAAGGCGTTCGAAACTTCCAGGTACAGCCACAGGCTGTCTTGGCTGCGGTCTTGCGGCCCGAGCTTGTAAACCGGGTGCAAAGCCCCTTGCGCGGGTTCGAAATGCCCGTCGCCCGAAGTGCGCCAAACGATTTCCCCGCCCGAGGCATCGTCTTGCGTGAAGGCGAAATCGGCAAACTGGTTCACCGTGGCATCGGGCCCGGCTTCGGCATAGACTTCCATGACATGGATATCGGCCTCGGCTTCGGCCTGCACCGGACGGGCGCAAGCGTTCGAAGAGGTAACGCGCAAGGTGAAGCGGGTATCCGGGCCGGGCGAGGCCACCACGTAATCGAGGATGCTGTCGGTAGCCCCGGCAATCGCGCGGCCGTTGCAGTACCACTGCCACTGCAAGGTCCCGGCCGAAGCAGCGTCTTGGAGCGTATGGCGCACGTGGCCTTCCAAATGGACCGAAAGGCTGCCGTCCGCGTACAAGCAGGCCGTGTCGGGATGGTTGTCGCCGATCCATACGGTCAGCGAATCGACCGGAACGCCGTATACCCGCACTTCGTTGGCCGAAGCCACGGTGTCGGCCACGCAAGGCAGGTCGGGCATCACCTGGCAGGTGAACACCGCCCATTCCCCGGCCCCGAGGCCTTGCACGGGAAGCGGGTTGCGGGTGTCGGGTTCCAGGAGCCCGTCCACGCCCGGCCGCATGACCAGAAGCCCGTTGCGGTACCAGCGTATGCCCGGGGCCGCCCCGCCGTTGACAATATCGGCACGGACTTCGAAAGGCTCGCCCTGGCACAAGGAATCCACGGCGTCCAGGCCCGGCACTTCCACCGTTACTTCAACCGGCAATACCGGATAGACTTCCGGAACGTACACCGGCGTGCGCACCGTGCCGTCGGCCAGGCCCGGGCATTGGAAATCGGTGCTTACCTCGCAAGCAAGCTGCATGCCCGGGCGGGCGGCAAAGCGCAGGGTGTGGGCCGTTCCAGCGGGCGTGTCTACGGCAACGCCGTCTATGTACCACTGGTAGCGGATGTGCTCGCGGTCGGAATCGTTGGCCTCGAACGCCACCCAGGCCGTGAGGGTATCGCCTTCGCAAACCGTGTCGGCCTGCGGGCAGACCACGGCCGGCACCGGCACGATATGGCGGCGGAGCGGGAAGACGGCCGTGTCGCGGCTGTGGTCGTAGCCGCATTCGAACGGCAGGGAAACCACGGCCATGAGGGTATCGAAGTTGTCGAAATCGGCCGTGACGAAGATGCTGTCGACAGCCCCGCCAATGACCGTTCCGTTCTTGTACCACTGCACCTGCACCGGATAATGGCCGTTCTGGCGGTAGGCAATGGAGAAGGTGTCTACCTCGGCCGGGCAGGAGAAGGTGTCCAATACCCGGTACTGGCCGGTGATGACGATGCCCGTGGAATCGAGCACGTAGAGGCGCAAGGTGTCGTAGGCGGCGCAACCGCTCTGGCGGTTTTCGATCCGGGCGATGATCCGGCCGTTTTCACGCAAAGGATATTCAATGGCGTTGGCCAAAGACGAAGCCAAGGCTTCCGGCGCCGAAGCGGTGTCGGGCAGGAAGAACCACTCGGTGCGGAAAGCCGAATCGGTTTCCTTGTCCGGAACAGCCCCGCCGGCCACGCTGAAATAGGCCGTGTCGGGATAGCACAGGTAAAGGTCGGGACCCAAGTCGATGCCGGGCAAGGGGTTCACCAGCACGTCTACCCGCTTGAAGTCGGTGCAGCCCGTGCCGTTGGAAGCCATCACGCGGTAGGACGTGTTGCCCGGGGCCAGCACGTAGATGGAGTCGTTGAAGCGGTCGGCCGTGTCGAAATAGCGGGCAGGCAGCCATTCGTAGCGCAAGGCCCCGGAAGCGTGCAGCAGCACCGAATCGCCGGCGCACTGGTAAACGGTATCGTCCACCTGCAAGAAATCGTCGCGCTGCCCGAGGTCGATCAGGATAGGCTGGGAAACCACCACGTCGCGGGCCATGCAGGCATCGTTGCTCCGCACCATGAGGGTAACTTCGTCGTCTTGCTGGAAGTTGTAGTTGTGGTGGATCAGGCTGTCCTGGCCGTTGCCGAACTCGAACGGCTCGCCGTTCACCATCCAGACGTAGTCGGGCTCGTTCTCGGGCGGGGCGAACACCGAAGAGGCGAACGCGATTCCGGCCTTGTGGTAGCCTATGGCCACGTTGACCATGGAAGGATAATGGTATTCGTTGCGGCGGCAGCGCGAAAAGAGCGAGAAGCCGCCCCGGTATTCCTTCGATGCGGGCGCAACCGAGGAAACGTAGAAAACCGTTCCGTTCTTGATGTAGCGCACCAGGCTGTCGAGTAATTCCACCTCGAACACGTCCGAAGGCGAATAGCTGCCGAACCCGCCCCTCGAAACCCCGTTCTCGTAGATGTAGGTAGTGCCGTAGTAAAAGTAGACGGCATAGTCCAAGTGCCGGTAATCGGTAATCTTCTCGTTGTCGGTGAGACCGAACATCTGGTAGTAGTCGGAGCTCTTGGCCTGCGCTTTCACGTAGCCCTTGCCCTCTATCACCTGCTGCGAAACCGCCCCGGCCGCCCATTCGGTCTCGTGGCAATCGTTGGAAATCCAGCCCGGACCATAGGAAAGCGAACTGTGGGCGCGGGCAAATTCAACCGGCTCTTCCACAATGTTCTGGCAGGTAAGCGATCCTATCTGCTCGATCAGCACGCCCAGCTGCTTCCGCGGGCGCACATGGATGGTGGTATCGTCTTCCACCACGTTGGAAGGAACGGCGCATTCGTGCGAGGTCTCCAGAAGGGCGGTGATGGTGTGGCCCACCAGGTCGGTCTCGCTGCCGGCCAGCAGCTGGCCCAAGGTAAGGGTCAGGTCGTTGGGGTCGCCCACGGCCACGCCGTCGAGCAGCCAGTTGAAGCGGTAGGTCCCCGCCGCGCCGGCATCGGCAATGCGGGCCTTGAAGGTTACCTCGGTTTCCTCGCAGATGGTGTCGCCCCATTCGGGTATGGGGTTGATGAGCTGGTAGATTTCCACCACGGGCTTGTGGAGGTCGTATTCTTCAAAGACAATCTCGTTGCTCCGCTTGGGCGAATCCTTGATGCAGGAATCGGACGCGAAGTACACGCAGTAAACCCTGTCGCCGCCGTTGAAGGTGCGCACCAAGGAATCGCCCTCGTGTACCAAGGTGTAGACCGCGCTGTCGGCCTCCTTCACATACCATTCGAACCGGCCGGTGTCGGAAGTGGGCGCATGGGCCTTGAAGACAATCACCTTGTCGTCGGGACAGATGCGGGTGCCTTTGTTGGTATTGATGGAAAGCTCGGCCTCGGGCATCTTCTCGTAGCGGATCCACAAGGAGTTGCTCTTCACCGTCCGCTCGCTCACGCAGCGTTTCGACGACTCCATTTCCACGTAGAGCGTGGAACGGTCTACCATGTCGGGGTACTTGTCGCTGAAGAGGCTGTCGGTACCGGCTTCCACCCCGTTGAAATACCAGGTGAACTTGGGCGCTTCCCCGCCCCATTCCGGAATGGGATAGAAGAAGTTTTCCACCCGCTCGCATTCCTCGATGAAAATCGTGTCGCCCTGGCGGGCTCCGGTATAGCCCACGAGCACTTCCGGCTGCACGGTCTCTTCCACGCCCACGCGGATGGTGTCGGAGTAGACGCACTTGCGGGCGGTGGTGACGGTATATATATAATAGGTGAGCGAGCTTACCGGGCTTACCGTTACCGTATTGCGGTCGGAGCGGGCCGGCAAGGTGGCTCCGGCGCCGCTGTCGAGCGGCACTTCGCGCCAGCTGTAGAGCGTGCCCCTGTCGGGCGTGGCCGTCACTTCCAAGGTAATGGACGAACCGCTGCAGACCACCGTGTCGGGGGTCTGTTCCACCAAAGGCTCGGGGGTAAGCAGCACGCTGTCCACGCCGGTGCAGCCGAACTTGTCGGTGCCGTAGACGTAGAAGCGGGTAACCGCTTCGGGGCTTACCTTCACCTGCTTGCCCGCATAAGGCACGCCGGGCAGGGAATCGAGCCGATGGGCCACGGTGTCGCCCTCGGCGCGGAAATACCAGGCATAATCGAGGGCGCTATCGGCATGGAGCAAGACCGTGTCGAGGCGGCAGAAAGTCAGTTCGTCCTGGGCCGGGGCCACCAGATGGAGCACGGGCACGTGGATGACCGGCTTGAGCGTGTCGCTCAAGGCCAGCCGATGGGTAACGCAGCCGATGCTGGAAGCCAGGCCGCACCAGAGGCTGTCGCCGGGGGCGAGGTTCGCGATATGGAGCGTGCGGCCTCCGTTGGCGGCATAGGCCACGGTGTCGCCGTTTTCAATCACGGGCAAAGCCAGCTCCTGCCCGTTCACGTACCAGAAGAACGCGGGATAATTGCCTTCATGACGGGTGGAATCCACCTGGAAGACGAGCATGTTGCCCAAGCAGGCGGCCAAGGTGTCGGCGCTGACGAACACCGCCACCGGGAGCGGCTCGGTAGGATAAACGGCAAATACCGGCGTGGTGTCCATGCGGCATCCGAAGCGGCTGCCGATGACGCGGTAGTAGGCCGTGTCGGTTACCGGGTCGGTGGTATAGGAAGCATCGCCCGTCCAGACATTCTCCCACTGCGTCCGCCCGTCTTCCAAGGAAAGGGCGCGCTGCCAGAGGTAGGTGTCCATGGCGGTGTTCCCGGCCGTGAGGACCGCCACCGAATCGAGGCAGACGTAGTTCTCGCCTCTTATCTGGCCGATGGTCGTCCCGGCATAGACCAGGACATCCAGAACGTTGCTCTCGTAGGCGCAGCCGTCGGAGTAGACCGTGCGGCGCAGGTAGCGGCGCTGCCCGATGCTGCCCGGCCATACGTAATCGCGGCCGTAGCTGTAGGGCGGGCAAGTATCGTAGCCGACCCCGTCCAAACTGTATTCCCAAACGTACTGGTAAAGGCCGTTGCCGCCCGAAGTTATTTCGTTGCCGAAAAATTCCACATCCTCGGTTTCGGGGCAGAGGTATTCCGAAGGCCCGCTGATGATATTTTCTATCGGCTCGTAGACCGAAACCTTCAAGGGCCGGGTCGGCACTTCGGCGCAAGCCCCGTTGCCCACCAAGGCCCGGTAATAATAGGTCTGGTCGGTGCCGCCTATCAGGAACTCGTCGGAGCCGCCCGGCAAGGTGTTCCAGAACAGGC
This sequence comes from uncultured Bacteroidales bacterium, assembly GCA_949291555.1. GTDB lineage: Bacteria > Bacteroidota > Bacteroidia > Bacteroidales > P3 > Pullibacteroides. The sequence goes on from CASEWE010000002.1 coordinate 86,360, forward strand.
CGTCGGAAGAAATCTCCCAAGCGATGCGGTTGCCCGAATAGGCGTTGAGCTTCAGCAAGAAAGGCTCATCAATGCACATCGTGGTGTCGTCGGTAGACAGGTAGCCGGGCACAGGCGGGAGGTTGACGCCCACCGTGGCCGAGGCGTAGAGCGTATCGGCGGCCACCGGCGTGCCGGAAGTCTTGTTCACCACCCTTACCTCGAAGCGGCTGAGGCCTTGCGGCACGAACACCAAGGAATCGGACGTGCCGGCAATGCGGCCCGAAGGCAGTTCCTTCCACAAATAAGCGTAATCGCCCGAACCGCCCGAAACCTTGGGCTTGAGGACAACCGTGTCGCCTAAGCAAACCGTGTCGGCATGCAAGCCGGCCGAAAGGTTGAACGGCCTTACCGGGTCTTCCACGCGGAAAGGCCCGCCCACCACGGTAACTTCCACTTCATCGGAAGCCGTGCAGCCGGCGGCATCTTCCACGGCAAGGGTAAAGACGGCATCGTCATACAGGCGCTCGGTCTGGATGGTGATCCGGTCGTTGTCGTCGCCAACGCCGTTGCCGCTCCAGCGGTACTGGTAGGGTTCCAGCCCGTATTCCACCATGGCGTCCAAGCCCAAGTAGGCCCGTTCGCCGTAGGCCACGCCCTCGATGTCGGCCCCGGCATACACTTCAGGGCTCTGGAATACCTCCACCTGCACGGTATCGGCCGTGGTCAACGGCCGCGTGCAGACGTTCTTGGCCGTGGCCTCCGCCACGAAGACATAGCTGCCGGGCGCCAGCCCGCTGATGTCGAGGCTGCTGCCGAACACGCTGTCGAGGACTTGGCCGTCCTGGAACCATTGCCAGGCAACCGGCACGGAAGCATCGTCGAGCTTGGCCGTCAGGCTGTATTCCCCTTGGGTGCAGTACACATCGAAGTCCTTGTCCAAGGTCACGTAGGCGGGCGTTCCCGAGAGCGTGCGTACCTGGACCACGTAACGGTACTGGCAACCATCGTTGAACGAAACCAAGACTTCCACCAACTGGTCCTTGTCGGAAGAAGGCACGCGGTAGACGGATCCGGTGGAACCATCGGGCCAAAGGAACGTCTTCCCGCCGGGGATGGTCAGATCCAAGGTATCGCCTTGGCAAAGCGTGGTATCGAGGTAGATAGGCGCATCGGTATATTCCACCGTCACTTCCTGCAGATGCTCGCAACGGTAGCCATCGTATTCCAAGGTAGCTACCAAGCGGTAGACCGCCGGGTCGGAAGCCACGGTGGCAATCATGCTGTCGGCGGTCGAAAGCAGGATGCCATCGGGCGAATACCAGCTGTAGCGCACATTCTCGGCCGGGAGGGCCTTCACCACCACTTCCCCGCCCAAGCAGCCGCGCACCACATCGGGCACGCCGGTCTCGACCTCGGGCAAGATATGGATCTGCACTTTCGAAGCCCGGCTCAGGCAAGGCCCGGCGGCTTCGGCTGCGTAGAACACGTATTCGCCCGGAGCGTAGGCATCGATGGGGAACGGGTTGCCCTGATAGAGCAGGTTCGAAAGGCGCGCATCGGCATACCAGTTCACCGTAACCCCTTCGCGGGCTTCCACTTCCAAGGGCCGGCGAGGCGAACCGGCGCAGTAAACGGTATCGGCGCTCAGCATGACCGGCGCCGCGGGCGTGTTGAACGCGTAGAGTTCAACCGTGTCGTAGGCCGCGCAGCCAGCCAAGGTCTTGACCGCAACGGGATAAATGCCGTTGGGAAGGTCCACGAAATCGTGCATGGAACCGAAGGAAGGCGGTTCGGAGATGGAGAAGAAGAGCGTGGTGTCGCCCGTGGCGCGGATGCTGATGACCCCGTCGGAAAGGCCGCAGGAAGAAGGCGGTATGAGGTCGTAAGACTCGATGACCGGCCGCGTTCCCACAAAGACCTCGAACTGAACGGTGGCGCTCTGGCAATCGTTGGCCTGCTGGTATATATAATAGGTATGCCGTCCGGGCGCGGAGGGGAAAGGCATGGAGTCGCCCGTATGGACCGGCGTGGCGGCATGGGGGCTGTCGAACCAGAAAGCCTGGCCCTCCTTGGTGCTGTCGGTTATCACCAAATAGGCCGGCAAGTCCTCCTCATTGCAATACAAGCCGGCGTTGGCCACCACCGGGTCGGCCGGGGCATCGGGATCGCGCAAGGAAATGGAAACTTCCGGGCTCAGGCAGCCGTTGGCATCCTGCACCCGGGCCTCGTACCAGCCCGCTTCAAGGTTCTCCACAAGGTTCTGCTGGCCGAGCCAGAGCCCGTCGAAGCCGTAGTTGTAAGGCGCATAGCCGCCCTGGGCCTGCAAGACGACGCTGCCGTCGGCACCTTGGCAAACGGACGGGTTCTGAACGCTATAGGTCAGGCTCGGACGGGCCTTCACGCCCAAGACGATGGTTTCCGAAGGCATGGGGTTGGGCAGCACGCACTGCTCCACCACGCCGATGGGGGTCATGAACACCTGCACCTGCTCGCCGGGCCGGATGTCGGGCACGGTGTAAAGGGTATCGCGCGTGGAGAACGAGCGCTTGCCGGAGGGCCCGCTCAGCACGATTTCGAACATCTTCTGCAAGCCGGTGATATTGGTCTCCATGTAGAGCAAGGCCGCATCGCCCTCGCACATCGGGGTGTCGACCACATGGACGTTGAAGTAGACCGAATCGATGACATGCAGGCGGATCGGCGCCGAAGTGTCGGCCGGGGCGCAGAGGCCCGAGAGGCAGAGACGGTAGAGATCTTGGTCTTCTTCCGGCCCGATATTATTGATAGTCAGGTAGCTGCTCTGCAAGTCGTCGTACTTGCCCGCCGGCGCGCTCCCTTGCAGGCTGAGCCAGGTGCCGCTTGCCGAATCGTACTTCTGCCAGTCGTACACCAGGTCGACCCCGCCCGTTTCGACCGGCAGCACGGCCGAGCCGCCCTGGCAGGCGTAGACATCGGAACGGGATGCCGCGGCGGAGGTGGGTTCATGCACGCCGATGTTCACGTACTGCTGCAAGGTGCAGCCTTGCTTGCTGAACACGGCCACGTTGTAGGTGCGGTTGGCCTCGGGAGCCACCACGATCCGTTCCCCGGGCCGGGTGGCATCCTGGCCCTCGATCATGTAAATCTTCGGAGTCCAGGAAACGCTGTCGATATGCAGGCCCTGCACGTAAAGCAGCACTTCCTCGCCCGGGCAGACAGTGGTGTCGGCGGTAATGCCCTGGATTTCGGGCGCGGGATGGATGGTTACTTCCACTTCGGGCGTGGAAACGAGCTTCTCGAGGTAGCAGCGGTAGCCGGTTTCCATCTGGCAGTAAATCCTGCTGCCGGAAGCGGGCAAGGCATCGTAGTAGGAAAGGCCGTCGAAGCGGGCATCGTGCACGCTGTCCACGTACCAGCGGAAGTTGCGCGGGGTACCGGTGTAGGCATCGGGCTGAACGGCCAGGCGGAAGCCATCGGCATCGTTGCTGCAAAGGATGGTATCGCCGGACAGGACCGGACGGGCCAGCATGCGCCGGGTTACCTGCACGGTAATGTCCTTGGTAACGGTCTCCACCCCGTCGGTAACGGTTACCGTGTAGATGGTGGTGCCTACCGGGCTTACCACGCAAAGGGTGCTGGTGTCTTGCGAAACGAAATTGCCAGCGGGCGTGCTGTCCTGCGGGCGGGCCGTCCAGGTGTAGGAATAGTTGCCCGTGCCGCCGTAGGGATGCACGCTCAGGCAAACGGTATCGAACTGGCAAGGCGCAAGCCTTTCATCGTTGTCCACGCCCAAGGGACCGCCCACGTAGTTGACCACCTTGGTATCGGAAACCGAGCAGCCCCGGCTGTTGACAGCCGTAAGAGTGAAGGTGATGCGGCTGTTGACCGGCACCGAGGCGGTAACCAAGGTATCGGCGCGGCCGCCCACGAACGCCGCCGGTTCCCAACGGTAAACCATGCGCTGGTCGCCGCCGTCCTCCACGGCCGTGCTGATCAAGGTGCCCCGCAGGTCGGCCACGGCGTTGTACTGCACCACCGTGTCGGGGCCGGCATCCACTTGCGGGTTGGCGTAGGCCTGCACCACGAGGGTGTTCGACGGATCGGGGTCGTAGGCCGGGCATTCGAAGGAGGTGTTGACCGCCGCATGGACTTCCATGCCCTGGTATACCTTGGCCGTGAAGACACGCTCCTTGCCGCTCTGGCGCACCTGGCCGTCTACCAGCCAGTCCACGCTGTAGCCGGCCGGCAGCGGGTTGCCGGTGCGCAGGTGGAACTCCGCCTCGGTGCCTTCGCAAAGGATGGCATCGGGTTCCTGGTAGATGACCGGCAAGGAATGCTGCAAACGGTTGATATACAAGTAGGCATCCCCGTACATGAAAGCCGGCGTGTTGGAGTAGAGGGTATCGCGGCCGCCGCCCTTTTCCGTCTGCCCGCTCACCATGCACCGGAACTTGTACTGGTTCATGCCGTAATGGAGATGCGTTACCGAAGCATCGGTTCCGGCATCCTTGCCGATATGGAGGATGGAGCTGAATTCATCGTTCTCGAGGGTGTAGGGATTGGGCTCGGGCAATTGCGAGATGAAAATCCAGTTGCCGTCTCCCCGGTCTACCTGCCAGTCGAACGAGAGGTCGGTGCCGCCGGCCCTTACCCGGAAATAGGCCCGCGAGCTGTCGCAGACGGTCATGCTCTGGGGATGGTCGAGGATGCGGGTCTCGGTGTAGACGGTAACCTTCACGGTGTCTTGCACCTGGCAACCCCAAGGCTCGGTCAGGGTAACGATATAGGAAGTGGTGTTGCGCGGGCTGGCGGTAACATCGGTGCCGGAGCAAGGGGTTATGGAGGAGCAAGGCGTCCAGAGGTATTCGGCCTGATCGCTGCCGCCCTTGGCCCAGAGGGCTACCGATTCGCCGAGGTTGATTTCCTGGTCTTCGATCACCTCCAGCGCGGGCTTTTCCATGACATGCACGTGCAGGGTGTTCGACATCTTGGGCCGGCAATCCACGCAAGGAATGCTCGAAACCAGCAACAAGCGCAGGCTGTCGCCGTCTTTGGGAACTTCGAGGGTGATGTTGTCGACGGGGCCGTCCTGGATGGTGTCTTCGTTGCGCAGCCAGATGAAGCGCGGGTCGTCGCCCTCGTTCACGTAGGCCGAAGTCAGGTGCAGCTCCATGCCTTCGCAGACGGTTACATCGGTAAGGCCCTGGTCGATGTCGTTGGCAATGGTAACGTCGACCGGCCGTTTGGGGCTGGCCGTCACCTTGACGGGCTTGGAAACGTAGGGGCGCTCGTCCACGCATTCGTAGGAAGAGTAGACGGCCACGCTCACCTGGAAGCCGTTGTCAAGGCTGTCGAGGATCGCCACCGAATCGTAAACCTGCAAGGGCAGCGGGTTGCCGTTCACCCGCCATTCGAAGCGCACGCTGTCTCCCCAGCCGTAGCCGGTGGCGCGGAAATAGGCCGGGTCTCCGAAGCAAAGCGGCTCGAAAGGCATGTAGGGGCTTATGGAGTCGATCACGGCATAGACTTCCACCGCCTCTTTTATGCCGATAACGGCCATGGCCATAGGCAATTCCTCGGCCGAGGCGCAGCCGGGGTCGATGGTGACGCGGTAGGTGCCGGCCATCTTGGCGGTGAAGTTGGGCCGGACGGGGCTTTGCTCGCGCGAGGTCCAGCCATCGGGGCCGGTCCAGTAGTAGGTGGCGTCTTCCACGGTGTCGACCGTGAGGAAAAGGGTGTCTTGCGGGCAGACGAGGCTGTCGGCGTAGATGGTATAGGTATTGGTGTCGCAAGGCAGGCCGCGCTTGGCGAAACCATCGGAAGCGCCCCCGGCGTAGAGAGGGAAGAAAGGCGCTTCGGCATCCACGCCCACGTGCCCGTCTCCCATGCCGCCCAAGTAGCTCACAGCCGGCAAGGCCGGGATGGCGGCGGAGACATGCCCGTCTCCCATGCCGCCCAAGTAGCTCACGGCGGGCTTGTTGTCCATGGCCGCGGAAGCGTGGCCGTCTCCGATGCCGCCCAAGTAGTTGACCGCCGGCAAGGCGGGCGTGGCCACGGTGATGTGGCCATCTCCCATGCCGCCCAGATAGCTCACGGCGGGCTTGTTGGGCGTGCCCGCAGTGGAATGGCCGTCTCCGATGCCCCCGAGGTAGCTCACAGCCGGGTAGTTGGGCGTGGCGGCGGTGGAATGCCCGTCTCCGATGCCGCCCAAATAGCTAACAGACGGGTAATTGGGCGTGGCGGTGGTGGAATGCCCGTCTCCGATGCCGCCGAGGTAGACCGGCTTGAGAATGGCATAAAGGCCCGAGACGGCATGGCCATCGGCTATGCCGCCCCGGTAAGGGAAGCCCGAAACGGGCATGGCGCTGACGGCCGAAGCCGAACCGTCGCCCCCGTTGGCACGCGGCCAGGCAATGGCGGTCGAGGTCCGGAAAGGTGCGGTTTCCAAATCCTGGTCGGGATCGTCCGGAGAGGGTTGAAGCGGAACATCGTCCGCGCGGGCCGAGATGGCCGGCGAAGCGATGCCCGCCGCAACGTCTCCCGAAAAGGCCGGGGCCGATTCGTCCGGCAACGATGCCGGGGTGGCTCCCATAGAATGCCCTTCATCCAACCAATTAGATACAGGAATGGAAACCTGCGGGGTTGCCGGGCTCGCCGGCCCGGCAAGGGGGTTCTCCGCCCCCGCGGCCCGGACGGGCGCGGAAGCGGCCGGCATGGCAAGGACGGTTTCCCCGCTTGCAGGCTTCTGCGGGGAAGCATGGCGCACCGCTGCCGCGCTGCCGGCCAACAGGGCCAGGCAGAGCGCCAAGGCAGTGGAGAAGCCACGTAGACCAAACCGGTTGAAAGTCTTCAAATCCTTGTTGTTTTCTTAACTCAAAAAACGCTTTTCCGGGCTTTCCGGGCTTTCCGCGCTTCCCGGCCTTCCCGGCCTTCCCGGCCGCATCCGCGAAAGCGGACGGCGGGTTGCCGGACTGGATCGCCTGCGGCCTTCATGGCGGGCAGGCGGACTGGCCAGCACCCGGAACACGGCCGGGCTGCAAGGCCGGGCTTTTAGGCCAGGCTGCAAGGCCCGTCAAGGCCTAAAAGCCGCGCAGGTCGAAGCGCGTGGCCGGCGGGGCCGAACGCGCGCCCCGGAAACCGGAATAAGGGGTGCGCTCCCCTTCCCCGGCCTTCACTTGCGTGCTTTCGGCGTAAGTGCGGTCGGAAACCCGGTTGCCCCGGAAACCGCCGCCTTCGGCCGCCGGCCAGCAAGACTCGGTGCTATACAAATCCACGAACACTTCGGCAAAGCCGGCATCGTCCAGAAGGCCGTCTCCCTCCTTGGGCAGGAAGGCGCGGCCGGCGGCGGTGCTCACGTTGACGCAGCGTTCCCAAAGGTTGTCGCTCATGTTCATGACCCCGTAGTAGGTGGCCCCGCTCTGGTTGCGGCGGGTGGAATCGCCGGCAAAGCCCCCTACCCGCATGACCCAGGGGGCGCGGCCGGTCTCCAAGTAGCAGGCCGAAGGGTCTACCGCCCGCTCGGAGGGCAGGAAGGGGTCTATGAAGAAGGGTTCCTTGGCCCCCGCGGAGTTGATGCAGATGCCGTACTGGTAGCCCCAGGCCATTTCCTTGCGCACGAACTTGGGCCCCCGGCAGGCTTTCTCGTATTCCATCTCGGTGAAAGGGCGCAGGCAGGCCCAGTCCAAGTAGGCCAAGCCGTCGTCCCAGGAAAGGAAGTTGCAGGCCACGTTGCCGCCGTTGGTCTCCATGTCCCAGAGCGAATCGGCGGTGCCGGCGGTGATGCTGTGGCCGAAACGGGCCGCCATGGCCGGCATGGAGGCATCGCCTTGCACGGCCGGGGTGCGCACGCGGATGTAGTTGCGGTACTGCCCGGGGTTGGAAGTGTAGCCGGGGGCGGCCATGGCCATGGTGCCGCGGGCGGCGTAGGGCGAGGCGCTGCAGCGGTTGGCCTGCTGCTCGGGGGCAAGGGTGTTGAGGAAGTCGGCGTAGGCGTGCTGCGAAATCTCGTACTTCATGATGTAGAAGTCGCTGAGGCCTTTGGGGAAGGTGTCGGGGATGGGGGTGCCGAGGTAGGTCCAGCCCGTCTCGCTGCTCACCTTGCCCATGTATTGCGACTGGGGACCCAGCACGTCTTGCTTGAGGATGAGGTTCTTGCCGTCGGCATAGAGCGAAGCGGGCGAAGCGCCGTCGCCTATGATATAGGTATGGGCAGGGATGTAGACCATCTCGATGGCGAAGACGCTCACTTGCAGGTTCTCGCCGGGCAGGAAGCCGTCTTCCACGTAGTTCCATTGCAGGCGGATGTCTTCCACGAGGTTGCTGCCGTTGCCTTCGTCTTTGCGGTAGAGGAAGAAGCCCACGGTCTTTTCGCCGTAGTCGGTATGGCTGGTGGCGAACTCGGCCCAGAAGGGCACGTTGGCCTTGCCGATGGAATGGGGAAGGGCCATGTAGCCGCCCCCGCCGCGCACGGGCCGGCCCTGGGGCGGGGCAAGGGCCACCTGCTTCCAGCGGGCGTTGTATTCATCGTAGGCCTTGACGAAGACCCAGGCGGCATCCCAGTTCTGGTGCATGCCGTCTTTCCAGGAGAAATCCCAGCTGAGGTCGAAGCAAATGGCCACCGTGCCGGCCACGGTGTCGCGGTCTTTGAGCGCCACCGAGGCCACCTGCAGGTTGCTGGCCCGCAAGCCGGCCATGCCGGCCATGATAAAGAGGAGTATGGGTAGGGTTTTCTTCACGGATTACGGTTAAAAAAACGCTTGGGTTTCCCGAGGCGAACCCGCCTCCGGGCGGCCTTGCGGCCCCCCGGGTTTCATGCGCCCGGCCCGCTCCCCTCCCGGCAAGGGAAGGGAACGGGCCCGGTGCGGTCCTTTCCGGACGGGGAAGGTTGGGCTTAACGTTCGGCGTTGTCGGTGCGCACGCAACGGATGCCGATCATGGGAGATGTGGTATTCGCACCGAAGTTGCGGGTTGTACCCGCAACGGCATGGTTCCACATATGGCGCGAGGAAATCATGCCGGCCCAATACCAGCCATTGGCACCCTGCGTTCCTCCATAATAGGCTTCATCAACATCAAACCTATTACTGAGACCGTAAATCCTACTTGAACCATAATAATAAAAATGCATCCCTCTCGAAATATAATACCGTGCGGCCGTTGTCATATGCCAGCCGGCACAGGTGGCGTTGCCGTTCCCGTCCAGCTGCCCGCAGCCGTGCACCCCGGTGAACTTGCGCCCGGTGGCATCCACGGCCGAGATGCAGATTTCGGCCGGGTTGTCGCTCATGTTCATCACTCCCCAGTAGGTAGCCCCGGCCGAGGCCCGGGTGGAAGTGGAGTCGGCAAACAGCCCCACCCGGAGCGGGGCCGGATAGTAATAGTGATAATAATAGCTTCCGCTTCGGGTATAAGTATAACCCCGGGTATACCCCACATTATAGGAATCCGCCACCCTTTCGGTACCCGTCTTGGCATCGATCAAGTTCGCATTGTTGCTGGTATAAGCCCCTGCCCCCGCATGGAAGGCTTTCCCGAAAAACACCATGGTGACGCTGCCCCAAGCGTATTCGTCGTTGGCCGGGGCGCGGGGACCGCGGCAGGCTTTCTCGTATTCCAATTCGGTCATGGGGCGCAGGCCGGCGAATTCGGCATAGGCCAAGAGGTCGTAGAGCGAAACGAAGGTAACGGCCAAGTCCTGGCCGTCGATATTGCGGGTCAGGGTGTCGCCGGGGCGGTAGGCCACCCGGTCGGTCTCATCGTACTTGTTGTTGAGGTTGCCGTCGCAGCCGAAGATGGCCACCGGGGCCGCCTGCTTCAGCTTGATGTAGTTGCGGAAATGCTTGATGTCCGCGCCGAAAGCCCAGCTGTTCACAGTCAGCTTGTCCAAGGTTCCTTCGATGCGCCCGTCCTGCTGGCCCTGGCTCAGGGTGTTGAGGAACTCGCAATAGGCCTGCTGGGTCATTTCGTACTTCATGATGTAAAAGGCCTGGTAGCCTTTGGGGAATTCCTTGGGTATGACTCCGGCCGTAATGGCGCTGTTGGCCGCCCAAAGGGTGTTGGCCGCGGTGGTATTGGCCACTTGGATCTCGTTTTCCGAGGTAATCACCATGGGCGTGCCGAAGGTAGCCCCGTTGGTGGTGAAGGAGCCGGTCTGCCAGGCGGCCGTGCCTTTGCCGCCCAAGTAGTAGGGCCCCTGGGGAATGTAGACCATCTCGATGGCAAAGACCTTCACCACCAAGTCGTCCCCGTCCACAAAGCCCTGGTTGCCGTAGTTCCAGGTGAAGCGCACGCCCGGCACCACCACATGCCCGGCCCCGTAGTCCTGGCGCTGCAGGAAGAAGCCCACCACGCACTTCACCGAGTCTTCCTTGGGGTCCAAGCGCCATTTCTTCCAGGCGTAGGAATAGCCCGGCTTGAGCTCCATGGGCTGCTTGGTGTTCTTGCCTTCCCGGTCTCCGACATAGTAGGCAAGGCCCTTGTTCACCGCATCGGCGGCCGAAGAAGAGCCGGCCACGTAGGAGCCTTTGGTGTCTTCCAAGTAGACGTGGTTCCAGGTCTCCCCGTCCCAGCACTTGACGAAAATCCAGACGGCATCGTTGTTTTCGGGCTTGGTGGTCTTCCAGCTGTTGTCCCAGGCAATGTCGAACTTGATCTGGATGGTGTTCTTGGCGGTGTCTTGCTGGTCGAGCTTCGGGGTGCCGATAATCCGCACGTTGTTGGCCTGCAGGGCCGCGGGGAAGAGCATCCCGGCAACGAACAGCAGCAAAAGGGTTCTCAAAAAGGCAATACGGTGCAAAGGAAAGACTCGTTTTTCCATAGTGGTATTGTGTTAAAAACAGATTTTTCCGCTTTTCCCGGCCTTCGGGCCGGGGCCGTTTTTCCGCTTGCGGGCTTGGCCACCCTTGCGGAGTTCACGCAGGCCCTCGCGGGCCGGGCGCCTGCCCAGCTATTCCCATAAGGGGTTGCGCGCTTTCCGAACAGCGTCTAAAACGGCTTTAATAGGCAAAATTACACATTTTCCCGTTTATTCACAAACTATCAACAAGCCCGGCATGCAAAGAAACTACCCAGGACCTCGATTTGGATTGGGATCCAACTCCACAAGCAGAACAAAACCGCAAAGACGGGCAAGTAGCATCCCAAACAGCCTCCGGAAACGAGCAACCCGCTATCAGGCTTCCCCTGCCAGTTGCCTCGCAAAAACATTGCCTTCCGCCACCGAATCAAGCCTGACTGTCCGCCAAATTACCTAACGATTTCCAGCCAAATTACTGAATAGACTCGCGCCAAATTCCCTAACAAATTTGCGCCAAACTCCATAATGATTTCCGGCCGAATTACTGAACGGAATAGCGCCAAATTCCATAACAAATTTGCGCCAAACTCCCTAATAATTCACAGCCAAATTACTGAACAGATGCACGCCAAATTCCCTAATAAATTTGCGCCAAATTCCTGAATATAGAAAAATTTACCTACCTTTGGCGCACCTATATCCCTGTAAAATGAAAGGTTACCGACTCCGAATCTTGGATGGCATAGTTTCCAGAAAACTGCAATCGAAAGGCGCCATCCTTATAGAAGGGCCCAAGTGGTGCGGGAAAACCACCACCGCGGAAAAAAATGCAGCCAGCAAGATGCTTCTGGCCAGGCCCGATGCAAAAGAGAATTTCAAACAGCTTTTGGACATCGACATGGATGCGGCTTTGGCGGGCCGCGCCCCGATGCTGATCGACGAATGGCAGACGGTGCCGAAGCTATGGGATGCCGTGCGCTATACTGTCGACGTCCGCCGCAAGCCGGGGCAGTTCATCCTGACCGGCTCGGCCGTGCCCGGCAAGGCGGCGGATGAAGAAAGGGAACATTCGGGAACGGGAAGGTTCGCCTGGATCGCCATGCGCCCGATGAGCTTGTTCGAGTCGGGGGAATCGACCGGAAAGGTGAGCTTGGCTGCCTTGTTCAACGCCCCGGAAAAATTATTGGAAAAGAACGACTTGAAATTGAAGGACATTGCTTTCCTCCTTTGCCGGGGAGGCTGGCCCGCGGCGGTAGGCTTGCCCAAGGAAGCGGCTTTGGAACAGGCTTTCGATTATTACGATGCGGTGACGAAAGAAGACGTAACGCGGGTGGACGGCGTGAAGCGGGCTTCGGAAAGGGTGCAACACCTCATGCGTTCCTACGCGCGTCATCAAGGCGCGCAGGTTTCCCTTTCCGCCTTGCGCAACGACCTCCTTGAAAACGACTCGGCAAGCCTCGATGAAAATACCGTCCATTCTTACTTGGAGGCGTTGCGGAAGATTTTCGTGGTGGAAGACATGCCGGCCTGGAATCCCAACCTCCGCTCGAGAACAGCCATACGGACAAGCCCTACGCGGTACTTCGTAGACCCTTCGATTGCCACGGCGGCGTTGGGCGTGGGGCCTGCCGACCTGATGGACGACTTGAAAACAACGGGCTTCCTTTTCGAAACCTTGTGCGTGCGCGACTTACGGGTCTTTGCCGATGCCCTGAACGGCAAAGTGTGCCATTACCGCGACAAGAACGGGCTGGAGTGCGATGCGGTGGTACACCTGAGGGGCGGGAGGTACGGGCTCATCGAGATAAAGCTCGGGGGAAAGTCCCTGATCGAGGAAGGCGCGGAAACGCTCGACCGGCTATCGGCCAAGCTCGACTTTTCGCGCATGAAGGCTCCCGCGTTCAAGATGGTCTTGACCGCTACGGGTGATTTTGCCTACCGCCGCCCGGAAGACGGGGTCTACGTGGTCCCGATTGGCTGCCTGGGGCCGTAGCCGGCCATAGGAATCACCCTGCCGCGTTTCGAGCCGGCGGGTTTTTCTTACTTTTGCACAGGAGGCCCGGGCGGTTGCGGCGGGGCAAAGCCTCCGGCTTTCCTTCGGATGGGTTTTGCCGAGCGCCGGATACGGGTTCGAAAAAAATTTTCTTTATGGGCAAGTTTCGCAAGCCGCACCCGCACGGCCGGGTGCTTCTCGCTACGGCGGGCTACGTGGCCTTATGGGCGGCGTTCGCGGGGTTTTTCGCGCTGTTCCTGCGCGAGGTGCTGTCCGGATGGGAGGCGCATAGCCCGCTGCTGGTCTACGCGGCGGGGTTCGGCACGGATTTGCGGGGCGAGGTTTCGGTTTTCCTTTCTTCGGCGAATGCTTTCTTGGTGCAATTTGCCTATTACCCGGTTCTGGCGGGGGTGATTTGCGGCGGGTTGTTCGCTTTGACGGCCTGGGCGGTGAACCGTTTCGTGGCGAGCGGGCCGGCTGCGGGCGCGGGCGCGGTGGGCTGCCATAACGCAGTTGAACCGGGCGCGGGCAAGGCGGCTTGCAAGGTGGTTTTCCTGCCGGGCGCGGCTGTGGCGGCGGGCTTGCTGCCGATGTTCCCGTTCACGTTCTGCTTCTGGCCGTTGATGGTCTTGCTGATGGCTTTGGGCGCGGGCCTGTGGCGCGCTTGCGCGAAGAAGGGCTGGCGGCCGGCGCTGGGGCGGGTTCTCTGCTTGGGCTTGCTTACGTTCCTGCTGCGGGAATACGCCGTATTGGCGTTCGCCCTCTATGTTTCCTTGGATTTCGCCTTGCAGCGGGAAAAGCCGCTGGCCTGCCTGCGGCGTTCGGCGGCGGGCGGCGTGGCGCTGGCCGCGTGGGGCCTGGCGGCGGTCTTGTGCTGGCTGCCTTATCCTTTCTATCCGGACAAGGAGCTTTTTGCCTTGCTGGGCCCCGATGCCAGCCGGCTTTTCCGGGTCCCGTTCCTGTTTTTCACGCCTCCCAAGGGCGCGCTGGCTTTCCTGTCCGCTTCCTTGGCCTTGCTGGCGGCCTCTCCCTGGCTCCGGCGGATCCCTGTCGGAGGAAAACGGGAAACCGGAAGCCGCTGTCCCGCTAAAGGCCTTTCCTTGTGTGCTGAAAACCTTGCCCGGCGCGCCGAAGAGACCGGGACGGCCGGATGCCGTTCTTCCGGAAAAGGTGCAAAGGACGCGGAAGGCGGTTTCCCCGGGAAAACGGCCCGGAAGGCGCAAGGTGGCCGCCTGCGTCACGGCAACCATCAAGGCCTCTTCTGGAAGATGGCCCGGAAAGCGCAAGGCAGCCGCCGCCGAACCGGCAGCCAGCAAAACTTTCTCGGGAAAACGGCCCGAAGGGCGGTGCAAGCCGCCTTGCTGCTGTTCGCCACGGGCGGGTTCTGCCTCGCTCCAAGCGCGTCCCGGCCGCTTTCGGACTTTTTTGCTTGCGACCGCCTTTGCCGCGAGAACCGCTGGGAGGAGGCTTTGCGCTTGCTCGACGACCGCTACCCGCTCTACGCCGGGGAAACGGAGCTGACCTACGGCAACATCTTGTACGGCGCGGAGGTGAAGGCCTGCCTGCTGGCCACGCGCAAGGCCACCGACCGGATTTTCACCTATTCCCTGCCGCTTTTCCCCCTGCTCTTCCCTTCCGACATCTCCAGCCGTCCGGAAGCCTACGTGCTGCCGCACTACTATGCTTTCTGCGGCAACTTCAGCGAAAGCCTCCACCTCAACTACGATTGGATCACCGCCCGGATCGCCAGCCCGGTCGTGATGCGCGAGATCGTGAACGTCTGCCTGACGGTGGGCGACACGCTGCCGGCCTCGAAATTCCTGTACCGGATGGGAAAGAGCCTTTTCCGGAAAGGGGACGCCCGCGCCTTGCTCGCCCCGAACGCGGAACGCGACAGGGCAAAGGCCTGGCTTCCACCGGTGAACTACGCGGTAAGGAGCCAGGAACCCGACTTGAACGCAAAGACCAATTTCCGCTACCAGCCCGGGAATCCTTATTTCTTGGAGTATTACCTTGCCCTTTGCCTCATGGACAAGAACGCTGCCGAAATCGCCGCCCTCTATCCGGAAATCCGGGAGTATTACGACACCGGCCGCCGGCCGTTCCACGCGCCCCGGCACTTGCAGGAGGCGCTTTTGTCCACGTTCGGCTACGTGGCTTCGGGACTGGCCTACCCCCGGCATCTGGAGGGCATCGGGGAGGACACCTGGGCCGATTACTGGCAGTTCCTGATCGACAACTCGAATTACCAGAACGGGCAGCTGCCGTTTTTCGAGCTGCAGTCGCGGTGGAAGCATACGTATTGGTTCTACGACTGGTACATGCAGAAGCGGGTCATTGGCGGGTAGCGCAGGGCCGGACATGAGCGCCGGGTGGCGGGGCCGAGTTGCGGGGTTCGGTTTGGCCTGGTGCGGGCGAACGCGGGCCGAGGGCCGAGGGGCCGGGACGCTCGTTCTCCGGGGCTTTGGCGGAACTTCCGGGCGGACGGCCAAAGCTGCCAAAGCGGCCAAGAGGGCCAAGGCGCGAGGTTCCGGCTTAAAGGATGTTTGCAGGAGGCTTGAATAAGGTTTAAGGGCTTGAATGAAGTTTAAAGGCTTGAATGATGTCTATATGCTGAATATGGTTTTTACGCGGTTGCTGAAGTTTTTTTGCCTGACGGGCGGGCTTTTGGCGGCCTCGGTCTCTTGCAAGGGGCCGGGCGAGGCGGAACTGGCCTACATGCGGTCTCTTTCCGCGCCGGGGGCGGGCATCTGGCCCGATTACGCCGGGTGCTGCGTCCCGGTGAACATCGCCCCGCTCAATTTCTATGTCTTGCCGCCGCATTCGGGCTTCGAGCTGCGGCTCTACGGGAACGGGCCGGACACTTTGCGCCTGAAGGGCCGGCACCGGGTGCGTTTCCCGGAAAAGGCCTGGCGGAAGCTCCTGGAGGAGAACCTGCACGGGAGGGTCTTTGCCGACATCCGCCTGGAGCGTTCCAGGGGGCAGGATTCCTGCATGGGCTTCTCGCTGACGGTGGAGGATGCCATAGACCGGTTCATGACCTGCCGGCTGATCGAGCCGGTGTACCAGAATTCCGCGCTGCTGCAGACCATCGAGACCGATTTGGAGACGGCCCGGACGCGCTTCCTGTTCGACAACCGCTTGCAGGAGACGGGTTGCGAGAACTGCCATACTTACGCGCAGAACGAGGGCGATTACCTTGTCTACCACGTGCGCTTCAACCGCACCGGCACGTTCATCGTCACGCCCGACAGCGTGGTGCGGGTCGACCTCAAATGCCCCGACTTCCCCATGGGCGGGGTCTATCCGAGCTGGCATCCCGGAAAGCGGCTGATTGCTTTCGGAACGTCGAGCGCCTATCCTTTCGTGCATTCGAAAGACCATCTGCGCCGCACGGAGGTGTACGATTCCTTGGGCGACATCCTGCTCTACGACATAGCCCGCAACGTGATCCTGTCGGACCGGCGGATGGCCGGGAAGGACAGCGAGGAGACGTTTCCCTGCTGGAGCCCGGACGGGAAGAGCCTTTTCTTCTGCCAGGCGGCCAACCCTCCCCGCGACAGCATGGAGGACGACACCGAGTTTGCCAAGAAAATCAAATACAGTTTAATCCGGGCGTCTTTCGATGAAGAGACGGGACGGTTCGGGCGCTTCGACACGCTAATCGATGCGGCCGTTACCGGGAAAACGGTGTCTTTCCCCCGGGTTTCGCCCGATGGCCGCTTCGTGGTCTTCTGCCTGAGCGACCACGGCACTTTCCCGATCCGCCACCCGGAAAGCGACCTCTACCTGCTCGACTTAACGCCGGAAAAAGCGTTTCCGGCAAGGGCTTTTTCGAATCCTGCCGCCGGTTCCAACGGCCGGAAAGAGGACGGAAAGGCTTCAAAAAACGGGCCGGACCTGGATGCGGGTCCCGTTCCGGATTCGCCTTGGCTGCCTACCGGAAGCTCCTACCCGATGCGGCGCATGGAACATGTGAACAGCCCGTTCTCGGAAAGCTACCATGCTTGGAGCAGCAACGGGGAATGGCTGCTTTTCAGCAGCAAGCGCGGGGACAATTTCTACGCCCGGCCGTATTTCTGCCACGTGGACAGCGCGGGCCGGAGCAGCAAGCCGTTCCTGCTGCCGCAGGAAGACCCGGCCTTGTACCTTTCTTTCCTGAAGTCGTTCAATGTGCCGGAGCTTTCGCGCACCCCGGCCCGCATTTCGGCTTCCAAGGCCAAGGATTACTCGCTCCTGCCGGTGAAGAAGCCGGCCAAGGTGGTCTGGAACGACTGAGGGGCAGCACGATAAGATAGCCGAACCGCCGGCCCGGAGCCTTCCCTCTTTCCTGCAAGCCATAAAAAAACCGCCGTACCGATGCGCCGGCTTCGGCGCGTATCGGTACGGCGGGCGGTTGCGGACGGTTTCCCGGCAACGGGCTTCCGGCAGAAACCCTGTTACTCGACCCCGATTCCCAGGCAAGGCCAGTATTCGGGCATCAGGTCGCGGTTGGGGGCTTTTTCCAGGTCGGGACAAGCTTCCTTGATCTTGCCAAGCTGGTAGAGGGCCCGGCCGCGCAGCTCGTAGGCGGGCCGGTAGGTGGAATCGGCCTCTATCATGCGGGTGGCTATCTCGATGATCTGCTCGGGGGTGGTGGTATCGGTAATGGCGAAAGCGATCACTTGGGGACGGTCGTCGTATTTGGATCCGAGCTTCTTGAAAAGGTTAGCGCGGGCCTGCCCGTAGAGGGAATTGCCCGGAACGGAATACGCGAGCATGTCGTAGAGCTGGTATTCGAGGTAGAGCGAGGTGAACGCCCCTTGTTTCCGGATGGATTTCTTGTACTCCTTGAACGCGGCGATGGCTTCTTCGTCCTTGCCGTCCCAGACAAGCTGGGCGATGGACTCGGGCAGGAAATCGTAGTCGGGTTCCTGCGGGGTTTCCTCCTCGGCCGGCGGCGGGGCTACGTAGGTGGTGGTGTCCAAGCCCAAATCGCGGGAGCTGCTGGCGGCCGACTGGGCGAAAGCCCCGCTGAGGGAAAAGCCTATGAAAGGAAGCAGGGCGAAAAGGATCTTTCTCGTTTTCATGATTCAGACTGTATTGTGATTCTGCTTGTTTGCTCGATGTTTTTTCTCCTCGCGGAGGATTCCGCGGCTGCCGTGGCCGATTTTCGAGCGACCCCGTTGCCAACGGACGGTTCCGCTTGCGGCCGGAAGCCCGCCGTTCCTGCCCGTTCCCGGCACCGGCGATCTCCCGCCGGGAACGCTACTGCCCGGATTCGGAAACGGGTCGACGCTTCTTGTAGACTACCGGCCCGCTTGCAGCCGAGGCGAACCCGCCCTGGCTGTTGTCGGAAGAAAGCGAATACATGCCCGCGGCTTCTTCTTGCGCCCGGGCTTGCAAGTCGGCCTTCCATTGCCCCTCCACCTTGCGAAGCTCCAAGGTCTTTTCCACCCGGTTTGCCCAGTAGGTGCAAAGGGCCTTGCCCGAACGGCGGTCTTCAATCCTGAGTTCCTTGAAGCTTATGCTCGGCGCTTCTTCCTTGGCGTAAGGATTGAGCGAAGCCATTTCTTCTTTTTCGGCAATGGCCGCATGGGAAGCGGGGGTGGA
This sequence comes from uncultured Bacteroidales bacterium, assembly GCA_949291555.1. Taxonomy (GTDB): domain Bacteria; phylum Bacteroidota; class Bacteroidia; order Bacteroidales; family P3; genus Pullibacteroides. The sequence continues at coordinate 104,701 of CASEWE010000002.1, forward strand.
AAGGGCGCGCGCCGCGTTGAAATCCAGATCCACGTAATAGGCTTGCAAAAACGCGCGGGCGGCTTTTTCCGCCGGGCGCTTGCCGCTGCACGCGCTCATGGAGAGCCAGAGGAGCATCAAAAAAAAGAGGCTCCCGGCAAAGGGGAAAAGCTTGTTTTTCATGAAACCTCGGTTCTTTGCGCAAAAATAAGCATCTGCAAAAAAATCCGCAACCTGCTTGCGCCGCGGCCGGATTGTCCCTGCTGTCCGCAATCGCGGGTCTATTGCAGCGGGGAACGCCTGAGCCAACCGGTTTCGAACCTGTTCCAGCCGCCTGTAATAGCTGGATTCGAACCTATTCCAACCGCCCGTAATAGTAGGCCGCGTAGGAAGCTTCCGCCGAACGGCTGCCGTTCCGGGCCGCTTCCACCCTTTCCTCCGCGGCGGGGTCGGCCGAGAACCCGGAAAAGATCTTTTTGCCGCGCTCTCCCGCCGGATTTTCCCCGGCATGTTCCGCATAGAGGCATAGCGCCTCCTGCAAATAGGCCGGCAAAGCCTCGAAACCGCAAAGCCGGTAGGCCTGGAGCAAATAGGGCACAAGCTCTATCCGCCTTTCCATGAGCCGCAAGAATGCGTAATATTCGAGCAAGGCGGCATTGGCGGGCTCGTTGAGGTCCTGCCCGGGAAGCAGCACGCGCCTTACGGGCTTGCCTCGGGACGAGGACCTGTCTATGTAAACCTTGTCCTGGCCGAACACGAGCCGGCCGCCGAAGACTTGCTGTTCGAAGGTTTCCACCACCCATTGGTCGATGAAGCCGCCCACCGCCAGCACGTCCGGGTTGTCGGCCTTCAGGACGGGCATGGAGTCGGGCCGGTACGAAAGGAGAAGGTTCTTGGAAACGCCCCGGTAATAATGGTAGAGGTTGTTCTCGCTCAAGGTCTTGCGGGCATAGTAGAGCGTGTTGCGGAAGAGGTCGTACTGCTGCATTTCCAACGACGAGGCCAGCAAGGGTTCCATGTAACGGGTCTGCAAGCCTTCCCGCTCAATGGCCGAAAGCACCAGACTCAGCGCGCCTTGCTCCAAGCCGGCCGCCTGGCAGAGGGCTATGTAGATGTAATCGTCGGCCCGCATGCGGGGGTCGGGTTCCGGGAAAAGAGCGCTCGGGGAAACGGGCTTCGAGGACTGGGCCGTTGGGGTCGGGCAATCCGTTAAAGCGTGGCCATCCGTTGAAGAGGGGCGATCCGTTGAAGAAACGGGCCTTGAAGAAGCGCCGGAAAAGGAAGAATCGTTCCCGAAAGAAGTGGCGCCGGAAAAAGAGGAGGCGCCGCCCAAAAGGGCAAGGTAGTCTTGGTTGAGGCGGCCTTCCATGAGAAGGGAGAACTTGTAGCCGGCTTCCATCCGGGCCTGCCGGCTGGCAGCAAAAGCCTCTTCTTCCCGGCTTTGGAAAAGCGCGGCGGCTTTTCCCGGGCCGCCGGAATGGAAATAGGAACGGCAAATGGAAAGGCTTTTGGCGTAATTCCCCGCTTCTAAGGCGTTTTCCATCCGCATCAGGCTGCGGCTGTCGGAATTGCGCGAAAAGAAGAACAGCACGAAGCCTAAAACGATGGCTATCAACGAAAGCAACACATGGTAGGGAGAGGAAAGCGCGGGTTTCCCGTCCTGGACTTCCCCTTTCCGCTTCTTCCACTCGTAGAGGTACACTTTCCGGTTGTTGTAGGCTTGAAGCACCAAGCCCGGCAGGCAGGCCAGCGCGTAGACGACCAAGGCGGCCCACACGTACCACGGCGCGTTGAAGGGGGAATAGGAAGCCCGACTCCAGAATACCAGCCCGGTGGCAAGCATGGCCGCGGCGGTAAGGCCGAAGTTCCACAAACGCAGGCCGAAAAGGCCTTCCCGCTTGTCGGAAAGCGACATGGGGATTCCGATAAGGTGCACGAAGCTCACGGCGATGCCGAACATCAGGGCCCAATGGCCCGTGACGTAATACAACAGGGCGGAGACCACCGCCCCGTAAAGGTGCATGGCGATGAGCGGGCCGAGGGCGCGGGGATGGCGGGCGGCCCAGCGGGAAAGGACGAAATAGAACGCCAAGGCCCCCATGATGAGCCAAAGGCTTATGGCGATGCTGGCCTGGGCCGGGTCGGACGAGGGGAACAAGAGGAAGAACAGCGGCAAAAGGAAGGGCGTGTAGGGGCCAACCGTCTTGCGGGAGGTGATGCAGAAGCCTATCACCAAAAAGGCCACAATCAGGCAAATCAACGGCACGTTCAAATAGAACTGGGCCACGAACCGCCAAAGGAACTCGCTTACCCGGGGGGCCGAGCCGGCATCGAAAAAGGGCTGAACGAACGATCCGGTATAGGTGAACAGGCTCGTGCCGGCCTGATGCACCAGGAAGGGAAGGTAGAAGATGAACCACGCCACGGCGAAAAGGGCCACCAGAAGGATGCTGCCCCATTTGAGGTAGTTGCGCTGCTGGATGGTGAGTTCTTGCCCGGTTGCGCTCTGGCGGTAGGCCCGGATGAAGGGCGGCCAGAGCTTGAAGAAGTTATATTTTTGGATAAAACCTTTCAGCTTGCTCATTTCTGCTGTTTTTCGTTGACACACCGTTTCGATGGCATCGTGTTGCGCGCCTTGCCTTGTTGCGCTTTACGCGCTTTGTCGCGGCCTTGCCGCCGGTCTTTCCCGCCGGCAGGACCGATGCAAAGACCTGCAAATTTACGGATTTTTCGGGCGGGGCGCACCCCTGCCGGCAACGAGCCCGGCTTTGGGGATGGGAGATTTTGCATTAACTTTGCCGAATTTGTTTATTTCTGCACACAACAAAAGCATAATGAGCCTTTTAGATGGACTTAACCCGGAACAGCGCCGGGCGGCCGAACAGGTGGACGGGCCGGTGATGATCCTGGCCGGCGCCGGGTCGGGCAAGACCCGCACCCTTACCTACCGCATTGCCCACTTGCTCCAGTCCGGGGCCGACCCTTTCCGCATCCTGGCCCTTACCTTCACCAACAAAGCCGCCCGCGAGATGCAGGAACGCATCACCGCCTTGGTGGGCCCCGACGCCCGCGCGCTCTGGATGGGCACGTTCCACTCCATTTTCGCCAAGATACTCCGGGCCGAAGCCCCGCTGATAGGCTACCAGAAAAGCTTCGGCATCTACGATACCGACGACTGCAAGTCGCTGGTAAAGAAAATCGTGAAAGATTTCAACCTCGACCCCAAGCAGTACAAGGAATCGCGGGTGCTTTACCGTATCTCGATGGCCAAGAACAGCTTGGTTTCGGCCGAATATTACGTGGAAAACAACGCTTTCCATGAAGAGGACGTGCAGATGCGGCTGCCCGAACTGGGCCGGATTTTCCTGGAGTACAGCAACCGGCTCAAGCAGGCTTCGATCATGGATTTCGACGATCTGCTCTTCAATACCAACGTGCTTTTCCGCGATTTCCCCGAAACCTTGCTCAAGTACCAGAAGCGTTTTCTCTACATCATGGTGGATGAGTACCAGGACACCAACTATGCCCAGTACCTCATCGTGAAGAAGCTGGCGGCCGGCCACAAGAACCTCTGCGTGGTGGGCGACGACTCGCAAAGCATCTACAGCTTCCGGGGCGCCAATATCCAGAACATCCTCAATTTCCAGCACGACTACCCGGAGGCCCGCAAGTTCAAACTGGAGCAAAACTACCGCTCCACCGGCCATATCGTGGACATTTCCAATTCCATCATCGAGCACAACCGCGACCGGATTCCCAAGAAAATCTGGACGGAAAACGAGCAGGGTTCCAAAGCCAAGGTCTTGCGGTCGGCTTCCGATATCGAAGAAGGGAACTGCGTGGCCGGGGAGATTTTCCAGACGCGCATGAACTGCCAGGCCCATCCCCGCGATTTTGCCGTCTTGTACCGCATCAACAGCCAGAGCAAGGCTATCGAGGACGCTTTGCGGAAATACAATATCCCCTACCGCATTTACGGGGGCTTGAGCTTCTACCGCCGCAAGGAAATCAAGGATGTGCTGAGCTATTTCCGCTGGGTGGTGAACCCCAACGATGAAGAGGCTTTGCTGCGCTGCATCAACAACCCGGCGCGCGGCATAGGCGAAACGACCCTTACCCGCCTGCGCCTCATCGGCGCGCTCTGCGGCGGGGGCAGCTGGAAAGGCATGGAGTTCCTGAGAAGCCTCCAGAACCCGGCGGCCGGCGGCGGAAATGCGGCCGGAAAGCCGTTTGACGGAAGGCCCTCGGCCGGAGAACTGCCGAACGGAGTATCCTCGGCCGGGGAACCCTTGGGCGGCGCGGCGGCCGGCGGCGGAACTGCCGTTCAAAATGGGGCTCCGTCTTTCCCGGGAGAGGATTTCCCCGGGCAAGAGGCCTTGAAAAAGCAGGCCGCCTGGCTCGACAACCTCGGCGTTCCGCCCCAGGTGTACCAAAGCCCCGAAGCCTTGGCCCAGTTCCGCCTGCAAGTGGCCGCTTCGATAAATTCCGGCACCAAAGCCCGGCTTTTCAACCTGATGGATCACATCATGAGCCTCAACGTCCGCCTCTCCCAGACCGATGCCTACGATCTGGCCGTGCAGATATGGAAAGCCAGCGGCCTGGAAGCCGAATACAAGGCCGAAGAAACACCCGAAAGCGAAAGCCGCACGAACAACGTGGAAGAATTGCTCAATTCGGTAAAGACTTTCTGCGAGGAAGATCCCCTGATGGTAGACCCCGAAACGGGCGAAATGGTCGCCATGGAAGGGGTGGTAACGCTCGACCGCTTCCTGCAGGACGTGGCGCTGCTCACCGACCAGGACGAAAAAGACGATGCCACCCAGGACAAGGTGACGCTCATGACCGTCCATGCCGCCAAGGGCCTGGAATTTCCTTACGTGTTCGTGGTAGGCTGCGAGGAAGAGCTTTTCCCCGCGGCCCAAAGCCTCAACAACCGGGAAGACGTGGAAGAGGAAAGGCGGCTTTTCTACGTGGCGGTAACCCGGGCCGAAAAGGGCCTTTGGCTGTCTTTCGCCAACCGCCGCATGCGCTGGGGCGAGACCCTTTTCACCGAACCGAGCCGTTTCTTGCTCGAACTCGACGCGTCCCACCTCCAGAACCCCGAACTGCTGCAAGACAATCCTTTCGCGGGCTTGGGCTTCGACGACGATGCCGAAAACGCCTGGGGGCCCCTTTCCCGCCGGCAATCCGGTTTTTCCGGGAGCGTCCCGGGCGGAAGTCCGGCGGGAAGGACGGCGGGCGGGTCGCCGAGCGGCCTGCCGGGCAGGTTTCCGGCCTCGAACAACCCGCAAGGCGGCTCCCCGGGCGGTTCCCCGGGCGGCGGGAGGGATATTCCCGGCCGCAACCGCCTCTTCGCCGGCCAAACCGGCCAAGGCCCGGACCGGGGCCCGGCTGCAAGCTTTCCCGCCCCCAAGCCGGATCTGCGCTCGGGCCGGTTCAAGAAGCTTTCGCAGCTCCAGGCTTCGGCTCCGCCGCCGGCTTCCGCTTCTGGCGGAACTTCCGCCGACGATGCCGCCGCGCTGCTTCCGGGGAAACGGGTACGGCATGCCAAATTCGGGACCGGCGTGGTGATGAAAGCCGAGGGCGAAGGGGCCAACCGCAAGCTCCTGGTACGCTTCGACACCCCGGGCGTAGGCGAAAAAACGCTCCTGACCAAGTTCGCCAAATTAGAAGCCCTCGATTGAGTCGGATTAAACGGGTAGCCAATACCTTGTTGAACGCACGGCAAAGCGAAACCGGCCGGGCAAGTGGCGGCTTCCCCGAACGTGCAGGAACCTGCAAAGAGGGGGAAAGCCGCTTTTTTTGCGATACCCGTTCCTTGCATTATCTTTGCAACCTACCATGGATATACGAATCTTAGACCAGATGCCGTCGCAATTCGCCCGCTTCATGGCCGAATTGCGCGATGAGCGGATCCAAACCGACCCCATGCGGTTCCGCCAGAACTTGCGCCGCATAGGAAGCATCTTCGCCTATGAAATCAGCAAGGAACTCCGTTACGCCAACGCCAGCATCCAGACCCCGTTGGGCGAGAAGATCATGCTCACCCCGGCCGAAGAGCCGGTCGTGGCCAGCATCCTCCGGGCCGGAATCCCGCTGCACGAGGGCATTCTCTCGGTGTTCGACCGCGCCAGCAGCGCGTTCGTGTCGGCCTACCGCAAGCACGATGAAACCGGGGCTTTCCAGATAAAACTGGAATATGTCTCCTGCCCGGAACTGCAAGGCAAGACCTTGATTCTCTGCGACCCGATGCTGGCAACAGGGTCGTCGATGGCCATTTGCCACAAGACCTTGTCGGAATACGGCCGGCCGGCCCATACCCATATCGTTTCGGTCATTGCCGCCCAGGAAGGGATAGACTTCCTCCAAAAACAGCTTCCTTATTCCGATTGCACCCTCTGGGTAGGCTCGATCGACGAGGAGCTGACCGCCCAGTCTTACATCGTGCCGGGCTTGGGCGATGCCGGGGATCTGGCCTTCGGGCAGAAAATCCAAGGCTGAGGCAAGAACCGAGAACGTAAAATGCCGCTTGCAAATACCCCAAACCCATGTTCCTGCTAATCCTTTACCTGCTTCTTGCCCTCTGCGTCTCTTTCCTCTGCTCGGTCCTGGAAGCGGTCTTGCTTTCCACCCCGCTCTCGCATATCGAGGTCATCAAGCACGAAATCCGGCTTTCGGCGGTACGCAACGGTTTCGGCCGGGGCGAACGCCGGCGCATGCGTTCGGCCCTGATTTTCGTGAAAGGGAAAAACCAGATCGACCGCTCCCTTTCGGCCATCCTCTCGCTCAACACCATTGCCCACACGGTAGGGGCGGCCGGGGTCGGGGCCCAGAGCGCGAAGGTATTCGGCGATGCTTACGTGGGGGTCACTTCGGCCTTGCTCACTTTCGTCATCCTGGTGTTTTCGGAAATCCTTCCCAAAAGCGTGGGAACCCGCTACTGGCGCACGCTCTGCCTGCCTGCCGGAAGGGTGATCCGGGTCTTAGTCTGGATCTGCTACCCGTTGGTGGTGCTTTCGGAGGGCATTTCGTGGATCGTGTGCCGGGGCAAGAAAGACCCGGGCGTGAGCCGGGAAGAGGTTTCGGCCATCGTGAGCATGGGGTCGAAAGAGGGCATTTTCGAAAAAGAGGAAATCCAAGGCCTGCGCAGCATCCTCGGGCTGCAAGACCTCCGCGTCCGCGACATCATGACCCCGCGCATCGTGACCGTGACGGCTTCGGAAGAAATGACCATGGGGGAATTTTACCGGGAACGGAATTACTTGAAGTTCTCGAGGATTCCGGTCTACGAGGCCGACAATCCCGACAACATTACCGGGTTCGTCCTGCTCAAGAACGTGTTCGAATTCGTGGCCGCCGACCGGCACGATGCCAAGCTCAAGGACATAAAACGCCCTATCTTCATTGCCACCGAAAGCCAGAAGCTGCTTAGCCTCTGGAACCGCATGCAGCAAGTCCCGGGTTCCGACCCGGTGACCCGTCCCGAGGAAAACCCCGCTCCCACTCCGGCTTCGGCTCCCGGCTCCATGATCATTCCGACCCGGCGCAAGCGCGAGCAGATTGCCATGGTGGTGGACGAATACGGGAGCTTCGTGGGCATCGTTACGGTGGAAGACATGGTGGAAACCATGCTGGGCATGGAAATCATCGACGAGAAGGACACGGTAACCGACATGCAGGAGTACGCCCGCAAGAAGTGGACGTCTTCTACCGCCTACCACAAAATCAAGACGGAAGAGAGTTTGCTGAACGAGGGGAAGGCCCGCTCCGATTCATAACCGGCGAACCGCGGCCGGAACCAGGCCGAAGCACCGGGACGCGCCGGCTTGAAGGACCGTCCGGGCCGGCATCAATGGAGTTCCACCACGGTGATTCCCGCCCCGCCCAGGTCTTCTTTCTGGTCGGCGAACGACTGCACATGCGGGTTTTTGGCCAGCATGCCCCGGATAAGCTGCCGAAGCACCCCGTTGCCTTTCCCGTGCAGGATTTCCAGATGCTTTTCCCCGAAAAGGACGGCTTGGTCTATCAGTTTCGAAACGCTTTCCACGGCCTCTTCCCCCCGGCTTCCGCGCAAGTCCACCTGCGGCCGGAAACGGAGTTTCTCGTCTGCGTAGTTCTCTATCTTCACCGGCAAGGCGTTGCGGCTGGCCTCGTATTGCCTCGTTTCCTGGGCGTCCAAGGGAAGAAGCCTGTCTAAAGGAAGGTGCATGCTGATGTAGTCGAAATCCACCCGGGCCTGCTTGCCCTGGATTTCCCCGATGCGGGCCACGGTTTTCCCGCCGCCTTTGACCCGGACCAGCATGCCCGCTTGCAGGGGGCCGCCCGCCATGCCGGCGGTTTTCCCGTTTTTCCGGGCCGGATCGGGTTTGCGGGCGACCGCGGCCTGCCGGAGGGATTCGGCCGGCCGGGCGGCTTCGGGCCGAACCTCGCCCGGCCGGCTGGCCGATGCCAAGGCTTGCCCGGTTTCGCCGGTCGCAGCCGAAGCCGGAACACCGGCCTCGCCCGGAACGCAATCCGGGGAACGGCCATCCGGGCCGCGGCGGTCCGGGCTGTCGGGAAAGTAGGCCGAAAGGCTGTCGGCCTGCCCTTCGAAGGGAAAGCCCTCTTCCATGGCCTGCTGCAAGCCCTTGCGCAAGCGAAGGGTGGTTTCCTTCTCCGCCTGGGCTTCGCGGATTTCCCGAATTGTCCGCTCAATAAGCGCGTTCGACTGCTTTACGAGCTGGCGGGCCTGGTCTTTGGCTTCGTGCATGAGCTTTGCCCGGTTTTCCTGCAACTGGGCCAGCAAGCCGTTGTATTTTTCCAAGGTGGCATGCAGCAATTCATCGGCCACTTGCAATTCCTGCCGCTTCTTGCCGATTTCCTGCTTTTCCACCTCTATCTGCTGGAGTTCCTGCTCGAACGCCATCTGACGGCGGCCTACTTTCCGCTTGGCCTGCGCAAGCACCTTTTCCGGAAGGCCTATCTTGCGGGCTATCTCGAACGCGAACGAACTGCCGGGCAGCCCTTTCCGGAAAAGGTAGAGCGGACGGAGGTTCTCCTGGTCGAACAGCATGGCCCCGTTCACGATGCCCGGATGGTGGTTGGCCAGAAGCTTGAGGTTGGTGTAGTGGGTGGTAACAATGCCCCAGGAGCCTTTCTGGAGAAGGTATTCCACGATTGCCTCGGCAATGGCGCCTCCCACCTGGGGTTCGGTGCCGCTTCCCAGCTCGTCGCTCAGGAAAAGGGTTCCCCGGCCGGCGTTTTCCATCCAGAAACGCATGTTCTTCAAATGCGAACTATAGGTGGAAAGGTCGTTCTCGATCGACTGCTCGTCGCCTATGTCTACGAAGATGTCGTGGAAGATCCCCATCCGGGAATCCTCGCGCATGCTGACCAGCAGGCCGCACTGGAGCATGTACTGCAAGAGCCCCACGGTCTTGAGGCAAACCGATTTCCCGCCCGCGTTCGGGCCGGAAATGACCACGATCCGCTCGCCCGGCTCCAAAACCAGGTCGAGCGGCACCACTTCGCCGGGCCGCCCGTCGGCGCGGGCGCGGGCGCGGGCTTCTTCTTTCTCCAGGTTCAGCAGAAGGAGCGGGTGCCGGGCTTGCCGCCACTCCATGCAAGGCGCGTTTTCCACCACCGGCAAGCCGGCCTGGAGGCGGATGGCCAAGCGGGCTTTCGCCCGAAGGAAATCGACCGCGGAAAGGAAACGGTAGGCTTTGAGCAAAGCCTCCACGCCCGGGCGCAGGAACGAACTGAAGTCCTTTAATATCTGAATGATTTCCAGGCGCTCGTCGTTGCGCAGCTCCACAATCTCGTTGTTCAAGTTGAAGATTTCCTCCGGCTCCATGAACACGGTCTGCCCGGAAGAGGAAACATCGTGGATGAATCCGCGCATGCTCTTCTTGTAGGCCGAAGCCACCGGTATCACCAGGCGTTCGTTGCGCACGGTCACGTCGGCATCGTCTTCCACCCAGCCTTGCTGCCGGGCCAGGTTCATGTATTTGCCGATGTGCCGCTGGGTCTCGGCCGACTTGCGGCGGATAAGGCCGCGTATGCGCGAAAGGTTTTCGGAAGCATTGTCGCGGACTTCCCCGGTCGGGGAAAGAATCGTGTCGATTTTCGGCAGGATTCCGGGGTCGATTTCCAAACGGGCGGAAAAGGCGGCAAGCTGCGGGTAGGCCTCGGCATCGAGCCGGTTGAAATAGGCTTTTATGTCGCGCAAGGTGGCATAGGAGGCCCGAAGCCGCTGCAAGCCCTCCAAGGTGATATAAGTCCCTTCGATGCGCAAGGGGGCCAGTTCTTCGCCCAAGTCGTAGTAGTCCTGTTCCGGAAACGGGGCTTCGAGCATCAAAAGGCGCTTGAATTCGGCCGTCTGCCCGAGATAGGTCTTCAGTTTCGCGAAGTCGCGGATCGGGCTCATGCGCGAACACAAGCCGGCCGCCGACTTTGTGATGCACGCCTGCTGCAGCAGGCTTACGATGCGGTCGAAACCGATTTTCTGCGGAAAGCTCTGGGGAAAAGTCAATTCTTCAAGATGTTTACAAGGTTCAGGGAAAGGCTTGCAAGGTTGTCCGAGGCCGGGCGTCCGCGGGTTGACGGCCCGCCACGGGCCGCCGGACGGACCGCCGCGGGCCCCGATAACCGGCTGCGGGCCGACAAGCGGCCGCAAGCCATGCCGGGCCGCCTTCGGCCAAGCCCCATCCGGGCGCAAAAGTACGCTTTTTTAGCGCTTTCCCGGGGATTTCCGGTTTTCAACGGTCCGAGTCCCGGAATCCGGCAGGATGCCGCGGCCCGCCATGGCCGCCGGCACGTTCCAACGGGAATACGCCGGCAACGGGCGGAACAAGACACGCAAGGCCGAGAATAGCGGGATTTTCGTATTTTTGAAAATTGGCGCGAACAGGCCATGTCCCGGGCATGGAATCCCGGGAAAACTCCTGGGCTTGCGCCGTTTTAAACCGCCCTCATGCAAAAAGGTACCGCCGCCCTTGCTGTTTTCCTGCTTTGGCTTCTCGCCTACGGAAGCCCCGCATCGGCTTCGCCCGTGGATTCGGTTGCCTTCTTCAAGGACGTTACGCGGGAAGACATCACGCCCGAACTCAACCGGAGGCTCGCCTGCATCGACCAGGCTATCGGCTACAGCCAGCGGCACAACGACCTTTACCACGAGCTCTATTTCCTGCAGCAACGCATCTCGACCAATTTCTCGCTCGCCCAGTACGATGTGCAGGACATCCTGGACGAATCCCTCCTGAAAATCGAAGAGGCGCTGGGCTCCTGCCCGGAAAACCGGAAAAAAGACTGGGAGCATCTCCACGTGCAGATGCTTTCCGACCGCTGCATCGCCAGCATCATGGCCAACGATTACGCCCAATGCGGCGAAATCCTCAACCGCCTTTCCGCCTTGTACCATAGCCCGTATGCCAAGGCCAAGGCGCACATGTGCCGGGGCATCATGGCCGCCCACAAGAAAGCCTTGCAAGACGCCTTGGAGCATTTCCGCCAAGCCGAGGCCTCGTTCTTGTCGATTCCCGACCTCGAAGGCGTCTTCAAGGCCAAAGCCAACACGGGCTTGGCCCTTTTGAGCCTGCAACAGTACGAGCAAGCCATCTCGCTTTTCCTGCAATGCCACCAATTGGCACTGGAACAGCATTACAAAGGCGACAAGCTGGTTTGTTCCTACCAGTACCTGGCGCAAGGCTACACGGGGATGGGCAATTACGCCCTGGCCAACCGGTATTACCAGGAGGCTATCCGGCTGGCCCGCGAATACAACCAGACCCGGCTGCTCTGCTTCACCCAGTTCAATTACGCCCGGAACCTTTTCTTGGCCAAGGAGTACGCGCAGGCCGAAACCGAAGCCCGGGAGGCGTTGAAGCTTTTCGAGGAAAACGCGCTTTCGCAAATGAAAGCCGAAACGCTCAACCTCCTCAAGGAAATCTACAAGGCCCGGGGCGACTACCGGGGCGCGTACTTCTACCAGGACCTCTACATAGACCTTATCGAGTCTTTCTACCTGGAAGAGCAAAGCAAGAATCTGGAAAAGCTGGAGAGCAGCCTGGAAGATTACAAGCTCCGGCAAAAGCTCCAGGAGATAGAGCTCCACAAGACCAAAGACCGCTACCGCAACCTCCTCGTGGCCGTGCTGGTGGCCATTTCGATTGCCTTGGTGGTGGGCCTGGCGATCCTTTACCGGCGGTTTTTCCGGCAGAAACGGATCAACCATCTGGCCATGAAACGTATCGAGGAGCTGAATTTCCAGAACAAGGAACGGGCAGCCACCATCGAGAAACGGTTCCATTCCGAAATCGGTTCGCGCAACAAGGAACTCCTGGCAAATTCGCTGCTTTTCCTGCGCGTCAACAATCTGGCCTCCTCCCTGCTTGAAAAGATACAGGAACTCCGGCAGGCCTCTTCCCTGCAACCCAAAGACAAGGTGCTGCTGTACGAGATGGAGCATCTGGCCAAGGAGATGGATCCCGAACAGGATTGGGGCGAGTTCGAACTCTATTTCAAGGAAACCACGGGCGATTTCTTTTCGAAGCTCAGCCTCCGCTATCCTTCCTTGTCGGCCTACGAGAAGCGGGTCTGCGCCTTGTACAGCTTGGATTTGAGCAACAAGGAAATCGCCACCCTGCTCAACAAGTCCTTCCAGTCTATCAGCATGGCCAAAAGCCGGATCAAGAAGAAGATGGGCGTGGTCTCGGACGAGGATTTCGCAAAAGCCATCAAGGAACTGTAGGAAGGCATGGTCTCCTGTTCCGCTGGCAATCCTCGCGGGAAACCGCCGGGCCGCGGGCCGAAGAACGGGAAAGGGGAACCGCCCGAAAGAAAAAGCGCGCAAGATTTCTCCTGCGCGCCTGGAAACCCGGCCCGGAAAGCCGGGCCTTGAAAACCAACCAAAACCCAAAAACTTCTTTCTTTTCTCTTTCCCTTCCTGTTATCCGATTATCCGATTCTTCCTTCCCGCCGCCTTTCCATCTTCCTCTTCCCGCCCTCCGGGCCAATCCCATCGCCGGCCCTTTCTTTCCTCTTCCCTGTCCCCTCGGCCCGAAACCTTTTGCAGGAAACCGTTTCTGCAAGGCGGCCGCGCCAAGCTGTTCAAAATCCAAGCCACGGAAAAAACCCGGGCGACCGCCAAGGCTAACGCGCGAACTTGAACGCTCGCACCGCGCCTGCTTTCGAAGCCCGGCCCACATACAGGCCCGGCAGCAGCCCGCCGATATCCACCGGGCCGCTGCCGCCCGGGAACTCGGCCACCTGCACGCCTTGCAGGTTGAAAACCGCGATGCGGTCGAACGCCTCGCCGCCTTCCACGTAAAGCAAGCCCCCGGCGCGGTCTACCCGCACCTGCAAGCCTTCTTCCTGCCGTGCCGGGCGCAAGGACGGCTCGCTGCCCGCCGTGGCCGAGGCCGAAACCGGGACGTAGGCCGTCAACGAAACGCCTTCCTCGTAAACGGCCCGTATGCCGACAAAGCCTGCGGTGTCGTCAAGGGCATGCTGGAAGCGGGTTTCCGTCAAGCCGGCCTCTATCGCCTGGCCATTGCGGAAAAAGGTGTAGGAAAGCACGCCTTCTTCTTCCGGGCTTTCCCATGAAAGGTAACAGATTCCGGTTGCGGGATTCCAGTCGGCGCGAAGCCCGCGCACCATCCGGCCGGGAGCGCTTTCCGCCACCGCGAAGGCCTCGGGAAGGTAAATGCCCGTCTCTTTCGAGGACGCTTGCAAGATTTCCTGCACCGAGTAGCCGTTCAGGCCGGGGTAATAGGAAAGCAGCAAAGCCGAGGCCGAAGCCACCAGCGGCGTGGCCATGGAAGTGCCGGCCATCATGTCGTAATAGCGGCCCGCAAAAGCCTCCTTGTCGGAAAGGTATTGGGTTATGCAGAAAGTGGAACTGAAAATCAGCTCCCTTTCCTGCAGCTGCCCGTTTTCCACATAGCTGCCGCCCGGAGCCCAGACATCGACCCAGTCGCCGTAATTGGAAAAGCTCGAACGGCTCCCGTCCGAATCCAAGGACCCTACCGAAATCACGCCCGGATAAGCGGCCGGGTAGTTCGGCGCGTCTTTCTTGCCGTCGTTCCCGGCCGCGGCAACCAAGACGACGCCTTGCCGGGCAAGGCTCGAATACACTTCCTCCTCAACGGAACTGTACGTGTCCGAGCCATACGACATGCTGACCACCTTGGCCCCGTTCTCAACCGCCCAGACGACCCCTTGCAAGGTGCGGGTCATTTCCCGCGAGGAGGTTTCAGCCGTCTTGACCCCCATGACCGTGATCCCGCCGGCCACCGAGGCAATGCCGGTGCCGTTGCCGGTCAAAGCGCCCACCACGCCGGCGCAATGGGTCCCGTGCGACCACCCGTAGGCATCGCTCGGCATCTGCGCCGAACCTTGCGCCTGCTGGTTCACGCCCGACGGGGGCGAAGCGCTTCCGGCAACGCCCAAGAAAGTATCGTAAAGATTGTCGTACAAGAGCTGCAGATCCTCATGGTCTCCCCATACAGCATTGTCGACCACCGCCGCTTTCACTTCGGATTTTCCTTGATAACGCCCATAGATTTCGGAATAGCCCACCATCTCGAGGTTCCATGAGGTATGGATGCTATCAATATTGCCAAAAAAATAGTCGCCGGGGTTTTTGCCGTCCTGCCCCGCAGGCTCCACCTGGATGGTCTGCAGGGGGACTTGTTCCACAAAAACCACTCTCGGGTCGTTCCGGAGCGCCTCGATGAACTCGGCCGTCTTCCGCACGCTGTCGAACTCGATGCGGAACACGTTGTCGAGCGTGGAAGCCCGGAACAGGTGCATGCTGTAGGCTACCGGCTTCAGCCCGTAGCGGGAACGCGCCGACTTGGCCGGGAAAAGGGAAGATACAGGGCATTCCCGCTCGGCCGACTTCACGTAAGAGACCGCATGGTCGGCGAACTTCACGTACAAAGCCCCCGGAACGTATTTTTCAGGCTCTTGCTTTCCCGTTGTCTGACCCAACGTTCGACCCGATGCTTGGCCCGATGCCCGGCCCGGCGGGCCGCCTGCCTCCGAAACCGGGCAGGCGAAAACCAGGCCGGCCATGAACAAGCCTGGCAAAAGGATTTTTCTTTTCAACATAACACGATTTTTTTCGTTACAACCGTTTCTCCCGCCTGAACCTTCAGCACATAAACGCCTTTTTCCCAGCTTTCTACGGGTATTTCGAAACTGCGTGCTCCTTCCGCCGGCCAGGAATCCCGGCAAGACCAAAGGCGGTTCCCGCGCAAATCGAACACTTCCAGGAACGCCTCTCCTGCAAAAGGAAGCCGGACGTTCAAGGTGCAAGGGTCGCGGCAAGGGTTCGGGCAGGCTTCCACTTCCAATCCGGGCCCGGGACGTTCCAAGCCGCCGTTCCCGGCCTCTTCCGAGGGCATGGCCGGCAAAAAGGCCGACTGCAGGATTTCACCCGTGAGGCCGTCTTGCACGAAGACCACCGCCGACAAGCCGTCGAAGCTCGAAAAAATCTCCGGCCCGTTGCCATCGAACGCGTATTCGAACCCGTACCGGGCCGTGCCGCAGGTTTCCATGCCTATTTCCTGCCCGTAGGCATCGGGCAGCACTTTGCGGGCCACATGGAAAAACTCGGTCTCGCCGTTGCTCTGCGGTTCATGCCAAAGGGAATCCTCGGTAAAGACCACGTAGAGCAAGGCTTCCGGGTAAGCGGTCACGCTGGCGACTTCCACCTCCACGCGGAAGGCATTCCCCTCCCGCGACATCGAGGCCCGAAGCCCGAAGGGGGTCTTCCGGTTGGCTTCCGCTTCGACCATGCCGGGCAAGGAGGAGGGGAAACCGCTCCATTCCACCTTGCGCTTGGTTCCATTGACGAAAAGGCTCGGAATGGCGTTCACCCCGTAAAACTCGCCCCGGTACAGGCCTTCGTTTATCACGCAAGGGTCTCCCGGGGCCGGGAAATCCATCTGGTACTTCACCAAGAAAACCGTTGAATCCCCGAAAGAAGCCCGGTACATAGCGAAAGCCTCGTCGATGGCGGCATTGGCCGCAGGGCAGCTTCCGCAGGTGGAACTGGAATAAACTTCCAGAAGGGTATTCCTTTTGAAGAAACCCTGTTGGGTAACTTCCACCATGCCCTGCAAGGTATCGGAAACCGTTTCCCGCCCGTTGACCGCCTCTATCCAGGCCTCCAACCGGAACGAGCCCGGACTGGAAAGCTGCAAGCCGGCGGCTTCCGCTTTGAACCGGCAAAGCAAAAGCTCGCGTCCCTGCCCGTCTTCCCCGGCCACGGAGGTTGCCGGCTCGGCTTGGCCGGAAACGGCCCCTTGAACGATTTCCCCGCTGCCGTCCTGCAAACGGTACCCTATCCGGTAGGAAGCGGCTTCCTCGTCGAGCACCAAGCGGGCATCGGCCGAGACCGAAAAGGTTTCACCGGGTGCGACCGTGCTGGGAACCAGCAGGGAAGAAAGCGCCACCGAGGGCTTTTCCAGGTTGGAAACTTTCACATTGTCCACATACAAGGCGTACCGGTCCAAGGAACGCTGCACGAAAGCTATGTGCACCGTCTTTCCCGCATACTTTCCCAAAGACACGGCCCGGGTTCTCCAGCTTCCGTCCTCCCCTTTCACCTGCAGGAGCGTGTCGGTGAAGGCTTCTTTCCCGGTCGAGCCGGCAGAGGCCAGTACCAGGTAGGTTTCCCTCTCCCCGGCATCGAACGAACGGGCATCGAATGCCAATACCGCATCGGAACCCTCGGGAAGGGCCACCGGCGGGGTTACCATCCACCGGTCGGCCCGGGCAGAGGGATTGGAGAACCACGAAGGCGAGACGGCTATCTTGTTATTGTCAACCACCCTTATATTCCATGCCTCCGTGCAATAGGAGAACTGGGAGGCCGGCCGGTTGCCGTCGTTGTAGAGCACCCATCCTTGCGGAAGGGAACCGGTCTGCCCTTCCACCGGCACTTGCTCGAAATCTTCCTCGAACCAGACCTGGGCACGGGTTCCGGCGAAACAGGCCGACAAGCACAGGCCTAATGATAAAAACAGCTTTTTCATGAATCCGTCTTTTTTCTTGCAGGAAGGCCTGCCCGGACCGGGCAGGCCTTCTTCCTTTCAAGGCAGCCTGCCTACCGCTCGATGACGACTTTCTTCACCGCCCGCTCGCCTTGGCAATCTTCAACCACCATGAGGTAAAGGCCTTGTCCGTACGCGCCCGCGTCTATCGAGACGTGGGTTCCTGCCGCCTCCATGGACAGGACTTCCCGGCCCGAGATGTCGTAAAGGAGCACGCGGCGCATGCCTTGGGCGGAAACCACGTTCAGCTTGCCGCGGGCCGGGTTGGGGTAAACTTCGAAGAATGCTTCCGGCCGGGATTCGTTCCCCGCGAAAGGAACCCCGATTTTCAAGGCATCGATCATGATGATGGGGGCCCCGACTTCCCCGAGGGTATGGAACGCGAAATGGCCGATCATGTCTTCCTGCGGCGTGAAGGTGTATTGCAGGATGCGGTAATCCACGTTGCGGATGTCGGAAAGGCGGGCCACCTGTTCCACTTTCGAAGCCGTGTCGTAGGAAGCCAATATCCACGCTTCCAGATTGGTCTTGGCCGGGCTTTCGGCTTCAATCCGGTAGGCAAAGGAAATGTCGTAAGACTCGCCCTTCTTGAACGCCAGGCATCGGCCTATGGCCCAGTCGTCGGGCGCCACGTACTTCTCGTTGTCTTCCGCATCGGCCATGAAACCCACGCCATTGTAGGCAAAAGCCGTGTCGGTAGTATAATCCACGGCGGCCATGTAGCCGTAGTAGCCCGTCCGGAGAACCTTCCATTCGTCTTCGAAGTTCAGCAAGATTCCGTATTCCTCGAAATCATCGGTGAACGGCAGTTCCAGCACTTCGGAATTTTCGGTGGTGGTCACCAGGGAATTGTTCGACAAGGCGCTGTCGCGAGGATGGGAAATCTCCCCTTCCACCCGGTATTTCCCGTAGCCGGAAAAGTCGGCCTTGGTCTCGAACGTGTACGTGCAGGAGGCGTTCACGCCGATTTCTTCCCGGATGGTGTCGCGGATCCATTCCCCGTTGCCCACCTTGTAGGCGACCGCCACGTCAGAAACGGCTTCGACCGAGGTGTTGCGGATCACGAAGCTCACCGGTTCGGCCTCGGTAAGGTTGCAATCGTAGGGAAGCACGATTTCCTGAAGTTCCAAATCGACCGGCACTTCGCTTTCGGTGTAGCGCAAAGTGAAGTCGTCGATGAAAATCATCCACTCATCGGTCGACTCCTGAACCAGGCTGTCGCTGTAGAACACAAGGCCCAAGTAATAGGCGCCGGCTTCCTCGATCCGGAAGGCCTCGCTGCTGAAGAGCGAATAAGCCGCTTTTTCGTTCGAAACCAAGTCTTCGGTCTTTTCCAGGACGGTATCGAACAATACCGTATGGGCATGGTTGAGCAAATCCTGCTGGTCTTTGCCGCAGACCACCCGGAAGCGGAGCTCCTGGTTGGGCCATTCGGCCGGCAATTTCCTGAAGCCGTAGAAAAGGTCGATGCTGTAGTCTTTCCCTTCTTCCAGCAGCACGCAGCGGGTGGCCGCGTACAAGTCCGAACCGTTGTTGGCCGCGCCTGTGGCGGAAAACGGGGCATAAACGCCGCAAGTAAGGTAGTTGGTGCCGGCATGGGCGAACTTGGAGTTCATCCCGATGCTGAACGGGGGCATGGTGTAATTATCGGGACGGTAGCTGGTGTACCAGTAGTTGAAGGCCTCGTCTTCGGGATCGTCCTGCTCGAAGCCGGTAGTCATGGGCAGCTGGAAGGAATTCTGCTTGTAGAAGGAAGTCACCAAGGTATCGTTCCGCGGGTAGGGGTCGCCTTCCACGCCGAGGAACGCGCGGATGTAGACCGCGTTCCAGCCGCTGTTGCGGTATTGGGAAAAAGGCAGGTTATCAGGGAAGGTGTACTCGTACGTCTGGCCCGGCTGGATAATGGCATCCACATGCCCTTTCACAATCGGCGACAAGATGTAATTCCCGCCCTCTTCGCCTATCCCTTGCGACTGGCAGTAAACATCGAAATCGCTGATGGGCGTGGATCCGAGGTTGGCAATGTAGACGGTTACCGGCTGGTCGGCAATGTCGCAAGGCTCGCTCACGCCGTCGAACACGCGGATCTCTTCGATGCCGGCTTCTACCGGGAACTGCACGATTCTCGGGCCTTGGATGTTGTCGAGCGCAAGGTTGATGGTGTTGTCGATATCCGGCAATTCGGCCCGGTACAAATGCCGGAATGCCACGTAGATGGTGTCGCCCACGAACTCTTTCAGGGAGAAGGCGCGGTTTTCATGGTCGCGCGTCTCGTCCGAGCCGTCGAACAGCACCGTGTCGACCCGCACCGTGAAGTCTTCCAAGGAAGAACTTTTGCGCGAAACCCACACTTCCAAGTAGTTGGATGCGCCCTTGTACGAACCCACCCAGTATTTGAGGCTGTCGGTTTCTTTTTCCACGTAGAGCGCAGGGGTTACCAGCCAATTGTCGGGCTGGTAGGTGGTGCCGATAAGCCAGATGTAGGAATTGGCCGACATGGTGTTGTCGACCCCGTCGACCGAAACGGTATAGACCGCCCCGTCTCCGTCCGCATCGATTTGCGACCAGCCGTAAGGGGGAAAGGTCTGGGCGGTCTCCTTGTTGAAGTTTTCATAGAGATAACCCTCTTCTTGTGCCTGTCCTGCAAAGGGAAGCAGCAGGGAAAATGCCGCCAAAAGGCGAAAAACCATTGTCCGTGTTCTCATCGCTTGTCTGTTTTTGTTCTGCATCATGCTTGGTGGCCGCCCGGCTTGCGGAGAAACGCCGGCCCCTAGAAAACCGGCGGAAATTCCGGGCCGAGGCGCCGGAACAAAATTAAGCACGGGCGACCCGGCGCGCCGCTTCTTGCAAAGAAAGAATGATTCACCTAAGAGGTGTCGGATGCATCGTAGCATTCACATGCCGGCAACTATTTGCTGGACAGGTAAAAAAGCAATCTTTCAACCGCAGAAAATCGTAACCTTTCCGATTTTGCCCAAGGAAGTTCCCGGCCTTGCCGGGCAAGGAACGGCCCGCCGGAGGGCTTTTCTGTCCCCGAAAGGCCGGATGGCTTCCCTCCCGCCTCGCTGCAAACCTGCCCTTGTGAAGAATGGATGGTTTTCCTTGTATTGGTTTTGTGTTGTTTAACTTCGGGCCTGTGAAAAAAACGGCGGAGCGGGGAACAGCCCGGGGAAGCAGAAAAGCCGGAAACCGGACTGCCGCAGGCGCGGAATCCCTCCGGAAAGCCGGACGGGCCAGGGATCCGGCCCGCGCCTGTCCCGCATGGGCAATCGGGCCGGGTCCCGCGTTTTGCCAATCTCGATATTTACCTCTATATTTGCCGGTTTCTCAAAAAGAATGCATCTATCTTCCAGCACCGGAAACCGGAAAGGAGCCATGACCGAAAAATTGCGCCACTACCATCGCCTCTGGCTGAGGAACTTTGAAGACTGGCGGGTTAAACACCTGACAGACAGGAACTTCATTGTCCTTCTCAGCATCGTGGTGGGCTTTCTCAGCGGCACGGCGGCCGTACTGCTGAAGAACATGATTTTCTACTTCAGCGAGTGGATTCTCAACTGGCGTTCGGCCGAAGAGGAAAATTACCTGTTCCTGCTCTTGCCCATGGCCGGGGTAACGATTTCCTTCCTGTTGGTGAAATACGTCTTCAAAGACCCCATAAGCCACGGGGTAAGCCGGGTCTTGTACGCTTTCAGCAAGGCCCGGGCCCGCATCAAGCGCAGCAAGATGTATTCTTCCTTGGTTGCCTGTACCGTGACCATCGGCTTCGGCGGTTCGGTCGGGCCGGAAGCGCCCGTGGTGCTCACCGGGGCGGCCATCGGCTCGAACGTGGGAAGGACGTTCAACCTCGGTTTCCGCGAATTGGTCCTGCTCACCGCCGGCGGCTCGGCCGGTGCCATTGCCGGCATCTTCAGCGCCCCTCTGGCCGGGCTGGTCTTCACGCTCGAAGTCCTGATGATCGACCTCACCATGACCTCGCTCATCCCGATTCTGGTCGCTTCGGTAACCGGGGCGGTAACATCGGCTTTCATGCTGGGGCGTTCGGCCGTGTTCCATTTCGACGTGGCTTCCGGCTTCCTTTTGCAAAACCTGCCCTATTACTTGCTCTTAGGCCTCCTCGGCGGGTTCGTTTCCTGCTACTTCCTCTATGCCAACGAAAAGATAGGGCAATTCTTTTCGCGCATTGAAAAAGACTGGAAGCGGGTGGCGCTCGGAGGGCTTTCGCTGAGCGTCCTGGTGTTCCTCCTTCCCCCGCTCTACGGAGAGGGTTTCAATTTCATGAGCGACATTTTCAACGGCGAACCCGAAAAGCTCTTCAACAATACCCTCTTTTACAATTTCCAAGCGTTGCCCGTCGTGTTTTTTGCCTACCTCTTGCTGCTTATCCTGCTCAAGGTGGTGGCTACCAGCCTCACCAACGGGGCCGGCGGGGTGGGCGGGGTCTTCGCCCCTTCCATGTTCGTGGGGGCTTTCGTGGGGCTTTTCATGGCGCAAGGGCTCAATTTCCTTTTCCACCTCGACTTGCCCGTGCCCAATTTCGCCCTGGCGGGCATGGCCGCCCTGATGGCCGGGGTCATGCACGCGCCGCTCACGGCCATTTTCCTTGTGGCCGAAGTGACGGGCGGCTACAATTTCTTCATCCCGCTCATGGTGGTATCGGCCGCTTCCTACCTGGTGAGCCGCTATTTCAACCCCCACTCCATCTATACCAAGTCCTTGGCCCTGAAAGGAGAGCTTTTCACGCACAACAAAGATGCTTTCGTGCTCTCGCTCCTGAGCCTGGACCGGGTCATCGAAAGCAATTTCGTGGTTGTCCACCCCGAAGACGACCTGGGTTCCTTGGTCAAGAGCATAAGCCGCTCCTCGCGCAACATCTTCCCGGTAACCGACCGGGAAGGCAACTTCCTCGGGTTAGTGTTCCTCGACGACATCAAGACCATCATCTTCCGGCCCGAGCTTTACCACCAGATTTACGTGAAGGAGCTCATGTACCGGCCCAAGGAGTCCATTCAACGGAGCCAGAACATGGAGCAGGTGGCCCGCCAGTTCCAGCAATGCGGCCATTACAACATCGTGGTGCTCGACGGAAGCAAATACGTGGGATTCATTTCCCGGGCAAACGTGTTTTCGAGCTACCGGGCCAAGGTGCAGGAATATTCTTCCGACTGATCCGCGCGCTGCCGGCCGGCGAACGGAGCCGGCGAACGAAGCCGGCGGCCGGATCCGGATCCGGCCTGGAAGAAAGACCCGGAAAAGAACAGTCCGGACTACAACGGCATCGCGCGCAGACGAAGCCGGAACCGGTTTGGAAGCGCGGTCCGGGCCGCAACGGCGAATACGCCGCGGACATTTAAAAACAAAAACAGATTGCCCCGAAAAACGTTTCGGGCATTTGCAAAACCCCTATAAACATTGTCTTTGAAATGAAAAGAATGCTGTTTCCCTTCCTTCTCCTGCTGACGGCAAGCGGTGCCGGGCCGGCCCTTTCCGCCCAAAACCCGCAAAAAGCCCCGCTTGCCCGCTTGGAAGAAAGCCTTCCGGCCGTAAAGGCCGGGGAAAAACTCGCCTTGGATCACCTCATGGATCGCTCGCTCTATTCCTCCGGCCCGGCCCAGCTGCAATGGCTGTTCCATTCGAAAGAACCCGCCTGCCTCTACGTGGAAAACGACACCTTGAAAAAATACACGGTAGGGAAAGGCGAAACCGCGGTCATTTCCTTGCAAGACCTCGCCCAAGACAGCGTGGCGGCGAAATACGGGAACCTGACCCGCTTCCCCTCCATCGTGGTTGCCGAACCGGGCAAGCTCTACATGAAAAGCGGGGATTTCTGTTTCCGGTTCGACTGCAAGGAAAAGGAAACCGACATCTTTTCTTCCTTGGATGCCGAAGCGGCCAACCTGGATTTCGACTTGCGTTCCCTGCAAATAGCCTATACCAAGAAAAACAACCTCTACCTCATCCAGAAGGGCATGCGTTTCGCCATCAGCTGCGACCCCGATACCGGCATCGTGAACGGGCAAGTCGTGCACCGCAACGAGTTCGGCATCACCCGGGGCACTTTCTGGTCGAACAGCGGCCAATCCATAGCCTATTACAACATGGACGAGAGCATGGTGCAAATCTACCCCATCACCACCTACCTGGAAGACCCCGCCCATGTCGAGCCTATCCGCTACCCGGAGGCCGGGAACCTCATGCACAAGGTGCGGGTGGGCGTGTTCAACACCAAAACCTACGAGAACATCTTCCTCGAACCGTTCGCCGACCCTTCGCGCACGTATGTCACCAGCGTGGTGTGGTCGCCCGATGATTCGGAAATCTATGCCGGAATCCTCGACCGCAACCAGAAGGACTTCCACTTAGTGGCCTACGATGCCCGCACCGGGAAAATCAAGAAAGTGGTCTTCGAGGAGCATGGCGACCCTTACGTGGAGCCGGAATCGGGCATCTTCTTCCGGCCCGGCCATCCCGGCCAGTTCATCTGGATGAGCGAACGCAAGGGCTTCAACCACATGTACCTCTACAATACGGACGGGAAATGCCTCAAGGCCGTGACCCCGGAGAACGAGCCGTGGATGATCACCGCTTTCACGGGCTTTTCCCCCAACGGGAAAACCGCCTACTTCATGGCCACCAAGGAAAGCCCCTTGGAAGCCCACCTTTACGGGGTGGACATAGACAAGGGCAAGGTGTTCCGCATTACGCAGGAACCGGGCTTGCACCGGGTGGAAATGGATTATTCGGGAAATTATTTCATTGACCGCTACTCCAACCCGGGCCTCGGGCTGCAGACCCGCATCATCGACAAAAAGGGCAAGGTGCTGAAGGTGCTCAAGGACTGCGGCGATCCGCTGGCGCGATACGTGCGCCCCGAAATGCGCCTCTACACCCTCAAGGCCGCCGACGGGAAGACCGACCTGTACGGGCGCATGCTGCTTCCGCCCGACTTCGACTCCACCCGGAAATACCCGGTCCTGGTCTATGTTTACGGCGGGCCGCACGCCCAGCTTGTCGACAAAGGCTACAATTACTCCTGCGGCACGTTCCTGCGCTTCATGGCCCAGGAGGGATATGTGGTCTGGACTTTGGACAGCCGGGGTTCGGCCAACCGCGGCTTTGCCTTTGAAACGGCCATACATCGCCGCTTGGGCGATGCCGAAACGGCCGACCAGATGCGCGGAATCGATTTCTTGCGCTCGTTGCCGTTCGTGGACACGGCCCGCATCGGCGTGGACGGATGGAGCTACGGGGGCTTCATGACCCTCACGCTCAAGACCCGCTATCCCGATGTGTTCAAGGTGGCCACGGCCGGCGGCCCGGTCATCGACTGGGCCTGGTACGAGGTCATGTACGGCGAACGCTACATGGGCACGCCCCAAGACAATCCCGAAGGCTACGCCAAGGCTAACCTGCTCAACCGCGTGGATTCCATCCGGGGGAAAGTGATGCTCATCCAAGGAGGCCTGGACCCGGTGGTGCTGCCCAAGCAGAGCACCACGTTCGTGCAGAAGTGCATCCAGAAGAACATCCCGATCGACTTCTTCGTCTACCCCAACCATGAGCACAACGTGACCGGGCCGCAAAGGGATCATCTTTTCCGCAAGCTGTACGAATACTACCAGCAGAACCTTTAGCCGCCGCTTCGAACTTCCAATCCCTGTTGCCATGAAGGAAAATTCCGAGCGAACCGAGGCCGGAGAAAGCCTCGGGAACATCCTGCCGGCCGCTGAGCTTGCCGGAAACGGCGCATCGGCCTTGCGTTCCCTGAAAATCGAGGAATTCGACTACCCTTTGCCCCAGGAACGCATTGCCCTCTACCCGCTGCCGCAACGCGACCAGTCCAAGCTTCTGGTCTACCGCCCGTGGCTGCCGGAATCCGAGCGGATTGCCGCTTCGACCTTCGGCCAGATAGGCCGTTTCCTGCCCAAGCCTTCGCTGCTGGTCTTCAACGACACCCGCGTGGTACGCGCCCGCTTGGTGTTTTTCAAGGAACCGCCTTCCCCGGCCGCGAAAGAAGGGGAACGAGCCTCCGGGCAAGCCCGGACGGCCGGAACCGAACCGGCAGCCGGAACGAGGAGACCGGCCGGGGCGGCAAGCCCGGCTGGCGCGGCCACGCCGGCCGGGGCGCGGATCGAAGTCTTCTGCCTTGAACCGGCATGGCCGGCCGACATAGCCCAAGCTTTTTCCTCCACGGGGAAATGCCGGTTCAAATGTTTGATCGGGAACAACAAACGCTGGAAGTCGGGGCCTTTGCGCCTCTTTTTCCCGTTGCCCGGAGAAAACCGGGAAGGCTGCCTGCAAGCCTGCAAGGTGCAAAGCGCGGAAGACGCGTTCATCGTGGAATTTTCCTGGGATCCTGAGCATCTGAGCTTTGCCGAAGTCCTGGAACAGGCCGGGAAAGTGCCCTTGCCCCCGTACTTGCACCGGCAAGCGGAAGAATCCGACACCTTGCGCTACCAGACCGTGTTCGCCCTGCACAACGGCTCGGTGGCGGCCCCTACCGCCGGCCTGCATTTCACGCCGCAGCTCCTCGAAAGCCTGCCCGGGGAAGGCATCGACCGCGCCTTCGTCACCTTGCATGTGGGCGCCGGGACGTTCAAGCCGGTAAAAGCCGGGGAAATCGGCCAGCACCACATGCACAAGGAGCATATCTGCATCAACCGGGCTTTGGTGGAAAAGCTCCTGCAAGCCGTCCGGGCGCAAAAGCCCGTCATTCCCGTAGGAACCACTTCCATGCGGAGCATAGAGTCGCTTTACTGGATCGGGGCATCGCTCGCCGCCCGGGCGCGACACCCGGAAGAACCGGAACGGTCGGCCTTGCAGGACGGAAAGCGGCAAGACGCTTCGCTCGCCGCCGGGACCCGGGGCCCGGAACAGCCGCTGCCGCGCTCGCAAGCGGAAAAACGAGGCACAGGAGAAGCCGACCCGAAGCCCGCGGACTCGAAGCCCGCGGAAGAGAAAATCTTCGAAGTCGGCCAATGGGAGCCCTACGAAACCCCTGCCGGATGCCGGATTCCCCCCTCGAAGGCCTTGGAAGCCGTCTTGGCCTATCTCGACCAATGCGGCGCCGAGCAACTGCATGCCGAAACAGCCTTGATGATTGCCCCCTGCTACGAATTTGCGTTCTGCCAAGGCCTCGTCACCAACTTCCACCAGCCGCAAAGCACGCTCCTGCTCCTGGTTTCGGCCTTGATCGGCCCGGAATGGAAAAACATTTACCGCTACGCCCTCCAAAACGGGTTCCGTTTTTTGAGTTATGGCGACAGTTGCTTATTTTTGAAAAATGCGCAAACCGGGGCAGTCGGTGTAAATAAAGATGTAAATTCTTAATTTTTAGAAATCCATATCATTTTCAACAAAATCAATTTTCATCAAAACATCATGAAACAAATCATCCTTACCTTGGGGCTTGCCTTGGCGGTGGTTTTTTCCGCGCAAGCACAGAAGAAAGGCAAAAAAGATGCCGAAAAGCCCGTTTACCAGTTCACGGAAGTGAAAACCAACCCGGCAACGAGCGTGAAAGACCAGAACCGCTCGGGCACCTGCTGGAGCTTCTCGGGCATCTCTTTCCTGGAATCGGAACTGCTGCGCATGGGCAAAGGGGAATTCGACCTCTCCGACATGTACCCGGTTTACAAATGCTACATCCTTAAGGGCGACAAATACGTGCGCATGCACGGCCGTACCGACTTGGCTACCGGCGGGGCCAGCAACGACGTGGCCGATGTGCTGGAGCATTACGGCATTGTTCCCGAAAGCGTTTACCCCGGCCTCAACTACGGTGCCGATGCCCACGACCACAGCGAGCTCGACAATGTGCTGACCCACTTCCTCAAAGGCGTGGTGGCCGGCAACAAGATCACCCCGGCCTGGCCGGCCGCCTACAAGGCCATTCTGGAATGCTACTTGGGAGAAGACCCCGAAACCTTTACCTACAACGGCAAGGAATACACGCCCCGCAGTTTTGCCGACGAACTGGGCCTGGATGCCAAGAAATACGTCAAATTCACCTCCTTTACCCACCATCCTTTCTATACCCAGTATGAAATGGACGTGCCCGACAACTGGAACCACGGCATGGTGTACAACTTGCCCATAGACGAATTCCAGCGGGTGGTCGATGAAGCGGTCAACAACGGCTACACCTTGGTATGGGGCGGGGACGTGAGCGATCCCGGCTTCTCCTGGAAAAACGGGGTGGCCATCATGCCCGATGCGGAAATCACCGACTTGAGCGGCACCGACCGCGACAAATGGGAAAGCCTTTCCCAGTCGGAGAAACGCAAGAGCGCCTACAGCTTCGAACGCATCGTTCCCGAAAAGCAGATCACCCAGGAAGACCGCCAGAAGAACTACGACAGCTGGGCGGCTACCGACGACCACGGCATGCACTTGGTCGGCATTGCCAAAGACCAGAAGGGCAACCTGTATTACAAAATCAAGAATTCCTGGAACGTGGATAACCCCTATGATGGCTACCTCTACATGTCGGTGCCGTTCTTCCGCGCCAACACCTTGGACATCATGGTGAACATCGATGCCGTTCCGGCCGACATCAAAGCCAAATTGGGCCTGTAAGCCTTCGTTGCCTTTCCTTCTGCGGAGGCCGCTCCCGGCCTTTCCGCGGGAATCGGGGTTCATCCGGACGCCGATGGGGAAAACGGGTTCGACCCGCGGAAAGGCAACCGGCGAACCCAGCATAAGAAGAAGCCGCCAAGGGAAATTCCCTTGGCGGCTTCTTCTTATTATCCGGCATCCGCGCGGGGCCGGGGGCTTTCCGTCCGGACCTCCCCGCTATGCCTCAATCCCTCAGAACCGATAGCCGAGAACGGCGTTGAGCGCCGGCACGCAAAGCAAATTGGAATCGAACAGGAAAGTAAAATTGGTTCCCACGTAATAGTTGCCGAAGAAGAATCCTGTTCCCGCCGAGAAGCCGACATTCAAAGGCGTGGAAAATTGGCTGCTCACAAAGTGATAGGTTCCTGTAACGTTCGTTGGAACTCGTATGTTCTCTATACCTCCCAAAAGCTGGGAAAGGAAAAGCCCGAACGAAACCCGGAACCGGCAACGGTCATCGAGCGGCTTTGTATAAGAAAACAAGATTGGAACCTGCAGTAAAAAACTATGCGTTGTGGCATTCAGCTTCTCCCCATTCAAAGCCTCGGCATATAAATCATATCCGATATTCGTATTGGCAAAGTTTACCCCGATGCTTGCATGCCAGGTCTTTTTGGCGTTCATGGGAAACTCCATCGCACCGCCAAGAGCAACGCCCACGCCGGCTGTGGTATACTCGCTAAAATCCGTACTGAAAGCCGAACCCGCACGTGCGCTCAAGATAAAGTGCGCTTTCCGCGAATCCGCTGCGGTATCACCGGCCTTTGTC
This sequence comes from uncultured Bacteroidales bacterium, assembly GCA_949291555.1. Lineage (GTDB taxonomy): Bacteria > Bacteroidota > Bacteroidia > Bacteroidales > P3 > Pullibacteroides. The sequence goes on from CASEWE010000002.1 coordinate 133,105, forward strand.
GCGGCCACTCCTTGGAGATTCGTGAAAGCAAGCAGAAATGCCAAAACGATAAAAAAGCGAATCCGTTTCATAGTAATACTTTTTGGTTAGTATTGGTGGATTGTTTTTTCTTGCTTTCCGTCTTTTTCTGCTGTGTGTTAACTTTTCTTCGCTAAAGGAACTTTTTATCCAAAACTACATGACCCTGCCTTGGATTTCTCCAAGCCCTGCGAATATACAAAAAATCCGTCATTAGGAAATTTTTCTGCAAAGAATTTTAAAATTGCGGAATCAGCGCCGGTTGCGTACCTTTGGCCGGGAAGCCGCAAGCCTGTTTTTCCCGGAAAGGCCGGAAAACCGAAAAGACCGAACACCCCGATGAAGGACTTCGAAGAAATCTACAAGAAAGCCCTGCGGTACTGCGCCTACCAGGAACGATGCCTGAAGGATGTCCGCCTCAAACTGCGCCAATGGCAAGCAAGCTCCGAGGTTTCGGCCTCGGTGCTGCAAAAGCTGCAAGCCGAACGTTTCATCGACCCGGAACGCTTCGCCCGGGCCTACGCCCGGGGAAAATTCCGCATGAACGGCTGGGGAAAACGCAAAATCCGGCTCGGCCTGCAAGCCAAAGGCGTGGATCCTGCCTTGATTGCCGTGGCTTTGAAAGAAGAGATCGATCCGGAAGAATACCTTGCCCGGTTAAGGAAAATCCTGCACGAAAAAGGAGCGCAAGCGGCCCTCCGCAAGGGCTATGAACCCGATTTGCTCCGGGAAGCCGGTTGCGGAACCGGTTGTACGGGCGGCAATGCCGAAGGGATGGAAGATTTCGAAGAAATGGAAATGGGGCCCGAAGAAGAGGATGCTTGACCTCGCCGCCGCCTACCGCCGGTCCTTCTCCGCTACGCCTTCCGGCTTCCGGCCGGCATTCAAGACCGGCAGCAAAGCCATGGCCAGCAAGCCGGCCAAAACAATCACGGCTGTCTGGGTTCCCCATGCAATCCAACCCGCCGTATACCCCACCACCTTGGCAAACCCGAACATGGACATGGTTTCGGAAATGATGACCGGGTAAAGGCCTATGCCGCCCGGGGTCACCATGATGCCGATCGTTCCCAAGGTAAGGGCTATCAAGGCAATTCCCCCGCCGGCTTGCGACAAGGCCGGAAGACTGTGGAAAGCGAAGTACATCATCATCCAGTAGCAGAACCAGATGCCCGCCGAATAGAGCAGGAAGAGGCCCGGCTTGCCCATTTTCCGCAGGGAAAGGAAGCCTTCGCCAAAACCTTTGAAAACCGAAGCGGTTTTCCGCATCCAGTGCGAAGAAGGCAGCCGGCCGCGGTTGCGCCGGTAATATACCACGAAACCGGCTGCCACGACGACCAGCAAGGCAATGCCCGCCAGCAAGGAAAGCATCAAGCCCCGGCGGTTTTCCATGCCGCGGGCGAAAAGCCCGGACACGTAGGCATGCAACGTGCCGTATTCCAGCAAAAAAGAAACCACGAAAAGCAGCACGAAGCAGGCCATGTCCACCACCCGTTCGCTCACCACCGTTCCCAACGACTTCTGGACGGGAACCTTCTCGTAGCGGTAAAGGAACGTGCAACGCAGAACCTCGCCCAGACGGGGAATGGCAAGGTTGGCGAAATAGGCCACCAGAATGCTCATGAACGTGTTGGCGAACCAAGGACGGTAGCCCAAAGGACGCAGAAGCAGGTTCCAGCGCAGAGTCCGGAAAACATTGCTGAGAAAGCCGAAAAAGACAATGAGCATGACCATGCCCCATCGGGCCTCCTGCAAGGAATGCCAAATTTGCTGCTTGTCTTCTTCGGTAAGGTTTTGCTGGAAAATCCAGATGATAAGAAGCCCCAGCCCGAAAAACAAGACGAATTTCAAGATCTGGAGCAACTTGCTTTTGAAGGTGGTTTCAGGCAAGGTCTTTTCCATAACTGCTTTTCGATGCCCGCCGGGGCCTTCTCCCGGCGCGGGCCTGCAACCGCTTGCCGGGAAATCCGGCCGCGCCGGCGGGCTTTTCCGGCGGGCTTTTCCGGCAAGGCTTCGCTACGGGCTTGCTGCAGGTTCAGCGAGGCAAACGGTTGTTTTCCGGGAATACGACCACCGGTTCGTGCAAACGGGCTTCGTCCGGGGTCATGGACGCATAGGAGACAATGATGACCAGGTCGCCCACGGCCACCTTGCGGGCCGCCGCCCCGTTCAAGCCGATGATGCCGCTTCCGCGCTTGCCCTTGATGACATAGGTGTCCAACCTTTCCCCGTTGTTGATGTCGTAGATATGCACCCGTTCGTATTCCATGAGGTTGGCCGCATCCATCAGGTCTTCGTCTATGGTGATGCTTCCCACGTAATGCAAATCCGCATAGGTCACCACCGCTCGGTGAATCTTGGATTTGAGAACTTCTATTTGCACGTTTTCTGGTATTTGGTCTTTCGTTTCCGGCCTGCCGGCCCGCAAACCGCCTCGACTCCCGGGGCGCGATTCCCGGTTGCCTGCCATGGTCCCGGGGATTGCCCGCGCTTTAGCCAAAGCAGGGGCATGAATTGCAAAAGTACTAAGATTCCGTTTAAAACCCTGCTATCCGCAAAAGGCGGCACGCCGGCCTGCAAGCATCCTGCCGCCCCTTCTTCTCCCTACCGTCTCTTCTTCTGTTTCTTTTCCTTGGCTTCTTGCCGCCTGGAGCGCCTTTCCGCCCGCTTCTCCACATCGCCGACAGAACCGCGCGCCGAAGAACGGGCCTGCCGCCAGCTTTCTTCCCAGTCGGGCCGCTCCCGCCGCCCTCGGCGCTGGGCCGGCTCCTTGCCCCGGCCAGGCCGGCTCCCCTTCCGGAGGCCGTCAACCTCCTTTTCCCGCCACGCGCCAGCCTGGTCGGCAAAGACAAAGGTGAGCTGCTTCTTGTTCATGTCGATTTCCTGCACCCGGATACGCACCTTCTGGCCCAGTTTGTAGATCTGGCCCGAATGCAGCCCTACCACCTGGTAGTTGTCTTCGTCCAATTCGTAATAGTCGTCGGTCAGGGAACGCAGCGGCACCATCCCTTCGCAGTAATTCCCGTCCAGGCAGACGTAAATGCCCCATTTGCTCACCCCCGAGATGGCGCCCGGGAATTCCTCGCCCACCCGCTCTGCCAAGTATTCGGCCTGCTTGTACTTCACCGAAGTCCGTTCCGCATCGGCCGCCCGTTTTTCCATTTCCGAGCTGTGTTCGCATTTTTCCTCGAAATCCTCTTCCGGCACGCTGGCCCCGCCATGGATATAGCGTTCGAGCAAGCGGTGCACCATCAGGTCGGGATAACGCCGGATGGGAGAGGTGAAATGGGTGTAATAGGGGAAAGCCAGCCCGTAATGCCCTATGTTGCGCGTGCTGTAGCGGGCTTTGGCCATGGTTCGGATGGCAATGGTCTCGATCATGTTCTGCTCGGCCTTTCCCTCGACCGCTGTCAGCAAGCCGTTGAAAGACTTCACCAAGCTGCCGCGGCTTTCCAGGTTCATCTTGTAGCCCAGCTTGGCGACAAACTGGGAGAAAACCTGCAATTTTTCCGGATTGGGTTCATCGTGGATCCGGTAAACAAACGTCTTGGGTTTGGTTTTCCTCTTCCCCTGCTTGCCGCCCCGATGCGGTGCGCCTTCCCCTCGCGGTCCTTCTTGCGCTTCTTCCTCGTTCTCCGCCCAGGCTTCATCCCGGCAAAGGTCCGAATCCGGCATAAGGCTCTTTTCCTTGTCGAACGACCCTACCCGGTTGGTGCTTTCGCTGCCGTAAACCCCGTTCTGAAGGGGTTTCACCTTCATGTCCTTTCCTATCAGCTCGGCCACCCGCTTGTTGGCCAAAAGCATGAATTCCTCCACCAGATGGTTCGATTCCTTGCTTTCCTTGATGTAAACGCCAACGGGCTTGGCCGTTTCCGGGTCGAGCCGGAACCGTACTTCCTGCGACTTGAAATTGATAGAGCCGGTACGGAACCGCCGGCCGCGCAAAATGGCCGAAAGCTTGAACAAGCCGGTAATGGCTTCTATGTCTTGCGCCGAACCGGCTGCCGACAGCCTCCGCGCATCGGCTTCCGACCCTTGGGCCAAACCAGCCGCCTCGATGATTTCCTGGGCCTGCTCGTAGGTGAAACGCCGGTCGGAATGGATGATTCCTTTCCCTATCCAGAAATGCTTGATCTGCGCCTTGTCGTCCATCTCGAACAAGACGCTGAAAGTGAACCTGTCCACATCGGGCTTGAGCGAGCACAAGTCGTTGCAGAGCTTTTCCGGCAGCATGGGGATGGTGCGGTCTACCAAGTAGACCGAAGTGGCCCGCGCATAGGCTTCCTGCTCGATGGCCCCGCCCTCTTTCACGAAATGGCTCACATCGGCAATGTGCACGCCCACTTCCGCATGGCCGTTCGGCAAGCGGCGGAACGAAAGGGCGTCGTCGAAGTCTTTGGCATCGGAGGGGTCGATAGTGCAGGTATAAACCGGGCGGAAATCGCGGCGGCGGGCCAGTTCCTTGGCCGTGACAGCGGCTTTCATCCTGCTTGCTTCCGCCTCGGCTTCCTTCGGGTAAGACAACGGAAAGTCGAACTCGGCCAGGATGGACTGCATTTCCACGTCGTTCTCGCCCGGACGGCCGAGAATGTGGGTCACTTCGCCGATCGGGTTGTTCATGTACGGCGGCCAGTCGGTTATCCGCACCACGGCTTTCTGCCCGGAACGGACGCCGTTCAGGTTTTCCCGGGGCAGGAAAATATTGATCATGTTGGTACTGTCGGGAATCAGGAAAGCGTAACGCCCCGAAAAATCGACCGTTCCCACCACGTTCTTCTTGTTCCGCTTCAGCACCTCCACGATCTGGCCTTCCATCCGGCGGCCGGCCCGGGCCGGGAAAAGCTGCACGCGCACGTGGTCGCCGTGCAAGGCATGCCCGATGCTGTTAGGCCCTATGTAAACGTCTTCTATCTCCTTGTTGTCGGGAAGGATGTAGGCCTTGCCCGAGGATTTCATGTCGACAATGCCGGTAATGTAGCTGTAAAGCCCTTCGGGAATCCGCTTTCCGCCATGATGGAACCCTTCGTGGTCGAACCCGGCCCGGGCGGGATCGCGCCGGCCCTCGCTTCTCCGCGATGCGTGCCGGGAAGCCTCCGAAGCCGCTTTGCGAGACCGGGCCGAAGCCCCTGCTTTTTTCCTCGAAGACCGGCTTCCGCCGCGTTTTTCCTTTCTTCTGCTCATATTCTATTCCTATCTCTCTCTGATTCCTGAAACCTCCTGCAACGTCCCGAAGCCGCCCGGCCCCGGCAAAAGCCGAAGCCCGGCTTCCAAAACAGCCTGTCAAATGATGCCTATCAGCTGCCGGACATCTTCCACGTGGTTCTCCCGGCAATAAGCCGCTATGCCCTCGATTACTTTCCGGGTAACCGCCGGGTCGATGAAATTGGCCGAACCTATCTCTACCGCCGAAGCCCCTGCCATAAGGAATTCCAGCGCGTCTTCGGCCGAAACGATCCCGCCTATCCCCACCACGGGAATCTTCACTTTCTTGGCCACCTGCCAGACCATGCGCAAGGCCACCGGCTTTATGCAAGGCCCGGAAAGCCCGCCGGTAACCGTGCTGAGCACCGGTTGGCGGCGTTTCACGTCGATGGCCATGCCCAAGAGCGTGTTGATCAGGGAAACGCTGTCGGCCCCGGCCGCTTCCACCGCCAAGGCCATGGAAACGATGTCGGTCACATTGGGCGAAAGCTTCACCATCATGCAGCGCGGGAAAACCGCCCGGACGGCTTTCACCACCTGGGAGGCCATGCCGGGTTCTGTCCCGAAGGCCATCCCTCCTTGCTTCACGTTGGGGCAAGAGATATTCACCTCGATAGCATCCACCTCGGGGCATCCGGCCAATTTGCCCGCTGTCTCCACGTATTCCTCGATGGTGGACCCGGAAACGTTCACGATGACCCGCGCCGGAAGCGGATCTTCCTTGTCGAGCTTTTGCCGTATCCGGGGAACGATATGCTCGATGAAATAATCCACGCCTTTGTTCTGAAGGCCTACCGCGTTGAGCATGCCCAGGGGCGTTTCGGCCATGCGCGGGTAAGGGTTGCCTTCGCGGGGACGGGCGGTGGTGCCTTTCACCACGAAGCCGCCCAAGCCGTTGAGGTCGACAAAATCGCAAAATTCCAATCCGTAGCCGAAAGTTCCCGATGCGGTCAGGACGGGATTTTTCAAAGGAAGGTTCCCGATGTCGGTCTGCAAATTCATCTTTCCTTTGGTTTTCCGTTAATTTTCTTCAAGATTCGTTCTTTCCTGGCGGCCCGGCGCAAAAGGCTCAGAAGAAGGACCCGGCGCCTTGCGGCCGGCCGATGTCTTGCATCCGGCAGATTTCCTGTGGCCGGCCGGCGTCTTGAAGGCAATTGCCGGCGTTCACCAGCCCAAGGCGCGGGCATCGAACACGGGGCCTTCGGTGCAAACGCAGGCATGGCGGCCTTCGGCCGTGGCGGTAACGCAGCAAAGGCAAGCGCCCAGGCCGCAGGCCATGGTGTTTTCAAGGCTCACCTGGCAAACGGCGCCCGATTCCGCCGCCCGGACGGCCACCGCTTTCATCATCGGCGTGGGCCCGCAAGCGTAAACATGCGTGTAAGAAACGCCTTTCCACAACGGATGGCCGGTTACCAGCCCCCGGAAGCCCACGCTTCCGTCTTCGGTGCAAATGCCGGTGGGGCCTAATTCGGCCATTTCGTTGGCCAAGACCAAGCGGGCCTTGTTGCGGGCGCCTATCAAGATGTCGAAAGGCAAGTCGGCCCGTTTCAGCCGCTTGGCCAGGAAATACAAGGGCGCCAAACCGGCCCCGCCGCCCACCAGCAAGGCGCGGAAATTCGCAACAGGCGAAGGGGCAAGGGCTTCCGCCGAACCCGAAGCGGGCAAGGAGAACCCTTTTCCCAAAGGCAGTATCAAGTTCAGCCTGTCGCCTTTCTTCAAAGAGGCGATCCATTCCGAACCCGTTCCCACCTTCTGGACCAAAAGCTTGACATGACCGCGCTCGGTATCGGCATCATGGATGGAAATGGGAATCCGCAGCCAGCCGTGCATCGAAGCCGGCACCCCTACTTGCGCAAACTGCCCGGGTTCTATCTCGGGCAGTTGGTCTGGGGTATACAGATGCAGTTGGGAAAAGGCCTCCCCTATGGGGAGATTGGCCTCCACGACAAAGTCGGCAATTTTTTTCCTGACGTTCAAGTCTGTTTTTTTTAAGGCCTCGCAGAAAGGCCGTTTCATGCTTTGCAAAAAGCCGTTTCCCGTCTTGCGGGAAAGGGCGTTCATCTTCCTCGCAAAGCCGCTCAGGCTTCCGCTTGGGCTGCTTTCCCGGCCTTGGCCGGTTTTTCGCCCTTGCTTGCCGCTTCTTTCTTCCCGGTTTTTCCGGAGGACTTTGCGGCAGCGGGCTTGGCGGCTTTGGCGGTCTTGGCGGTTTTCTTCTCTTTCACGGCTTCGCCGGTTTCATCGGAAGCGGACGCCTTGGCGGATGCAGCTGCCTCGGAGCTGTTTTCCGCGCCTTGCCCGGAAGCCGAAGGCTCCTCGGCGTTTTCACCGGAAGCCGCCGAGTGTTCGGCCTCGTGTTCTTTCAGCCCTTCCCGCTGGGCCTTTTCCCGCTCGGAAAGTTCCTGATCTACCAAGCCGTTGGCTTGCAGGATATTGTACCATTGCAGCACCTTGCGGATATTGGAATCGTAGACCCGCTCCTGATCGTAGCCGGGAAGGATTTCGGCAAAATAGGCCCGAAGTTCTTCCGCCTTGCCGTTGTGGTCGGGGCAAGGCCCGGCGTTTTCCTTCTTATGGATGCTGCGGAAGACATCGGGAAGCGATGTCTCGCCGTCTTGCGTGTAAATGGCTATCTCGGCCAAGGAACTGACACGATCCATATTGAAGATGGGCGTGCGTTTTTTGTCGGAAAGACTCTCCACGATGGCCGAAGTCCTGCCTTGCGAAATCAGTTTGTACAAGCCCGGCTTGCCCGGAACCGTAAAAATCAAAGACAAATCCATATTGTTCTCTTTTTTCGTGAGGACGGCTTAAGTTTTCTTGCGTTTTCCCGAGGCCGGCAAAGAAGGCCTCGAAAAGGAAAGCTCGGATGGCCACGGCCGAGCCGCATCCTATCTTCGTGCTAACAAAGATAGTGAAAGGCGAGCGCCATGCGCCAGCGAGCTTGCTCGGATGGCCACGGCCGAGCCGCATCCTATCTTCGTGCTAACAAAGATAGTGAAAGGCGAGCGCCATGCGCCAGCGAGCTTGCTCGGATGGCCATGGCCGAGCCGCATCCTATCTTCGTGCTAACAAATTAACAAAGATAACAAAAAACCCCTTGCCTAATCAAGCCAAGGCCCGAAGCCCGAGATTCAGGCTTCGGGCCGGCTCCGGGCCTTCTGCACTTCCATGCCCATCCTTCCGCCTCGGCCCGCGGAAGAAAACTTTCCCCTTTTAATAGGTGAAGGTAATCGTGCCGATTGCCACCGGAGTGCCGGGATCGCTGATATCGGTTCCTTTCACCGTGATTTTCTGGAGCAACCCGCTGTTGTCCTTCTCGTATTCCATGGAGAATATCGTGACTTCGCCGATTTCGCTGTCTTCGGTGGTCCTATCGGGCAGGTTCTTGTTCAACTTTCCGTAGAAGCCGAACACGCCCAGCAAGTCCGAGTAGTCGTTCAGCCCGTAGGACATCATGGCCAGCAGGAAAGAAAGGTCGAGGTTGGTCTTGTTCTCTTCGGAGGAGTATTCGAAGCCGATCGGGTCCCATCCTGCCGGGACGGCTTTTTCCCGGTTCCGGCCCGAGGCTTTCAAAAGTCCGGAAAGGCCGGGCCAGGCCTTCTTCCCTTGCATTTTAGGCGACGTGTTGTCGATGTAGTCGTACCGCATGGCTACCACATTGCCATTTTCCCAATAGAACTCGGCGGGGTGGACATTTGGGGTGATAAAATCGTTGCAATGTGTTGAAATTCATCTCTTTGTAAAGATTTTCACTGATATGGTTAAAAAAATGCTTTTTCTGTGGGTCAAAAAATGTGGTCAGGAATGGCCTGAGAGGCCGCACGCAACGGTATAAATGTAATGACTGCGGACGCCGTTTTGACGGAGGTGTCCGCAGGGATAAGGCTCAGGTTATAACCGATTATGTGGAGGGCAAACAGACACTGGCGCAGCTTGCTGTCAAGTACGGTGTCAACGAGAAGACTATCCGCCGGGATTTGGAGGGCATGCGTTATGTCCATAAGATAGCAAAGTACTGATCCGTGATGCCCTGCGGGGCAATGTCCTATGGCACAAGTATGTCCGTCATGAGACCATATCCCAATACATGGAGGGCGTGGAATGGCTGAGGAGCAACGGGTTCAGGATATACGGCGTGGTGATAGACGGGATGAAAGGGCTGCCACAGGCTCTGAAGCCGCTTCATGTGCAAATGTGCCAGTTCCACCAAATGCTCATTGTCCGCAGGTATCTCACTCAAGACCCTGAGATAGAGGCCTCCAGGGAACTGCTGGTGCTGGTGAACGGCATTACGGCGACAGACAAGGAGAGTTTCATCGGGGCATTCGGCGAGTGGTACGACAAGTACAGGAATGTGGTCAACGAGAGGGTTCATGACGGGAGAATCAAGCGCAGGACACCTCCGTACATGCGTCCTAGACTGCGAAGCGCATATCTGAGCGTCAAGCGCAATATGCCTCTTCTGTGGACTTTCTACGACCATCCGGAGACCGGTCTCCCGAACACCAACAACGCTCTTGAGGGGTTCTTCTCCGACCTTAAGACAAAAGTCAGGGTTCATAGCGGAATCAGCAAAGAACACAGGAAGAAACTGTTGGACGAATACATCAGAAGACATTACTGACACCGGCATCGCCGCCGGAATATACGACCTCCGGCGGCTAAAGTTCAAGCAATGCGCCGAGCTCGTTAGGGAGGCCCGCTCCATGCTTGACTTTTGCCGTTCCATCACCCCAAATGTCCACCCTCGATTTTTTCAACTCATTTCATCACCCCAAATGTCCAAGTGACCGAAAAATCCACATCGAAAACCACGCCCTGCACCCGATCGCGTTCCTCGACAGGCGGGTACGAATCCGGGTCGTCTTTGCAGGAAAACAGGCTCAAGGCGCAAAAAACCGCACCCGAAAAAGAGAGGGCCCGCATTACCGGGAAGCGGCTGCTGTCACTGAATCCGAATTTCATTTTTTCCTGTGTGCGTTCCTTTCTCCCGCGGTTCCGCCTTCCTTGCCCGGAAAAGACCTGCAGGCGCTTCCTTTCCGGCGCTTCTCCGCTACGGGCTGCAATCCTTTTCCGGAACAGCCTCGCCATCCCGTTGCCGCCCGGCCCGCAGCAAAGCTCCCGTTCCGGCCGCTTACGGCCTTACCACCATCTTCTTGATGCCGTACTGCCGCCCGTTGCTTGCCCTGACCACATACACGCCCGGATTGGGCAAATACAATTCGACCGAACCGGAAACCTCGGGCAGGTATTTCTGCCGGATGCCGGTCAACGAAAAGATTTCCACCCGGCAAGGAGCGGGCAGTTCCAAGGTGAAGGAACCGTTATTGGGGTTGGGATAAAGTTCGAACGCAAATTCCCGCAAGAGCCCGGAAGCCAAGGTGTCGGGGCCGGGTTCGGAACCTTTCACGGAAAAGCCTACCGAAGCCTCGTCGAGGCATCTCCCTTCTTTCCAAAGGGAAAGTTCCAAGAAATAGGCCTTGCCGTTTTCGAGTTCCATTTCCGGCAAACGGAAATTCCCATCTTCCACGCTCGCATCCTGGCTGTTCTCCAGCCGAATCCGGGCGGAAAGGGTCGTTTCGAGCAATTCTTCGGCCTGAAGGGGCGAAACAATCGTTACCGTGTTCCAATACGGCAAGGTGTCGGGCCCGGGCTCCGGTTCAGGCTCCGGTTCCGGGCCGGGATTTTCGGCCGTGGCTTCCACTTTCCCGATGAATGCCCGCTTCCCGCCTTGGGCGGAAATCGTCAAGGAAACGGTTCCGGAACCGTTCTTGGGAGAGAGGGAAAAAGGTTCGAGCGCTTCATACTGGCCGGACCCCAGCTCGTTTTTAGACTGGGTGAAGACTACCGGCTGCTCCTCGACGGTGCATTCCAGGCAAAGCAGCTTGCATTCCAGCTCCTCCTGACTCCAGCCTTTTCCCTCTATCGTAACCGAAAACGGGCCGGAAACCGAAAAAGGAGCCAGATGGACTTGGCCGGCCTTGCTGCCGGAAGCAAGCCTCACTCCGCTTTCCACGGCAAAAACAGAGCCCTCGAAAGATTCGACCCCGGCGCAAAGGGTTTCATCGGCCTGCGTCCCGGAATTGTCCGCGCCTTCCAGGTTCTCGAAATCCTCGCGCAGGAGCAGTACCGTTTCCCCGGCTTCGGTTTTCCCGGCTCCGGCTATCCCGAACCCGGTTTTCCCGGCTCCGGCCTGCGGCATGCTCACATGAAGGGTATCGGCTTTCAGCACCTTGCCTTCAGCGTCCTTGTACGCGTAAGGCAAGGAAAGGGCTATCCGGCCGGTATCGGGATCCGGGTCGGGGTCGGGCAGCATGGAAAGGGTATCGAGGATATGGAACTCGGAACGGGAACGGGCTTGAAGCGCGTTGTCGGCAAGCAAGGAAACCTCCAAGGAATAGCGGGCATCGTAACCCAAACGGACTTCCTTCAGCGAATAAACGCCGGAGGGCTCTCCTTCCAAAGTGCCGGAAACGCTTACTTTCCCCTCCACCAAGTCGCTGTAAAGGGTATCGGCATCGGCCGGGAAAAGAATGTCGAGAATCAGGGATTTGGCTTGGTCTTCCGATAAAACCATTTCCAAGGTATCGCTGAAAAGCACCGTCCCGGCGGCATTGCTGTAGGCATAGGGCAAGGCATACTCCTTTTGCCCGGGAAGCGGGTCCTGCCCGAACGGGACGGGGTCGTCGCCCCAAATCTTCCCGACCAGCTCAGGATGGTCGATGAACGGGTTGCGGTTGCCTTGCTCGTAATAGACAGCATCGTTCCGCTCCGTTTCCTTGGCACTCACGGGGTCTTGCTCGTGCCATTCGAGCAGCAAGTCCACCACCCAGTCGTCGAAGGCCTGGTCGGACGTGCCGTTGCAAATCGGGCAAGCGCTCCAATTGGCAATCCGGTTCTGGTAGCAAGTGGCCATGTAGAAATATGTACGGGCGAAATCGCCTTTGTACTCGTCGAGCGGCTCGAACACCGTCCCGCTGTAACCGGGCGTGCTGTTGGGGCCTCGCTTGCACCCGCTGGCGCTTTCCCAGTCGGGATTGTCCACTTCGCCGAAGGGATGGTTCCCGCGCATCCCGTTCACTTTGCCATCGGTGGGATAGAGGTGGAAAAGGTCGGAATACATGGGGCTGGCATCGTCGAACCAGCTTTTGGGAAAGGAGTGCTCGCGGTTGTAGCAGTCGCATTCGTCCTTGTAGTTCCCGCACTGGTCGGAGCCGAACTCGAAACCGCAATCGGCATACATGTCCCAGACTTGCCCGTCCGGGGTGGCATCGGTCTGCCGGAACGCGCTCCAAAGACCGTCGTAACTGGTTACATCGGGATTCCCGATAATCTGGAAAAGGGCGGTTTTCAATTCGTAGCCGCTCTTGCCGTAAGCGCTTTCGTAATAGCCTTCGGGCTCGGCCGAAAAACCGGGCAAGGCCAGCAGGAAGCCAAGGCCCGAAATCCATTTTTTTGAAAAGGAAATGCTTGTTCTCATAAATCTACCGCTGATTTGTTTCTCTCAAAGCGGCACAGACCCTGTGCGGCAGCATCGCCTCGGTCTATACCGCCGATTTGTCTCTTTCAAAGCCCGGACGCGAGCAACGGAACGGGCAACGTTTCGCGTACCGGCCGCCAATTCCCCTCTTCCAAAGCCCCCGGACGCGAGGCAAGAGGGCCTCATCCGGGGATTTCCGGGGAAATGCCGGAAAAGCGCAGCAAAATTACGACAACTATTCCGGCCAACGGCCCTTTTCTGCCGAAAACATCCTTCCCCGCCGAAAACCGGCATCCGGAGGAAACGGATCCGGAAACTTGCAACAATATGAACCATTAAAAATTATCATGAAATATTCAAAAACCAGAATCCCGGAAGCAGTTCCTGCACCGGCAATTCTCCGGGAACAAGCCGAAGACGGCCTTCAAGACCTTGCCGATTTCGAAAGAATCCAGGGAACACCCGGGAACGGACCGAAGGTCCCCGCAACCGGACTTCCGGGCCGCGGGAACCAGAAACCATCCGAACGAAACGGAAAAAAGAATCCCTCCCGGCAACAAAAAAAGCCATGCCAGGAAGCTTCCTGGCATGGCTTTTTTACCGGAAACAGGGGCGTTGCGTTCCGGCTGTCCCCCTGCAAGAATCCGGTTATTCCGAACGCTTTATTTCAAAACCACCTTGGTCCTGGAAACGCCTTCGGCCGTTTGGATTTCAAGCACGTAAACCCCTTTGGCCAGCTTCGACATATCCAAAGCGGCTTGGCCGGAAAGGGCCTTGAGGCTCATCACCTCCATGCCGCTGATGCCGTACACGCGGACATCGTAGCGGTCGGCTTCCACATTGAGGTTGAGCTGTCCGGCAGTCGGGTTGGGATAGGCCGAGAAGCGCACGGCTTGAACGCCTTCAACCGCATTTTCCTTGGGGAAGATGTCGGCGGCCGAACGCGGGGAAATCTGGTTGTTGCCCTTGTAGATGGTTATGAAGCCGATGATGGTACCTTTCCCTTCGGGAATTTCCATGCCGATGAAGTCGGCCGTCTTGTCGGTCTGCGTATAGAAGTCGATGGTGTTGTCGGCATCTTCTATCTGGTAGGTCTTGGAAGCCTGGAAGGTGGTTTCTTCGCTTTCCACGAAGTTCACGTTTTCGAAGCGAACCAAAGCGCTATGATAGAGGTTGTTGCCCAACACATCGCCGATCGCGGCCGTGCTGATTACCGGTTCGACTTTTTCGCCCGTAGGCTTTACGGAAGCGCTATCGAGGAACTGCATTTCGAACAAGTCGTTGTAAATGGTCAAGCTGCCGGTAGCCCCTTGCACCACATCGCCCACGGAGGCTTCCCCGTCGATAGCCGTTTCAGCCTTGTCGTACAAAACGAAGGAATGCCCTTCGGTCGTTTCGCAATCCTTGTCCTGAACGTAGATGTTCACGCCGTTGCGGTGGGTGATGACCAGTTCTCCGGTAATGCGGTATTTCTGGGCATCCACGTAGCTTTCGCGCAGCTGGAGCAGTTCGGCGATATCGGCCACTTCGACGTAGGCGAAGTAGAACGTGTGCGCGAGGTTGTCCGTGGCGTTCCCGTAAATGTCTTCAACCCGGTTGATGGTCAAGGTGTACTGCTTGCCGGGTTCCATTTCCGAGGTGGTAAGCGTGACGGTCTTGGAGTCTTCCCCTAAGACGGCCGCGTTCACGGTCACGCCGTTGTCGAGCGTGTAGTTGGCAGCTGTCCCGGCCGAAACGGCTTCGACGATTTCATCGAAATGGATTTCGACCGAAACAAGATCGAGCTGGGTGGTTACCAGGTAGTCGATGGCGGGAGCCTCGTTGTCGGGGAGGCAATGCTCGCCCAGGCCGGAATAGTCGTCAATGTCCAGCTCCTCCCAATCGGTCGCGTTGTAGGTTGTCGAAGGCCCGAAACCGCATTTGCGGCGCAAGGTGCAGTCCTCGCCCCAGATTGCCGGATCGTCTTCATTGCCCACGATATCGATCAGGGTCCCGTTCTTGAACAGGCCCACGGCATCGTTCCCGTTGAAGTTCATGCTGCCGGAAGTCAGATCGGCCATGGCCAGAAGTTCCTCGTTGGCTTGGTTGTTCACCACGATATACACTTCCCCGTTGGCCAAGGTGCCTTTCAGTTCGGCCTTGTCCACGAATTCGCCGGCACCGTTGCGTTGTTTTTGCAGGGTGTAGGCCGAGAGGTCCACATCGGCCCCTGTCCCGTTGTAAATTTCGATAGCCTTGTTGTTGCTCGACCCTTCCACGTATTCCGAAATGATAAGATCGGAATAGGAGGTTTCCTGGGCTAACGCCAAGCCTGTTCCCAAAACAAGCCCGGCCACACTCATCATGAACTTTTTCATACCCGTAAGATTTTGGTTGTTCAGAATTTCTTCGTTTTTGTATTCTGTTCTGTCTTGTATCCTGTCCTGTCGTTTCGTTCCTTTTCTGCTATCCCTGCTTTCCGGCGGCTGTCCGTGTGTCCCGGCGGCTGCCTTTGCCCCCCGTATGGCCCGTTGCCGGATCGCCGGGATGCCTCTTTTCTTGATGGAAACCCGTCCCGGCCGGAAAACCGGCGCAAAAATACATATCTTTTCCCGCCCGCCTCGATGGCTTCATAAAAATTTAATCCGGTCCTTGGACTGTTCAAAGCGGGAGATACGGAATACAAAAGTAGTGAAAGGCGAGCGCAGCGCAAAAAAGTTGCTTGTTTTGCCTTAGCGGGCCGCATCCAGTTTTCCTCTTCCGCCTTTCCTTTCCTCTTGCCAGAGTCGCAAGGCCTCCTGCACTTTCTCTTCCAAGCCGAGCGTTCCATCCACCCAGTGGATGGCATACCCTTCCCGCTCCATTTTCCGGAACCAGGTACGCTGCCGCTTGGCGAACTGGCAAATGGCATGGTAAAGTTCCTGCACCATTTCCTCGTACCTGCAACGGCCGGCAAGATACCAGGCCAAATACTTGTACTCCAAGCCGTAATAGACAAGCTGCTCGCTCCGAAGCCCGCTCGAAAGCAGGTTTTCCGCCTCCTGCACCATGCCTTGGGCCAAGCGTTCCTCCAAGCGCGCCCGTATGCGCTCCCGCAAGACCTCGGCTTCGAACCGGATTCCGACAATCAGCGGGCAAGGCATGCTCCTTTCCGGCGCGGGATGGGCGCGTTCGAAGAAAAGGATTTCCAGCGCCCGCAGGCAGCGGTCGCGGGTTTCGGTATCGGTATGGTTGTGCAAAGGGCCGAACGAAGCGAGCAATTCCGCCAGCTCGTCATCGCTCCTGGAAGAAAGCTTCTGCCGCAAGACGGGGTCGCAAGGCACTTCGCGAAAGGTTTTCCGGCCCAGCGCGGCGGTGAGGTAAAGCCCGCTTCCCCCGCATAAGATGGGAAGTTTCCCGCGATGGCAGATATCGGCGTAGGCAGCATCGAAATCCCGCTGGTAACGGAAAATGTTGTATTCTTCACCGGCCTGGGCCACATCTATTATATGGCAGGCAACCGGTTCCCCGCCGGTACGGTATTCGTCCCGATCCTTGCCCGTACCGATGTCCATGCCCCGGTAGACTTGCCGGGAATCGGCACTGATCACTTCCCCGTCCAAGGCGCGGGCCAAGGCTACGGCCAAGGCGGTCTTCCCGCTGGCAGTAGGCCCCAGAATCGTCATCAAGGGAGCAAGGCTTGTTTCTCCAACCATCGGTATTCGGATAAATGCAAAAAGTCGCGCAGGCTTTGCCAGTCTTGCAAAGATAAGTCCGGCAGCCCTTTTATGGAAGCATCGGAAACGAGGGCTTCCATGCGGGCGGCAAACCGGCTTCCCGGCTCGCTATCCTCGTTCCAACCGGCGCTCGCAGGAGAGGAAAAAAGCAGGAAAGAAACCAGTTCGCGCAAGTTTTCCCAGTCCTGGCGGTCGTCTTGCCGGTAGGAGGCTTTGAGGAACTGAAGGCTCCGCAGGGCATCGAATTTCCCGATGCAGGTCTTGACGAACTGCCGGGCATTCTCTCCGGCATGGCGGCGCGGCTTCTCCCACCAAAGCGGCCCGAACGCGGCTTGCCAGAAATCCAAGCGGCTGTCGGGAACCCCGCTCCGGAACAAGCCGGGCAAAGCCGAATAAGCATCCTGCATGCGGGAAAACAACCGGTACGGGTAAAACGGATACGATTCCCAATGCCCTTCCAAGCCTTTGCCGAGCGCCGGCCCGGTACCGAAAAAAACCCGGGAACTGAGCCGGCAGGCAGGATGCGAAAGAGCGGGGCTGTAACGGATCAACGGGCCGTATTTGGAGAGTTTCTGCAGGAAATAAAAATCTTCCCCGCTCTTGAAGGGCGTGATGCCGCCTATTCTCCGGTATGCCTCCAAGGTGCAAGCCATCGACGATCCCACGGCCGTGAAAGCATAGGGATGGCCTGAACGCAACAGGTTGAGCGCGTAGGCTTTCATGTAGCTTTCATAGCGCAGCATGGCCAAGGCCAGGCTTGCCGGCGCGCCGGCGGTTTCATGGTAATAGGGATTGGCCAAGCCGACGGCTTGGGGGTAAACGGAAAACTGCTTTTGGATGGACTCCAAATAATTTTCCGGGTATCGGGTATCGGCATCCATGCAGACCAGAATGGCCCGCCGCAGGTCTTCGCCCTTTTGCCGGGCAACTTCCAAAGCCCTGTCCATGACGGTCTTCCGCGCCCAACCCACGCCGAAATGCCGGGAATCCCATGCTTTGCCGGGACGAAAGCGGTCTATGATTTCCAAGGCGTACGGGAAAGGCTTTTCGGCCTGCATGGCGGAAATCCGGCGGAACGTTTCCTGGTTGCTTTCCGCAATGCGGGCATGTTCGCGGTCCCCGTCGTGGAGATAGGATTCGGGCTGGTTGATGCAAACCCCTACCCAAGCGGGCAACCGGCTTTGATCCGCTATGTCGGAAAGTGTCCGGGCCAGGCCGGGTTCGTCCATGGCCGGAATGGCAACGTAAAGCATGGAGGAGTCTTGCATCGGGTCCTTCTTTTGCGGTTTTCAAGGGAAATCCCGCTTCCCCGCCGGAAAGGGCTCGCTCCCGGAAAAGGCGGGCATGGAAGATTCCTTAGCGTCCTGCAAGATGCGGGCGAGCCGCTTGTAGTCTGCCACCGAGAGTTCCTCGGCCCGTTTGTCCAAGTATTCTTCCGGAATGCGCGCAAGGCTTTCTTGCCCGCTCGCAAAGCCTTTGAGCGCGTTGCGCAACACTTTCCGCCTTTGGTTGAAGGCTTTCTTCACCAAGGCGGAGAAGATTTTTTCGTCGCAGCCCAGATCGGCGGCCTGGTTGCGGACTAACCGCACCACGCACGAACGCACCTGCGGCGGGGGCGTGAACTCCCGGGCTTCGACCGTGAAAAGGTATTCGGTGTCGTAAAAGGCTTGCAAAAGCACGCTCAATATCCCGTAGGCCTTGCTGCCCGGGGCGGCGCAAATCCTTTCGCCCACTTCCTTCTGGAACATGCCGGACACCAGGCCGATCCGGTTGCGGTTTTCCAAGACTTTGAACAATATCTGGGTGGAAATGTTGTAGGGGAAATTCCCCGTAAGGAAAAAGTCCCGGCCCTCGAAGACGCCGTTCAAGTCCATCTGGAGGAAATCGCCGGGCAAGAGCCGGCCTTGGCGGGTTTGTTCCGGGAAATGCGAAACCAGATATACCACCGATTCGGCATCGAGTTCCACCATTTTCACTTCCAAAGACGAGTCTTCCCAGAGGCACCGGCTCAAAATGCCCATTCCGGGACCTATCTCCAGGACAGGAATCTGCAGGCCCGGACGGGAAAATTCGGCAGCGGTACGGCTGAGCCCCCCGGCCGAAAGCATGTCGAGGCTTCCATCGGGCATAAGAGCGGGCACGTATTGCCGATGCACGCACCGGGCAACGACCCGGGCTATGTCGGGATTGTTGAGGAAATGCTGTCCAAGGCTTTTTTTTGCCCGGACGTTCTTCTGCAAAGCCGGGCCCTTGCCGGAGAAGCCCGCCCTCGGCCTGCCGGAACCCGGCTTTTGTGGATTCTTACGGTTCATCCTGTCTTTCTTTCTTGTCGTTCTTGCCGCTCTTGCCGCTTGCGTATCCGCATTATATCCTTTGCGAACCCACTTGCCGCTCCGGGCTCGCGCTCGCCGCGCTTCAAACTCGCTCTTGCCGCTTCAAGATCAGCCGCCCCGGAGCTGCCGGTAACGCTGACGGGCCAAAGGCGCCAAAGCCGAAGACTTGTGTTCGGTGAACAAGCGCAAGTAAAGCGCCATGGATTTTTCTTTGTCGCCCTGCTTCTCTTGTTCGGTCCGCCGCCCCCAGGCCGGCGAACCGGGAGCAGGGAAATCGGCGGCCTGCAGAAATTCGGTCTCCGGGTCGATAGGCATGCCCGAACGGAGCTGCAGCAACCCGGCGGCCATGAAAAGGGCGTCATCGGCAAGAAGCCCGTCCCGGCTCCCGTCATAGATACGGGCCAGGTTTTCAAGGCAAGCTTCCACCGAATCCTGTTGCAGGAAAATACGGGCTTTGCGCATATAGGCCTCATCGAACAAAGCCCCTTCCATGGGCATGGAAAGCACCTGGTCGAGCAAGGCCAAGGCCGGTTCGTACAGGTTCCGGAAAATGAGCAAGTCGGCTTCGGCCACCAAGGCCAACCCCTCGTAGGAACTGTCGGGATTCATGCTCTCGCGTATCAGCAAAGAGAGTTCCATGGCATCGTTGGCAATCAGCTTGGAGGTAGCTGCCCGCAATACGTCCAGCTGGCTTTTGGCCCATTCGAACTCCCCGATGTAATAGGAAAGGCGCGCGTTCTGCAGCTTGGCATAGAAGCCGATGGCGTCTTGCTTGAAATCCTTCTCCACCTGGCTGTAAAGAAGCGTTGCATCCCAGACTTTCCCGCCGTAGAGCAGGATGTCGGCCAAGTCTATCTTCAACCGGGCTTTCTGCAGCGGGCTGAAGCCCGGGTTGGAAAGGGCTTGCCCCAACAGCAGCCGGGCGCTGTCTTCCTCGTGGGTGTAATAGGCGTAAATCCGGGCCAGATTGCGGTACATGGTGAAGGTTTCCGGGTCGCGGCCAAGAACGGAAAAAAGCTGCTTGTAAGCCTGCTTGATTTCTTCTATCCGTGCCGTGTCGCGCAGCTTCCGGCTCTCTATCCGGGAAAAATAAAGATTGAGCAGCTCGATGCGGCAAGCCCTTGCCACCGAAGGATGAATGCCTGCCTGCGGAAAGGAGGCCTGCCGGAGAAGCTCTTCGTAACGGGCTTGCGCCAAATCGTAAGCCTGGTTGCCGGCCACGGTCCGGATGGTTTCATGCCACTTGGCGCCTCCATCGCCGAACCGCTGGCTGCAGGCCCGGGCTTGATCGATAGCCGACGCGTATTCTTTTTCCTGCAAAAGCATCCAGACAAGAAGCGATTGCACCTCCCTGTCGTTTGCCGCTTCCTGCGCTTTTCGGGAAACTATCTGCAAAAGTTCTTGCGAAACCTTTCTCTGCGCGGAATGTTCCATCCCGGCTCCGGACAAGAGCGCCTGCAAACGGGCGTAAACTTCCTCGCGGGCCGAAGGACGGCTTCGCAACAAAGCGATGTATTCATCGAGCATGGGCGCATAACGCCCTTCCAAGCGGTACAAATTGGCCAGTTGCGAGGCGTACGGCCGCTCCGCGGGCGCTTTCGACCGGAAAGGGCCTGCCTCGCCCGCGCTTCCGGCCGGTTCCATGAGCAAGGCGCTTGCATCCGGGACTTCTCCCCTGCCGGTTCCCGCCGCGGAAACCCGGTTGTTTTTCCGGCTGCCGGCCCGGCCGCTATTCCGGCCGTTTTCCAAGCCTCCCGTTTCCGCCTGCCGGCGGGCTTGAAGGTATATCTCGATGGCCGGGTCATACATCCGGGTCTTCTCCACAACCTTTTCGGCCAGTTCTTCCACCGAAAGTCCCGGCTGGGAAAAATCGGTCTTGCGGGCAATTTCCTCCAAAAGGCCTTCCGCTTTCCCTTTCTGGTCCTGCAACAGGAAATTTCGAGCCAAATCCACGCGGAGCAGCACCGGCACCGGGCTCAACCGCATCTGTCTCCGGATCAGTTTTTCGGCCTGCTCGTACTGCCCCGTCGCCTGAAGGCATTCCAGGTAGCTTTCATAGATGAAGGGCTGCGGGTTCTGGCGGTAAAGCTCCTCGTACAAGGAAAGGGCCTTTGCGGTTTCTCCCGAGGAGGCGTAACGGCGGGCCAGCTGCAAACGGTTTTCCGGCTGGCTTTCCTGCGCCGGCAAGAAACCCGTGGAAAAACATCCGCATAACAGGACCCCGAAAACAAACGCTCGTAGGCTCATTCTCCATTTTTTCTTTTTCTCCCGCGCTTTCCGACCGCGCTTTCCGCAAGCCTGCCCGCCCGGACGTGCTGATGCGCCCGCTCCCTTTGCGGGTCTCGTCCTGCGGATTCTTGCCTGTCTGAATACCTTCTTCTGTTCTCAGAACGCTTAGGCCTTCAAGGCCCGTCCAACCGCAGAGTCCTCGGGCCTTCAAGGTTCCTCGAACCTCAAAGCTCCTCGCCAATCCTGGCAAACCCGGTAAAGGGCTGCAAGGCGGCAGGAATCCGTATTCCCTTTTCGTCCTGGTGGTTCTCGAGCAAAGCCGCCACCACCCTCGGCAAGGCCAAAGCGCTTCCGTTGAGCGTGTGCAGCAAACGGGTTTTCCCGTCGGCAGCCTTGTAACGCAAATGCAGGCGGTTGGCTTGATAGGTTTCGAAATTCGAAACCGAACTTACTTCCAGCCACCGTTCCTGGGCCGCGCTGAAGACTTCGAAATCGAATGTCAGGGCGGAGGTGAAGCTCATGTCCCCGCCGCAAAGGCGCACAACGCGGTAGGTAAGTTCAAGTTCTTCAAGAAGCCCGCCCACGTGCCGGCACATTTCCTCCAGCACTTCGTAGGAGTTTTCCGGTTTTTCAATCCGCACGATTTCCACCTTGTCGAACTGGTGCAAGCGGTTCAGCCCGCGCACATCCTTGCCGTAGGACCCGGCTTCCCGCCGGAAGCAGGCCGAATAAGCGCAATTCTTCACCGGAAGGTCTTTTTCTTGCAGGATGCAGTCGCGGTAGAGGTTCGTCACGGGAACTTCGGCGGTGGGAATCATATAGTAGTTATCCAATCCTATATGGTACATCTGGGCATCCTTGTCGGGAAGCTGCCCGGTGCCGTACCCGGAAGCCTCGTTGATCATCAAGGGCGGCTCTATTTCCACGTACCCGGCTTTGGAGGCCCGGTCGAGGAAAAAATTGATCAAGGCCCGCTGGAGCTTGGCCCCTTTGCCTTTGTACACCGGAAAGCCCGCTCCGGTAACCTTGTTGCCCAATTCGAAATCGATAATGCCGTACTTGCTCGCCAGCTCCCAGTGAGGAAGCGCGCCTTGGGGCAGGTGGTCTATCTGCCCCACTTGTTTTTCCACAACATTGCCCGTAGCGTCTTTCCCCTCGGGAACCGATTCATGCGGCGTGTTGGGAATGCTGTACAGCAATGCCTGGATTTGCGCTTCCAGCCCGGAAACCTTGGCCGAAAGCTCCTTGTTCTTTTCCTTGCAAAGGGCCGTCTGCGCCTTCATCGCCTCGGCCGCCTCTCTTTTCCCCTGCTGGAAAAGGAGGCCTATTTCCTTCGAAATCCGGTTCACTTCCTGCTGAACGGCTTCCAATTCCTGCTGCCCGGCCCGGCGGGCGGCATCCAGTTCCAGGATTTTGCGGACATTCTCCTCGGCTTGGGCATAATGCTTTTTCTGAAGGGCCTTGACGATTTCCGGGGCTTTTTCCCGGATAAGCTGTAATTGCAACATGACAATAGGATTTGCTTTTCCAAAACAAGTTTTGCCCTTTTCCGCCAAAGGCGGCTTGCCGGCCGGATTTTTCCTCCGGATGCCGGCCGGGAACAGACGGCATCGCGCTTTCCTGTCCTTCCGGGCTCCTTCCGCGCTCGGGCAAAACAAACGGTAAAGTTACAATTTTTCGGAGACAGCATCCGGGATGCCGGCTGCTTCCTATCCGCTCCGCCGGCCGTTCCGCCGCAAACCGGGAAAAGGCGGCTTTCCCGCCCCAAAGGCCGGGGTCCTTTCCGAAGCAAGGTTTTTACTTGATAACAGGTAGGAACACGATGCAAAGTCCCTGTTTTTCGGTATTCCGGGGAAATCCCGCCTATGCTTTTTTTGCGAAACGTCAGCGGGAATCCCGCCGCGCGAACCGGAATCCTTGCAAGCGGGGAAACCGAATCCGGCGCGGTCGGAATGATAGCGGGATTCCCGCCGCGCGAACCGGCGCCGGGGAAAAAGCCGACCGGGGAAAAAGCCGAAGAACCTTGGCGGCTCGCCCGAAATATTCACGTTAACGCGAAACATTCACTTCAAAACCCATACGTCATGAAAAGAATTGCCATTGTTTACGGCTCCACCACCGGAACCACCGAAGGAATCGCCAAGCTCATTGCTGCCAAAATCGGCGTAGGCATGGATCATGTCTTTGACGTGAGCAAGTTCACCTCGTCCATGGTCGACAATTACGATGTCCTCATCCTGGGCACATCCACATGGGGCGACGGGGAGCTTCAGGACGACTGGTACGATGGAATCCGCACTCTCGAGTCGGCCGATCTCTCGGGAAAAATCGTCGCGTTGTTCGGCTGCGGGGATTCTTGCACCTATTCCACTACGTTCTGCGATGCCATGGGCGAACTCTACCAAGCCCTGCAAGGAAAGCCTTGCACGATAGCGGGCCGGCTGCCCGCGGACGATTACGATTTCTCGGCTTCCAAAGCCGTTGCGGACGACTGCTTCGTAGGCGCGGCCATCGATGAAATGAACGAGCCGGACAAGACCGACGAACGTTTGCAAAAGTGGCTCGACTCTTTCCGGAACCTCCTCGAATAAGCGCCCGCTGCCCCGGCAAGCGCCCGAGGCCCCGGGCTTTGGAAACCGGAATCCGGGATTGACTCTGCCGGCGTCCAAAGCCCGGGGCCTCGAAAATCGGGCGGGAACCGTGCCGGAACTTCCCGCTAAGACTACTTTTCCAGCAAGTCCAAACCGGCTTCGAGCCAGAGATCCACGTCGAGCGGGTAGTCCTGCTCCACATTGTAGCCGGAGGCGCGTTCGTGCCCTAAGCGCACAATGACGGCATTCAGTTCGGGAATCACGAAAATGTACTGTCCCAGGATTCCCCGGAAATATTTCACTTGATAGCCTTTGTAGTCGAGCATCCAGAACTGGTACCCGTACATGGTGCAGGGAACTTCCCGGCCGTCTTCCAGCACCGTTTTCAGGTAAGAGGCCGGGCTGACCGCCTGCGCCACGTACGAAGAATCCACAACCGCGATTTTCCGCACCGATTCCCCGCAACGGGCGTACCAATAACCGTCCTGCAGGATCAATTGCCCCAGACGGGCAAAGTCGCGGGCATTGCTGTTGAAGCAGCAGTAGGCTTTTTCCATGCCGTTTTCGGCATCGAGGCTCCAAAGCGCGTCTTCCTCGGCCTGGATGGGGGTCCATATCTTCTCCGAAGCGTAATCGGCCAGGTTCTTCCCGACCGCTTTCTTGAGCACGAAAGCCAGAATCTGGGTGACTCCGCTTTGGTAGACGAAATAACGTCCCGGTTCGGACACCAGGATTTCGCGCTGCGCCAACGCCCAAAGGTCTCTCCCGTAATAGGCTTCGGTCGTTGTGGAGAAAAGGGAAGTGGCGCTTTCGTCCCACTTCACGCCTGCGCTCATCGTCAACAAATCCCTGATGGTCAGCACCCTGCCATTGAAAGAGCCCCATTCGGGAAGGAAATCGCCAACGGCTTGCCCCACACTGTCGATACAGCCATCGGCAATGGCGCATCCGGTCAGCAAGGAAACCACGCTTTTAGCCATGGAAAACGAATTGCTGCGCGACTGGGGCCCGTAACCGTCCCAATACTGCTCGGCATGGATTTTCCCGTCTTTCACCACCACGAACGCAACGGTCCGGTACTTTTCAAATCCTTCGGAAAACCGGCTGTCCACCTGGCGTTCGTTCACGCCCGGAGCATATTCCCAGGGAACAGGATCCCCGGCTTCGACGACCCGGTTGGGAAAAATCGGGTACTGGTCTATCTTGGGATAAGTGTGCAGCAGAGCTCGATGCACGTAGTAATTGCCCGGCCAGACCAGAACGGCCACGAAAGCAACGACTAAAAGGGCCGCCGAGGCCCATATCCATCTTTTCATTCCTCTGGGTTTTCAGGGTTTCTTTCCCGGCCTTCTCCCGTCCGCCGGCCTTCCCGTCCCGCAACTACATGTCCATGCTCATGGGAAGGTACGAACGGGCGCTGAACGTGCATTCCAAACCATTGCGCATCTTCACCTCGATTTCACGCCGGTCCCGCTCCATCTGGTAAATGCCTCCCGAAGCCGGGAAATTCGCTTGCAGAAATTCCGCTATCGGGGCGGGAACCAACGAGGCGGGAACCACCCCGTTGCGGTTGCGCACTTTCTTCCACTTCCCGTTGCGCTTGAACTCCACTTCCACGCCGTCCCTGAAGGAGACCTGGTATTCCACCTTGAATCCATCCACCTCCTTTTTGCCCATGAACCAGACGGCTTGCGGGTAATAAGTCTGAAGGAAGGTCCGGGCCCGGGCCGGCAAGCGGTCGAAAGAAACCGCCCTGTCGTATTCGATGCCATCGGCATAGGCCAAGGAAAGCGGGAAAAGGAAAAGGGAGAGGAGCATAACCAAAATCTTCTTTTTCATTTCTTTTCTTTTTTTTGTTTGTTTCAGGGAATCCCTGAGGTCCCGGTCTTTCCCGAACCCGTCCCAAGCCTCGGTCGCTCCGAGCCGGAACGGTTTCGAACCAAACGGGTCCTTGGAAAATCCGGGGCAAAAATGGGAACGGAATTTATAAGGAAATCAAAAAATCCCCCGCGCCCCCAAAAAAATCTCTCCCGCAAACACCGGATGTCTTCCGGCAAGGAAACCTTTCCGGGCCATTCCCGAAGGCTTTCCGTTCCGGCTTCCCCGGCAGGCGAACGCGCCCTTTCAGTCCTCCGCCCCGCTTTCCGGCTTCAAGTCCTCCCCGCCTTGCATCGGGGCTTCCTGCTCCGGAAGCAAGCCCGTTTCCGCCATCTCCATGCTCCGGAGCGCCTCTTCGGCTTCGGCGGCCAAGGCGGCCGTATCGGGCTTTCCTCCTTCCGAGACCCGGCGCCCCATGTCGTAGCCGAACCGCTGCAAAAGCCGGTCGTCATTGCGCCAATTCTTCAACACCTTCACCCGCAGATCCAGAAAAACCTTCTTGCCGATGAACCGCTCGAACTCCTTGCGGGCATCGGTCCCCACGCGCTTCAAGGCAGAACCGCCTTTGCCTATCAGGATTCCTTTCTGGCTTTCTTTTTCCACGTAGATGAAAGCCTGTATGCGGTCGAGCTCCGGCATTTCCTTGTACGATTCGATCTCGACCTGCACCGAATAGGGAATCTCCTGCTTGTATTGCAGCAGGATATGCTTCCTTATGGTCTCGGCGGCGAAAAACCGCAAGTTCCGGTCGGAAAGCTCGTCTTTCGGGTAATAGGGCGGGTGCACGGGAAGGTGTTCCAGAATCAAGTCCGCCACGCGCTGTATCTGGAACCCGTACAAGGCCGAGATGGGCAGGATTTCCGCTTGGGGGAACCGCTGCTTCCAGCTGCCTATCATTTGCATGGCCTCCTCTTGGGTAACCGTATCTATCTTATTAATAAGAAGTAAAATGGGCGTATTCCGCTGTTGTATCTTGCGAATGATTTCCGGATTCTTGAAGTCTTCGCCCGCGGCGGTAAGGAGAATGAAGACATCGGCTTCGTCCAAGCTGTTCTCGATGCTCTTGAGCATGCTCTCCTGCAGCTTGTAATGGGGATTGAGGATGCCCGGCGTATCGGAAAAGACAATCTGGTAGCCGGGCCCGTTAAGGATGCCCAGGATTTTCTCGCGCGTGGTCTGGGCTTTGGGCGAGGTGATGGAAAGGTCTTCGCCTAAAAGCGCGTTCATGAGCGTGGATTTCCCCGCGTTCGGGTTTCCGATGATGCTCACGAATCCTGCCTTGTGTTCCCTGTTCCGCTCTTCTTGCTCTTCTTTCATGCTTCTTTTATGTTTTTCTGGCCTTTTCTTTTCCTGTTCTTTCCGTGTTCCGGTTCCCGTTCTTCCTGTTCCCGGCCGACCCGTCCGCATGGGGCTTTCCGGACGAACCGGGAACCGCTTGCCGGGCCGGTGGCTTTCGGCTTGCCGGGCCGGGCCGGCAAACGGACCCAGGCTTCGAAAGGAAGCCGGGCCCGTACAAAAGGCAAAATTACAAGAACCTGGCTTTCTTCCAAGATTGCAGGGACAGGCGCTCCCGCACGCGCGCCATCGTTCCAGGCGAAGGCCGGAAAGCCGTCGAGCGGCCCCGTGGCCTGCCGTCCTCAAAAAACTTTACCTTTGCAGGCAAAACTCCCGGGACAGGCCGTTTCCCGGCCGGGGCTCGAACACGGCCCGAAGCCGGTTCCGCCCTGCGGAAAAAACGCTTCGCGGGCAAACGCCCGGCAGCAAGCGATTGGCAGCAAGCAATTGGCAAGCGGCAGGCAAGCGAAAAGCCGCCAGCGCCCGGCAATAAGGCCCTCCGCCGCATGCCCGTGCTTTTGCAACGGGAAGGCTTGCGCGAACATGCGTTGCCGGAGCGCCGAAAATTTTTCATTCCCACATTTTTGCAACTGGAAGCCTTTGCAACCCGAACCGACAAAACCCATCCGAAACAGGAACCGCGCCATCGAACGTCTTGCGTGCCGCCTGCGCTTGGCCGCGTGCCTGCTGCTCTGCCTGCAAGCAAGCCTCCTCGCGCGGCCCGGAAAAGAAAACCCGAATGCCCTTTCCCGCCTCAAAGCCCGCGTTTTCTATTACGAAAACCGCCTCCGGAACGACTCCTTGCCGAAAAAAGAGGCCTTGGCGGCCCTGGACAGCCTGCAAATCCTCTACACGGAAACAGGGCAAGCAGAAGAACTTTTCCGCATACAAAAACAAACCATTTCCTACCTGCAGGAAAACGGAACGCCGATAGAAGCCCTGCAAGCCTGCCGGAAATTCCTCTCCGCCCGCAGCCAGAACGCGGCTCCGAACCATGAAGATTCCTTGCGCCGCATGCAGCTCGAACTCCGGACCGGAATCCTTTCCATCAGCGCCGGCTTTTTCGAAGAAGGCACCACCCACATGCTCAACGTGCTCAGGATGGATGCGCCTTTGTGGTGCAAGACGCAAGCTTATTCTTACATGGGGTATATCCTCATGCGGAACAACCGCCCGGAAAAATCGCGGGAATACCACCAAAAAGCGCTCGAAGCCTATAACAGCCTGCCGGAAGATTCGGTGAAACGGAATCAATGCACGCTGGTTTTCAATCATCTGGCTGGGCTTTATTATAGCCTTGCCCAATACGACTCGGCCATCGCCTGCATCGAACAGGCGTTGGCTTGTTCGGAAGCGGGTTCCATGAAGCAACTCTACGCTTTCCATAACATGTCGCTGATTTACATGGAATTAGAAGAGTATGCCAAAGCGGAGGAATACTTGCGGAAAACCATCGATCTGGCCCGGCAGGAAAACCCTTACCTCCATGCGGTCTCCTTGCAGAACTTGGCCGAATTGTACACGGACCTGCATCGGTTCGACCTTGCGGGAACGCTTTTCCGCCAAGCCATCGACCTCTCGGAAAGGATGCATTTCAACGATGTGCTGGCCAACACCCTGATCGGCTATGCCGAACTGCTTTTCCTCACGGGAGACTGCAAGGGTTTCCGCGACTACTACACGGCCGGGGTGGCCAAAAGGGATTCGGTAACCGGGGCTGCCAACCAGGAAAGGATAGACCTCATCAATTTCCAGCACGAATCCTACTGCTTGGAATCGGAACGGAAAATCTTGGAACAGAACCTGGAACTGACTTCCTTGTCGAACCAGAAGAAAACCGTGGTGGTCATAAGCCTCGGCCTGCTGCTGCTCGTGGTCACCCTGTACATGGCCCGGCTCATCCGGAAACTGCGCAAGCAAGCGCAAGAAAACCTCTTCATCAATTCGCAAATGGACCATATCCGCATGGAGATGGAAAAACAAGAGTCCGACAGCCGCAACCTTTTGCACACTTCGCTCGAAAAGAAAAACCGGGAATTGGCCTCCCGGGCCCTTTACTTGGTGCAAGTAAACGACCTTCTCCAGCGGACGGTCGCGAGCCTGGACTTGTTGGAAAAAAGCGACCCGGGCCGGCAACAGGCCATGATAGAACGCATCAAAGAAGAAATTGCCGGCTTCAATGGCAATGTGAACGGATGGAAGGATTTCCATCTCTATTTCGAACAAATCCACCAGAACTTCTATAACCGCCTTCTGGCCGAAGCCCCCAACCTTTCTCCCTTGGAGCAAAGGCTATGCGCCTTGCTCGCCTCCAACCTTACGCAAAAGGAAATAGCCGAGATAACCCACCGTTCCGTGCGCACCGTGGAAACCATGATTTACCGGGTCAGGAAAAAACTCCGTCTCCCCTCCCAAGTGAAAATGGCGGCTTTCTTGCAAAAGTTCCTTCAAGACTGATTCCTGGAATGCCGGATCGACCCCGGGCCGATGCTGCCCGATCGGCTCCTGCCGGGAAACCGATACCCGCCTGCCGCTCGCGGGGGCAACGGCACCCGGGACGAGAGACCGCCCTGCCGGCTCTTCACCGCCTTGCCAGCGTTCCCCATGGCGGAAAAAACCGGATGGAGCCGATGGTTCCCGCTACGTTTTTCCTTTCCCCGCAGCCTTTTCGCGAGGAAAAACCGCTTTTTGAATCAGGAAGTTAATATCCAGGACGTAGTTTACACGTACTACGTTTTCCCGGATGCAGGGTTTGTGACGTGGAAAACCGCTGTCTTTTTCTTTTCCCGCTTCCTATTTTTAGCTTGCCTCTTCAAGACCCGGTTGCCGCATTCCGGCTCCGGCTCGCTGCCGCGGAAGGCTTTTCCGAAGCGCGTCCTTGCAAAAGAAGCGCTCTTGCCAAGAGAGGCTCGGACCAAGAGAAGCTCGGAAAAATCGGGAAAAGAAAGAGAAACCGGCAATACAAGCAGCGGGCCTCAAGCCGGCCCGGGACACACAGGCGCACCGAGACAACCGCGAAAGCCAGGACAACTGGAAAAGGCTGCCGCAAAAACTGCCGCGAAACGCAAAACCGCCGTAATTCAAAAGATTGCCCTAATAGAGTGAACCCATACAAAAATCCAGATCATGAAAGAGAAAAAACTTTTCGGAGCCGCCATCGCCGCGCTTTTATCCCTTTCCGGAATCGCGGGCGCAAACGCGCAGACAACCGGGAGAGTGGCCCATTCCCCGGCCTCCTTGCAAAAAATGCCGGCCACGGAGGCCGTTGTGCTTTCCTATCGCATGGAGCAACGGAACAACCTTCGAGCAAAAGCCGACGGGAAAGCTATCATCACGCTCGACATCCAGAACGACTGGGGGGACGGTTCGGGCTACCAGATGCTCCTGGATTCCAACCACAACACCTACGGCGTGCAAATCCCCTCTAACATCGGCTCGCTCTTCTCGCAGAACGGCGGCGCGGATGCCTCCGTCTATGCCGAGTTCGAATACAAAATGCCCGAAAATGCCAACGGGAACTTGGAAGAAACCTCCTGGTACACGGGAATCCAGAAACAATCCATCGAAATAAATCCCGGCACGTACGATTATGTCATCTGCGTGCCGCAGCCCTCCTTGAACAGAACCGTCATCGTGTGGTTAGGCAGCGGCGGTACCGTGGGCGACGGCGTGGGCAACGATGTGGTGTTCGAAGCCGGCATCGAATACATTTTCACCATAAGCCGGATGGGCAGTTTCAACGAAAGCTGCATCATGAGCACCCGTTTCCCGGTAGACCTGGCGGTTGAAGGCTTAGTGTCTCCCGTAGAGAAAATCGACATGGAAAACGAGGCCGTCACGGTAACTTTCACCAATCAAGGCCAGCAGGAAATAAGTTCCTTCGAGGCCTCCTATTCGGTAAACGGCGGCGAACCGGTAACGGAAACCGTGAATCGAGCCATTGCCTCGGGCGAAAGCTTCGACTACACGTTCACCCAGGCTTTCAGCCCGGAAAAATACGGGATTCACGAAATCGCGGTCGAAGCCGTGCTTCCTGAAGACGACGACCCGTCGGACAACCGCAAATCCTTCTCCTTGACAAACGGCTGCGACCTTTCCGTCGAGCAAATCGTCGAACCGGAAGATGGCCGGGAAATGAACATGCAGGAAGTGACGGTCCGCATCCGGAACAACGGGAAAACCGCCATAGACAGCATTCCGGCAAGCTATACCCATAACCATATAAACACGGTTTCCCAAATTTTCACCGAGAGGCTCGAACCCGGACAGGCCAACGATTACACTTTCGACGAACCGGCGCAATTCCTCTCCTACGGGAACCATTTCTTCGAAGCCGTTGTTTCCCATCCTTACGACCTGAATCCGGAGAACAACACGTTCGAAACAACCGTGGAAAACGCGTTCAGCACCCCCAACGACCCGCTTTTCTTCTGCAGTTTCGATGACACGCTCCAGCGGCTTGGAGACTGGACGGTCATCAATGCCAACGGAGACGAGCG
Source organism: uncultured Bacteroidales bacterium (assembly GCA_949291555.1). GTDB lineage: Bacteria > Bacteroidota > Bacteroidia > Bacteroidales > P3 > Pullibacteroides. The sequence continues at coordinate 164,365 of CASEWE010000002.1, forward strand.
GACTTGGTTCTACGCCCTCGATGAGGACGAGAACATGTGGTGGTACGGCGGAGCGCATGCCCGCATCAATGCCAGCCTTGAACAAGCTTCCGACGACTATCTGGTGACCCGGAACCCCATCGGCATGGAACCCGGGAAGCACTATGTCCGCTTCAATTACAATGCCGTTTCGCCCTATTACGAAGAAAACCTGCGCCTGCTCTACGGCACCTCTCCCGATCCGGAGCAGATGACTGTCCTTGCCGAACGAACCGGCTTCGTGGCCAGCCCGGACGCCTATTACACCGAATCCATCGACCTGGACATCGCGCAGGCCGGCGACTATTACTTCGCCTTCCATGCCTGCTCGGAAAGAAGCCGTATCGGAATCAAGCTCGACAACATCCTCATCGACACGGGCACCAACAAAGGCGCGCCCAACCTCAAGATAGAAAAGGTGCTCCTGCCGCTTTCGGGATGCGGCATGGATCATGAAAGCATCGGCGTCCGGGTCTCGAACGACGGACTGGAAACCATTTACCGATTCACGCTCTCCTATAGCGCGGACGGCAATGCGCCCGTGGAGGAAACCTTCAACGACACGCTTGCCGGAGGATTTTCGAAAGACGTCTACTTCAAGACCTTGGCCGACTTGTCGGCCATAGGGAAACACGTAGTCTCGGTAGAAGGCTCCGTTCCCGCCCGTTCAGGCCAGCAGCCCGAGTCTTACCTGCGCGATAATTCCGGAGCCGACAGCCTGCTCCACCAATCCCCTGCCGCCATTCCCTTCTCGACCGATTTCCGCCAAGCAGCGGACCGGGAAAACTGGCATTTCCGCAACCAAGGCTGGAGCTACGACATCGATCCGGACTTGATTCAAGACCCTGAATACCAGAACGCCATTGCGGCCGAAGAAAAAGAACCGCTCATTTCCCGCTGCGTGGAGATGACCGAAGGGGTCAGCTACCGCTTCACCTACGAATACCGCGCGGGGATAAACGGCGGCATGGCCGGCATCGTTCCTGAAGATTTCGACATTTTCTGCGGGCCGGCGGGGACGCCTGTCGAAGAATGGACGCTCCTGCGGGCCTACCGCGACCACTACACTTACGAGGAATCCTACGTGGAAGACATTTCTTTCACCTGTCCCGCTTCCGGCCAGTACAGCATCGCCATCGTCCCCATAACCGCCTACAATACCGTATTGTTCAAAACGTTCCTCGTGGAAGAAGCCCCGGCGAACGACCTGCGCATGATCGCTTTCCAGCACAATACGCCCTACCGGATCCCGGCCGGGCAGCTCGACTACGATTTCTCCGCCCGCTTCTCCGTCCAGAACAAAGGCTACCTGCCGGCCGCGGACGCCCATGTGGAAATTGTCGGAGGCGAAACCGTGCTTGCCGAAACCGACTTGGAAATAGGGGAAATCGAAGATACCGCTTCCGGACAGCTGTCTTTCAGAATCGAAGCCGCAACCGGGCAAGCCTTGCCCATCCGCGCCAAAGTCTCCCTTTCCGGCTCTTCCCAGGACGGGAACCCCGATGACAACGTCTTGGAACAACCGGTCGTTGTAACCGATTCGGTGATGGGCTACGACCAAGTGGCCGAAGGCATGTACGATTACTGGCACGCCATCGGCGCTTCTTCCGACAACCGGATCACCTGCGGCGTACCTTTCCGGATTTTTGTCGCCGACACGCTCACAGCCCTCTCCATCGGCTGGGCCGAACTGGAAGAAGACATGGAAATCGGCTACGGGATTTACCGTTACGACCCGGAAATGCTCTATTTGGAATCGAAGATTTACGAAACCTCTTGCATGCGCGGCGTGGAGGCCGGCCAGATCGAATACCCGGTAGAACCCATGTTGCTGGAGCCGGGCTGGTACATGTTCACGGTATCCATGGAAGGACGTTACTTGGTGGCGGACGATTCCCGAGCTACCGGCGTCTACCTTGTGAACAACAATACGGCCTACCCGCAGGAAGGCTTGGGCCGCCCGGCTATCCGCGCCATTTTCGGCCATGGCGCCAAGCTTTACGAAACAGACGCTTCGGCCAACGGATTCAGCCGCCCGCAAGCCAGCGGCAGCTTCTCTCCCGAGGAAATGATTGCCGTGCAGGTAACCAACCACGGAATGGAAGAAGCCATCATCCCGGTGAATGTTTCCGTGAATGGGACCTTGCTCGAAACCGCCAAAGTCCGTCTGGCCGCCTATGCTTCCGGCGAAGTGGTTTTCACCGCCGACCTTTCCCAGCCCCAAGCCGAATACGAGCTTGTCGCCTGGACAGCGCTCGACGGAGACCAGAACCCGGCCAACGACACTTGCCGCATGACCGTCCGCACCGGGCTGCCTGCCGACCCCTACAAATTGGATTTCGAGTCTTGCTCGGATTTTTCCATCCGCTACCTCAACCCGCAATGGACCATGCTCGATGGCGATGGAAACTACACTTATCAGATGGACGGGGTGGATTTCCCCTATGCCGGAACGCCTTTCGCGTTCATCGTGTTCAACCCGAGCCAGACCTCCCCGGCCATGGAACCCTCTCCGGCCATCCTGCCCTATGACGGGGAACGTTTCGGCGCGGCTTTCTCCAGCCAGGCATCGGCCAACAACGACTGGCTGATTTCGCCCAAGCTCCTCCTGCCCGAACAAGGAGCCAAGGCCTCGCTGGCGGTGAAAACCTATTCGGCTGAATACGGGCTCGAAGAATACAACATCCTGGTTTCCACAACCGGAAACAAGCCCGATGACTTCACGCTCCTTCAAACCCGCACGGCCCCGGTGGAAAACTGGCAGGAAGTGGTGGTGGACTTGAGCCCGTATGCCGGCCAGGAAATCCATTTCGCCATCCAGTGCATCTCCGACAACCATTTCATGTTCATGGTAGACGGCATCGAGATTTCCAAGCCCGAAGCAGCCGCCCTGAACCGCGAAGAAATCTCCGGCCTCAGCCTCTACCCGAACCCGGCCAGCACGCAAATCAACATCGGCAGCCATGACGGGACCATAGAGGAAGTAACCATCTGCAACCCGGCCGGAGCCGTCCTCTACCGCACGCCCCGTATTTCCACCCGGCGTTTCGTCCTGGGTACCGAAAACCTGGATTCCGGAATCTACTTTGCCCGCGTAAAGACAGACAAAGGAATCCGCGTGCTGAAATTCATTGTCAAGTAAGAAAATCAAACCAAGAATCTCATGCGCCATGAATGCGAGGGTTCCGGAGGGGCGCTGCCCGAATGGGCAAGCCTCCTCCGGAACCCTCGCATTCCCTGCTGGCGGGAACAATAACCTCATGGACACGAAAAAGACTGTCAAAGCCAAAATCGGGATGCTGGTTTTCCTGTACCTGGTTTTCTTCCTCTGCGTGGTTCTGCTCATCTTCCGGGAACTTTCCGCCTAACGGCCGTCCCTTCCTTGTTTCAAGCAAGTTTCCCCGGCAAAGGATGCCCGGCGGACCCGGCCGGCCGCCCATCCACGTCCCCACGGCAAGGCGCGTTCCTCCTCGATTTGCGCTTTTTTCCTCTTTTCCATATCTTTGCGGGTTGCACTCCAAAAAGCTTTCTCCTTTTTGGAAATTTGGAAAAACGCAAACCCTTTGCCGTGCAAGCAACAATCTAAACAGCAATAACTATGGACAAGTTCATCAGCGTTCAAGATGCCATCGACATGATCAAAGACGGCGACACCATCATGGTGGGAGGATTCCTGACGGTGGGAACCCCCTTGCGCATCATCGACGCATTGGCCGAATCGGGCAAAAAGAACCTTACCCTCATCTGCAACGATACCGGCTACCCGGATCGCGGCGTGGGCAAACTGATAACGAACAAACAAGTTTCCAAGCTGTACGTGTCGCACATCGGCACCAACCAGAACACCATGGACCAGATGAACGCCGGCGAGCTCGAAGTGGAATTCTGCCCGCAGGGAAGCCTGGCCGAAAGAATCCGCTGCGGCGGGGCCGGCTTGGGCGGCGTGCTGACCGCGACCGGCATCGGCACCGTCGTGGCCGAAGGCAAGCAAGTCGTCAACGTCGACGGGAAAGATTACCTGCTCGAAAAGCCTTTGCGCGCCGATTTCGCCCTGATCGGAGCCAGCAAGGGCGATACGGAGGGGAACCTGGTTTACCGGGGAACCAGCCAGAACTTCAACCCCATGATGGCGATGGCGGCCGATACGGTAATTGCCGAAATCCAGAACATCGTAGAGCCCGGCCAACTGGAACCGGAAGCCGTCATCACGCCTTCCATCCTGGTGAAATACATTGTCAGATAAACCAAAAACCAAAAATATGACCCAGTACAAATCCACCATCCGCCTGCGCATGAGCTCGCACGACGCCCACTACGGCGGAAATCTGGTAGATGGAGCCCGCATGCTCCAGCTTTTCGGCGATGTGGCCACCGAACTCCTTATCCAGCGCGACGGCGATGAAGGCCTCTTCAAAGCCTACGACATGGTTGAGTTCATGGCCCCTGTCTACGCCGGCGATTACATCGAAGCCACCGGCGAAATCGTATCCGAAGGGAACACTTCCCGGAAAATGAAATTCGAGGCCCGCAAGATCATTGCTCCCCGCCCCGACATAAGCGCTTCGGCGGCCGATGTCCTGGCCGAGCCGATCGTGGTATGTCGTGCCACCGGAACTTGCGTAACCCCCAAGAACTGCCAAAGGAAATAATATGGAGAAACTGATAATCACGGCTGCCATTTGCGGAGCCGAAGTAACCAAAGAACAGAATCCCGCCGTTCCCTACACGGTGGAAGAAATCGTGCGGGAAACCAAATCGGCCGTTGACGCCGGCGCTGCCATCGTGCACTTGCACGTGCGCGAGGACGATGGAACGCCTACCCAGGGGAAAGCCCGTTTCAAGGAGTGCATCGATGCCATTTACCAGGCCTGCCCGGACGTAATCCTGATCCCTTCCACCGGCGGTGCCGTGGGCATGACGGCCGAAGAACGCCTGCAGCCCACCGAATTGTTTCCGGAAATGGCCACCTTGGACTGCGGGACCTGCAATTTCGGGGACGATGTGTTCGAGAACACCATGCCCATGATGCGCGATTTCGGAAAACGCATGATAGAAAACAACATCAAGCCCGAATACGAGTGCTTTGAAATGGGCCATTTGGACACGATTCTGACGATGGCCAAGAAGGGTCTCGTTCCGGGTGCCCCGATGCAGTTCAACTTTGTATTGGGTGTTCCGGGCTGCACGCCGGCTACGGTGCCGAACCTCTGCTGGTTAGTCAACAACATCCCGGCCGGTTCCACCTGGACGGCTACCGGTATCGGCCGCCACGCATTCCAGCTGGCTGCCGCCGCTATCGTGATGGGCGGGAACGTCCGCGTAGGCTTCGAGGACAACCTCTACCTGGAAAAGGGCGTGCTGGCCAAGAGCAACGGCGAAATGGTGGCTAAAGTAGTCCGCATGGCCCAGGAACTGGGCCGCGGAGTGGCCACTTCGGCCGAGGCCCGCGAAATCCTTTCCCTGCCGGCCCGCAAGAAGTAATTCCCGGGTTTTCCGGAATGCAAGCTGCAAGCCGGTATCGAAACGGATTGCGAAAGGAAAAAGCCGATAGGCGCCCGGCGTGGCACGAGGACATGCCCCGAAAACGGGATGCGGGAACCCGCCGGCTTCTTCCGGAAACCCGCCGGCCTTTCAACCGCCTGGTTTTTCAGGCTTTTCAACAGTATTCAAAAAAAATAAAAAAAGAGAATATGAGCACACAACCCAAAGGTAACAAATACGGTACCCACCGTGTAATTTCGCCCAAAGGCGTTCTTCCCCAGCCTGCCGACAAAATCGACAACAACATGGATGTCCTGTACGACAACGAGATCCTCATCGACGTGCAGACCCTGAACATCGACTCGGCCAGCTTTACCCAAATCGAGGAGCAAGCCGGCGGCGACAAGGCCAAGATTGCCGAAATCATGCTCGGCATCGTGGCCAAGCAAGGCAAGCACCGCAACCCTGTAACCGGTTCGGGCGGCATGCTGTTAGGCACCGTTGAAAAAATCGGCGATGCCCTCAAAGGGAAAATCGACCTGAAAGAAGGCGACAAGATCGCCACTTTGGTTTCCCTCTCGTTAACGCCCCTCCGCATCGACAAGATCAAGGAAATCCGCGCCGACATCGACCAGGTGGACATTGACGGGAAAGCCATACTCTTCGAAAGCGGCATTTATGCCAAGATTCCCTCCGACCTTCCCGAAAACCTGGCCTTGTCCGCCTTGGACGTGGCGGGAGCCCCGGCCCAGACGGCCAAGCTGGTAAAACCCGGCGACACCGTGCTCATCATCGGCGCCGGCGGAAAGAGCGGCATGCTTTGCTGCTACGAAGCCAAGAAGCGTGCCGGCGTGACCGGAAAGGTGATCGGCCTTTGCCACAGCCAGAAAAGCACCGAACGCTTGCAAAAGCTCGGATTCTGCGATTATGTCTTCTCGGCCGATGCCACCCAGCCGGTGCCTGTCTATGAAAAGATCATGGAACTGACCAACGGCGGGCTCTGCGACATCTGCATCAACAACGTGAACATCGAAAACACCGAAATGACCAGCATCCTCTGCACCAAAGACGATGGCCTGGTTTACTTCTTCTCGATGGCCACTTCCTTTACCAAAGCCGCTTTAGGTGCCGAAGGCGTTGGCAAGGACGTGACGATGATCGTCGGCAACGGCTACACCAAAGGCCATGCCGAAATCACGCTTCAGGAACTGCGCGAATGCAAGGCCCTGCGCGACATCTTCACCGAATTGTACGCCTGATCCCCCTGCGGGAAATTTCCTGCCCGCGCTTGCCATTCCCCCAGCCCGGATCCGCCTTGCGGCCAAAGTTCCGGCCTGGGGGAATTTAAAAATCCGGTTGGCATTCCCCAATCCTGCAAGGGCGCAGAGGCAGGCCGGAACCCTTTCCGGGTTCGCCCGGGAAAAGACCAGCAACAAAAAACCGAATCCCATGATTAGCAGAAGAAAAGAATTATTCCCGAATGTGAGCGATGCCCAATGGAACGATTGGAAATGGCAGGTGAGGAACCGCATCGAAACGCTCGAAGACCTGAAGAAATACATCAAGCTGACCAAAGAAGAAGAGGCTGGCGTAAAAAAGACGCTCCAAACCCTAAGGATGGCCATTACGCCTTACTACCTGAGCCTTATCGACCCGAAGGATCCGAACGACCCTGTGCGCAAGCAGGCTATCCCGACCGGGGCTGAAACCCATATCTCGCCCGCCGACCTGCTCGACCCGCTGCACGAGGACGAGGATTCCCCCACTCCCGGGCTCACCCACCGCTATCCCGACCGGGTGCTGTTCCTCATTACCGACCAGTGTTCCATGTACTGCCGCCATTGCACCCGCAGGCGCTTCGCCGGCCAGCACGACTGCGAAAGCCCCAATGAACGCATCGAAAAAGCCTTGGCCTACATCGAACGCACGCCCCAAGTACGCGATGTGCTGCTCTCGGGCGGGGACGCGCTGCTGGTTTCCGATCAGAAACTGGAATACATCATCCAGCGTCTCCGTTCCATAAAGCACGTGGAAATCATCCGTCTCGGCAGCCGGGTTCCCGTAGTCCTTCCCCAACGCATCACGCCCGAGCTGGTGAAGATGCTGGCCAAGTACCATCCTGTCTGGCTCAACACCCACTTCAACCATCCCAACGAAATCACCGAGGAGAGTTCCGCCGCCTGCGCCCGGCTGGCCAACGCCGGCATTCCCTTGGGGAACCAGTCGGTCCTGCTCCGCGGGGTGAACGATGCGGTCAGCATCATGAAGAAATTGGTCTGCGAACTGGTAAAAATCCGCGTTCGCCCTTATTACATTTATCAATGCGACCTTTCCATGGGGCTTGAGCACTTCCGTACCCCGGTCAGCAAAGGCATCGAGATCATCGAAGGCCTGCGCGGGCATGTTTCGGGCTACGCCGTTCCCACCTTCGTGGTCGATGCTCCCGGCGGGGGCGGGAAAATCCCCGTGATGCCGCAATACCTGATTGCCCTTGGCGGCGGAAAAGCCATCCTGCGCAATTACGAAGGCGTCATCACCACCTACACCGAGCCCGACGACTACGACAACAGCCTCTCGGCCGAAATCGACGCCAAAAACCTCAAAACCGAAGGAATCAGCCAGCTGCTGAGCATGCCTACCGGAAAGGTGATTTCCTTGGAACCCGCCCGTCTGGAAAGGCATGAACGGGCCAAGCTCCGCATGCAAACGGCCGAAGCCCAGCCCGGAGCCGCCCGCGCCGAAAAGAAAGGCCGGAAAGCCGCGGCATCGAAAAGCGCGGCCAAGAGCCCGGCCAAGCGTACGGCCAAGAGCACAGGCAAGGCCGGAAAAACAAAAACGGAAACCGGTGCCGCGGCAAAGGCCACAGCGGGAAAAGCCATAGCGGCAAAGGCTATAGCGGCAAAGGCCCCGAAAGCCGCAACGGCAAAAAAAGCCAAAGCAGCGGCCAAAGCCACCGCGGCCCCGAAAGCCGGCAAGGCGGCAGCCAAAAAGCAAACCGCGGCCCGGAAAACGGCCTCCGCCCGGAAAACGGGTCCTGCAAAAAAATAACGCGGCATTCCGGATGAAAAGCCGGGACAAGCCGCAAAGCTTGGGCAGGTTGCCAGAAGGACGGCCAAGGCCCAAGACGCAAGAGAAAGCCCCTTTCCCCGGACTCGGGGAAAGGGGCTTTCAACATTCCGGCCCTGCAGGACGTCTTCCCCGCTCCCCTTCCGGCCATCCCCTTCCGCATTCCCTCATCTTCTCCCGCCTTGCCCCGGACAAGGTTCCTTCGCCTTTTCCGCCTTCCCCTGGAGCCGGACGTAAAACCAATCGTTTTTTTTCTTATTTTTGATAGGTTGGCTTAAACAAAACCGGAAAAAAGAAAATCCCCGCCGGGAGACCGCCACGAAGCTGCTTCCCGGGAACGGAAGAACCTAAAAGAACAGCCCATGAAAACATTCACGCTACCGCCGCTCCCTTACGCGGAAACCGCACTGGAGCCTTTCATTTCCGCCCGAACCCTTTCTTTCCATCATGGAAAACACCATCAAGCTTATATAGACAACCTGAACCGGCTCAAAGCCGGCACGCCTTTCGAAGATGCCGGTCTGGAAGAAATCCTGACAGGAGCCGAAGGCGCCCTTTACAACAACGCGGCCCAGACTTGGAATCATACTTTCTACTGGAATTGCCTTTCCCCGCAGGGCGGCGGCGAACCCCAAGGCGCGCTCAAAGAAGCCATTGAAAGGAAATGGGGGTCGTTCGAGGCCTTCAAGGAAGCCTTTTCCGCAGCCGCCAACGGGCTTTTCGGATCGGGCTGGGCCTGGCTGGCGAAATCCGGGCAAGAACTCGAAATCATTGCCACGCCCAATGCAGGCAACCCCCTGAAGGAAAAAAAGGAACCCCTGCTCGTAATCGATGTGTGGGAACACGCCTATTACCTCGACAAACAAAACCGCCGGGCCGACTACGTGGCCGACTTCTGGAAAATCGTCGACTGGAAAACGGTCTCCGAGCGGTTCTGAAATCGCCCGCACAGGCGCCCCGCCGGGCGGCGGGAAAAAGTTCGCAAGAAGTTTCGGGAATGAACGCCTGCCATAAATGAACATCTACCTCATTGGTTTCATGGGATGCGGGAAAAGCGAAACCGGCAAGGAATTGGCCTCCGCCCTGGGGTGGGAGCTTTCCGACACCGATGCGCTCCTCGAAGAGAAGTTCGGGACGGACATTCCCGGGATTTTCGACCGCTACGGGGAAAAACGCTTCCGGGAAGAAGAGAGCAAGCTGCTCCGGACGCTTCCCCGGCAAGGGAACCGAATCGTGGTTACGGGGGGCGGCCTCCCCTGCTTCCACGGGAACATGGACTACATGAACCGCAACGGGCATACCGTTTACATGGAAGTACCGGCCCCGGTCCTGGCCGCCCGCCTGGCGCAGCCGGAAAACAAGAACCAGCGGCCTTTGCTCCGCGACCTCGGCCCGGAAGCGCTCGACGCCTTCGTGGAAAACCTGCTTGGAAGCCGGGATTGTTTTTACCGCAAGGCGCATTTCGTGTTCAAGCCCCAGGAAGCGCCGCTCGCGGCCCTTTTCCGCCACGTGAAAAAGGTTGCCGGGGAAAACGCGGAAAACGAAGCGGGACGGGAAACGCCGGGCTTGCGGCATGAAGCCATTGAAAAGCCGGTCAATCAAACCGAAAGCCAAACATTAAAAACTAAAACTGAATAACGATGAAAGTTTACCAAACCAACGAAATCAAGAACATTGCCATCCTGGGCAGTTCGGGTTCGGGCAAGACCACCTTGGCCGAAGCCATGCTATACGAAGGCGGGGTGATCAACCGCCGTGGTTCGGTGGAATCGAAAAACACCGTTTGCGATTATTTCCCGGTTGAAAAAGAATACGGTTATTCGGTATTCTCCACGGTTTTCAGCGTGCTTTGGCAAGACCGGAAACTCAACTTCATCGACTGCCCGGGTTCCGACGACTTCATCGGCGGGGCGGTCTCGGCCTTGAACGTTACCGATACGGCGTTGATGGTGCTCAACGCCCAATACGGCATCGAAGTAGGAACCATCAACCAGTTCCGCTATACGGAACAATTCCATAAGCCCGTCATTTTCGTGGTGAACCAGCTCGACCACGAGAAGGCCGATTACGAATCGACCGTGTCGCAGCTGCGCGAGCAATGGGGCGGCAAGGTAGTCCAAATCCAATACCCGGTCAATACAGGGCCGGCCTTCAATGCCGTGGTCGATGTATTGAAGATGAAAATGTACCGCTGGAAGCCCGAAGGCGGCGTGCCCGAAGTGCTGGAAATCCCGGCCGAGGAAATGGACAAAGCCATGGAACTGCACAAGGCCTTGGTGGAGTCGGCGGCCGAACACGACGATGTCCTGATGGAAAAATTCTTCGAAGCCGGCACGCTGACCGAAGACGAGATGCGGGCCGGAATCCGGGCCGGGCTTATCACCCGCAACATGTTCCCGGTCTTCTGCGTCTGCGCCGGCAGGGACATGTGCGTGCGCCGCACGCTCGAATTCTTGGGGAACGTGGTTCCCTGCACCGACAGCATGCCGCGTCCGGTTACCGAAAACGGAGAAGAAATAACGCCCGACCCCAACGGCCCCACCAGCCTGTTCGTCTTCAAAACCACGGTAGAGCCCCACATCGGCCAGGTCTGCTTCTTCAAAGTGATTTCCGGCCGCATCAAGGCAGGCGACGACCTGGTGAATGCGGACCGGGGGTCGAAAGAACGCATTGCCCAGATATTCACGGTAGCCGGGCAAAACCGCACCGAAGTGGAGGAAATGGTTGCCGGGGACATCGGCGCAACCGTCAAGATGAAAGACGTGCACCGGGGCAACACGCTCAACAGCAAGGACTGCGACTACACGTTCGATTTCATCAAATATCCCGAACCCAAGTTCCGCCGTGCCGTCAAGCCCGTAAACGAGGCCGATTCGGAAAAGATGATGGAAATCCTGTTCCGCATGCGCGAAGAAGACCCCACTTGGGTCGTGGAACAATCCAAGGAACTGAAGCAAACCATCGTGTCGGGGCAAGGGGAATTCCACTTGCGCACCCTCAAATGGCGGATCGAAAACAACGACAAGCTCCCCATCGAATTCTTCGAGCCCAAAATCCCCTACCGCGAAACCATCACCAAGGCGGCCCGGGCGGACTACCGGCACAAGAAACAGTCGGGCGGAGCCGGCCAGTTCGGCGAAGTCCACCTGATCGTGGAGCCTTATTACGAAGGGATGCCGGCTCCTACCACCTACAAGTTCGGCGGGCAGGAATACAAAATCACCGTGCGCGACACCCAGACTATCGATCTGGAATGGGGCGGGAAATTAGTCTTCGTGAACAGCATCGTGGGCGGGGCTATCGATGCCCGTTTCCTCCCGGCCATCCTCAAGGGGGTCATGAGCCGCATGGAACAGGGCCCGCTTACCGGTTCCTACGCCCGCGATGTCCGGGTGATTGTCTACGATGGGAAAATGCACCCGGTAGACAGCAATGAAGTCTCGTTCATGCTGGCCGGCCGCAATGCGTTCAGCACAGCCTTCAAAGAAGCCGCCCCGAAAATCCTGGAACCCGTCTACGATGTGGAAGTGGCCGTTCCCGGCGCCTGCATGGGCGATGTAATGGGCGACTTGCAAGGCCGCCGCGCCATCATCATGGGGATGAGCAGCGAAAAGGGCTACGAGAAAATCCAGGCAAAGGTTCCCTTGAAGGAAATGTCGAACTATTCCACCGCGCTCAGTTCCATCTCGGGCGGACGGGCGTCTTTCTCCATGAAATTCGCCAGCTACGAACTGGTTCCGGCCGACATCCAGGAAAAACTCCTGAAAGAATACGCCGCCCAGAATACCGAAGAATAGCTTTTCTTTCGAATGCCGAGCCTGCAACCGGACGCCAAGCAATGAGACCGGCTTGTCTTTCCGGTTCAAAAGCCGGGTCGGACGTGTTCGTCCGACCCGGCTTTTCCTGTAAGCAGACGTGCTCTCGTTCCAACAAAAACCGGAAGACCCCGCTATTGCCCGGAATCGCCGAGACATAGGCGGCTTCAACCGGAAGGAATCCGACCTGGAATGCCAATCGCAGGCAAAACCCGTACATGACCTAAAAACAAGACTTTATGAAGAAATTGAAACTCTTTGGCGTTGCCGCAGCGCTGATTGCCGCGACAGGATGCCACGAAAGCGCAAAAGAAGAATCCATGAGCAACATATCCCAAGAAACGGTACAAAAGACAATCACGGCCATCTTGGAACAAAAAACCGGTGCCGACCCGGTGCTGGTCGAAAAAGGGGTGGCCCAGGCCGCCGCGCTCTGGCAGGCGGAAGACGGCTCGGAAAAAGAATTTGCCGATTTCGCCCTTGCCAACTACGCATCCGGCCCGGAAGACAGGAAAATCCTGTTCGACAAGCTTTCCAACGCGCTCGAAATCCTGTACGGAACCTCCAATCAGGTAAGCGTCCGCCTGCAATCCCCGCTGCACTTGGCCGGCTCGGAACTGACGGAAATCGATTATATCCTGGGCGCGTTCAATCCTTATTCGCACCTTTCGGACGACCTGTTCGCCAACAAGACGGCTTTCATCACGATCTTGAATTTCCCTTTCTACACCTTGGAGGAAAAGAACCGCTTAGGGAAGGACTGGAACCGCTTGGAGTGGGCTTACGCGCGGATGGGAGACCAGTTCACCACCCGGGTCCCGGCCCGGATCAATGCCCGGTATGCCAAAGCTTTGAGCGATTGCGAGAATTACATCGCCTCGTACAATATCATGATGGGCCGTTTGCTGACCGAAGACGGGCGCAGGCTCTTTCCGGAAGACATGCGCCTGCTTTCCCACTGGAACCTCCGGGACGAACTCAAATCGAACTACGCCGATATTCCCGATGCGCGCGAGAAGCAGGAAATGATTTACCAGGTCATGCTGCGGATCATCGACCAGAGCATACCGGCCGATGTGGTGGACAACCCGGAATACGACTGGGCCCCGTACTCCAACAAAACGTACCGGAACGGGCAGGAAATCTCCCTGAAGCCGGAAGGGGCGGCCCGTTACGCGCATATATTGGAAGTCTTCCAGGTTGAAAGGGAAATCGACCGCTACAGCCCCCAGCTCCCCACCGGCATCGCCCGCAATTTCGAAAAAGGCATGGAAGTCTCCGCGCAAGACATAGAAAAATTGTTCACCCGCCTGCTTTCCTCCGAACAAGTCGGGCATGTGGCCGGCCTCATCCGCAAGCGCTTGGGAAGGGAACTGCGCCCGTACGACATCTGGTACGATGGATTCAAAAGCCGTTCGGCCATGCCTGAAGACGAACTGACGGCCATGACGCAAAAGAAATACCCGGACACGGACGCTTTCGCGGCCGACATGCCGAGGATGCTGCGCGACTTGGGTTTCCCGAAGGATGAAGCCCGGTACATTGCCGACCGCATCGTGGTGGAAAACGCCCGGGGCTCGGGCCATGCCTGGGGCGCGCAAGGCCGCTGGGAACCGGCCCGCCTGCGGACAAGGATAGGCCGGAAAGGAATGGACTACAAAGGGTACAACATTGCCGTCCACGAGTTCGGCCACAACGTGGAACAAACGCTCGACCTCTACGACATAGACTATTACATGCTGAGCGGCGTGCCGAACACGGCCTTTACCGAGGCTTTGGCGTTCATCTTCCAGAAACGGGACTTGCAGCTCCTGGGCTTCGACCAGAAAATAGACGACAATACTACCTTGGACATCTTCTGGGGCGCTTACGAAATCATGGGGGTCGCCCTGGTAGACATGCGCACCTGGCAATGGTTGTATGAAAACCCGCAAGCCACCGCCGAGCAGTTGCGCGATGCGGTCATCGGCATTGCCAAAGAGGTTTGGAACCAGTATTACGAACCGGTCCTCGGCACGCACGACTCTCCCCTGCTGGCCGTCTATTCCCACATGATCAACGCGCCGATGTACCTTCCCAACTATCCCTTCGGCCATATCATCGAATACCAGCTGGAAAGCCATCTGGCCCAGGCGGAATCCAAGGCCGAGTTCGCATCGGAACTGCGCCGCATTTACACCTTGGGGCGGCTCACGCCGCAAATCTGGATGCAGCAGGCTGTCGGCTCGGAGGTCAGCGTGGAACCCTTGCTGCAAGCCGTGGAAGAAATTCTTTAGCCGTTGGAGGAATCTTGGGATTTTTCTGCCGGCAGCGATGCATCTTGCCGGCGGTCGGAATCGCATACCGCCACTGTGGCCGCCATCACCGAAGCCAGGGAAACGAAACCGCAGACCAGGAACTGTCCCCACGGCAGCAGAAGCGCCGCCGCGAAAGGCAGGCCGATGCCCATCACGAAACCGATGTTCCGGTTCACGTAACCCACGCTTTCGCGAACCAGCAAGTACCGGCGTTCGATGGTGTAATCCACGAAAGAGAAACCGTAGAAATAGGCCGAACTCAGGAACAGCAGGAACGGGGAGAGCATCCCGATCAAGGGGATGAACGAAACGATCATCAGGAGAACCGTGACGGCAAGCTGGAAAAAGGTGTTGCGAAGCGCAATCAGGACCCCGCGCAGCATCTCGCGCAGGAATCGGCCGAAGCGGAAAGGATATTCCTTGCCGGTCAAAGCCGTCTCGGTGCGCTCGCTAAGCCAGGAAAAGACCGGCGAAAGCACAATCAGCACCAAGTATCCGCCAACGGCCAGGAAAAGCATGAAATACGCGAACCGCAGCAAGACCCGGAAAACGAAAGCCGCCACCGCCCCGGCGTTTTGCAGCCAAGCGATATCGCCCGCCAAAAGACGGATGCTCCGGCTTATCCATTCCTCCACCGGATCGCCCAACCAGCCCACTATGAAATTCCCCAGCAAAAAGAACAGCAGCCAGGCCAGAACGGGAAAGACCATGAAATAGGCGAAACGCGCCGTGAAAAGCATCTTGAATGCCAAGCCATAGGACTTGACCCCACGGCCGAACTCCGAAAAAAAATTCCTGTCCACGCTCATTGTCTGCCGATTCTTTCTCTTTTGCCGCGAGTGCCGGAACGGGTTTCGGATGCCCGCGCTGCCGAGGATTCCGCGGCTTTCGCGCGTTCGCGCCGCTTCTGGCCGCATCCGGCAAAAGCCATCCGAAAGCCCGCGGGAGCTATCCGGTTCAATCCCGCCGCTCCAGCAAGACCACGCTTTCCACATGATCGGTATGGGGGAACATGTCTACCGCGCAATGTTCCGCCACCCGGTACTTGGCATCCATGCGTTGCAGGTCGCGCGCCTGCGTGGCCGCATTGCAACTCACGTAGACAATCCGCCGCAAGCCTTGGCCGAACAAGGCATCGTTCATCAGGCATTCCACCACCTTTTCGTGCATGCCCTCCCGGGGCGGGTCGGTAATAATCACCCGGGGCACCCCATGCGCGCGCACGAAATCCGTATTGAACACCTCCGCCATGTCGCCGGAAAAAAATTCGGTATTGGCAATCCCGTTCAATTCCGAGTTGGCCCTCGCATCGCGCACGGCATCCTCCACGTATTCGATTCCAACCACTTTCCGGGCCGAACGTGCCACGTAATTGGCTATCGTCCCGGTTCCGGTATACAAGTCATACACGGTTTCTTCCGGGCCGATCCGCGCGAAATCCGCCACGATCCGGTACAACCGCGCCGCCTGTTCCGAATTGGTCTGGTAAAACGATTTCGGGCCGACCCGGAACTTCAAGTCCGCTTCCCCGGACCGGTAAGCCGGCATGGTCATGGTAATGAAAGGCTCCCCGCAAAACAAGCGCATTTCCAAGTCGGCCATGCTGTCGTTGGTCTTGGTGTTGACCGCATACATGAGGCTCGTGACGCAAGGGAAAGCCTCTGCCACCTGCCGCATCAGCTGCTCGAACGCCGGAACCGGCTCGGCCCCGATGACGAAAACCAGCATGAACTGGCCCGATGGCGTGTTGCGGACCATCAGGTTGCGCATGAATCCCCGGCGTTCCCGTATGTCATAGAAACTCAGGCCCGATTTCTGCGCCAGCTCCTTGACAAAAAGCCGGATGGCGTTCGACGGTTCGGCTTGCAAGTAGCAGGTTTGCAAGTCTAAAACCTTGTCGAATTTCCCGGCCAAGTGGAAACCCAGGCCCGCACGCCCGGCGGCGTCCACTTCTTCGTTCCGGGCCACTTCTTCCGCGCTCAGCCAGCGTTTTACCGAAAAAGTGAACTCCAACTTATTGCGATAGAAGCGGTTTGGTTCCGCCCCGACAATGGGCCGGCTTTCCGGCAAGGCCACCTTGCCGATCCGCTCCAGCTGGTCGCGCACCTGTTCCTGTTTCTGCTTGAGCTGTTCCGGGTAACGAAGATGCTGCCACTTGCAGCCCCCGCAAAGGCCGAAATGCGGGCAGAACGGCTCCTGGCGAAGCGGGGACGGCGTCCGCAGGCGGGCAATCCGGCCTTGCATGTACCCGGCTTTCTGGCGATAGACTTCCACATCGGCCACATCGCCGGGCGCGGCATACGACACGAACAGCACCTTGCCGTCCACATGGGCCAGGGAATTGCCCTCGGCGGCCGCTTTCTCGATGCGGATGCCTTCAAGAACCCGGTTGGCTTGCTCTTTCCGCCTGCGGCTCATTGTTCGCAAAAAGTCTTGATGTGCTGATTGAGGACATCGACAAACGTCTGCATCTTGCCTTTGAGCATGGCGGCCATCACCATGTTCACGCCCACTTCGGCCTCCACCTGCGAAGTGAACCCTCCCGGGCCTTCTTCCTGGAAGTGGAAAGCGATGGTGAAACCGAACGGCGAGCCTTCTTCCGACTGGATGACCACCAACGAAGGCTCCACCCGCTGGGCGATGCGCATGCTTATCTGGGCCATTCCGCCCACATTGAACGAACAGGTGTCGCGCGTGGCTTTCCAATCCTGCACTTGCCCGGGCATCATTCCTCCCAGGGCGGTAAAATCGGACACCCGCGAAAAGGCCTTCATCGCCTCGCCCTGCACGGATAGTTTCTGACTGCTGACTTTCATGACTGCTGCATGTGTTGATCCGACCATTTCTCCGGGTCCTGACGCCATTGCCGCAAGGAACCCATCTCTTCCTCATTCAGTAACTCCATTTGCAAAGCACACTCTATTAGGTCGTTGTATTCTGTCAGCGTATAAAGCGGCACTTTAGCCTGTTCAAAATTCCGGGCGGCGATGTCCAAACCGTAAGTAAAGACCGCCACCATGGCTTTCACATCGCAGCCATGGGCCCTCAAGGCTTCCACGGCCAAAAGGCTGCTTTTCCCTGTCGAAACCAGATCCTCGACCACGACCACCGAGCTGCCCGAAGCGATTTCCCCTTCGATCTGGTTCCCCATTCCATGCTTCTTGGCCTCGGAACGCACATAGGCAAACGGAAGGCCCAGTTCCTGGGCAACCAGGGCACCCTGGGCTATGCCTCCGGTAGCCACGCCGGCAATGGCATCGATCGGCCCCACCTGGCCTTCGATTATCTTGACAAATTCCTGACGGATGAAATTCCTGACATGCGGGTAGGACAAGGTGATGCGGTTGTCGCAATAAATCGGGGCTTTCCGACCCGAAGCCCACGTAAACGGCTCTTTTCCGGCCAGTTTCACAGCACGCACCTGCAAGAGGAATTTCGCCATTTCCATGCTGGTCTCGTGCCGGGCCGCAGAATCCAAATTCATCATAAATACTTTTTCTTTCGACTTTTCCGGAAAGCATTGCCTTCCCGGAAGCAATCGGGCAAAAATACGCATCTATCCAAACTTCTGCAATTGGAAAAAAGCAGCGGAAACCCAGGAAACAGGCCATAAAACCCCTTTCCGCCGCCCCGGGTTACCGTTCCAGGCACGCCAATGGAAAAACCTGTCTTGCTTGCCAAACCAAAGACCTTTACCTTTGCACCGGCAAGGCCGCCCGCTACGGCTTTCCCGCCGGAGCCCGCCTCGCCCCTAAACCGCACACCATGGCATTCATTCTTTCTCCTTCCCTCCTTTCGGCCGATTTCGCCAATCTGCAAGCCGCCATAGAAACACTCGACCGGACTTCGGCCGACTGGCTCCACATCGACGTGATGGACGGCCTCTTCGTACCCAACATCACCCTCGGGCAGCCTATCGTGAAAGCCATCCGGAAACATGCAAAAAAGCCTCTTGATGTGCATTTGATGATCCAGGACCCCGACCGCTACATCCTTTCGTTCAAAGAGGCCGGGGCCGACATCCTCACCGTGCACGAAGAAGCCTGCCGGCACCTCAACCGCACCCTCTGCCAGATACGCGATGCCGGCATGAAAGCCGGAGTGGCCATCAACCCGCACACGCCTGCCTGCGTCCTGGAAAACGTGATCGAATTTGCCGACCTGGTTCTGGTCATGAGCGTGAACCCCGGGTTCGGAGGACAGGCTTTCATTGAAAACTCCTACCGGAAAATAAGGAAAATCCGCGAAATGAAAGAAAAATACAACCCTCACCTCATTCTTGAAGTAGACGGAGGGGTAAGCCTCGAGAACGCCCCGGCATTGCTGTCTTCCGGAGCCAATGCGCTCGTGGCCGGCAATGCCATCTTTTCCGCCCCCGACATCCCGGCCCGGATCGAAGCTTTCAAGCAGATCGGAATCTGAGGCCCGGCAAGCGCTTCCCCTTCCCCTCCTTCTGCCAAAGAAAAAAGTTTCCCTTGCTTCCGCCGGAACCGCGCAAACAACGCCGGGAAAGGGGCAAAACCGCCCGCCGCCCCTATCGCGCCGGCCTCTATTGCGCTATCTGCTTCGACTTGTACTTCAACGTATAACCCAGCCCGACAGTAAGCATTTCCTTGAACTGCACCTTGGGCCCGCGCACATTGCCGTTCTCGTCAACGGTGGTTACCTTGTCGTCGTACTTGAGCGACGTTCCCACCGAAGCGGTCAGGAACTTATTGACTGCCATTTCCAAGCGGAAGTTCCAATCGACCACGATATTGCCGAAGTCCTGATCGTAGGGCGTAAAGAAATTGGCATCGGTCTTCAGGGTCATGTTCTTGTAGAAAGTCCATTCCAAAGCGGTCGTCAGCGCCATCCCTATCTGGAAGACCACATCCTTTCCCGGATCCACCCCGAAAGCCCCGATAGAGGAAAGGTAAGGATCCAGCACGAAAGTGGTACGGCCGCTGGCCGGCGCGTAATAGACCGAGAGCAGCTTGCCGAGCTTGTATTCGATACCGATGGAGGTATTGAGGTAACCGGGTGCCATGATGTTGGAGATGTAATCCTCGTCGCCCACATTGGCATAACCTTTGTCGTACTGGGTCTGGAATTCCACATACGTGGTATAGAAGAAACGCCCGCCGGGAATGGCGTAACCGTAACGCATGGACACCAGAAGATTGTCTACCGTCTTGTTCAAGCCATCGGTCTTGTCGTAAATCAAGCCGTATTCCGTGTTGAGCTTGGTTTCCCATTTGTGCCCCCCGTTGCGGTAGGCCAAGTTCATGTTCAGCCTTGCATTGCCCGCAATCGAACTCTCGCCCCCGGCCGCCCAGTTGGTCAGCGAGGTCTGGGCCATGTTCACCCCTCCGTCCGCATCGAACGCCCAGCGCGTTACCGAATCCTTGGGGTTGATGAGCGGCTTGGGAACCCGCTTCATGATCCGCGTCTCCTGAATAATATCGTCTTCTATCTGCTGGGACAAGTCGCTGGGCCGCTTGTAGACGCCTCTGCGCTTGCGCAGCAGAAGCGTGTCGCGGATATTGTCCATATCGAACATGTTATGCACCTCGCTGAAGGGCACATGCGGGTTCCAGCCCCAGTAAGAGCGGAACATCCGCTTGCGGACATAATCGTCGGGAACCGTGTCGAAAAAAGTCATCCGGCTGCGGGAAATCGAGTCGGGCTTCCAAATGGAACGGTACAAGACATCGAAATCCACCTGGGAAAGCGGGCAAGCGTAAAGCGCATGCCGTATCATGCCCGACGAACTGGTGTCGAACATCCGTTCCGCCAGGGTGGTGTCGACTATGCTGGCCGGAATGGAAAGCGGGTCGAGCCAATAGCAATACGGGGGAATCCAGTTTTCGAGCAAAACCTCCTTGCGCGAGGCTTCCGCCGCCCCTGAAAGCCCAAGAAGAACGCTAAAAGCGGCAATCCTTATTGCCTTTTTTCTTAACCTCTTCGTTTTCATGCGGCAAAAATACGAAAAACGCTTTTTTCCACGATGGGAATCGCCCGAAAAACAAGACACTCCATGAAAACAGCGGCGCGGAAGAGCCTCCTTTCAAAGACGATAATCACCTGTAAAACAATATACTATATAAATCCAACCGAGATGCGACATGAAAATCATCAATGTTTTGCAAGGTTTATTCGTTGCCAAACGCCCTATCGTCGCGTGCTTTCCCGGAAATTGCCGAAAATCGCCGAAATCCGGACAGATTCCATAACTTTACTGTTTTTATGCCCGCTGCCCGCCGCAAGAGCGGCAAGCCGGAAACAAAATCCTGAATCATGAACGGAACCGATGCCTCCCCTGTCTTGCCGTACCTCTTTGCCGGCCCTTGCAGCGCGGAGTCGTACCAGCAAATAGAAGCTTCCGCCTTGTTTTTCAAAAAATGGGAAGCCGCCGCAAAAGGCATCGCGCGGATAACCGCCATAAGAGCCGGCGCCTGGAAACCCCGCACGCGGCCGGGCTGCTTCGAGGGATTCGGGGAACAAGCCTTGCAATGGATGCAGCAGGCAAAAGCGCGGCACGGGGTCGCCTTCGCCACCGAAGTGGCCAATGCCAAACATGTGGAACTCTGCCTCCGGTACGGAATCGATGTCTTCTGGATAGGGGCGCGCACCACGGCCAACCCTTTCATGATGGAAGAAATAGGGCAAGCGCTGAAAGGCTGCCCCCAGCCTGTCTGGGTGAAAAACCCCGTCAATCCCGACATAGCCCTCTGGATAGGGGGAATCGAACGGCTCGCCCGGCACGGGAAAGGCCTTGTGGGCGGCATTCACCGAGGCTTCGGCCTCTACGATTCCCGGCCTTACCGCAACGCCCCTTTATGGGAACTTGCCGTGGAATTCAAACGGGCGCTCCCTTCCACGCCATTGCTGTGCGACCCGAGCCACATTGCCGGGAACCGCGATTACATCGGGGAAATCTCGCAGGCCGGACTGGACATGGAAATGGACGGTTTCATGCTCGAAGTGCACCCCTGCCCGGATGCCGCCCTGAGCGATGCCCGGCAACAACTGGACTTTGCCGCTTTCGAGCAATGGTTTTCCCGCCTGGTATTCCGGAATCGGGATAGCGCGCCGGCAAAAATGGAGCAAATCCGCCGCCTGCTCGATGAAACCGACGACGAACTGATGCAAGTCCTTTCCCGGCGGATGGATTTGGTAAGGAAACTCGGGAACCTCAAAAAGGAAGGGAACCTTTCGGTCTTGCAGCTCGGCCGGTGGAACCAGGTCGTGGAACGTTGCACAAGCTCGGCCAAGGAAAAAGGCTTGGATGTGGATTTCGTCTTGAAGCTGCTCAATTGCATCCACGCCGAAGCCTTGCGCGTGCAGAATGAAATCGTGGAAAAGCGGCCCGGCGGCTCCTCCGGCAGTTGAAAAAAATCCCGGGGACGCGGGCGGAATGCCTGTCCCCGGGATGAATGGAAGCTTGCCTCCGTCTTACTTCTGAGGAATATGTTCCAAGGTGTCCGTCAGATATTTCCAGAATTTCCCCACCGATTCGATATTGACTTTCTCGTCGGGCGAATGGGGATGCTTGATGGTGGGGCCGAACGAAATCATGTCCCAATTCTTGTAAACCCCGCCTAACAAGCCGCATTCCAAGCCGGCATGGATGGCCATGACTTTGGCTTCGGACCCGAAAAGCGCGCGGTAACGTTCCTGCATCACTTTGAGGATGGGCGAATCCATGTCGGGTTTCCAGCCCGGGTACGCCCCGGTAAATTCGGCCGAAGCCCCCGCCAAATCGACCACGGCTTGCATCGCGGCCGCCAAATCGTATTTGGCCGTGTCGACCGAAGAGCGCAAAAGGCAGCTGATGACCACATCGTCGCCTTCCGTTTTCACAATGGCCATGTTGGTGGAGGTTTCCACGAGGCCGGGCATGGAATCGCTCATCCGGATCACGCCATCGGGTATGCCGTAAACCAGATTGCAAAGGCCCGCCGTGCAGGCTTCGGTCAAGGCCTTTTCCGGCATCGACGCCTTCTCGCACTTCAACGCGTAATCGGGCTCGACCAGCGCCAGCTCGGCTTTGGTTTCTTCATAGAACGTCTTGACGATCGCCTCCATGGAAGCCTCTTTCCCTTGCGGCAGAACCACCGTGGCGAAAGATTCGCGCGGAATGGCATTGCGCAGGCTACCCCCTTCTATCGAGGCAAGGCGGGCGCCAGCTTCCTTGACCAGCCGCTGCAAAAGACGGTTCATCAGCTTGTTGGCGTTTCCCCGTCCTAATATGATGTCCATGCCCGAATGGCCGCCCTTCAGGCCGGTGAGGCTCAGGCGGAACGCAACGCCTTGGCCTGCTGCCGAGTAGTCGGCCTTCATGCGGATCGTGGCATCCAGGCCGCCGGCGCAGCCCACGTACAATTCGCCTTCGGTCTCCGAATCCAGGTTCAGAAGGATGTCGCCTTTGAGAAGCCCGGCTTCCAAACCGAAAGCGCCGGTCATTCCTGTTTCCTCGTCGGTGGTGATCAGCACTTCGAGCGGCCCGTGCCGGAGGCTGTCCGATTCCAGGACCGCCAAAGCGGCCGCCACCCCCATGCCGTTGTCGGCGCCCAAGGTGGTGCCATCGGCTTTTACCCAGTCGCCGTCTACGTAGGCTTCGATAGGGTCGGTAAGGAAATCGTGCTGCTTGTCGGCGTTTTTCTGGGGAACCATGTCCATGTGGGCTTGCAGTATCACGCCTTTCCGGTTCTCCATGCCCGGCGTGGCCGGCTTGCGCATGATGACGTTCCCGGTCTTGTCCACCAGGACCTCGATATGGTGCTTCTGGGCGAAAGAGACTAAGAACGCCCGCACCTTTTCCTCGTGCTTGGAGGGCCTTGGCTGCCGGGTCAATGCGTGGAAGTTGGCCCAAACCGCCTTGGGTTCGAGCTGTTCGATGTTTTTGTTCATGGTTTTATCTTTAGTTTTTTGCTTGCAAGTTCCCAAAACGGGGCGCCTCCGGCCGTCTTCCGGCCTCGTCTTGCCGTTCGCGCCCGGCCATCGGCCTTCCCCTCCCTGCGAAAAAGCGCGCGCAAGGCCGCGGCTTGGCCGGAATGCACGAAAAGCAGCAAGGGCAACTTTCAAAATTACGAAATTTAGGGACACGACTGTTTCCCGCGTCCGCCCGCCCGTAAAAGAAAAGCCCGTATTTTTGCAAGCGGCCTTCCGCCCGGGAAACGGGCGGGCAACCGCAAACAAGGCCTTCCCTTGATACCGCCATACCTGATACCTTCATACCGCATCGACATGAAAACCCTTTACTTCGCCACCCACAACGCGCACAAGAAAGAAGAAATCCGAAACCTCTTCCAAAGCCATCCCGCGCTTTCTTCCCGCTACGGGATCGGAGACCTCGAAGACCTGGGTTTTTCCGACCCGATACCCGAAACGGCCGAAACCCTCGAAGGCAACGCGTTCCAGAAAGCCTGGCACATCCACGAAAAGTTCGGCGTGGACTGCTTTGCCGACGACACGGGCCTGGAAGTGGAAGCCATCGGGAACCGTCCCGGCGTTTTTTCGGCCCGTTACGCCAACATGCCGGCCGGGTTCGAGCAAGACGGAACCGTTACCGAAGCGGCGCTGGCCCTGCCCGACCCCTCGTTCGACCAGAACATAGACCGGCTTCTGGCCCATTTGAAAACAGGGAACCGCAACGCCCGTTTCCGCTCGGTCATCTGCCTGGTCCTCGGCCAGCAGGCCTATTATTTCGAAGGCATCGTGAAAGGAAGCATCCTGAATGAACGGCAAGGCACGCAAGGCTTCGGCTACGACCCGGTCTTCCGGCCCGAGGGGTTCATGAAAAGCTTCGCCCAGCTTTCCCTTTCCGAAAAAAACGCCATCAGCCATCGGGGAAAGGCGGTCGAAGCCATGATGGACTTCCTTTCCGCGCCCTTGCAGCCAAACTGCCGCCCGTAGCCGGCAACCGCAGCCAAGGCTTTTCTTTCCGGAAGTCCAGCGCCTGCCGGGGACCTACCCGATCAGGTTCCTTATCTCATCGGGGTTCTTGCACAACACGTACAGATGGTCGCGCGGTTCGAGCCGCGTGTTCCCGTTAGGAATTATATACTCCCCTTTCCGCAGGACCATCGTGATCCGGGTGTCTTCAGGCAAATCGGCCTCCAAAAGAAGCTTGCCATCGAGCGGCGCGCCTTTCTCGACCTCGATTTCGATCATTTCCGTCTTCGTGTCCAAGTCCCGCCGGGCCAAAAGCGCGGCAGGAAGCGGTTCGCCCAATTTCAACTTGCGGGCCACCCAAGGTATGGTGCTTCCTTGCAAGGCCATCGACAAGAAAGCAATGAAAAACACGATGCTGAAAATCATGTCGGAGTCTTTCAGCCCGGCCATCATGGGATAGGTGGCGAACAAAATGGCCGCCGAACCACGCAGGCCCACCCAAGAGATGAAAAGCTGGCTCCTGAAATCGGTCTTCTTGAAGAAAAGCAAGCATATCATGACCGCCAGCGGCCTGGCTACCAAAATGATCAGGATGGAAATCAGAAGCCCGATCCATTTCACCTCCCACACATGGCTGGGGAAGACCAAAAGCCCGAGCGTCAAGAAGAGCAGCAGCTGCATCAGCCACGCATAGCCGTCGAAACTGTTCATGATGGCCTGCCGATGGGAGATTTTCTTGTTCCCTACGAAAATCGCACAGATGTAAACCGCCAGGAACCCGTTCCCGCCCAAGGCGTTGGTAAACGAATAGGTAAACAGCATCAAGGCGATGCACAAGACCGGGTAAAGCCCTTCGTAACCCACCCGTATGCGGTTGATGGAAATCACCGAAAGCTTTCCCATGACGAATCCCATCAGGACCCCCAGCGACATCTGCCACAGGAGCATCAGCAAAGCTTTTCCGACCGAAAGGCCTTCCGCCCCCAGCATGCCCACGAAAAGGGTGGTAAGCAGGAAGGCCATGGGGTCGTTGCTCCCGCTTTCGAATTCCAGCAACGGCTTCAGGTTGTTTTTCAAAGAAAGGCTCTTGGAGTTGAGGATGCTGAAGACGGCCGCCGCATCGGTAGAAGAAACGATAGACCCCAGCAGGAAAGACTCCACCCACGAAAAATTGGTGAACAAGTGAACGAAAACGCCCACGAAAAAAGCCGTCAGGACGACCCCGAGCGTGGAAAGGGCGATACCTTTCCCCAAAACGGGCCGGATAGACCGCCACTTGGTGTCCAATCCCCCCGAAAACAAGATGAAGCAAAGGGCCACGTTGCCCAAGAACTGGGTAGCCCCGGCATGCTCGTACCCGAACTGTATTTTCCCGATGCCTTCCGATCCGGCCAGCATGCCCACGCCCAAGAACAGAATCAAAGACGGGACTCCGAACCTGTACGAGGTCTTGCCCGCCAAAATGGCGAAAAACAGCAACAAGGAAACCACCAGCAAGACATTGGAAACCGTAATGACCATGATACGTCGTTCTTTTAGCAATAGAAACCATTTGCAGGAAGAAAAGGCTTCCGCCAAGCGGCTCCCGCACTATTATAAATAACCCATTTTTCTGAAAGGGTGTAAAAATAAGTGAAATTTTCGGGTTTTGCAACAACTTCCGCACCAAAAACCGACGAATCGCCCGTCCTTATGGACAAACCTGCTTCCATTTCACAGGAAAACGCGGGAAATCCTGACGTGAAAGCGCGGGAAAAACGATTTTTCACAAAGATTCTTTTTAAAAATTGCGACTGTATTATTTTTTTCCTATCTTTGAAAATTCGGCTTTCCGCTTTTTCGGAAACCCATTCCCGTTTCCCCGTTTATCGAGAGCCATTTTCCAAACTTTTCTTGGGAAACGGATCGGATGCACGACGAAACGATGCGAAAGGGGAAAAACGTTCCGGGAAGACGCATTCCGCGGACAGGAACCGGCCCCGCGTACGGGAAAAGCGCAAACCGCGCAAGCGGTTTGACGGATCCGAAGCCTTGACGGAATCAAAACCTTGACGAAACCGGAACCTTGGCCAAGCCAAAAACAGAACGAAACCAAAAACAAACCCTATAAACCATTTTAATCATTAAACCGAAACCAAATGAAGAAAGTACTCGGATGCTTAGGCCTCGCATTATGCGCCGCCTTGGTCTTTTCCAGCCCTTCATCCGCCCAGAAAGCGGAAAAATTTTCCCGGGAAAACGGGAATCCTGCCTTTACCCTCCAGAAATTCAACCCCGGCCTTGCCTCCCTTAAAGCAGTCGATGGGGAGCTGACCGCAGGCCAAAAGCCGGCCAAGCCCGGGAAATCGGCCCCTGCCGGTTTCCGTCCTGCCGTGAAAAGCGCGGAGAACCCGCTCTTTTTCTGCGACTTCGCCACAGAAGCCTCCATGGATCAATGGATCGCGCTCGACTCCAACCATGACGGGCTCCTCTGGGGCTGGTACGATGGCTGGGACGTGAACTGGGATGAAAACAGCGGCTCGGGCTGGATCAGTTATTCCGCCACCTCTCCCTTGGACGACTACTTGGTGACCGCCAACCCCGTTTCGCTCAAAACCGGCCCGAATTACATCTCCTTCTACTACCGTTGCCCTGTCGGAACCGCTTCTTGGGGGTATATGGAACGCATGGAAGTCCTCTACGGGAAAAGCCCGGACGTGGATGAAATGCAGCAGATCTGGTTCCGGGAATTCAATGACGAGGAATATCAATATGCCCTCTGCGAAATTCCCTTGGAAGAAGACGGGGATTACTATTTCGCTTTCCACGCCATTTCCGACCAGGATCAGATGGGATTCAATATCGACAACGTTACCATCGATACCGGCGCTGCGCCCGGAACGCCCGATATCGCGGTGGAATTGGTCTTGCCCGTTTCTTCCTGTGACCTGACCGGCACCGAACGCATCGGAGCCCGGGTAGCCAACGCCGGAACCCAAGGCATACACGGGTTCACCCTTTCCTATACCGTCAACGACAGCTGGCCGGCCACGGAGCAGACCTTCGATTTCAATCTGCCTGTGGGCACCGATACCTTGGTTTACTTCGACCAGACGGCCGACTTTTCGACCCCGGGCCAATACCTTGTTAAATTGGAAGCCAGCCTCGACGGCACGGAAACTGTTCTGGAAAACAATACGGCCCAAGGCAGCGTTTTCCTCTTCGAGCCGGCAGAAATCCCCTTCAAGACCGATTTTTCCGAAGAATCCGGCCGCAACGACTGGACATTCCAAGGAAACGACTGGGAATTAGACTCGGCTTATTTGGCGATGGCTCCCGGCGCGAGCGTGGGGAACGCCATGCTTTATTCCCGTTGCATCGATATGGAAGAAGGCCGGACATACCGGCTCGAACTCTCTTACAAAGCCGGGCTGAGCTATAGCGGCCTGTATACCTACTACGACAGCATCGACGTCCTGATAGGCAAGATAGGCGATCCCGAAAACCTCTGGGACACCATCGGAAACGTCCATCACCTGTATACCGACGAGGCTTTCACCACTTATTCGACCATTTTCGAAAGCCCGGCTTCCGGCCAGTACAGCATCGCCATCCGCTCCATCAACCCCTATAGCGACTTCCGCCTGCGTTCTGTCAGCGTAGACACCTTGTCTGCCCACGATGTCCGCATCAATTCGTTCGGCGGCTTGGCCCTGATGATGCCGGAAGAGCACGTCAACAACACCCTGACGACTTTCGCGGAAGTGGAAAACCGGGGCCAGCAAGCCACCGAAGCCGTGGTGGCTGTTTCCTCCCAAGGTTCGGAGATCGGCCAGAAAACCGTGACCCTGGACGAGCTGAACACGCCTGTCCCGGTTGAAATCGAAATCCAGCCCTCCGGATTGACCGCCGGCACCGAAGCCGTCTTCACGGCCGAAATCTCGATTCCGGGCACTGAAGACCCCACGCCCGACAACCAATGCAGCACAACGGTCCTGGTGACGGAAGACGTTTTCGGCTATGACACGGTTTCGGAAGACATGTACAACGCCGACAATGCCGTTGGCGTGGAAGAAGGCCTGTATGTCGGCATGCTCTTCGACTTCCCGGTAAGCGATACCCTCACGGGGGTTTCACTCGGCTGGGGCACAGCCGACAACCAGGACATCGAGATCCTGGTCCTCAAGTACGATGCCGAAGAATCCACCGCGGAACAAGTGGTCGGCATCACCTTGCCGCAAGGCTTGCAAGCCGGGCAGATCGTCTACGGAATCCAGCCCACGGTCCTTGAAGCGGGCTCTTACCTGATCATGATCGGAGCCACGTATGCAGGCTTGGTTTGCGACTTCACCGACCCGAGCCAAAGCCGGGTATACGGGATGATGGAAAACTTCATCGCTCCGCTCGGCACCTTCGGCAACGCGGCTATCCGTGCCGTTTTCAGCCACGATACCGAAATCCTGGCGCATGACGCGACTGCCGAATCCATCGTGAAGCCGGCCGAAACGGGCTTCTTTGCCACCAACGAAACCGTAGAGGTCCAGATCCGCAACTGGGGTTCGGAAAACGACTCCATTCCGGTAAACCTCTTGGTAAACGGCCAATTGCAGACCCAGACCATTTTCGTGGAGTCGATGCAGACAGGCGTTGCCACTTTCACGGCCGACTTGTCGGCTCCTTCCACCGAATACGAGCTCGTGGCTTTCACTTCCTTGAACAGCGATGAGGATCGTTCGAACGACACTTGCCGCAAGACGGTCACGACCTTGCCGGCTCCCGATCCCTACGTGATGGACTTCGAATACTGCGCCGACTTCGCCATCGACAATTTCACGCCGGCCTGGCGTTCGGTAGACAATGACCAGCAGCCCACCTACGGCATCCAGACGATTTCCTACCCGCACCGAGGCGAAGCCTACGGTTTCATGGCCTTCAATCCCTTCGCCACCACGCCGGCCATGAACAACCCGGATATCCTTCCCCATGGGGGAACCCGGTTCGGCGGCGCTTTCGCCACGACATCGGGAAGGAATGACGACTGGCTGATTTCGCCCGCCTTGGCTTTGCCCGAAACCGATGCCAACCTCAACCTTTGGGTACGGTCTTACCAAGACACTTACGGAACGGACCAGTACCGGATACTGGTTTCTTCTACCGAAAACCTGGAAGACTTCATCGTGCTGAAAGACACGACCGAGGCTCCCATGGCTTGGACGGAAGTGAACGTGCCGCTCGACGACTATGCCGGCCAGACCGTGTACCTCGCCATCCAATGCGTTTCCCCCGACCGCTTCCTCTTCATGGTAGACGACATCCGCGTGAGCAAGCCGGAGGCTTCCACCTGCCGTCCTGAAACGCTCGAATCCCGCTTGAAACTCTACCCGAACCCGGCCACGGAAACGATTGTCATCAATGCCGCCGGCACCCGGATCAACCATGTGGGCATTTTCAACCTCAGCGGACGGATGGTTTACAATTCGGCCAACCTCGACACCGACAATTTCCGGTTCAACGTAACCGAGCTCACATCGGGCATGTACTTCGCCCGCGTGAAGACCGGACAAGGTTCCGCCGTCCTGAAATTCGTGGTGAAGTAATGATGAAGCAGCCTTGCGCGGCAAAGCGGCCTTGACGGAAGGCTGCTTTTGAACGGGGCCGGCCCGGAAGTCTTTTCGACTCTCGGGCCGGCCCCGTTCTTTTTCCACGTCCTGCCGAACGCTGCCGGGGAACGCGAACGCCCCGGAACACGGGAAGACGCCCTTGTTCCGCCCCGCAGGAAAAGCCCCCTGCAGGCGGAAAAGCAAAACGGAAGGCAACCGACCGGATCAGGCGCCGGACAACGGGAACGACGAAAATACCGGCAGACGGAAAAACAATCAGAAAAGCGGGAGGGACGGGCGAGGGGGAACGATGCAACTGCCTCTGCCCACGCAATAAAGGGCAAAGCAGCCGAAAGCCCCGTTCGAGATATTGCCCCGGACATTGGAGGGCGCCCCGCTGAAGACCGGGAAATCGGTAGAGACCGCTTCCTTCACATCGGAAATGAAACGGTTGTATTCCTCGGAAAAGCTGTAAACAATCAACGTGGCCGTATCGCCTTCCTTCAAGGGCGGAACCCGCCGGGAACCCGAGGCGGAGCTGTCCGCGAAAAAGTAAATCGGCACGCCTTTCAGGTAGATTCCCGAAGTGAACATGTCGGGAAAACAGAAAATATCGGTAATGGAATCGTAATACGTATGCCCGTTGAGGGCGAAACTGAACCCGTAATAGTCGTGGGTAGGCGGGTCTTGGGCGTAAAGCAGGATATTCCAGCCCAGACGCGAAGGGTCGGGCATGTAAAACGGCGGCATCCCCATGCCGTACACGGCCCGTACCGAATCGATAGGCGGGATATAGGGCATGGTGCCGGAAGCCTCGTAAAGCTCCTTTTCCCCGTCCCGATCGGCATCGGCTTCAATGTGCAAGCGGTAGGTCTTTCCCATTTCCCCGAACACGTCGGGACGGCTCCGGTACCAGCCCGCCCGCAGGCTGTCTTCCACGAAGTCGAAACGTTTCCCGCCCGTTTCCGTCACGTAAACGGTAGCCCCGCAAACCTCCGTTCCCGCCAAGTCCGGGTCGTAGTAATCGCAGGAACGGCTCAGCTTCACCACATGCGATGCAGTGTCGGTGGTCAACCGGGCATCGACCACCAGAACCGGATCCATGCTTCCCAAATCCACTTCGATTATCTCGGTACAGGCACTCCAGGCCAGGAACGGGAACAGGAACAGCGCGGCTTTCCCGAATCCGGCCGCCCGTTCTCCGCACGCGCCCGCGCGAGCCGCTTTCCAAGGCCTTTCCCCCTTGCGGAATCCTTCCTGGCCGCGGAGCCAGCCCCCGGCACGGAGACCTTCCCGCCTCCGGCTCCCGGACAAGCTCCAAGCCGGGAATCCTTTTTCTGCCTTCAACCTTCTCTTGCTCATGTCCCGAATGAAGTTTTCAAAAATTGAAGTTGAACGTGACAAACGGCACCACCGAAAACAAGTAAATCTTCACTGCATACGACCGGTTGGGGTCGGCCGCATCCTGGTAGAAGGAAACCGACCAAGGGTTCTTGCGCCCGTAGGCATTGTACAACCCGGCCGAAAGGCTCCACCGGTAAGGTTTCCCGTTGCCGGGCCGGGAGCGGAAGGTATAGGCCACGTCCAAGCGATGGTAATTTTCCATGCGGTTGGCGTTCCGCTTCCCGTAAATGGGAACGAAATGCCCGTCGATTACGGCTTTGCCCACCGGATAGGTGGTTGGCTGCCCCGAATAAAACATCCAATTGAACGAAAGGCTATGGCGCGGATGCGGGTCGATGTTGAGCAGCACGTTCACCGCATGGGGCCTGTCCTGGGGCGAGGGGTAAGGCTCCGACTGATTCACCTGGTCGATGACCCGCATGGAACGGGAAAAAGTATAGCTCAGGGAGCCGTTCACCAAGCCTTCTTCCTTCTTCAAGTAGACTTCCACCCCGTAGGCCCATCCCCGGCCCATGCGCAATTCCCCGTAAAGGTCGGAATTGAGCAGGAGGTTGGAATGGTCCTTGAAATCGATCACATGGTGCAGGAACTTGTAATAAGCCTCTACCGAAAGGCTCCACCGGCCTTTCGGGAAATCTTTCGAAACCCCGGCCGCAATCATGTCGGAGGTCTGCGGCTTGACGAACGGGTTGGCCGGGAACCAGATGTCGAGCGGGTTTCCCGAAGAAGAATTGGAGGCCAGCTGGGAATACTGCACGGTGCGCGTGTAGTTGAACTTGAGGGTAAAGGCATGGTTGAACAGGTAAGAAAGCCCTACCCTCGGCTCCAAACCCCAGTAAGTATGGTAAAAGCCCCGGCTTCCGTAATAACGGCGCTCTGTCCGGTTGTACCCTTCATCGAAAAAGGAGACCGAGTCGGGCCCTTGGTTGGAAAACGTGCTGAACCGGAGCCCGTACTTCACCTGCAAGCGTTCGCCCACCGACTGGTTGTCACCCACGTAAACGCCGCTCTCCAAAGCATGGAAATGGTCTTGGTTGAAACGGTAATGGTAGCTGGAATCCACAAAGCCGATTGCTTCGTACATGTTGACCGTCAGATCGCCGGGCTGGTACTGGTGGTAGCGCAGGTCGAACCCGAAACGCAGCTCGTGGTTCCTGGGCGTGAACGTCCAGTCGGCTTTGCCCACGTAGTCGGTTATGCGGGTTTTCCAGATGAAGTCGTAATTGTCGGTGTTCTGGCGGGCATAGCTGAGGTAATCGCTCGCATGCGCGTTGACGTTCATGACGAAGCGGTTGGAAAAAAGGTGGCTCCAGGCAAGGCTGGCCATCCGGTTCCCGTAGTCCAGCCCCACGTTCATCTGCTCCAAGCCGAACCGGTCTTTCCCCAAGTAGCCCGAAAGGGACAGCTTGTCTTTCCCGTTGGCGAACCGGTGCACGATTTTGGCATTGAAGTCGTAAAATCCCAGCCGGGTGCCCCGCATCCCGGCCAATGGGAGGAAAAGGTCGAAATACGTGGCCCGGGCGGCCGCCAAGAAAGAAGTGCGGTCTTTCCAGATCGGGCCGTTGACCGTGGCTTTGGCCACCAGCAGGCCGATTCCCGCGTCCACGTGGTATTTGCGGAAATCGCCTTCTTTCATGGTAACATCCACCACCGATGCAAGCCGGCCCCCGTAGGAAATCGGGATGTCGCCCTTGTAGACCGATGCCGAACCAAGGACATCGTTGTTGAACACCGAAAAGAAACCGCAGGTGTGCGTGGGATTGTACAAGGTGGCCTCGTCGAGGATGATGGCGTTCTGATCCAAGCCTCCGCCCCGGACGCTGAAACCCGAACTGGTTTCGCTCGACATGAGCACGCCCGGGAGCAACTGCACGGCCTTGATGATATCCGGTTCGCCCAAAAGGGCCGGGATCCGCTGGATCATCTGCGGGGTGAAATCGACCATGCCCATGGTGTTCCGCTGCTGGTAGGCGGCCCGCCGGCCGCGGACTTCCACGCCCTCCAGCAAGAGAGCCTGGGCCTGGAGAAAGAAATCCCGTTTCGAATCCTTGTCCAAATCGATCTGCACGGAAAGCGGGGAATAGCCCAGGCAACTGATTTCAAGGGCGTATTGCCCGGCCGGCAAGGAAAGCTGGTAATTGCCGTCCTCGTCCGAGGTGGCCCCTTTCCCCAAGGCGGGAACCCAAAGGGCCGCCCCGATCACCGCATCGCGGGTATGGCTGTCCTGGATTTTTCCCGAAAGGACGCACGCCTCTTGGGCCGGCAACAACGAGGCCAGGAAAAGCAGAAGGAAGAATGCCGCCGGGAATTTCTTTCCCGTTGAAAAGATGCCGCTCATCGCGCCTTGTTTTTCAGAAGCCGGCCGATTGCCCGGGCAACCGTTTCTCCATGCAGCCGGACAAGGAGCCCCGGGCTTCCGGGCACGTTGCCGCCCGATGCAAACCCGCTCTTGCGCACGCGGCACGACTCCCGCAACGACCGGACATAAGGCAAGGGTGGCAAATATAGAGAGATTTTGCATAGGCCTGCGCGCCTTTCCCCCCGAACGGAAGAAGAACGGAGGAAACAAGGGAGGCGAAGGACACACGCAGGAAAGGCGAAAGGCGCCGTGCAAATCCCTGCCGGGCCGGGTCCTGTCGGTAAAAAATTGTAATTTCGCGGTCTGCATGCCGCCAAAAAGGCCGCATGAGAGGTTAAGAGGAACATAGCCATGCTCAAACACACGGAAATCAAAGAACTGATCAAGCTCCCCCTTGCCGAAGGGGAGACGCGCAATGTCACGGTAAAAGGCTGGGTGAGGACCAAACGCGGAAACAAGCATGTAGCCTTCATCGCGCTCAATGACGGCACTTGCGTGCAGAGCCTGCAAGTGGTGGCCGCCCTGCAAGGCGAGGAAAACCCCGACGGGTTCGGCGAGGAGCTGATGAAGAAAATCTCCACGGGCGCCTGCCTCTGCGTGGAAGGAGACCTGGTGAAGTCGATGGGGAAAGGCCAGAGCGTGGAAATCCAGGCCCGCCGCATCGAGCTCTACGGGGAAGCCGACCCGGAAACCTACCCGTTGCAGAAAAAAGGCCACACGCTGGAGTTTTTGCGAGGCATAGCCCATTTGCGGCCGAGGACAAACACTTTCGGCTGCATCCTGCGCTTGCGCCACGCCATGGCTTTTGCCTTGCACCAGTTCTATCACGACCGGGGCTTCGTCTACCTGCATACGCCCATCATCACCGCTTCCGACTGCGAGGGGGCGGGAGAAATGTTCCAGGTAACGACTTTGGATTTGGAAAACCCGCCCAAAACGCCCGATGGAAGCATCGATTTCGGGAAGGATTTCTTCGGGAAGTCCGCGAAGCTGACGGTTTCCGGGCAACTGGAGGGCGAACTCGGGGCCATGGCCTTGTCCAAAATCTATACGTTCGGCCCCACTTTCCGGGCTGAAAACTCCAATACGCCCCGGCATCTGGCCGAATTCTGGATGAACGAGCCGGAAATGGCCTTCTACGAGATCGATGACAACATGGATTTGGCCGAAGATTTCCTGAAGCACCTCACCGCCTATGCCCTCGAAAACTGCATGGACGATTTGCAGTTCCTCAACGACATGTACGACAAGAGCCTCGTAGACCGCTTGGAGCATGTGCAAAAGATGTCGTTCGAACGCATCACGTACACCACGGCCATAGACGTGCTCAAATCGGCGAACGCCAAATTCGACTATCCGGTAGAATGGGGCGTGGACCTGCAGTCCGAACACGAACGCTACTTGGTGGAACACCACTACAAGAAACCGGTCATCATTACCGATTACCCCAAAGAAATCAAATCCTTCTACATGAAGCAGAATGCCGATGGCAAGACGGTCCGCGGCATGGATGTGCTCTTCCCGCAGATCGGCGAAATCATCGGAGGCTCGCAACGCGAAGAAGACTTGGGCAAGCTTCTGGCCCGCATCCACGAGCTCGGCATGCCGGAACAGGCTTATTGGTGGTATCTCGATACGCGCCGCTTCGGCACCGCTCCCCACAGCGGGTTCGGCCTCGGGTTCGAACGCTTGCTGCTGTTCATCACCGGCATGACGAACATACGCGACGTGATTCCTTTCCCGCGATACCCGCAAAACGCCGAGTTCTAAAAAGCCGTGAAGTTCTTGGCACGAAGGAGCGGCAAAAAAGGAACGAATGGCCGCAAACACGAAAAGGGGGCTTGACTTGAACGTCAGCCCCCTTTTCCTTTCCCGGCAGCCCGCTGCCGGAACGCTTTCCGGGTGCAAGATGGGGCTCGAACCCACGACCCTCGGAACCACAATCCGATGCTCTGACCAACTGAGCTACATGCACCATTTCCTGCCCGCTCCCGCTTTTCAAGCCCGGAGACGGAACAAGGCTGCAAAATTACACCATTTTGACGAAATAACAAATCCTCCTCCGGCAAGGCGGGCCTTTCCGCCTGCCGGGGACCGGAAGGCGGTTCCGCAGGGGGAGGATTCCTCGCCAAAGCAACTTATTAACACAGTATCAACAGGTGTTGACAAATATTTTTGTTGATTATTAGCTATTTACAAAACCTCTCGGATTTTTAAAGCCAAAATCCTATGCGGTTTCAAAAATCTTAGCTAACTTTGCGCCCCTGTTTGAGAAAATTTTTTGAGATATGTACGCTATTGTTGACATAGCCGGGCAGCAGATCAAAGTGGAAGAAAACCAGAAAGTGGTTGTGAACCGGTTGGAAGCAAACGAAGGAGACAGTGTCGAGTTCGAAAAAGTCTTGTTGAAAGACAACGATGGCCAGGTGGAAGTAGGAATGCCCGTCTTGCCGGGAGCCAAGGTGACCGCCAAGGTATTGAGCCACTTCAAGGGAGACAAGGTCATCATCTTCAAGAAAAAAAGAAGGAAAGGCTACCGGAAGAAGAACGGGTTCCGCGCATCCCATACCCAAATCCAAATCGAAAAGATCGCTTAGCTTTCTTTTCCAAAGGTCCAAAGGCACAAGAATCAAGAACCTTTTAACAACATAATACAATGGCACATAAAAAAGGCGTCGGCAGTTCTGACAACGGACGTGAATCCGAAAGCAAACGCTTGGGCGTGAAAATCTTCGGAGGCCAAACGGTCACTGCGGGAAACATCATCATCCGCCAACGCGGCACGAAATACCATCCGGGCGAAAACGTAGGCATGGGGAAAGACCACACGCTCTTTGCCCTTACCGATGGCGTGGTCGCTTTCAAGAAAAACCGCAACACGGGCCGTCCGTTCGTATCGGTTGTCCCGGCGGAAAGTTAATCCCGAGGATTCCGGAATACTCCTGGATTTCCTGAAAAAGCATCTCTTCCGGAAGAGATGCTTTTTTTTTAACCCATCGCATCCGTTCCCGTTTTCCCGGACGCTCCGATTCTCCCTCCCTTTTCCGGTCAAGCCGGTTTCCCATCCGGGAAAAGCGGGGAAAATCCGGAATCCGGCCCGGGAAACCCTTTCCAAAACGCCTTGACATGAGCTTCTCGCTGCAATCCTCCTCCGGCCCGGCCCCGAAAGGCCCCGAAACCCGAAGCCCTGCGCTTCCCGCCCCGATCGACCCCGACTCGCTTCCCATCGAAGCGTGGCTGCCGATTTCCCGGAAAGAAATGGAAAAACGAGGATGGGAACAGGCCGACATCATCCTCCTTAGCGGCGATGCTTACGTGGACCACCCCTCTTTCGGCATCGCCGTCATCGGAAGATGCTTGGAAGCGGCCGGTTACAAAGTGGCCCTGCTGCCTCAGCCCAACTGGAAAGACGATTTGCGCGACTTCAAGAAACTGGGGAAGCCCCGGCTTTTTTTCGGGGTCTCGGCCGGGTGCATGGATTCGATGGTAAACCACTACACGGCCCGGAAGCGCCTGCGCAGCAACGATGCCTATACGCCGGGCGGAAAAGCCGGCTTCCGGCCCGATTACCCGACTTTGGTCTATACCCGCATCCTCAAGAGCCTTTTCCCCGACGTGCCGGTGGTCATCGGCGGCATTGAAGCCTCCATGCGGAGGCTCACCCACTACGACTACTGGCAAGACTGCCTCCGGCCCTCCTTCCTGGTGGAAAGCGGGGCCGACTTGCTGGTCTACGGCATGGGGGAAAAACCCGTTGTGGAGATTGCCCGGCAGCTTGAACGCGATCCGGATCCCCGTTCCTGCCGGCAAATCCTGCAAACAGCCTATCTCTGCGACCAAGTCCCCGAAAAAGCGCCCCGGCCGGGAAACGGATCCGAAACAGCCAATGAGGCCGGAATGCCCGACATCCTCCTTTCCAGCCATGAAACCTGCCTGCAAGACAAGAAAGCCCAAGCCCGGAATTTCGCAAAGATAGAAACCGCCTCGAACCAAATCCTTTGCGGAAGAATCATCCAAGGCACGGGGAAAAGGTTCGTGGTCGTCAACCCGCCTTTCCCTGCCGGGCCCGGGCACGAAATAGACCGTTCCTTCGACCTTCCTTACACCCGCCTCCCGCATCCCCGCTACAAGAACCGGGGGGAAATCCCCGCCTTTGTCATGATAAGGAACTCGGTCACCCTCCACCGGGGCTGCTTCGGCGGATGCTCGTTCTGCACCATCTCGGCACACCAGGGAAGGCACGTGCAAAGCCGCAGCGAAGAATCCATCCTGAAAGAAGTGCGGCAGATTTGCCGGATGCCCTACTTTAAAGGCAATCTGAGCGATTTGGGCGGGCCGAGCGCAAACATGTACGGCATGGGGGGAAAAGACCCGGGAAAATGCCTCGCATGCAAGCGTCCTTCCTGCCTGTTTCCCGCCATCTGCCCGAACCTGGACCACGATCACGGGCCCTTGCTGGAACTCTGCAAGAAAGCCTGTTCCGTTCCCGGGGTGAAAAACGCCTATGTGAGCAGCGGAATCCGGTACGACATGATCGTCCCGAGCCTGCAAGGCGGCCCGGGAGCGCAAGCCGGCCGGGACCATGCCCGGGAATATGCCGAATGGGTCATTGCCCATGCCGTCTCCGGACGGCTGAAAGTGGCGCCCGAACACACGGAAAAAGACGTGCTGGAGAAGATGCGCAAGATGCCGTTTTCCCAATTCGAGGTTTTCAAGGCGTTCTTCGAGGCCTGCAACCGCAAATTCGGGAAAAACCAGCAAATCGTTCCCTACTTCATTTCCGCCCATCCGGGTTGCCGGCTGCAAGACATGCAGGCGTTGGAAACCAGAACCCGGGAAATGGGCTTCCGCTTGGAACAAGTGCAATTGTTCACGCCTACGCCCATGACCCTCGCCACGGAAATGTATTACACGGGCCTGGACCCTTACACGCTGCAGCCCGTCTACGTGGAACGGGACCCTTCCGGGCGCGACCGCCAGACCGACTGCTTTTTCTGGTATAAGAAGAACCCGTCTGCCGCTCCAGGAAAGGGAACCGGCCTTTCCCCCCGGTCTTCCGCCCGGAAAATCAATCCGGCTGGCGGCCCGCAGAGAACTGCCGGCCCGCAGAAAGGAAGACAAGGACAGGAAAACCGGAAAAAGGAAAGCCGGAGAGGGTAGCCGTCTTGCCGGCGCGTTTCTCTCGCCCGGCCGCCCGGCATCGCGGCCCCTCGACACCCGGATCCCCCGTGCCCGAATCCTCGATGAGATCCCGTTCCACCGGCCACCACCGGTTTTGGCGGCCTTTGCCGGAGCCTTTTGCCGGAAATAGCCCGGATGCGCCCGGGAATCTTGCCGGAGGCCGCAGGCCCCGGAAGAAGTTAAACCTCCCCGTCCCGGCGCCCTGCCGGACCGGAATCCAAGGCCGAATCGGGTTTCACGGCTGGGACGGCTCCCGGAAGGAAGCCGGAATCCGCGCCGGGACGGGAACCGCGACCGAACGGGACAAAACCCGATGCGGGCTGCCGCCTGTCCGGCTTCGCCCCATGGACCGCCGTCGAATCCGGCAGCTTCCTGCCCGGAACCGGACGCCGCCTCCGTTCCCGGTAAGAAAGGGTCGAAACCACCGAATCGGGCCCGGAAGGAACTTCCATCTTCGGGAAATCCACCCTCCGAATCCGCCGTCTTTCCCTTTCCATCCACCCCTCGAACTGCTGCACGATCTGCCGTCCAAGATCCAGCCGCGCGCTATCGATCTGGCGGGTCATGGCCGGCGTGAACGAATTCTTGTACAAGACTTTTCCCAAGCCGATCTTGATGTCGTCCAGATTGCCCCGCACATTGATGCCCAACTTGAAAGGTATCGGGGACTTGAGCACCGAGATATGGTAATTGAAATTCATGTCCAGATCCTGCTGCCCGCCGACCCCGACCCGGTACCGGTCTATTTCAACCATGAAAGGATAGACCGTCACCTGCCCGTCCTGCACGGTCACCACGGCCGAAATGCTGTCTATCAGGTTTCTTTCCTTGTTCTTGAACAGCAGAATCTTGGAAATCTCGGCAAAAGTCTCCCCGTCCATCAGCACCATGTCTTCCCCGTGCAAGCGCAAAGCCGCTGTCAGGCTGGGCAAAAGGATATTCATCGTCGAATCCAGTTCGCCGGATGCCGTGGTCTGCACATCGACCTTGCCTTCGAACGAACGCAGCATGGGCAAGGCCGAGTCCAAAGCCGGGATGAACTGCACTAATTTCTCCAGCTGGATGTTGCGTATGTCGAGCTCGACGCCCACATCGGCCTTTTCCGGCGTCCGGGTGGCATAGACCAGATTCATCTTCATGTCCGCGTCCAAGGCCCGCATGTCGAGACGGCGCAGGTTTAGGGCGCGGTTGCGCACATCGACCCGGCCTTTGATGTTCTCGAAAACCATCCGGTCGTAGAAAACCTTCCTGGCATCGACCCGCAAGCGCAAGTCGAGGTTGTCCGGTATCAGGAACAACCGCATATTTTCCAAGGTATCGGCTTCTTCCGCGCTCAAGTCCATCTCGTCCAAAGCATCCTCGCGAGCCTCCTCCGCCGCCGAAACGGTCTCCAAATCCACAGCCGTGTCGGACGGGCGGGAAAGGATATTGAGCAGCTGGTTGCAGTCTATCATCTTCGATTTTATGGTCAAGTCCGCCCGCAGTTTCGCGCCCTCCTTGTACACCCGCCACAAATCCTCGGCCGACCCTTTCAGCGTAAGCTGCGACCGTCCCAATCGGAGGTTGGCCCGCTGCAGCTCTATGTCGTCCCCGTCAAGGCTGGCTTTCAACCGGTTGAACCGCAAGGGCCGCGAGATTCCATCCATGCGGAACACGGCCCGGCGAAAATCTACCTCGGCCCGCGGCCACCAAGACGTATCGCGGAAACGGGTCAAATCGAGATGTACCTTGGCCCTGCGCAGGCGCGCCTGGTTTTTCCCCGAACGGGCAAAGAGGGTATCCGACTGGAAATCGAAATTCACGAACGCCGTCCCCGGATTGTCCGGATGCGGCTTGAGCGTGGCCTTGGCATACGTGCTGAGATTGAAGAAATACAAGGTGTCGGCCAGCTTGGCAAACAGCTTCTTGAAAGAAATATCGGCCCCCAGGCGGGCAATGGCGCTGCTGTCTTTGGGCGGGGCGGTTATGGCCCGGACACGCAAGGAATCCACGTAAGCATGCAAATGCCGGCCTTTCCACGACATGCGGTTCACTTGGAAATTCCCGCCCAGGAATTTCCCGCCCGCGAATTTGAAGGAAGCGTCCGTATGGGAATAGAAATCCTTGGCCGTATCGTTCAAGTAAAGCCCGTGCATGTCCAGATTGCCTTTCACCGCCATGCGGCCGTAATCCTTTTCCATCAAGTCGGCCAAACGGAATTTCCCCTCGACCTCGGCATCCACCTTCCCGCCCATGCCGACCCCTTCCTTGAACGGGAAAATCTTGGACAAGACAGCCATGTCCACATGCATGCTGGAAGTAAATTCCACCCGAGGCTCGTCCAACAAGTCGAAAACCCTGCAACGGGCCAGCACATCCACGTCCAGCGCCTTCAAACGGAGAATCTTCAAGTTTGCGTAAGACTCTTTCCGCTTGTTCAAGTCCACGAAAGCATCGAAATCGGCCGTAAGCGTGTCGATGCCATAGGGCATGCCTGCGTAATGGGCTTTCCCGTTCTCTATATTCACGGAAAGACGGGCTTCGGGCATCGACCCTTTCCCGTAAAGGCCTTCCAGCCGGCCTTTGAGTTTCACTTCCCCGTCGGCATCGATATCGGTCTTTTCCATGATGCTTTCCGGAATCAGCGACAGGACATCGCGCAAGGAAGGGGTCCGCAAGCCGAAACCCACATCCACCTTGAGCCCCCGGCCAAGGCTGTCTGCCTGGAACGAGCCTTTTGCCCCGAACCCGACCTCATTGACCCTTACCCCGGCTCCTTTCAGCGTGTAAAGCTTCCGCTCGTGATCGGCCTCCACGCCGGTCTTGACTTTGAGCGAAACCTTGTTCACCAGCAATTCGCCATCGTTCCAGAACAAAAGGTTCCGGCTGTCGAAAGAAAGGTTGAGCCGCGAACGCCGCTTGCCTAACCCCATGCGGAGCTTGACATCCGCATCCTCCACCCTTCCGTATACCCGGTTGGAACGGTCGTCGAAATAGACCGACGAATGGTTGAGGGCCAGATTCCGGATGCCTATTCCCCTGAAAAGCGGCCCGGATGCCGTATCGGCAGCGTCCGCAACGGTATCGGTCTCCGCCGAGGAAAGGAAGATGTCGTAATTGGCCACGCCATCGGGCGAAGAAAAAAGGTAGACTTGAGCGCTATCTATGGTCAAATCCCTAACCACGATCATCTTGCGTGTAAGGTATGCCCGCAGGTTGACTTGCAAGCGGCATTTTTCAAACCGCAGAAGCGTGTCGGGCTTTTCGAAAGCCGAATCCCGCAAGGCATGGGAAACGATCAAGCCTTTTTCCACTTCGACCCCGACCCGGGGGTAGGAAGAAAAAAACGTGAGATCCACTTTCCCGATGCTCACGTCGGCATCCAAATATTCGTTGGCCATCTTTTGCAAGACGGGCGTGACTTTCCCGGGCGTGAGCACGAAATTCACCACCACCGCCGCCACGGCCGAGATCAGGACCACGAGCGAGAAGACCGCAATCAAGACCCGCTTGGTTATTCTCCAAGCTAACGGCTTCTTTTTCAGCCGTTTTTCCTTTTCCCCTCCTTTCCCTTCTTGCCCGGATTCCTTGCACGGGCTTGTTCCGGGCTGCTCTTGCGAGGAGGCCGCGTCTTCTTCTGCCTTTCCTTTCTGTTCCGCCTTATCCATAGCTTTATTTTTGCGACCGTCAAGCGGCCGGATTCCCTTCCTTTCCGTCTTCGAACGCCGCCTCCGCGAAACGCCTGCCGAAGCCGGCTTCCCGCCTCAAAGCGTCTTGCGCAAACGAGCCACCGGTATTCCCAAGCCTTCGCGATACTTGGCCACCGTGCGCCGGGCAACGACAAAGCCCTTGCCTTTGAGCAAATCTACCAGCACCTCGTCCGTGAGCGGGCGGGTCTTGTCCTCGGCCGAAACCAATTCCTGCAACGCCACCTTGATTTGCGTGGTGGAGACCTCTTCCCCTTCCTCGTTTTCGAGCGATTGGGAAAAGAAACGTTTCACTTGGAATGTCCCGAAATGCGTCTGAATGAATTTATTGTTGATAACCCGGGAAATCGTTGAAACATCCAGGTCCACTTTGCCGGCTATGTCTTTCAGGCGCATGGGTTTCAAAAAGGCCACGTCCCCGTCCAAAAAGAAATCGTGCTGGAAATCCACAATCGCCTGCATGACGCGCAGCATCGTGTTGCGCCGCTGCCTTACCATGTCCATGAACCAGCGGGCCGAATCGATTTTCTGCTTCACGAACAAGGCAGCATCGCGGGTCTGCCTCCGCTTTTCCTGCCGGGCTTTCGAAAGCCCCTCCTTCCCCGTTTTCCCGTCCCGGGCCTGCTGCGTGCCGTATTCCTCCAGCATTTCCTCGTAGGAGGGGCTGACCCGGAGATGCGGGTCGTTCTTGGCATTAAGGCTCAGAACCAGCTGGCCGTCTTCGTTGACCAAATAAAAATCCGGAATAAGCGTGGGTGCCGCGGCCGAAGAAGACTCGGCCCCGCTTTGCCCGGGCTTGGGATCCAGGGTCTTTATCAAATCGATCGCCTCCCGCACATCCTCCTCCCCCACCTTGAGCTTCTCGACGATTTTCCCGTACTGCCGCCGGGCAAATTCCTCGAAGCAAGACGCCAAGAGCCTTTCCGCCGTCTGCAGCACGAACAAGTCGCCCAAG
This sequence comes from uncultured Bacteroidales bacterium, assembly GCA_949291555.1. Lineage (GTDB taxonomy): Bacteria > Bacteroidota > Bacteroidia > Bacteroidales > P3 > Pullibacteroides. The sequence continues at coordinate 208,085 of CASEWE010000002.1, forward strand.
GAAGCATCGTGTTCCCGGGCATCGGAAAGCTTGTTCCTGACCTGTATCAGCAAGCATTCCCGCAGGTCGCTCCCGCCAACGCCCGAAGGCTCGAGCCTGCGGATCATCTCCAGAACCTCCTCCACCTCCTTTTCATCGACCATGAGGTTGAGGGTGAAAGCCATGTCGTTGACCATTGCCGGAACCGTGCGTTGCAAGTAGCCGTCCTCGTCTATGTTGCCGATGATCACTTCGCCGATGCGGCGCTGGGTCTCGCTAAGGGGCAACATGCCCAATTCGTTGTTCAGCTGTTCCTGCAGGCCCTGCCGGAACTTTATGGGAACATGGTAGTCTTCTTCCGGGTCGCGGTAATTCTCCGATTTGCGCTTGTAGGCATAATCGTCCCTGTCCCTGTCCACGTAATCCTCCACCTTGAAGTCCGCATCGAAAGAATCGGGGCCTTCCAGCGGCTGTTCCGCCCCGGATTCGCCGTTCCCGACCTCGTCCGTCCGGGAGTCGGACGCGCTGTCGTCATCGTTCACATGCCTCTCTTCCGGTTCTTCCTTGATGCGGCTCAGGGAAACCTCGTCGCCGTAAATCCCGCCTTCGCCCTCCTCCAGCGCAGGGTTCTCCTGAAGTTCTTCCTTGATACGCTGCTCCATGTCCATGGTCGTCACCTGCATGAGCTTCATCAGCTGCACTTGCTGGGGCGAAAGTTTCTGGAGCTGCTTCTGGGATAAGCTTTGCTTGAGGTTCAACGACATGGCTTTCGGGATTTTCAGGCCTACGAAGATACGAAAGTTCCCGGTGCCCGCGTCCCTTTTGCCTGGCTTTTCCGCCTGGCAAGCATGCTGGCCAACATGCCATGGAAGCCGCAGAGGTAGACAAAACCCACGGTATAGGAAAACAAGGTATCGACCATGCAGAGCGCCAGCAAGCAAAGCAGCCATACCCCCCAGAACAGGGTCCTGCCGCGCCATGCATCGCGCACGACCTTTGCCAGAAGCCAAAGGAACACGCCCAGGCCCAAAAGCCCGCTGCTATCCATCAGGGCGATGAACTGGTTGTGCGGATGCCGGTACTGCAAATGCGCCTCGTCGAGCCGGCCGGCATTCTCTTCCTGGAACCGGCGGCGGAATTCTTCCCCGTAAGAAGGGCCGCGGCCGAAGAGCGGTTTTTCCTTGAACATTTCCCACCCTAAGCGGTAGCAGTAGATGCGGGGAAGGAAAGAGCCGTCGTCTTGCCAGGCCCGGGATTCCTTTCCCGAAAAGCCGGCAATGCTCTGCACCATTGGAACGAACCTCGGCACAATCGCTTTCCGGATAACCGGGAAAAACAGGATTCCCAGCAGCAAGACCAAGGCAAAACCCGTGCCTGCCAGGACATATCTCCGGCGGTATACCGCATAGACGAGGAGAAGGAACAAGGAAAACACGCCCGCGAAAAAGGCCATTTTCGAACTGAATGCCAAAAGCACCAACAGGAACAACGAAATGCAGGCCCCGCCCAGCATTTTCCCCCTGAGAGAAGAAAAGAAAGCATCGCCCCTTATCCACGCGCTGCCTGCAAGGACCAAGGCTGTATTCAGGAACAAGGCTTCGAACGAAGGATGGCACAAACGGTAGTCTTGTATGTATACCCGGAAAAACCGCAGAAACTCATCGATTCCTGCATGGAAACCCAACGCTTTGTAGCGCGCCAGGTCCGGATTGAAAAGGTAGCTGTGCAGCAGCACGCCGAGTTTCCAAAGCGCGGCAACCGCCATTCCGGCCACGAACGCCTTGGCAAAAATCCGCAACCTTTCCCGGGTAAAGAATTCGGGGGTCATGCCGATGAACACCAAGGGAATCAGCAACAGGGAAAAGTACCGGCCGCAATACACGGAAGCCCGGGAAAAGTCGTCCGCGAAAAAGCAAGAAACAAAGACTGCCCCGTACAAGGCAAAGTAGGGAATGAACGCCCGGAATGAAGAAAAAGCCCGGAGGCCTTTTTTCCACAACGTTATCGAGCCATGAACCACCGAAAAACCCAAACTGAACCCCATGATATAGGAAATCAGGTTGGTAGGGCGGGGAACCAGCAACACGACCAGGATCAAGGACAAGCAGACCGTCTGCCAGAATCGCCAGAAACCGCAATCCAGCACTACTTTCCATGCTGTCCGGAACCATCTTCCTGCTTTTTCCCGTGTTACTCTTGCTCCTTTCATGGCGCTACGCTCCCAAACGGCTTTCCCTTCTCAGTTTCCCGTATTGCCAAACAGCCGCAAGGAAAAGCAGGAACAGGGGAAATGTGACAAAATTCAAGGTCTGCACATAGGTATCGAACCAGCCCATCGCCAACAAACCCAGCAGCCAGCCCATGAAAACCCACAAGAAAAAGTCCCCCCTTTGCCGGGCAATCAGGAAAAGCATGTTGGCAAGGAAGGAAGAAACCAGCATGAACGCCGCCGCGCCCCAGCCGCCCAGGAACACATACAAAGTACCCATCAGCGACCGCACATTGACCGGATTGTCCAATTCCGTTATCGGCAGGTAATGCTTGTTCAACGGAACCACCATCGGGTCTCCGGTAAACACATGGGCGATATTGATGAAAGGCGCGAAAATCATGGAGGGGTCTGTTCCTTCCACGATTCCCCGGGCCATGTCCTGGCTGAAGCCGTACACCCCGGCCGTCAGATAGGTGACGAAATGCTTTTGGATGTATTCGATGGTAGACAAGGCGTATTCCCCTCTCGAAAGCCCGTACCGCGCCATCCCCTCCTGCGAGCCGGCCACGAACATGTTGAGCCAATAGGTAAGCGCAAAGAAAAAGAATCCCGCGACCAGCACCAGCACGAAGACCCGCAACCGGATCCGCATCTTTCCCGAAAAGAACCGCAGGATGACAGCCGAAAAAACAGGAATCAGCAACCAGCCTTTCACCTGGTACAATACCGCTATCATTAAAAAACCCGCCGCATAAATCCCGTACCGGCGGTTTTCCTTGAAATCGAAAAGCGCCATCCAAGGAATGGAAAGAATCATCAAAAGCGTGAAAAGATGCCCGAAAAGGCCTTTCCCGGCCAGTTCCGTCCCGAAATCATCGCTCCCGACCGGAAACGGGCTCGACAGAAGCAAATAGGCAAGCCAGAACAGGAACAAAACCAGGACAACCTGGGTGACACGTTCCCAGAAAGAAAGGATGTCGGAAGCGGGAACCCGCCATACCGGGCTCCGGGGTGCCGCCTTTTCCGTGGCTGCCGACAAAAGCCCGAAAAAGAAAGAAGGCAGGAAAAAAAGAAGCAGGCCTGCCGCGTAGACCCAAAGCGAGGAATAGTCGAAATAGGCGTAACCCATCCTGCCCGAAACGCACAAGCAAAGCCCCACCACAAAGGCATAGGGCAAAGCCAGGCAATTGAAAGGCGTGAACAGGGTCCGCCAGAGCTTCTTTTCCACCAAGGCAAAAAGCAGCACCTCGGCAAAAAAGACAATGGCAGGAATCTTTTCAGCAAAAAGAGGATTCATTTCCATAAAAGCAGTTTTCGCTTACGGAAAAACCCATCGATTCCTGTGAAGACGAGAATCCAGAAAGGTATCTCGAAGCTGTTCGACAACTGGATATACGAATCGAACCATCCCATGAATAGCAGCGTGCAGACCCAAGCCAGAAGGAGCAAGGGAAGCGGCCGGGGAAAAGCCCGGAAAAGCCGGAGGAAAAAATAGCAAAGGGCTCCTCCCAAAAAAGAAAACAAATAGAAAAGCCAAGGCCGGGAAAACACGTACAAGGTCCCGAACAACGAACGCACATTGGTATAATTCAATCCCGTATGCACAAATTCCTCGTTGTGGGCCGAAAGCAGCGCTTCTCCGGAAAAAAGATGCCAAAGATTCACAAACGGCGTGAAGAGATAGGCCGGGTCGGCCTCTTCCAGAAAACCCTGCTCCATGTCGAGGCTGAAGCCCATGGTGCCGGACGTGACGTAATGCACGAAAAGCCGCATGATGGACGAAATCTGGTCTTTGAACGCCGTCCCTTTCGGGAACATGTCTTCCCCGCAAAGGTAAAGCAACAGGTAGCTCGAAAAGAAAATCAGGATGCCGCCCAAAGCCACCCCGGCCAAAAGCCGGCCCCTCAAAACGGTCTTCCGGCCAAGAATCCGGGCGATGACCCCGGCCAGAAGCGGCAGAATCACCCAATTCTTCACCTGATGCACGAAAAGGGCGAATATCGACAGCAAAATCAGGATCAAAAGCAGGCCGTTGGCCGTTTTCCGGCCCGAACCGCGCGCGAAGGCCGAAGGGTCGAACGCAAAAACATGAACGACCAGCAAGGCCATCAAGGCTACCATCAAATGCGATACCCAGCGGTTTTCAACCAGACCTTGCCCGAAACAATCGGAACCGAAGCCGCATCCCGGGTCGCCCGATACGATATGGATTCCCAGATTGACGAAAAAGACAAGCAAAACGGCCAGCGTGATCCCGGGCAGAATCCAGGAGGGCGGCTGCGCGAATGCCTGCAAGACAGGTTCCCTTCCTCCTGCGGTTTTCCCCGACGGCTTTCCTTTTCCCGGCAAAAAACCGATGCACAACCCGCCCAAGGCAAAAAACGGCAAACCCGCCGCCCAAGGGAAAATGCTGGAATAGCAAAAGGGCGACAAGCCGAAGTTCCCCGCCACGCAGACCGTGAAAAGGAGCACCAGAAGATAAGGAAGCATCAGGAAATGCAAAGGCGTGTAGAAGGATTTCCATACTTTCCGGTCCATGTAGGAAAGCAGGCCGCACTCAACCAGAAAAATGAAAATCCAAACCATCTCCTACGCTTTTCCTTTCCCGGAAAGAATCAAATACGGTTCGAAAACCCTCCAAAAAGCCTCGTCCGTGTATTTCTCCCCTTCCTTGCCCGCCTGTTCCCGCATGGCTTGCAACCGGTTCCCGTCTTGGGCCAAGCGGGCGACAATCGAACCGTAACGTTCCACTTCCCCCTCCCCCAACGGGACCAGGAAGCCGGTCTCGCCTTCTTTCACGTATTCCGAATTGTATTTCCAGTCGGAAACCGCTACCGGAAGGCTTGCCATGTAAGCCTCCACCAAGGCTCCGGGAAAGCCTTCCCCCTCATAAAAGGTAGGCAGCAGCATCAAATCGTAGGCGGCCAAGGCCGGAATCACTCCGGACGCGTCCAAACAGCCCTTGTATGCGGCTTCCGGGCAAGAAGCCAAGGCTTTGGAAAACCGTTCCGCGCTCGCTTCGTCCAGCGCCCCGTAAAAATCCACCCGGGCCGGAATGCCTTGTCCGCGCAGCCAGTCCATAAGGGAAAAAACCGTAAAAATCCCCTTTTGCTCCGAGACCCGCGAAAGAAAGACCAACCGGAAAGGAGTTCCCGCTTCGCGTGGTTGCGGGCGTTGGGGCTTCCCCGCCGGCAAGAAACGGAAATTGGGCGCGAGCACTACGTTCGAAAAGCCGTATTCCTTCTCCAAACGGGCTTTTACCTGGCGGTTTTCCGGAAAAATCGCCCGGAGCGAGGCCATCGGCGCAACCATTTCCGGGTGTTCCTTCAAAAAATCGGCAAGCCAGCCGCCGATCATCACGTACAGGATATCGAATTTCAAAAGACGGGAAAGTCGATGCAAGGGCAGGAAAAAGCCTGAAAGGTTGTTCTGGCCGGGAAGATAGACCACTTTCCTGCAGGAAAAGAGCTTGGCGATCAGGGAAATCATTCTCCATTTCCCGCTTTGCAGCACCTGGGTGTCGAAATAGTCCACCTTGTACCGGGCCGTGTCGAGCCTGCGGCGCAACAGCTCGCAGACATCGCGGGTCTTGACCGTCTGTCCGTCGAGCTGTCCCGTCCGGTAACCGAAATAGCCTAATACCAAAATCTTTTCCATCCTTCTCCTTTATGCAGGAACATTGCCGCCGCGGGCCTTGCGGTCCTTGCGGGCCTTGCGGTTTTCGCTGGACGGCGGCTTCCGCAGCATTGCGGCTTTCGCAGAGCTGCGGAAGCCGCAACCCGGCGCCAACCCCCTTTCCCCGGGAATCCCCGGATCCCGATTTCCCCGGCCTTTTCCTCGTCCCGCCATGCAATCGGGGATTCTTCGCGCACGGGCCCTGCCGGGCGGTTTCCCGTTTTCAGCGCTTGCCGGTCTCCATGCAGGCAAGAAACTTTTGCCGGTCGACCCCCTCCCGGACAGAGGCTTCCTTGCAAAGATTCCCGACCAGCTTCCACGCTCGCTTCCACGAGTTCCCGTACTTGCGGAAAACCAGCACGATATAAGGGGCATACAAGCCTTTCCAGAAACGGTACCGCAAAGGAAATTCCCGCCAATGCTGCCGCACATCGATAAACCGGTTCAAGTAGTGCACGTAAATCCGGCCCGTCTTGTCGAGCTGCCGCTGGGTAGCCCCCTGTTTATGGTAGACCACCGAGGAAGGCACGCAAGCCATTTTCTTTCCCGACTCGCGCATCCGCAAGGAAAAATCGAAATCCTCTTCCCCGAAAAAGAAACGTTCGGTGAGCAGGCGCGGGCGGGAAGCTTGCCTTGTCCCCGTTTCCGGCAGAATTTTCTTCGACCCCCTCCCCTTCTTTGCTCCATTCCCGGAGGCGCAGGGTTCCATCCAAGCATCCGGGTCGCCCAACAAGCCGCGCTCGGCAAACAAAGCGCAACCGGTTATCAACGAAATCGGGAAAAAAGGCTTCCGCTTTACTTTCGAAACCGGCTTCTCCCCGTAAAGGTACTTCCTGAATCCGAAAAACAGTTTTCCTCCGCAATTCCACACCTTTCCCGAACCGTTCCCGTAACGTATCTGGGGCGTAAGCGCCGCATATCCGGGATGGGAACGGGAAAAACTCTCCAATTCGTGCAGGAAGCCGGGATCGACCTCGGTATCGTTGTTCAGCAGGAGGTAATGGGAGATTCCCGCCGCGCAAGACGGATGGGCGGAAAGCAGGTTCTCCACGAACGCTATCCCCATGTTGTTGCCTTTGGCAAAGCCGTAATTCTCTTTCAAAGCCAGCAAGAAACCCGTTCCCGGCAAAGGCGCCGCTTCGACCGGCCCGCCTTCGTCCGCCCGGGCAAAAGGTCTCCCCTTCTCTTGCAAGTAACGCGTGATCCGGGCCAAGGAATCATCGGTGGAACCGTTGTCGACCACCACCCAGACATAATCCTGCCCGGGCATCTTGTACAAAGATTCCAGGCACGCTATCGTGTCCGCGCTCCCGTTCCAATTCAGGATGATTATGGCCGTCATCTGCAACGCGATAGTTTACAATCGGTTACTACTATTTTAATTCTGCAAGTCAAACCTCGGGCCGAGGGGTCGAACCAAAAGCACGCAACGCAAAGACGCCCTCCAAAAGGCGTTATCCCCTCCTGGACGGCTTCCAAAGCCCCAAACAGCGCAAGGAGTGCAAAGTTACGGAATTATTGCCTTTCCTCCCATCCCGCAACCCAAGGCGCAACCTTGCCCCTTCCGGGAAGGAAACGCCAACGGGAGGAACGGGCAATGCCTCGCGAATGCCCGTTTTCCGATGCCTTGCCCTTCCGGGAAAGAAAGTATTGACTGGAAAAACGGGAGATGCTCCTTGCACGCCTTCCTGGCATTGGATCAAAAAAAACGTCAACGGGAAGAACGGGAAATGCCCCACAGCGCCGCTATGCAGGAAATCAAAAGAACCCCTTCCGAAAGCGTCATGGCCCAAGCGCCCGCCGTTACGCCCAAAACCGGGGCCATGGCCAAAACCCAGGCCACGCTCAGCAAGCCCGCCGCAAGGACTCCGATGAAAAAGGACTTGGAACGATTCAGGTTCACCAAGCCCACAATGCCTAAAAGGTAGTTCATCCCGCCCAGCAGCAGGACCGGGCTCATGATGCGCAAGAGCGGCTTGGCTTCCATGAACTGCCAGCCGCAAAGCACTTTTATCAGGAAATCCGAACACAGCACCACGAACACGGACGCAAGGAAAAGGAGCGGAACCAGATACAGGGCCACCCTCTTCAACGTATGCAGGTTCTCCTTGGCCGAACGCCCCACGAAACTGCGTCCCAGATGCGGGAAAAGCGCCTGCGAGACAGGCGAAATGATTCCTTGTATGCCCGTAATGATTTTTTCGGCGGCCGTATACATGCCCAAAGCGGCATCGCCCACGAAAAAACGCAAAATGAAAATGTTCGACTTCCGGTAAAGGGTCATGCCCAATGTGGAACCGAAAATGGCGGCTCCCGAACGGAATTGCTCGCGGATATCGGCCCAGGACGGTTTGCGGAAACGGATCCCGAACTGCCACCGGGCAATGGCCATGCTCAATACCCCGGCGGCCAAGTAGCCGGCCCCGTCCAAGAATGGCAGGAACACATAGTCTTCCGGCTTGCGCACCATGATGAAAACCAGCCCTAAGAACAAGCTTTTCCCCAGCACGTTGACCACCGTCAGATAGCGCATTTTCTCCAGACCCTGGAAAAGCCAGACCGGAATGAACGAATTGCCCAGCACCAGAGAAAGCCCTCCAAGGAACATCCATTTTTCCACCGAGGTGGGCATCAGCCAGAAAGAAAGCAGGAAAAACACCAGCGACACGGCAACAAAAAGCAGGAGACGGCAAACAATCACGGCATTGAAAACCCGGTTCACCCGCTCCCGGTCGTCGCGGTGCTGGGAAATCTCCTTGGTAACCGAGTAATCGAAACCGTAATTATTGAAAATCAGCACATACTGCACCAAGATATAAATAAAGCCGTAAACCCCGTAGCGCTCCGGCCCGACAATGCGGAGGATGTAGGGCATCGTGATCAAAGGGAACAAAAGCACGATCCCGTTCAGGATGGACAAGGAAAAAAAGTTTTCCACTACCGCCTTGTGCCGCTTCAACAAGCTTGGGAGGTGCATACACGTGTTTTCTTTGCCTAAGTTCTGGGAATGCCCCTCTGCCGGCAGGCCGCCCGCGCCTCGACGCAGGGAGAACGGGACCCCGGCCTTCTTGCACGCGATCCCGCGCTCCCTGGCCTGACAACGCCACGATCTGCCGCCGAAGAGCCGAACACAAAGATAATCAAGCTTGCCTAATCAGGAAGCGCAAGAAGCGGCTGCTGCCCTCTACCGCGTGAACAAAGCCACCTTGCTGGCCGCAGAATCGTATTCTTGCTTCCGCAGGACAACGGAAGCCGTTCCGTTCCGAATCGACAAATCGTATTCCCTGCCTTGGCAAAGCAGGTAGCCGAACGCGGCGCTGTCAGGAACCCTGAAGGTCAGCTCCCATAACGAAGCCGCATCCATCTTCCTGAAGCCATCCAAAGAAGACAATCCGAGTTCCCGATGAATCGAGTCCTTTACTGCCGCATAAGCCTTGTTCAGCTTTTTCCCTTGCAAGGCATCCTTATGGAAATATGCGGCATTCGTGGCGTATTCCGCTGTTTCAACAATCACATAATCAGGATGGAATATGTTGAAATAGTAATCAAGCTCCAAAAAGTTGTGGTAATTATGAATCCCTGCCGCTCGATGAAATCGGTCCTGGTAGAACTTGTACCGGGAATTGTAGTAACTGCCATGGAAGAACAGGACATCCGGCAAACTGTCCCGCCCTGTCTCCCATACAGCAAAGAACCACGTTGACCGATCCAGCCTCACCCCTTGATATTCTCCTGTGATCGCTTTCGAAACCGTGTCTTTGAGCCGGAAATCCGGAACCGTCTCGTTGATTTCAAACCTTGAAACCGGCAAGCTTTCCTCAAGCCGGCATCCTTTCTCAAAATCCTCGAAGCCGAACAATCGGACGCCTTTTTCCGTCCTGGCCATTTCGGCAAGCATCCGGTTGGTTCCATAAAAAGCCCCGAGGTCGTTCCAATGCCCGGCATCGTATTGGCGGTTGAAGACCGGCTCTTTGGCGGCCTTTTCCTGCAAATAAGCCACATTGTCCACATAATGGACACCATATCGTTCCAGTCTCTCCGTCATCAAAGAATGGAAGCGCTCCCGATATTTGTAACCCACTGGCAGAAAATGCTTGTAAACCGTTGTCTTGGAAGGGTTCAGGCAATAGAGGAAACCACATCCCCTGGCAAGACAATAATCCTGGGCGGAACGGAGGTAACGGCAAAAGAGATCGAGGAAACCGGTATCAACCTCCTCGGTCCCCATTTTGAAAAAGACGTTTCCTCCTTTCCCGTACTGGTACGTCGGATGAATCATTTCGGAAAAAAGCCTGTCATGAAGAACCGTATAAAAATTTATCATTTCATCCCGAAAACCGATACGGTCCGTAATATAGGCATCCACATTCCCGTCCCACGATGCCAGTTTCCGGTTGTCGATATGGGAAACCGCGTCAGCCTTGGTGTTGACAGCTGCCAAGGCAGCAAGAACGAGCAATATCAGAACAAGCAGGAACACGCCTTGTATCTTTTTCATCTTGAATTACTTAAAATTGAAAATAAAGGAAGGGCTTGTACGAACTCGCCGATTCCACAGACCGAAACCGCAAACAAAAACAACAGCATCATGTATTTGAACAACGCGAACCAGGAAGAGCCCTCATTCCATGCCTGCAACCGTGCCTGCACCTTCCTGTTCCCCAGCACCGCCATCAATGCAATGCTGGCCACGGACAAAGCAAGCACACGGGGGGTAAGGAAATAAGAGAAAGAATAAGTCAGGGCTGATGCATCGAAGCCTATGCCCAGCATCCGTTTCAGGTATCCCGCAAAATCGTCCCAGGCGGAAGCCTGGAAAACCACCCAGCCGAGATTGACCACGAACATCACGTAGAGCCAGCGGACAGGCGCGGGAATCTTCCCGTACCAACCCTTTTTCATCAAGAATCTTTCCATCATCACGCACAAGCCATGGCATATCCCCCACAAGATGTAAGGCAACGTGGAGCCATGCCACAAGCCGGTAACCAAGAAAACGACAAACAGGTTGAAATAAACATTCCCCCTCCTGCTGCCCCCCAAAGGAATATACAAGTATTCGCGGAACCATGCTCCCAATGAAATGTGCCATCGTCTCCAAAACTCCGAAATCGAAGCAGACGAATAAGGGAAATCGAAATTTTCCGCAAAACGGAAACCAAAGCACCGGGCCGTCCCGATCGCCATGTCCGAATACCCTGAAAAATCCAAGTATATCTGGATTGTGAACAGGATGCTTCCCAACCAGGCCGTTGCCGGATCCATGGCCGCATGGGTCTGGGCAAATATGGCCGAAACCGTAGAGCCCAGGGAGTCTGCCAGCAGGACTTTCTTGGCCAGCCCGACAATAAACCGTTCCAATCCTTGCACAACATCCTGAAACCCGGCATGGCGATTGCTGAGATAGGGCTGCATGTCCTGGTATTTGACAATGGGGCCCTGCATCAGCTTCGGGAAAAACACCACGTAAAGAGCAAATTCCAAAATGTTCTTGTTGGGCTTTGCTTTGCCATGCCATATATCCAGCAAATAAGAAATACACTGGAACAATATGAACGAGAAGCCTATAGGGATGACTATCCTGTCTAAAGAAAAACCGGCGTGAAACAGGCTGTTGAACAACGAAACGAACGAACTCAGCAGTTTGAAATAAAAGAAAAAGGCTATGTTCCCGGCCACGCCGGCAATCAGGATTATCTTTTTAGCCTTTAGAGAGAGAGAGAGAGAGAGACAAGCGCCACCCCGTAATTCCACCCAATCAGCAGGAGCAACCCATGCAAAGGCTGTGTCCCTCCCCAGCAGTAGAACAGGAAAGAAAATGCCACCAGCAAAAAGTTCAGGACCTCGTTCTTCCATCTGAACTTCAACCGGTCAATACCTGAATAAAGCAGAAGCACTACCGGCAGGAACAAGAAAACAAACGCAATAGAATTAAACAGCTTCTTCGATCTCTTTGTTGTCTTTTTTCGCCCTGGCTAAAGCAAGGCGACCACCATGTCCGCCACGGCAGGAACCACAGCCACGGCAGGAACTGCAAAAATATCATAAAAACCCCGACAAAGGGAATCTGCACCAAACCTGATGCCCTCTCGTAAAAAGCATCAAATAGCAGATCACATTGCTTTCCCCGTCAACATCACTCCCTGCCTGTTGCAAAATCCGCCCTTGGCCTCCCGAGCCACTTTGCATGGCTGTCATGCGCCATGGCTGCAAGATTTCGTAACTTTGCAGATTCAAGGCACGGGGGATGTTCGCGGTTTTTCCGCGGAAAACCCTTGGATGTCTTCCAAAGCCATGATACCCAAATAATCAGAATCCGCCGTGGAAAACAAAAATGCGGAACGCCCTTCGGAAAAGAAACTCGAAGAGCAGGAAAAGATATTGGAAGAAATCACCCAGAGCGATTACGAATGGGGCTTCGAGACCAAAATCGCGATAGAGACCTTGGAGAAAGGCCTCTACATGCTGCAGTTCCGGCTCGATGCCTACCAGCGCTGGAAAGCCATGAAGGAACCCCATTGGGCGCATTTCGACTACGCGCCCATCGACTACCAGGACATCATCTATTACGCCGCGCCCAAAAGCGAGCGAGAGAAAGCCCTGGACAACATCGACCCTGAGCTTTTAGAGACCTTCAAGAAATTAGGCATCGAATTGGACGAGAGCAAGGAACTGCCCAAAGTGGCGGTGGATGCCATCATGGACTCGGTATCGGTCAAGACCATGTATTCCGAGGAGCTTTCCAAGCAAGGCATCCTCTTCTGCTCCATCAGCGAGGCCATCAAGAGCCATCCCGACCTGGTAAAGAAATACTTAGGCTCGGTAGTGCCTTCGGGCGACAACTTCTTTGCCGCGCTCAACTCGGCCGTGTTCAGCGACGGCAGTTTCGTCTATATCCCCAAAGGGGTGCGATGCCCGATGGAGCTTTCGTCCTACTTCCGGATCAACGCCAAGGAAAGCGGGCAGTTCGAACGGACCTTGATTGTGGCCGACGAAGGGGCTTACGTGAGCTATATGGAAGGCTGCACCGCCCCGATGCGGGACAAGAACCAGCTTCATGCCGCCGTGGTGGAAATCGTGGTGCTGAAGGATGCCGAGGTCAAGTACTCCACCGTGCAGAACTGGTATCCCGGCGACAAGGACGGCAAGGGCGGGATTTACAACTTCGTGACCAAGCGGGGCATCTGCAAGGGTTCGCGGGCCAAGCTGTCGTGGACCCAGGTGGAAACCGGCAGCGCAATTACCTGGAAATACCCTTCCATCATCCTCAAAGGCGACAACACCGTGGGCGAGTTCTACTCGGTGGCGGTCACCAACAACTGCCAGCAGGCCGATACGGGAACCAAGGTAATCCACGTAGGGCAGAACACCAAAAGCACGATCGTGTCAAAAGGGGTCTCGGCCGGCGCCAGCCAGAATTCCTACCGGGGTCTGGTCAAGGTGATGCCGAACGCTTCCGGAGCGCACAATTTCTCGCGCTGCGATTCCCTGCTGATGGGCAACCGCTGCGGGGCGCACACCTGGCCCGACATCCAGTGCCAGAATGAAAACGCGATTATCGAACACGAAGCCACCACGTCCAGGATTTCGGAAGAAAAGCTGTTCTACTGCCAGCAGCGCGGCCTCTCGGCCGAAAGCGCGGTGAGCCTGATCGTGAACGGCTATGCCAAGGACGTGCTGAACCAGCTGCCGATGGAATTCGCGGCGGAGGCGCAGAAGTTGTTGGCGTTGAGTTTGGAGGGCAGCGTCGGCTAATGGCTGGCATGTGATGGTTGGCGCGTGATAACGGCAACCTGCTTCGTTGCCTTCGGGATTCAGGCTCGGTCACGTACATAAGTACGCTCCCTCGCCTTCACCCTCGGCAGCTTCGTATCTTGCCCGTTCTGACACGCCGACAATACTGTTTCGCTCTGACGCGTCAACGATACTGTATCGCTCTGACACGCCAACAGTACTGTATCGTTTTGATATGCCAACGATACAGTGTCGCTCTGACGCGTCAACGATAGGGCGATACTGCGGCCAAAACCGTGCCCGAAGAAGCCCTGGGACACCAAGTTGGAAACAAGCACGGCTCGGAATGGAAATTTGAAAACACAAACACCATGTTATTAGAAATAAAAGACTTGCACGCCTCCATCAATGGCAAGGAGATATTGAAAGGAGTGAACCTGAACGTGGACAAAGGCGAAATCCACGCTATCATGGGCCCTAACGGGAACGGGAAGAGCACCTTGGCCTCGGTCATCGCCGGCAAGGAAATGTTCCATGTGGATTCGGGCGAAGTCCTGTACAAAGGCAAGAACCTTTTCGACCTCAACGTGGAAGAACGCGCCTGCGAGGGCATCTTCCTCGGCTTCCAGTACCCGGTGGAAATTCCCGGCGTAAGCATCGCGTCCTTCATGCGGGCCGCCGTCAACGAGCAGCGGAAATACAAAGGCCTCGACCCGATAGATACCTTCGAATTCATGAAGTACATGGAAGAGAAGCAAGCCTTGGTGGGCATGACCGACCGATTGGCCAACCGAAGCGTCAACGAAGGCTTCTCCGGCGGGGAAAAGAAGAAAAACGAGATTTTCCAGATGGCCATGCTGCAACCCACCTTGGCGATTCTCGACGAAACCGATTCCGGCTTGGACATCGACGCCCTGCGCATCGTGGCCGGCGGAGTCAACAAATTGGCCAGCAAGGAAAACGCCATTGTGGTGATTACCCACTACCAGAGGCTTCTGGATTATATCGTTCCGGATTTCGTCCATGTGCTGGCCGATGGCAAGATTGTCAAGACGGGCGACAAGAATCTGGCAAAAGAACTGGAAACAAAAGGTTACGACTGGCTCAAGCAGCACGAATAAGCCGGTCAAAACCCTTTCCGGACATATCCTTGCGCCCTTGAAGCGGAAAGCGGACCCGTATCCGAGGCCGCTTCCGGGAAAAGGATTCCGGGAAAAGCCCTGCAACGGCCGGACGAAGGAAACTTTTCCCCGGCCCTCGGGGAGGTAGAAAAGGGCAAAAACCGGGATGTTCGAAACCCGGGGGAACGCTTTCCGGAAAAAGCGGCCAACCCGAATCAACAAACACGCGAAAATGCAAACACTGCAAGACACGATACGAAACTGGGCCATGGAAACCGCCCGGCAAAGGCAATGCGCCTGCGGCAGCCGCTCCGGCCTGCAAGGCTTTGATCAAGACATGCGGGAAATAGCCGGAGAAGCCTTGGACTGTTTCCTGCAACTTCCCGAGGAACAATTCAAGAAAGGCAGCCATGCCGGCATGTTTGCCGAAACCGTCTCTTTCTGGAAGGAACTGGGAGCGGCCGATTTCCCGCGCCGGACACGCCCGGAAGCCTGCCGTCTTTTCCCGGAAAATTTCCGCTGCGACATCCAAGGCTTGGACGTGCACCAGGTATTGCTCTACAACGGCTGCATCTGCGGCCCGAAAGGGAAAAACCTGCTCGACCCCGCTCAAGATGCCGGCTTAGGCCGGAACGCCTGCGTCTGCCGCCTTGAAGACCTGGCCGATACCGAGCAAAACCGTACCCGGCTGAACGCTTTCTTCGAAGAAGCCCGCCAAGGACTTTGCACGGGGAAAAAGGAAAGCAAGGTGAAAACCACGGCCGATTTCGCCCGGGGAGGACGGGAAGCCGGCATAGAGCAGTCGAAATGGCTCAACCGGGCCCTTTGCGAAGACACCTTGGTTGTCTACCTGCCCAAAGGGTTCCGTTTGGAAAAACCGCTGCAGATCATAAGCCTTTGCCATGGGGAAAAGCCCTCCTTCGTGCTGAGCCGAATCTGGGTCCTGCTCGAAGAGGGCGCGAGCCTGAGCCTGGTGGAATGCACCGACAGCAATCCCAAGGCCGAAGTGCTGGCCCATTCCCTCACCGAAATCCGGTTGGAGGAAACCGCCTCCTTGGAATACATCCAGCTTCAGAACGTGGGAGACGGATGCAAGATTTTCCACGATTTCAACGTGCAGCAGGAACGTGCTTCCAACCTGTCTTCCTACAACCTCATCCTCAACGGGGGCACGACCCGCAACCAGCTCGAAGTGAACCTCAACCAGCCCGAAGCCCGCGCCGACCTCTTAGGCCTCTACCTTCAAGATCACGAGCAAAAAGCCAGCACGCAGGTAAAGGTGAACCATTTGGCCCCGAAGACCTGCAGCCGGGAGCTTTTCAAGGGCGTGGTCGACGACTCGGCTTCCACTTTCTTCAAGGGCCATGTCTTCGTAAGCCCGGCGGCCGAACAGACGGAAGCCTTCCAAAGCAACCGGAACCTTCTGGTTTCGCCCAAGGCCCAGGCGCACGCCAAACCCTACTTGGAAATCTATGCCGATGACGTGCAGTGCAACCACGGGGTCACCGTGGGCCAGCTCGATGAAACGGCTCTTTTCTACATGCGCAGCCGGGGAATCGCCCCCGCCCTCGCCCGCCGCCTGCTCATGCGCGCGTACGCCAGCGAGATAATCGGCTCCATCCGGGTGGAATCCATCAAGAACTGGATGGAATTCTTAGTGAAAAAACGCTTCAGCGGGCAATTGCAAGCCTGCGAGCAATGCGTCCTGGCCTGTCCGGAGAAAAACTTGCTTCCATAAAACCCAACTGTAGGAAAGATATCCCCGCCAGAACGAATCCTGACGGGGGTTTTCGTATAAAGGCACAAATTGGGGATGAAGCGCTTCCGGGCCGAGTAACGGAATTTGTTTTTAGCTCAAACAACCTATCACGGGAACACGTATCCATCACCACAAAACAAACCTTAGCATGAACTTCAAGAGATTAGACACTCTCTCCATAGATAATACCAAGCTGAACCTGGAAGCCTTGTACCGGATTGCGCCCTCGGTCTTTACCGAAGCCATCGACCCCAAGACGGGAAAGACGAGCCGGAAAGTGGACTTCGAGGCCCTGCGCCAGCTCCTCGGCGACATGGCCGTAGACGGGGAGGGCGAACGCTACCGCTTCACCTGGGTTGGCAAGAACGCCGCCAAGGCGGAAGCGGCCGAGCCTACCGGCCAGACCCTGCGCCCCGTGCCGGAGGATTCCGTGGACTGGGAAAACACCCGCAACCTCTACATAGAAGGCGACAACCTGGAAATACTGAAGCTGCTGCAGCGTTCCTACATGGGAAAGGTCAAGATGATTTACATAGACCCGCCCTATAACACCGGCAACGATTTCGTGTACGACGACCACTTTGCCCGCACGGCCTCCGAGGAAGACCTTGAAGCCGGGAATGTGGACGAGCTCGGCAACCGCTACCGCAAGAACACGGAATCCAACGGCATACCGCAAGAACACGGAATCCAACGGCAGGTTCCATTCCGACTGGTGCTCCATGATCTATCCCCGGCTCCTGGTGGCCCGAACCCTGCTGAGCGAGGACGGGGTCATCTTCATCTCAATAGGTGAGGAGGAGGTACACAATCTCAAAAAAATCTGCGATGAAGTATTTGGTGCAGATAATTTTCGAAATGAATTCATCACACGCAGATACGACAAAAATCTAAACAGGCAGTTCATAGACAACGGATTGCGTTCGTTCAACGTTGGTTTTGAATACATCCTATGCTATGCAAAACCAAACTTCTTGTTCACTCCGATATTCAGAAAAGCTTCTGAAAATCGGCAATCCACAGGATATTGGAAAGGATTTTGGAATGATGCCAACAGACCTACCATGCGATATGATATATTAGGTTTCACCCCATCCACAGGCCAATGGAAATGGAAACAAGATGTTGCCAAACAAGCTGTTGAAAATTACCAAGAGTATGTAAAGAATTTTAGCGACAGGATGTCATTAGAGGAATATTGGGAATCAACAGGAAAAGAGAAGAAGTTCATCAGACGAACTTCCAACGGAAAAGGGAAAAATGCAGGAGTTGAGAACTGGATTCCTCCATCGGACGATATTCTACGCAATACAAACTGGCAGGATCTCCTTGCCTCCAAAAAAGATGATACCGCCCAAGGGCTTTTTGATTACCCCAAAAATCTCGATGTCATCAAGCTCATTCTTCAAACAGGAGCAAAGGATGGCTGTGCCGTCCTCGACTTCTTCTCCGGTTCCGGCACCACCGCCCATGCCGTGATGCAACTCAATGCCGAAGATGGCGGAAACCGCCGATTCATCATGGTCCAGCTCCCCGAGGCCACCGCCGAGGACAGCGAAGCATTTAAAACCGGCTACAAGAATATCTGCGAAATAGGAAAAGAACG
>CASEWE010000003.1 GCA_949291555.1 uncultured Bacteroidales bacterium
AACAACAACAGCAACAACAACAACAGCAGAACCAGAACCAAAAGCAACAGCCGGACCGGCAAGACCCGCAAAGGCAGCCGGGACAGCAAAAAAAACGGAACGAGCAATCCGACATGCAGCGGAAACGAAAAGAGCAGGAAGCCGAAAGAATTTTAAGAGCCTTGGAAAACCAAGAAAAAAACACGCTCGAAAAAATCAAAAAAGGGCAAGAACAGCATGTCGGGTCGCCGGTCGAAAAAGATTGGTAGTTTTGCAAACCAAGCGGTCTCAAAGAGAGAAAGAAATGTTGAGCAAACTGAAAAATAGCATCAAGCATTGCCTGGCAATCGCGACCTGGATATTGTCCGTTGCCGGCTGCCTATCGGCACAGGAGCCCGTGTTGAGCCTTCAAGCGCCTGCCTCCGTATCGGCAGGGGACGTGTTCGAGATAAGTTATTCCATCAACGTCCGAGGAGCGAAATCATTCCAAGCCCCCTCTTTCAAAGGCTTGGACGTCATCTTCGGCCCGATGCAGTCCCAGTCGAGCAGCTTCCAGTTCATCAATGGCCGGCGATCCCAATCCTTCACCCTGTCCTACTCCTACCGCCTCAGGGCGATGGAAGCCGGCGAATACGATTTCGGGAAAGCCAGCATCGAAGTCGATGGCAAAACTTATTTTTCGGAGCCCTTCAAACTGACGGTTTCCCAAGCCCGGCAAAATGCGTCAAGGACGGCTGCGCCTGCTTCCGGCCGGAACCAGAACCCTCCATCCCCATCCTCCGCAAGCGGCCAAGTGAGCAAAGACGATCTCTTCCTGCGGGCCATCCCCAGCAAACGCAATCCTTACGTAGGCGAGCAAATCGTGCTTACGTACCGCATATACACCGCCATCCCCGTCGAACAATTCAGCATCTACAAGACCCCTTCCAACAAGGGCTTTTGGACAGAAGAGCTCAAAATAGACCCGCAGAACCAGCAGCAAGAGGTCATTGACGGAAAACAATACATCTACGCGGACATCCGGAAAGTGGCCCTGTTCGCCCAGGAAGCCGGGCAACACGACCTCGAACCGATGGAAGTGGAAGCCGTAGCGCAAATCCCTGCAAGGACCCGCCCCCGGCAAAGCCGCAATATTTTCGACTTTTTCGAAGATGACTTCTTCACCCCGATGGAACTGGTCAGGAAAAACCTCTATTCCCCTGCCCTGCAAATCCAGGCCAAACCCCTTCCGGAAGAAGGGAGGCCTCTGTCTTTCGATGGACTGGTAGGCGATTACGAGATCTCGTTCCAGCACGACAACAAGGCTTCATTCCGCGCCAACGAAGCGATCACTTTCTCGTTCGAAGTATCGGGGAAAGGGAATATCGAAATGATCCATGCCCCGATCATCCAGTTCCCGCCAGACTTCGAAGTGTACGAACCCCGTATCGCGCACAACAAGAACGTGCACCCAACAGGCGTGAGCGGGAAAGCCTCTTTCGAATATATCGTGGTGCCTCGCCATGCCGGCGTCTACAAAATCCCGTCTTTCGCCTATTCGTTCTTCAATCCGTCTTCCGGCCGGTACGAGGAAAAAATCATCCCGGAAACCGTGCTGAACATCGAAGCGGGAAAGGAAATTTCCACAGCCAGCACCGCCAAGAGCAACGTCCAGATCCGCAACAACGACATCGAATATATCCAGACCAAAGCACCCTCTTGGAAAACCGCCGGGAGAGATTTCCTGTTTTCCCCCGCTTTCTGGCTTTGCCTTGCCGGGGAAGCTTTGGCCTTCGCCCTCGCGCTTGCCTTGCTGAAACGCAACCGCAAGATACAATCCGACCTTGTCGGGCTGCGGAACCGGAAGGCGGCAAAAGAAGCCAAGAAATGCCTGCGGAAAGCCGAAAAATTCCTCAAGGAGGAAAAGGTGGAGGAATTCCATATTGAAATCTCCCAAGCCTTATGGGGATTCCTTGCCAACAAGCTCAATATTCCTACCGCCGAACTCTCCATGGACAATGTCCGCCTTGAATTAGGGAAGAAAGCCTTGGACGAAAACCTGATCGCCTGCTTCATCGAAACCCTGGAGCACTGCGAATATGCCCGCTTCGCGCCCAAAGGGCAAGAAGGCCGGAGCATGAAGCAGCTTTACGACGAAGCCTTGGACATCATCTACAAGATTACCGGAGCCTTAAAATGAAACCCATGAAACTGAAAATCGCCTGCGCTTTCCTTTTGTCCTGCCTGGCCTTCTTGCCGACCCCGGCCACGGCGGAAAGGGCTTACGCTTGGGAAACCGCTTTCGAGGAAGGGAACCGCCTGTTTGAACAGGGGCAATATGAAGCCGCGTTGGAACAATATCAGGAAGCCCTTGACTTCGGATTCGAATCCTGGGAACTTTATTACAACATGGGGAACGCTTGCTACCGGCTCGTGGACTACCCGAAAGCCATCCTGTACTACGAGAAGTCCTTGAAACTCTCGCCCAAGGAGGCCGACACCCGCAACAACCTGGCTTTAGCCGAACAAAAAACGTTCGACCGTTTCGAGCCTCTTCCCCGGTTTTTCCTGCACGCCTGGTGGGATAAAGCCTGCGGCCTGCTTTCCCTCAACGGCTGGGCGGCTGCCATCCTTGCCTTCTTTGCCTTGGGCCTGATTTCATCGAGCTTGTATGCCCATACGCGGCAGTATCAACGGAAAAAAGCCGGATTCTTCCTCTGTGCCGCATTCTCTCTCCTGTTCGTATGCAGCCTTGCCATGGGCGCAAGCCAGTACAAACGCCTGCATACCCCTTATGCCATCGTCATGGCCGACACGGTGAATGTCAAATCCTCTCCCGAGGAACGCAGCGAAACGAAATTCGTCTTGCACGAGGGCAGCAAAGTGAAAATAGAAGACCGCATAGGGAATTATTGCAAAATCCGCATCAAGAACGGTTCCCGCGGATGGATTCCCGAACAAAGCATGGAACGGATCTGAGCAGGCTCATCGGCGCTTCCCCGCCTACCTGCCCCGATGTCAATGCACGGCGGGCGCGTCCCAAGTCCCGCAATTGCCGCGGTTCTTTCTCTTCGGGAAAAGCGCCATCCATCCAGCGTGCCTCTCTCCTTCAAGGCCCGGCAACCACGACGGTCTATAAACGTATGCTCCCGCTCGGGTGAAAACACCCGGGCGGGAGCATTTTCCCCGCGCGAAAACCGCGCAGGCATCCGGCTTTAAAAGACCGGCCGCTTACCGCATCTCCTCAAAAAATCATTTGGAAAGCTCGGGAGCATCCGGCTTGCGCGAAAGCTGGGCCAGCATCTCAGCCTCCGCAACCACTTGGTTGCCCACATAAGCCCACGCCCGCATATTGCACAAGCCCCTGCGCAAGGGAGACACCGGCGAAAGCTTGAATATCAAGGTATCGCCCGGAACAACCTTATGACGGAACTTCACTTGGTCGATCTTCAGGAAATATGTCAAGTAATTCTCCGGATCCGGATACTGGGTCAGCATGTAAATCCCGCCCGTCTGGGCCATGGCCTCTACGATCAGGACACCGGGCATGACCGGTTCCTCGGGAAAATGCCCCACGAAGAAAGGCTCGTTCATAGTGACGTTCTTCACGCCCACGACCTGATCCTTGTCCATGTAGACGATCTTGTCTACCAAAAGGAACGGAGGCCTGTGGGGAAGAATCTTGCGGATAGCCGTAATGTCGTACAAAGGTTTGGCCGTGATATCGAAATCCGGCAGTGCTTCTGGTGCCATATCTTTTTGCATTTGTTTCCTAACCGCTTTCGCAAATTCCGTATTGCTGAAATGACCGGGCCGAAGGGCATCGACCGAAGCCCGCATGTAACGGCCCAGCAAAGCGAAATCGCCTATCACATCCAACATCTTATGGCGTGCCGGCTCGTTCTTGAAATACAAGTCCACATTGTTCAGTATGCCCTCGGAGCGGACTTCCACCGCCGGCTTGCCCAGCAAGTTGGCCAAGCGTTCCATTTCCGCCTTGTCTATCATCCGGTCCACGAAGACAATCGCATTGCTCAGATCGCCCCCCTTGATCAGGTTGTGGGAATAAAGCCACTCCACCTCCCGGAGAAAGACAAACGTCCTGCAAGAGGCGACTTCCCGGACATAATTCTCCCCGAAAGCCTCTATGTGCGCGAACTGGGGAACGATGACCGAGGAACCGTAATCGATTTTCACGGTAAATTCCCTTTTCCCCGAAGGAAGCACTTTCAGCTCGATCCCGTCTTTCGGGTTGGAAAAAGACATGGGCGCGCGCGGCACGTAATAAACCCGCTCCGCTTGCTGCTCGCAGATCCCGGCTTGCAGGATCGCCTCCGCGACCAAGCGGGAGCTCCCGTCCAGAATAGGCATCTCCGCCGAATCGGTCTCGATGAGGACATTGTCCAATTCCAACCCAGCCAAAGCCGACAGCACGTGTTCCACCGTGGAAACCCGGGCGCCGTTTTCTTCCAAAGTCGTGCCCCGGGCCGTATCGACCACATTTTCGGCCAAGGCCCGTATCTCCGGCTGGCCGGGAAGATCCACCCGCTTGAATACGAACCAGCTGTCTTCTGGCGCCGGCTTGAGGGTCACATGGGCCATGCGGCCGCTGTGCAGCCCTACTCCGGACAGCGAAACCTGCCCTTTCAAGGTTCTCTGCTTGCTTATCTCAGTCATGACATTCTTTTTCTTTTCGGAAAAACGTCCTTGCCGGGTCCCCCCCGATGCAAGGCACATGAAGTGCAAATATACGTTTTTCTGAAGATCCTCGGCCCCGGCGAAGCCGGTGAAAAGCCGTGCTTTTATCTTGAATCCGCACGAGGAAACCGGATTATCCCGCAAACGGCCTCCCCACCCGCATGCGCTCCTTTTCCTTTGGCGGCCAAGCGCCGACCCCGGCGTCTTCGCACGCGCAAACGCAAGCGCAAGCCCTGTCCGGCACTTGCGCTTGCCGGCACCACCGGGGACCTCGGGCATCCTTGCGGAATCGCCCTCGTGCAGCATCATTCCCGTGCAAGCATCATGGCCGTGCAGGCGGCAGCTTCACCTTCTATGCAAAAAACGGAAAACAGCAGGCTTCGAAACTGCCGCCCCCTTCTCCAGAAACTCGTAAGCGCCGATACTTGGCGGAATATTCCGCCGGTTGCCAGCCAAATCCAACACCGCTGCACCTGTAACATGAACCGGATTTCCCCGGCCTACCAAAGGAGACGCCACCGTGTCTATGCGGAAATCGTAAGCTTGCTCATCTGCAAAAAGAGGCTCCTGGTTCCATTGGCAGGAATCGAACCAGGTATTGTCTTCCGGAACCGGATCGAGCATCAGCAGGCAATGGTCGAAGCCGATCTGGGAATATTCCCCGGGCTCCTTGGCCAGATCCACCAAAAACTGCTGGCTGCTCGTCCCGGTAAAGGTGCTATTGGCAAAAAAAAGCTTTTCCAAGGGGTATTCTTTCCTGTTCCCCGAAAAATCCTCCTCATAGTCATCCAAATGCAAGCACCTTGAACCGCCGAAACCGCCGGAATAGCTGTTCGAGAACGTGCAATGGACAAACTCGTAACTTCCCCCTTTATGGAAATACAACAGCGACTGTGCTTGGGATAAACATAAATTCACGCCTTCGACCCGGTTCTGCTGGCAGAAAATCCCGTAAGAAGACATATTTTCTATCCTCGTGTCGCGAATCTTCAATCCCCCTTCCCCCATGATACAGGAATCGATCCAAAAACCGGTCTGTCCGTTGCGGAGAATGGCGTGCTCCACTTCATGAGGCCCGCTCTCGCCCGAAAGCCAGACCCGTCCCCATTGGCCGGCCATATCCCGGTAATTCCCATCCTGCCGCAAGCTGGTGAAAACCACCGGGGCGGAAAGGGTTCCTTCGATCCTCAATTTCGCCCCCGCCTGAATCCAGATTCCCGATTGGGGCGCGAAGTAAACCCGCGTGCCGGCGGGCACGATCAAAGTCTTTCCCGCCTCGACCGCCAAATAGCCATAAATGACATACGGCTTCGGGTCGGCAAAGGAATGACGGGTCTCGTCGTAAAGGAAATACGATAACGTCAGGGAATCCGAATCCGGATTGAACATGCCCGGATCGGAAAACGGCACCCGCACCCGCCTGTCCGCCTTCCAATAATTGGCATCCTGCCCCCATGCGGTCAAGACAATCCGCTGGGCGGGGTTGCTCCCCACTTCGAAGCAAAGGTAATCGACCAGTTCGAACGGATTGTCCTGATTGCGGTAATCGATGGCCGTATTGACAAAAACGAACAAGCTGTCTTTCCCACCAATGACGACCCCGTGCTGGATCAAGGAGGTATCCCCGCTCACATTCACCCGGAAACGGGAAGCCCCGCCGCCTTGCAGGTATATGCGGTCGATCATCACCGCCTCCTGGTACGGGTTCCGCACCATGACCCGCTGCGTGACACTGGCTTGCGTGGTGAACAAGGTGTCGAAACGCACCGTATCCTGGGAAAACTGCAACACCACCTCCCCTTCCCGGTAGACCCGGTACTCGTCCCTGCACGAAACCAATGAGCCCGAAAAGAGCAACGCCATGCAAGCAAGCACCGTCCAAGCGGTTCCAAAACATACCTTGGATAGAAGATAATGCCCGTTTCTCATCGGTTCACCACTAATTTGAATCCGACCCCGTGCACGTTGATAATCTCGATAGGCCCCATCTTGCGCAACGCCTTCCGCAATTTGGTCACGTAAACATCCATGCTCCGGGCGCTGAAATAATTATCGCTCTTCCAGACCTGCACCAAAGCATCTTTCCGTTCCACCACCTCGTTTTCGTGCAAGCACAAGAGCCGCAGCAGCTCGGACTCCCGGCTGGTCAAGTCCACCACTTCCGTCCCATCGGCATTGGTCAGTTTCTGGGTAAGGAAGTCGAAATGCGCGTCCCCGATGGCAAACTGCCGGGTTTCGGCATTCTTCACCGGCCCCATCGTGCGCCGCAATATGGCCTGGATCCGCAGCAACAGCTCGTCCATGCTGAACGGCTTGGTAATGTAATCGTCCCCTCCCATCTGGAATCCCTTCAGCCGATCGGCCTCCAGCGTCTTGGCCGTAAGGAAAAGAATCGGTATGGCGCTATCGGCCTTCCTTATATCCTTGGCCAAGGAAAAACCGTCTTTCAACGGCATCATTATATCGGTAATGACGAAATTGAATCCCCCTTTGCCGAATGCTTCGAATGCAGCTTGGCCATCGCGGTAAAGCTGCGTCTTGTAGCCCTTGCTGGTCAGATACGCCTGAAGGAAAGTCCCCAAGTTCGGGTCGTCCTCGGCCAAAAGGATGGAAATGGATGCGGTATCGTTCATGATTGCAAATTTAGGAAATAGGAACGGTCTTGCAAGCCCATTGCCGCACTGCCGCACTGTCCCGTTCCCCTGTCTTAAATGCCGGAAACGGAACTTTATCGGAAAAAATCCCGTACTTGCCTGATTAAAACGCCTCAAGCATCCTTCTGCGGAAAGAGCAAATGGAACACCGACCCTTGCTTCGGCTCGCTTTCCACCCAGACCCGGCCTCCATGCTGCTGCATGATGGAACGCACGTAGCTAAGTCCTAAGCCGAATCCTTTCACATCGTGCTTGTTGCCCGTCGGAACCCGGTAAAGTTTATCGAAAATCTTGTCGATGTTCGATTTGGAAATGCCGATCCCGTTGTCTTTCACGTCCACGCGGATGCCACGCCCTTCATTCTCGGTGGAAATCTCGATCAGCGGGCGCTCCGTGCAGTACTTGTTGGCATTGTCGATCAAATTCGAGATGATATGCACGATATGCGTGCGGTCCCCTTCGATCTCGTCGTTCTCCGCTTCCAGCCTGGTCACGATACGCCCGTTGCGGTGCATGACCTGGAATCCGGTGTTGTTTACCGCTTCCTCGATGGCCTTATGGAGCGAAAATCGGGTCTTGTCAAGGAAATAATCCCCTTTTTCCATCTTCGAAATCTGGATAATCTGCCGGCTGAGGGACTCCAAGCGCTGGTTCTCGTGGCGTATGATCCGCATCACGTTCGCCAAGCTTTCCTTGTCGTAATGCACATCCGGATCGTTGAACGACTCGCAGATCAAGGAAATCGTGCTGACTGGCGTCTTGATTTCATGCGTGACATGGTTGATGAAGTCGCTTTTCATCTCGGTAAGCTTCTTCTGCCTCCAAATGGAAACCAAGGTGTACGTGAACGTATACAGCAGCAAGACAAGCAGCAGGAAAGATGAAACCACAAGATACCACATCTGGGACAGGACGAAGGAAACGCGCCCGGGAAGATAGGCCACGAGGAAAAAAGGATAAGGCATATCGTGCTGCGGGTAAAGCTGGTAATTGAACGGGCTTTGAAGCAGCTGCACCCCGTAATTGCCGCTTTTCTGCAAAATGAGCTTCGAGCTGTAAGTGCTGTAAATTCCCCATTCCAGGCCGGCACGGAAATGATGCCGGCTCACGGCATTTTCGACAAGGGAATCCACCACCGGAGCCAGTCCCCGCAATTCCATTTCCATCTGGGCCGGTTCCCGCAACGAGGGAGCCAGCAAATCGTCCATCATGGAAATGGCATACAGCAGATCGTCCCTTTCCTGTTGCAAGCGCAGGTAGGCCTGCCTGATTTCCTCGCGCTGCCGTTCGGGCAAATCCCGGCCTCCGCCCCAAAGCCCGTAATCGGACTGGATATAGCTCGATGAAATCGTGACGCCCCCTACCGTATCGCGCCATTCCACTTGCTGGACTCCCGTGGAAGTCAAGGCATAAGAGCCATCGGATCGCCAGCAAAACCCGGAAGGCTTTCCAAGGACAGCCGGGTACTTGCTGCGCATTTCCCGGATGCACGCGTTGAGCGAATCCACTTCAAGCCGGACCTTCTTCCGGATCTTTACCCGGGAAAGGTGCTCGAAAAGGGCGCCCCGGTCCATCTGCCGAACCACTTCCTGCATGGCCGCGTCGATGCTCGTGGTAATGAACTCCCGGTTAAGCTGAACGATGCGCTTCGTCCAGTAATATTGCACCGAAAGCAGTCCCAACAATGCCATGAACATGGTTATGGCGATGTAAACCAATGTGCGCTTGCTCACTCCTATTGTATTTTACTGACAGCGGCTTCTCCTCGAACCTGGCCGTCCTTTCCACCGCAAGCGCGGAAACGCGCCCGCGACCCGGCCGGAAGCGGATTCCGCCTGCTACCCTTTCAACACCAGCTGCACGGCATGCCGGGTCCGCTGTTCGAGCAGCACTTCCCGCCCGCCGGCAATCTGATCGATTACCGGCTGGGTATGATGCCGTATCGTGACCAGTTCCAAGTCCCGGTTGAACCGGCAATCGTAACGGGCAGACAACATGGACAAAGCAGCCTCCCAATCGCCGCGGTTCTGGTCCATGCAAACCGAAAAGCTCAGGGCGGAATTTTGCATAAGATTCACTTTCAATCCATTCTTCACAAAAATCCCGAAGATTTCCGAAAGATTGCCTTCCTCCACAAAAGAAAAGTCCTTCGGGTAAATCGAAAGCAGCATCTGTTCCCGCTTGCAAATGAAGGAAGGAATCTCGGTATTCCGGACGCCTTCCAAGCCTATCCAGGTTCCCGGCTCCTCCACATCGATGAAAGAACGCACATGCAAAGGGATATGCTTGTTCTGCAACGGCTTGATCGTCTTAGGATGGATAATGCTTGCCCCGAAATAGGCCAGTTCGGTGGCATCGTAATAGGAAATATAGTCCAGCTTGCGGGTATGGCTGAAATACTTCGGGTCGGCATTGAGCACCCCCGGAACGTCTTTCCAGATCGTCATCTTCCCGGCATCGAGGCAATAGGCAAAAACCGCGGCCGAATAATCCGAGCCTTCCCGGCCCAATGTCACGGTCTTCCCATCCGGCCCGCAAGCGATGAACCCTTGCGTCAACGCTACCCGCAAGCCTTTTTCGAACACCTCCCCGACCGCCTTCCGTATCCTTTCCCCGGTAGGTTCCCACAACACCTTCCCTTCCCGGAAATGCCCGTCCGTGACCACGAGCTTGCTGGCATCCAGCTCCTCGTTGCCGATACCGGAAAATTCCAGATACTCGGAAATGATGCACGTGGAAAGACGTTCCCCGTAAGAGACGATCTTGTCGTAAGCCTCGTCGTAAGGCAGTTCCGCCAAGTTGCGGGTGTCTTGCACCAAGCGGGCGAAAAGGGCCTTCGTCTTTCCGTAGACCGGGTGGCCGGTATCGGGGAAAAGGCCTTGCAATATCTGCAAATGCGAGGCCATCACAGGCTTGAGGGTAAGCATCGCATCCGCTTCTCCCCTGTAGAAGGATTCCAATACCTTCTCCAAGGCATTCGTGGTTTTCCCCATGGCCGAAACCACCACGCAAGCGGGTTCGCCCAATTCGCTTTTCAAAATCCTGGCGACATTGCGTACCGCCCCGGCATCTTTCACCGAAGCCCCGCCGAACTTGCATACTTCCATTTCTGCTTCCTAAAATCCGTTAAACGAATAAAACAATGTGGGCAAAATCAAAACGAAGCCCAGTCCTATCAGGAACAATATGAATTTCCAAATCCACTTGAACCACACCGCGTAAGGAATCCGGGCCACGCCCAAGACGCCTAACAGCACGCCCGAGACAGGCGTAATCATGTTGGTGAACCCATCGCCGAACTGGAAAGCCATGACGGTTGTCTGGCGCGAAATATGGATCAAGTCGGCGAACTGGCTCATGATCGGCATCGTCAACGCCGCTTTCGCGCTGCCGGAAGGCATCACCAAGTTAAGGCATGTCTGGAAAAGGTACATGGCGCCCACCGAAGCCGCTTCCCCCATTTGCGCCATTGCCACGGATACCCCATGCAGAATGGTATCGATCACCTTTCCCTGCTGCAAGACGAAGATAATCCCGCTGGCAAGCCCGATCACCATGGCCGGAACGAGAATGTCCTTCACCCCGTCCAGGAAAAGCGACAAGACCTTGTCCAGCCCATTGCCGGCAGCGAAACCGGAACAGAGCCCCATAGCCAGGAACAAAGCCGAAATTTCCATGATGTACCACCCGTAGCCCAATACGCCGACAACCAGGTAAATCACCGTGAACAGCAACAGGTGCATATTGAAGGCCGCCACCGAGCGGCGGACGGCCCAAAAGCCGCTCGCCCCGTACAGAATGGCAAGGAACGGCAAGGCAAACGTTCCGAAAGCCGTTTCCCCGATCCGGATGGTGGTATGCGGGAAAGCGAACGCGAAAGCCGCTTGAACCAAGAGCAGGAATCCATAGACCGCGTACCGGGATTTCCCTTTCCCGCTAACGGATGCGGACGAAATACCCGTTTCCTCCCGCGATTCCAATGCCCTTTCCCGCCAATAGGCATCCAGTTCGTAAACCGGCGAGAAGCGGGGATTCCGCTTCACTTTGCGTGCGTACCACAACACGAAAACCACCGCCACAAGCGTGAGGACTACCCAGCAAAGCACCCGGTACTCCAAGCCCGAAAACAGCGGCAAGCCGGCTATTCCTTGCGCGATCCCGATCGTGAACGGGTTGAGCATGGCCCCGGCGAACCCCACATGGGCCGCAAGATAAGAAACCGCCACGCCGGTAAGGGAGTCGTAGCCCATGGAAACGGCCATCGGGACAAAGACGATAATGAATGCTATCGTTTCCTCGCTCATCCCGAAAACGGCTCCGAACAAACTGAACATCACCATCACAAGGGCCAGCACCACCGAGTCGACATCGATCCGGCGCAAGCCTTTCCGCGTGCTGCAGCGCCGGATAAAGGCCACGAAGGAAGCGACTCCCTTGTCGATCGCTTTCGTGCTGTTCAAGATCCAGAACGCCCCCCCCACCATCAGGACAAAGACGATGATATCCGCCTTGTCGACGAAGCCTTCGTACAAAGCGAACAAGACCGAATACGTCTGCGGGCTTGGATCGACATAACGAAACGAACCATCCACGACCACTTCCCGCTCGACCCCGTCGTAAAGGCGGGTCTCCCGCAGATATTCCCCGCCCGGAATAATCCAAGTCAGGACTGCCGCCGCTAAGATCAGGTAGCACACCAAGGTGAATGTTCCAGGAATCCTTTTCATCTCTTCAACATATTTCAGCCACGACGAAAGTGCTTCCGCCCACGTAAATCAAGTCCCGGGCCTTGGCCTGGCTGCGGGCTTCGGCCAAAGCCGCCTGCACGGACGGGTAAACCTTCCCTTTCAATCCAAAAGATTCGGCTTTCTGCTGCAAAAGCCGGGCATCCAAAGCCCGCTCCTGAGGAGCCTGGCAAAAATAATAAGCCGCCGAGCGCGGAAGCAGGCCGAGTATGGCATCGATATCCTTGTCTTTTACCATGCCCCAGACTATGTGAAGCCGCTGGTAGGGAATTTTTGAAATCTGCTGCAGCACCAAGCGGATGCCGGCCTCGTTATGCCCGGTATCGCAATAGGCCAGCGGAGACACCCCTATCCGTTGCCACCTCCCCGACAAGCCGGTCCGGGAGGCGGCATGAGCAAGCCCTTCCCGGATAGCCTGATCGGGAATATCGTAAGTCTTGCGCAACTGATCCAAAGCGCAGAGGCAGCTGACTATGTTCTTGCATTCGTACGTATCGCCCATCAAGTCGCACGAAAGCCCCGTCAAGTACGGCTCTCCGTATTTGCAAGCATCGAAAGTGAACGAAAGCCCGTCGTTCCGCACATTCTGCAAGGTGAACACCGTATCGGCATAGGTAATCGCGGAACGGCATTCCTTTGCTTTCCGATCGAACACCATGCGGGTCTGAATCTGGCTTTCCCCTATCACTACCGGCGTTCCCGGCTTGATGATCCCGGCTTTTTCCTCGGCGATTCTCGCCAAGGTGTCGCCCAGGAACTGCATGTGATCCATGCTTATATTCGTAATAAGGGAAAGCTCGGGGCTTATGACATTGGTCGAATCCAGCCTTCCGCCCATCCCGACCTCGACAATGGCCATGTCCACCCTTTGGCGGGCAAAATAATCGAAAGCCATCGCAACCGTCATCTCGAAAAAGGAAGATTTCACCTTGCGGAACAATTCCTCGTGTTCCTGGTAGAAATCCACCACTTCCTCCTTGGATATCTCCTCTCCGTTGATACGGATCCGCTCCCGGAAATCGCGCAAATGGGGCGAAGTGTACAAGCCGGTCTTGTAACCGGCCGCCTGGAATACCGAAGCCAGCATGTGCGCGCAGGAACCTTTCCCGTTGGTCCCTGCCACATGAACGCTCCGGAACTTCCGGAAAGGCTCGTTCAAGGCCGACATCAACTTCAAGGTATTGTTCAAGTCCGGCTTGTAGGCTGCCGCCCCGATCCGCTGGAACATGGGCAGGCTCCGGAACATTTTCCCGAGGATTTCCTCGTAGCGCATATCGGCCTGCCGCTCCTTCCCGTTGACAACGCACACTTCCGGTTCGAGCTCCACCCAGAACTTCTTCCGGACGCTTTCCCGCACCCTCGCGGCCAGATCCCAAATATCTTCCCCTGTCGCATTGCCGTAATTGACCAGGACCAACGGCTGTTTCCCGTATACTCCGGCATCCCCTTCCCGATAGCCTTTCCATCCGCATTGCTCGATGAGCCAGGCGGCGGAAAGCTTTACTTTTTTTCCGGAAACATGACCGGGAATGCCCGGATAAGACTTTTCCAGAACCGAATAACGGCTGGCGTCTACCGCAGGATTCGTGAAAAAGCTCCCGACACTGCCTATCTGGCCGGGTTCCGGCAATTTCATCCTCCGCAATCCCTCTATCCGCAAAGCAATGGCTTCCTGATCGGGGATACCGTCTTTTGCCAGATCCCGGAGCCCTTCGTATTCCAGGCAAGGGGAAGCCGCCTTGGAAAGGGACAATACGGCCGACCACACGATATACCGTTCCTGGTCCTTGAAACGGCTTCCCCGGTAACGGTAGCCGCACTCCTTCACCGGAACCTCCCCGAATTTTCCCTCCACCGTGTCGAAAAACTCCACACGCTCCACAAGCTGTGCTATCTCAACGCCGTAAGCGCCCATGTTCTGCGCCACGGCTCCGCCTACGCTTCCGGGTATGCCGGAGAGGTTCTCGGCCCCCCACCATTTCTCCTGCAAGCTGAGCCGGACAAAGTCCGTCCATTTTTCCCCGGCTTGCACGCGGACTTGCACCCTCCGTTCGTCTTCGCCCGTCACTTCTATTCCCCGGTTGGCTATCCGCACGACCAAGCCGGGGTAATCGCCCACGAAAAGGGTATTGCTCCCCCCGCCTAAGAAGAAACGGGGAATTCCCGCGAACTCCGCATCCGAGAGCAAGGCTTGGATTTCCTCTTTCGTTCCCGCTTCGGCAAAGAACCTGCAAGAGGCATCCACCCCCATGGTCGTAAGGGACTGCAAAGGCCAGTTCTCTTTGATTTCCATTTATAAGTTTTGGTTTTTTGGTTTTGGTCCATCGTCCCCGAGCCGGGGCGAACACAAGCCTTTCAACTGCATGCGCCGGCTGCCTCCTGCAACTTCGAACGCAAGTATTTGCCCGTATAGGAGGCCTTGACAGCCGGCAAACCCTCCGGCACGCCTTCGTACAAGATCCTTCCCCCCTTTTCGCCCCCTTCCGGCCCCATGTCGATAATCCAATCGGCGCTTTTGATGATATCCAGCTGATGCTCGATGACCACGACCGTGTGCCCGCGCCCGATAAGCGCGTCGAAAGCGGATTTCAACTTGGCAATATCGTGAAAATGCAAGCCTGTGGTAGGTTCATCGAAAATAAAAAGCACGTGCCCTTTATCCTCGGCCCTTCCCCTGCAAAGGAAATAGGCCAGTTTCACCCGTTGCGCCTCGCCTCCCGAAAGGCTGTTCGAAGATTGCCCCAAATGCAAATAGCCCAAGCCTACTTCCTGCAGGATCTTCAATTTGGACCGCAACCGCTTCACCGTGGTTTCGGGCGCGTCTTCCGGAAAAAATTCCAAAGCCTCGTCCACCGTCATTTCCAGCACATCGGCTATATTCTTGCCGAGATACTTGATTTCGAGGACCTCGTCCTTGAAACGTTTCCCGTGGCAATGCTCGCAGGCAAGGTAAAGATCGGCCATGAAC
This sequence comes from uncultured Bacteroidales bacterium, assembly GCA_949291555.1. GTDB lineage: Bacteria > Bacteroidota > Bacteroidia > Bacteroidales > P3 > Pullibacteroides. Next base: position 15,024 of record CASEWE010000003.1, read on the forward strand.
TGCATCTCCACCTTGATCGTCCCCTCGCCTTGGCAGGCTTCGCAACGCCCGCCTTCCATGTTGAACGAAAAGAAGCCCGGGGTATACAAGCGTTTTTTCGCCAAAGGCTGGGAGGCGAACAATTCCCGTATGTCGTCGAAAGCTTTGACATACGTTACCGGATTGGAACGGCTCGACCGCCCGATCGGGTGCTGGTCGACCAATTCCACCCCTTCCAGCAGGCTTATATCCCCTTCCAATTTCCTGTACTTCGTTCCGCCCCCCCCTTGGTAAGTACCCAAGGCCCGTTGCAAAGCCGGGTAGAGCGATTGACGGATAAGGGATGTCTTGCCCGAACCGCTCACGCCGGTCACGACCGTCATGACATTCAACGGAATGGTCACATCCACCTCCTTGAGGTTGTTCTGCCGCACGCCCTGCAAGCGTATGCTCCGGGTCCAGGAACGACGCGCGGAAGGGACTTCTATCTTTAATTCACCTCGCAAATATTTGGCTGTTAGGCTATTGCCAGACTCCAACATTTCCTCCGGCGTTCCGGCAAAGACAATTTCCCCGCCTTCCCGTCCGGCCAAAGGACCCACATCGACAATGTAATCGGCCGACAACATCACCGATTCATCGTGCTCGACCACGATGACCGTATTTCCTAGATCGCGGAGCTGCTTGATTACCTGGATCAGATGATCCGTATCGCGGGGATGGAGCCCTATGCTGGGCTCATCGAGTATGTAAAGCGACCCCACCAAAGCGCTTCCCAAGGAATTGGCCAGATAAATACGCTGGCTTTCCCCGCCCGACAAGGAAGCCGAAGCCCGGTTCAGGCTCAGGTACGAAAGCCCCACGTTCCTGAGATACTCCAGCCGGTTGCGGATTTCGGCAAGCATGCGCGCGGCCACGACCCGCTCGTGCGCGGTCAGCCGGAGATTCTCGAAAAACCGCGACAGCTCGTCCACCTGCATGGCCACCAGCTGGGAAATGCTTTTCCCGCCCACTTTCACGTACTCCGCATCGGAACGGAGGCGCGTGCCATGGCAATCCGGGCAAGGCGTCTTTCCCTTGTAGCGGGCTGCCATGACACGGTATTGGATTTTATAAGAATTCTTCGCGATGAAATCGAAACAATCGTAAATTCCCTTGGCAAAACGCCCTCCCTTCCACAAAATGGATTTTTCCTGGCTCGTAAGTTCCTTGTACGGCCTATGGATCGGGAAATTCTCCCGTTCCGCGTACTTGACGAATTCCTTTTTCCACTCGCTCATCTTCTCTCCCCGCCAGCAAGCGACAGCATCTTCGTAAACCGACAAGGAGGGATCGGGTATGACCAGCTCCTCGCTTACGCCGACCACCGTCCCGATGCCTTCACAGGTCTTGCAGGCCCCGTACGGATTATTGAAGCTGAAGAAATTCGGGCTCGGCTTGACGAAAGAAATCCCATCCATTTCCAGCTTGTTGGAAAATTCCAGGAAACGCGAACGCCCGCCGGGCGACGACAATTCCAGGCAGCAACGCCCGCTCCCGGCATGGAAAGCCGTCTGCACCGAATCGAAAATCCGGGAATAGAACTCCCCGTTTTCCGCTTCCTTGTGAACGACCAAACGGTCCACCAGCAAATAGAGGCCCTCCAAACTGTCCTGGTCCCCCACCTCATCCAGACCGACCACGACCGAACGTCCCGCATCCTCCCGGCAAACCCTGTACAAACGGCTGAAACCGCTTTTGGCAAGCAGCCCGGCAAATCCGGAAACCGGCATTCCTTCGGGTTTCACCAAGGGAGCCAGAAGGTAAAGGCGGGTGCCTTCCTGCAAAGAGACAGCGAAATCGGCCACATTCCCTACCGAGTGACGGCGGACTTCCCGTCCGGAAACCGGAGAAAAGATCCTCCCGATCCGGGCGTACAGCAATTTCAGGTATTCGTAAATCTCGGTTACCGTCCCCACCGTGGAACGGGGATTGAAATTGATGGTTTTCTGCTCGATGGCAATAGCCGGGGAAATGCCTTCCACAAAATCCACCTCCGGCTTCCCCATCCGGCCCAGGAATTGCCGGGCATAGGAACTTAGGCTTTCCACGTAACGCCGCTGGCCCTCCGCATACAAGGTATCGAACACCAGGGACGACTTGCCCGAACCGGAAAGGCCGGTGACGACCACCAATTTGCCGGACGGGAAGCATACATCGATATTCTTCAGGTTATTGACCCTCACCCCGCGCAAGACGATGCGCCTTCCTTCCTCCTGGGCCGGAAGGCGGGATTCCCGCGCAGGGTCTTCCTTGCGTCTTCTCCCCTTGGCTTTTTCTTTCTCCTTTTCCAACATAGGCACGAATACAAAAACTTTCCGCCCCTCGGCATGCGGTTCCCCTCTGCAGGGAGGATTGCGAATTTACGATTTTTCCCGGGTTTCCTCCTGGAACGAACGCAAGCAACCGGCACAAAGACATTGCCGAGGATACTTTTCTTTCAAATACGAAACCGCTTTTTCCGGCAAAACGATTCCCGAACAAGCGCAACGGCCCGGTTCCTCGCTCCGGCATTCGAAACACCGGCCGCAACGCGGACAAATCTTTTCCATCATCCTGCCCGTTTTTCTCCTCCGGTCCGAATACGAGGCTCTTCTTCCCCGCCCCGCACCCATGCCGGGACATATCCGGCGCAAGCCCGTCCCGCGCCCGCGACACCTATCCTTTGACGATTTTCAGTATCCAGCGGCCGTAACGCAGCAGGTAGATTCCCGGCTGCAAACGGTCCATGGCAAGCTCCTGCCTCCCTTTCGCCTCGAAGCGCGAAACGCAGCGCCCGGCCATGTCGAGCACCTCGATGGAACCCTCGCCGCAAGCCGCCGCCGGCAAGAGTTCCACCTGCAAGCTTTCCTTGCACGGATTGGGCCAGGCCCGCAAAGGGTTCTCCTCCAAAGAAGCCGCAGCGGAAAGGGACAGCGGCTGCCCGATCGGCTCTATCCCGGCAAATTCGGTGGAAGTTTCCCCAACGCCTCCGCCCACTTGCTGGTTCATGGCGCAAACCACCCGGACGAAATCGATGCTTTCCAATCCGGCCGGATTCCCATCGGAATCTACCGCCCAGTCCAAATCGATATTGCTTCCTTCCGAATTATTGGGATGATTGTCCGCATAACCCCATCCGTAAGAAAAAAGGATCCATTGCCCGCCGCCTGCCGCATTTTCCATCCACCGGGCATTTCCGGCAAGGCATGTCCCGGTAAACGCCAGGGAATCACCCGAGAGCCACAACGGGAAATACGTAGGCTGCGGATGCGTTTCCATCCGGTAAACGAACCCGCTCCCGCCCCGGTTGTCCCGCCAAGGTATGTCCGCTTGGATGGAATCCGGCAAATAATACGTCACGGCGTAATCCCGCCTTGTCCCGCTATCCTGCATGGCCGATCCGGCAATCTCGTACCAGGCGTCATCGGGAAGGCCGTTCCCGTTATCATCCCGGCTCACCCAGATCACGCCCGGTTCCGCGCTTCCTCCCGGAGTACCGGACATGTCCGGAGTGAAAGCTGGATTATAGAAAGCATTCCCGTACACTTTGAAATCAGCGCCCGGCACGTTGACGATCGAAGCGGCCATCCGCACCGTGATCTCCCCGCCGAAACCGCCCAACGACACCAAATAGGAAAAAGGAAGTTCCTCCATGGCCGCGTTCAATTGCCGGCATACCTGGCTTTCCGTCAGACCGCCCGCATCCTGGCCGGGTTCCAAGTACTGCCTGTAATCGATAAACTGGCCGGGAGCGGGACGATAGCCCACTACGGAAAAAGGCAATTGCGCCAAGGCTTTTCCCCACGGGAAAACGGAAAGCCCCAGCATGGACAGGAAAAAAGACAAGCGGGAAAACAGATGCCGGTTCATGCGGATAAAATTTTGCAAAGAAACAAAACCTGCACAAACCGCACAACCCGGGAGCGCAGCAACGGAGACGGACCTCCCGGATGAAACACCGGCATGCAGGGAGCCGGCAAGCATCCTTCCAATAGCGTAAAAACGTGTTATCGGAAAAATCTTATCTTTGCGCCGCCTGCCTGTCGGGCGCCAAAGGCATGCGCTGCCATGCAAGCCGCCTCGCAAAGCCGGTTCCGGCCCTGCCGATTCCAAACACGCAGCCGGCTTTCGAGTTTTCATCTTCAAACCAGAATAGGATGCCCAAGAACCTTGTCATCGTAGAGTCTCCTGCAAAAGCCAAAACCATCGAGAAATTCCTCGGGAAAGACTACCACGTCCTTTCCTGCTTCGGACATATCCGCGATTTGCCGAAAAGCCACCTGAGCATCGACACCCAGCACGGGTTCCAGCCCGAATACGAAATACCGGCCGACAAGAAAAGCCTGATCGCCCAGCTTGGGAAAGCCGCCCAGGAAGCCGATTTCGTCTGGCTCGCCTCCGATGAGGATCGCGAAGGGGAAGCCATTGCCTGGCATTTGGACCAAGTCCTGAAACTGGATCCGGCAAAAACCAAACGCATTGTATTCAACGAGATCACGAAAACCGCCATCCTGCATGCCATCGAAAATCCGAGGCAGCTGGATTACGATCTGGTCAACGCCCAGCAAGCCCGGCGTGTCCTGGACCGGCTGGTGGGCTACGAGATTTCCCCGCTCCTATGGAAAAAAGTCCGTCCCAGCCTGTCGGCCGGGCGCGTCCAATCGGTAGCTGTCCGCTTGGTCGTGGAACGGGAAGAGGAAATCCGGAATTTCAAAGAAGAATCCTCCTACCGGGTCACGGCCTTTTTCGGAAATTTCACGGCCGAGCTCAATACCCGGTTCCCTTCCAAGGAAAAAGCTCGGAGATTCCTCGAATCCTGCCGAGGTGCCCGGTTCACGGTTGCCTCGCGGGAAGTGAAGCCTTCGAAGAAATCCCCTGCCGCCCCGTTCACGACCTCCACTTTGCAGCAGGAAGCCTCCCGGAAGCTCGGGTTTTCGGTCTCGAAAACCATGATGGTGGCCCAGCAGCTCTACGAGGAAGGGATCATCACCTATATGAGGACCGATTCCGTGAACCTCTCTTCCCTGGCTATCCGCATGGCCAAAGACCAGATCCTGCAAGCCTACGGGGAAAAATACAGCCACCCGCGCAACTTCAGCACCAAGACCAAAGGCGCCCAGGAAGCCCACGAAGCCATACGCCCCACCTCGATGGAAAGGACTTCCCTGCCGGGCGATCCCGCCAAAGCCCGCCTCTACGACCTGATCTGGAAGAGGGCCATTGCCTCCCAGATGTCGGAAGCCGAGATCGAGAAGACCCAGGTCAACATCGCCATCGAAGGCCATGAAGAATATTTCATCGCCAAAGGCGAGGTAATCCTTTTCGACGGGTTCCTCAAAGTCTACTCGGAAAGCAAGGACGAGGAAGAAGACGATCGTTCGGGCAAACTCCCGCCTTTGAAACAAGGAGACCAGCCCGTCCCGGAAAGGATAATCGCCAAGGAAACCTTCACCCAGCATACGCCCCGCTATTCGGAAGCCAGCTTGGTAAAAAAGCTGGAGGAACTGGGCATCGGAAGGCCTTCCACCTACGCTCCGACCATTTCCACCATCATCAAACGGGAATACGTGGTAAAAGAAGACCGCCCGGGCCATATCCGGCCTTATTGCGCTTTGGAACTGGGCAATGACGGCGTGGAAGAGCACCATCTCAAAGAAAACACCGGAGCCGAAAAAGCCAAACTCTTCCCTACCGACATCGGCATCCTGGTCAACCAGTTCCTCATCAAGTATTTCGGGGAAGTCGTCGACTACGGGTTCACCGCCGATGTGGAAAAGCAGTTCGATGCCATCGCGCAAGGCACGATGAAATGGAACGACATGATTGCCCGTTTCTACCAGCCTTTCCACCATCAGGTCGAATCCACGGCCCTGCACTCGGAAAAAGTGAGCGGGGAACGTTTCCTGGGCAATGATCCGGCCAGCGGGCTGCCCGTCTTCGTCAAATTGGGACGGTTCGGCCCGGTTGCCCAGAAAGGCGATACGAAAGCCGATGCCAAGCCGTCTTTCGCGGGCTTGCGGAAAGGACAGTCGATAGAAAGCATCACCTTGGAGGAGGCGCTGGATCTTTTCAAGCTTCCCCGCACCGTAGGGCAATACCAAGGCCAGGACATCATTGCGTCCGCAGGCCGGTTCGGCCCTTACATCCGGTTCAACGGGCAGTTCGTCTCCATCCCGAAAACGGAAGACCCTCTGGCAATCGACCTCGAAACCGCCATTGCCCTGATAGAAGCCAAACAGGAAACCGACCGGAAAAAAGTAATCCGCGTTTTCGAAGAAGAACCCGGATTGCAGGTCCTCAACGGCCGGTTCGGCCCTTACATCAGCTTCGAGAACAAGAATTACAAAATCCCCAAGAACATCGATGCGCAAACCCTCGACCTGGAGGAATGCAGGAAAATCATAGCCGAGGAAAAGCCCAGTGCCCGTTCGGCCCGCAAGGCGGCGGCCATGGCGAAAAAAAGCTCTCCGGCCAGGAAATCCGGGAAAAAGCCCGGAAAAGAAACCGCATGATCCGGCCATGAAACAACCATCCCTCATCCGAAAAATCGGCGTGCTCACTTCCGGAGGAGATGCTCCTGGAATGAATGCCGCCATACGGGCCGTAGTCAGGACAGCCGTCTCCGAAAAATTGTCTGTCATCGGAATCAGCCATGGCTACAAAGGGCTCATAAACAAAGAATTCACACCCATGTTCGGGTACTCCGTAGCCGATATCATCCATCGGGGCGGAACCATCCTGAAGACTTCCCGATGCCCGGAATTCAAGACCGGGGAAGGAATCGAAGCCGCCTATCAGAACCTTTCCGACGAAGGCATAGACGCCTTGGTGGTCATAGGAGGCGATGGCACGTTCCGGGGCGCATCGGCCTTGCAGGAAAAGCATCCCGACATAAAAGTGGTGGGACTGCCCGGGACCATCGACAACGACCTGTACGGAACCGATTTCACCATCGGGTACGACACGGCCATCAACACCGTGGTGGAGGCCGTCGACAAAATCCGGGACACGGCCGGCTCCCACGGCACCCTGTTCTTCGTGGAAGTAATGGGGCGCGATGCCGGCTTCATCGCGCTCAACAGCGGGATCGCCACCGGCGCGGAAGACATACTCATTCCGGAAACCCGCACCGACATAGACAGCCTGATCGCCAAATTGGAATACGACCAACGCAAGCAGAAAACCTGGGGCATCATCATCGTGGCCGAAGGCGACGAGCTCGGAGGCGCCACCCAGGTGGCCGGAATGGTCAAGGAAAGGCTTCCCTCCTACGAGACCCGCGTAACGATACTCGGGCACATCCAAAGAGGCGGAGCCCCGTCCTGCGCCGACAGGGTCCTGGCGTCCCGGCTGGGATTCGATGGCGTGAAAGCCTTGCTCGAAGGGGAAAGCGGGGTCATGATCGGCCTTATCAACGACAAAATCGTGCGCGTGCCCTTTGAAAAAGCCACGAAAAAGCACCAGCAAATCGATCCGGGCCTATTGGAAGTAGCCCGCGTCCTTTCCCTTTGACGAATCCTGCCGGTCCTGGATTTTCCCTGCGGGTTTTCCAGTACCGGCCTTTTTGTTTTTTTCACAAAAAACCCTAACTTTGCCGGGCTTTAACCGATGGGCGGCATTCATTCAGACGCATTTCCTTTTTGCGCGAAAGAAAAAGCCCGTCATTTCTGAAAGCAACGTCCAGGTTAATTATACAAGCTAATCCTCACCTTCCGGACGGATTTTTCCGGTTCGGTTCCCTTGTGAAGCCTCGGGCTTATTTAATTCCATAACCGCTTTATGTACAACATCCTCGACCTCAATGCCATGGATGACGCCGCATTGCTCCAGCTGGCGGAATCCTTTTCCATCAAACGGGCTTCCAAACTTTCCCGGCAAGACCTCATCTACCAGATCTTAGACGCGCAGGCCATCCAGCAAGTAAGCCAGCGGGCCTTGTCGGCCCCTGCGCCGGCTCCCGCTTCGCCGGCAAGCATCGAACCGGAAAAACGCAAACGGGGAAGGCCCCGCAACCCGGATAAGATCGCGACCGAGAACCGGTCCGGCGCCGAAACGCCGAGCCCGGCTTTCCCCGCCGAGGCGGCGGCTCCGGCCCCTGCCCCCAGGAAGCGGGGCAGGCCGCGCAAGAATCCGGAAATGGCCGCCCCCTCCCTTTCGGCCGAAACGTCCGGCAGCCCGGCCTACGCTCCCGGGCAAAACGCCGAGCAAACGGAAAACAGGCCCTCCTACGGGCTTTACGCCCCGCAAGGAACGCGGAAATACCCTACCCGGCGCAACTACCAGGATCGGCCTTTCGAACGGAACCGGAGCATCCAGCCGCCCATCCTGAAGAACCGGGACGCGGCCGGTTTAATGAATGCAAAAGATGCCGAGATGCCGGAAAATTATCCCGACATGCCGGAAATGGACTACGAGGACAACGACTACGCCTACCGGAACAACGGGAACGACGAACAGCCGTTCGCTTCCGCGCCCAAGACGGGAAACGCGGAAGACGAATCCGTGCGGAAGGAACACGAGAACGAACGCCTCAACCGCATTGACGAGTTCCAGATGAGCCGGGCATTGCAAACGGAAAAAGCACCTGCCCCGAGCCAACCGCCCGCCAAACAGCAACAGGAAAGCCATTTCCTCTACAATTTCGAGAACTTCATCACCTACGAAGGCGTCTTGGAAACGATGCCCGACGGATTCGGGTTCCTGCGTTCATCGGACTACAATTACCTGAGCTCGCCCGACGACGTCTATGTCTCCCCCCAGCAAATCCGCTTCTTGGGGCTGAAGACCGGAGACACGGTGGAATGCACGGTAAGGCCTCCCCGGGAAGGCGAAAAATATTTCCCGATGGGACGGGTCATTTCCATAAACGGCTGGAAACCGGAAGAAACCCGCGACAGGGTGCCTTTCGACTACCTCACGCCGCTATTCCCGAACCAGAAGTTCAAGCTCACCGATGCGCCCGAAAATGCCATCTCCATGCGTCTGATGGACATGTTCACTCCTATAGGGAAAGGGCAGCGCGGCTTGATCGTCGCCCCTCCGAAAACCGGGAAAACCGTGCTTCTCAAACAACTGGCCAATGCCATCTCCTATAACCACCCGGAAGTATACATCATCGTCCTCCTCATCGACGAACGTCCCGAGGAAGTGACCGACATGCAGCGGAGCGTCAAGGCGGAAGTGATCGCCTCCACCTTCGACGAGCCGGCCGAACGGCATGTGAAAATCGCCAATATCGTCCTGGAAAAAGCCAAACGCCTGGTGGAATGCAAGCACGACGTGCTTATCGTGCTCGACTCCATTACCCGTCTTGCCCGAGCCTACAACACGGTAAGCCCGGCCTCCGGGAAAGTGCTTTCGGGCGGTGTCGAAGCCAATGCCTTGCAAAAACCCAAACGTTTCTTCGGGGCTGCCCGGAAAATAGAAAACGGAGGATCGCTCACCATCATCGCCACGGCGCTGACCGAAACCAATTCGAAAATGGACGAAGTCATTTTCGAAGAATTCAAGGGAACCGGCAACATGGAAATACAGCTCGACCGCAAGATTTCCAACCGCCGCATCTTCCCGGCCATCGACATCGTTTCTTCCAGCACCCGCCGCGACGACCTCCTGCAAGACAACGAAGTGCGGAGCCGGGTATGGATCATGCGCAACCATTTTGCCGACATGACCCCGGTGGAAGTCATGGAATTCCTCTCCACCCGATTGCCCCAGACGGCCAACAACGAAGAATTCCTGGCCACCATGAACAGCTAAGCTCGCAAAGGCGCATGCTCTACTTCCCTCCCTGCAAAATCAATATCGGGCTCCATATCATCGGAAAGCGTCCGGACGGCTTCCATGATCTGGAGCTTTCCTTTTTCCCGCTTTGGCAGGTTTGCGACATTTTGGAAATCTCCCCTGCGCGAACCGACTCTTTCCTTTGCAGCGGAATCCCTACCGGCGGGGAAGACGGGGACAACATCGTTGTCAAAGCACGGGAAAACCTGCGCGGGCACTTGCGGGAAGCCTGCGGGAAAGACCTGCCCGCCTGCCGGATCCATCTCCACAAGAACCTGCCCGCCGGAAGCGGCTTGGGCGGAGGCTCGTCCGATGCCGCCTATGCCCTCATGGGGCTCGACCAGGTGTTCCGGCTCGGGATGCAGCCGGAAAGCTTGGCAGGAATCGCCGCCCGGACAGGAAGCGATTGCGCCTTTTTCCTGCAGCAAGTCCCCTGCATCGGGAAAGGGAAAGGCGATTGCCTGCAAAAGCTCGAGACCGGCCTGCGGCGGGAATTCGGCCTTGTCCTGATTGTCCCGCCCTTGCATGTTTCCACCGCAGAAGCCTACCGGAACTGCCAAACCCGCTCCGGGCGGCCCGGCCTGGCCTCGCTCCTGGAATGCAGCATCCATGAATGGAAAAACGTCTTGGAAAACGATTTCGAGAAAACCCTTTTTCCCCGCTACCCGATCTTGTCCAAGATAAAGGAACGCCTCTATGAAAGCGGCGCCTTTTACGCCTCCCTCAGCGGCAGCGGCAGCGCCCTCTACGGCTTGTTCGAAAGCCTTTCCCCGGACTTCCCCGATCCGAGCGGGCTTCCCGAGGGCATTTTCATGCGCCGGACCCGAATTTCAATTCCTTGATACCGGCTTTTATCCATTTTCCCTCCCGGGTCTCCAAGACCAGGCGCCCGCAATCGTCCACATCGGATATCCGGGCCACGACCGGATCGCCTTGGAATACATAGTTTTCCCACCGCCCGTAACCCAGCAAGGATGCCTTGTATTCGTCCCGATAACGGGAAAACTGTTCCTGGAAACTTCCCGACCGGCAAGCCTGCCTGCATTCGCGGCAAGCCTTTTCCAGATGGCGGTACATGGCAAAGGATTCCTGATGCAGATCGCGCACCTTCCCATCGTTCTGAAAAAGGGAAACGGCCCCGGGGAGAGAGGCGGGGAAGCCGCGCTGGTTCACGTTCCATCCTATGCCGTAATAAACCGCTACGACATCCGCCCCCTGCAAACGGCTTTCGAGCAGGATGCCTCCTAGCTTTTTCTTTCCTATGTACAAGTCGTTGGGCCATTTCAGGCAGCAATCCGCCGCCCGTTCCCTCGCATAAGCCAAAGCGCCGAGGCTCAAAGCCATATTCAGCAGGAAAAGCCCCTCGCTGTCGATGAAATCCGGACATATTCCCAAAGAAAGGGCCACATTCAAGCCCTCCCCGCCGTACCAGGCATTGCCGCCCTGGCCCCGTCCGGAATGCTGGCAGAAGGTATACACGCCGAACATTTCCCCGGAAGCGGGCGGGGAAAAAGCTTTCAACAGATCCTGCGTGGAAGCAGCCTCGGAAAAATACCGCAACATGGCATGCCAGTTTAAAAATCCTATCGGCAGGAAGCCTTATCCGGAAAACGCGAAGCAGATGGACGATCCGGCCGGAAACGGCAGGCAAACTCGTGCATCCGCAACCTTATCCGGAAAACGCGAAGCAGATGGACGCCCCTCCGAACGCGGCCTTGCCCCGTTCCCCCTATTCCCCTGCCTTTTGCTCCAGCATGGGCACAAAATTGAAATCGCCATGCTCGCTCACCTCGATTTCGGTCTCCGATTTCCGGAAAACCCGGGTCATTACCTGACTGCGATCGCCGCCCACCGGAACCACCATGATTCCCCCTATCCGAAGCTGGGCCGCCAATTGCTGCGGCAGACTCGGCGCCCCGCAGGTAACCAGGATGCGGTCGAACGGGGCGAATTGGGGCAATCCCTTGTAGCCATCGCCGTAGAAACAGCGTACCGTGCTGTTGAACCGGGACAGAAGCGCCTTGGCTTTCATGTACAACGTCCGTTGCCGTTCAATGGAATAAACGGAAGCCTCCAAGTAATCCAGAACCAAAGCCTGGTAACCCGACCCGGTCCCCACTTCCAGGACCTGGGCTCCGGGATAGACCTCCAGCAATGCGGTCTGCCGGGCCACCGTGGCCGGCCGGGACAGCGTCTGCCCTTCTCCGATTTCGAAAGCCTTGTCCTGATAGGCGAACTTCTCGAATGCCGAATCGAGGAACATCTGGCGCGGAATCCGCCGCATAGCCTCCCAGATGGGAGGATTCCCGTATCCCTTGGCCTGCAACTCCCCTATCATGCAGTCGCGCAGGCCTTTGTGCTTGGGTGTATCGCTGATTGTCATTTCCTCTTTCCTGTTAAAAACGTTTCAAGGCCTTCGCGCTTCCGTTCCGCACCTTCTCCCGCCCTCTGCGCCAGGCCGGCCTCGGCCATTTCCCGTTCACTTCCCTGCCCCGCATGCCACGACTTTCACCGTTTTCCCTACCACGCGCAAATCCTCGCGCAAAGAAACCCGGGAAAGGTATTCCATGTCTTTTTCCAGCCGGACCAGCATTTCTTCCACATTTTCAGCATAACCGAAAGTGGTGATTCCCAACGAGGTGATACCGGGTTTGATGGCGTAAAGCAGGGTATAATAAGGCGAAACCTCCGAAATCAAGCGGATGAAATGTTCCCGTTCGGGCCTGTAGCCGACCAACGCCATATCCCCCTTGAGCACGTTCCACAGCTGGGGCAGTTCATCGATTCGGAACCGGCGCATGACCCGGCCCCATGCCGTAATCCGGCTGTCGCCCCGGTGCGAAAGGCAAGGCCCGCCGGATTCGGCCCCTGCGCGCATGGAGCGGAATTTGTAAATCCGGAAAGCCTTTCCCCCTCTGCCTATCCTTTCCTGGGCATAGAACACGCCTCCCGGCGAACCGGCTGCCACCAGAACCGCGCTGGCAAGGAAAACGGGGGAAAGCAGCAGCAAGAGCGCCGAGCAGACCAGGACATCGGCCCCTCGTTTCGCACGAAGGGCCCAAGGAGATAAACCGCGATAACGGAAACCGATAAAGGAAAGCCCCGCTTCTTCCGTTCCCGTTCCGGAGAAATAAGGAAATGGATCCTGTTCCGAACGGGCTATGCGCAAATCGTAACACGGCCATTCCCACAGGCAAGCGAGCAAGGAGGCCATGCAGCGGGAATCCCCTTCCTCCAATACCACATAGACCACGGCCGGGAAACTCCCGTTTTTCCGGGCTTCGGCCGCCCGCCGGGGAAAATCTTCCGCAGGCACGAACAGGCATGCGGCTTCCTCCCGGGAAAATGCCGAATGGAAAGCCCGGCCTTTTCCGCCGTTGCCAACCACCCAAGGGTATTCCCGACTCCCTCCTTTCTTATCCATCGGACTGGCTTTACCCATTGGCTCGGACCTGTTTCACGATTTGCAAAAAAAGCTCCTGCACTTTCGCGCTTTCGGCAAAAGTAAGGTTTCCACGCCTGCTTTGGGACACCGATTGCAAAAAATCCTTCAAATCGGCCTCCATCGGGAAGACCATCTCCATGGAGGGACGGCTTTCGGCTACTTCCTCCGTGCCGCCGGATTCCTCCTGCCGGATCACCACCGAAGGCGACTTGAAATCCAAATCCGCCAAAAAGCCGGGGCCAGCAATCTGCATGCGGTTCCAAGGACGGGTCGCCAGCCTGTCTATCCAGAAACAAGCCTCCGCCCCGGAATGGAACAGCACGGACAATTGCAGCTCGGCTTGCGGAAGCGCCGCGAACGAGACGGCCTTCACCCGGATTTTCCGCACCGAAGTCCCCCACACGGCAGCCACCCGGTCCAAGCAAGGGAAGAACTCCCTTTCCATGAAGGTCCCGATACCGGCCGCCGGCGTCCTGCGCCCCCCGATGAGGGCGCGTATCAACCGGCCTTTCCCCGCATAAGGCAAGGCGGCTTGAAAGACCGGATTGCGCCGGGAAAGATGGCATACCTGGTTCGGGACACAGGCCTCATCGGCCAAAGCCGCCAATTTGGCGCACTCGGCCGCGTCTTTCCCCAACGGCCAAGCCGACCACACCGGCTTGCCTTTCCGCAAAGCCCTGGAAACATGGTCGAAGCGCCTTTCAACCGAGCCGGATACCAGCACCACATCGGCCGATGCGAACAAAAGGTCGGCCGATGCGAACAGGGGCGGCCCTCCTTGGCTTTCCATCCGGATTCCCCGCACGGAAGAAGGCCCGCCGAGGGCATGGACATGGCTTCCGATCCATTCCACGCCTTCAAAACGCGGCAAACAGCGCGAGAAAACGGGCAGCTCCCTCTCCGATGCGACCAATGCGACTTTCATCTTTTTTGCAAAATTACGCCTTCGGCCGCGCAGGACTTTCCTGTGCCGGTTTTATTTTCAACCGCGGAATGTGTATAAACAAAAACTTCTTTTTTTTTGCCAACTCGGCAAGAATTTCTACTTTTGCCGACCCGGATGCGGCTTCCGCGCAAGGAGCGCGCACCTTGCCGCGAAATTCCGGGAAACTTCTTAAGACTACCTGTAAATCAGAATACAAACCTTAAAAAACTAACAAAATGGCTTACAAAATTTCTGACAAATGCGTGGCTTGCGGTTCTTGCATCGACCAATGCCCGGTGGGCGCCATCAGTGCCGGCGACATCTACACCATTGATGCCGATTCCTGCGTTGACTGCGGCTCCTGCGCCAGCGTATGCCCTCAAGAAGCAATCGCTCCGGCCGAATAAAACCGGAAAGACCATAAAGCCGGGGCTTCGCGCCCCTGATAACAGAAAAGGCGTTGCGGGAAACCGCAACGCCTTTTCGCATTCTTTCCGGAATCCGCTCGGATCCTGCCCGGATCGGATTGCCCGCATGGGGAAGATACGGAAAAATTGGCTATCTTTGCCGCTTGTGCGCCAGGTCTGCCGACTGGGCGTTTTGTTTATTTGCCCTTGCTGGAAAGGGGCAGGAACAAGAAAAAAACAATTTTACACAATATGGTCAAGAACATCCCTCAAGTGGAAATGCAAGACGTGGTAGTCAAGTTCGTAGGAGACTCCGGAGACGGCATGCAGCTCATCGGCACCTTGTTCTCCAACTCCGCGGCCTTGGCGGGCAACGACTTGTCCACTTTCCCTGATTACCCGGCCGAAATCAGGGCCCCGCACAACACGATTGCGGGCGTTTCAGGCTTCCAGGTACACGTAGGTTCCACCCAGATCTGCACGGCAGGAGACCAATGCGACGTGCTGGTGGCGATGAATCCGGCTTCGCTCAAGTCCAACCTGAAATGGGCGAAGAAAGGGGCCACCATCATCGTGGATGCCGACACCTTTACCGATGAAGCCCTGCTGAAAGCCACCTACAAATCCAACCCCCTCACCGACGGGACGCTTTCTTCCTACAACATCGTCCCGGCCCCCATTTCCACGCTTTCGAAAAAAGCGCTGGAGGAAGACGGGCTGGATCTGAAGACCATCGAAAAAACCCGTAACATGTTCGCTTTGGGGATGATTTACTTCATCTTCGACCGCGACATGGCTTCGACCGTGCATCTCTTCGAGGCCAAATTCGCCAAGAAACCCCAAATGGTAGCCATCAACAAAAAAGTGATGGAAGCCGGATACAATTATGCCGAAGCGGCCGAAATCGTGGAATCCCAAATCCACATCGGCACCGCGCCCATGGAGAAAGGCCGCTACCGCAACATCACCGGCAACGTGGCCACCGCATGGGGTCTTCTGGCCGCATCCGAACGTTCGGGACGGCCTTTGTTCCTCGGCTCCTATCCCATCACCCCGGCCACCGACATCCTGGTTGAAATCATGAAACGCCGGGATCTGGGAGCCAAGGCCTTCCAGGCCGAAGACGAGATCGCCGGCATCTGTTCCGCTATCGGCGCCAGCTTTGCAGGCTCCCTGGCCGTGACTTCCACTTCCGGCCCCGGGCTTTCGCTCAAAAGCGAGGCTTTGGGCCTGGCGGTCATGACCGAGCTGCCCCTCGTCCTGATCGACGTGCAGCGGGGCGGCCCCTCTACCGGCCTTCCCACCAAGAGCGAACAATCGGATCTCTACCAAGCCCTTTTCGGGAGGAACGGGGAAGCCCCGCTGATCGTGATTGCCGCCTCTACGCCGGCAAACTGCTTCTATTACGCTTATGAAGCGGCCAAATTGGCCATGGAAAACATGACACCCTGCATCCTGCTTTCCGATGGGTCGCTGGGGAATGGCTCCCAATTGTTCCGTATCCCGAAAGTGGCCGACCTGCCGCCCATCAACCCGCCTATCGTGAAAGCCAACGACCCGGGATTCAAGCCTTACGTGCGCGACCCGGAAACCTTGGTCCGCGGCTGGGCCCTGCCGGGAACGGAAGGCTTGCGCCACCGGATCGGAGGACTGGAGAAAGAAAACATCACCGGGAACGTCTCGACCGACCCGGTCAACCATTCGCTCATGACGCGGCTGCGCCGGGAAAAAGTGGAACGGCTTGCCAACCGCATCCCCGAACAAACCATCGAAGGCGAAAAGGACGCGGATCTGCTCGTAGTCAGCTGGGGCGGCACGCTGGGAACGGTGTCTTCGGCCGTAAAAGCCTTGCAAGCCCAAGGGAAGAGCATCGCGCTGGCCCACTTCAACTACATCAGCCCCCTTCCCCGCAACACGAAGGAAATCCTGGAAGGCCACAAGCGGATCGTGGTATGCGAGTTGAACGAAGGCCAATTCGTCAACTACCTCAGAGGAAAGTTCGATCACCTTTCCTTCCGCCAATATAACAAGGTGCAAGGGCTTCCGTTCACGGTTTCCGAACTGGTGGACTTCTTCAAGCAATCATTAGCCGAATTAAACTTCTTAGAAAAATGAAAATCGCCATAGAAAAATCACCGGTAAAGCTGACCAAACAAGACTTTGTCAGCGATCAAATGGTAAAATGGTGCCCGGGCTGCGGGTCCCATGCCATCTTGGCTGCCATGGAGAATGTTTTCCCCGAAATCGGCTATCAGAAAGAAAAGTACGTCAATGTCTCGGGTATCGGCTGTTCCTCCCGTTTCCCGTACTATGTCAATACCTACGGTTTCCACGGCATCCACGGGCGGGCCAATGCCATTGCCTCCGGCGTGAAAATCTCCAATCCCGGCCTGAGCGTCTGGATCAGCACCGGCGATGGCGACTCCCTGGCTATCGGAGGGAATCATTTCATCCACATCATCCGGCGCAACATGGACGTGAACATTGTTTTGTTCAACAACCAGATATACGGGCTTACCAAAGGCCAGTACTCCCCTACTTCCCCGATGGGGGCCGTCACGAAGACCTCTCCCATGGGAACCATCGAGCATCCTTTCAATCCGGGAGAACTGGTTATCGGCTCGCAAGGCACTTTCTTTGCCCGGGTTCCGGACAACAACGTGAAACTGATGACCCAGGTCATGATGGAAGCCGCTCACCACGATGGCTGCGCCGTTATCGAAGTACTCGACAACTGCGTCATTTTCAACGATAAAGCGCATGCAGCCATTACCGGGCGGGATGTCAAGGACGAACACCAATTGATCCTGGAGCATGGCAAGCCCATGATTTTCGGCAAAGACCGGAACAAAGGCATCCGCCTGAACAAGACCCATCTGGAAGTTGTGGAAATCGGCAAAGACGGGGTAACGGAACGGGACCTGCTCATCCACGACCAATACAACCAGGATCCCGGCATCCACCTCATGCTGGCAAAAATGCACTTGCCGCAATTCCCCGTGGCCATGGGCGTCATCCGTTCGGCTCCGGCTGCCACTTACAACCAATTGCTGGAAGATCAAATCGAAAAAGCCCGCAAGGAATCCAAAATAAAATGCGTGGACGATTTGCTCAACAGCGGGGACACTTGGGAAATCCAATAATCCGGGAATCCTTACGTCCTTTGTGAAGAAGCCCGCGCCGGTTCGGCGCGGGCTTCTTCATTTTCCGGCCATCCCGCTTCCGGGAAAAACCAGCCCGGCCATTTCGAAATCCGGCCGGGCGAGAAACACGCCTTCTGAAAATCCGGCACCCTTCTCCGCCCGGTACGCCGGAAGCCCATACCTAAGCCGTGCACGCAAGCAAAGCAAAATACTAAGAAATGGGGATTTACCCTGCTCTCGCCCCGGGCCTATTTTTGGCGAAAAATTCGAGGGAGGTCTTTCCTGTCCCTGAAAGGCCCGGAAGGGTTGCCGCGCCGCATCGGTGAGCGGAACAGCTTCAAGAAGGAAGGGCAATCCATTTCCTTCCGCGCGGGGTCTTCCTAAGCAAAGAGGGAATGCAAGGCCTTCCTCGCCTCGAATTTCCAAACCGCATAGAAGTGCTGCGTCCTGTCCTGCTTTGCTTGTTCTGCATCAGCTTGTGCCCGGTTCTCCCGGCTGCAGATTCCCGCGTGGAGGCCTGCATCCGGCTCGAATCCGCCGCACCTTCCTTGCAAGGACGCGCTGCCCGCGTGCAAGTCTGTTTCCAAGACAGCCTTACCTTCCTCCCGATAGATTTCGCTTACATCGTCCTGACAGCTCCCGACGGCCGCTGTTATGGAAACAGCGCCTTGGAAAACGGCCGTTGCCGCTTCGAAGCGATCCCGCCGGGAACCTACCGGCTCCAAACCTCCCTGATCGGCTACAAAAGCCTCGACCTCCAAACCGCCATACAACGCGACACCGTGCTGCGGCTCCTGCTCGCGCCGGAAGTCTACACGCTCAACGATGTGGTGGTCACCGCCACCGAATCCCGGCGCGAGGGTTCGGCCTCGGTCATCGACCAGAAAGCCATGCAGCATTTGCAGCCCTCCTCTTTCACCGACTTATTGGAATTAGTGCCCGGCAACGTGGCCCAAGGCCCGGTCTATGGTTCGGCCAACTTCATCCACCTGCGCGAACCGGCCAACGCGCCCGAAAGCAACGAGGACTTCAGCATCAATTCCTTGGGAACCCTGTTCGTGATGGACGATGTGCCGATACCCACCTCTTCGACCCTCGAACACGGCACGACTTGGGAACAGACCCGGCAGAACCGGGGTGTGGATATGCGCAGCATCTCCACCGACCAGATCGAGCAAGTGGAAATCATCCGGGGCATCCCCTCGGTGGAATACGGCGACCTGACTTCGGGCTTGGTCAAAATCCAACGGAAATCGGGCGGGAAGGACTGGACAGCCCGCTTCAAGGCCGACACCCGCAGCAAGCTTTTCTTCCTTGGCAAAGGATTGGAGTTCGAACCGCAGAACTTCAAGATGAACATCGGCATCGATTATTTGGATGCCAAAATCGACCCGCGAAACCGCCTGGAGAACTATAAGCGAGCCACGGCTTCCCTCCGTACCCGGAAACGCTGGGAATGGAATGCCGGAGACTTGCTTTGGAACAGCAGCTTAGACTATGGCGGCAACTTCGACATGGAAGAGAACGACCCCGACTTGGACTTTACCGACGACCGCTACCACCGCAGCAGCCAGAGACTCGGCTTCAACCAAAGCCTGTCGTTCCTGCCGTCCGAGGAAATGGACTTCTGGAAAAGCCTTGTCATGATCTTCGGCTTGAACTACGAGGACTCCAAGACAGAAATCAAACGCCTTGTCCAGCCCAACCGCCCCCTGCCGATTCCCAACAGCATGGAAGAAGGGGAACATGAAGCTTCCTACCTGGCCAGCAAATACACCGCTTATTATACCGATTACGGCAAGCCTTTCGATATTTTCTGGCGGCTTTCTTCCCATTTCGAACTCAACCTGCCCTCCTGGAGCAACCATGTCAAAGCCGGCATCGAATACAAATACAGCAAGAATTTCGGGGAAGGCCCCGTTTACGACCTCGAACATCCGCTCAACCCTACCTCCTCCTTGCGGCCGCGTGCCTACAAGGACATTCCCGGAATGCACCCCTTGGCTTTCTATGCCGAAGACCGAAGCACGGTTTCGATAGGGACGAACCGACTGGAAATCATGGCCGGAATCCGAGGCAACAGCCTGTTGGGATTGAGCCGGGACTACGCCATGCACGGCAAGGTCTATTGGGATCCCCGCATCAATGCGGACTGGGTTTTCCCGAGCCTGCAAGTGAAAGGCCGCCCGATGCAGTTCAGCCTAGGAGGCGGCATCGGGATGCAGACCAAGATGCCCACCTTGGCCCATCTCTACCCTGATCCGATTTATAACGACTTGGTACAGCTCAACTATTTCCATACCAATCCGGAATGGAGGTACATCCTGCTCACCACTTTCATCACCGACCCCACCAATTACAAGCTGGTACCGGCCCGCAACCTCAAATGGGAAATCCGCTTCGACGGGTCGTATGCCGGCAACCGCCTCTCGGTGACGTACTACCGGGAATCCATGCACAATGCGTTCCGGGCGGATGCCCTGCCGGAAATCCTGCATTACACGCATTACGACCTCACCTCGATTGAACCGGGTTTTGAAGGGAAACCCGCCGCAGAGCAGTTCACGCACTATCCGGATACAGCTATGAACACCTATGGCACCTACACCAACAACAGCAGCATCTACAAGCAAGGCGTGGAGTTCCAGTTCAGCTCGCAGCGCATCGAAGCCATCCGTACCCGCTTCACCTTCAACGGGGCTTGGTTCTGGAACACTTACGGCAACAACGAGCCGGTGTATATCGCCTCGAACGAGATTGTGGACAACGAGGCCTTGCCCTGCATCGGGCTTTACGAATACGACCGGGACATGCGCTACGAGCAGTTCTATACCAACTTGATGATCGATACCGATATCCCGCGCTTGGGCCTGGGTTTTTCGATAAGCCTGCAAGGGCAATGGCTGCAGATGCACCAGACCGTCCGGGCCAGCGAGGACCCGATAGCCTACATGGACCTGCAGGGGCAGATGCACCCTTGGACGGAGGCCTGCATGGACGACCTCTACCTCCAGCACCTGCACCAGGACTTCGCTTCCGGCGTGTTCGTGCCGCAGAAAGAGAGGTTTTCGATGTCGGTGAACCTAAAAGTGACCAAGAGCTTCTTGCAGGAGAAACTGCGGCTGGCCTTGTTCGTGAACGGCATCGCGTACTGCACGCCGCCATATCAGGTGTATGGCGTGAAAGTCAAAAGACGGAGGAGCCCTTATTTCGGCATGGAACTGAACTTCCGGATTTAAAAGGGATGATGGACGGCACACCGCCTGCAAGATAGCGCGAACTACGGTTCCGAACCGCCCTCTCCAAGGCGGCAACGAAACCTGGAAAGCACGAAACGAGCCATCCGCCTCCCAAAAGACAGCAGGTCGGGATCCGGCCCCAGCAAACCGGGTTCAGAGAGGCCGGAAGATTCGCCCCCTGAAAGAAGAGGAAGGCCTCGCGCAAGTAGCGGGTCGAGAAAGCTCCGGAAGATCCGCCCTTGAAAGGGAACCCGAATCTTTGAAAGGGCTGGAAATCCGAACTTGAAAAGCGCCCCATGAAAAGCGGCAAAAGGCAAGCAACAAATCATCAAATCATTTATAACTAAACACTCAAAAAAATGAAAGTCTTAACTAAATTGAGCCTGTTAGCGGCCTTGGGTATCGGGATTGCGGTTTGCGGGTGCAAGCGTCCGCAAGAAGAGCCTCAAAGCCAAGTGACCATCAACCTTCTCCTGCCGGAAGGCGCCGCTGGCGAACTATCCGATGTGGTCTGCAACTTTACCAATCTCAACACGACGGCCAAGACCAGCGTGACCGGTTTTGTCGCCAATTCGGCTATCGCCACCCTGGACAAGGGCGCCTACAGGGCCGAAGTTTCCGGCAAGATGAACGGTCAAAGCTACGCTGGCTTAGTCGAGAATATCTCCATCATGGAAGATCACTATACCGTTGAAATCCCGATGAGCCTCGGCAAAATCAGCGGCGACCTGGTGATTGCCGAAATCTTCTTTACCGGGACCACGACTCCGGAAAACAAGCAATACAGCGGCGACCAGTACATCCGCCTGTACAACAACTCGGACGATACCGTCTATGCCGACGGCGTGGCGATTCTCGAATCGGCCTTCCTGACCGTAAACGATTACGACTACACGCCCGACATCATGTCCGAATACTTCTCGGTGGATGCCATCTATGTGATTCCCGGCGACGGGGACGATTACCCGGTGGCTCCGCGCAGCAGCCTCGTCATCTGCGACCAAGCCTTGGATCATCGTCAATCCAATCCCAACTCCTTCGACTTGAGCGGGGCCGACTTCGAATGGTACGATGAATCTCCCAATCCTAATTTCCTCGACACCGACAACCCGGATGTAACCAACCTGGACAAGTGGTACAGCTACACTGCCACGGTATGGAGCCTGCACAACCGGGGATTCCGTTCCTACGCCATTGCCCGCATGGAAACCAGCAAGGAAGAGTTCCTGGCCAACAACTTCTACACCTACAACTACGAACTGGTCGTTCCCGGATTCGATCCCTTCCCGATGGACGGGGAAGCCTACAAAGTGCCCAACGAATGGATCCTCGATGCCGTGAACTTAAGCATCAGCAGCATGTTCCAGCAAATCTGCACCGACCCGTCCTTGGATCGCGGCTGGACGCATTGCGGCGAACAGGACCATGACCAGAACCGCTACAACAAAGCCGTCCTAAGGAAGCACGACCCGCAAACCAAAAAGATCCTGATCGACACCAATAACTCCACCGAAGACTTCGAAGCCGATGCGACCCCGACGCTCCTGCAATAGCGCGCTTCCGCAATAGACAGGAACCCTAACCTATCCAAGGAGATAGCCTGACGGCTATCTCCTTGGATTTTCACTGAATCCATTTCTGCAAACCATGCTTTCCCGAATCCTGCTCAAAACCGTGCCCGCTTTCCTTCTCGTCCTGCCCGGCGGCCCGTTGCGAGGGCAAGGCAGCGACAGCCTCCCCATCTTCTACCAATGCAATGGGACAACGAGCGCCTCCTATACGACCCCTTATGGCTATAAGCAAGTCCAGGAAATGCAGCCTGGCAGCCGGTTGCAACTGCATCCCGTCTCGCTCGCAAGCATCCATGCTTTCGGCTCTTACGACCAAGACCGGCATAAACCCACCTCCTTAGGCAACGGTTTCGCCGAATTTTCAATCGGCGCTGACTCCTACATCCGGCTTGCCGAGAATGCCAAAAGGAAAAACCGGAAACGAAACCGGGAATACAGCGATGCCTTCTGGGGCTCGGCCTATTACATCCACGGACAGAAGCAAGATGTGATCGGCAACGAGACGTCCGACTACCGGATGCTCTTCCCCTACATCATGAGCGACACGGCGGGCGGAGACCTGACTTATGAAAAATACAGTTTCGGCGGGGGATACGCCCGCGGGAACGACAAGATACGCTGGGGAGCATCGCTCGATTATGTCGCCAAGCAGGAATACCGCAAGGTGGACCCGCGGCCTCGCAACATCACCTCGAACCTGAATATCGAAGCCTCGATGGCATTCCGCTTGCCGGGATGCTATTTCTTAGGCTTCGGCATCGAAGGCGGCCTGTACAACCAGAGCAACCAAGTGGTTTTTTACAATCCTTTAGGGGGGCCGCCTACCTACAACATGACCGGCCTGGAATCCTACCTGACCCGTTTCAGCCTGGACAATACCTCCATCGACTATGCCGGGGGACGTTACGGCTTCAGCCTCTCGCTAAGCCCTGAAAAACGAGGGGGATGGCATAGCACGTTTTCCTACCGGCACCAACTGCTGACCCGGATCAGCAACGGGGGATCGGCCAATATCGAATTGGACTTGAACACTTTGGACTACGATATTTTCAGTTGGAAAACAGCCTATTGGAATCCGGAGCATCCTCGGCTCCCATGGGGCATCTCGCTCTGTTTGGACTACGAACACCGCTACGGGAAAGACATCATCTACGGCCCGAGCCAAAGCAACATCTACCCGGAGCTGATGCGTGTCCGGAATATGGACATCCATCACGGGGAAGCCCGCCTGCAAGCGGATTTGCTATGGAAACAAACGAAAGGAGACCTGTTCTTGCGGCCTTTTGCCGCCTATGAATACCTCTCCTACCGGCATCAGTCCCCGGAGGAAAGCTTTGCGGGAACGGGCATCAGCCTCGGGGCAAGCATCCGGAAAATCCGGACGTTGAACGGGCAAAGGAATCATCGGGAGCATGCTTTCTTATTGGGCGGCGAACTTTCCTACCGTCAAGGTGCAGGCGTTCTCGACCCAGCGGCGAACCTCGGCCTCGATGCCCGCTGGGCCATCGGCACCGGAAAGGGCGCTTTCCACATAGATCTTTCCGCCCGTTACCGCTATTTCCTGTCCGAAAGCTGGCGGAACATGGCTCCCTGGAACGAATACGCCCTGCGTTCCGGCCATAGCCCGCATGCTTTCCGCTTGCAATTCGGCATCGGGTTCGATTTCTGATTACCGTATTATTTTGCAATTTAAATTCCGGGATTCATGCATCACACTTAAACAAATCGAGATCAGCGCCATGCACATTATCTTTGCCTTCAATAAAAGCAAATCTATTTTTTACAAATCTAAAAAAATCTGTAGGCTTTTTTTGCCCCGGAGACACTTTTTGAAACACTACCCGGACACAAGAAGTAATGCCGCGAGTGCGGCAAGCAGCAACAAGCTACCCCAAGAGCCAACGTAAAGCGTTGATTCGGCGAATCCCATCATAGCCGGTATCGGGATCCTCGTCCAATGTCAGAATGCAACAACTTGGCTCGACGCAGTTCATAAAAGTCGTAATCCTCAAAATCGATGGCAATTATCTGATCGGATCCGACACCATGCTCCAGCAGCCATTGACGGTACATTTCCAGCAAGGTTGATTTCCCGCAACGGCGTATGCCGGTCTTTTATCAACTGTTTCTCCTTAAAACCGATAAGTTTCTCAAGATAGGCGGGTCTGGCAATCAGTTTCATGGTCAAAATTTTCTTTAGGCATGTTCCATAAATTCGGTATGCACTTTTGGGGGACTGCATTCCAAAAAGTATTAAAAAACAAAAGTTTTCGGAGTGCATTCCAAAAAATAAGATTTTACGCGATTCCAATTTTCCACTGCTCCAACGCCTCTCTTTTCCCATGCTTTCCCATCCTGTCTTTCTTGATTCCGCCCGAAAGCAGCTCGACAAACCAAGGGCGAACAACCTCATCATCCGCATCGAAACCGATAAAGCCGAATTCTTACAGAAACAGCCTCGGCACGTCTTAATGACCATTCAATATTAATGGCGGCATTGGCAAATCGATGGGGAATACCCACTTTTAGGTATCCCGCACTGCACATATCCCCATTCCTAGTATAGGAAAGGCCATCTATAAGAAGTACTTTTGCCCCGTTTTTCCAGCATGACGCCCCGGAAGGCCGACCTCGGTTTACCGAGGCAGTGCGGTTGTCCCCTACAGAAAACAAAAACTCACAATCATGATAACCTTGAACAAATCCTTATGCGTCCTGGTTTCGGCCTTGACGCTGACATTGATGGTCTCCTGCGGCAACAAGACCGCCCAACCCGGCGCAATGGCCACGACCGAACAAAAAGCGACACCCCAAGCCGTGATGAGCATCGACGAACTCTTGGCCTCGGCCGAACAGAACGTAGGCAAGGAAGTAACGTTCAAAGGCATCTGCACGCATACCTGTCAGCACGGAGCGAAAAAAATGTTCCTGATGGGCAGCGACGATACCAAGACCCTCCGTGTGGAAAGCGGTTCCTTAGGCAGTTTCGATACCCGCTGCATCAACAACATGGTACAAGTGACCGGCGTGGTAGAAGAGGAACGCATCGATGAAGCTTACCTGCTGCAATGGGAAGAGGCGGCCAAAGCCCGGACTCTGGAACAGCACGGGGAAGGCGAAGCCGGCTGCGAGACCGAAAAGCAAGCCCGAGGCGAAACCGGGAACACGGTAGAGGAACGCATTGCCGATTTCCGCGCCCAGATAGCCGAGCGGAAAGCCAAGGAAGGCAAGGACTACCTGTCGTTCTATTACGTGACCGCCACCGCCTATCAAATTGAAGAATAACGGAAACTGAAACCTCCCTTTTCAGCCCTTGCCGGCCGGCGCTTCCGTTTCCCTTGCCGAAGCGCCGGCCGCAAAATCAAAGAAATGGAATTCAATGCCGCTAAGTTCAGGTCATGGTGCCGTACCTGGCATCGAGACCTCTCGTTTGTCTTTGCCGGGATGTTCATCGTCTACGCCCTTTCGGGAATCGCCATGAACCATCGGGATACGTTCAACCCCCATTTTTCGGTGAAACGTACCGAAATCCAAGTGGATCCGAAATTGTTTCCCAAAGGGAAAGCAACGAAAGGACAAGTGGCACGATTGCTCGAACCGATAGGCGAGACCCGGAATCTCACCCAGTTCTATTACCCGGATCCGTCCACGCTGAAAATTTTCCTGAAAGGAGGTTCATCGGTCGTGGTCGACACCGAAAGCGGCAAAGGCGTTTACGAGAAGCTAAGCCGCCGGCCAGTCCTCGGCTTCATGGCCAGACTGCATTACAATCCCGGAAAACTCTGGACGTATTTTGCCGATGCCTTCGGCATTGCCATGATCCTGATCACCCTCACCGGCCTTTCCATGCTGAAAGGGAAAAACGGCTTCCGGGGGAGGGGCGGCATCGAATTCGGTATCGGCATCCTGATACCTGTAATCATCCTACTGACCTTTTAACAGCATGGCTGCCATCATCGAATGCCGGAACCTGACGCATTCCTACGGGAAAAGGCTTATCTACGAAAACCTGAATTTCAACGTGCCTGAAGGCCGGATCCTGGGGCTTTTAGGCAAGAACGGGACAGGCAAGACCACCACGATCAACATCCTGAGCGGCTATTTGAAGCCCGGAAAGGGCGAATGCCTGATTTTCAACGAAGACATCCGGAAAATGAAACCGGAAACGCGCGCCCGGATAGGCTTGCTGATCGAAGGCCACGTGCAATACCAATTCATGACCATCGGCCAGATCGAACGCTTTTATTCGGCCTTTTACCCGCAATGGCGCAAAGATGCCTATTACGAGCTGATGGCCAAGCTCAAGGTCGCGCCCAGGCAACGCATCGCCAACATGTCCTGCGGTCAACGCTCGCAAGTAGCCTTAGGCCTTATTCTCGCCCAGAATCCCGATCTTCTGGTCCTGGACGACTTTTCCTTAGGGCTCGATCCCGGTTACCGGCGCTTATTCGTGGACTACCTCCGGGAGTATGCGAAAGCCGAAGGCAAGACCGTTTTCCTCACTTCCCACATCATCCAGGACATGGAACGGCTAGTGGACGACTGCATCATCCTGGATTACGGCCGGATTCTCCTGCAATGCCCGGTACGGCACATCCTGGAAAACTTCAAGCTCTACCGATGCCAGGTAGACGAAGGCCGGAACCGGGAAAAAATCGTGGAGACGCTGGCCTCCGAAAAGAATCTGCACCATCCGTCGCTGATTCGCCAATGCCTGGAATTCGGTTCCTTCCTCAACGGCACCGAAGTAGCGGAAATCCTCCGGAAAAACCGGATAGGCTATAGCGGCCTGCAAGCCGAGCGGGTCGGACTGGAAGACGCCTTCATCAGCATGACGGGCAAATATTAGAACAGCGCGATACCGGGCAGCGGTCGGGCAAGAAAGCAATCCCCGCAAAGAAACATCTGGTATTCCGCCCTCTCCTTGACCAGCGGAAAGAAGATCCGGCAAGGGAGAAAAAACAAAACACAATGTTCAAAGCGATATTTTTCAAGGAATGGCTCAAGACGCGCTGGTGCCTGCTGGCGGCATTTATCCTCTGCACGGGCTTCTCGGCCTATGTCGTGGCCCGGGTATGGAAAGCCATGGAACTGCAAGGAGCCGGGCATCTCTGGGAAGTAATGGTCACCCGGGACGCGCTCTTTGCCGAGCCGATGACCTTTGTCCCCTTGGTGATAGGATTGGCCCTCGGCCTTTTCCAGTATTTCCCGGAAATGCAACGCAAATGCTTCAAGCTCACCCTGCATCTCCCCTACCCGGCATTACGGACGACTCTGGCCATGCTGCTCTACGGGGTGCTCGGCCTGAGCGCCTGCTTCATCGCCGCCCTTCTCCTTCTCTGGATCCCTTTTTCCAGCGTGTTCCCCTCCGAACTGGCAAGCCGGATCATCCTAAGCGGCTTGCCTTGGTTTCTGGCCGGGTACGCCGCTTACTTTTTTTCCGCCTGGATCACGCTTGAACCCGTTTGGAAACGCCGCGTCTTCAATATGGCCGTGACCGCTTTATGCCTCAAGCTGTTTTTCATGGCGCCCGCTCCCGAAGCCTTCAACGCCTTCCTGCCCTGGCTCAGCCTGTGCGTGCCGGCCTTGGCTTCCCTGGTCTGGTTGTCCGTGCTACGGTTCAAAGCCGGAAAGCAAGATTAAGCCCGGATCGAAACGACCGGTTCCAACCCCTGAAACAGGAATCACCGGGAAAAATCCCGAACCAAGCATCGAAAAGAACAGAAATTAGGAAATGAAAACCTTCGGAAAGATATTCCTGAGCCTCATTGTCGCCGCCATCGCGCTCTGGCAATTGCCTTGGATAGCCTCCTTCGTGTCTTCCAAGCCTTCCCGCCAGCCATTCACCCTTTATAGCTGCATGATACGAGATTTCGCCATGATCGATGCCAGCGGCGATGAACTAACCTACACCGACCGCCAAGGCCGGCGGTACAGCGAAGAACAGTTCGATTCCATCCTGCCCCTGTTCTATGCCCGGCAGCTTTTCGCGGAAGGACGG
Organism: uncultured Bacteroidales bacterium; assembly: GCA_949291555.1. Classification (GTDB taxonomy): domain Bacteria; phylum Bacteroidota; class Bacteroidia; order Bacteroidales; family P3; genus Pullibacteroides. The sequence continues at coordinate 43,538 of CASEWE010000003.1, forward strand.
TTCCCGGATACGATCCACGGGACACCTGTCCGCTTCCACGATGCGATGCGGCACAACTTCTTTTTCCGTTCTTCGCCCAGCAATATCAACAAAGTGAAACCGGAAATCTATTTCCTGATGGAATCCATGCCGGGCCGCGTGGATCTGGAGATGCCCGACGACGCTTTCCGGATCAACGCGAACGGCATTGAATTCATCGACATGGAGAGCAACACGGTGAAATCCGAAAAAAGCCGGATTTTCACGGAAATGATGAAATCGAAAGGCTTCGCCTTCCCGGCCCGGGGAATTGCCGGGAATCCTACCGTGCGGAAAGAATTCGATGAGGGTTACCTGCTGAGCGATGCCGGGAACCGCCTTTACCACCTGAAAATGATGCGGGGCACGCCTTTTTTCCGCCAGATACCGCTGCCCGAGGGCATCCAGCCCGAACACCTTTTCCTGACCGAGGTGGAAGCCCGCGACATGCTCGGCCTCTTCACCGACAAGCAGAACCGGCTATACCTCATCCGCTTGCCGGGCTATTCGGTGCAAAGAATCGACATTCCCGCCTTCTCCCCGGAGGAAGAAGACCTTTCCATCATAGGCAATCTTTTAGACTGGACCCTCGCCATCGCATCGCCCGACAGCATCCGGTACCATGCTGTCCGGACATCGGACTTCCGGTCGCTCGGGCAATATTCCTTTGCGCGCCAACGCAGCCGCATACACGGCCTTTGTTTCACTTCTTCCTACGATTCTTACGTCAAGCCCCGGTTCTACTAAAACCTCTCCCTTTCGACCGCCCCGGCTTCCGGAACAGGATTCCGCGCATCCCGCGCAGGCTTCCCGTTGAAGGATCGCGCCTCGCAACAACATGCCCGGAACCCGCGCGGACCGCGCGCAGGAAAATGTACAAGGGTATCGGGATCAATCCCCCTTCTCTTCCTTCTGAAACGGACGAATCCCGTTCATTTCCACTTTCACGAACTGGCCTTCTTTCCCGTTGCAAAGGGAAGACGGGATCCAAAAGAGGAAACGAGCCCCGCGCGACATCTGCTGCAAGCCTACCTGGAGGCCGTCCATGTAATCGGAAACCGCTCCGGAGCTGAAAAACGGGCGGGAGTCTTCGGCATATTCCTCATATTCCCCGTATTCCTCGTACTGGCTCAAACCGAGGGTATCGATCATCAATTCTACCGTGTCTTTCGGTCCCGGCGTCGCCCCTTGCCCGTTTTCCAGAATCCTGTACTGCAGGCCCGAAGGCAGCGCCTCGACCCCGTCTTTCCAGCGGTTCCCTTCCAGGAACGCTTCCTCATCGAATTTCTTGCGGATAATATCCAACAGCTCGACCTCGAAAATACGTCCGCCCCAGCCGTTGCAAAGACGGGAAGGAACCCAGAAGATGCAATGCGCCCCCACGGACATCCGCTGCAAGGCTTCCGCGACGCCATCGATGTAGGAGGTGACGAAATCGTTGTCAAAAACGAAATCCGCCTCGGCATCGACAAGCTCCTCCCCCGAAATCTCGCTGAAAAGCGAAGTCGCATGCTTGATCGCCACCTGGTCGCCAAGCCGGGGAGATGGCCCGGTGCCCGGACGGATTTCCTTGTACAGCAAACCGGAAGATGTCTCCCGCACCCCGGGCTGCCCCGCGACCTTTTCCAAGTAAGCCGCTTCATCGAACGCGTCTTCCTCCCCGTGCGCCTCGTCATCCCCGTCCCCGTCTCCATCGCCTTCCTCGACAGAAAGCATTTCCACCTCGATGATTCTCCCGTCCCTCCCGTTACACAGCATGGTCGGAATCCAGAAAACATAATGCGCGCCGGCCGACATCCGTTGCAGACCCTCCGCATAACCGTCAAGGTAATCCGAAACCTGGCCGGTATTATGCTCCAGCTCCTCCTCTCCTTCCTCGAACGCTTCATGATCGTGCAGCAACACCGTCGACTGCTTTATCTCCACCCGGTCATCCGGACCGGGTGTTTTCCCGTCGCCTTCGCGAAGCACCTTGTATTGCAGGCCCGAAGGCAAGGTCACGACCCCGTCCCGCCGGCCGTTCTCTTCCAGGAAGCCTTCCTCGTCGAATTCTTCCGCCTCCTCCGGCGCGGCATCCATCCCTATGATATCCCGCAAGCGTTTTTCAAAAGCATCCCGCTCATCGCGCGTCATCAGCACATTCCATTCGCCAGGCATCAATTGCGCGAACGCACCGTAAAACATCATCTTCGGCCGGTATTCAAGCCCTGAATTTTCCCGTTCCCCTGCCCCCATGGCCTGCGCTCCGACATAACCGATAAGAAACGCCAGCATCTCTCCCGGCGCCTTCAGTTTCCGGACCGGCCGGCTCAGCAAAGGGCGTTCCTTCACACCCTCGCCAGAAAGCGTGATTTCCCATGAAGTGCCGCTCTTGAGCATTCCTAAGAGATTGAACACATCGGTTTCCGAAACAAGCCCCCGTTCGAGGGCGAGACAACCTTGCTTCAGTTTCGGGAAGGTGAAATCGTCCAAAATTCCCTTCAGATCGTAATCCTCTATGAGCACGCTGAATTCATCGGCCGCGATCATTCCCAGCGCATAACTGGCGCTGTCCGAAAGATCTTTCGGCAAGCTATACTGCCATTTTTGGTATTTCTTGTCGGTCCAGTATTTCTCCCAAGGCTCCCCGTCGCGTTTTTTTCCCCATGCCGGATAGCTCGATAATCCCGACAGGAGAGACAGCAGCAAGACATGAAAAACGGCTCTCTTCATCCTTTTTGTTTTATTATTTTCTAATGAAAGCCGCAAAGATAGGTTTTTCTTTGGAAAACCCCGTTCGAGAAAGCTTGGAATGACAACGGGGAAGCCTGAAACAAGTCTTTTGGGACTGTTGCCGGATTTTAGTAACTTTGCGCGCTTTTTCAGCGGAAATCCCGCAGCAGTCCGGATTTTTCCATCTTTCGAATCCGACCGCATTTCCTGGAAATCACGGGGTGTAGCGCAGTCCGGTAGCGCACCTGCTTTGGGAGCAGGGTGTCGCAGGTTCGAATCCTGTCACCCCGACAAAAGCCGGGTTTCCCTTTTTGTCTTTTTCCCGATTCCCCCTTTATCGCCCAAGGAAAATCCGCCTCGCAGGAAAACAACCGATACCCCTGCCTTTCTCCCTAAGAAGCTCCTTTATCCCCGTACCCTATTCCCGGAAGCGGCAGCCGCGGGCTTGGCTATCCCTGCCTTGTCTCTGCCTTGCTTCCCGGCTTCGGTCCACCGGTCTCCGTCCGGGCTTTTCCGGAAGCCGCCCCCACCCGATGCTGATAGGCCTGCAAAGCCGTCCGGTAGGCTATTTTCCGATCCACCAGCGCATCGGCCGCCTGCCGGAAAGAAGATTGCGCCTGCAGCAGTTCCGAAAGGGAAACCAAGCCGGCCCGGTAATGCTCCGACAATTGCTCCATGGCGATCCGGGCCGTCTCCACGCTCTCTTCTGCCACCTGCAACTGCTGCCAGGAGGCCGTCAAATCCAGCCAAAGCTGGCGTATCTGAAGCAAAAGCTGCCGGCCGTAAAAATCGCGATCGTTCCGGGCTTTTTCTACTTGATAGCCGTACCGCTGCATCTTGCGGGCATTCCCGCCCCAGTCGGATATCGGAATCCGGGCCATGACGTACACCGCGCCGTTGAAATTCCCATCATGCAACAAATCATTATAGCCGTAACCTGCGCCGATGCCGATTTCAGGCAAGGCTTCGCCCAAAGCCATTTTCTTCTGCAAACGGCCCGCCTCCACTTGCAAGTCGAGCAAGCGGAATTCTTCCTGGATAGACAACACGGCTTCCTCTTCCACGTAATAAGCCTGAGGCGGGAGCAAAGCCGCAAGGGTGTCCGTAAGGACAACCTCGTCGAGTCTCGGCAAACCGTCCATCTCCACTTCCGAATAGGGATTATAGTCGAAACCCACCGTATTGAACAAATTCATCTTGGCCAGACGGATCCCATTCTCCACCTGGATACGGTTCGACTCCAGCTCGTTCGATTTCAAAGCAACTTGCATCACATCGGCCTCCGTGGCCAAGCCTGCCGAGAAAGCGGAACGGACATCTTTCCCGGCGTTGTCGAGCAGTTGCCGAACCTGGTCGATGGTCTTCCGTTTTTCTTCCAAGGAAACCACCAACCAGTAATTCTTCTCCACTTCCTCCTCGATTTCCCTGCGGCTGATGCGTTCCTGCAAAGAGGAAGCTTCCACCCCGAGTGAAGCCAGACGGTTCCCGTTCACGATCCTTCCCCCTGCAAAAACCGGTTGCATGGCCGAAACCGTAGCCAAAACGCCCTTTTCCATGGCCGTATACCGGGTATTGACCCCGAGCTGCGGCGATAACTGCTGCAAAAGGTACTCGAGATTCCGTGAAAAAGCGTTATTCCCGAAAATATCCCCGATGCCGATTTCCAAGAACGGGTCCCGGGCCGCGAACGCGAAAGCCGAGACCGAGACCTGCGGGAAGTATTTGGCCAAGGCTTCCTGCTTCTGGGCCTTGGCGGAGAGCACATCCAGACGGGCGTTCTTCAAGGCAGCGCTGTTGAGCAAGGCCATTTCCATGCAAGTATCGAGCGACAGGGACACGCCTGTTCCCTGCGCGCAAACGCGGAACGGAGCCATGCAGCCGGAAAAAGTCAAGAACAGCCCTATCAAAAGCCTAATTTTCATGGTTCACCTCCTCTCTTCCTTCCTCACCGATGCCGGATGCCGCCACCTGCGTTTTCGAACGCCTGAAAATCTGCCAGTAGGAAACCGGCATGATAATGACGATCAGCACAATCGAAAGCATCGTGCCGAAACAGATCACCACGCCCATCGGCTTCCAAAGCGAATCCTGGCTCAAAATCATCGGCAGGACCCCCAAGGCCGTGGTGCACGAGGTAAGGAATATGGGCCTCATGCGCCTTTTTCCCGCCTCTTCGGCCGCCGTCTTCACATCGATGCCTTGCTTGAAACGCAGTTCATCGGCATATTCGAACATGATAATCCCGTTACGGACAATAATCCCCACCAAGCTGATAAGCCCCAGCACCGCCGTGATGCCGAAATCCAACCCGAACAGCCACAAGCCGAAAAAAGCCCCGAAAAGGCAGAGCGTGCTCAAGAGCAAAGTCAGCAAGGCCAAGGATATTTTCTTGAAATGAAACAACATGAAGAAAAACAACACCAGCACCGCGCAGACAAAAGCCAGGAAAATTTCCGGCCCCACCTCCTTGTTCACCGAAGACAGCCCCCCGTAGGAAATCTCGACCCCTTCCGGGAGCCCGGGCTTGAGTTCCTCCTCCACATAGCTTTCGATTTCTTTCATGACCACCGGATGGCTCTTCCCGAACTTCATATCGGCCACTACGGTAACGGTTTCCACACCCGCCTTGCGGGGATAATTTTCCAGTTCCCAGACCGGATGCAAGCTGGCCACTTGGCGCAAAGGCACCGAAACGCCCGGAATCATGGTGGGAACCATCTGGTTCCCGATACTGGCATACCCTTCTTTTTCCCCCGACAGATTGCCGTACAACGTGACCGGAACGGACTTGTCGCCTTCCCAGATGGTCGTGATCGGCTGCCCGTCCAGCGCGCCGGCCAAAGCCAGCGAAAGCAAAGCCTTGTTCACACCCAGCCGGGCCGCCTCTTCCGGATCGAGGTCGACCCTCACCGAAGAGACGAAACCGTCGCAGTCGCTATGGACCCATTGCAACTGGTCGCCCAGGCCCCGCATGAAATCGCGCACGCTATCGGCATAAGGCTTGAGGATTTCCTGCGGCGCCCCGCTCAATTCCACCGACACCGGGGCGGTCACCGCCTGGTAATCCATCTGCTTGAAGCGCAGCAATGCCTGCGGGAAGGCATGCTCGTACTTGCTTTCGTATTCCTGCAGCAATGCCTCCGTGCCTTTCATCGAAAATGTGCTTACAATCAGCTGAGCGGCATTCGAAGCCGGGACGATGGGCGGGTAAATGGCGTTGAAGCGCGGCGCGCCGGTCCCGATAAAAGAGGTAACGCTCTTCACCCGCTTGTCCGCGAGCAAAAGTTCTTGCAAGGAATCCGCCACGGCCTCGGTCTGTTCCAGGCTGGCGTTGTTTTCCAAGTAAATCTCCACCGCAAAATACTCCCGGGCGGCCATCGGCATCATCTGGATATTCAACTGGAAGAAAAAGAAAATCCCCAGGCAAACCACTCCGACCCCCGAGAGAAGGGTTGTCCGCGGATGACGGAAGCACCAGGCTTCCAGGTATTCGTAGCCTTTCTGCATCCCGTCGAAAAACTTCTTCTGCATGCGGGACAACAGGGAGTTCCCTTCCGGCTTGGCCGTGCCGATGAAGCGGACTTCCAAGGATGGGACCACCAGCATGGCGTAAGCCAGCGATGTCGACAAGGCAATGGCCACCACCCAGGGGAAGAACGTTACAAATTCGCCCAGATAACCGGTAATCACTTTCATGGCAGGGAAAAACATCAAGCAGATGGCGGCCGTGGCCATGAACATCGGCATGAACAATTCCTTCGCGCTGGCGCAGGCGGCATCCACCCGGGGCATGCCATGCCCCAGCTTGTCCATATAGCCGTCCATGGTAATGATGGAATCGTCCACAATCATCCCCAGCACGACAATCAAGGCCGCCAACGTGACCGTATTGAGGTCGATGCCCGTCAGGAACATGACCGCCAGGGAAACAGCCGTGCAGACCGGCACCCCCGAACTGGCAATCAGGGCCGAACGCATGGGGAAAAGCATCAGCATGACAAAAATCACCACCGCCATGGAAATGAGCAAATCGCGCAAAAAGGAGTAGACCGATGTCGACACTACCTTGGGCTGATCGGTGATCCGGCTCATGCTCACGCTGGGGGGAAGTTCCTCGGCAAAAGAGGCCAATACCTTGTCCACTTCCCGCCCGAAAGCCACGATATTGTTATCGGGACGCATTTCCACCGAAAGGATCAAGGCCGTATGCCCGTTGTACTTCACCAAGGAGGACGGGCGCTTGTATTTCCGTTCAACCGTCGCCACATCGCCTAACCGCACCACGCTGCCCGACGGATCCTGGTAGACAATCTGGTCGGCGATTTCCTTTTCCGAGGTCAACGTGCTCTTGAAATGGACAGGAGCGGAGACTTGCCCCGTCTTGAACGAACCTCCAAGGATTTGCAGCCCGCTGCTCTGGTAGTTCAACAGCAAAGTAGCCGGGCTTATCCCGTAGGAGGAGAGCTTGTCCATGTCTACCGTCACGGCAATTTCTTCCCCTTGGGTCCCGACCACGCTCACGTTCGCCACTTCCGGTATGGCTTTCAGCCGCTTGGAAAGAGACTGCGCGTACTGCTTCATTTCCGAATAGCTCTTATCCGGCGACTCCATCGCGATAAGCAAAGCCGAAACCGAGCTGAATTCATCCAAGACAGCCACCGCCAACACGCCCGGAGGCAAAAGCATGCGGGAAGCATCCAGCTTCAGCTTGATTTTCGACCACACCTCGTCCTTCATCCTGGCGGGAACCGTCAAATCCACATAAATATAGCAGATTCCGTCTTTCGAATACGAATAAGTGGCCTGCCGGTTCACTTCCGAAAACGAAAAAAGAAGGTCTTCCAGCGGCTTGGTCAGCTGGGTTTCCACTTCCTTGGCCCCCGCCCCGGGATAAACGCCCACTACCAGGCCCTGCTTGATTTCGAAGGTCGGGAATTCGTCCTTGTTCATGTAGGACAACCCGAAAATCCCCACCAGGATCAACAGTCCCAGAATCAGGTAGACAATCCTTCTCTGGGCGATAATCCCGCGGATAATGTTCGATTTCCGTTCCATCATTCCTGAATTTTGACCCGGCTTCCGCTGCTTACCTTACGGCTGCCGGCCACGATGACTTTCTCGCCATTCTCCAGGCCCGAAACGACCAGCACCCCTTGCCCGGAAAAACCGCCGAGCGTCACATACCGCTTTTCCACAACGGAATCCGCCACCACCCATACGTATTTCCCGCTCCCGTCCATCTGCACCACCGAGACAGGCACCACCATGCCTTTGCCCGCCGCGGAAGCCAGATACACCTTGCACACCATGCCCGGCAGCAAGCCTTCCACCGGGCTTTCGGGTTCGGCCACGCACGTATAGCTATGGGCAAGGGCGGAAGCCACCATCCCCTTGGCCGTGACACGGGCTTTGCAGGAAAAATCGTTCAAAGCCGGCACCACCAGCAAAGCCGAGTCGCCTACCGACAGGCTGCCGATTTCCTTTTCCGGCACAGGGAAATGGATTTCCAAACGAGAGACATCCATCAGACGGACAAGGGGTTCCTGCATGGAAACCTCCACGCCCTGGCTGCTGTGCACTTCCCCGATAACGCCCGGGAAAGGCGCTTTCACCTTGCCTTCCTCCAGCATGCTGCCTGCCGCCTCGGCGGCAGCGCGGGCTTTCGCCAGCTGGGCTTCGACCTCCACTCTCTTCACTTGGGCTATGCTGCCTGTCTCGTGCACCTGCAAAACGCGCGCATACCCGTCTTCGGCTTGTTCCAATGTCGCCCGGGCCATCTTGTACGCGCTTTCGACCGAAGCGGATTCCACCCGTGCCAGCACTTGCCCTTTCTCCACGTTCTCCCCTTGGGAAACTTCCAAAGCCGCCAAAGTCCCCGGATACGGGCTAAGCAGAAGCACCGACCGGCACGGATGCACCGTCCCCACGTGGCTGGTATTCTCCGAGCCTTGCCCGGAATGCACGGTCATGACCTTTACGGTAACCGCCTCCGATGCGCGTTCCGGATGTCCCGGACCTTTGCAGGACATGGCTCCGGCTGCGGCCATAGCCGTCAAAAGCATGGGAAAAAACCTTTTCATCGCGCTTTCCTCCTAATCTTCATTGCGTTCAGCCACGCACTCTACCTGGCTGGACGCTATCTGGTATCGTACCCCGTTTTCCTCTACCGTTCCCTGGTAATCGAACTCGAAAAGCAGGACATCCCCGTACCGATGCCCCGTGCCGCTTGCTTCCACCCGGACCCGGCTCTCGCTCAAATCCGATATCCGAAGAAGCACATGCCGCTCTTTCGGCCGCAACACGATGGATTCCGAAGAGGCATCGGCCTCGAAGCTCACCGCATCCCCGCCCAGCACGTTCATGGTGACCAGCAAGCTTTGCGCATGCTTGTCCATCACCACCACGTTCATCTGCCCGAACTCGTTAACCAAGGGCGCCACGAGCGAGTCCCGGCCCAAAGCAGCCGAATCGCCAAGCAACCCGCCTTGTGCCCGCAAGAGAAGGCTACCGCTGGTCTTGAATGAATACGAACCCTCGTACTTGCCCGCCTCTTTCGAACAAGAAACGAGGAAACCCGCGCAAAGCAAGAGGCCAGCCCATGCCGCCATCGAATCCCAAAATCTTGATTTCATACCGTATCGTTTTTTCCTGTCGTCAAAAAAAATCCCGCAATCGCGAGTCCCCGGAAAAGGATTTCACACCCGCCCCCCTTTGCGGCCGGTCCGGGAAGCCGGATTCCTGCACGCAGCCTTGCCCTCCCGGCCCGATTCCTTGGATAGGAAAGGACCTGCCGGTCTTACGGTCGAATCGTAGCCCCGGAATATCAGCAGCTCCACCAAGGTTTCGTAGGTGGAACGCAAAGATTCGTAATCTTCCGAATAAAAGAACTGGAATTCCAGCCCCTTGACCAAGGTCTCCATCATCTTCCCGAAAGCCTCGGGCTGGATGGTGCCGGGAAGGATCCCCGCCTCGATTGCCCCGCGGCAGACCGTTTGGAAATAATCATTCTCCTTGCGGTCGAACGCTTCCCGGAGTTCGGCCACGACCGAACCGATTTCGTCTTTCGGGTTCGTATACGGGGAAACAAGGTAATGGCGGTACACCTTCGTCTCCCGGATCAGCTCCATGCGCTTGGTGAGATACGACATGACCTGCATCCGGGGGTCGTCCCTGTATTCCTGCACGATTTTCTCCAACTGGCCGGAAACATGCGCGAACTCGGCTTCCAAAACCCCTTTCAGCAAGTCTTGCTTGCCCGTGAAATGATAATAAATGGAAGCCTTTGCCCGATGCGCGCGGCGGGCGATGGCCTCCATGGCTGTCTTTTCATAGCCGAAACGATCGAAAAGGAAGGATGCCGCCTCCAATATCGATACCCGTATTTTCTCCAAATCCTTCATCTGCTGTAATTTTTCCCTCCCGCAAAGAGAACCGTCCCCGCCCCGGATCCTCGCCCATGAAGCGATTCCCTTACCGGGCAGGGTTCAAAACCAGACTTTTCGACCATTTTGGGTTTTCGGTCTAAATACGAACAAAGGTAATCAAAACACCGTACGCGTGCAAGGACTTTCCCCGGAAACTGGAAAACCGGAAAAAGCATGGCTGCTTCCCCTTCTCCCGGAAAGCCGTGACCGGGCTCAGCCCCCGAGCAGGCTACGTCCACGGGCTCAGCCCCGTCCGCATCCCTCGCCCCGAAAAAAAACAAAGCGGGAACCGTTTCCGTTCCCGCTTGTCTTGCCTCCTCCCTGCAGAGGCGCCAACCAAAACCCAATTGCCGCATCGCCTCGGCGATGCGGCAATTGAAATCCTTATATCCTATTCGTAATCGTAATCGTACTCGTAGGCCGTATACGGCTCGCCGTTCCGCGACAGCGTGGCCTTTACAATCCGGCCGTCCTTTTGCTGGTAGTAATATTTCACCACGGAAGGTTTCCCGTCGGGATCCGTGCTCTTGTAGAGCGTGCATTTCACGGGCAGGCCTTTCAGTATGGCGGGCGACTTGACGAACGTGTAAAGGATGTAATCGATCGTGGAGATGGTCGGGATCGCGAAAAGGCTGGAGCAGACGGCCTGGTCGCTGCACGGCACGTCCTTTTCCCCGTACTCGTACACATACCTGCCCGAGAACACCCCGTCGTTCTCGAAAACCACTTCCTTCAAGCGGCCCTTCTTGTCCTTCACGTAACGTACGCTGAAGTCCACCACGGCATCCGGATTATCCTTGGCCACCCCATGGCTTTTCCAAACCGTCTCGTTCTCGCCGTGTTCGAACGTTCCGGTAAAATCCGTCACGTAATCGATGCCCACGCCGGGAATAGGACGTTCCTGGTATCCGATCGCCACGCCGTAACCGTCCTTGAGCTCCATTTCGAAAGAATTGACCAGCAGGTACGGAGTCTCCTCCGGATCATAGTCGCCCTTTACAAGATTGTCCGAGATGTAGCTCACGCGGATTCCTTCGTAAGAGACAATGCGCCCTTTCTCATCGTATTCGACCGGATTCACCATGTCGTTGAGGACCTTGCCGTCTTCATAATTGATGCAATGGATAGAGGTGACCCGCTTGGCTTCGGGAACGTTTTTCCCCGAATCGCATCCGGAGAAAAGCAAGACGGCAAACAAGGCGGAGATGGAAGCTGCGGGAAGAATTGTTGCAATCGGTTTCATAATCGTAAGATTTGGTTAATACTTGATTTTCTCCCATTGCGTCCCGGCGGGAAAACTCCAGGAGACCCGATACGGGAACCTCTTCGCCCCGCTCTCCTCCCGGGTTTTCCCGGACGGCTGCCGGATCCGGAAATAAAGGGCAAACTGCGCCGGACACGATGTACCAGCGCTCCGCGCGCGGCCGAGCCGCTCCCTCTTCCCCCCGGCTTCTGTCAAAGATAGGAAATTCCCGGCACCCGTCCTCTATTCCGAAACTGTTTTTTTCGTTTTTCCACAAGAAAATCAAACCCGGCAAGAAAAAAACGCCCAACTCGCGAAAAACTATTAACTTTGAATTTTGCACAAGTTCAAAATGCCTCTCAAAACGGACGCGTATGAATGACTTCAACCCTACTGCCTACCAACTGGAAACTTATGCCACCGGCCGCCGTTTCGCCGATAGCGGCTGGCTCTTGGACGACCCTGCCTGCCAGACCCCGTCCCTGATCCGGGCTTTCTACCAGAAAAAGCAAATCGAATTCCGGAGCGCGGAACACGGGATTTACCGTTTTGCCGACTGGCTGCCCGTAAGAAGGACCTTGCAGGGTTCCTGCGCGCCGGTCACTTATAAAAGCCGCGGGTTGGCAAGCAGGCTCGGGCTCGAAAACCTTTATATCACCTTCAATGGCTACTACCCCGAAATCGGGGTCGGAATGGACACCTGTTCCTTCAAGGAGACCGAGGCCTATTCGGTCTGCGGGCGGCTGGATCCGGACTGCGGGAAAGTATTGGTGGTCGCCTCGGCGGGGAACACGGCCCGGGCCTTTGCCAAAGTGTGTTCGGAAAACCATATTCCCCTCCTGCTTTGCGTACCGGCCGACAATCTCGATGCCCTCTGGTTCGAAAAACCGCTCAACGACTGCGTAAAGCTTCTTTCCGTGCAAAAAGGAGGCGACTACTTCGATGCCATAAACTTGAGCAACATCGTGCTCAAATCCCCGCTTTTCCTGGCCGAAGGCGGAGCCAAGAACATCGCCCGCAGGGACGGGATGTCGACCACTGTCCTTTCGGCAGCCGAAGCCATAGGGCGCATTCCCGATTTCTATTTCCAAGCCGTAGGGAGCGGGACCGGGGCCATCGCCGCCTGGGAAGCCAACCTCCGGCTCATCGAGGACGGGCGTTTCGGATCGCGCAAGATGAAACTGATGGTTTCCCAGAATGCGCCCTTCCTGCCCATGTACAATGCCTGGAAAGCCGGCTCCCGGAACCTGCTGGCCTACGATGACAACCAAGCCCGGACCGATGCCGAATCCATCAATGCCAAAGTCCTTTCCAACCGGAAACCCCCTTACGGGATTGCCGGCGGCTTGTTCGATGCGCTGAAAGACACCGGAGGCGACGTTTTCAAAGTCAGCAACAGCCAAGCCCGGCAGGCGCAGGAACTCTTTGCCGAAACCGAGGGAATCGACATCTATTCGGCCGCGGGCGTGGCCGCTTACTCGCTGATGGAATGCGTGCGCGAAGGCCGGGTCGGGAAATCGGATACCATCATGCTGAACATAACCGGCGGGGGCGAGAAGCGCTTCCAGAAGGGGAAAGAACTCTGGCATCTCGCTCCTTCCATGACCTTCCCCATAGACCCCGACCCGCAAACGGCCATCGAGTTCGCCCAATCCCTCTTTTCCTGACCCCCCGCAGGAAAAGCCGTTGCTTGCCCTCCTCTCCAGCGGATTTCCCATGGAACCCGGCGGAAGGGATCCCGTGCTGACGGAATCGTCTTGGAAGGAACCGGCAGTGAAGCACGCGGCTTGCCCGGCAAACTTGCAAGGGTATCCGAAAACAGCTATCTTTGCGGAATGCTGAAGCATCACCCTTGGCTGCTTGAAGCCAAGGAAAGGGTTCCGTAGCTCAGTTGGATAGAGCAACAGCCTTCTAAGCTGTGGGTCGAGCGTTCGAATCGCTCCGGAATCACAAGATACCCCTCGGGACAGCCGCTTGGCAAGCAGGCGTTTTTTTCCGCTTTCCGCACGTTTTCCGCATATTTTCCCGTTTTTTCCGTTTTTTCCATCCACGCATCGGACTATACAGCAGAACCATGTCGAAAACGTTCTCCTATTGTTCCCGCTTCCCTTTCTTCTCCTCTCATCGGGCTGGACATGGGGCCCTTCAGAAGATATTGTTCCCGCTTTTCCCTTCTCCGCGGCTCTTCCCGATGGCAAGGACGATTCCGATAGCCGCGCCGCTTCTTCCTCTATGGAATTCGAACTTCCCGGATCGCCCCGTCCGATGGCACTCTAACCCGATGCCATAACCGAAAAGCCGAAAGGAATGCTCCTCCAAGGCCGGCAACGGCACGAAAGTCCTTTGCCTTTGCTTCCCGCCACCCTTTTCCCAATCCGAAAGCCCGAAAAAAAAAACATCCGTGCCCTTGCCTTGCCGAACATGCCCGCAGGGCGTGGCATTTCCCTGAAAAAAAAAAATTTGCAGTTTCAAAAAAAAGCCGTACATTTGCAGCCGTTTTCCGCCGCTTTTGCGGGAAAGCATTGCTTCCTTAGCTCAGCCGGTTAGAGCATCTGACTGTTAATCAGAGGGTCCTAGGTTCAAGTCCTAGAGGGAGCGCAAGAAACCTTGCCTGCCGCAAGTTCCCATCTGCGGATGCAAGGAAAGAAGCGGGATCAGCCTCTACAAATCTACGGCGCGGATCCCGTTTTTTTTTTGCCCGTTTCCCGCCGTCACCGCCTCAGGAACAGTGCCCGCGGGTGTTTTTTTCCTCTCCTTCCCTTCTCCGATCCTTCCACGAAAGCTGGCCGTCCAGATGCCGTCAGGCAGGCTTTGCCCTTCCGCATCCGATCCGTCGGCAAAAAGACGGCTTCGCAAAGAAAGCAGCAGGGCGCCAGGGCCGTCCTTTCCGCTTTTTAACGTATCTTTGACGGAAGCCGGATACGGGACACGGCGCGGCAAAGCAAAGCTTTCACTATCTTTGCCCGGAAAATCTCGAATCCGGACAAGGCCCGGCGGCACGCGCGCATGGTTTCGCCCGCAGCGTGTCCCGGCGCTTCAAGGCTTTCGAAGTTCCCTCCTGCAAAGCAGGCTTCCCATCCCAACAACACCATGTCGAAAAACAAGAGAAGAAACATCGTCCCCGAACCCGATCCGCTTCCCGTGCAGGAACAAGCTGCCGGGAACACCGCCCAAGCCGCAGAAGAAGCAGATGAAGCCGTAGCGGAAGAGCCGCAAGAACAAGACGGGGAAAAAACCGAAGCTTCCTCCTGGGGCACCGCCGTTACAACCGCGCTCTCCCGCCTGCCGGTGGAGAAACCGCGCCGCATCGGCGGGTTCCTCTGCCTGTTCGCAAGCCTTTTCCTCTTCCTTTCCTTCCTCTCCCACTTCTTTTTCTGGTGGATCGATTTCGACATTGTCCAGCAAATGCAGTCGGGAAGCATCTGGGCGGACAACAACTGGCAAGTACGCAATATAGGAGGGCGTCTGGGCGCCTACCTGGCCTATCTTTTCGTGAACCTCGGATTCGGCATCGCCTCCTTCATCGTGCCTCTTGTCCTCTTTTTAGCCGGCCTGCATCTGCTACGCATCCGGAAATTCCATTGGCTCAAAATATTTTTCCAGTCCGCGTTCGGCCTCCTGTGGATTTCCGTCCTTGCCGGAAGCCTTTTCCACAACGGCAGCAATTACATTGTCGGGGGAAGCGCGGGTCTGCACGCAAGCCGCTACCTGCAAGGCCTTTCGGGCAATGTCGGCCTGATTTTCCTGCTCTTGTTCACCTTGATTTCCTACCTTATCATAAGCTACAATCTCGGCAAGCTCAAATTCCCGTCCCGGAGGAAAACCGCAACCGCTTCCCCGGACGACGATCCCGCTCCGCAATCCAATCCCGCGGATGCAGCCACCCTGCAAGGCCGGCAAAAGGAACTTCCGGAAGAAACCGCGCCGGAGGCAGATCCCTTGGAAGGCATGACGCTCAGCTCCCGGATCCGGCTCGAACCCCGGACACCCGCCGGAAGCGACCCTTCCCCTTCCGCCTCCACCGGGGACGAACCGCTCTTTTCGATCCGGGAAACCTTCCCGGAACCCGTCCTGCAGACCCCGGCCTCGCCCGCCACGGTTCCCGGCGCCATCCCGGCCGATGGAACCGGTTCGCCTGCCCGCATCCTGCTTTCTTTGGAAGAGGAAAGTCCGGAAACCCCTTCTTTCCCCGCCTCCCCGCACGCCGGCGAAGCGAGCGGGAACCATTCCGCATACCCGGCAGGAACAGATCCGGAAAAGGATGAAGACGAAGAAGATCCCTTAGGGGAGATGAAAGTGGTAGATACCCGCACCCTCTCCCCGAAAGAATCCTCCGCTCCGGTTTCCGGGCCGACTCCCGTCCACTACGGGCTCGATACGCCTTACGACCCGCGTCTGGAATTGTCCGATTACCGCTTCCCCACCTTGGATCTGCTGGAAGATTTCGGCGACCAGTCGCAACAGGCCCAAGACATGGAAGAGGAGCTGCTTGCCAACAAGAAAAAGATTGTGGACACGCTCCAGAATTACGGAATCGACATCAGCAAGATTTCGGCCACCATCGGCCCTACCGTCACCTTGTACGAAATCGTCCCGGCACCAGGCATCCGCATCAGCAAGATCAAGAACCTGGAAGACGACATCGCCCTGAGCCTTTCGGCCTTAGGCATCCGGATCATCGCCCCTATCCCCGGGAAAGGCACCATCGGCATCGAAGTCCCCAACAGCAAGAAGCAAATCGTGCCCATGCGCGACATGCTCACCTGCGAAAAATTCCGAAACCAGAACCTGGCATTGCCCGTCGCCTTGGGGAAGACCATCTCGAACGAGGAATTCGTGGCCGATCTGGCCAAAATGCCGCACGTCCTGGTGGCCGGAGCCACCGGGCAAGGGAAATCGGTCGGTTTGAACGCCATCATCGCATCCCTGCTCTACTCCAAGCACCCGGCCGAGCTCAAGTTCGTTATGGTAGACCCCAAGAAAGTGGAACTGAGCCTTTTCAACAAAATCGAACGGCACTACTTGGCCAAACTGCCCGATAGCGAAGAGGCCATCATCACCGACACGCGGAAAGTGGTCCGGACGCTCAACTCCCTTTGCATCGAGATGGACAACCGCTACGACCTGCTCAAGGATGCCGCGGCCAAGAATATCAAGGAATACAACAAGAAGTTCATCGCCCGGCGGCTCAATCCCGAAGAAGGACACCGCTACCTTCCCTACATCGTCTTGATTATCGATGAATTTGCCGACCTCATCATGACCGCGGGCAAAGAAATCGAGCAACCCATAGCCCGTCTGGCCCAATTGGCGCGGGCCATCGGGATTCACTTGGTCATTGCCACCCAACGGCCTTCCGTCAACATCATAACCGGCTTGATCAAAGCCAATTTCCCGGCCCGCATCGCATTCAAGGTCATGCAGAAAAACGACTCCCGGACAATCCTCGATGCCAACGGGGCCGACCAGCTCATCGGCCGCGGCGACATGCTCATCTCCATGGGCGATGGCCTGACCCGGCTGCAATGCGCCTTCATCGATACTCCGGAAATCGAACGGATCACCGAATTCATCGGTTCCCAACGCGCCTATCCTACCGCCTACCTGCTGCCCGAATGCCCCGATGAAAACGGCTCCGACGGAGGAAAAGCCGATCTCGATGGAGAAGAATGGGATTCCATGTTCCGGGAAGCCGCCGAACTGGTGGTCTCCTCCCAGCAGGGTTCCACCTCGATGCTGCAACGGAAATTCAAATTAGGCTACAACCGCGCCGGAAGGATCATGGATCAGCTCGAAAGCGCGGGAATCGTCGGGCCTTTCGATGGCAAAAAGACCCGGGAAGTAAAGATAAAAGATCCGGTAGCTCTGGAGCAAATCCTTGAAAGCCTTTCCCTTTGAGGCTTCTTGCCCGAACGCGTCCGCACCCGTTCCCGGTCGGCCCGCCCGCCGCATCGGGCCAAGCCGGCCCAAGCTGTTTCAAAACAAAAGAAAATGAAGACCTTTTTTCCCGTCCTCCTGCTGTCGATGCTCGCCTGCGCATCGCCCCTCTGCGCTCAAACGCCGCTTTCCACCGTCAAGACCGCCGCCGGAGCCAACGACCCGCTGGCCCATAATTACTTGTCGAAAACCCGGAAATGGCTCCTGTCGGAAAAGAGCCTCGAAATACGTTTCCAGGCGTGCCTGACCACAAGCCAGCACCTCGATAGCCGGCAAGATTGCCAAAGGGGTTCCATGCTCGTCGCCGGGCAGAAGTTCCGGCTGGTCGTGGGAACGCTGTCCTATTATTGCAACGGGGAAGAACTCTGGGCCTACGATGCCCCGAACAAGGAAGCCAGCCTCTACCCGTACGATGAGGGCCAGCAGTGGATAAACCCTGTCGCCTTGCTCCAGGACTACGAGAAGCACTACCGGGCCAAGTACATCCGGCAGGAGACCATAGCCGGCCTGCCGCGCAATATCCTCGACCTGACCCCGCTCCAACCCTCGGAAATCCTGAAAATACGGCTTTACCTCAACAACCACGACCAAAAGCCGTTCCGGATCGAGATGTATTACTCGCAAGAACAGGTCTACGTATACGACATAACAAGTTGCGGGCCGGCAAGCCATGTCTCGGAACAGGATTTCGTGTTCGACCCGGCCCGCTACCCGGAAGCGGTCGTCAACGACATGCGGTAGAGAGGGAACGCCCTTCAAAAAAAACGTTCCCGCGCAAAACCGCCGGGAAACAAGGCCCCGGAACACAGCGCAAGCCCGTTCCTGCTTCTTGCGTCCTGCAAAAAAGGGAAGGGTTGCAGGAAAATCCTGCAACCCTTCCCTTTTTCCGTTTTTCCATCCGCGCTTGGCAGCGGGATGGACTGAGGCCTCCGCCTCTCGTGCTCCCATGCCTACAAGACCACTACCTTGGCCGTTTCGTTCCCGCTACGCACGATATACAAGCCGGCGTTCGATACCGGGATTTCCTTGCCATCTCCCCGGTAAAGCAAATTCCCGGCCGGGCCGTACACCTCCACGTTCCCGGGCGCGTTTTCCGTGCAAATGGCCCGATAGCGGGCATAGGCGCGGAAAGCCGGAGAGGAATCCTGCCATTCGTTGCCTACTTCCCTGTCGGCCACAAGGACGAACGGTACTTCCTCCATATCGGAGGCATACTGGCTCGACCCCGTATAATGCGTGGCATACCGGTAGCTCGCCTCCTGGCTGGTGAAATGCAGGATCGAACCCTCCACGTAGCCGCCTTCCCAGCCGGAAGCCCTTCCAAGGTCGAAACCCGGCAAAGTGGAAAGATCGAACGTGTTGCCTTCTCCAAGGGGAACTTCCCGAAAGTTCTCGCCTGCATGCAAGGCATAGAGCAGGTCGTTTTCCGAAAGATCGAGCGATACCAGTCTGTTGTACTCGCAGTAAAGCCATTCCAAAGAAGGGCAAACGCTCACATCGAGCTGCTCCACTAAGCTCGAAGTGCAATCCAGTTCCCGGAGAGCCAGGCATCCGTCCAGCTTCAAGGCCAAGCTTTGGTTATTGCCGCTGCAAGACAGCTTTTCCAAGGTTTCCATGCCGCTCAGATCCAATTCCTGGAAATCGTTCCCGCTGCAGTCCAGCTCCCGAAGATTGGTGCACGAAGCCAGTTCCAATCCTGTCAAGTTGTTAAAAGAGCAATACAGATTCTCCAAAGCCGCGCAGCCGGTCAGATCCAAGTCGGTTATGGCGTTCGAGGTAAATTGCGCGAACCGCAGCGACGGGCACGGACTCAAATCCAAGCTGGTCAGCTGGTTCGCGTTGCAGGAAAAGTTTTCCAGAGAAGAAAGGCCGGTCAAATCGATTTCCGAAATCTGGTTGCTGGTAAAATCCAGGAGAACCAGCGACGGGCAGGCGCTCAGATCCAAGGCTGTCAAACGATTGCCGTAGAGTTCCAGTTCTTTCAACGAGGAGCAGCCTGACAAATCGATGTTTTCGATAGCGTTATTGCTGCACCAGGCCAGCTCCAAGCTCGATTTCCCTTGCAAGTCCAGCTCGGTCAAAGCGTTCGAGGTACAGTCCAGTTCGCGCAAAGCGGAACAATCCGACAAATCCAGGCTGGTCAGCCGCCCTTCGCGGCAATACAAG
Organism: uncultured Bacteroidales bacterium; assembly: GCA_949291555.1. Classification (GTDB taxonomy): domain Bacteria; phylum Bacteroidota; class Bacteroidia; order Bacteroidales; family P3; genus Pullibacteroides. The sequence goes on from CASEWE010000003.1 coordinate 63,038, forward strand.
GTCTCCAAGGCGGAGCACCCGCTTACCGTCAACGTTTCCAGAGGATTCCTTTCGCACATCAAATCCACCAGCTTGGCGCACGAGCTGGCATCCAGGCTCGCCACGCTGCCCGAAGAGACATCCATCCTTTCCAGATTCGGGCAACCGCTCGCGTCCAGAGCCGTCAAGGGGGTATTTATGCAGTACAGCTCCTTCAAGGCCGTGCAGCCGTCCAGAAGCAGTTCTTCCAGCTGCGTATCCGAAACAGCCAAGTATTCCAGAGCCGTGCAGCCGGAAACATCCAAGGAAACAAGCGGGGTATTCTCGCAGTACAGGGACCGCAAAGCGGTCTTCCCGCTCACATCCAAAGCGCTCAGCAAATTCCACGAGCAGTACAATTCTTCCAAGCCGGCGCAAGGAGTTACGTCCAACGCGGTCAGGCTGCCGCCCGCCACGTTCAGGACGCGCAAAGCCGTGCAGCCGTCCATATCCAAGCTGGCAAGCCCCGCCCCCTCGCTGTCGCCGCTGCAGGACAGTTCCTCCAACGCCGGGCAGCCGCTGGCATCCAAAGCGGTCACCTTCGCGTAGGAGCACTCCAGCTTCCGCAAAGCGGAAAGGCCGCTCACATCGACGGTTTCCACCGCCGTATACGAGCAATCCAATTGCTGCAAAGCGGTAAAATACTTGACGCCTTCCACGCTCGCCAATTCCGATTCGAACGAAAGGTCGATCTGTTCCACCGCCTGGCACTCTTCCTGCGACAAGGCGTCATCGTCATCCGTATCGAAACGGGAAACGTACTGCCGGAACACCTCGTCCGGGAAATGCTCCGCATCCAAAGGCACGGGATAATCCCCGGCCGCCCCCTGCCCCATGGCCGGGCACAGGAAGGAAACCGCCAGCAAGCAGCCTGCTGCCGCGATCGTTCTCTTTAATTTCTTCATTATCGTTGGATTTTAAATTCCATCAAAAAGCTCGAAGAGCCGCCCGTTACCGGGTGCAAATTCACGGAAAGGGCAGGGACTTGCGCAAAAGGCAGGCTTTCCCGCTCCGTTTCCGAGCCTGGCCCGATAGCATCCCTATCGCATCCTGCTTCCAGGCCCCGATCCCTAAAAATGCAAATCGTGCCCCATCTTCTCCTGCTTGGTCCGAAGATAGAACTCGTCGTGCTGGTTCGGCTGCTCGATGATAGGCACCGTTTCCACGATCTCGATGCCATAGCTCTGCAAGCCTACCCGCTTGGCCGGATTGTTGGTGATAAGCCGCACCTTGCGGGCATGCAGCTGGCGCAATATCTGGGCCCCGATGCCGTAATCCCGCTCGTCGGGCTTGAAACCCAGCAGCACATTGGCTTCGACCGTGTCTTTCCCTTGGTCCTGCAGCTTGTAAGCCCGCAACTTGTTCAGCAAGCCGATGCCCCTGCCTTCCTGATTCATGTACAGGATAATTCCCTGCCCGGCCTTTTCCACCATCTGCATGGCATCGTGCAACTGTTCCCCGCAATCGCAACGGCAGGAAGCCAGCACATCGCCGGTAAGGCAGCAGGAATGCACCCGGACCAGAATAGGTTCCTCGTCCTTCCATTGCCCTTTGACCAGCGCCAGATGCAAGATCCCGCTGTTGGTTTCGGAAAACGCATGCAGCTTGAACGAACCGTAATGGGTCGGCAGGTCGACCACCACCTCTTCCTTCACCAAGCTTTCGGTACGGATCCGGTAGGCGATCAAGTCGGCGATCGAAATCAGCTTGAACCCGTATTGGTCGGCCATTTGGCGCAGTTCCGGCAAACGGGCCATGCTGCCATCATCGTTCATCACCTCCATCAAGGCTGCCGCCGGGTAAAGCCCGGCCAAACGAGCCAGATCCACGCAGGCCTCCGTATGCCCGGCCCGGCGCAAAACCCCCAGATCCTGCGCATACAACGGATTGATATGCCCGGGCCGGCCAAAATCCGAAGGCTTGGCAGCCGGGTCGGCCAAGGCCCGGATGGTCGCCGCCCTGTCGGAAGCCGAAACCCCGGTGGAGCAGCCTTCCAGCTTGTCGATGGTCACGGTAAAAGGCGTGCCCAGGACCGAAGTGTTGTCTTCCACCTGATGCGGCAAAGCCAGCTCCTTGCAACGGGAAAGCGTGATAGGCGCGCACAATACCCCACGGGCATGCTTCAGCATGAAGTTGATTTTTTCCGGCGTCACTTTCTCGGCCGCGACCACCAAATCGCCTTCGTTTTCCCGATCCTCGTCATCGACCACGATCAGGAACTTTCCCTCCTTGAAGTCCTCGATGGCTTCCTCCACGCTATCCAACCTTATCTTCTGGCTCGAATCCTTTGTCTCCATGATTTTCCTGTTTTTTTTCCGATTTTCCGAACCGGCAAACCGTTGTTGCCGGCAAAACCTGCAAAGGTAATATTTTTCGGCTTCCCGCCACCCTTGCTGCCGGAAGCCTTCCCGAAAACGGCCGCGATTTCCTTGCGCCCCGAACCGTCCTGCCGGAGAATCCTGTCTTGCTTATTCCGAAAAAAACGCCTATCTTTCGAGGTTCGAAACCCCGGACGGGGACCGAAGCTCCGGAAACCGGGAAGCCGAGCCTTCGAAAGAGGAGCAAAAACGGAACATTCATGAAAGCATTGCCCGGATGGAGAAAAAATTAAGGAAAGAACACGAATCGACATAGCTTCCCCGATAGTTCCCGGCAATAGCCGGACGGTTCGGGATTCGGCCGTCATCCCTTCGAAAAAGGCTCTGGACAAGCCTATCCAAGAAAACAAGCTCCTTTCGCACGCAACGCAAAAGCGCTTGCGCTTCGCCTTACGCGACACGCGGCGTCGGCTTGTGCGCGAAAACCTGAATAGTCTACGGATGCAGAATCCGACTTGAAAACCAAACAAAACTAACCACTAAACAAAACCGTATGAAGAAAATCGTTGGCATAGCCTTGTCTATGCTCGTTACCGCGGGCTTGGCGATGGCCCAAGTGAAAAGCCTTTCTTCCGCCTCCCCTTTCACCGTGAAGATGCAGGCGGAAAAAGAAAGGGGCATCAACGAACCGAAAAAAGTCAAAGCGGCCAAGGCGCACGGCCTCAATCCGGACTTGCCGGCCGCCGTCACCCTTTTCTCGAAGAATCCTCAAGATAGGCAAGGGGCCTTGAAATTATCGGAAATCCGCCCGCTCGACAGCAAGGAGAATGCACGCATCACCCTCGAGGTCTTTGTCGGATGGGTTGATGAAACCGGCTATCAATTGCTGCTCGACCCCAGCGCTACCGCCTATGGCGACATCATCCCGGCAACCGGCAATCTCTGGACCGACGGGGAAGGCGACACGCTGGAAAACATCTACGCGGCATTCGAATTCATAATCCCGGAAAACGCCACCAGCGTGATCGACGACTACCTCGTAGTCACGAACAACGAAAGCCAGTCGATCGACATCCCGGCCGGGACTTACGATGCCGCGGTCGTGCACCCCGTCCCGGAAATCGGATGGGACAACGCCTATGTCGGCATTGCCCCGGGAAAAGATTCCCGCCTGGACGATTATGCCTTTGAAGCCGGCCGCGAGTACGTTTTCTCGGTCGTTCCTTTGGGATACGAAGACAGCGTGGCCCTCAACCTCAAGGCCGAATACGATCTGGCCGTGACAGCCATCACCGAGCCCGTGAGCGGCTTCGGCCTGACCAGCTCCGAAAACGTGACCGTGGCCGTGGAAAACCGCGGGAGCAAAGAAGTTCCGTCCTATTCGCTTTCCTACATCCTCGACAACGGCGTTCCCGTAACCGAACAGGTGTCCGAAGCCTTGGCGCCCGGCGCGGCCAGGAATTACACTTTCTCCGCCAAGGCCGACCTGAGCCAGGAAAACCAGGCCTACCACCTCAAGGCTTACGTAACCTGCCCGGACGACGAAGCATCCGGCAATGATACGGCCCAAGCCGAAATCACCCATACCGGAGCGCTCCTGCCACCTTTCGCGTGCGACTTCGAAGATGAGTCCGACATGGAGCTGTGGACGATACTCGATGCCAACGAAGATGGCGTCACCTGGTACTGGAGCCCTTACGATTACGCTGCCGCCATCGATTACGATTTTGCCAATCCCTTGGACGACTACTTGGTAACGCTCAGGCCGATAGCCTTAGAGGAAGGCAGCGCTTACATCTCCTTCGAATACTGGGCCGGTCACACCGATTACGTGGAGAACCTGGCCATCTTGTACGGGAAAAGCAGCAACCCCGACTCGATGCAGGTCATCGCCGAATTCGAATCCATCGCAACCGGGACCCAGACCATCCCTGTCCGGAAAAACATCGAAATCGAGGAAACGGGCAACTACTTCTTTGCATTCTACGCGTATTCCGAACCCAACATGTACGGCCTTTACGTCGACAACGTGGAAATCGGGCAAGGCGCCCTCGCCAATCAGCCCGACCTGGCCATCGAAGAGCTCCTTCTCCCGGTCTCGGCTTGCGGCCTTTCCGACCAGACCCCCTTGCGGATGCTGGTATCGAACTACGGCCAAGCGGACATCCTCAACTACAGCGTCACCTATGTATTGGACAGCAATCCGCCTGTCACGGAGGAATTCGGCGGGCTGAAGACGGGCACCGACTCGATTATCACCTTTGCCTATGCCATGGATTTATCGGAAATCGGCAACCACGTGATCCGGGTGGAAGCCAGAACCCTCGACCCGTTGGCGGATGAAGATTCCACCAACAACGTGCGCAGCGGCTCGGTTTCCAACCTCGCCCCCATAGAACCCCCGTTCATTACCGATTTCTCGAAACCGGAGCAAGCCGCGAACTGGACAGGCAACTGGAGCTGGAACTACGACATAGGGGGGTACGTGGCCGCCTACGCCGAAACCTTGCTCTCCCGCTGCATCGCGCTGGAAGAAGGCAGGAACTACCGTTTCTCGATGGACTTCCTTGCCGGTTACACCTACATGGGCATGCCCTATCCGGAAGAATTCACGGTGCTCTTCGGCCCCACCGGCACGGATATTTCCACCTGGGGTACCTTATGGTACCACCAGGCTTACGCGCCCACCGTCACCTCGGGCGATGCTTCCTTCCTCTGCCCCGCAACGGGCAACTACAGCTTTGCCATTGTCTGCAACGGGTACTTGTACATCCGCGAAATCTCCATTGCCGAAGTCGCCGACTACGATGTGCGAATCAACGCCTGCCGCATGCCTCTATCCCGTCTGGTACCGGCCGAGCAAGTCAACACGGAAATCGTGGCGGAGGTCGAACTCCAGAACCGGGGCGCCTTGACGGCCGATGTCGAAGTGAAAGTCTTCCATGGCGGCGAAGAATTGGGAAGCGCCACCGCGACCCTGCCCGGGACAGACCAGGTAACGACCGCCAAAGTGCCGTTCGCTTTGTCGGGCCATGGTGTGGGCGATGAAATCGTCTTGACTTTCCAAGCCGAGATTCCCGGCCATGCCGATGCCGATACTTCGCAAGACAATACGCTTTCCAAGACAATCAACGTGACCCGGGACGAAATGGCCTACGACTACGTGACCGATGAGATGTTCGCCGAATCCGACCGATATGCCATCGGTTCGAATCAGTACGAACTGGGTGCCGGGATTCCGTTCACCTTGTCGGTAGCCGATACGCTGACCGGCATCTCCATCGGCTGGAGCGCCCCGGAAGGGCAGGAAGTAACCTTGGCCATCCATCGCTGGGACGCCGCCACGCAGACGCTGGGCGAGCAGCTCTACGAAGGGACGGTTTCGGCGGGAAGTTCGACCGGTTTCGCCCGTTACGAAATTCCCGGCCTCTTGCTCGAAGCCGGCGACTACATGATTTCGGAAAGTTCCCTCGGCTACATCCTCATGGCTGACATGACCGCGGAAGGATTCCTGTACGTTACCTCCAACGAGCCTCCCACCCTCCAGAAGGGCATAGGCTACCCTGCTATCCGCGCCATCTTCGGCAGCGATGCGGCCGTAACGGCTACCGACGCGGCCATCGAGGGCATTGCCAAACCGGAAAGGGACGGCATCTTCACGGCCAACCAGGAAGTGGAAGTACGGGTGCGCAACATGGGCTATGAAGAAATCGCCGTCCCGGTTGTCTTGATGGTGAACAAGGAAGCGCCCTTGGGCCCGCAGACCATCACCTTGGCTCCCTATGCGAGCGGCTCCGTGATTTTCACGGCCGACATGTCCGTTCCCGGAACCGACTACCTCCTCACCGCCATGGCGCAGCTGGAAGGCGATGAAAACCCGGCCAACGACACAGCCAGCAAGCTTGTCCGCTCTTTCGACTCGTCCAATCCTTACGAGATGAACTTCGAATTCTGCCAGGACTGGACCACCGAAGGCTTCAACCCGAAATGGACTTCCGTGGACGGGGACGGCGGCCAGATCGGCGGCTGGGAAAACGTTACCTTCCCGCTGGCCCACCAGCCTGCCGGCTTCTTCGTATTCAACCCGGCCACCACCGAGCCTTCCTTGCTGGAATCCGCGCCCGAAAACGCCACCCCGCACAGCGGCGACCGCTTCGGCGCCAGCATGTATGTCCTCGACGGGACAACGGCCAACAACGACTATCTGATTTCGCCCAAGCTGATGCTGCCGGCTTCCGATGCCAAGATGAGCTTCTACGTGAAATCTTTCATAGAAGACTACATTGAACGCTATAACGTGCTCGTCTCCGAAACCGACAACGAGACAAGCAGTTTCGTGCAGATTGGCCAGACCCGCCAGGCGCCGGCCGCTTGGACCCATGTCGAAGTCGATCTGTCGGAATATGCCGGCAAGGAAGTGCACGTGGCTATCCAATGCGTTTCCTCGAACATGTTCATGTTCATGATCGACGACATCGTGATCAGCCGTCCCGCCGGAAACGAGGGCGGCGACAGGCTCCAAGCCCAGCTGAGCCTCTACCCCAACCCGGCCAGCGAGACGATCCGCATCCTTTCGACCGATGCCCGGATCAACCAGGTATCGATCCTGAGCCTGTCGGGCTCGGTGATGTTCGAAAGCGCCTCGGGCATGAACCAGACCGAGTTCCGGTACAATGTGTCGAACCTGGATTCCGGCCTCTATTTCGCCCGCGTGAAAACCGACCAAGGCACGGCCGTGCTGAAGTTCCTGGTTCGATAGACGGCCTTTCCCTGATAAACCGGAAACGGCCCGCTGGCCGTGATGGAGCGGGGCGGGCCGGGGATGTTTCCCCGGCCCGCCCCGCTCCTTTCATAAAAGGCTCCATCATAAAAAGTTCCATCCGGCTTCCAAAGTGGGGGAAAACGGCGTTTCCTTCCCCATTCCCGGCCTCGCCCGGAAAACGGGGAAGCGGCTTTCTTCGTTTTTTTTCCTACCTTTGCCGTTCGGGATGCATGCGGCTGCTCCCGTCCGGAACTCTTTCCTTTCCCAGTCCCGCATCCGGAAAATACGGCCGCACACGCTTCCCGGATGCAGGGCAGGCTGCTGATTCCGCGTCCAATCCTCCCAGCCCGCCCCGAAAAACCGATAAACCCTACCGGCATGTAGTCTTCAACGTTCCGAAAACCCAAAGGGAAACATCATGATCGAGACCATAGACTTCGGCGCTATCAAGTGGCACCATATCCAAAACCCCAGCGAGGAAGACTTGGAGTTCTTAGAAGACGACTTTCATTTCCACCCTTTGGACATAGAAGACTGCCGCAGCACGAACCAACGCCCGAAAATCGACATCTACGACGATTACAACTTCCTCATCCTGCATTTTCCCGGGTTCGACAAGCAGCAAAAGATACTGAAAGTAAGGGAAGCCAAGATTTTCTGGGGCGAAACCTATATCATCACCATCACCCAGTCGCAATGGGCGTTGCGGTCTTTCTTCGACCAGACGGAAAAGAGGCCCGAAAACGTGGACGACTTCGTAAAGTCCAGTTCGGACGCCCTGCTTTACACGATCCTCAACCGGCTCATGGTCGATTCCTATTCCCTCTTGCTCCGCATCGGGGCCACCATCGAAACCATCAACCGGGAACTCTTCAACAAGCGGGCGGTTTCCACCATCGAAAACATCTCGATTACCCGGAGGAACATCATCCTGCTCAACACCATTTTCAAGCCGCAGCTACGCCTCTTCCACAAGTTCGAATCCGGCTCCATCAAAGGTTTTTCGAAAAGCGGCGACTTCATGGAAGACTACTGGGGAAACATCCTCGACTATTACCAGAAGATGTGGGACATGGTGGAAGACAACGGGGAACTTATCGAAGGACTTTCCAAGACCTTCGACTCGATGCAGACCAACCGCATCAACGAAGTGATGAAAATCATGACCTTCATCTCCACGCTTTTCCTCCCCCTTACCTTCCTCACCGGGATTTACGGGATGAACATGAAACTTCCCCTTGCCGACCGGGACTGGCTTTTCTGGGGCGTGATCGGCGCCATGCTGCTATTCATCGCAGGCTTCGTATTCTTCGCCAAGCGAAGGAAATGGATGTAAGGCCCGCCCCTTCCGCTACAACCATCGTTCCCGGCACCCGCGAGGCTTTCCCTTTGCTTTTCCGGAATGCACCCGGCTTCCGGCAGGGAAACGGGAGGCTCAACCTTTGTTATACTGCTTCTTCAAAGCATCGCCCTTTTCCAGATCCTTGCGCAAAAGGACCTTGTTCCAAAAAGCTTTCAGAAAACCGCAACCATACCCGTTCAACTGGATGAAACCCGTCAGGATGGAAAGCAGGGCTATCTTCAAGGAACGGTTTTTCACCAACGAGGCCGTGAACAGCAGCAGCACGTAAAGCAATGGCAGCAGCAGCCAGAACGGGCTGTGGATCACGGCCAGAACCACCACGGCCGCCTCGCCCAGGACGAACAAGGCCGGCAAGGCATGCACCGCTTTCAACGAGGCGGGATGCAAGCGGTAAAGGAATATCCGCGCCTGCCCGAAATTGTACACCTGCCGGAAAAACTTCTTCAGGTTCACCCTCCGCTTATGGTAGACCGAAACCTCGGGGTACAAGCGCGTGGTGAAACCCGCTTCGGCTATCCGGATGCTCAGGTCTATGTCTTCGCCGAACATGTCGGCAAAACCGCCCACCTTTTCGTACACTTGGCGGGAAAACCCCATATTGAACGACCGGGGGTGGAATTTTTCCATCCGCACTTTCCCGCTGCCCCGGATCCCTCCAGTGGTCAGGAAAGATGTCATGGCAAAATTCACAGCCTTCTGCATGGGCGTGAACGTGGGCAAAGCCCGATCCGGCCCGCCGAAGCAATCGGCCGGCTCCGCAGCCATGCACCGGTTCAACGAGGCCATGTAATCCGGAGGCAGGATGCAATCCGAGTCGAAAAACAGGAAATAATCGCCCGTAGCCCTTTCCATTCCATAGTTCCGGGTATGGCTCCTCCCGGTATTGGGCTTGGCGTAGTAGGCCACGTCCATGCAGGAGGCGTAACGTTCCACGACTTGGCGGCAAGGGAGCGAGGAACCGTCTTCCACCACAACAAGCTCGAAGTTCTTCGCTTCCTGGACCGAAAGGCTTTCCACGAGTTCGGCCATCTCGTCGGGCCGGTTGAATACCGGAACGATGATCGAGTATTTCATTTCCTTGCGCGCGATTTTTCCCATATCCGTTCCTATGCCGCCTTCGAGGAGGCGCCTTGCGTCCCCTCCTCGGCCTTTTTTCCGCCTTTCCAGGCACGGAAGCCTATCAAGGCAAGCAAGGCCAAGATAACCAAGATGTTCACGATCGAGCCGATATTGGCAATCGTGCCGCTGGCGGCCTTGACCGGATTGCGGCAGACAAGTTCCACCTCGTGCGTCCCGGCCGGAGCCGTCAATGCGCGCAAAACATAATTCACCCGGTACAACGGGACTTCGTTCCCGTCGACATACGCTTTCCAGATCTTATGGTAGACCTCCGAAAACACCAACGGGCGGGCAGAGGATGCCGTATATTCGTATTTAAGGTAATTGGGCCGGTAAAGCGCCAAACGCACCTGGCTGGCCGAATCCAAAGCCGGGTAGACCGCTTGCGGCGAACCCACTTTCCCTTCCCATTCCCGATCGATGACCGCTGTCCGGGACGGCTCGAAATCGTAAAGGGCCCGAATTTCCTCGTCCGGGCTTCCTACCCAGCGGACACTGTCCACGAACCAAGCATTGCCCAAAGCCGACACATTCCGCTGCACCTCGGGAGTCCCGTCCGCCCCAGGAACAATGAAATATTTGGTATTAAGCATATTGAGAACCTTCACATTGATTCCTTGCGAAAAATGGAAGTCGATGATGTCCTGGTAACGGCGCAGCTTCATGGGACTGTACCCGCCGATGGATTTATGGAAATGGGAGGTGCTGGCATCATTGAAGGTGTTCACGCAGGCATTGAACACGCGGAAATCCGGATCGGGATCCGACAGGATCAACCGGTCGGCTTCCGTAGGCAAGACGGTGCGTACCGCCCGGGTCGGATGGAAATTCTGCTCGCCCACGTAATGGCGGTCCACGATCCACAAATCCAGGACCACCGCCACGGCCAAGACAGCGGTCAAGGCTTTGGCCTGGAGCTTTCCTTTCATATAGGCCCATATCGCCAAAGCGGCCAAAGCAATGAACAGAAGCGCATGAAGGGCATTGGATACCAAAAGGCTCGCCCGGTCCGCTTGCAGGGTATCGATCAGCATCTGCGGGAAACGGGCATCGGTTTCCGCGCTGAAATCGAACAGGCTTTTCCCGAACAAAGCAAAAAACAAAGCCAGCCCGCCGCTTATGCCGCAAGCATAGAAGAAATCCTTCTTATGGGCTTCTTTCCCGCCCGAACCGGAAAGCAAGGCCTTGACCGCCAATGCAGCCAGGACCGCCATCGACAATTCGGCAATAACCAAGGCCATGGAAGGGGTTCGGAAACGATTGTACAAAGGCAGATGATAAAAAAGGAAATCGTTGAGCCACGGCAGGTGGCGGCCCCAGGACAAAAGGAAAGAAATCACCGTAGCGGCCAGCAGCCACCATTTTTCAGGCCCTTTGACCACAAAAATGCCCAATATGAAGAGGAAGCAGATAATGGCTCCCATGTGGACAGGACCGGATGTGAACGGCTGGTCGCCCCAGTACAAGGGCGCATTCTCGGCAAAAGCGGTCTGCCCGCTGCTGCGCAACAACTGGTAGGTCTCCGAATTTTCCGAAAGCCGGTAGTGGCTGCTTCCCCCGTAAAGTCCCGGGACAAGGGCCGTGAAGCTTTCCCCTATCCCGTAACTCCATTGGAAAGCATAATCGATTTCCAAGCCGGTTCCTTCTTTCTCCCCTTGCAAATTCTCCTTCAAGACCGCTCCGCCCCGCATGGTATCTTTGCTGTAGTCGTAGGTAACCAGCCATTCTCCCAAGGAAGGCAAAAGCGAAATCAAGGCCATGGCCAAAGACAAGGCCCCGCCCGTCCAGAACCGGCGCATGGCCTTTTCCCGGCAAGCCTGCACGGCGTGGGCCACAGCCAGGAAAACCAGCATGATCAGCAAATAATAGGTTATCTGCTGGTGCGAAAACATGATATGCATCCCCGTGAAGAGCAATACGAGGAGGGAACCCCAGAGGTATTTTCCCCGGAAGTTCAGGATAACCCCCGCCAAGACCGGAGCCATCGAAGCCATGGCCCAGCACTTGTTGGCATGGCCGGCATCGATGATAACCACGTTGTATGTAGACAAGGCATAGGCCGCCGCCCCCATCAACGCTATCCAAGGCGAACATCGCAGCACGCAAAGAAGGATGTACACCCCTATCATGTAAAAGAACAGCGCCCCTGCCGTGGTCATCGGCATCCAGCCTGTCACGATCCTCGGCAGGAAGCCCTTATAGAAATTATAGCCTTCACCTCCCATGGTCGGCATGCCGCCGAAAGCCACGTTGGTCCAGTCCGTCCCCTCTCCCGTCTCTTCTATGCTCCGGGCATTTTCCGCTTGCTGGCCTCCCCAGCTGTACACGTCTCCCTGCCCCATGCTCTTCCCTCCGAAGACCACAGGCCCGAAATAAACCAAGCTCAGCAACGCGAATATCAATACCGCGCCCGCATGGGGCAGAATCTTGTTCCAAGGCAACTGCTTGTTCATGTCTTGTGCTTTTGTCGTTATGAAAATCCGAAAAACGGGATTCTTTCCCCGGACTCTCCCCTCAAAACCGAAAAGAGGCAAAAATACGCCAAAATCCTTTACGACCTTGCATATCTTAAAAAATCGGCATACCTTTGCGCCTTGTTCCGATTGGCCAATGGTGTAACGGTAACACTACAGATTTTGGTTCTGTCATTCTGGGTTCGAATCCCGGTTGGCCAACTTTCTTTCTTCCTGTTTTCCCGCTTTCGTTTTGTTTTTTCAATGTCCGGGCGAGGCCCGGCGCAAAGCGGCTTTCCGCTTGGGGAGACCTGCTGATGCCTGCCGGATGCCAGGTTGCCGCGCAGGAATCCCGCGCCCTGTGCTTCTTCCAAGGAAACCGGCTCAAGGCTCGCCCTTTGCCTTTGCCGCTTCCGCCGCCCTTTCCCTATTTCCCCATTCCCAAATAATAAGGTATATCCAGCTCGTCTTTCACAATGAACGCGTAAGGATAATCCAGCCGGATCTCCCGGAGGAAAAACTCCGCATTCATCCGTTCCAGGAAATTCCCGACCTTCACCTTGAAATAAGGCTCTTCGAATGTCAGATATACCTTGGTGCCCGGATACAGCATCTCGAAATCGGCCTTTGCCTGCATCGCGGCATTCTTGGAATGGTTCCCGCTTTGGGAAAAAATCAGGATCCGGAATCCCATGTCCGGGTTTTTAAGCCGCGAAACGAATTTCCGGTACAACAACGAATCGACACTCGCCGGCCGGACGATCCGGGATACCGGATCCGGCATCGACATGGCCGGCCCGGCTATTTCCCGGGGAAGGCCTTGCGCGCGAAGAGCGACCCGGCCCAAGGATAAAAGCAGAAACGACAACAAGCCGACTTTCAAGATCCAAATCTTCATCACATTGGTTTTATAGTAAAACATCCCTGTTTCATCGCTTCCGGTTCCCGGGCATTCCCGAATTTCCCTCTTGCCGAGCCTCTTCCATTCCCCTTGCCGGCTTTCCGGAACCCGCCCGCAAAAGGCTTCCCGGGGATTCCCTTTTTCCTCCCTCCTTTTTCCCCTGCTTTCCTCTCCGCTTGTCCTGTCCTTCCTCCAAGCCTTTTTTCCCCGCGGCAACAGCATCAAAGCAGGCCTTCGGCTCCCGCCACTACCGTCCTGAGCTTGCCGGGATCGAGGAATTTCCGGGCATACTCCCGGATTTCGGCAGGCGTGATGGAAAAAAGGACCTCTTCCTGGCTCCGGTAAAATTCCGGCCCGACCCCCATCAGCAAGAAAAGCTTCATCCGCTCGGCCACATCGAAAGTACCGTCCAGTTCCTGCAAGAAATCGCCCATGAAAGCACTGCGCACCAATTCCAGCTCGTCAGGACCGATTTCTTTCCGCTGCAAGTCCTCGATTTCCTTCTCGATCTCGTCGAGCACCTTTCCCGCGCAATCGGCTTTCACTTCCGAACTGATAGCCCATACCGGCATGAAGCGCATGGGAACCACATAGGAGGATATGCCATAGGTATAGCCTTTGTCTTCCCGTATGTTGCGCATGAGACGGGAGCCGAAATACCCGCCCAGGACATAGTCCACCACCCGGAACGGCGCAAAATCCGGGCTTTGAAACGGGAAAAGCGGCATTCCTGTCATGATCGCCGCCTGCAAAGCCCCCGGGAAAGGCACCTCGCGCCTATGTTCTTCCGGAAGCGTCACGACCATGCCCTTCCCGGCCTCCAGTCCCGCTTTCCGCCCGCGCCAGTCATCTCCGCCGAAAAGCCGGTTGACAGCCTCCAAATGAGCCTCCGTGAACGAACCTGCCAGCACGATGCAGCAATTGTCCGCCCGGTAATATTCCCGGAAAAAAGCCAAGAGATCCTCCCGTTCCAAAGCCGAAAAATCCTTCTCTTCCGCCACGATGCCGTAAGGATGCGACTTCCCGAAAATCCACGGGTAAAATTCCCGGCGAGCCAGGTTCGAGACCCGCTGCAGTTCCACCTGGAACTTCCGATGCTGCTTGCGCAAGTACGTTTCCACTTCCTGCTGCGGAAAGACCGACCGTTTCAGCGCTTCCTCGCACAAAGGCAACACGTTGTCGAAATACCGGCTCAACGAATAGAACGACAAGCAAGCCTGGTCGCGATCCGAATACCGCTCCATGTAAGCCCCGTAGAAATCCAATTCGTTCGAAAGGGCCTCTGCCGGGTAGTTTTCCGTCCCGCTTCCCACCAAGGAACAGCAAGCCCCTGCCTGGAGCGGCTTTTGCTGGAAATAGCTGCCCGCATCGAAAACAAATTCCAAGCGGACCAGATCCAACGCCGCATCGGGAAAAGCATACAAATCTATCCCGTTGTCGAGCCTTTCGGTACGAGGATAAAGCCGTGCGTAATCGAATTTCATCTTTCCCATCGGCATGTTTTCATTTGATAGCCCTGTAATACAGCGTGCTGCTGTTTTCCTTGCGCAAGAACCGGCGCGCCTGGGCAAGCATGCCCGCCGCATCGACAGCCCGGTAACGGGCAACCTCTCCCGAAAGCGCGGAAGCCGCCCCCATCAATTCGAAATAACCGATGTTCATGGCCTTGTCCAACGCCTTCATATTGGAAAACACCAAAGAAGTCTCCAATTTGTTCTTGACCTTCTGCAATTCCCTTTCCGTCACCATTTCCTCGCAGATGCAGGCAATTTCGGCATCGACCGCTTCCTCGGCTGCAGCAAAATCCACCCCGTCTTCCAGCATCCCCGAAATCAAGAAAAGGCCGGGCTCGATATCGCCCGAGACATAGGCGTTCAAACTGCTGAAAAGCTTCTTCCCTTTCACCAAGCGCGTATGAAAGCGGGACGAATCCCCGCTGGAGAGTATGTCCGAAAGCAAATCGAACACGTAAAACCCGGGACTCATCCGAGGGCCCATGTGGTAGGCCCGGTAAAAAGCATCGGCCGGGACCTTCCTTTCCACCTGTTCCCGCCGCTGCGCGTCCTGTTCCGGTTCCTGCGGCAAGCTACGGCAAGGCCGCCTGCCGCTTTCCACCGGCCCGAACCACTTGCGGGCCATGTCGAAGATTTCCTCGGAAGCCACAGGCCCGGCAACGCTCAGGATCGCATTCCCCGGCATGTAATACGCATCGTAAAAAGCCCTCGCCTCTTCCAAGGTAACCGCTTCGATCTGTCCGGTATCTTTCCCGATCGTGGACCAGGCATAAGGATGTTTCTTGTAGGAAAGAGGGCGTATCAGCAAATCCGTATCCCCGTAAGGGCGGTTCAGGCACCTTTCCTTGAATTCTTCCACCACGACCCCTTTCTGCACATCGAGCTTTTTCTGGCTGATGACCAAGTTGCGCATCCGGTCGCTCTCCACGAAAAACGCCGTTTCCAAGGCCTCTTTGGACAACGAAATGTAATAATTGGTAAAGTCGTTGTTGGTGAAGGCATTGTTCGAAGCCCCTACTCGATCCAAGGCCGCATCGTAATCCGGCACATGCTTGGAACCGCTGAACATCAGGTGTTCGAACAAATGGGCGAGACCTGTCCTCTCGGGAGACTCGTCTTTCGACCCCACATCGTAAATCAAATTGAAAGCCACCAACGAAGTGTTCCTGTCGGTATGGACCAGCACCCTCAACCCGTTTTCCAAGGTCAGGCTTTCGTAATCTATTCGCATACGCCCTTTCCTAATAAATCCTTCCCTATGTCCTTGCGGAAGCGCATGCCCTCGAAGGCCACTTGCGCTACCCGGGCATAAGCGCGGGCGCAAGCCGACTCCAAATCCTCCCCGAGAGCGGTAACCGCCATGACCCGGCCTCCGGCCGTCAGAACGCGCCCTTCCGCGTCCAAGGCCGTGCCGGCATGGAACAACAGGCTTCCATCCTCCCCGCTGCCGGTCTCGACCGGGAACCCTTTCTTGTACGAACCGGGATAGCCTCCCGATACCAGCATCACGCTCGCGGCGGTCAGCGGGCTTATGGAAAGCTTTTCTTCATGAAGCCTGCCCGCGTGCACAGCCTGGAAAAGTTCCACCAAATCGCTCTCGATACGCGGAAAGACCGATTCGGTCTCCGGATCGCCCATCCTGACATTGTATTCTA
The DNA here is from genome assembly GCA_949291555.1 of uncultured Bacteroidales bacterium. Classification (GTDB taxonomy): domain Bacteria; phylum Bacteroidota; class Bacteroidia; order Bacteroidales; family P3; genus Pullibacteroides. Next base: position 79,141 of record CASEWE010000003.1, read on the forward strand.
TGACATAGGGGTCGCCTTTCACGTTCATCAAACCGACGAAAAGGAAGCCCGTGTAAGGGATTCTTTCCGCCTGCAGCCGGGCAAGGGTCGGCTTGACAATCCTTTCTTCCACCTTGTCCATGAATTCCCCGCGGGCAAAAGGCACCGGGGAAACCGAACCCATCCCGCCGGTATTCGGGCCGGTATCGCCTTCCCCCGCCTTCTTGTAATCCTTTGCTTCGGGCAAGATCAAATAGCTCTTGCCATCGGTAAGCACGAAGACGGAAAGCTCTATCCCTTCCAAGTACTCCTCTATGACCACCCGGGAAGAGGCCGGCCCGAACTTCCCTTCCAGCATCGCTTCCAAGGAAGCGCAAGCCTGCGCGTAACCAGGCTCTATCAAGACGCCCTTTCCCGCCGCCAGCCCGTCGGCCTTCAACACATAGGGAGGCTTGAGCCCTTTCAGGAAAGCCTTGGCCTGCCCGATCTGCTCTTTCCCGAAAACCGCATACGCCGCCGTCGGAATCCCCGCCCTCTCCATGAAAGCCTTTGCATATTCCTTGCTGCCTTCCAAACGGGCACCCTGCCGGCACGGGCCTATGATCGCCAAGTCCCGGAAATTCGGATCGGCCAGGAAATAGTCATGGATGCCCGCCACCAACGGATCCTCCGGCCCTACCACGAGCATCCCGATGCCTTTCTCCAAGACGAACTCTTTCACTTGGGCAAAATTCATCGGGTCGACATCCGCATTCTCGGCCCATTGGACCGTTCCCGCATTCCCCGGCGCCACATACACCTTTTCGGCATGCACGCTTTGCGACAATTTCCACGACAAGGCCGACTCCCTGCCGCCTGAACCCAGAACCAATATCTTCATGAATTTCCTCCTTTTCCCGGCGCTTTTCCGCCTTTCCCGGCACCTTTCCGATCCCCTTTTCCCCCTTCGCCCTGCCGTACCGCGCATAAGATGCAAAGGTAATGAATTATTGCTTTTCTCTGCCTTTAAGCCTATCTTTGCAAATCCAAACGTTTTCCAATGAAAAAGACCATTTCGCGCATCGCCTCCCCGGTGGCCGCCGCCTTGGTGTCGGCTGTCCTGCTGCTGGTTCCGAGTTGCAAATCCGAACCCGAACCGCTTACCCTCTTCGGCGAATGGCAGGAAAAGGGCTTCCCCGCTTACGACACGCTCGCTTCCTCCTCCCAAAGCCGGCTCGTTCTGGAATGCGCCAGCCAAGTCCATGCCCCTCAAGGGCAAAACGCCATCAAGGAAGGGGATTTCTCCCTTTTCATAAAATCCGTCCATCTTCCCTCCTACAGCTCTCCGGAAAAATACACGTACACGGAATACGTGAAAGGCACCTACCGCTTAGATGAAACCGAAAAATCCCTTGCTTTCGACGGGATATATTACACCGACTCGCTCTTCCAGACCGTAGCCACGGACAGCAACACGCGATTCAGTTTCGGCAACTACCAGCGCAATACTTTCTACCAGATCAACGACCTCACCCTCACGCTGGGCCTTTCCGATTCCATTCCCACCGACATCAACACCTTTTACCCCGTGGAACTCCGCTCCAACTGCTATTGAGCAGCCCTTCCCTTGCTTCCGGAGCCCGGTTTCCGCCTCTTTCCGCGAACCGCCGGCCTGAACACCGCGGAACTTCGAACAGTTTCCCTTTTCCTCAAAAACAAGGCGACCCTATAAAATTCAAGGCGGGCGGCATGGACATCCATGCCGCCCGCCTTGACATGCCGAGCCTCATCGAGCCTCCGCGCAAGTTCTACGCGTCCACATTCGCATAGCGGGCATTCTCCTCGATGAAAACCCGGCGAGGCTCCACTTCGTCGCCCATGAGCATGGAGAAAACCCGGTCGGCCTCGGTCGCGTTCTCGATCGTTACCTGTCGCAACGTCCGGAACGCCGGATCCATGGTCGTATGCCAAAGCTGGACATCGTTCATTTCACCCAGACCTTTGTAACGCTGCACGGAAACATTCTTGTACTTCCCTCCTTCCCCCAGTTCCTCTACCAACGCAGCACGTTCTTCCTCCGTCCAGCAATAACGCTCCTCTTTGCCCCGCTTCACCATGAACAAAGGAGGCGTGGCGATATAGACATGCCCGTTCTCGATCAATTCCCGCATGTGACGGAAAAAGAACGTCAGGATCAAGGTGGTGATATGGCTGCCGTCCACATCGGCATCGGTCATGATGATCACCTTATGGTAGCGCAGACGTTCCATGTTCAGGGCCTTGCTGTCGTCTGCCGTCCCGATCGAAACGCCCAAAGCGGTGTAGATGTTCTTGATTTCCTCGCTTTCGAACACTTTATGCGGCATGGCCTTTTCCACGTTGAGGATTTTTCCCCGGAGCGGCAAGATCGCCTGGGTCTTGTGGTCCCGGCCCTGCTTGGCCGTTCCCCCGGCGGAATCCCCTTCCACCAGGAACAACTCGCACTTTGCCGGATCCTTTTCCGAACAATCGGACAACTTCCCGGGCAATCCGCCTCCGGAAAAGACGCTTTTCCGCTGCACCAGTTCCCGTGCCTTGCGTGCCGCATGACGGGCCGTGGCAGCCAGAATCACCTTTTCCACGATCATTTTGGCTTCCTTGGGATGTTCTTCCAGGAAATAAGCCAGCTTTTCCCCCACCAGCTGGGAAACCACGGCCGAGACCTCGCTGTTCCCCAGCTTGGTCTTGGTCTGCCCTTCGAACTGGGGTTCGGAAACCTTGACCGAAATCACGGCGGTAAGCCCTTCCCGGAAATCGTCGCCTTTGATCTCTATCTTCTGCTTGTCGAGCTTGTCGAGCATGCCCGACTTGCGGGCATAATCCCCCAAGGTCTTGGTCAAGCCCAAACGGAAACCGGTCAGATGGGTACCGCCTTCTATCGTATTGATGTTATTGACATAGGAATGCAGGTTTTCCGAAAAGCCATCGTTATATTCCATGGCAAGCTCTACCGGAATCCCGTTCTTTTCCCCTTCAATATGGATAGGCTCCTCCATCAATACCGTCCGGTTCGCATCCAAGTAAGCGATGAAGTCCTTCAAGCCCTGGGCGGAATAATAGCTGTCCGTCTTGAACGCGCCAGACTCGTCTTTCACGCGGCGGTCGGTCAATGTCAGGCGCAAGCCTTTGTTCAAGAAGGCCAGTTCCCGCAAACGGGCCGCCAGCACATCGTAATCGTACTCGGTAACCGAGAAGATTTCCGAATCGGGCGTAAAGGCGACCAATGTGCCGCGTTCGTCCGAAAGGCCTTCTTCCCGCACGGCATAAAGGGGCTTCCCTTTGGAATATTCCTGCACGAAATGCTTGCCTTCCCGGAAAACATCGACCCTAAGGTGCGAAGAAAGAGCGTTCACGCAAGAAACCCCCACCCCGTGCAAGCCTCCGGAGACCTTGTAAGTCCCCTTGTCGAACTTTCCTCCCGCATGAAGCACGGTCATGACCACTTCCAACGCGCTCCGGCGTTCTTTCGGATGCATGTCGGTCGGGATACCCCGTCCATCGTCCCGCACGGAAATGGAATTGTCCTCATAGATGGTCACTTCCACATGGGTGCAAAACCCGGCCAAAGCCTCGTCGATCGAATTATCGACCACTTCGTAAACCAGATGGTGCAACCCGCGCACGTTCACATCGCCGATATACATGGCCGGACGTTTCCGAACCGCTTCCAATCCCTCCAACACTTGGATATTTTGCGCGGTATACTCGCCCCCCTCCTGTCTCTTGTTTTCCAAGTCGCTCATAATCAATTTATTATGCAATACTATATAACATACAAAATTAAGATTTTCCACTCTTGGGCACAAGCAGGCCAGCGCCTATTTATCAACAAGGGAACGCGGCCGGAAACATCGTACAACCACCTTATTACAAGCAAATTAAATAAATTAAAAACGAATCCTCAACGAAAAATCCCGACCGCGCCGCCAACGCGCGAGGCGCATGCCCGGCCGCCCCGGCAAAACAAAAGGAAAAGCCCTGGCCTTTCCCCTCTCAATCGAAGAAACGCCAGGAAACCCCGAACCGCACGCAGCGGTCGGACAACGGGTAATGCGGGGTTAAAATGTAATTGTAGCCGAAAAGCCCTTGGGCTATGTTCTGGGCCTTGACAAAAAGATTGGCCCGCTTCACCTGGAAATTCAAAAAGAGGTTCAGCATGACGAAATTCCCCGTCTTCACATCCTCTTGCCAATAGTACGAGGCCGTGGCCGGATTGTAGGCATCGGCGTAATAAGACGTATTGTAGAGCACTTCCACGCCTATCTGGATTTCGGCCAGGCCTTTGATCGGGATAATACCGTAAAGATTCTCCTGCAGGCTGAAAAGGGGCAAATGCAAGTACCGCTGATCCGAGCTGTAGGCAAACATCAGCAAATTGTCCAGACCCACGTACTTGCCTATGCGCAATTGCTTTCCTCCCACCACATTCAAAAGCCAGAAAGCATTTTCCGCCTGTTCCGGCCCTCCGGCTTTCAAAAACACGTAATCCTGAAACAAGCCCGCCTTGGCCCTGAACCACCATCCCTTCCAGTCGAATTTCAATTGCAGGTATGCTTCCGTGGACTTCTGCCAGTCCTTTTCCCAGTAATAATGGTTGGAAGCATGGTAAGTGTATATCCAATCGGGCTGGAGCCGGTTCACGCCGAGCAGGACTTCAACCCCGTCGCGCTTGGACAACGTGCGCACGTTGTCGTCCTTGAAAAGGTATTTGAACATCACCCTGCCGGAAAAATCGAACTGGTTGTAGCCGCCGAAGCCGAAGTCGAGGTAAGCGTCCAGGACGAAACGGTCGGCGAAATCCACCTGTACCTGGGCGAAAGGGAACCATTGGACCCAATCCTCGAAACGCATCATGTCCCGGAAGCGCACATACTCGTTGCGGAACCCGCCTGCCACCTTGAACGCGTACCCGAAAGGAATGTACTCCATGTCGGCCGTGCTGTAGAAAACCCGGTTGGTCATCTTCATCAGGCGCGTGGTATCGGCGCTACGGAGCGGGTCAAGGAAAAAGTTCCCGTAAAACCCCTCTGCCGCACTGGTCTGGTCGTTGTAAGCCAACTGCATGTCTTCTATCTCGAAATCATGGGTTATGAACCCGTAGCTCCGGTTGTTCTCGGCGATGGTGTCTTTCTGGTTGTCGTAAAAGTGGTAGGACTGCTTCAGGAAATAACGATGTTCCCGCCACCGGTTCTGCGCCGAGGAAAGATTGACCGGTATGCGGAGCCGGTTGGTCTCGATGTTGCGCGTAAAAAGGCTGTCGACCCGGATCCCCCCGTTTTCCCCTACGGTAGCCACGTTGTAAATATACCCGAACAAGAGCCTGTATTTGGCATCCCGGGTAATGTAATTGCCCGAAAAACGCACATTGTACTGCTTGCTGCGGCTATTGTTGTAACGTCCATAGACATCATGCACCCGGAAATCGATTCCCATGTTCAAGCCCCGGGCCACATTCTGGTAATGGGTGGCTTGGAAGAAATTGAGATTCTTCCCGAAATTGTTGACAAAGTACAAATACGTGTACGGGTTCTTGCTTTGCAGGAAAGGCGTGTTGTAGCGGGTATAAAACCAGGAAGAAAAAATCTTTTGCCGGAAGCCGAACCCGGATTCCCTGCCGGGCATGAATTCTATCGGCTGGTCGGGCATGCCCAAGCTCCCCCGCGAAAGCCGGAAATCGCGATGCTGGTAAACCGGATCGAAATTCTGGAAGCCGTCCAAAGGATAGGTCATGGTATCGAAAGCCGGCAACCCGCTTTGCATCGGCAAATCGAAATACCGGACTGTCTCGCCTTTGTTCCGGGCCATGCCCAACAGCCTCGCCCTGCGGATCGAATCCCGGACCTGCTGGGGGCTCAAGGCCGAAGGCGCCGCCTCCGAAGCAGGCTCCTGGGCGGAAACAGGCAAGGGCGCCAAAGCAAAAACGCCAAAGCATGCAAGCAACAGCAATCCTCGTTTTCCCATGATCAGCCCCTCATTGCTCCATGACTCCGAACACCTCGTCCATGACCTTGCCGGCCGCCCCTGTGCAGGACTGCACGTACGCACCCGCTTTCCGCGAAACTTCCTTCCGGAAATCCTCCTTCCGCAAGGCATCCATGCAGCGGGCGAATTCCTCTCCCGAACGCACGCAAAAAGCCCCGCCGCAACCTATCAGATCCACCGCCTCCCCGAACTTCCGGAAAGCAGGCCCGAACAGCACGGGCAAGGAATACACGGCCGGTTCCAGCACATTGTGGATTCCCTTTCCGAATCCGCCGCCGACATAGGCCACATCGGCATAGCGGTACAACCGCGACAGCATCCCCATCTTGTCCACGACCAGGACGCGGGCTTGCCCGCCAGCGGCCTTCCCTGCTTCCAGCCGGGAATAAAAGACATGCGGCACATTCCCCAAAAAACGTTCAAGCGCCTGCAACCGCCGGAGGCCGAGTTCATGCGGCACCACCACCAAGGCCCAATCCAAAGCGTTCTCCCGGAAAAACGGGAAATATACCTCCTCGTCCTCCGGCCACGAACTGCCCGCCATGAACACCTTTCTCCCGGCAAAAAAAGCCTCCGCCAAAGGATAGGATACCGCTTGGGAAAGAATCTCCGAGACCCGGTCGAAACGGGTATCCCCGCAACGAACGGCCCGGGAAACCCCTATCTGCCCCAGCAGCCGAACCGAATCCTCGTCCTGGACGAAAAAAGCGGATGCCGAGCGGAGCTGCCGCGCGAACCATCTGCCATAAGACTTGAAAAAATACTGGCTTTCCCGGAAACGGGAGGCCACGAAATAGAAAGGGATTTCCCGGCGGGTAAGCTCCGCCATGAAATTGAACCAATACTCGTACTTGATGAAGAAAACCCGCCAAGGCTTCACGCAATCCAGAAAACGGCGGGCATTGGCCGGAGTATCCAACGGCAAATAAACCACATGGTCGGCCGTCGTCTGCTTGCCCTTGAGATGCTCGTAGCCCGAAGGAGAAAAGAAAGACAGCACGATGCGTTTTTCCGGGAAGCGCTTCCGGCAGGCCTCCATGACCGGCACGGCCTGTTCGTATTCGCCCATGGATGCCACATGGAACCACAAGCAGGAACCTTCGCCCGCGGGAAGCGGCAAAGCGCGCAAACGTTCCTCCCAATGTTTCCGGCCTTCGACCCAAGCCTTGGCTTTGGCATTGCGCAATGCCGCAATCCGGATGGCCCATCCGTAGAATCTCACAGCCAAGGTGTAAACAAGACGCATGGGCGTTACGCGAGTTTAAAAGCCAAATACTTGATTTTCCTGCCCTCGGCCAGCCAGCGTCTTTCGTATGTGGTCTGGAAACGCGACGCATCGCCCATTGGAGAGGGTTCGGCATACAAATCGGCCGTGTTGAAGATTATCTCGTAGCCTGCCGGTTTCACCACCTCGTCCAGGCAATACTCGTACAATCCGGTATCATCCGTCTTCAAATGGACGATGCCTTTCCCTTCCGGCAGGATTTTCCGGTACCGCTCAAGAAAAACGGGCGAGCACAAGCGCTTGGCCGGCTTGGAAGGTTCGGGATCCGGGAACGTAATCCAGATTTCCGAAACCTCGCCCGGCGCGAAGACCCGCTCGATGAACTCGGCCCGGGTCCGGACGAAGACGACATTGGGCAAAGCCTCTTCGCTTGCCGTCTTGCAGCCCCGCCAAAGGCGGGCGCCCTTGATGTCCAAGCCGGCAAAATTCTTTCCGGGGTTGTTCCGGGCCAATCCTACGGTATAATCCCCCTTCCCGCATCCCATTTCCAAGACGACAGGATTCCCGTTGCCGAAATAAGATTCCTTCCAACGTCCCCGCAAGGGAGCCTGCCAAGGCGAAATCGTGGCCGGGAACTGGAAGAGGTTCTTGAATTCCAAGTTTTCCTTGAACTTGGCTAATTTGTTCTTGCCCAAGGTTCCTCAATTTCTCAATTAGCAAAAATCCAGCATTCCACATTCTTCCCGCGCAATTCCGTCCGGGCCGCGACCGCTTCCTCCCGGCTCTGGCACGTCTTCACGCTCACGTAATAATACGACTTGGCCTCGATGTACAAAATGGAAGGCTGGTAGCCCGCCCGGGTCAGCTGCCGGGCTTTCCCTTGGGCGTTCCCATCGGAAACGAAACTGCCCACAATGATGTAGAAGCGGCCGGATTGAGGCTGCTCTACCGGGAAAACCCCGGATGCGGAATTTTCCCGCGCTTGAGCCGGCGAAGCCGCCTTCCGCGTCTTTGCCGGGGAAACGGGCCGAGTCTTCGTAGAAGCCTTGGCGGAAACGGCTTTCCGCGCGGGAGCTTCTTTCTTGGCGGCGGCTTTCGCCTCCTGATCGGCTTCATGCTTGCGCGCCTGTCCGGCTATCACCTTGCTGGCTACGATTGCGTTTTCCTCTGCCACCGTCTTTTCCCGATCGGTCATTGCCGCTTCCGATGCTATCTCTTCCTCCTGCTGGGCCGCAATCATCGCGTCCAGGCTCTGCTCGAGTTCCGCATCCCGGAGGCTATCGGAAACTCCTGGCATTTCCATTCTGGCGGAAGCACCCGAAGTCCCCAGCATCCGTTCCCGCACCGGCGTTATGGCAAAAAGCAGGACCAGCACGACGACAACGGCGCAAAGCACGATGAACCACCACGAAGTGTAAAACGGCGCGCCGGAGGCCGGGGATTTCGCCTTCCGGGCGTTCCGGGACTTTTCCAATACCAGTTCCTTGCCCGAACCTCCCGGATTGGGAACCGGCTTGAGCTTCGGCTTTTCCAAGGGCTGGGCTTGCCTTGGCCGCATCGTGTTGCGCGAACGGAAGCGTTCCCCCTCTTGCCCGCGTGCCGGTTCCGGCTTCCTGACGGTCTCCGGCCGCGCGGCCGGAGAGGCTTCCCGTCCAGCGGGCATGCCCGATGCCGGTTCGGCCGGAAGGGTTTTCTCCAAACCGAAATCCGCATCCGCTGCCGCCTTTTCCCTGAACGCCGGCGAATATTCCACCTTGTCGCCCATGATGGCGAAAGTCCCGATTCCTTCCATGTCCACGCTCCCGGAAGCCTTCAATTCCTGCAGCAAGTGCCGAACCCATTTTTCCACCTCCTGGCGGGCTTGCTCCTCGGAAATATTCTCCTCGAAAGAAAGAAAATTGAGGAACGCCTTGCTGGTCGGCATCTCTTCCTTGAACAGGATGCACCGCCTCCCGTCCTTTTCGCCCGCGTAAAAAACCCCTAATCCCGGCACGGCGGCTTCCTGACCGGGTTGTTCGGTCAAAAACCTCTTTAAATACTCTGCTACTTTCATATCCTATTGGTTTTTAGCGAACCTCTCGCCCTTCCGCCTCCAAAACGGCAGCGGGCCCGGAAGGCTCAACATCCTTTCACGTCCATGATTTTCCGGATATCCGAAGGGGTATCGACCGAAAGGCTCTCGTAAGCCGTCTCCCTCACATGGACAACATACCCGTTCTCCATCCAGCGCAATTGCTCCAGTTTCTCGGCTTCTTCCCACTTCCCGGAAGGCAGCTCCACCAAGTCGGTCAATACTTCCGGACGAAAAGCGTAAATGCCCACATGCTTGAAATAATCCGCGCGTTCCATCCAGCGCAAGGCCGTCTCCCTATCCCGCTCAAAAGGCAAATCGCGCTGGAAAGGAAGCGGGAAACGGGAAAAACAAGCCGCTTTCCCGTCTTTTCCCGACAAAACCTTCACCACATTGGCATCGAAAAGTTCTTCCGGAAGGCTGATTTTTTTCTTCAAGGTGGCGATGCCCACTGCCCGGTCGTTGAAAAGTTCCAGCAAAGATACTAAAGCCTGCGGTTCTATGAAGGGTTCATCGCCTTGCACGTTGAGCAGCACGTCGAAACGTCCTATCGAACGGACCACTTTCTGGTAGGCCTGCCAGCAACGCGACGTCCCGTTAGGCAGTTCCGGGGAGGTCATGCAGGCCTTTCCGCCAAAATCCTCCACGCAACGGGCAATCCGCTCGTCATCGGTAGCCACGAACACAGCATCGACCAAAGCGCAGCGGCTCACCTGCTCGTAAACCCTGCGCACCATGGGTTTTCCGCCTATGTCGGCCAATGGTTTCCCCGGGAACCGGCTCGAACCGTACCGGGCTGGAATAATCGCGATGGTCTTCATGTCAAAATCCTGCATTCAAATTTCCCGAACTTCCGCTGCTACGAATCCTTCTGTCCTGCTCCGCCCGTCCTTTCCGCTCTTCCCCCGGATTGCATCCTCCTCGATGAAAAGCCGGAGCCTCTCCTTCCCCCTTTCCCCGCGAAGGCGATCGGCGCAAGCGCTTCGAAGCCTTCAGAACAAGCCGTTGATTTCCCCGTCCACCCGTTCGATGATCGAGCCCAGATCCTCCGGCCGGTTCCGAAAGTCCAGATCATCCACGTCCACCACCAGCAATTTCCCTTGGTTGTAGTGCCTGATCCATTCCTCGTAGCGGTCGTTCAAGCTCTTAAGGTAATCCAAACGTATCCCGTTCTCGTAATCCCGTCCCCGGAGCTGTATCTGCTTGACCAAGGTCGGCACCTCCGCCCGGAGGTAAATCAGCAAGTCGGGGGCCTGGATGAAGGAATTCATCAATTCGAAAAGGGACACGTAATTCTCGAAGTCCCGGGTAGTCATAAGCCCCATGGCATGCAGATTCGGGGCGAAGATATAAGCGTCCTCGTAAATCGTCCTGTCCTGGACCACGTTCTTCCCTTTTTTCCGGATATCGATGATCTGCCGGAAACGGGTATTGAGGAAATAGATCTGGAGATTGAACGACCACCGGCGCATATCTTCGTAGAAACTGCTCAGATAAGGGTTGTCGTCAACCTCTTCATACATGGGCTTCCACTTGTAATGTTTAGCTAAAAGACTTGTCAATGTGGTTTTTCCCGAGCCGATATTGCCGGCAATGGCCAGATGCATCATACTTTTGCGACTATGATTAAATGAAGTCCGTAGAGGCTTCCTAATAACTTACAAATATAGTGAAAGTCGAGCGCCGGGCAAAAGCGCTTTGTCCATTTTGCCCGCAATAGCTGCAAAACGGGCAAAGCCGCTGCGTCCTCCTTCCGCCTGTCCGGGACTACCCCGGGAATACCGGGGATACGCCAATAAAAAAGCGCGCCAGGAACACCGGAAAGCCTCTTGCCGCAATCATTTGCGGTAAAAGGCTTTCCGGCATTCCGGCGCGCTTCCTGTCCCGCGCAGTCCCCGCAGGGAATCACGCTTCCGCCGGGGGAATATTCAAAAAGGCGGTCGAAGCCGATTCGGGTTCCTGTATGGAACCGAACATGTCTTCGTACTTGCGGATATTTTCGGCCAAGGCGCGCATAAGCCGCTTGGCGTGCTGGGGCGTGAGGATAATCCGGGACTTGACCCTTGCCTTCTCCACGCCCGGCATCATCCGGATGAAGTCGACAATGAACTCGGCTTGCGAATGCGTGATCAAGGCCAAGTTCGCATAGTTCCCTTCGGCGACCTCGGCCGGAAGCTCTATCTGCAGCTTGTTCTCTTTTCCGTTTTTCTGTTCCATCTTACATCTCGTTGTCTGCATCGGCCAGCATCTCGTATTCCTCTTTCGAATAGACGATATTGCCCCGATACTCGTTCAAACCGGTTCCCGCAGGAATCAAATGCCCTACCAGCACGTTTTCCTTCAATCCTTCCAGGTAATCGACTTTCCCGTTCACGGCGGCATCGGTCAAGACCTTGGTCGTTTCCTGGAAAGAGGCTGCCGACAGGAAGCTCTTCACCTGCAAGGAGGCACGCGTGATCCCCTGCAACACCTGACGGGCCGTGGCGGAACGGGCATCCCGCACCTCGACAAGCTTCAAGCCCTTGCGGCGAAGGATGGAGTTTTCATCGCGCAAGGCGCGCATGGAAAGCATCTGGCCGGCTTTCACGTTTTCCGACTCGCCGGCATCGACCACAACCTTCTGCCCGTAAATCTTGTCGTTTTCCTCCACGAAATCGATCTTGTTGACCATCTCGCCTTCCAGGAAATTGGTATCGCCCGGATCGAGGATTTCCACCTTGCGCATCATCTGACGGACAATGACCTCGAAATGCTTGTCGTTGATTTTCACCCCTTGCAGGCGGTAAACTTCCTGGATTTCGTTCACGATGTACTCCTGGACTTTCATCGGGCCTTTGATAGCCAGGATGTCGGCCGGAGTAACCGCGCCTTCCGAAAGCGGCGTCCCCGCTTTCACGTAATCGTTTTCCTGAGCCAGGATCTGCTTGGAGGTCGGAATAAGGTACGATTTGGTGTCGCCCATTTTCGAAGTGAGGATGACTTCCCGATGCCCGCGCTTGAGTTTCTTCCCGAAACTTACGATACCATCGATTTCCGCCACGATGGCCGGATCCGACGGATTCCTCGCCTCGAAAAGCTCCGTGACGCGGGGAAGCCCCCCCGTGATATCGCCCGACTTCCCGAACGAACGGGGTATCTTCACCAACGTGTCCCCCGCCTTGATCTTGACACCGTCTTCCAGCTGGACATGGGCCCCGACGGGAATATCGTAAATCTTCAAGACCTCGCCGTCCTTGGAAAGGATATTGATAGAGGGATTCTTCGATTTCTGGCGCGACTCGATGATGACTTTGTCCCGATAACCGGTCTGCTCGTCGGATTCGACCCTGTAGGTGACGTTCTCGACCATGTTCTGGAGCGAAACCGTCCCGGCCACGTCCGAAACGATGACGGCATTGTACGGATCCCAGTCGGCAATCTTGGTTCCAGCCTTCACCTTCGCGCCCGGAAGCACGTACAAGAAAGCCCCGTAGGGAATATTGGTATTGGCCAGCACGGCTTTCGTATTGGGATCGACCAGACGCATTTCGGCCGAACGCCCGATCACCACCGCGTGCTCGGAACCGTCCTCGGCCTTATAGGGGACGCTGCGCAATTCATCGATTTCCACGATACCATCGTACCGGGCTTCGATGCTGGAATTGATGCCGGTATTGCCGCCGGCGACCCCGCCCACGTGGAACGTGCGCAAGGTAAGCTGCGTGCCGGGCTCCCCGATCGACTGGGCCGCGATAACCCCTACCGCTTCGCCCTTCTGCACCATCTTGTTGGTGGCCAGGTTCCGCCCATAGCACTTGGCGCAAACCCCGTGCTTGGATTCGCACGTGAGCACCGAACGGATTTCCACTTCCTCGATGGGCGATTCTTCGATTTTCCGGGCGATTTCCTCGGTGATCTCCTCCCCGGCCTTGACCAGGACTTCCCCTGTCTGCGGATGAACCACGTCATCGATGGTAGTCCGGCCGAGAATCCTTTCATACAAGGATTCCACGACTTCATCGTTCTTCTTCAACGCCGTCGCGATGAGGCCGCGCTGGGTATGGCAATCTTCTTCCGAAACGATCACGTCCTGCGAAACATCGACCAGCCTCCGGGTCAGATACCCGGCATCGGCGGTCTTCAATGCCGTATCGGCAAGCCCCTTGCGGGCCCCGTGCGTGGAAATGAAGTACTCCAGAACCGACAAGCCTTCCTTGAAGTTCGACAGAATGGGGTTCTCGATGATTTCCCCGCCTGTAGCCCCCGATTTCTGCGGCTTGGCCATAAGGCCGCGCATGCCGCAAAGCTGGCGGATTTGCTCCTTGGAGCCACGGGCGCCGGAATCCAGCATCATGTAAACCGGATTGAAACCTTGGCGGTCGGAAGACAGCTGCTTCATCACCGCGTTGGTCAGCTTGTTGTTGGTATGCGTCCAAATATCGATGATCTGGTTGTAGCGCTCGTTGTTGGTGATGAAACCAAGATTGTAGTTGTTCATCACTTCATCCACGTCGTTGTTCGCCTGGGCGATCAGTTCCTCTTTCACTTTCGGGATGATCACATCGCCCAAGTTGAACGAAAGGCTTCCTTTGAACGCGGTACGGTAACCCAGGTTCTTGATGTCGTCCAGGAACTTGACGGTTTTCGACATGCCGCATTTCTTGAGGATGTCGGCAATGATGTCGCGCAAGGACTTCTTGGTAAGCAGCTCGTTGATGAAACCGTATTCCTTGGGCACGACCTGGTTGAACAGGATGCGTCCCACCGTGGTTTCCACAAGCCCGGCAGAACCGTCGGGCCGGGGCAGACGGATCTTCACCCAGGCGTGCATGTCTACCTGCTTCTCGTTGTAAGCGATAATGGCTTCTTCGGCCGAATAGAAGACCGTCCCTTCTCCCTTCACGACGGAATCCGGCTCGCTCTTGCGCCCCTTGGTAAGGTAATACAACCCCAGAACCATGTCTTGCGACGGCACGGTGATGGGCGCTCCGTTGGCCGGGTTAAGGATATTGTGCGAAGCCAGCATCAGCAACTGGGCCTCGAGGATGGCCGCATTGCCTAAGGGCACGTGGACAGCCATCTGGTCTCCGTCGAAGTCGGCATTGAAAGCGGTACAGCACAACGGGTGAAGGCGCATGGCTTTCCCCTCGATAAGTTTGGGCTGGAAAGCCTGGATTCCCAAGCGGTGCAAGGTCGGGGCCCGGTTCATCAGCACCGGATGCCCTTTGAGGATGTTTTCCAGAATATCCCACACAACCGGGTCTTTCCGTTCCACGATCTTCTTGGCCGACTTGACCGTCTTGACGATTCCGCGTTCCAGCATCTTGCGGATGATGAACGGCTTGAATAATTCGGCCGCCATGTCCTTGGGCAGACCCATCTCGTTCATCTTCAAATCCGGGCCTACCACGATGACCGAACGGCCGGAATAATCCACACGCTTCCCGAGCAAATTCTGACGGAAGCGGCCCTGCTTCCCTTTAAGGCTGTCGGACAAGGATTTGAGCATACGGGCGCCTTCCGTCTTGGCCGATCGGGCCTTGCGCGAATTGTCGAACAAGGAATCGACCGCTTCCTGCAGCATGCGCTTTTCGTTCCGCATGATCACATCGGGCGCCTTGATCTCGATAAGTTTCTTAAGCCGGTTATTGCGGATGATGACCCGGCGGTAAAGGTCGTTCAAGTCGGAAGTCGCGAAGCGTCCGCCGTCCAAAGGCACCAACGGCCGCAAATCGGGCGGGATCACCGGGATCACCTTCATGACCATCCACTCCGGACGGTTTTCCACCCGCGTCTGGGAATCGCGGAAAGCTTCCACCACGTTGAGGCGCTTGAGCGCTTCCTGCTTGCGCTGCTGGGAAGTCTCATGGTTGGCCTTGTCGCGCAATTCGTACGAAAGCAAGTCCAAGTCGATCGACTTGAGCAAATCGTACAAGGCCTCCCCGCCCATCTTGGCGATGAACTTGTTCGGATCGGAATCGTCGAGCAGCTGGTTGTCGGCAGGCAGGCTGTCGATGATGGCGTAGTATTCCTCGTCGGAGAGGAACTGCAACCGTTCGATGCCGTCCTGCGCCTTGATGCCCGGCTGGATCACCACGTATTTCTCGTAATAGATGATCGATTCCAGCTTCTTGGTCTGGATGCCCAGCAAGGAGCCTATCTTGTTCGGCAAGGAGCGGAAAAACCAGATATGCGCCACCGGAACCACCAGCTGGATATGCCCCATGCGTTCGCGGCGGACTTTCTTTTCGGTCACCTCCACCCCGCAACGGTCGCAGACGATTCCCTTGTAACGGATCCGCTTGTACTTCCCGCAGTGGCATTCCCAGTCCTTGGTCGGGCCGAAAATCCGCTCGCAGAAAAGCCCGTCGCTTTCAGGCTTGTATGTACGGTAATTAATCGTTTCCGGTTTGGTCACCTCCCCGTGCGAACGTTCCAAGATGGTTTCAGGGGAAGCAAGGCTGATGGTAATCTTGTTGAAGTCCAGCGTAACCGGACCTTCTTTTCTGGATGCCATATTTCGATGTAAAATTGAACGTTAAAACTTAAACCCGCGCGTGGCGCATCATCCTACTTCGAGAATGTGATTTCCAACCCCAATCCGCGAAGCTCGTTGACCAAGACATTGAAAGACTCCGGAATGGATGGCGTAGGCATGTTCTCGCCTTTCACAATCGCCTCGTACGTCTTGGCACGGCCGGCCACATCATCGGATTTCACCGTCAACACTTCCTGCAGGATATTGGCTGCACCGAACGCCTCCAATGCCCAGATTTCCATTTCCCCGAAACGCTGGCCTCCGAACTGGGCCTTCCCGCCCAGAGGCTGCTGGGTAATCAACGAATACGGGCCGATGGAACGGGCATGCATCTTGTCGTCGATCATGTGGTGCAGCTTGATCATGTAGATGTAACCCACCGTGGCAGGCTGGTCGAAGCGTTCGCCGGTTTCCCCGTCGTAGAGGTAAGTCCGCCCGTAACGCGGCAGGCCGGCTTGATCGGTGTAGGAATCGATTTCCTCGGGCGTAGCCCCGTCGAAAATCGGCGTGGCGAACTGCAAGCCGAGCTTCTTCCCGGCCCAGCCCAGAACCGTCTCGTAAATCTGGCCCAGGTTCATTCGCGAAGGCACGCCCAAAGGATTGAGCACGATGTCGACCGGCGTGCCATCGGCCAGGAAAGGCATGTCCTCGGCACGGACAATCTTGGCCACGATGCCCTTGTTCCCATGGCGGCCGGACATCTTGTCCCCGATTTTCAATTTCCGCTTCTTGGCGATGGTCACCTTGGCCATCTGCACGATCCCGCCCGGCAGTTCATCGCCCACCGTGGCCACGAACTTGTCGCGCTGGAAACGTCCCAGGATTTCGCGGTACTTGATATTGTAATTGTTCAACAATCGTTTCACCCGGTCGTTGATTTCCTCGTTCGAAGTCCAGCCCGAAGGATTGATCGTCTGGTAATCGAGTTCCCCGAGCGCCTTGGCCGTGAAACGGGCCTTCTTCCCGATGAGCTCTTCCTTGAGGTTGCTGTACACCCCGGCCGAAGTAGCCGTTCCCAAAACCGCCAGCAGCTTCTCCACCAGCCTGTTTTTCAAATCCTGGCTGTCCTTGTTGAAATCCTTCTCCAACGACTTCACCACATCCTTGTCCTTGGCCTTGCTCTTGCGGTCTTTGATGGCGCGGCTGAAAAGACGCTTGCCGATGACCACCCCGCTTACCGAAGGGGGAACTTTCAGGGAAGCATCTTTCACGTCCCCGGCCTTGTCGCCGAAAATGGCCCGGAGAAGCTTTTCTTCCGGGGTGGGATCCGATTCCCCTTTGGGCGTGATCTTCCCGATGAGGATATCGCCTTCCTTCACTTCCGCCCCGATGCGGATAAGCCCGTTGCTGTCCAAGTCCTTGGTCGCATCCTGGCTTACATTCGGAATATCGTCGGTCAGTTCCTCCATTCCCCGTTTGGTCTCGCGCACGTCCAGCGTGTACTCGTCCACGTGGATGGAGGTGAAGAAATCGTTCTTGATGGCATCCTCGCTGATGACGATGGCATCCTCGAAGTTGTAGCCTTTCCACGGCATGAACGCCACCATGAGGTTGCGGCCCAAAGCCAAGGACCCGTCGCGGGTGGCATAGCCTTCGCAAAGCACTTGCCCTTTCTTGACCTTGTCGCCCTTGCGGACAATCGGCGAAAGGTTGATGCAGGAGCTCTGGTTGGTCCGTTGGAATTTGGTAAGATGGTAGGTTTTCAAATCATCGTCGAAACTGATCAGGCGATCCACCTCGTCCATGTCGTAACGGATCACGATGGTATTGGCATCCACATAGGTCACCACCCCGTCGCCTTCGGCATTGATCAGCACGCGGGAATCATGGGCCACGTAGGGCTCCAGCCCCGTCCCGACGATAGGCACTTCAGGATTGAGCAAGGGCACCGCCTGGCGCATCATGTTCGAACCCATCAGCGCGCGGTTGGCATCATCGTGCTCCAGGAACGGGATCAAGGACGCGGCGATGGAAGCGATCTGGTTGGGCGCGACGTCCATCAACGTCACTTGCTCGCGGTCCACGATCGGGAAATCGGCCAGATGGCGCACTTTCAGGCGCGCATCGCGGATAGTCCCGTCGGCTTCGACCGGAGTGCTCGCCTGGGCGATGATGTGATCCTCTTCCTTTTCGGCCGTAAGGTAGACAGGCGGCTCGTCGAGCTTCACCTTGCCCGATTCCACCTTGTAATACGGGGTTTCGATGAAACCCAGCTTGTCGATGACGGCATACACGCACAAGGAAGAAATAAGCCCGATGTTGGGCCCTTCCGGGGTTTCGATCGTGCAAAGCCTCCCGTAATGGGTGTAATGGACGTCCCGAACCTCGAAACCTGCCCGCTCGCGGCTCAACCCTCCAGGGCCCAAGGCGGAGATACGGCGCTTGTGCGTGACCTCCGAAAGCGGGTTTGTCTGGTCCATGAACTGCGAAAGCTGGTTGGTCCCGAAGAAGGAGTTGATGACCGAGCTCAGCGTCTTTGCATTGATCAGGTCGGTCGGCGTGAATACCTCGTTGTCGCGCACGTTCATGCGCTCGCGTATCGTGCGGGCCATCCGGTTCAAGCCGACCCCGAACTGGGCGTAAAGCTGCTCGCCCACGGTACGGATGCGCCGGTTGCTCAAATGGTCTATGTCGTCGACTTCGGCATGGGAATTTATCAGTTTTATCAGATGCTTGATAATGCAGATGATATCTTCCTTGGTCAGCACCCGCGTCCCAAGCGGGATATTCAAATCCAGCTTGCGGTTGATGCGGTAACGCCCCACTTCGCCCAAATCGTAGCGCTTGTCGGAAAAGAAAAGTTTCTCGATGATGCCGCGGGCGGTTTCCTCGTCTGGCGGCTCGGCATTGCGCAACTGCCTGTATATGAATTCAACGGCCTCCTTGGCATTATTGGCCGCATCTTTTTGCAATGTATTGAAAATGATGGAACAATCCATGTGTTCCTCGGGGTCTTCCCGATGAATCAGGATCGACTTGATACCCGAATCGACAATCAGGTCGATATGGCTTTCCTGCAATTCGGTCTCGCGGTCGATCAGCACCTCCGTGCGTTCGATCGAAACCACTTCTCCCGTATCCTCGTCGACGAAATCTTCCACCCAAGTACGGACCACGCGGGCGGCCAAACGGGCTCCTATGTATTTCTTCAAGCCCGAACGGCTCACCTTCACTTCCTTCGCCAAGTCGAAAATCTCCAAGATGTCCTTGTCGGTCTCGAAACCGATGGCCCGCAGAAGCGTGGTGATAGGCAGTTTCTTCTTCCGGTCTATGTAAGCATACATCACGTTGTTGATGTCGGTGGTGAACTCCATCCAGGAGCCCTTGAACGGGATGATGCGCGCGGAATACAACTGCTGCCCGTTGGTATGGTAGCTGGTGCCGAAAAACACGCCGGGCGAACGGTGCAACTGCGAAACGATGACACGTTCGGCGCCATTGATGATGAAAGACCCGCCCGGAGTCATGTACGGAATCATACCCAGATAGACTTCCTGGATGATATCCTTGAAGTCCTCGTGTTCGCTGTCGGTGCAAAAAAGCTTCAATTTAGCCTTGAGGGGAACGCTGTAGGTAAGCCCGCGGTCAAGGCACTCCTCTATGCTGTAGCGGGGAGGATCAATAAAGTAGTCGAGAAATTCGAGAACGAAATTATTCCGTGCATCGGTGATGGGGAAATTTTCTGCAAAAACCTTGTAAAGCCCCTCGTTGACCCGGTTTTCGGGATTGGTCTCCAATTGGAAGAAATCCTTGAATGATTTGAGCTGGATATCCAGGAAATCAACGTGCTCAGCCGGTTTGGTCGATGCGAAATTTATTTTTTTTACAGCCTTTGTCGTCAACGCAGTATGATTTTAAGTAAGAGGGTTAAACCGGGGTAGCCTAATACACAAAAAACACGAGGGGGGCGGAAAAGCCCATCCCCCTCATGTTCGGGAAAACGTAAAGTCGGAATTACTTCATTTCGACTTCAGCGCCAGCTTCTTCCAAGCTCTTCTTCAGGGCTTCGGCTTCGGCTTTGCTGATGCCTTCCTTGACGGTCTTGGGCGCGCCGTCTACCAATTCCTTGGCTTCCTTCAGACCAAGGCTGGCCAGTTCCTTCACCAGTTTTACCACAGCCAGTTTGTTGGCGCCAGCGGCTTTGAGGATCACGTCGAAGTGGGTCTTTTCTTCGGCGGCCGGAGCAGCAGGGCCAGCGGCCGGGCCGGCAGCAACGGCTACTGCGGCGGCAGCGGGTTCGATTCCGTACTCATTCTTTAACACGTCGGCCAATTCCTTAACTTCCTTTACGGTAAGACCAACCAATTGTTCTGCGATAGCTTTGATATCTGCCATTGTTTTGACTTTTTAAAAAGTTTCTAATTTGTTTGTTTGCGAAGGGTCGCCCCTTCATTGTTTTGCTCTACCTTGCACGAGAATCCCCGAAAGGGATGATCAAGCTTGTTCCGGCTTTTCGGAAAGCGTCTTTACCAAGCCGGCCACCGTGTTGGGAGCGGATTCCAAAGCGCCCAGCACATTCTGCAAGGGCGACTGCAACAAGGTGACGATTTCCCCGATAAGTTCGGATTTGGACTTGATCTGCACCAAGGTATCCAGACTTTCGTCCCCCAGATAGAAAGACTCTTCCACGTAGGCTCCCTTCAAACGGGGAACATCGGAACGTTTCCGGAATTCCTTGATGACAGTGGCAGGCTTCTTGTTCACCTCCGACAGCATGATGGCCGTGGTTCCTTTCAAAGCAGGAGCCAGTTCGGTGAAGTCGATGCCCGTCTTTTCCAGGGCTTTCACAAGCAAGGTATTCTTGACCATGATCAGCTTGACCCCGTTACGGAAACAGGCTCGCCTCAGATTGCTGGTGGCCGCGGCATTCAAACCAGAAATGTCGGTCACATACATGTGAGGCTTGGCCATGATTTGTTCGTAAAGGGAATCGATAATCCTGGCTTTTTCTTCTTTCTTCATACCTCGTTTAAAATTACCTGATTGATTAATACCGGATTAGATGGATTTAGGATCCACTTTGACACCCGGGCTCATGGTACTGGAAATGTAAATGCTGTTGATGTACGTACCCTTGGCCGCCGCAGGCTTGAGCTTGATGATCGTCTGGATCAGCTCGCGGGCATTGTCGACGATTTTCGCCGTATCGAACGACACTCTCGCCACGCTGGCATGGACGATACCTAACTTGTCCACCTTGAAGTCGATCTTACCGGCCTTCACTTCCTTCACCGCTTTGCCGATTTCCATCGTCACGGTTCCGGTCTTGGGATTGGGCATCAGGCCGCGGGGCCCCAGCACTTTTCCCAGCGCGCCCACCTTGGGCATCACGCTCGGCATGGTAATAACAACGTCAATGTCCGTCCAACCGCCTTTGATTTTTTCCACGTATTCATCCAATCCGTAGTAATCGGCTCCGGCTTCTTTGGCCTCTTCGATCTTGTCGGGCGTGCAAAGCACCAGCACCCGGGTCTGCTTCCCCGTGCCGTGGGGCAAGGTCACCACGCCGCGAACCATCTGGTTGGCTTTGCGCGGATCGACGCCCAAGCGCACGTCCAAGTCGACAGAAGCATCGAATTTGGTATAAGTGAGTTCTTTCACGAGAGCAGCTGCCTCGCTCAAAGAGTACACTTTCTCCTTATCGATTTTGGCCAAAGCTTCTTTTCTTTTCTTAGAGATTTTTGCCATTGTTGTTGTTGTTTAAAAAATGTCGCACGCAACGGCCCGCGGACGTAACTCCGCAAGCCATCACGCCTTAATCCAGTTCCGCAGGTCTTTCTCCGGTAACTTCGATACCCATGCTCCGGGCCGTTCCCGCTACCATTTTCATGGCGGAAGCAACGGTGAAGCAATTCAAGTCGGGCATCTTCTCCTCGGCGATGGTGCGAACCTGATCCCAGTTCACGCTGGCCACCTTGGTACGGTTAGGTTCGGCCGAACCCTTCTTGGCCTTGGAGGCTTCCTTGAGCTGGACGGCTACCGGGGGGGTCTTGACAACGAATTCGAAGGATTTATCGGCGTAGACCGTGATAATGACCGGAAGCACTTTCCCGGCCTTGTCCTGTGTACGCGCGTTAAACTGCTTGCAGAATTCCATGATGTTGACACCCTTGGCCCCCAACGCAGGACCTACAGGAGGTGAAGGATTGGCAGCTCCGCCTTTGATCTGCAACTTGATTAAGGCACTAACTTGTTTTGCCATTTCTTTAAAGATTAAAACATGAAAAAACAGTCAATGAAGCCACACTACTCTTTTTCTACCTGGGAGAAATTCAATTCGAGAGGTGTTTTTCTCCCAAAGATTTTCACCATTACCTTCAGTTTCTTCTTCTCCTCGTTCACTTCCTCGATCACGGCCGAAAAATTGCTGAACGGCCCGTCGATGACCTTCACCGGCTCGCCGACAATGAACGGCTCGATCGGTTTTTCCGGAGAATCGGCCAGCTCGTCCACCTTGTTGAGGATGCGCTGAACCTCGGCCGGGCGCAAAGGCACCGGTTCTCCTTGGTTGCCAAGAAAGCCCAGGACACCGGGCACGTTCTTGACCACGTGCTGGATTTCTCCGACAAGCAAAGCCTCTATCAGGACATAGCCGGGAAGATAGGAGCGCTCGATGCTCACTTTCTTTCCGTTGCGAAGGGTATAAACCTTCTCGGTAGGAATAAGTACCTGGGAAATGTAATCGCGGATGTTCAACCTGGAAATTTCACTTTCCAAGTACTCCTTGACTTTCTTTTCCTCGCCGCTGGTGGCGCGGATCACGTACCAATTCTTTACTTGTTCGGACATACTCGCTCAATCGGATTTACGCCTGAATCCCCGGCACTGCCGGGTCACCTGAAACAGGCGGAACTGAAATGTTAATGTGCGGGAAAACCCGGGGTAATATGGATTCGGCCACGGACACGCCGGCGGGCAGTGGAAGCCTGCCCGGGAAACCCGGCTGACCCGAAAGCCTATTCATTCTAACGCAAAAGGTCGTATATGTAACCCAGAATGCCTTTCCACGTCATGTCCGGATGAGCCCCTACGAGCATGTCCATGATGAACACGACAAGGGCGATCAGCAAAGCGGCCACGAAGACAACGACCGCGCTGTTCTGGAGTTCGGAATACGTGGGCCACGTCACCTTGTGCAACAATTCATCCTTGCTGGCCTTGACGTAATTGACAAACTTTGACATTTTCTTGACGGGTTAGGTTCTTCAAACATGGAATTTCCTGCGGATCAGCAGGACCCGTAGGAAAAAAGCAGCAGGAGCAGAGAGAATCGAACTCCCATCAACGGTTTTGGAGACCGCTATTCTACCATTAAACTATGCTCCTATGCGATGAGCGGGTTCCCCCTTTCGAGGCTCGTTCTCAATAAACCGACCCCTCCGGAACGAACCCGCTCGCATCAGGGAATATTTCCCTTCGGCTCACGCCGTATTAGTCGAGAATTTCAGTTACCTGGCCGGCACCAACGGTCCTACCGCCTTCACGGATAGCGAAGCGAAGGTTCTGGCTCATGGCGATGGGGGCCAGCAGCTTGACTTCGATCGTCAAGTTATCGCCCGGCATAACCATTTCCACGCCCTGCGGCAGGACGATTTCACCGGTCACGTCAGTCGTACGGAAGTAGAACTGGGGACGGTAGTTGTTATGGAACGGGGTATGACGGCCGCCTTCTTCTTTTTTCAGGATATAAACCTGAGCCTTGAAGTGCTTGTGCGGGGTAACCGAACCGGGCTTGGCGATAACCATACCACGGCGGATCTGATCCTTTTCAATACCGCGCAACAGCAAACCTACGTTATCGCCGGCTTCGCCGCGTTCGAGGATCTTGCGGAACATTTCAACCCCGGTAACCGTCGATTTGAGCTTTTCGTCGCCCATACCGATGATTTCAACGGGATCGCCCGAGTTGATGACACCGGATTCGATACGGCCGGTAGCAACCGTTCCACGGCCGGTGATGGAGAACACGTCTTCGATAGGCATCAGGAAATCCTTGTCGACATCGCGCTGCGGCAGAGGAATCCAGTTGTCTACCGCTTCCATCAGTTCCAGGACTTTTTCTTCCCACTTCGGCTCGCCGTTCAAGGCACCCAAAGCGGAACCGCGGATAACGGGCGTGTTGTCGCCGTCGTATTCGTAGAACGAAAGCAGTTCACGGATTTCCATTTCCACGAGGTCGAGCAATTCGGGGTCGTCGACCAAGTCTACCTTGTTCATGAAAACCACGATCCGGGGCACACCTACCTGACGGGCCAAAAGGATGTGCTCGCGGGTCTGGGGCATGGGACCGTCGGTAGCCGCTACGACCAGGATGGCACCGTCCATCTGGGCGGCACCGGTAACCATGTTCTTCACATAGTCGGCGTGCCCGGGGCAGTCAACGTGGGCGTAGTGGCGGTTTTCGGTCTGGTATTCGACGTGGGCGGTATTGATGGTGATACCACGCTCTTTTTCTTCGGGAGCGTTATCGATAGAATCGAACGATTTTACTTCGGAAAGGCCTTTCTTGGCCAATACGGTGGTAATAGCGGCGGTCAAGGTCGTCTTACCGTGGTCAACGTGACCAATGGTACCAATGTTAACGTGGGGTTTGGTACGCACGAATGTTTCTTTTGCCATATCAAAAAATGTTTTAAGTGTATATAAACAAATTTGCGTGAAGCAAACCTCTTGCCCCCGCCTGGAGCCGACAACGAGATTTGAACTCGTGACCTCTTCCTTACCAAGGAAGTGCTCTACCCCTGAGCTACGTCGGCATTCATACGTCTGAGCGGAAGACGGGGCTCGAACCCGCCGCCTGTAGCTTGGAAGGCTACCGCTCTACCAAATGAGCTACTTCCGCTTTTTCCGTGGGAGGGGAAGGATTCGAACCTTCGAAGGCTAAGCCGACAGATTTACAGTCTGTTCCATTTGACCGCTCTGGAACCCTCCCGTTTTTTTTTGCGACACGCGCTTTCCAATATGCGCCCGGTAGCTTGCTGCCGAACGGTTGAGCCAATGAAGGGACTCGAACCCACGACCGGCTGATTACAAATCAGCTGCTCTACCAACTGAGCTACATTGGCGTCTTCCTTCTACCCGCCGCAAAAGGATTGCAAAAATACAACCGATTTCCCGATTTGCAAACTTTTGCCCGTTTTTTTTCTTTCCGCTGCGGCCGAAGGCTCACGGTGCCGCCCTTTCAATGAACGATTTCCTCTTTTATTACAAGGTATGCCTGTTCAAGGAACCCTGACCCGAAAAGAGGGTGCAAAAGTACACATTTTTTTGTAATATCCAAATTCCCCCTCCCCATCTTCCCTGTTTCTCCGCCGTCTGCCGGACAGCCATCGGTCTCCCCCCTGGCTTCCAATGCCGGGAGTCCCCTTTTCCCTTCCGTCTGCCGGATAGGCCTTCGTCCGAGCGGCAGGAAGGGGAAAAGAAGCGGGCGGGACTGTCCTCGCCTGCCTCCCCTTCGACAAGGCAACAGCGGGGAAAAGGATTGCAATATATTTATATTGTATTTCCTCCAATGGCTTATCCGCAAGAACATCAAGCTCGGCAAGAAATGCAATGCATTCATATTGCATTCCCTCTTCCGAACCGGATTTGCCACAGCCCTCACCCTTGGACCGAAGCCCTGGCCGCGCGCAAGGCTGATATTGCGGACGGCGGCGGGAAAAGGCAACGGAACAGCCTTGAAACCCTTGCCTATCCGCACTTTTCTTATTTTTGCAGCCCGACGCCCCGAAGACAGGGCGCTTCATGAAGACAGCAGCACCTCGGCAGCGTTCGAACCCGGTACGGCTCCGCGGCCGGCATGCGCTATCTTCACGGATCCTTTTTAAACGCATCAGCATGGACATCCCTTTTTCTTCCGTCCCTTGCCGGGAAAACGCTACCGACAGCAAGGCCTCTCCCTATAAAACGGATAAGGACGCTTCCGAAATGCTCCGGGTCGGAATCGATATCGGTTCGACCACGGCGAAAATCGTGGCCTTGGACTCCGCCGGGAACGTAGCCTACAAAGACTACCGCCGCCATAACGCCGATGTCCGGAACGCGCTTTCGGCTTTCATCGACAATTTTCCCCCGAGACTCCGCCAAAACCCTTTTGCCTTGAAATTGACCGGCTCGGCCGGGTTGGGCGTAAGCGAACGCTACGGATTGCCCTTCATCCAGGAAGTCCTTGCCCTGAATTTCTTTGCCAAGGAAGAAGGGAAAGGCTTGCAGACCCTGATCGACATCGGGGGGGAAGATGCAAAAATCGTCTTCCTCAATCCCGAATCGATTCCCGATATGCGCATGAACGGCAATTGCGCGGGCGGAACAGGCGCCTTCATCGATCAAATGTCCGCCTTGCTGGGCATGAGCCTCGAAGAAATGGATCGCGCGGCCGCCCAAGCCGCCCATATCCACCCGATCGCTTCCCGCTGCGGGGTCTTTTCCAAAACCGATGTGCAGAACCTGGTCGCCAAGAACGTTTGCCGGGAAGACATCTGCGCTTCGATTTTCCATGCCATAGCCGTCCAAGTTACCGCCTCGCTCTCGCGCGGGCACGAAATCCGCCCGAAAGTGCTTTTCTGCGGCGGGCCGCTCACTTTCTTGCCTTCCTTGCGCAAAGCTTTCGCCGATTACCTCCATCTGGGGGAAGAAGACATTTTCCGGACCTGCGACACGAACCTGCTCACCGCGAAAGGGTGCGCCTATTCCATCCGTTTCCAGGATGCCGCCATCCTTACCGCATCCGGACTGAAAGAAAAGCTCCTTTCCATTCCCGCGGCCGCTACCGGAAAGGACAGCTATTCCCTTCCTCCCATTTTCCAAAGCCAGAACCAATACGAGCGATGGAAAGCCCGGAAAGCCGAAAGCGGGCACTTGCTTGCCGAGCCGCAAGACGAAGAAGTGCTGGTCATGGGCGTGGATTCGGGAAGCACCACCACCAAGATTGTCATGGTGAATCCCGAAGGCCGGATGGTCTTTGCCTATTATGCCAAAAACCTGGGCGAACCCGTAGCCACGGTACGCAAGGGGCTGGAACTCTTCGCAAGCCAGCTCAGGGAAAAAGGCCTGCACTGCTCGGTAATCGCCGGCTGCTCGACCGGTTACGGCGAAGATCTGATAAAAGCCGCGTTCGACTTGGATTTTTCCATTGTCGAAACCATGGCGCACTACACGGCCGCCAAGAAAATCTGCCCCGAGGTGGATTTCATCTTGGACATAGGCGGACAGGACATGAAAGCCCTTTTCATCGAAAAGGGCATCCTGAGCCGGGTAGAGCTGAACGAAGCCTGCTCCTCGGGCTGCGGGTCTTTTTTGGAAACTTTTGCCAATTCATTGGGATTCAGCGCTGAAGAATTTTCCCAAAAAGCCGTTCTTGCCCCGCATCCCTGCGATTTGGGAACCCGCTGCACGGTTTTCATGAATTCGAAAATCAAGCAATCCCTCCGGGAAGGAGCCGCCGTGGAAGACATTGCCGCCGGGCTGGCCTATTCGGTGGTGAAAAACTGCTTGTACAAGGTCCTGAAAATCCGGGATGCCCGACTGGGCGAACATATCGTGGTCCAAGGAGGCTGCATGCGCAACGACGCCGTGGTGAAAGCCTTCGAAAACATGACCGGGCAGGAGGTCTACCGCAACAGCCGGCCGGAATTGATGGGTGCCTACGGCTGCGCCTTGCACGCCTGGGAGCAGATGCGCAACGACCATCCGGTCCACCGCCTCGACCTCGGGAAAGAAATCCGGTTCGAACGCTCGCAGACCACTTGCCACGGGTGCGAGAACAATTGCTTCATCGACACCTACGTGTTCGAAAACGGGCAACGCTACCATTCGGGTAACAAATGTGAAAAAATATTCACGTCCCGCCCCCGGGAAGAAAAAGGAGAAAACATTTACGCTTTCCGGAACCGGAGGGTATTCGAACAGCAGCAAGCCCCCCCTGCCCGGCCGGTCCTGAGAATCGGCATTCCCCGCGTCCTGAATTCCTATGCCGACTTCCCGTTCTGGGAGACCTTCTTCGCGGCCTTCGGCATGGAAGTGGTGGTCAGCGACCCTTCCACTTACCAGGAATACGAAAAGCACCTGAGGGAAGTGATGAGCGACAACATCTGCTTCCCAGCCAAGCTGGTGCATGCCCATATCCACAACCTTTACGCGAAAAAACCGGACAGGATTTTCTTCCCCTACGTGGTCTACGAGAGCAAATGGGACAAGACCGAAGCCAATTCGTACAACTGCCCCATCGTTTCCAGCTACAACACCCTGATAAAGAACCTGCAAAAAGACGGGGACATTCCCATCGACAACCCGGTCTTCACGTTCAAAGACCGGAAACTGACAGTCAGGAACGCCAAGACATACATCAAAAAGCTTTGGAACGGGGAACCCGGCCGGAAAAGCGATGAGGCAAAGGCGTTGCCTGCGCCCATGCCGGACGGGAAGGAAATCGAAACCGCCGTGGACAAAGCCTTCCAAGCCATGGAACGATTCCAGGCCGACATGCTCTCCCGCAACCGGGAAATCCTGGCCAAAGCCCGGGCCGAGCACCGCCTGTGCGTGCTGCTTGCCGGCCGGCCGTACCACACCGATCCGCTTGTCCAGCACAAGCTCAGCGACATGATTGCCGACCTGGGCGCCTGCGTGATCAACGAGGAAATCGTGGATCGCAAAGCCGGAATGGACATGCAGGACACCTACCTGCTTTCCCAGTGGAATTACATCAACCGGATTGCCAAAGCCGCCAAATGGGCCGGCATGCAAGGCCCGGACGTGCATTACGTGCAAATGACCTCTTTCGGCTGCGGGCCCGATGCGTTCCTCATCGATGAAACCAGCCACATGCTGCACAGGCACGGGAAAACGGCCACCATCATAAAAATCGACGACATCAACAATATCGGGTCGATGAAGCTCCGGATACGGAGCCTGATAGAAAGCCTGCAAGCGGAGGACAAGCCCTCGGGCAAGGTCTCTCCTTTCCTTTCCACAAAGACGTTTTCCAAGGAAGACAAACGCCGCAAGATACTGGCCCCGTTCTTCACCGAATACCTTTCTCCCTTCCTGCCCGAACTTTTCCGGATAAACGGCTACGAGCTGGAAGTCCTCCCGCTCAGCGACCAGGAATCGGCCGAATGGGGCCTGAGGTTCGCCAACAACGAAGTCTGCTATCCGGCCACCCTGATTGTAGGAGATGTCATAAAAGCCTTGAAATCGGGTCGTTACAACATCGAAGAATGCGCGGTAGGCATCACCCAGACAGGCGGGCAATGCCGGGCTTCCAACTACTACCCCATCATCAAGAAAGCTTTGGTCGATGCCGGTTTTGCCGATGTCCCGGTCATTTCGGTCAGCTTCGGTTCGGGAATCAGCAACCAGCAGCCCGGGTTCCGGATCCAGTGGATGAAATCCATCCCGATCACTCTCAGCGCGGTCTTGTTCGGAGACTGGCTTTCGAAATTCTACCATGCCACCGCGGTACGCTGCCCCCGACCTGACGAAGCCCGCGGGCTTCGCGACCGGTATCTGGCCTTGGCCAAAACCGAAGTCCTGCACCGCAGCACGAAAGGATTGCTCCTTCTCCTGTGGCAAGCGGCCGCGGATTTCAACGCCTTGCTCCCGCCCGGCCCTCTCGAATTGCCGCAAGTCGGCATCGTGGGCGAGATTTTCCTGAAATACCATCCTTTTGCCAACAAGCATGTGGAGGACTACCTGATGGAAAGGGGCTTCGAGGTGCTTCCTCCGGCCATGCTGCCGTTTTTCGTGCAAAGCTTCGTCAACACCGAGACCAAACGGGAAAACGATACCGACCGCATCCTGATTCCCAAAGGGGTGATGGAATTCTTCTACCACCTGCTCAAGCGCCGGTGCAAGGAATTCGAGGAAACGGCCCGGGGATTCCGGTACTACCGGCCTTCGGAAGATGTATTCGAACTTTCAGAAAACGTGAAGGAGTTCCTTCCCTTGGTGGTGCAATTCGGGGAGGGATGGCTGCTGCCGGCCGAAATCATCGCCTTTGCCAAGCAAAAGGCGAAAGCCGTGCTGTCCCTGCAGCCTTTCGGCTGCATTGCCAACCACATCATCTCGAAAGGGCTGGAAAACAAAATCAAGCAAAAATACCCCGGAACCAGCCTGCTCTCCCTCGATTTCGATTCGGGCGTGAGCGAGGTGAACATCGTGAACCGCCTGCGCCTGCTTCTGGACGCCTGAAAAACAAGCGCGTAAAAAACAAGCGCGTCGGCCGGATTTTTCAATCCGGCCGACGCGCTTGACGTCCCAGCGGCAAAAGCCGGGCCTTACCGCACTACCAGCCGCAGCACGGCCGAACCATTGCCGGTCTTCACCGCCACGAGGTACATTCCCGGAGCAAAGCCGGAAACATTGTAACGGAAATCCCGACGGGCAAGCCCGGGCTCGGACACATACAAGGCCCTGCCTTGCAAGTCGTAGATGGAAACCTGCTCGATCTGGGCGGACAAGGTCCGGATCGAGAATGCTTCCGTTGCCGGATTCGGATACAATTCAACATCTTCAGCCAAGCCGATCCCGGTCTGGTTCCCGGCCGGCTTCGAGATGAAAATGTCGTCGATCATGAACGCGAACAGATTGTCGGAAACGCACTGGAAGGCAACATGGACTTCTTTTCCGGCATAATCGGACAAATCCACCTCCACCCTTTCCCATGCCGTTTCAGGCGCTTCGCGCAAACCGCCGATCACCACGAAATCATCGGGGTCGGTTCCGGTCTCGGAAACCAGCACGTTATATTTTTCCAGCTCGGGCTGGGCCATGTAGCTCTTCACGTAAAATTCCGCATAAGCACCGGTAGCGGGCAAAAGCAGCTTGGGCGAGATCAGCCAGTCGTTGTTGGGTTCCCCGGTGGAATTATAAATGCTGAGACCGAAACGTTCTCCCCCGTGAGGCGTGATCAACTCGCCGGCCGTCTCGAGCAAAGACGGCGTTGTAAGACCGGGATTGAACGCCATGAACCCGAAAGGCTCCCCTTCGTGCGGGAAAGAAGTCCCGCTCCATCCGCCGGAAGGCTGCCCGTCCGCATCCAAGGTAGTCCAAGCGGGATTGAATCCCGAAACGGAAAAATCGGAGCAATATTCGAATGTCATCCGGTACGGATCTTCCGGCAAGAAGGTACGCACTTCCATCCGGCAAGTATCGTTGGCCGGGTTTTCATCCCCTTCCAGCGAAGTGAAAGCCACCAATTGGTACACAGCCTCGTTCCGGGAAAGATCGGCCGTGAACTCCACTTCGACCGATGAATACCCCGCCACTTCAACCGTCTTCGATTGCGCTTGCTTGTCTACCAGCAAATACACAGGCACGTTTTCCATCGAAGGGCCCGAATTGACCACTTTCAGCCTTACCGGTTCATTGCTGCTGAAAAGGCCGCCGTTGGAAGGCGCCAGGAAAGATTCCACCGAAACATCTTTCAAGACCGGATTCCCGCCGTGGCCGAAAAGGGCGCGGATCGCGGCATAGCCGACCCCGCCGCGCTGAAGCACGGCCTGGCCTTCGGCAATCGCATACAAAGCATCTACCGCTTGCATGTCGGTGACCAAGGAATAGCCCGAAACCTGCACAGCAATCATGTACGAGCCTTTTTCGAGCAGCAAGGCCGGAATGCCGTACTCGGCCTGGCCGGCCTGCGTGCCTTTGCGCACGACGGCCTGGTAAACCAAGCTGCCCAAAGAGGCGGTTTCTTCGTTCCATTTCCAAATATACAGGCCTGCATCCTGATCGTACAAGGACGAAGCCCAACCCACGGAAATCCCTGTCAAGGTATCGGTTACCGGCAAACGGAACACCATGCCGGCCGGATACCCTCCGGTATTGATCTGGTAGGAGAAATCCCCGTACATGCCGGCATCTACCTGGTCGTAGGCCATGACGCTGTCGGTTACCTCGATGGTAGCCGCGGCCTCGTTGTCGGCCATGTAAGCCTCGTCTTCATGGCCGGCAATGACCGCGCGGGCCAAGAGTCCCACCTCGCCGCCGGCAACCTCGCCGATGGAGAAACCTACCGGAGCCATGGAAACGCGGCCCGGTTCGCCCACGTAGACGGAATCCGCGCCAAGAAGGGTTCCGCCGTCGGCGCGCCGAATCGAAAGACGCGCCTTATCGACCGGCTCTTTTCCTCGGTTTTCCAATTGGAACCAAGCCGTCTGCCCGCCCGCAAGGTGTTCGGCCGGCTGCTTGACGGCAAAGCCGCCAAAAGCCTCGAGCCGCAAATCGTAATCCAGTTTCTCGGATATTTCGGCAGCGCGGACATAGATGGTCCCGTGCTGGGTCAGCGGAACGATGGCGAAACTGTAGCCGGCAGAGGAAGGCGCCTCGAAAACGGTATCTATGCGGGCCATTTCCTCGTTCGTGGTATGGTAACGGTAAGAAAGAAAGGTTGTCCATTGCTCGACCGGAGTCCCGGAAATCCCGTAGCGGACATCGAAATCGTCTACCACCGCGATCGTCATGTCATAGCCGCCGGCCATGTAATCCATCCGGAAACGGTAGTCCTTGCCTTGGGTCAATTCCACGCAACGGGAAATCAGGGGCCATGCGCCTGCGGCATTCATTGCCAAATAATAGTCCTCGTCATAGTTCCAGGCCCCCTCCTCGCATGTCCAGTCGGCCCGCTGGCTGCTGTCGGTGAAGTCGGTCTCAAGCCGGGCCAAGGGTTCGAAATGCACGACCCTTCCCGAACGGCTGTTATTGTCCACGTTCTGCTCCCCATTGCCCATGGCGGATTCCACCTTGCCTTCCACGACGATTTCGTAATTCCCGGTCCCGGAAAAATCGAACATCGTGTCGAACCAGACAGAAAGGGTATCTTCCGAAGGTATCGGTTCCGAGAACTTCTGGGAAACGTATTCCCGACCGTTCACCTTGCAAGCCAAGGAAAAATCGGCAATCGCCAAAGTCCCCGTATTGGCCACGACCGCACCGATCCTTTCCCTGTCTCCCAGGCCGCAAGCCGATACCGGGAGCATCAGCCTTTCTATCCTGAGGTCGGGAACGCCGGTGTAGGAGCCTTCCCCTATCAAGACATTGTCCACTCTGATCCCCATCTGTCCCGGCTTGGAAAACGCATGGAAAGCAAAATAATAGTCGCCGGCTTCTTCAATGTCGAACTCCACGACCTTGAATTCGAAACCTGCCGAACTGCCGCTGGTGCCGTTGCAGAAATTGGTGTCCTGCCAGATGACCCGCATGAGCTCCGGCTCGCTGGTAGTGCCGTACAAGAGCGCCAGGTTCTCGACCCATTCCTGCTCGGCCGAAGAACGGTAATAGAAGGCCACGTGAGCCTTGCCTTCCGGAAAAGTGACGGGACGGAGGGTGAGGAGATAGTCGTCCAAAGGAAGATCGTTGTTGTAAGAGATGGAAGCGGAGGCCCCCTCCTCGTCTTCTTCCACATTGAACCCGTCGTTCAGCTTCCAATAGGCATCGTCCCCGTCGACATTGATCGACAGCCAGTCGCTCATGGCTTCCTCCGTGTTGAAATTGCAGAAAAACGGAGGAAGGACGGCTTCGGAATGGTAGACTTCTTTTTCCAGGGTATTATTGGACAAGGCGGTATCTCCGGAAAGAATCGCTTCCACGGCAACCGTGTGACGGCCTTTTTCCGAAAGGTCGGCCTTGGCCGCGAACGTGTATCGGAGAACGGAGTCCTTCTGCAAGGGCTCGGAAACTTTTTCCGTGGCTATCAATACATTGTCTACCGTCAAAGCGAGGGAAAACGCATCGGCCGCCTTCGTGCCCAGATTCGCGATCTTCACGGAAACCTCCTCTTCCGAGGTCAAAGCCGTGCCGTTGACCGGCGCAAGGATCGCTTCCACGGAGAGGTCGTAAGAAGGCTTCTTCCGGATAACGCAGCCATCCCCGTCGCCCATCGGCACAATATCGAAGAAATACTCTTCCCCGGCCTCGAATACATAATCGTTTCCCCGGCCTTCCCCGTAAATGAACGCCACGCAATAGTACAAAGGCATCATGCAGGGAATGACAAAATCGTAAGTCCCCGGTTCGATCTCGATCGAGGCCGTGGTCCAAGGCAGCAACCAATTGCCGGCATCCAGATCCCCGTCGGCATTGGCCGGGAGCTTGTACTCGAACTCCTCGTAAACGGAAGGCTCCAGCCCGCCCGATTCGTTCCAATAGCTCTCATCGGCGGAGAAAACGCGCCCGTAGGTATCGGCATCGGCATCCAAAAGGAGCTGGTAGCCCTCGTTGCTTCCCCAATTGTACTGCACGTTGACCGTGATAAGCGCCTTGTCGGGATTCTTGGCCGGGCGCTGCCCCGCCGGCTTGAGCACGGGAAACGAATTCCCGGCACGACCGCAAGGGGCCAGAGCGGCTCCTGCAAAAAGGATCGCCGCTAAAAAAATCAAATGTTTTTTCATGGTATTATTTTTTTGTTTTTTGGTTTCCTGTCGACAACCGGCCGATACCGCATGGATTTCCGCTCGTCATGCCCGCCGCGAAAGCCCCTTGCCTGCTTCAGGGAATCGCGCAGAAAGCCTTTCCACGCAATGCCCCGCTCTCATCGAATCGTCAAATCCGCAAAATTCCGTTTACATGTCCGGCAAGCCGGAAATCTTCCCCTTGCTATTACAAAATACTAAAAACAATTACTTTACAAAAAGCCATCTGCTTTTATCTCCAATCAAAAAACGCGAATGTATGAATAAAAACAATACCTCCATGCACGATTCCTTCTTTTTATGGAAATCCGGCAATTGCCCCGCCCGGCCTGCCAAGAAAAAGAAACGGATACCTATTCTTAGGTATGCCGCCCGGTCTCCCATGCGCGAAAATCCCCCAAAACAAGGATTGCGCGCCCTTGCCATTCTCCCGAACTTTGCACTCCTTTAAAAAACACCTTGTTCGAAAAACACCTTGGACTAACGCCAGCAACCATGAAAGCCCGACACAGGAACATCGTACTGCTTTTTTTCCTGTTCCTTTGCCTCGCCGTGGCCGCCTCCGCGCAAAACAGCCGAAGCTCGGTCTCGGGGAAAGTCGTATCGGACGAGGGACCGGTGAGCTTTGCCACCGTGCACCTGAAAGGCACGGCCTACGGCGGGATTTCCGACGAGCAAGGCCATTACCGGATCGAAGCCCCTGCCGGCACATACACGCTTTCCGTATCCGCCATCGGCTACAAAAGCGTGGAGGAGGAAGCCGTCCTGTCGCCCGGTCGAACGCTCTCCCGGGACATAGAACTCGAAACCAAAGCGGAAACCCTCAAGGAAGTGGTGGTCTCTTCCAACGGGGTAAGCCGGGTGAAACGTTCGGCATTCAATGCGGTTGCTGTAGACACCCGCGACTTGCAGAACTCCACGCGCAACCTGAGCGATGCCTTGGCCAAAGCGCCCGGGATCAAGGTCCGGGAATCGGGCGGGGTCGGGTCGGAAATGCAGTTCTCCTTGGACGGCTTCAGCGGGAAGCATGTCAAAGTCTTCATCGACGGGATTCCGCAAGAAGGGGTAGGAAGTTCTTTCGGACTGAACAACATACCGGTCAATTTCGCCGACCGGATCGAAGTCTACAAAGGGGTCGTCCCGGTCAATTTCGGCACCGATGCCATCGGCGGGGTCATCAATATCATCACCAAGAAAAAACGGAACCGCTGGTTCATAGACGCTGCCTATTCCTACGGTTCATTCAATACCCATAAGTCGCATGTCAATTTCGGCCAGACCCTCGAAAACGGGTTCACTTACGAAATCAATGCCTTTCAGAACTACTCGGACAATAATTACGAAGTGGATGTGAATCCGGAGATTTTCACGTTCAACGAAGACGGTTCGGTCTCGACCTATATCGACAATTCGGAAAAAGCAAGGGTGAAGCGCTTCCATGACACTTACCACAACGAAGCCGTCGTGGCAAAATTCGGCGTTGCGGACAAGCCCTGGGCCGACCGCCTGATGTTCGGCATGACTTTTTCGCACATGCACCAGGACATCCAGACCGGAGTCCGGCAAAACACCGTCTACGGGGACAAATTCCGACGAGGCTACTCCTTGATGCCCTCGCTCGAATACGGCAAACGCAACCTTTTCACCAAAGGGCTGGATCTGGCGCTGACCGTCAATTACAACCGGAACGCCACCACCAACGTGGACACTTCTTCCTACCATTACAACTGGTTCGGGGAACGCTACAAGATGAATACCTCGGGGGAACAGAGCCGCCAGCTTTCCCGGGCCGACAACGACAACTGGAACAGCACGCTAAGCTTGAACTACCGCTTAGGCCGCATGCACATGTTCACCCTCAACCACGTGTTCAACGCTTTCCACCGGCAGAACACTTCCCTCCTCTCGGAAGTCCCGGTAACCGATCCGATCGCCAAGGTGACGCGCAAGAACATTACCGGGCTTTCTTACCGTTTGATGCCCAGCAGGAAATGGAATATTTCCGTCTTCGGGAAATTCTACCACCAATACATCTCCGGGCCGATTGCCGAAGATGAAACCCAAAGCAACTACATTGAACATTCCCGCAATGTCAGCGCCTGGGGATACGGAACAGCCGGAACTTATTTCATCCTGGAGGGCCTGCAAGCCAAGCTTTCGTATGAAAAAGCCTACCGCCTGCCCACCATCGAAGAAATGTTCGGCAACGAAGACCTGGAAATGGGCGAAGTGACCCTGCGCCCGGAAAACAGCCACAATGTGAACTTCAACCTGAGCTACAACAAGGAGTTCGGCAAGCACGGGCTTTATCTGGAAGGCGGATTCGTCTACCGCAATACCCGCGATTACATCCAGCGCAACATCTCCGACCTCAGCGGAGGCAAGGAAGCGGCCACCTATATCAATTACGGGAGGGTGGAAACGCTCGGGTACAACCTTTCGGCCCGCTACAGTTTCAGCAAATGGTTCAGCCTCGGAGGCAATTTCAGCCACATGAACGTGCGCGACCGGCAGAAGACCATGATCGGGACCTCCACCCCGAACCTGGCCTACGGGGCAAGGATGCCGAACGTCCCGTATCTTTTTGCCGATGCCGATTTCACGTTTTACTGGCGCGACTTGGGCAAGAAAGGCAATGTGCTTTCCTTCACCTACGACAACCAATACATGCACAGCTTCTCCTATTACTCGGAAATCATCGGCAGCCACAACACCGAATACAGGGTCCCGAACCAGTTCTCGCACAATCTTTCCATTGCCTACAGCATCGGAAACGGACGTTACAACTTCTCGTTCGAATGCCGGAACTTCACCAACGAGGATCTCTACGATAACTTCAGCCTGCAGAAAGCGGGACGGGCATTTTACGGGAAAATCCGGGTGTATTTCGGGAATTGACGCCGGAAGGGGCAAACGGGCGAAAACCCGGGGCAAAGGCGCAAGACCTGAAGCCCTTTCATGACACGGGAAACGAACTTGCGAATAATAAAATACCTGGCAATATGAAAGCAAACAAACTCACCCTCTTGACCTTGCTACCGGCCATGCTGGCGGGCGCAGGGCTGTTCTCCGCGTGCGAGCCCGAAAACCCGGGCGGCGACTCTTCCCGTTCGGGCGACTTTTCCCGTTACGTGATCGCGACCTCCAATACCGCTTCGGGTTCCACCACTTCCTACACCTTGCTCACCGCCCCTTCGATAGGAAGCGGCAGGGTATCGGCCATCGGCAACGGGCTGCTCAACGATGGCGCCACCCAATGGATCTTTTACCAGGACAAATACCTTTACGCCTTGAATTACCATCAAGGGAATGCCGGAACGACCGCTTCCTACGTCCTCGATGCCGACAGCGCCATGAAAAAACGCAACCGGGAATACAATGTACGGAGGTTCACCTCCTACGGCATCTACGATGCCTTCATCATGACCACTTCATCCGGAGACGGTCCTACGGAATGGGCCGACAAGAACGGCTACGTTCCCCAGTCTTTCCTGGTTTCCTACTTGGATGTGGAAGGAGAAAGCTATACGACCAACAACACCCTGGATTCCGCTTACCTGTCCGAAAATTTCCTCGGGAACGGGGAATACGTCACTCTTTCGGGCCTTCTCCAGAAAGGGGAAAAGATTTTCAGCGCAGCCGTCCCGATGGGGCTGAGCCAGTACGGCTGCATGCAGGAAGACGAGAACGGGAACCCGCATAAATGGGTCTTGCCCGGTAACGAAGACCTCATCAAGACCGAAAGCGGAGGCAGCGGCAGCGGGGCCTACGACAAAGACGAGCTGCAATGGACGCAATACCCCGACTCCTGCTGGGTGGCCATCTTCGACAATGAGACCCTCAAATCCAGGAAAATCATCAAAACCGGCAAAATCAGCTACGCGGCCGGCCGCATGAAATCGCAATACTATCAAATGATCTGGGAAGACGGGAACGGGGATATCTACGTGTTCTCCCCCTCCTACGCCAAGACCATGGCCGATCCCCGCCAGCAAACGAAACTGCCCGCCGGCGTAGTGCGCATTCCCGATGGCAGCGAAGACTTTGACGATTACTACTGCAATATCGAAGCGCAAAGCAACGGGAGAGGCTTCATGCGGGTTTGGCCCATTGCCGACGACTATTTCCTGATGCTGATGTACGACAAGCCCTATTCCGAAACCGGCTACGCGGCCACGCAAATGGCTGTGTTCAAAGCCCGCGACATGAAACTGACCTACGTGGAAGGCCTGCCGGCAACGGTTTCCGGTTTCGGCAACACGCCCTTCGTGGAAAACGGCATGGTTTACGTAGCGGTAACCACGACCGACGCCAACCCGGCCATCTACAAGATAGACCCGGCCACAGCCAAAGCCAGCAAAGGCCTGGAAGTGGAAGCAACCCAGATTACCGGAATCGGGAAATTGAGTTACAAGGCCCCCTTGCAATAAGCAGCGCGGCCGCCTTTCGAACCCGGCGTTCCGAGACATGAAATGAAAAACGTTTTCCTCCTTTTATCCTGCATCCTCCTGACCCCGTTTTCCTTGCGAGGCCAGGAGGATTTTCCCTGCAAAGAGGCGGTGGCTTGCCCGGAAACGAGGTTCCGCGAAAAAGCGGCCTCCGCGGACAGCCCGGCTTCGGGAAAGAAGGCCCGCTCCGCGAGCGTTTCCGGCCATTGCCTGTGCATCGGGGAAGAAAAGCGCCTGCATTCACGGTTCCTCCGCGAGGAAAGGGAATTCTGGATCCATCTGCCTCCGGGCTATTTTTCCGACACCGCGCGTTCCTATCCGGTAATTTACCTGTTAGACGGGCAATCGTTCTTCCATGCCCTTGTCGGGATAAGCCGGACTTTGTCTTCTTCCAGGGGGAAACCTTTTCCGCCCTGCATCATCGTCGGCATCGCGACCAAAGACCGGACCTGGGAATTGACCCCTTCCGCCTCGGCGGCCGGACGAAACGGGAAGATAGCAGAAGGCGCCCCCTTGCAAGGCGGAGGCAGCGGACATTTCCGCAGGTTCCTCCTGCTCGAACTCCGCCCCTTGCTCGACAGCCTTTACCGGACAAACGGGAACAACCTTCTGATAGGACACTCCTATGCAGGGCTTTTCGCCCTCCACTCCCTTTTGAACCATCCTGAAGATTTCAACGCGTACATAGCCGTCGACCCCAGCCTCTGGTGGGATCAAGGACGCTTGGCGGAAGAATCGGGCCCCTTGCTCGCCGAGAAGGATTTCTCGGGAAAATTCCTCTACGTGGCTTTCGCCAGCCGTAAACGGACCGACCGCACGGACGACATCCACCTTGAAAAAGCCCGGAAATTCGCAAGCGAGCAATTGCCGCTGGCCCGGAACCTGCATTATTCCGTCCAGACATTCCCCGATGAAACCCATGGAACGGTGGCCATCCCGGGAATATACGACGGGATCAAGAAATTGATTGCCCGCCCGCCTGACCCTGACCGTCAAAGGGAACGAAACTAAACAACACGGAAAATGAAACGCTTTTTTGCAAAACTCCACTTATGGCTTTCCCTCCCGTTGGGCCTTGTCATTGCCACTGTCTGCCTTACCGGGGCCCTCTTGGTGTTCGAGCAGGAAATCATGCAGGTCTGCCATCCCTCGCGTTATTTTGTCGAAAAAGCGGGGAAAGCCCCGCTGCCGGCCGATGAACTGATGGAGTCGGCCCGCCGGCAATTGCCCGGATCCACGCAGCTCAGGGGCTTGCGTGTCTTCCAGGATCCGGAACGGACTTGGCAAGTTCTGCTGCCCGGCAAGAAAGCGGCAGCGTTTATCGACCCGTACACCGGCACGGTTGCCGGAACAGACAACGGCCAAGGATTCTTCATGCAGGTCATGCGGCTGCACCGCTGGCTGCTCGACATTCCCAAGCGGGACGGAAGCTTCGCATGGGGAAAGAATATCGTAGGCTACGCGACGTTGGCCATGGTTGTCATCCTGGCAAGCGGGCTTGCCCTCTGGTGGCCCCGCAACCGGAAAATGCTGAAAAACCGGCTGCGGATAAAAGCCCGTTCGGGCCGGTTCCGCTTCTGGTACGACCTGCACGTGACGGGGGGCTTCTACGCGGTCTTAATCCTGCTCGTCATGGCCTTGACCGGCCTGACTTGGTCTTTCGGCTGGTACAACAAGGCTTTTTACAAGGTGTTCGGGGTGGAAGCCGTCGCCCGGTCTTCCCAAAGCGCTGCCGTTTCCGGCCAAAGCGCCACCGTTGCGGGCAATTCCGGAAATTCCGCTACGGGAAAAGCCCGAAACCGGGCGCAATCCGTCCAAGGCCGGAGCCAGATCCAAGGCAAAAGCCGGAACCCATCCGCATCCAGCCCCCAAGACCCGCCCCGGCCGGCCGATTACGCGGCCTGG
This sequence comes from uncultured Bacteroidales bacterium, assembly GCA_949291555.1. Lineage (GTDB taxonomy): Bacteria > Bacteroidota > Bacteroidia > Bacteroidales > P3 > Pullibacteroides. The sequence continues at coordinate 119,693 of CASEWE010000003.1, forward strand.
CCGAAAGTCCTGGCTTTCTTGCAAAACCGTTACCCCGCCTACAATTCCATTACCCTCCAGGACGGTTCGGCCTCGGTTTCCACGGCGAAATACGGCAATACGCGCGGAAGCGACCGCTACGGCTTCGATCCTGCTACCGGGACTATCACCCAGGAACAACTTTACCGCGATTCCCCGGAAGCCGGGAAGCTCAGAGGATGGATTTATTCCGTCCACACAGGTTCCTGGGGCGGATTGCCCACCCGCATCCTCAGCTTTTTAGCAGCTTTGATCGGGGGCATTTCCGCCTTGACCGGATATTACTTCTTCCTGCGGAGGAAAATCCTTCTCCGGAAAAAAATCCGGACCGCGCCCTGAAATTTATCCAATTGCTTTCCATCGAACGCAATCCCGTACCCCGAGCCCTGCACGAAGCCCCGAAGCCCTTGCGGAAGCCAACGGCCGGACGGAAAAACGACCCGGGAAAAACCTGCAAAAAGCCCGGAAACATTCCTTGATTTCGTCAAACGGCTTTTTCTTCCGTACTTTGCCCCGGAAAAAAAACATACCGGAACATTTTATGGAAAAACTGAGCGAACAAAAAGGCAACACGCTGCACGGCATCCTGCTTATCGCGCTTTTCTCTTGCGCGGCCACCTATATCTCCCAGTTCCCGTTTTTCCAGAAATTATCGCTGAGCCCGCTCATCATCGGGATCCTGTTAGGCATGCTCTATGCCAACAGCCTGCGGAACCGGCTTCCCGAGACGTGGGTCCCCGGAATCCAATTCTGTTCCAAGCAGCTTCTCCGGACAGGCATCGTCCTTTACGGCTTCCGGCTCACCCTCCAGAACATACTCGAAGTGGGCGGAGGCGCCATCCTCATCGACTGCGTCATCGTAGCGGTTACCCTCCTGGCCGGGATTTTCTTCGGAAAAATCCTCAAAATGGACAAGGAAACTGCCTTGCTCACCTCGGTGGGGAGCGCCATCTGCGGAGCGGCTGCCGTATTGGGCGCGGATGCCACCCTGAAGCCCAAAGCCTACAAGACCGCCGTGGCCGTTTCTACCGTGGTCATCTTCGGGACCATCTCCATGTTCTTGTACCCGGCCTTGTACAGAAGCGGCCTCCTGGGCCTCGACCCGCACCAGATGGGCATTTACACCGGCGCGACCCTGCACGAGGTGGCCCACGTGGTGGGAGCCGGCAATGCCATGGGCTCGCAAGTGGAAGACACCGCCATCATTGTCAAGATGATTCGGGTCATCCTCTTAGTCCCGGTCTTGGCCGTCCTTTCCTTCTGGGCCGGACGCAAGCCCCGTCCCGAGGAGAACGCAACGGCCGGCAGCCTTCCGGAAGGGAGCAAGGCCGGCCTCGCAGCCGCTGCCCCTGCGGCAGGGGAACGCAAGGCGAAAGGGAAAATCGCGGTCCCTTGGTTCGCATTCCTCTTCTTGGCGGTCATCGGATTCAATTCCCTGTCGCTTCTGCCGGAAGGCTTGGTCCATGCGGTCAACTCCTTCGATACCTTCCTGCTCACCATGGCCATGACCGCCTTGGGCACCGACACCAGCTTCGACAAATTCAAAAAAGCCGGCCCGCGCCCTTTCCTGCTGGCTTTCCTGCTCTACCTCTGGCTCTTGGGCGGAGGCTATTTACTGGCTCGCTTCCTGCCGGGACTTTCATGAACGAATGCTTGTTTCTGTTGAACGCCTGCAAGATTCCCCGAACGCCTCGGATTCCCCGGACAAAAAAAAGATAAGAAAAGGATCCCGACCGTTAAAAACGGCCGGCACGCGGAATCCGGCCGTTTTTTTTTCTTTACGGCTCCCGAAAAGAACAAGGAAGGAAGGCTTCCAAGCATGCCGACCATGCCAGCCTGGCCATGACCAACCCCGAAAAGAACAAGGAAGGCTTCCCGCAAACAGAACGTGATCGAAGCCTGCCGAACTTCTTCTGGCAGGAGAAAGGGCCGTCCCTTCTCAGTAAACTATTCATTCTTCATGAACCAATAACCAAAACGATAACACAACCTATCATATCTTTTTTTTGCCGCATTGTTTTTTTTGATAACTTTGCCTCATCGAATCCTGTCGTGGCTTCTCCCACGATAAACGGCAAGAGGCGGCCGTATCTCAACTAAATATTCACTGAACGCCTCTTTTAGCAAAAAAGAGAATCATCAAAACCGGACAACAGGCCGGATTCGGAATACGGGAGGACTTTTCCAGACCGAAAGCCCGCATGCAAGGGAATCCCAAAAGCATGTCGGGAGATATTCTTTTTTCCTCGCCTTCCCTGCTTCGGGCAAAAAAACTAAAAAAGCCCTATCGCCTTCCCTGCCCCCTTTTTCCGGAAAACAAACCAAAAACCAAAATCATGAAAACGTTTCTCTGGATTGCCTGCCTGCACTTGCTTGCATCCGGACTGGCTTTTTCCCAGCCGGGAAAACAAGTTGCAGGACAAGAAGCCGTAGGGCTGCGGCAGGGCGCAAGCGCCAAGAACATTGAAAAACTCCTCGATTTCAATCTATCGATGCCGGCAGGATTCCCCTCCGAGCACCTGTCCGCGAAAGACGACCCCCAGCCCATGCTTCCCCCTTTCGCCTGCTACTTCAACGACAGCTCGGACATGCGCCATTGGTTCTCGTTCGGCATCAATGGCGAGGATGGATGGTTCTGGCGGCTGGGCCGGGCGGAAATCGGTTACGACAGCCGGGGCCTGGACGATTATTTCGCGATCCGCCGGCCCTTGCACCTGGAAAAAGGCCCTGCCTACGTGGCTTTCGATTACAATGCCCATTCGAGCAAGCTTCCAGAAGCGCTGGGCCTCTTGTACGGGACAAGCACGGAACCCGGGTCCATGACGCTCGTATGCGACATGGACTCCATCACCAAACGGCCTACCGGAACGAACTACTGGCGGGTCGACTCCATTTACATACCCCAAGCGGGCGATTACTATTTCGCTTTCCATGCCCATTCCAAACCCAACAAAATGGGATTGTACATCGATAACGTGGAAATAGGGCAAGGCTCCTACTCGGGGCTTCCCGATCTGGAAGTGAAGAGCGTGCTGCTGCCGGTTTCCTCTTGCGACCTTTCCGACACCGTCCACGTGCAAGTCGCTGTCCTGAACAAAGGAACCGATGACATCGAGCAATTCCGCCTGGACTGCTACTCCAACGGAATCCCCGTGGCATCCCAGACTTTCGGCAGCCTGCCCTGCCGAAAAGATACCGTGGTGAGGTTCGATGCGCCGGCCGATTTCTCGATTGCCGGGAGCGTGTATGCGGTAAAAGTCAGGGGAACCGTCCTGGAACCCGGCGAAGCCGACACCGCGAACAATACGGCCGTAGGCCGTGTGGAGCATTTCTTTCCGCTGCCGGCCCCCTTCATCACCCACTTCGCCGACAGCAATGAATCCGCGCGGTGGCTCCACCCGGGCAATTGGGAATGGACCTCTGCCGGCATTACCGGCACAAGCGCCCACCCCCTTGTCTCGCGCTGCATCCACTTGGAAAAAGGCAAGAATTACCGCTATGAAATGACCTACAGCGCGGGATTCATTTTCTGGGGCTTGCAACTCCTTGAAGACTTTTCCATCCTCTACGGGCTTTCCGGCACCGACATGAGTACCTGGGACACGATCTGGAAGGAAACCGAAGCCTATACCGAGACCGTACGGCAGGAAAAGTCTTTCACTTGCCAGCAAGAGGGGGATTACGCCTTTGCCATTGTCAGCAGCGGCTTCATCTGGATCAAGGAAATCACCGTGGCCGAGATCACCGACTTCGACTTGTGCATGCGGTCGTGCCATTGGGATTTAGCCCGCATGATGCCGGTTGAACAAGTCGAGAAACTTGCCGTGAAAGCCGTAACGAGCATCCAGAACATGGGACAGGAAACCGTAGAAGCCAAAGTGGAAGTGCTGCGGAACGGGATCGTGATCGGGTCGGCTTCCCTTCCTGCGCTCCCTCCGAGCCAGAACGAAACAAACGTCGATGTGGCCTTCACGCTGCAGGGCTTGATACCCGGCAAGGAAGAAGAACTTCTTTTCCGGGTCTCGGCCGCAGGGCATGAAAGCGAGGACCTGACCTGCAACAACGAAGCCGCGCTCCATATCCTCCCGTCGCTCGATGAAATGGCTTACGACAACGTGACCGACGCCCTTTTCAGCAATCCCGAGGAATACGCTGTCGGATCGGGCGGGGAAACCTCTATCGGCCTGCCTTTCTACGTGCCCAGGCAAGACACCTTGACGGAAATCGTCTTAGGACTGGGGCATCCGCAAGGCGAAGAAGTGGGCTTGCTGATCCATGAATGGGACCCCGCCAGCAATACCTTAGGCAAGATCCTCTACGAAAATTCCTTCCGGGCGGGCACCCAATCGGGCTTCATCCATTACCCGATTGAAAGCATCATCCTCGATGCCGGCCATTACATGGTTTCCAAACGTTCGCAAGGTTACATCATGATGACCGACGGCGCGGAAGAGGGATGCCTGTACATCACTTCCAGCAACCCTCCCTTGCAGCAGATAGGTTTCGGCTACCCTGCCATCCGCTTAGTGTTCGGGCAGGGCGCGGAAACAAAAACCAAGGATGCTTCGGCCGTGACGTTCCTGCTGCCGCCCGAAGAAGGGCTTTTCGCCGCCAACGAGGAAATAGCCGTGAAAGTGGCCAACCTCGGCAGCGGAAAGGCCGATGTGCCGGTATGCCTGCAAGTCGACGGGGAAACGGTAGGGAGCAAGACGGTTCCCATGGATAAATATTCTTCCGCCGAAGTGAAATTCGAAGCCGACTTGTCGAAACCGGGCAAGCATGACCTCTGCGCCTTCACGCGCCTGGAAGGCGATGAAGACCCGCTGAACGACACGATTTACCTTACAGCGCTCTCCATGGAAGCCGCCGACCCGTATGTGATTGATTTCGAATATTGCCAGGATTTCGCTACCAACGCCTTCAACCCGGCCTGGATTTCGGTAGACAATGACGGGAAACCGATTGGAGGCTGGCAAGGGGTAAGTTTCCCGCTCATGCACAAGCCCTGCGGGTTCATTGCCTTCAATCCCGACAAGACCACGCCTTCCCTGCTGGAAAACGGCGGAGAAACAGCCGCGCCGCACGGGGGCGAACGTTACGGGGCCAGCCTCTACCTCATCGACGGCAGCGCGAACGACGACTGGCTGATTTCGCCCAAGCTTGCCCTGCCGAGGAAGGGCGCCAAGATGGAATTCTACGTGAAGAGCCTCACGGAGGCCTACGGCAAGGAGGAATACAACGTGCTGGTTTCGGCTTCCAGCGATCAATTGCAGGATTTCACCCGGATAGGTGCTACCCGCGAGGCTCCCGGCCAATGGGAAAAAGTGGAAATCGACCTTTCCGAATTTGCGGGGAAAGCCGTCCATTTAGCCATCCAATGCGTTTCCCGCGACAACTTCATGTTCATGATCGATGACATAACGGTAAGCGCTCCCGAGGGAAGCAACCAAGGCGCAGACCGGGCAGATGCCCAGCTGAGCCTCTACCCGAATCCCGCCGCTGGAAAAATATGCATCCATTCGAGCGATGCCCGCATCCGGCAAGTGTCGTTCCTGAACCTTGAAGGCGCCATCGTATACCAAAGCGCCCCGGATTTGAACCAGACCGACTTCATTTACCAAGTGAGCGGCCTCCCGGCAGGCTTCTATCTCGCCCGCGTGCACACGGAACAAGGCTGCGCGGTGCTGAAATTCGTGGTCCGGTAGCGGGGCGGCCGGGCTGAAACCCGGCCTTCCTCTGCCTCGATGACGAAAATCCCGATTACCGTGTTCCTGAAAAAAGGCGGCCGGGTCGAAACCCGGCCGCCTTGCAACCAAAAACCAACCAACTATTGAAAGCACGCAATAACAAGGATTGCCGGCGCGGTTACGGCTTACCGGACAACTAACTTAAGCACCGACACGTTCCCGTCCGGACCGGTAACTTTCAGCAAGTAAATGCCGGAAGGCATTCCGGACACATCGAATTTCTCGTTGCCGGATGTTGCATTCCGTTGCAGGACCAAACCGCCCTGCAACCCGAACACTTCCAGCTTCCGGTATTCGCCCCTGACGGTGACCACGCCGCTGGCCGGATTAGGCTCCACGCGCAAAGGATTGCTTTCCGTCAAAAGGTTTCCCGTCCCGATGGTAACCCGCACGGCTTCGGAACGCGCCTCCGTGCCATCGTCGTAAACCGCCGAAACCGCATAAACGTAAACCCCTTCTGCCAAATCCTCGTCGCTGTAACGGGTATCGGAAATGAAATCCTTGCTCAAAGGCACTTGATCCCGGTAGACCAGGTAGCCTTGGAATCCCTCGTTTTCCGAAACCGCCATGGAAAAAGTAGCGATCATGGCCCAGTTGCAATTGCTTCCGGCGTACTGGTAATTGGACAGCCAGTTTTCGCCGTCCTCGGAATAGAGGTCGCCCTTGCCAGCCACCGCCGGCCCGTTGTCCACGACCATCGTGCCTTGGCCGGCATCCGCCGAAATTTCAAACCCTACCATCAAATCTTTGCTGAAATCGATGCGGTAAGGCTCGTCCAAGTAAAATTCAGTCAACATGTCCTGGCAATCGTCCAGCACGTCCTGGCTGTAAACCAGCTCGCCGCCTTGGTAAATCAGGAGCCGCAACCCCATCGGCTGGGAATAGAACATGGCTGCGACCGAACGCAACTCATACCCGTAAACCGCCATCAAGTCCATCGGCTCCCATTTGCAGGCCACATAATACGTGGCTTCGTCCTGCAGCATCAACGCGCTGGCCACATTGGTCTCGGCGTAGGTCAGCATCACTGGCTCGTCTGCCACGGGAGCTTCCCAAGCCAGTTCCACATCGTTCCCGTCCACCACGGCCTGCAAGCCGGTCGGAGCCGAACGAAGCCCTTCGTAGTCCACTTCCACCACGCATGCCTCGCTCTGCCCGCTCTGGCACGAGGTATTGTACAAAGCCTGCACCGTATAGGTATGCTCGCCATCGGGGACATTGCCGTCGAAATAGGCCGTGCTCCTGATCGGCTCGGGGGTCAGCAGCATCCCGTCCCGGTATACGGAATACCCTGCCACCGCCTCGGTCAAGGTCTCCCCGGCCCGGATTTCTTCCTGCACTTCGAACACATTGCCTTCGCTTCCCACGTAAATGTCGTCGAGCAGCAAGCCCGAGCCATTGCCCGAAACATAATTGACCGCCACGAACCTGGCCTCCGATGGAATCTCGTACGTGAAGCGCGTATACAAGCTATAGACCTGTTCCGGGGTGGAGGAGACGAAAATGAAGTTTTCCGGGTTGTCGTCCGAAAGGCTGTAAGCCACCTTGAAGGACTCGGCCTTGCCTGTCTCCAAGCCCCGGGCCATAAACGAGAACCACTGGCTTTGGCCCGGCGCCGGAACCTGCGAAGCCGCCGGCCCGATAAGATAGTCGTTGGCGTAGGTCAGGTAGCCACCCTCGGAAGTATCGCCGGGGGCCAAGCTCAGCAACGCCTTGTTTCCCGAATAAGCCAAGCCGCGCTGGGCCGGCGATGCTTGCGTTTGATCGAAGACAAAGAAACTCGCCACCCGGTTGCGGCCCTCAAAATCGAAACCCGCGGGAACAATCGATTTCAGGCTGTCCATGGAGATCGAACGCCAAGCCCCCATCGGCCCCATGTGCGAATAGGCCTCCATATTGTCGCCTTGATTGCCCGCTTCCAGTTCCGAGGTCCAAGTCAGGGTAACATTCCGTTTTTCCACCTTGGCCTGCAGGCCGATCGGCGCCTCGCAATGGGAAGGATCCGAAATAACGACCTCCAAGGTCTCGCTTTCAGCGCTTTCAGCGCCATCCACGTAAATCGCCGTCACCGTATATTCGTACGTTCCCGGCTCGGCCAAGGTATCGGAAAAAGCGCGGTTGGGCAGCATTTCCGCGTTCAGCTGCTCCCCATCACGGAAAATATTGAACCCCTGCACGTACATACTTTGCTCGGCTTCTACCCAGACCACCTTGTTGGTTCTCGGTGCTGATTGTTGGATATTGGCCAACAGAGCCACCGTCCCATTGGGCATCGCATAGACTTCCAAACCGCCGGCACGGGCATCGTCTTCCAGATCCAAAGGCACGGCCTCGAACAAATCCGTCCGGTTTCCCGTGGGTTCCAAGGTCTCGAAATCGTATTCCACCAACTCGCAATAGCCGCCTTCGCCCTGCTGGAAGAAGAACAGCTTGCCATCATGGTAGGCAGAC
>CASEWE010000004.1:0-130376 GCA_949291555.1 uncultured Bacteroidales bacterium
TGGAAGCCGCTGCAAGAAGGCAAAGAAGGCTGGCTGCAGCGCGGGGCGGGGCCATGGAAAACCGGTTTTCCCCTGCCCCGCCCCCCCCCGTTAGCGACCAGTGCGCCCTGATGCCTTTCCCGGTACTGGCATCTGGGCCACATGTTAGCCACTGGGGCGGGGGGGGGAAAGGTAAAACGGTTTTCCCTTGGCCCCGCCCCGCGCTGCAGCCAGCCTTCTTTGCCTTCTTGCAGCGGCTTCCACCCGCTGCAAGAAGGGCTTGGAATCCGGACAACGCTTTACAGGACGATTATTTTTTCCCGTTTCATCCAGCCTTCTTTTGTTTCCAGAAGAAGGACATAGGTGCCTTTCCGGGAAAAACGGATCGTTTTTTCCCCTGCCTGGAGCGTTCGGGAAAAAAGCTTTTTCCCTTCAAGGGAGAACAGGCTTGCCTTTAGCGGACGATCCGATTCTATGATGCAGGTTCCTCGGCAAGGATTCGGGTAGATTTTTGCCCGGAGCGGCGTCTGGCTGTCCACGAGCCCGGCTTTCCGCAGGGTTTCGAAGTTCGGGCCTTCGCTCCAGGCGCTGGTGTCTCCTTCGTTGCACACCGCTGCTACCCGCCATTGGTATAAAGTGCCTTCCTGTAGCGATTCGGTGAAGAATTCGCTGTTTTCCACGCGGGTTTGCAATTCCCATCCGAAGAGGTCTTTCACTTCCACAAGGAACGAGAAAGCATCGTGGACCCAGGCCGTCAAGACGGAATTTTCCCCGATTTCGAACACTTCCAGGTTTTCCGGAGGCGGGCAAGGGCGTTGGGGAACCGTGTCCGGAAAGGCGGTATCGGGAGCGGCCTCGATCACGTAGGTGCGGTAATCGGAAGTGCCTGAAACAGGATTGAGGCCGGTATCGGCAAGATAAAATTCCACGGGATAATATCCGGGACTTTGCCAGATAGGCTTGTAAACGAGTTCTTCTGTATAGAAAATACTGTCTCTTAACGAGATGGCTATTTTTCCGTTTTCCCCTGGAATGAAATTTTCGGTTTGGAAAGAAAATAAGGCATTGCCTTCTTGGTAGATTTCACCGGGGGCGGGACTTAGGATGCGGAGCCGGGAAGCGGGATGGTCGGCGTTTTGGACGATTACGGGGATTTCGAGCAGGATATCCCGGCTTTCTTCCGATAAGACGCGTATGGCGGGGAAGGTTGGGAAATGCGGCAAGGTATAGGATAGGTACAGGCGCACGGTGTCGTTGGCCCAGTCGGAGGTGTCGATGATGGATGGCGAGCAGTACAAGTCCATATCCGTGCTTTGCACCAGCAGGTTCCGGTCCATGTTTTTCCCGACGAGGCAGATTTTTCCATGGAGCGTCTCGCCCGTGTTTCCATGAAGGAAAACCGTATCGGGGGAGGCTTCCAGGCTTGGCGCGTTCTCGATATCGGGGAAGGTGAAGGGAAGAGAGGGCGCGAACCGTATTTGCCCGTCCGGGCACGCCCTGCCGATGTGCGCGGTGTAACTGCCACCGGGAGAGAGCGTTGTTAGATCTGTCCAAGCCGGGCTCCCTGCCTTTTTCAGGTATTCTTTCACGGTTTTTCCGGCGGAATCGATGCGGATATGTTTCCCGGCGCGGGCGCATTCGGATGATTCCTGCCAGGAGAGCCTTAGCCATGCCGGCATCGAGGGATGGGCTTCGGCGGCGAGGTTGAAAGGCAGGTCGCATCCGGAGTCAGGGCTCTCGTTTCCATAATGGTAGGTTACGCGCAAACGGTCGATGTAGCATTGGTCGTCGGCGGGGATCCGGATGCGGAAATACGCGGGCAGCGGGCCGTCAAGGACAGGGACGTTCAAGGAATCGAGCGAAGAAAAGTCCAGTCCCGCTTGTGTCATGGAATCGTTGCTGGCGTAAGGTTCGAGGTCCCCGTCTTTGTAGTAAGAAGAAAAGCGTAGGGTGTCGAGGCGGCTTTCGCCTGTGTGCACGATTATATGGGAGTTCTTGCTTTTATCGTACCGGGCTCCGCGGAGCAAGAGGCTTATCGAGGATGGAGCGGTTCCGGAGGGGGGAAGGCTTATGCGGATTTCTCCCTCGGAGGAGGAAGACGCAACTTTCACGCATTTGCGCGAACTGTAGGCTTTCCCGGAAAATTCCAAGGCATCGGAAGTCGAGGCAGCCGCTTTCGAGCTGTTCCACGCATTGTTGCAATGGGTGAAATCTTCTTGGAAAACGATGCTTTGCGTTTGCGCCAAGGCCGGGCCGGCCACAAGGAAAGAAGTGAGCGTAAAGGGGATGAATAGCGGATAAGGGATTTTGCAAATCCATTTGTTTTTCCGAAAAAGGGTTTTCCAGAACGCGGTGTTCGGGAATCTTTTCCCGTGCGGGTGGAGGCAGGAGAAGGCTTTCCCAGGCAAGTCGTTTCTCATGGCGGCAGTTATTGGTTTTGATGAAGAATATGACAATCCAATAACGCCTCGAAAGCGGTTTTATCGTATGGCTTAGCGTAAAATATTTATTTAAAGGGAAATAAAGTGATAAAGCCCTGAAAAGCGGTAAGACCCGCAAAGAGGAATATGACTATTCGATCGGGTGGACGGCGGGTGCGTTGAGGAAATAACCGTTCCTGTCAGCTCTGTTGGGCTGTCAGCTTGAAACGCAGGACGGGTGCGTTGAGGAAAATGACCGTCTTCATCCGGGGATTCCCTTTCCCGCGGCTGCGGGAAAGGGAATCCCCGGATGAAGACGGCGTCCGGGTTCAAGCGGATTCCCGGGTGGTGCAAGGCTATCCCCCATCGCAAAGCGAGGCCTATTGCCGCAAGGCGGGAATCTTGATGCTTTTACTGCTTGCCCCCGAAATATTTGAGGAACTGGGTGCGTTCGAAGATATTGACCCCTTCCACGTCTTTGGCTTTCATTTTCCCCTTGAAATCGGAGATTTGGCCGTAGCCGTGCCGTTCCATCCATTCTCGCAGCCCTTCGAGCATGGCTTGCAGGCGGGCCGGGCCATCTTTGTACAGCACGCTGCAGACTTCCACGGCACTGGCTCCGGCCAGCAAGGCTTTGATCATGCTTTCGGCATTGTTGACGCCTCCGGAAGCGGCGTAATCGATGTTCCCGACAGCCGTGGCCGCAATCCCGATCCAGCGCAAGGCATTGGACAATTCCCCGCCTTCGCTCAGGACCGGGCCGCTTGTGTAAGCGAGGTTTTCGATGTCGATGTCGGTCTGGTAAAACCGGTTGAAAAGCACCACGCCTTTTGCCCCCGTGGCATGGAGACGGTCTATCAAGGCGATAGGGTTGGTGAGGTTGTTGCCCAATTTCACGATTACCGGGATGGACACTTGGGAGAGGACATGCTTGAGTATGTCCACGTGGCGTTGCTCGAATGCGCCGTATGTGTAATCGATACGGGTCTGGATTGCCATCAGGTTGAGTTCGATCGCATCGGCTCCGGCTTCTTGGATCATTTTCGCGAAATCGGCCCATTCCTTGTCGGTGTAACAGTTGATGCTGGCAATGATCGGGATACTGCATGCAGCCTTGCTGTCTTTTATCAGGCGCGTGTATTCTTCCAGGTAGTGGGCGCGCAGGTAGCCCGACAGGTAGTCGTTGGCATCGGGATGCTCCTCGCTCATGATATGGGCGCTTTCCCAAAGAATTTGTTCTTCGAAAAGGGACTTCAGCACGATGGCTCCGGCGCCGGCCTTTTCCCATTCCTGGTTTTTCGAGGCATTGTCCGTGAGATTGGAACTGCTCACGATGAAGGGATTTTTCAGTTGAAGGCCGGCAAAGGTTGTTTTCAAATCGCTCATGGCAGGTAAGTGTTTTTCCAGTGTTGTTTTCGTTGAATCGGCAGCTTGCAGGCGCGGAGCCTGTTGTCGGTCCGCGGGGCTTTGCGTGCCGCACGGGGTGAAAACCCGGCACAAAGATAATGAAAGGCGAGGGCCGGGCCCATCGAAAGATTGCATTGGCGTTGGCCGGCCCGCCCGCCAGCCGGGTCCCGCCCTCGCCCACGTTGGGGGTAGCCGGGGGGGGGCGCTGCGGCCGCGACGCGTTGCACTGCCTTGTTCCGGATCATGCCGGAACGGCCCATGGCAAAATGACGTATATTTGCAATTTCGTATTATGATGAAGAGAGAAGACGAGAAGCCTGCCGCGAGGAAAACCTCGGGGGCTAAAGCATCCGGGAAAGGGGATTCCGGTTCCGGGGCAAAGAAAAGGAAAGGGAAAACCTGTTCGTTCTGCGGAAAAGAAATAAGCCCGTTCGAGCCGGTTGTCCAAGGAGTCGATGGGGCTATCCTTTGCATGAATTGCGAGGATCTGGCCCACCGGTATTTCGAGGAATTGCGGAGGGAATACCAGGCTGGAGAAGAGATGGAAGCTATTCCGCTCAAGAAACCGCAGGAAATCAAAGCTTTCCTCGACCAGTACGTCATCGGCCAGGATGCGGCCAAACGGATTTTGTCCGTTGCGGTGTACAATCATTACAAACGCCTCAATTACTTGGCATGCCATGAGGGGAATTCCGAAACGGAGATCGAAAAGTCGAACGTGCTCATGGTCGGGCCGACCGGGACGGGAAAGACCTTGCTGGCCCGCAGCATAGCGCGTCTGCTGAAAGTTCCTTTCTGCATTGCCGATGCTACCGTGCTGACGGAAGCCGGTTATGTGGGCGAAGATGTGGAAACGATCCTGAGCCGCTTGCTCCAGGCGGCCGATTACGATGTGAAACAGGCGGAGAGGGGCATCGTTTTTATCGATGAAATCGACAAGATAGCCCGCAAGTCGGGCAATCCGTCCATTACCCGCGATGTTTCAGGCGAAGGCGTGCAGCAGGCCCTGCTCAAGTTGCTGGAAGGCACCGAGTCGCTTGTCCCGCCGAAAGGGGGCCGGAAGCATCCCAATGCAGACATGGTGAAGGTAAATACCAGCAATATTTTGTTCATAGCCAGCGGATCTTTCGACGGGATCGAACGGAATATCGCTTCCCGCCTGCGCATGAAGGAGGTAGGGTATAGGAAAAGCGAAGACAGGACGGAGGTCGCCCAGGATGAAAAACTCCTGCAGTATGTGGCTCCCCAGGATCTCCGGGCTTACGGGCTTATTCCGGAACTGATAGGGCGTCTTCCGGTCATCACCCACTTGGAAGCCTTGGACAAGGAGGCCTTGCTGAGCGTGCTTACCGAGCCGAAAAACGCCTTGGTACGGCAGTACAAGCAGCTTTTCAAGATGGATGGCGTGGATCTGGACTTTGCTCCGGGCGTATACGGTTTCATTGCCGACAAGGCCATCGAATACCGTCTTGGCGCACGGGGATTGCGCAGCATCATGGAAGTGGTGATGGGCGATTTGATGTACCAGCTGCCATCGCAGGAGGTTTCGCGTTACCTCGTGACGGAAGATTACGTGAAAGAGCACTTGGGGAAAGGCATTTTTGACAGACTCAAAAACAGTTGATATGAAATATTCTGGCCGAATCCGCTGGATAGGGACGATCTTGTTTCTTTTCCCGGCCTTGGCGATGGCCCGGCCGGACTGGTTCCGTGAACTTTTCAGGAACCAGCCCGCGCAAAAGGAACCCAAGGCTGCAGCGGTGGTAATCCGGTACGATGCCAACGTGCTTTGCCTCGGTTCCTATTGCAACTTGGAAATGGATCATTCGGCTTACGGCCCGGGTACCGATTTGCATTATACATGGCTCCTGCTTTCCGATGGAACGGTTGTGGGGCGGGAAAAGACGCTTACTTTCACGCCCGGGATGGAATCCGTTTACGGGCTTTGCGCTGTTCTGGAAGACATGGGGAAGGAGGTAGGGCGTGATACTTTGCAGATCTATGTCACGCATGTGCCCGAGTACCAGCCTGTTCCCGACACGGTTTGTTACGGGATGGAAGCTACGGTAGGCGTGGAGGGAGGCCGGTATTGGGCTTGGAGCACCGGAGGGACAACGCAGTTTGTCAATGTCCGTCCGGCGGAGACAACGACTTATTATTTCCGCGTATCGGAATACCCGATAGCTGAATACGGGTATGAAAATGCTTGCTATGCGGAAGATTCGGTGCATGTTGCGGTTCTGGATTCCGCTGTTTTCACCATCGAAGGCCCGGGCGGGATTTGCCAAGGGGTTCCGGTTACTTTGGAGGTGAAAGGCGGTAGCGATATTCTTTGGAACGGAGTTCCGGGAGATGCCCGTCACAGTTTCGTGGCGGAACGCGATACGGGGATTCGTGTCACGGCTACCGACCGCCACGGGTGCCGGGACACGAAGGAATGGCAGATAGAGCTTGTCGATCGCCCGGAAGGCCGGATCATGGCTTATGTGGACGGGGAGGACGTCGACTCGGTCTGCTTGGGCAAGAGCGTGCGGCTGGAAGTGGACTCCCGGCAAGCGGATCGTTTCCGCTGGTTTACGCGTGATACGGCCGTATCGATCGAATTGGAACCGAAGTCCGCGTTTTTGGCATGGTGCGACTTGTTTTCCGGGCCTTCGGATCAATGCAGCACCCGCATACAGCGGGAAATCCTTGTGCGCAATTGCAACCGGGTGTATTTTGCCAACGGCTTTGTCCCGGGCGGGTTTACCAAGACATTCGGCCCCATAGGGGTAGAAGACAGCACCCGGCAATATTACTTTGCGGTGTTCAACAGGAACGGGACGATGGTCTTTTCCACGACCGAGTTTTCGCAAGGCTGGGATGGGCGTTACAAAGGGAAGGACGCAGAAGCCGGCACATACGTGTATGTGTTCCGGGAAACTTACGAGCATTTTTCCTGGACGAAGCGGGGTACGTTCACGCTTGTGCGTTGAAGGCCTTTCCTTCCATGGGGAGCGCGGCTTGGCGAAAAAGGTGCTTGCAGGATGATTTCCCAGGTGCAGGCACCGAATCCCATGCCCTCGTTCCGGAAGCGGACAGGAATGCCGCGCTATGGGCGGAGGGCCTTGCCGGACTGCATGAATGCAGGAGAACGGAGCGGATCGGGGAATCCGAAGCGGATCTTATTTGCCGAGCAAGCGGAACATGTTTTTCTTGTAGGCTTCCACGCCGGGCTGGTCGAACGGGTTGATGTCCATGGCGTAACCGCTCAAGGCGCAAGCGTATTCGAAAAAATAGAGAAGCTGTCCTAACGAAGCTTCGTCCAGAGAGGGGATCCTTATGCGCAATACCGGAACACCCCCCTCTTGGGAATGAGCCATGCAAGTGCCTTCCTCGGCTTTCTCGTTGACGAAGGAAACCCGTTTTCCGGCCACGAAGTCCATTCCGTCGAGATTTTCCTCGTCGCAAGGGATTTCCACGCGCGAATTTCCTTCTTGAAGGCTCAGGAGGGTTTCGAGGAACAGCCTTTCCCCGTCCTGGATGTACTGGCCCAAGGAATGAAGGTCGGTTGTAAAGGCTGCTTGTGCAGGGAAAAGCCCTTTGTGCTGCTTTCCCTCGCTTTCCCCGAAAAGCTGCGTCCACCATTGGCATAGGTAGTGGAACCGGGAATCGAAGCTGGAAAGCAATTCGATTTTCTTTCCTTTTCCCTGATAGAGGAATTGGCGGAAAAGGGCATATTGGGCGGCGATGTTCGAACTCCAGTCGAGATTTTCCCCCGAAAGGCGCTGGCGCATCCGCTGCGCTCCCCGGGCCAGGGCCCGGATATCGATTCCGGCTACGGCCAAGGGGAACAGGCCTACGGGGGTCAGGACGGAAAACCGGCCGCCCACGTTGTCGGGAACCACGTAAGAAGTGTATCCTTCCTGGTCGGCTAAAATCTTGAGCGCGCCTTTGGCTTTGTCGGTAATGGCCACGATGCGCCGCCTTGCTTCGGCTTTCCCGTATTTTTTCTCCAGATGGCCTCTCAGAAGCCGGAACGCGATGGCCGGCTCGGTCGTGGTTCCCGATTTGGAAATGACGCAGAGGGTATATTCGAAGCGGTCGAGCGAAGCAAGGAGCTCGGCCATGTAGTCTTCGCCCAGATGGTGTCCCGCGTAAAGCACGAGCGGGGAATCCGGAAGAGCGGGAGCCAATTGCGGTTTGAGCGCCTCGATGACAGCCCGGGCGCCGAGGTAGGAGCCTCCGATGCCGATGCAGACGAAAACATGGGACTTTTTCCGGAATTCAGCCGCTTTTTCCAAAATAGGGGCCAAGGCTTCTTCGGTGAGCATTTCCGGAAGGCGGAGCCACCCTAGGAAATCGTTCCCGGGGCCGGTTCCATCGAGCAGGATCCGCCGCGCGTGCTCTATTTTTTCTTTCAAAGGAAGCATGTCTTGGGAAAAGTCCCCGGCGATAGCCGCTTGGAGCGATTTCCCGGCTTCCAGTCCGAACCGGAAATCCAGGCTGATGTCTTTCATGCAAGTGCTTTTGTTGTCTCTCGATGAAGGGAAAGCCCTTTCTATGGGCATCAAGCGCAAAGTTACGCATGTTTTTGCAGAAACAGGCATTTGTTGTACTTTTATCGGGGAAAAGCGCGTATGTTTGAAGCGATAAAAAGAAGATGCTGGCGGAGGAAGTTCCGCCGCAACCTTGCGCGAGGTTGCACGGGCCGCCAGGCTTGCAGGATGCATGAGGCGGCTTCGGTGGGCATTTATTATTCATACGGGGATCTTCAGGAATGGGAGCGCCTGTTATCCTTGTTGAAGGAATCCTGGTCGACGGGCAGGCAGGTTCATCTGCTGGTGTACGCGCCCGGGCCGTCCGCCCCCCCGGTGCCCGAGCGGTTCCCTTTCCCGGTATCGGTCATGGGCGCCGAGGATCTGGACTTTTGCCAGATGCCCAAAACGGGGAAAAAGGCGAGGCTTGCCGGTTTCTTCTCCCGCGGGTACGACTTGTTCATCGATTTCAGCCCCCGTTTCCACTGGGTCGATGCCGGCGTGGTCTCTTCCGTGAAAGCCAAGATGAAAGTGGGCAAGGGCGATCCTTGGGGCACATTG
Organism: uncultured Bacteroidales bacterium; assembly: GCA_949291555.1. Lineage (GTDB taxonomy): Bacteria > Bacteroidota > Bacteroidia > Bacteroidales > P3 > Pullibacteroides. The sequence goes on from CASEWE010000004.1 coordinate 8,885, forward strand.
GCCAACGATTTGATCCTGTCTCCAAGGGAGGGGGCTTCTTACGTGGAGGCGTTCGCGGAATCGGTAAAAACGTATTTATCTGTTTTCAAGTGATTTTAAATTGATTTTTTATGTTGGTCGGAAACAAGCTCAGCGGAGTGGGAACGGCATTGGCGACTCCTTTTACGGAAAAAGGGGAGGTGGATTACCCGGCTTTGGGCAGAATCGTGGAATACAGCATCGCCTCGGGGGTCGATTTCCTGGTCGCGTTGGGAACTACGGGGGAATCGCCTACGCTGAGGAAAGAGGAGAAAGCCGAAGTCTGCCGGGCGGTCGCCCGTTTTGCCGCCGGACGGGTCCCCTTGGTGATGGGGCTCGGAGGGAACGATACGCTTGCGGTCGTGGAGCAATTGAAATCGGTCGATACGGAAGGGTATTCTTACCTGCTTTCGGTTGCGCCTTATTACAATAAGCCCGGGCAACGCGGGTTTTACGCGCATTACCGGATGATAGCGGAGAATGCATCCCTGCCGGTCATCATCTACAATATCCCTTCCCGTTGCGGGGCCAATATCGAACCGGAAGTCATTGTCCGGTTAGCCCGGGAAATACCGAATATCGCAGCCGTGAAAGAAGCCTCGGGCAATCTGGGGAAAATCGGCCAGATATTGCGCGATCGTCCGGAAGGCTTCTCGGTGCTTTCCGGCGATGATTCCCTCACCTTGCCGCTTATGGCCATGGGGGCCGATGGCGTGATAAGCACCGGGGCCAACTTGATCCCCAAGGAAATGTGCCAGTTGGTGCGTTTCGCCTATGAAGGGAAAATGCCGCAAGCCCGGAAGGTCCATTACCGGATCATGGAGCTGCTGAAGTTGTTCTTCGAGCAGGGAAATCCTTCCGGTATCAAGGCAGGCTTGGCAATCCGGGGCTTTTGCGAGAATACCTTGCGGTTGCCGCTGGTTCCGGCAACCGACAACTTGTACCAGCGCATGGAAGAGGCGTTGGATCGATTGGCTTCGGAAGAATAGGGCCCTGCGGCGTCTTTCCCCGGGAGGTTCGGGAAGGTTTTTGGGAAATCGAGGAAAACCGAAGTCCGGAAGATTCGCCAAGGAAAGGCGGGAATCTTGGCGGAGAAGGTTGGGGAATCTTTCCAGAACGAAGGCCCCTCGGCCTTTCGGCGGAACGGATGAAAGAAGCTTTCAAGTTGGGAAATCCTTCCTGAACGAGGGGGCCCGCGGCGGAAGAAAGGTTCTCCTTTCCCGCCGCGGGCCCCCTCTGCTGCAATCGCCTTACATTTTTTCCGGGGCTTTGATTCCTAAGAGGGAAAGGCCCTTTTTCAGGATGGCTCCCGTATATTGCACAAGGGAAAGCCGGAAAGCCTTCAGCGCGGGGTTTTCTTCTTTCAACACCGGGGTTTCCTGATAGAACCCGTTGAATTCCTTGGCTGTTTCATAAAGGTAATTGGCTATCAGGGCCGGGCTGAACTGCTCCCCGGCTTGGGCCAGGATGCCCGGATAGGAGAGCAAGGCGAGGAGCAAGGCCTTTTCCCTCGGCAATAGGGTGATTCCCTCGGGAGAAAAGGGTACAAGGGCATCCGGATCGTTTCCGCTCTTGCGCATCAAGGAACGGATGCGGGCATGGGTATACTGGAGGAAGGGTCCCGTGTTCCCGTTGAAGTCGATCGATTCTTTGGGGTTGAAAAGCATGTTCTTGACCGGGTCGACTTTCAGGATGAAGTATTTCAATGCGCCCAGGCCCAAATCGAAATACAGTTGCTCCAGTTCTTCGGGGCTTTGGCTTTCCGCATTGGCTTGCGCGTTTGCGGAAGCAGCGGTGCCGGCGGTGTTGCTTTCTTTTTTCTTCCGGATTTCCTCGGACGTTTCGCGGGCGGTTTGCTGCATTCTTTCCATCAGGTCGTCGGCATCCACGACCGTGCCTTCCCGCGACTTCATTTTCCCATCCGGCAGTTCGACCATCCCGTAGGAAAGGTGGGTTATCTTCTCGCCCCATCCGTATCCCAATTTCCGCAATACCCGCTTGAGAACATCGAAATGGTAGTTCTGCTCGTTCCCGACCACATAAACCAGCTGCCGGGCATCGAAATCCTTCTGGCGCAAGCGGGCGGTGCCTAAATCCTGGGTCATGTAGACGGATGTCCCGTCTTTGCGCAGGAGCAGTTTTTCATCGAGGCCTTCATCGCGCAAGTCGGCCCATACCGAACCATCCGGCTTTTGCACCAGAATCCCTTTATCCAAGCCCTCCTTTACCATTTCCTTGCCTAAGAGGTAGGTGTCCGACTCGTAGTAAATCTTGTCGAAATCGACACCCAGCTTGCGGTAAGTCTCGTCGAAGCCTTCATATACCCAGCCGTTCATGGTATTCCAGAGAGCCCGTATTTCCGGATCCCCGTCCTCCCACTTTTTCAGCATGCTTTGGGCTTCCGTCATGAGCGGGGTCTGCCGTTCGGCTTCTTCCTTTTCCATGCCGGGATTCTGCTGGAGGATTTCCTGGGCTTGCTCTTTGAGGTGGTTGCTGAAAACCACGTAGTATTTCCCCACCAGATGGTCTCCTTTCATGCCGGCAGAGGCAGGGGTTTCCCCTTCGCCCCATTTGAGCCAGGCCAGCATGGATTTGCAGATGTGGATGCCCCGGTCGTTGACAAGGTTCACTTTCCTTGCCGGGATTCCATTGGCTTTCAGGATTTCGGCAACCGACCAGCCCAGAAGGATGTTCCGGACATGTCCCAGATGCAAAGGCTTGTTGGTATTGGGCGAGGAATATTCGACCACGACGGGCTGGCCTTCTCCGGGAACCTTGTGCGGGTCGGAAAGCCGTAGGGAAAGGAAACGTTCGAGCCAGAACCCGTCTTTGAGGCTCAGGTTGAGGAAACCTTTCACGACATTGTATTTTTCGATGAAAGGGCAGTGCGATTGCAAGTACTCGCCGATGAGCGCTCCGGTTTCTTCCGGTTTTTTGCGGGATAATTTCACGAACGGGAAAACGACCAAAGTCAAATCCCCTTCGAACTTCCTGTCCGTTTTTTGGAACTGGATGGAAGGAAAGCCGGGGCCGGCTTCGAATAATTCCTGGAGGGCTTGCTGGCAGAGCCGGTTCAAAAGGGTTTCGCTCGATTCCATGATTGAGGATGTTGCTGTAAGGTGTCTGGAGGTTGCCGGAAGGAGAGACCGGAAATCGTTTTTCCGATCCGCTTCCCGTCCCCGGGACGATACCCGGAAAAATGCAAAGATAGTGAAAGGCGAGCACCAAGCAATACAAGCTGGCCGGAATTGCCTGGCCGGGCCGCTTCCTTTTCCCGTGCTGCCTTTCCGGGGACATGCGATCCTCCTCCTGTTCCCGTCGGGCAAGCCCGACTCGATAGGCCGGAATAGGGGAATCCGCGTTTCCCCTGCCGGGTTTCCTATCCTGCGGCTTTGGCTTGAATCCTGCTTTTCCCGTGTTTTTTCCCGGCCATGTACACCCCCGAGATAATGAGCAGCGTGCCGGCAGCCATGATCCAGGTTACCGGTTCGCCCAAGATGAAAAAGGAGGCTATGGCCGTGACCACCGGGGAAAAGTAGATGTAGTTCGTGGCATGGATAGGGTTTATCTTTTGCAAGACGATGCTCCAGCAGAGGAAGCAGAGGAGGGAGGCGGCAATCCCCAGGTAGAGCAGGTTGCCCCAGATTACCGGTCGGAGGAAGAATCCGGCATCCTTGCTGCCGGCAAAGGGGAGGTAAAGCGGCAGGATGGTCAGCAGCCCGTAGAAAAAGACTTTCCGGGTGATGAGGATGGTATCGTATCTTTTCTCCAAGTCTTTCAATAGCGCGGTGTAGCATGCCCAGCTCAAGGCCGATGCCAGGCAGAGCAAGTCGCCTTTCGGGGAAAGGTGCAGGATGAAATGCCCGTTGAGGATGACCAGGGCTACCCCCGCAAGGGCTGTCGCCGACCCGGCAAAGAAGTTCCGGTTCCAGCTGCCGCGCAGGTCTTTGTATGCAAGGCGCAGCAGGATGGCGGTGAACAGGGGCGCGATGCAAAGGATAAGGGCAATGTTGGTGGTGGCCGTGTATTCGAGCGCTGTGTTTTCCGTATAAAAATAAAGCGAACCTCCGCTGAGGCCTGCGGCAAGCATTTTCAGTTCGTCTTTCAGGTTCTTTGTGCGGAATTGCTTGCGGGAAAACGCCAGCAGGAGGAGGTATGCCAGCGCGAAGCGGTAGAAAAAGATTTCCTGCGGGGAAAGCCCGTTCAGCAGCAGGACTTTGGTGGAAACGAAGGTGGTGCCCCAGACGGCGACGACGCACAGGGCCAAAAGGTGGTACCCCGGATTCGGGAAGGTCGTTTTCATGCGCATGTCCTGTTTTGGAAAAGCTTTTCCTCGGATTTTTTTCCGGCCGGCAAAGATAATCAAACCCGGGGTGCGAAGCCCGATTTTTCTTGCCCGTCAGGATTGCTTATCTTCGCGCCTTGCGTTCGGCGGGCCGGGCAAGGCAATACTAGCCGGGCAAGACAATACTAAAAATGGAAAGGAACAGGAAAATGGGAAAAATAGCATTGATTACGGGTGCCACATCGGGAATCGGGCGGGCCATCGCCTTGCGGTTGTCGGAAGAAGGCTACGATTTGATTGTCACCGGCCGCAGGGCCGAAAAGCTGGAGCAGGCGGCGCGGGAGCTTTCGGCCCGGAGCCGGGTGCTTCCGCTTGTTTTCGATGTCCGCAGTCCCGAGCAGGTCCGGGAGTGCCTTGGAAACCTTCCCGAGGACTGGAAAGACATTGACGTGCTGGTCAACAATGCCGGCTTGGCTGCCGGGCTGGAACCCTTGCAGGAGGGTTCGATCGAGGATTGGGAACGCATGATCGACACCAATATAAAGGGATTGCTGTATGTGAGCCGGGTTGTCCTGCCGGGCATGATCGCGCGCAGACGGGGCCATGTGTTCAACTTGGGCTCCATAGCAGGGAAGGAGACCTATTTGAACGGCAACGTGTATTGCGCCACCAAGCATGCAGTGGATTCCTTGAGCCGTTCCATGCGGATGGAATGCCTTCCTTATCAGGTCAAAGTGACCCAGATTTGCCCGGGTGCGGTCGAAACCGAATTTTCGATCGTCCGCTTCCACGGGGATTTGGAAAAGGCGGGGAACGTGTACAAGGGCTTCACGCCTTTGAAAGGGGAGGATATCGCCGATTTGGTGGCTTATTGCCTGAACCTCCCCGCGCATGTCTGCCTGAACGATATTGTCGTCATGCCGGCCGCCCAGGCGAATTCAGGACTTTTTTGCAAGGAATAGCGGGAGGAAGCTTAGCGGGAGAGCGCAAGACCGCGTTTTTCCCGGAAGGCAGGATGACCGGAATGCCCTGGAATGCTCTGGAAGGGCAAATCTGCCGAAAATACGGAGAAGAGGGCTTAGCGTAAGGGAAAAAACGCTATATTTGCAAGAATATGCTTGCGGGCAAGCAATGCCTGCTGAAAACGGAGGAGAAATGGACGGTGCTTTCAAGTTCCTTTTGACCGAAGACCAGGGCCGGGTCCGGATCATCACGATCAACAGGCCTGCGGAGCTGAACGCTTTGGATAGCGAGGTTTTGTCCGAGCTCGATCGCGCTTTTGCCGAAGCCGGGGCTGCGGAGAATATCGATGCGGTCATTCTGACCGGTACGGGGAAATCTTTCGTGGCAGGCGCGGACATTGCCCAGATGGCGGGCTTCGATGCGGAAGCGGGACGGGCTTTCGGTGCTTTCGGCGCGGAAGTGTTCCGCCGGATAGAAACCTTGGGGAAAGTCGTGATTGCGGCCGTGAACGGTTACGCTTTGGGAGGAGGATGCGAGCTGGCCATGGCCTGCGATATCCGGATTGCTTCGGAAAAAGCGAAAATCGGGCAGCCGGAAACCGGATTGGGAATCATCCCCGGCTTTTCGGGGACGCAGCGCTTGCCCCGCATCGTAGGGGTTGGAAAGGCCAAGGAATTGATTTATACGGCAGAGGCAATCGATGCGCAAGAGGCTTTCCGCATCGGCCTTTTCAATAAAGTCGTGGAACCCGACCGTCTTTTGCCCGAGGCTCTGGCCATGGCCGGCAAGATTATTTCCCGTTCGCGGCGTGCGGTCCGTTATGCCAAGGAAGCGGTAAACCGCGGCATCGAGACCGACATGGAGACCGGAATGCGGATAGAGTCGGGGCTTTTCGGTCTTTGCTTTGCCGGGAAAGACCAGAAAGAAGGCATGCGGGCTTTCTTGGAACGCCGCAAGGCCGAATTCGAAGACAAGTGAAAATTCCCGCCGTCCGGCAGCATCGTGCGTGCCTCGGTCGAAGCGGGAAAGCTAAAAATATGGAGGAAAACATCATGAAAATCTGCGTTGTAGGAACGGGAACCATGGGGCATGGCATCGTCCAGGCGTTTGCCCAGTGCGGATACGACGTACTGATGAAAGGCCGTTCGGAGAGTTCCGTGAACAAGGCTTTGCAGGCCATCGAGAAAAGCTTGGGCCGATTGGTGGAAAAAGGGAAGATGGAGCAGGCGGCCAAGGATGCCTGCATGGGGCATATCAGCACCACGCTGCAGTACGGGGATTGCAAGGAGTGCGACTTGGTTATCGAGGCCATTGCGGAAAACATGGAAACCAAGCTTGCGGTATTCAAGGAATTGGATGCGCTTTGCAAGCCGGAAGCCATTCTGGCTACCAATACTTCGTCCTTGTCCATTACCGAGGTGGCGGCCGCCACTTCCCGTCCGGGGAAAGTCATCGGCATGCATTTTTTCAATCCGGTGCCGGTCATGAAGCTGGTAGAGATCATCAAGGGGCAGTTGACCGAAGAACCGGTGCATGCCGCGGTGACGGAACTCTGCAAGGCGTTGGGAAAGACGCCGGTGAGCGTGAACGAGGCTCCGGGCTTCGTCGTGAACCGGATTCTCATACCGATGATCAATGAAGGTATCGGCATTCTGGCCGACGGAGTGGCCGGGAAAGAGGAAATCGATGCCGCTATGAAAATGGGCGCCAATCATCCGATGGGGCCGCTCGAGCTGGCGGACTTGATCGGCTTGGATGTCTGCCTGTCGATCATGGAAGTGCTTCATTCCGAATTCGGCGATTCCAAGTACCGGCCTCATCCTTTGCTGCGCAAGATGGTCCGGGCCGGGCAGTTAGGCCGCAAGACCGGCATCGGGTTTTACGATTACCGGAAGAAGTAATACGGTTACCGGAAAAATAAAGAGAAGCCGCACCGACCTTGCAGGATGCCTGTATCCATTGCTTGAAGCGTGCGGACTTGCACGAGTGCAAAAACATAAATCACAAAACTTAAACTTTTTTTTGACAGAACAGGATTATGAAAAAGAAAGCAGCAGTTTTTGCCTTTTTGGGAACGTTCTTCCTGGCGGGGGCGAACGCCGCTCCGGTGGAGCCGGCCGTGGCCAAGGAACTTGCGCGTGATTTCTTCACGGCCCAGTTCGCTTCTTCGGCCAAGGCGGCGAAGTCATTGGAATGCGTTTATCCGGGGGATGCCAAGTCCCGGGATTTTGTGCCTTACTATATTTTCAATGTAGGGGAACAGGAAGGTTTCGTGATCGTGGCCGGCGATGACAATGCCGCCCGGACGATTCTGGCTTATTCCGACAAGGGCGGTTTCGATATGGAAAACCTTCCATCGAATGTGGCCGCATGGCTCGGCTATTATGAAGAAGGCGTAAGGGCGGCCGCATCCATGCCTTCCTCGGGAGAGCAGAAAAGCGAAGAGCCCGTAGGAGAAATTGTCGTGAAGCCTCTTTTGGGTGAAATCAAGTACAACCAGGATGTGCCTTACAACGGGATGTGTCCCGAGGTGGGGGGGCGCCGGCTTTACACCGGTTGCGCTGCGACGGCGTTGAGCGCTATCGCCAAGTATTTCGAATACCCTTCGCAAGGCCGCGGAACGGTGAATTACACGACCGAGACTTTGCGCTTGTCCATTTCGGAAGACCTTTCCCAGAGCCACTACGACTGGGACAACATCCTTCCTACCTACGATGAGGGCAATCTGGCTTCCTACACGCAGGAGGAAAAGGATGCCGTGGCGTTGCTGATGCGCGATGCCGGTTACGGCATGAAAATGGATTACGCGCTCGATGCCAGCGGGGCCACGATGAACAACACCCTGATTTCGGCCGTCCGGCACTTGAGCTACGACAGCTTGTGCAGCATCCGTTACCGCGACAATTACGACAACGACCGGGAATGGATCGCCTTGCTGAAGACCATGCTGGACGACAGCATCCCTATCTATTATGCCGGGCATGGCGATGGCGGCGGGCATGCCTTTGTCTGCGACGGGTATGACGATGCCGATTTCTTCCATTTCCATTGGGGCTGGGGCGGATACCAGGACGGCTATTTCATTGTGCAGAGCCTTACCCCCGGCAGGGTCGGTATCGGCGGCGGGACCGGCGGAGGCTATTCGCAATCCCAGTCGATTCTCTACAACCTGGTTCCGCCGCAATCGGGCAAGCGTACGGCCGACGATTACCGTATCGAGGCCCGGAACTCGATTAGCGACAATGCCTTGACCACGGAATCCCAGTTGGACGAACTGACGATCCGCCTTTCATCCTTTATCAACTGGACGGCAGCCGATTTCGACGGCGATCTGGCCTTGGCTCTCTATCAGGACGGGGAATTCCTGCAACTGATTTCCGATCCTTATCCTTTCGAGATCGACGGCGTGCTGGGCAACAGCAGTTTGTATTACCATCAGGAAAATGTCACGCTGAAAGGGTTGTCGGCCGGGGTTGCCGACGGCTCTTATGATGTCTGGGTTGTCTGCAAGTCGAACCGCGACGGCTCGCAGTGGAACAAGGTGCATGGCTCCGCCGCCGGGGCGACGGGGGTAAGCTACCTGCCGGTCACGGTGACTTCCGAGAAATTCAGCCTGCGGACGATAGACCGTAAGCTCACCATCAATTTCCAAATCCCGGTGACGCGGAATATCGATGTTTATGTTTACCAGGGCAGGTCGCAGGTGGAAACGGTCCGGTTGAACAGCAACATGGGCGGGAACATCAAGATTTTCCCGAACGAGAAGTATACGCTCAAGTTCCATACCCTCATGTTCGATACCACCACGGTTTCCGAGCTCTCCATCATGAACGACACGGCCATTACGGTAAGGCTTCGGGAAACCATGACCGATCCGTACGTCTATCTGGTCACGAAGAACGGGAACAATGTGAGGTTCTTGTGGAAGAAGAACCCGCCTCAAGGGCCGGAAGTCTCCCCGCAAAGCTACATCCTGTACCTGGACAGCGTGCCGGTAGCGACGGCCGGATCGTACGCGCCGGCTGATTACGGCGACTACACCTTCGCGAATATTTCCGCCGGCATCCATACCGTTCAAGTCCGTTCGGTCTTTTACGAAGACACCTCGGGCTACGTGGGGCGCAGGGTCGAGATCGAGGATGTCGCCAACGAGGATTTCCAAGCATCCGATTGCCTCTTGAGCCCGAACCCCTCCGCGGACGGCCATTTCGCTTTGGATGTGGAACGTCCCTGCATGTTGCAGGTAAGCACGGTGACCGGACGGGTATTGTTCGAGCAACCCTTGAAAGCCGCTGGACGCCACGCGGTTGATTTGTCGGGCTATGCGTCCGGCATGTATTTGCTGCGTCTGTATACCGAAGACCGGCAATCGGTAATATTGAAAGCTTTTATACGGTAGGCCTCAGCCGCCGTAACAAGCCCCGATGGCAAGGAGCATGTCGTTCTCTTGGAGAACGGCATGCGGCCATTGCTCGCGGGAAACCACTTGGTTGTTGACCGCAACCGCCACGCCACCTTGGGAAGCAAGCCCCTGTTTTTGGAGGAAGCTTTCCAAGGTGGTATTTTTTTCTACTTCGAACGGGGTGCCATTGAATTGGATTTGCATGCGTGCAGGTTTTTAATGATTCATGTGCAAAATCCCGGCAGGGAAGAGGCTGCCGGCCCGGGGTCCTGCCGGGCTGCCTGCCGGGCAGGGTGGAAAGGATGCGGGAAAGCTGGCGGGAAAGGAGGGTTTTCCTTCAGCGGGTTCTGTCGCGTTTTTTGCGCGGGCGCCGGCACGGGACCGGTTGGAAGAAATGGTTGACAGGGCCTGGACCGTGGCCGATCACCATGGACTTCCCGGCCTTGATGGCATTGAAGAGGTAGTCTTTCGCCAATGCTACCGCTTGGACGGTTTCGAATCCGGAGGCCAGGAAGAAAGCAATGGCGGCCGAGAGGGTGCAGCCGGTTCCGTGGAGGTTCCGGCTGGAAATGCGCTGGGCGGTGAACCATGCCGGGAATCCCGGTTCGGCCCGGGTGGCCAGCAGGTCGTTCATGCCCTTTCCTTTGGCATGCCCGCCTTTGATCAAAACTGCCGCCGGACCGTCTTTCAATATCCGGTCGGCGGCTTGCAGGTAGCTGGCTTCGGACTCGATTCCCATGCCGGCCAAGGCGGCGGCTTCTTCAAGATTGGGTGTTACGATGCTGGCCAACGGGAACAAGTGCGAGACGATTTCCCGAATGCTTTCGGGCCGGGACAAAGCCTGCCCGGAAGTGGCTACCATGACCGGATCGATGACAAGGTTGCGGCAGGCGTGCCGGCGCAGGATTTCCGATAAGGGCTCGGCGACATGCGCATCGGGAAGCATGCTGATTTTGACGGCTTGAGGCGCTATGTCCTGGCAAACGGCCTCCACTTGCGCGCATACGGTTTCGGCAGGGACGGGCATTACCTCGGCTACGCCTTGCGTGTTCTGCACCGTGACGGCCGTGATGGCCGTTGCGCAATACCCGCCTAAGGCGGATACGGTCTTGATGTCGGCTTGTATTCCGGCTCCGCCTCCGCTGTCGGAGCCGGCTATGCTCAGGACGCGGACAGGGTTCCAAGGGTTTGCAGGAAGGGCAGCGGCTAGGTCTTTCATGGTCGGAAACTTTTCCGTGAAAATACTATTTTTTCGGGAAGGCGCCCGTGGGTAAGAAAAAAGCCACGCGGCGGGATGCCTGCGTGGCTTTTTCGGGAAGAAACTTGCGGCGGCATTGGCGATGCCGCCATGCCTGAAGCCGCTTTTGTGAACCCGAGGAGATTCGAACTCCTATCGTCAGAACCGGAATCTGAAATTCTATCCATTGAACTACGGGTCCAAACCGCTCGCTTTTCCCTCTTCCGTGGCCTGAAACCGTGATTTTCAGGGGAACAGGCCGGATTGGGATTCCGGAATCCGGGAGAAGAGGCCGCGAAGTTACAAAAAAGGATTGTAATATCCATCCTCCCGGGCATAAATCCGTGCGCTCGCCTTTCACTATCTTTGTTGGCACGAAGATAGGATGCGGCTCGGCCATGGCCATTCGTGCAAGCCCGGTGGCGCATGGCGCTCGCCTTTCACTATCTTTGTTGGCACGAAGATAGGATGCGGCTCGGCCATGGCCATTCGTGCAAGCCCGATGGCGCATGGCGCTCGCCTTTCACTATCTTTGCACTTCTTTAGTTTACTTGGGTGCAGGCGGTTTCGAACTTTAGCCAGTCAGGCGAGCAACGCGGCATGAGAATGGAATGCAGGAGAAGACATGCTTGGATGGCCGTTTTTTGCGGCTTCCATCCTTCTTTTTCCCGATGGAGGCCCGATCAAATCCTTCCGATGGCGGGTCTGGGCCTCCGTTTCGAGTTCAAGCATAATTTGAACCTTCGCATCGATTACGGTTTCGGAAGGCAGACGAGCGGGTTCGTGCTTTCGCTCGGGGAGTCTTTTTAGCGGGCTTCGGAGGCTTCTTGCCCGTGTTTCAGGGGCATCGGGTGTTTTCGGTTCGCCAAGGCATGGCTTCGCCGGGACGGGAGGCTTCTTTTCCTTTGGTTTTCCTTTCCGTCAGGAAACTTTGCGCTGTTGTATCTTTGCCTTGCAGGCCGGGCGGAATGTTTTTTGCCGGGCCGTATTTTCGTTTTTGCATAATGAGTTCATGATGAAGGAAGCAAGCAAGTTTTTTTCATGCTTTTCGCGCTTTCCCGCCCAAGAGAGGGAATCCGGGGATTTCCGGTATACGATTGAACGTTTTGCCGACATGAAAGTGATGCGTTACCGTGTTCCGGGATGGGAATCGCTTACTTTGCGGCAGAAATGCCTGCTCTATTACCTGGGGCAGGCCGCCGGTTACGGACGTGATATTTTCTATGATCAGAATTTCCGTTACAATTTATTGGTGAAAAGAGTCTTGGAGAATGTTTACACCACTTACGGAGGCAAGCGGGACTGTGCGGATTTTTCCAATTTTGTCCTGTATCTCAAGCGGTTTTGGTTCAGCAACGGGATCCACCACCCTTATGCTTGCGATAAATTTTTTCCCGCTTGCCCGCAAGCGTATATGCGGGAACTCTTCCGGGATTCGGATTTGGAACCGGTTTTCCGCGATTTTCTCCGCGACAGGGATCGGCTGGAATCGGAAGGGCTTTTGGAAGATGAGGAATTGCTTGCGTTGGACACGAGAGCATCGTGGATGGATTTCTTGCTGAAGGTGATCTATGATCCGGACTATGCCGCCAAGCGGGTCAACCTTGATCCGGGGAAGGGATTGGTGGAGTCTTCCTCTTGCCATTATTATTCCGGGGTTTCCACGCTTGAGGCCGAAGCTTTTTACGAGGAAATGAAAGCACGCGATGCGGCTGTCCGGCCGGAAGCGGTATCCGAACCCCGTTCTTACGGGTTGAACACCCGTCTGGTAAAGCGGGACGGGAAAGTGTTCGAACGAATCTGCTGCAAGAGGGGCTTGTACGGGAAGGCGATCCGGGAAATTTGCCGGAATCTGGAATCGGCTTTGGCTTATGCCGAGTCCGCGGCGCAACGCTCGCATCTGGAAAAGCTGATAGAATATTATTCCGACGGGGATTTGTCGAAGTGGGACGCGTTCAATATCCTTTGGGTGGAAGATGACCGGTGTTTTGCGGATTACAATAACGGCTTCATCGAGACTTACGGGGATCCTTTGGGATTGAAGGCAAGCTGGGAAGCCTTGGCCGCTTTCCGTGACGAGGAAGCTACCCGCCGGACGGAAACCCTCTGCGCCCATGCCCAATGGTTCGAAGATCATTCGCCGGTGGATGCCCGCTTCCGGAAAAAGGAGGTGAAAGGCGTGAGCGCCAAGGTTATCACGGTGGTGCAGCTGGGCGGCGATTGCTTTCCGGTACCGCCGATAGGCATCAATTTGCCGAACGCCGACTGGATAAGGCATAAGCATGGTTCCAAGTCGGTGAGGCTCGAAAACCTTTGCCATGCGTACGACCGGAGCGCCAAGGAAACCGGCGGGCTGTTGGAGGAATTCGCTTGGGACGAGGAGGAAATAGCGAGGGCCCGCGCTTTTGCATCGGACGGAGACCGGTTGCACACCGATTTGCATGAATGCCTTGGACACGGATCGGGACGCTTGCTCGAAGGGGTCGATCCCGATTCCTTGAAAAATTACGGGTCGGCTTTGGAAGAGGCCAGAGCCGACTTGTTCGCCTTGTATTACATGGCCGACAAGAAGCTGCAGGATTTGGGCATAGTGCAGGATGAACGGGTTTGGAAGGCCGAGTACGACAGCTATATGCGCAATGGGTTGCTGGTGCAGCTGGCCCGGGTCGAGCCGGGGAAGGACATAGAGGAAGCGCACATGCGCGCCCGGAGCCTTGTGGCGCGGTGGGTTCGGGAAAAAGGGGAAAGAGAGGGCATCGTGCAATGGCGGGAACGGGATGGGAAGCGTTTTGTCCATATAAGCGATCATGCCCGTTTGCGCGCATTGTTCGCTTTGTTGCTGGCCGAAATCCAAAGGATCAAGTCGGAAGGGGATTTCGAGGCGGGGAAAAACCTGATGGAGGCTTACGGGGTCAAGGTCGATGCCGGCTTGCACCAGGAGGTTCTGGCCCGCCATAGGGCTTTGGATCTGGCTCTGTACGGGGGATTCGTCAACCCGGAAATGGGATTGAAGAAAGACGGGCAAGGGAGGATTGCCGATGTGGGGATTTCCTATCCGGATGATTTTGCCGGGCAGATGATGGGATATGCCGGGCGCTATTCCGTTTTGCCTTGCTTGAATTGATTGTTCATGGAGCCGGATGTTCCTCTCGTTTTCCAGGGAAGAGGAGGAGGGTGGCCGCTCCGGGCTCGACAGGTCCGGTCCGGGAACCCGCGCTTTCGGGCAAGGATTGAAAGCGATTTAAAAAATTCGTAATTTTGAAAGTTATTTCCCGTCTCGAAACAGGCTCCGGCCAGTTGGCCGGTTTCCGAGGGGGGAAAAGGAGCAGCGAGCAAGAAACAAAACATCAAAAATAAAAATCATGTCTATCATCAAACCATTCAAGGGGTTCAGACCTCCTGTCGACATTGTGGAAAAACTGGCAAGCCGTCCCTACGACGTGCTCAATTCGGAAGAAGCCCGCAAGGAAGCGGCCGGGAATCCGTATTCCTTGCTTCACGTGACCAAGGCCGAAATCGACCTTCCCGAGGGTACGGACGAGCACTCCCAGGCCGTGTACGACAAGGTGGTCGAAAATTACGGGAACTTTAAGAAGAACGGCTGGTTAGTGCAGGATCCGGAAGAAAAGATTTACGTGTACGCCCAGACCATGGACGGCCGCACGCAATACGGTTTGGTGGCCTGCTGCCATATCGACGACTACTTCAACAACATTATCAAGAAGCACGAATTGACCCGCAAGGACAAGGAAGAAGACCGCATGATCCATGTCCGCATTACCAATGCCAATGTGGAACCGGTGTTCTTCGCTTACCCGGCCAAGAAGGAAATCGATGAAATCGTGGCCAAGAAAGCGGCCGAAAAGCCGGTTTACGATTTCGTGGCCAAGGAAGACGGCTTCCGTCACCAGTTCTGGATCATCGACGACAAGGCGGTCATCAGCCGCTTGGTGGAGATCTTCGACAAGGAAGTTCCTTATCTGTATGTGGCCGATGGGCACCATCGTACTGCCGCTGCTGCCTTGGTGGGCAAGGAAAAACGCGAGCACAACCCGAACCATACCGGCAAGGAAGAATACAACTACTTCATGGCGGTCATCTTCCCCGAAAACCAGCTGAAGATCATTGACTACAACCGTGTTGTAAAGGATTTGAACGGCCTGTCCGAAGACGCCTTCATCGCCAAATTGAAGGAAAACTTCGAAGTGGAAGAAATGGGGGCCGATATTTTCAAGCCGGGCAAGCTGCATGAATTCGGCATGTACCTGGCGGGCAAATGGTACCGCCTGCAGGCCAAGCCGGGAACCTACAACGACAACGACCCGATCGGCGTTCTGGATGTGACGATCCTGTCCAACTTGGTATTGGATCAGATTCTGGGCATCAAGGATTTGCGTACCGACAAGCGGATCGATTTCGTAGGCGGTATCCGCGGCCTTGGCGAATTGAAACGCCGTGTGGACAATGGCGAAATGAAAGTGGCTTTCGCCATGTATCCGGTTTCGATGACCCAGTTGATCAACATAGCCGACAGCGGCAATATCATGCCGCCCAAGACTACTTGGTTCGAACCCAAGCTGCGTTCGGGCTTGGTGATCCACGAACTGGCTTAAACGGATTCTTCGGAAACCCTTCGTTCTTTGTAGGAAGAGGGTTTCCTTTCTTCTCCGAGGATGGAGCCGGGACTGCTTGCGCGGATGCGGGAGCGGTTCCTTCGGACGGAGAGAGGTGGAGGGCGTTTCGTGAAGAAACGCCCTTCGATGGTTGAAAGCGGCAGGGCTTAAGGGTCCTGTCGTTTTTTTTATTATCAATCAAGAGATTGGGTTCTTTTGGGATAGAAGAGGAAGGCGGAGTTGCTTTTAAAATCCTTTGTGAACGATTCTTAAAAAAATACAAAAATGATTAAATTGTAATGGCTTTGATTTTTCTTCTTAAAAAATTTCTATACTTTTGGTGTCTTTCAAAGAAAAACAGCTAACATTTTTTCAACATTTTGGCGGTGGAGGCTGCCAGAGGAAGGAATTGACGTGTTGGCATGCGGGCATGGGCGGGGCGGAGAAAGGCGGAACGACGGAAGACGGGAAGACGGAAGAGGGAGGGGCTTTTATCGGCGAACCGCGCTTTGGAGGCTTTAAAACGTTATAATAGAAGGTTTAAAACGTTATACTAATCGTTATAATCAATTTTTGCTTATGGGTTTCTTTTATGATGTTGAAACCGGAAACGGGAAAAAAGAGAAAAAACAAGAGAAGAAAGGGAGACGGGAAATGCCCGTTTCCGCGGAACTATCCGCAGGGGATCCGGAAGGGCGTTCCGATCTTGAAAAGAAGGCATGCTTCGAAAGGGTGGTCCTGGAACAGGAAAAACGTCTTTTCTTGTACGTGTATTCTATTTGCCGGGATGCCGAACTTTCCCGCGATATCGTGCAGGAAACGTTTATCCAGGCGCACCAGCAGTTCATGAGCGGGGCTTACGAGGAAAAAGGCCGGATTGCAGGCTGGCTTCAGACCATTGCCCGCAACAAGCTGCTGGGGCATTACCGGGCAAATGGCCGGCATAGCGAGATGCTGGCATTGAACAAAGGCCAGATCTGCGAGAATCTCGGCTGGGTGCCGGAAAAGATGGAAGAACATATCGGGAACCGCGTAGGAGGAGCGTTCGACCTGAAGCCGGAGCGTGAAAGCCGGAAGGAACGCATCGCCAAGAATATGGAAGTGATGCTCGAGACGGATTTCAGGCTGCTGGTCCTTACGGATGTGGAACGGAAGCTGGTTTGCCGCCGGCATCGCCGGCAAGAGGCGTTCCGGGAGATGGCAGCCTTTCTGGATCAGCCGTTGTCAACGGTGATGAGCCGTTATTACAGCACCATGAAAAAGATCCAGCGGCAGCTTTTGGATCTGGATTCCCGCGGCGTTTTCGACAAGGAGCTTTCTTTGGCGGAAATGCAGGAACTTATCCGGCAGCTCGGGCGGAAACCGTTTCGCAAGTCTTTGCCGGGAAAAGGGGAAAAAGAATTGTCCTGAACCCGCGAAAAAGCCTTGTGCAAGGCGGACCTTCTGCTCGGGCTTGCGAGCGCGGGGCGCGTTTTGGTAACAAAGCCGGGGAAAATTGCCTCCGGCTTCGGCGGAATCCCTTCTTCCGGAAATGCGGGAAACGGGCAATGGCAGTCTACCAGGCAAGGATTTGCGGCTGGATTGCGGGCGTAATGCCTTTGGGAAGTTCCCCGCAAAGCCAGTAGGTCTTTCCTTGGAAGGAAATGGTTCCGGCTTGCCGGAAAGGGGAGTCTTCCGCAAAAGGCCCTTCTTCGAATGCTACAGCCGGCAGGGCGAAGTCGGGATAGAGCAGGAGAATGGCCGGGATTTCGAGGATCCGGTTGCAGATTTGGCAGAAAAGCAGGGAACGGTCCCGTATATCCCCCGCGCCTTTGCGGAAAAAGATCTGATCGGGATAAAGGGCTTTTCCCGTCAGCCTGGCCGATTGCTTGGCCTGGACGGTGACGTTGCGGTTGAGAAATTCCGAAAGGCCGAGAATCCGGATTTCCTGTTTTTCCCGATCCCCCATCTCGTGCTTGAGGTTTGCATCCTGTTTCCTTTGCACCAGGCTGTCGAGTTCGGGCTTGAAGCGGTATTGCAAGGTTTTTTGCATCAATCCGCTGAACGGGGCTTCGGCGCAAAGGATGAACGGGGCCGAGGGAAGGGACATTTCCATCTGGGCTATGCGTTCATCGTAGATGTAGCCTTGGAATTGCCCGTAGAGCGGGTCGGTACGCAAGGAAGCGGGGGTGAACCTTAATGAAAAGGGGTGGCGGGCAGTGGCGAAGGCTTTGGAATAGGTGTATACCTTGGCTTCGGCCCTTTCCCGTTTCGAAAGTTTTGCATCCACCAGGTAGTAGGCATTGCCGCCGATGCGGACGAAAGGAAGGCCGTAGCTTTCTTCATAAAAAGGAAGAAGCAGCACGGTTTGCGTTTCTTTGTCGTTCTCCAGGCGCGCCAAGCGGGCGTCATACCCGGTCTGGTTGAGGATGAAGACGGTGAAGCCGAGGTTCTCCCCGTGTTTCCCTTTGGCGAAAAGCTGGTCGGCGAAAGCCCGGACAAGCTGGTAATAAAGGAAATCGTTCAAGCCCAATTCCTGCTTGCATTGGTATAGCTGGAAAAGCACGGCATTGAAGTCTTCGTCCGAAAGGTGCTGCCAGAATTTGGCTACGTTTTTCTCTTTCCCTTTTCCCAGCCCGGTGGAACGCAGGGAGGAAACGTAATGGATTTTCAATTCTTTGCCATAGAACTTGATCGGGATGAATTGCTTCTTGGTGAGCATTTGCGAGACGGCATCGGTTCCGGCCCCATCGTAATAGGCTTCCGGTACGGGGCTTGGCAGGGGGTCGATGCCGGTCAGGAGCGGGCCGGGGATGATGGCGGGAGGAGCGGAGGTATCGGGCAGGCCGCGCTTGCTTTTCGAGGTGAAGAAAGCGCCGTCCAAGGGGCCTTCCGTTTCTTTGATTTCCAAGGGATAGGCGCTCCAAGGCTGGCTTACCATGAGGGAAAAATCCTGGTTGTTCTGCCTTTGGATTTCATCGAAATCGCCAACTGTATTGGCTTTTATGTTGTCGTTGAACCAATTTCCTATGCTTTCCTTGGCTTGTGAGAGGCTTTCTTCGAAGGCTTGCCGGGTTGCTTCGGCGGATTCTTTCATGCTTTCCGCGCGCGCTTGCCGCTTTTCTTTCCGTTGCAGGCGGGTTTCCTCTTTCCGGTTTTTCCCGTTCAGAGGCGGTTCTTTGTGGGAAATTCGAGCGGAAGCCGCGCTGTCGTTGGCAGGGAGGGCCATTTTTTTTCCGCCTTTCTGGACAGTATCGGCCGGGACAGCTGCGCACGTGCTAGCCAAGAAGAATCCGGACAAGATGAAAATCAGCATTCTTTTCATGGTGAGAAGTCTCTTTCTGGGTTCCTTTCCGTTTTTCGATCCGAAGGATCGATGCTTCGTGCAAACAAAGATAGCGAAAGGCGAGCGCCATGCGGCATCGAGCTCGCTCGGATGTCCATGGCCGAGCCGCCTCCTATCTTCGTGCAAACAAAGATAGCGAAAGGCGAGCGCCGTGCGGCATCGAGCTTGCTCGGATGGCCACGGCCGAGCCGCCTCCTATCTTCGTGCAAACAAAGATAGCGAAAGTCCGAGGGCCGGCAAAAAGGAAACCCATTTTGCCCGGCCCCCGACTTTTCCTATCTTTGCGATTACGGCTCGAAGAAAGGCAAACCGATGGAACGATGGCAAAGCCGGGCTCTTGAAGCGGTTTTCAAAGGTTCCCCGGAATCGTCTTTTCTCGAAACAAGAAAGTCCCGTCCAGGGCGGAACGGTTTCCCGGTTCGGCTTCCTTGGGAAATCCGGACTTCCGGGCGGATGCTAAAAAAGGTGAAAGAGATGAAACGTCGGGTTTTCAGGCTTATTTTGGGGTTTTCCATCCTTGCCTTTTCGGGTTTTTCGTTGCTTTCCTGTTCTTCTTCCCGCAACCTTTGCCCGGCTTACGATACCCCATATAAAGTAGAACCACTTCCTTATTGACAATGGGGCGCAGTTTTTTTTGGCGCGTTTTCTGCACGGGATTGCTGTTTTCCATGGGCGCGAGCCTGGCCGCGCAAGTGGTCGTGTACGAGGATTTTGTTCCGGAAAGGCAGCAATTGTACCTGAAAGAGCGTTTCTTTTATGCCCAGCTCCATACAGGAGGGGGAACCCTTGGCTACGAGCAGGGGCGGGTAGGCAGGCGTTTCCGTTACAGCGGATGGAATGTGGAGTTCGCCACCCAGATCAATCCTCGGGCCAAGGCGGTCAACTGGTACGGGAGCGGACGCAATTACAAGTACGGCATGCTGAACAGTTTCTGCATGCTGCGTGGCGGCTACGGAGGCTTGTGGGTTTTGAATGAAAAGCCTTATTGGGGAGGGGTGAGGGTTTCGATCGCCTACCGGGGCGGATTTTCCTTGGGTTTGGCTTTCCCTCAGTACGTGTATGTGCTTTACGATGATCAAGGGCAGGATATCCGGTTGGAAAAGCTTTCGGCCGATAACCCCCGTCACCTGGATGTGGCTTACGTGCTGGCCAGGGGCCCCATGCTGAAGGGCTTCAACGGCTTGCGCCCTTATCCAGGGGCCTTTCTCAAGGCAGGCATGGATTTCGAATTCGGGAAAACCCAGGAAAGGAGCCATACGTTAGGGTTCGGGGCGATGTACGATTGCTATTTCACCCGGATTCCGCTCATGATCGGGCAGAAATCCCCGGTAGGATTTTTCAACTTTTACATCGAATACAAGTTCGGCATGCGTTACGGCGTCCGGTAAAAGCGATCAGGAATGGAACAAACGGTAGTTGTACGGCCGCAAATCGAGGAGAGCTGGAAAGCCGTCCTTGCGGAAGAATTCGAGAAACCGTATTTTGCCAGCTTGAAGGCGTTTCTGGTGGAAGAAAAGAAGGCCCATCGGGTGTATCCTCCGGGAAAGCTTATATTCAATGCGTTCAATTCCACTCCTTTCGATAGGGTGAAAGTGGTTTTGCTCGGGCAGGATCCCTATCACGAGCCGGGACAGGCCGAGGGTTTGTGCTTCTCTGTTCCCGACGGCTGTCCTTTCCCTCCGTCATTGGTCAACATACTCAAGGAATTGGAGTCGGACACGGGCTGCCCTTTCCCCGCGAGCGGACATCTGGGCAAATGGGCCCGGCAAGGCGTATTCCTGCTGAATGCCACCCTGACCGTCCGCGCCCATCAGGCCGGATCGCACCAAGGGAAAGGCTGGGAAACCTTTACCGATGCCGTCATCCGGAAGCTATCCCAAGAAAGGGAGGGGCTTGTCTTCCTTTTATGGGGAAAGTACGCGCAAGCGAAAGCGCAGTTGATCGATACGCGGAAACATTGCATATTGAAAACTGTCCATCCTTCGCCGCTGTCGGCCTATCGGGGGTTTTTCGGCTGCCGGCATTTTTCCCAAGCCAACCGCTTCCTGGAACAGCAAGGGGAAAGCCCGATCGATTGGAATTTGAATGCTTGAACGACGGGAGAAGCAGGGACAGGGAAACCAAGACAGCCAGCATGAAGATAGCCATTGTCAACGGGCCGAACCTGAATCTGGTCGGCACCCGGGAGCCTGGAATTTACGGGCACCGTTCTTTTGAATCCTACATTCCCTATTTGCGTTCCCTTTTCCCGGAAGAGGATCTGGTTTATTTCCAATCGAATGTCGAGGGGGAACTGATCAATATCCTTCATGCCTGCGGAGCGGAGAAAAGGGCCGTATTGCTCAATGCGGGCGGCTATAGCCATACGTCCGTGGCTTTGCACGATGCCATTCTCGCTATCGGGGTCCCGGTTGTGGAAATCCATATTTCCAATGTGGCGGCGCGGGAAGATTACCGGCGCACAAGCCTGATCGGCAGCGCGTGCAGCGGCTGCATAGCCGGTTTCGGGCTGGATTCCTACCGTTTAGGGCTCATGGCTTTGACGTGGATGGAAAAGGTTCGGAAATGATTTTCCGTTTTCCAGCCAGGAACGCGGCGTTTCCCTTCGATTGCCGGAGCGGCTTCCGGGAAAGCCGTTCCCGTTTTTCCTGGCGGGCAGGGAAAAGGGCGGACGGAATCCCGCGATAAGTTCAAGCTTTTCCTTGCCGGGCCGGGTTCGGGAGGAGGAACCGTTCCGGATCCAGCTGAGGGAAGGTGCGGCGTTTTTTCAGGTTGTAGTCGAGGACGATGCTGCGGAGGTAAACCTGAGCGGGGAATTTTTCCGGAATCTTCCCGGCAGCGCGTTTGGACGTTTTCATCCGGTTGAAGTCTTTCCGGGCCTGGAATACGGCTTTGCAATCCGCCAAAGATCCTTTTGCCAGAAAAGCCGCGGCGGCTGCCATGTCGAGGAAAAAGCGCTTGGCCATCACAGGCCTGAGGCTTTTTTGCGGGAGGTTCTTGTACAGGAGCAAAAGGTTGTTGCGGAAATTGAGATAAGTCTTCCTTGGGGATTTTTTGGGCAATGTGCCGCCTCCGATGTGGTAGACGACCGAGTCGGGGTAGTACATGATCTTGTATCCTGCGTTTTTGAGCCTCCAGCAGAGGTCTATCTCTTCCATATGGGCGAAGAAATCGTTATCCAGCCCCCCGCATTGGCGGTACAGGTCCGCCCGCACGAAAAGGGCGGCGCCTGTGGCCCAGAAAATTTCGCAGGCTTGATCGTATTGCCCTTTGTCTTCTTCCACGCTGTCGAAAATCCGGCCTCGGCAGAAGGGGTAGCCCAGATAGTCGATGAATCCTCCCGCGGCTCCGGCGTATTCGAAAGATTCCCGCTTGCTGAAAGCGCGTATCTTGGGCTGGGCGGCGGCTATGGAAGGGTCTTGCTTCATTTTCCCGATGACAGGGGCTACCCAGTTCGGCGTTACTTCGATGTCGGAATTGAGCAGGACGTAAAAGCGGGCTTTGATTCGGGCGAGCGCATCGTTGTAACCTTTGGCAAAGCCTTCGTTGCAAGGATTCAGGATGAGCCGGACGCCGGGATAATGTTTTTGCAGGAAGGCCACGGAATCATCGTCCGAGCGGTTGTCGGCCACAATGATGGCAATGTCCGGCCCGGGCGTGCAGGCAAGGAGTTTCGGAAGGAATTTTTCCAGGTATTTCCGGCCGTTCCAGTTGAGAATGACAACGGCGGTTTCGACTTCCTCGTTCATGGGAATGCTTTTGAAAGGGTACAGGCAAGTTTTCTTCTCGGTCTTTGACGGGGGCGGGCGCCGTGCGCCATCGAGCTTGCTCGGACGGCCAAGGCCGAGCCGCCTCCTATTTTCGTGAAAACAAAGATAGCAAAAGGCGGGCGCCGAGCCAATCCGGGCTTGCCTGCGTTTGCCGGCGCGGGAAAGTTGTCCGGCCTTCCGGGGTGAATGACAATAGATTACCTTGAGAAAGCCGGCGTTTCGGGCGGATTTCGAGACGGTTTCCGGCAAACTTTTCCGGAAAGCCCGGATCGCTTTCCGGTTTCTCGATTTTCCGGAGGGGTCGTGCCGGAGCGTTTCCCGCGATGGCGCGCGGGGTGGTATCCCGGCGCGCTGCCGCAAGGGCCGGCAGCCCGCCTCGTGCCCAATGGTCGGCAGCGGGGGCAGGCGGGCTGTCCCGGCCTTCGCTTGTTGGCGGCAGGCTTTTCATGATTCACGCTTGCCGGGAGGGAAAACATCCGGATGTCAAATTCCTTGACAAGGCGTGTAAGGAAATTTTACAGCCCTTTGTTTTTGTTTCCGTTTAATTGATTGGGCGATAGTGTTTCCGGTTTTTTGGCATGAAATCTGTTTTTGCAAAGAGGTAAAACGGGAATCAATGGAAATCATGGAAAGGCGTTTGCAAGGAGTCGGGCTCGCACTTGCTTTTTTCTCGGGTCTCCTGTCCGCCCAGCCTCCGGTTTATACCTTGGAAGATTGCATGCGCTATGCGCTATCCCATTCCATCGACGTGGCGTTGAGCCGGGTGGACCGGGATGACGATCGGATTGCCCGCCGGGAAGCCATTCTGTCTGCTTTTACCCCTTCCATCAACGCTTCAGCCGGGCTCTATTCCAATTTCGGGCGAACCATCGACCCGGAGACCAATACCTACCGGAACATCGCTTCCTTCGACAATACCTATGGGCTGTCGGCCGGCATCCGGCTTTTCAACGGATTCGAGGCCGTGAACAACTTGCGGATAACAAAGACGGCCTCCGCCATGGGCCTGAGCCAGCAGCGGCAAGAAGAAGACAAGGTGTGCTTAGCGGTCTTGCAGGCTTATTGCAATGTTTTGTATTATAGTTACTTGCATTCGGTTTTGCAGGAGCAGGTTTCAACGGCCCGCCAAGCGCTTTGCAAAGCCCGCCGGCAGGAGGAACTCGGGCAGAAAGGGCATGCCGACATTGTGCAGCTGGAAGCCGATCTGGCCGGGAAAGATTATGAACGGGTTGCCGCGTTCAATCAAATGCGCGATGCCCGCATGAGCCTCAAGGATGTGATGCTCTATCCGGTCGAGGATTCCTTGATCATCGATACGGCTGCCGTGGAGAGGGCATGCCGGCAGGAGCTGCTTGCGGGAATACCGCCGGAAGAGGCTGTCCTGGCGCAGGCTCGCAACACCTTGGCCGAGGTGGAGATAGCCCGGGCCAAAGTAAGCAATGCCCGTTACGCGCTTAAAACAGCCCGTTGGCAGGTTTTGCCCTCTCTTTCCTTGTACGGGGGCTGGTCGACCCGTTATTATACCTACCCGGGAAGGGCCGGTTACGCAGCCCCTGTTTTCGGGGCTCAGTTCCGCGACAACGGAGGCGAATACGTGCAACTGACCTTGGATTTTCCCATTTTCGACCGCTTGTCCCGGCTATCGGCCATCGGGCGCAAGAGGAACGAGCTCAGGCGGCAAGAAATGGAGTACGAACGGACATTGCGCCAAGTGGAGCTGGAAGTCAGGCGTGCCGTGCAGGATTGCCAGGGCGCTAAAACGGCCTTCGTGCAGGCCGAACGCAGGGAAGAAGTCTCGGAAGAAGCCTATCGGCTCAATACGAGGAAGTTCGAGGAAGGGCTGATTTCAGCGATCGAGTACAAGACCGTTTCCGATGCCTATTTGCAGGCAAAAGCCGATCGGATGAACGCGCTTTTGCAGTACTATATCAAAAAGCGGATTGTCGGCTATTACGAAGGAATCCCGTACGTGGAGCGGTAGCCGGGGGTGCCGGTTTCATGGAAAGAAGAAGGAAATGGATAGGAAAATCGAGAAAAAGAAAGGCTGGAAAAAGTTTTTTTCCCGTAAGAGCCTGCCGTATTGGGCTACCGGATTAGCTTTGCTATCGCTGGCGGGCTTGTTGTTGCACGTTCCGGTTTCTTCCTTGCGCGTGGAACGTTCCGGTTTGAACATTTGCGAGGTCTGGAGAGGCGAGTTCAATGACTATGTCCGGGTCAACGGACAGGTCAAGCCATCCATGGTCATACAGATCAGTCCCGTGGAAGGAGGGCGCGTGGAGGAAATTTACCGGGAAGAAGGCAGCTTGGTCAAGAAGGGGGAGCCTATTTTGCGGCTGAGCAACGAGAACCTCGACCTTCAGATTCTCAATGCCGAAGCGGAATTGGCCGAGAAAGAAAATATTCTCCGCAATACCCTCATTTCCATGGAGCAGCAGAAACTGAACGTGCAGCAGGAGCGCCTGCAATTGGAAATGGAAGCGGTTCGCGCCCGGCGCCATTACCTTCAGCAGGAGACCCTTCATGAAGAAGCGCTCATTGCCGCGGAAGACTTTCTCAAGGCAGAGGAAGATTACAGCCTGGTCCTGGGGAAACTGGCTTTGGTCAAGAACCGGGAAAAGCAGGACAGCTTGTTCCGGAGCGTGGAGATAGCCCGGATGGAAGAAAGCCTGGAAAACATGCGGCGGAACATGCGCATGATCCGGGAGCGGAAGGAAAACCTTGCCATCAAGGCTCCTATCGACGGGGAGTTAGGCTTGCTCGAAGCCGTTTTGGGGCAATCGGTCGCGTCCGGACAGAAAATCGGCCAGCTCAATATGCGGGGAAATTACAAAATCGAAGCCCGGATCGACGAACATTACATCGATCGGGTCTTCCCGGGCTTGGAAGCCCGTTTCGAACGCCAGGACGGGATTTTTTCCGCGGAAGTGCGGAAGGTGTATCCCGAAGTGCGCGACGGGAAATTCCAGGCCGATTTCCGGTTTTCGGGCGAACATCCGGAAAACATCCGCGCAGGGCAGACCTATTACCTCAATCTCCAGCTCGGGCAGCCGGAAGAGGCTGTCTTGATTGAACGCGGCAATTTCTACCAAAGCACGGGCGGAAGATGGATTTACGTGCTTTCGGCCAACGGGAAGGAGGCTTTGAAGCGGGAGATACGGATAGGCCGCCAGAACCCGCAATATTACGAGGTGCTCGATGGCCTGGAACCGGGTGAAAGCGTGATTGTTTCCGGCTATGAACGCTTTGGCGGAAAAGAAAAGCTGATTCTCCGGTGAAGAAAAGGAACCTTGTGCGGGCTTTTCCCCTGTGTCGGGAACGAGGCTCGTGCAGGAGCAAGGCGACCGCAACCCGGAAAACCGACGGGGCAGGAAGGAGTCGGAGTGTGCTGCGCGGGGGAAGAAGGCAGGACGGACAAGCCGGTGTCAAGGGAACGGGATCCGGCAGAGCCGGGAAAAAGATTATCATGAACTTAAAATCAGATAAGCATGATCGAGGTAAGGGATTTGAGCAAAGTGTTCCGGACGGAGGAAATCGAGACCATTGCGCTCGATAATGTCTCGTTCGATATAAAGGACGGGGAATTCGTGGCCGTCATGGGGCCCTCCGGTTGCGGGAAGTCCACTTTGTTGAATATTCTGGGGCTGCTCGACAATCCCAGCAGCGGGAGTTACCGTTTGCTCGGGCAGGAAATGGCCGGGCTCAAGGAAAAGGAGCGGACGCGGTTCCGGAAAGGGAATATCGGGTTCGTGTTCCAGAGTTTCAACCTGATCGACGAATTAGACGTGTACGAGAACGTGGAATTGCCTTTGCGGTATCTCGACATGAGGGCTGCGGAACGCAAAAGCAGGGTGAACGAGCTGCTCAAGCGCATGAATATCAGCCACCGGGCCAAGCATTTTCCCCAGCAGCTTTCCGGCGGGCAGCAGCAGCGGGTGGCCATTGCCCGCGCGGTGGTCGCCCGGCCGAAATTGATCTTGGCCGACGAACCGACCGGGAACCTCGATTCCAAAAACGGGAAAGAGGTCATGGATTTGCTGTCGGAACTCAACCGGGAAGGTACCACGATTGTCATGGTGACGCACTCCCGGAAAGATGCGGCTGTCGCCCAGCGAACCATCGACCTTTTCGACGGGAAGATCGTCGGCGATGTGAAAAACGAATTATAGGCAAGGCGCTTTGCACCGGCGCATGCGGGTAAGGCGGGTTTGTGTTAATTTTGCATGTCCGCGATGAGCTTATTGGCTTGAAAGCCCGAATGTAAAAGACATGAAGGAAGGAAAAATCCTAGTGATCGATGACAACAGCGGCATACGTTCCGCATTGAAAATCCTGCTTCCGCTGCATTTTGCCCAAGCGAGGATTCTGCCTTCGCCCGCCAGCCTGAAATCCGAAATTTCTTTTTTCAGGCCGGATGCCGTCTTGCTCGACATGAATTTCGGCCGCGACATGAATACCGGGAACGAGGGCTTGTATTGGCTTTCGGAATTGAAGAAGGACTTTCCCGGCCTTCCGGTGGTGCTGTTCACGGCTTACGCGGACATAAGCCTTGCGGTCGAAGGCATGAAACGGGGAGCGGCCGACTTTGTCGTGAAACCTTGGGAAAACGAGAAACTGATCGCTACGCTCCGCCAAGCGATTTCCAGAGGGGAAAGACCGGCCATGCCCGCTCCTGGAAGCGGCGAAAACGAGCCGGCCATGTACTGGGGCGGAAGCCAAGCCATGAATTCCGTCCGGGAGTTAGTGGCGAAGATTGCCCCGACCGATGCCTCTGTGTTGATAACCGGCGGGAATGGCACGGGCAAGGACATGCTGGCCAATGAAATCCACCGGCTTTCTTCCCGGAAAGGGCGCGAAATGGTATGCGTGGATCTCGGCGCGGTGAGCGAAAGCCTGTTCGAAAGCGAGTTATTCGGTCACGTGAAAGGCGCTTTTACCGATGCCCGGGCCGACCATGCGGGCAAATTCGAGCAGGCCGATGGCAGCACCCTGTTTCTGGACGAGGTGGGGAACATCCCCTTGCATCTGCAAGCCAAGCTTTTGCGGGTGCTGCAAAACCGCTCGGTAACGCCGGTCGGGGATACGGCAAGCCGTTCGGTCGATATACGGCTCATTTGCGCCACCAACAAGGATCTTGCCCGGATGGTGCAGGAAGGCTCGTTCCGGGAAGACTTGTATTACCGGATCAATACCTTCCAGCTGCATTTGCCTTCGCTGCGGGAACGTCCGGACGACATTCTGCCGCTGGCCGGGCTTTTCCGGGATTATTTCGCCCGCCGCTACGCGCGCGAGGCCAAGGCCTTTTCTCCCCAAGCCGAGGAGCGGCTGCGTTCGTTGCCGTGGAGAGGAAATATCCGTGAATTGCGCAACAGCATAGAAAAGGCGGTTATCGTTTCGGAAGGGAGCGTCATTGGCGAAAAGGATCTGGGTGTCGATCCCGGGACGAGCCTCGAAGCCGCGCCCGTAGTATCGGGAAATCCGTCCGGTTTGCCGTCCGGCCAGACTTTGGAGGATTTGGAGGAACATGCGATCCGGGCAGCGATGGAACGGTGCGGCGGAAATCTTTCCCTGGTGGCCAAGACTTTGGGGATAAGCCGGCCTACCTTGTACGCCAAATTGAAGAAATACGGTATTTGAGATGGAGGCGCGCGGTTTCTTCTTGATCGTGGTTTCCCTTTTGGCGGGCGGATTTTTCGCGGCATGGTATTCGGGATGGAGGATTCGGAAGAAAATCACGTACATGCTCGATGCCTTGGAAGACAAGGAACTTAATTTCCGGTTCCGGGAAGACAAGCGCAAGGATCGCCGTTTGCACCGGGTATTGAACCGGATGAAACGCATCTACGGGAAAGAACTGGAAGAATTGCGCGAAAAGGAGCGTTTTTACGGGCTGATGTTAGACAAGGTCCGCACCGGCGTGGTGGTCGTGAATGATCGGGACGGGCATGTGGCCTATTGCAATCTGGCCGCCTTGTCGCTGCTGGGCTTGGGGTCATTGGTGAACCTGAAGCAATTGTCGGTGATCGGCCCGGAAGTTTCCGAGGCTTTCTTCTCGGTCTCGGAAGACAATGAGAAGCAGGCGAGATTCCTTACGGAAATAGCAGCCCGGACAGTCTTGCTGAAAGCTTCTTGCCTGAAGGTCGATGGCAAGGAAATGAAAATCATTGCGTTCGATGATATTAGCGCGGAAATGGACGAGAAGGAGTCGGTTTCCTGGACGCGTTTGGTACGGACGTTGACGCATGAAATCATGAATACGGTCACGCCGGTGGCATCGCTCAGCGATGCGCTTTTGGCCGAGCTCGGGAAGAAAGCGGAATCCCGGCTGCTTTCGAGGGAGAAAGGCCGGGAATGCAGCCGGCTGTCGGGGCAAGGCTTTCCGAGCGAGGAAGGGGAGGCGGAAGCCGTTCGTTCCGAGGCGGGGCGTATCGACTTGCAGGCAAGCCTGGAAACCATATCGGCTTCCTCGAAAGGCCTGCTGAAGTTTGTGGATTCTTACCGGAAGCTGGCGCATGTGGCCATGCCGTCCCGGAAGGTGACATACCTCAGGGAGCTGGTCGATAGGGTCTTGAATCTTGCCCGTCCCTTGCTGGAGGAAGCCGGGGCAGTTTGTTCGTATCAAGAGCGGTCGGATGACATTATCCTCTATGCCGACATCGACCAGATTTGCCAAGTCTTGTTCAACTTGCTCAATAATGCCTTGCAGGCTGGAGCCACGGAAATCCGGATAAGGGCGTATATCGATGCGGCCGAGAACGTGGTGATGGAGGTGGCCAACAACGGCATGCCGGTTCCGGCATCGAGCAAAGAGGATATTTTCGTGCCGTTTTATACGACCAAGCAGAGCGGCACGGGTTTAGGCTTGAGCCTTTCCCGCCAAATCATGCGTTTGCACAACGGGGCTCTTCGCCTGTCTTCCAGCAACAGCGAGGAAACGGTGTTCGTCTTGCTGTTCGGGTAATGGCGCGTTGCGTTGGCATCGAACCCGGTTGAGAGGGTCAACACATTGCTCTGCGGGCGAAGCTTGGCCGCGACTGGGCGTTGAACCCGGTTGCAATGCTTCTTCCGGCAGGGCAGGTGCTCTTCCTGCCGGGAATGTTTCCCGATGACCCGGTAGCGATTCGGTGGCCAGAAGGCAGCATTCCGCCGAATCGCTGCCGGGTCGTTTCCTCGAATGGGAAGGGCAAGAAAAGATAGAAAGCGAAAAAGGGGGCTTTAAGCCCCCTTTTTCGCTTTCTTGCGGTCGAAACCGCGTTTGCAAGTTTCCTGTGGAGTATAGGGGAGTCGAACCCCTGACCTCTTGACTGCCAGTCAAACGCTCTAGCCAACTGAGCTAATACCCCGAGAAAAGAGGTTGCAAAGATACCGCATTTTTTCAAATTTCCAAACACTTTACATCATTTTGTTTTTTCCAGGGGGGGGCGATCGTTCAAGGGGCATCGGTTGCCAGCGCTCGGATGAGAGGAGGGCAGGAGCAGACAAAATGACATATATAATAAGGCTTGCGGCGGGAGGCTTTTTCCGGATGCTGCCGGTTTTCCTGTTTTTCCCGGGACAAGGAAACAGGCGATTTCCGAAGTCGAAACCGGGGCAGGGTAGAGAAAACCCGGAAAGAGTCAGAAAGTGCCTGAGAGGGCTTGTTTTCCCGATACCCCTTCCGTCAAGACCGTATTATAATTGTAAACAACTACAAAAGTAAACTTGCGCAAAATGAATACAAGTGTGAAATTATACAAAAATAAACACATAAAGAGAGCATGGGAACGCCGGATTCGTTCAAAATCCAAATAACACACAGTTAAATATATTTTAATCAATAAATTAAACACAGTTATCCAAGATACACTTCAAGTAAAACCCTGGAAAAATCAACCGAGATGGAGTTGCAGGAGTATAGAAAATCAAGTAATTGATATTTAGTTATAAAATATGTATCATAGAAAGGGATAGATTAAGTACTTTCGAAATCCTTGTTGTTTACAAAAATAAAATTCCGTAATTTTACATTCCCCTTTGTGTGGAAACGGTTGCCCTTTTAATTTTATTCACATTTGTAAATTATGATAAAGCGGATCGAGCTAATCATGCAGGCGCAGAATTTGAGTTCTTCGCAGTTTGCCGACCGGATCGGCGTGCAGCGTTCAGGTTTGTCGCACATCCTCTCCGGCCGGAATAATCCCAGTCTGGATTTCGTCTTGAAAGTATTGGCTGCTTTTCCCGATATAAATCCGGTTTGGCTGCTGCAAGGGAAAGGGAAAATGTATGACACGATGACAGAACAGAAAACCCTTTTCCCGATTCAAGAGAATCGGGAAAGGCCGGTTGATCGGGAATTTGTTTCGGATGCCCAGGCCAATGAGGATGCCCCGGCCAAGGGCATCGATGCCCTGCCGCCCCTGCAGGAAAAGGCCTCGCCGGACATTCCCGGCAAGGGTTCTTTTGCCCCGTATTCTTCCTTGGCGGAGGATTCGGGGGGCGAATCGGCGGAGGTGATGGGCTCCTGCGCAACGGAATCCCTTTCCGGCGTTTCTTTTTCTGGAAAAAGGCGCGAAGAGGACAGGCAAGTTCCATCCGGTGCAGGGCGAGGGATTGCGGAAGGGCTTCTTTCCAAGGTCGGTACGGCGGGCGTTTCGGGAAACAACGGGCGGAAAGCCCTCGCGCGCATCGTGTTTTTTTTCCAAGACGGATCTTTCCGGGAATATTTCCCGGAAGAACGGATTTGAAGCGACCTTTCCCCTTTCCGGTATCGGATTTTACCTTCGATTCAGTTCCGAAGGGGATGTCCTGTTGAGCAGCAGCGAAAGGAAATACAGCAGCAACCCGGCCAGGAGGCCTACTGCTGCGTTGGTAGACAGTATCGCTTTCCAAGGAAAAGCAACGGGTACCCGGTCGAGGAAGTAAACGCTTTCGTCCAAGGGGAGAAAACCTGTGGTTTTTTGCAAAAGGCAGAGCATCAATGCGATTCCGTTTCCCCATAGCATGGCGCGCCCGCCAATCATGAGGGTTTGCAGAATGAAAATCCTGCGCACGAGCTTGTCGGAAGCCCCTAAGGTCTTTAGCACGCCGATGTGCGGCTTGCGCTCGATGATCAGGATGAAGAGCAAGGAGACCATGCAAATCATGCAGACAATCGTCATGATGATGATCAATACCAGGACATTGGTGTCGACCAGGGCCAGCCAGTCGAAAATTTCCGGGAAGAGCAGGTCGCAAGGGAAAGCGGAATATTCATAGGGAAGTTCGCTGCCTAAGCGGGCGGCGATGTCGAAGCGCCGGGAAGGATCGTCCAGGCGGAGGTCTATTCCATCGGCTTGCAGGGGCCCCCAGCCGTTCAAGGCTTGGATTTGGGCCAAATCGCAGAGAATGTAAGCGGCGTCGAATTTTTCCAAGCCGGTGGCGTAAATGCCGGAAACCCGGAAAGAGCGGGGGCGCAGCTGGCCTTCGTGGACAAAGAAGGCTCTTAGCCGGGAACCTGTATCTAATCCGAGCTTGCCGGCCAGGAATTGCGAAACCAGGACTTGGTTGGAAGCAAAGCGGGCCTGTACCCTGCCTTCCGGGGAAAGCGGGCCGGGACCGGAGTAGGCCGGCAAGTTCCCTTTTACGAGTTTTCCGGCAAAGAAGACCGTGTCGTAGCCTTGGGGAAGCCCCTTGAAGAAAACGCCGTGACTTTCTTGCTGCCCCTTTATCAGCGCCCCTTTGAGCGCGTAGGCCTGCGCGGAAGCCACATGCCCGAAACGGGCAACTTGTCCCTGCAAGGCTGAATCCCAACGGATGGAAATGCTTTCCTCCTGGCTGTCGGCCCAATACGGTTGTATGACTACGTGCGACCCGAATCCGAAAACCTTGTTGCTGACTTCGTTTTTGAACCCGACCAAGATGCAGAGGGAAATCACCATGACGGCTATGCACAGGCCCATGCTGCCCATTCCTATCCTGAGTATGTTGCGGGTATGCCGGAAAGGCGTGGAGAAGGCCCATCGCCGGGCTATGGTTCTGGCAAGGTTCATGGTCGGCTTGCTTGGACTGGAGTCCCGGTACGGGACCGGAAACTGCAAAAATACGATTTTTCGCTTTGCCGTCTTTCCTCTCGGGCTTGGCGGGCCTCCGTCGGTTCCCCCGTGTCGGGGAATTGGTTACATTTGCCCCATGAAAAAGATTTTCACGATCCTTGCCGCCTTGCTTTTCCTTTCCTTGGCCGTCCATGGCCAGCGGGGGAACGGTTCGTCGGAACCTTGTTCCGGCGAGGCTGCGGGAATCCAAGTGGGAGCCAGCCGCACTTCCTTGTATTTTCCGCTGCTGAAAGGGAAAAAAATCGGCGTGGTGGGCAACCAGGGAAGCTTGATCCCGGTGCGGAAAGGAATCCCCGGGGCCGGCGGCCGCCGGATCGACACGATCTCCTACGTGCACCTTGTCGACAGTCTGGTTTCGGCCGGTTTCGAGGTTTGCAAGGTTTTTTCGCCCGAACACGGATTCCGCGGGCAAGCCGAAGCCGGCGCGGAGGTAGGAGGGCAGACGGATTGCCGGACGGGACTGCCGGTCGTATCCCTTTACGGGGCCTCGAAAAAGCCTTCGTCCCGGGATTTGGAAGGCATCGAGCTCATGGTTTTCGACCTTCAGGATGTAGGCGTTCGCTTTTATACCTATATATCCACGTTGCACTATGTCATGGAGGCTTGCGCCGATGCGGGCATTCCGGTGGTAGTCCTGGATCGGCCCAATCCGCATGACGCTTATGTCGACGGGCCGGTTTTGGACACGCTCTGCTGCCGTTCATTCGTCGGCATGCACCCGGTGCCGGTAGTCTACGGCATGACAATCGGCGAATACGCCCGGATGATCCAAGGCCAGTCCTGGCTCAAGAGCCGGCAGGCGTGCCGTTTGGAAGTGATTCCGGTGGGGAACTACCAGCGCGGCATGCCGTATGATTTCCCGGTCTGGCCTTCCCCGAATCTGCGCAGCATGAAAGCCGTCCGGGCATATCCTTCGCTTTGCTTGCTGGAAGGCACGCCGGCGAGCATGGGGAGGGGAACGTGGCATCCGTTCGAGTGCTACGGTTTTGCCGGATGCCCGGAAGGGGATTTCCGTTTCACGCCGCGATCCATTCCCGGCTTGAGCCTTGATCCGCCTTTCAAGGATCAGGAATGCACGGGATACGAGGTGAAGGAAACCGACTCCGGGCAAGCGCTGGAAAGAATCGATCTTCAGCCTTTGTTCAGGATGTACCGGGCCTATCCCGGGAAGGAGGACTTTTTCCGCCCGTTTTTCGACAAGCTGGCAGGCACGCCCCGTTTGGCGCAGGCCATCCGGGAAGGGCGCAGCGAAGCGGAAATCCGGGCAGGATGGAAGGCGGACTTGCTTGCGTTCGATAAAATCCGCCGCAAATACTTGTTGTATCCATGATCGTGTTTATTCCGGCTGCCGGCTTGGGTACCCGGCTTCGCCCGCTTACCGAGCATTGCCCCAAGGCCTTGGTCGAATACCAAGGAAAACCGCTGCTGGCCCATCTGTTGGAACGTCTCGCGAGGCAGGGGTTCGAGCATTTTGTGCTGAATCTGCATCATTTCCCGCAGCTTCTGGCCGATTACGCTTCCCGCTACGCCCGGGAGCATCGCATCCGGATCGACTTTTCGGACGAAACGGGCCGGTTGCTCGATACGGGAGGCGCGCTGACCCATGCCTTGCCGCTTTTTTCAGGGGAAGAGCCTGTTTTAGTCCATAATGTGGATGTGATTTCCGACTTGGATTTGGCCGGTTTCTGCGAGGATTTCCGCAAAAGCGGCGCTCATGCCATGCTTTCGGTGCGCAAGCGGGATTCCAAGCGCTTGCTTTATGCCGATGAGGAAGGGCGTTTGCGGGCTTGGGGCAACCGGGCGGAAGGCCGCTGGAAAGGGGAGTGCTGGCGGGAAGGCTTCCGCCCCTACGCGTTCAGCGGCGTCCATGTCCTGCAGAAAAGGCTTATCCAGGCTTGGGCGGAAAAATACGGCAGAAGCAATCCTTTTTCCGTAATCGATGCCTACTTGTCCTCCATTCCGGCTTTCGATATCCGGCTGGAAGAACATACGGGCGGTTTCTGGAAGGATATGGGCAAGATAGAGGATTTCCAAGCGGGGATTCCCTTGCAATGATCCGCGGGCATCCGTCTTGGCCGGATCCGTGCGCCGCTTTGGCAGGCACCGGCGTCTTGTGTCTCAGAGGTCGGGCGCGGGACTTTTCCCCTGCCGTTTTTTCAAGGCCAGATAGGCAAGCGAGATGAGCAAGAGCCCGGCCGCGTAAGTCACTTCCGTGCCGAAAGCCACGGGAACCGAGCAACGGTTCAGGTGGATGAAAATCCAGCCGTAGAGGAAATAGAGGATCAGATTGGCGGATTCGATGAAAAAGCCGGCTTTGGTATTCCCTTTCCCGAGGATGGTATTGAAAACGATCTGGGCGAAGGCCGTCAAATAGGCGGCGGCAATCACCACCAAAGTCGGGATAAAGCTTTCCCGAGCCAGGCTTTCGTCTTGGGTGAAGATTCCCAGGATGGACTGGTGGAACGGGAAATATGCCGCAACCAGGACCGTGATGCAGAGCACGACCAGCAGGATGCTCCGCCGTACAAGGATTCCGATCTGCCCGGTTTGTTTCCGGCCGCAGAGGAAGGACGTGAGGGATGCGGTGGTGGAGGCGAACCCCCAGATGGGCAGCAGGAAAAGCACGTACATGCTCCGGGTGATGTTGGCTACCGCCAAGGACCGCTGGCCCAAGGATTCCACGAAGAGGAAAAAAAGGAAGTAATTCGCGAAAGAGAGGAAGTATTGTATCATGACCGGATAGGCGATGCCGATCAGGTTTCCCACGATCCCGATTTTGAATCGGAAACGTCCGAAAGGCAGGAATTGCTTCCGGTAAGGGGAAATCGCCGTCAGGAGGACATACAGGGCTAAGCCGACAGCTTCGGCGATGACCGAGGCTACAGCGGCTCCTGCCATTTCCATGCGCGGGAATCCCATGGCACCGAAAATCAGGTTGTAGTCGAGCACGACATTGACCGCGCCCATGACCAATGTCGCGATGGAAATGGTGCGGGTCCTGGCAATGGCCACGTAAAAGGCGTTGAACGCTACGATGGCAAAGGCAAAAGGGACTCCGTAAATGCGTGCTTCGAGGTACAGGCTTACAGCTTGGAGGATATCGGGAGAAGACACCAGCAAGGGGAGCAGCTTTTCCCCGAAAAGCTGGAACGCCCCCCAGCACAAAGCCGAGCAGAACAGGGTGAACCAGAGGGCATGCTGGAAGATGCAGCCGATGGAGTGGAATTGCCCTTGGCCTCTTCGGCGGGCCATGAGGATTTGCGCCCCTACGCCGAAGCCGAATACGACCATGACCAGCACTTGGTAGAAAATGGATGCCAAGGCGGCCGCCCCCAGTTCCACTTCGCCTAAATTCCCAAGGAAGATGGTATCGGCCAAGGCTATTACATTTTGAGCCAAGGTGCTGAGAATGATAGGAAACGCGATTCCGAAAATCCGTTTGTAGCGCAATTCTTCCAAAGCGGGAGCGGTCTTTCCTGTCTGCATCGTTTTTTCGTTTTTCCAGGCAAAGTGCCGAAGAGCGGCGCAAAGGTAAGAAATTCGTTCCGGGTAAAACCGGGTAAAAACCGGACGGAGGATAGGCAAACGGCGGCAAAGCCGGTTTTCCATGATTTTGAAAGCGGAATATTTGTTATAATTTTGCACGTTTTTCCCTTGTTCCGGAAAAAGCGGCTGTTGAGGAAAGCTTTCCTCCAAGGGCGGGCAAAGAAATCCAAAAAAAGTGGAATTTAAAATACAAGAACATGGCTATTAGTAAATTGGATCAATTATTCGATTTGGTCAAAACCAACGGGAAAAAACGTCTGGTTGCCGCTTACGCCGTAGACGACCACACGATTACGGCCATTAGCAAGGCGGTGGATCTGGGAATCGTGGAAGCTACTTTGGTAGGCGATACGGAAACCATCAAGTCGGTTTGCGAAAAAGAAGGCATCGATGCGGGAAAATTCAAGATCGTGCAAGAAAAGGACGATTTCAAAGCCGCCCAGATGGCCGTGAAATTGATCAATGCCGATGAAGGGGATTTCCTGATGAAGGGATTGGTAAGTACCGACAAGTACATGCGGGCTATCCTGAACAAGGAGTCCGGTCTTATGCCCGGTCCCAAGGCTACCTTGACCCATATTGCGCTCCTGCAAAATCCATTCTATCACAAGTTGCTTGTAATTAGTGATATAGCTATTATTCCCGCTCCGGATTTGAAACAGAAGACCACGATTTGCAATTACTTGATTTCCACGGCCCGCAATATCGGTATCGAAAAGCCGAAAGTAGCCGTTCTGGCTGCTACCGAACAAGTTTCAACGGGAATGCAGGCTTGCGTCGATGCGGCTTTGCTGGCCAAGATGTCCGAAAGGGGGCAGATAAAAGGCGGGCTTGTGGACGGCCCCTTGGCTTTGGATGTGGCGATCGATAAGGAAGCTTGCCAGATCAAGGGCGTGGGCGGTCCCGTTGCCGGGGATGCCGACTGCCTTTTGTTCCCGAATATCGAATCGGGCAATGTATTCTACAAAGTGCATACCAAGTTCTGTCAAGGGGAGGTTGCAGCCATGGTCGTAGGCGCGCGAGTTCCGTGCGTGCTTTCTTCCCGCGGGGATACGACCAAGACGAAATTGAATTCCATCGCTTTGGCCGCTTTGTCCTGCAAGAAGTAAGTTTTGTCGAAGCAGCAGGGGAGCAGAAACCCTTCCGCTGCCTTTTCCCTTTTCGGAGGTTTCCCGCCCCGGGTCTCGAAGAGAAACCCGGGGCTTTCCTGTGAAAGTTTTTATCGTGTTCGTATGGAGAATCTCGGCATACTGGCCTTGTCGGTCTTTACCAGTCTGTTCGCCATTGTCAACCCGGTGGTGAATATTCCCATATTCCTGGATTTGACCTCGGCGGCCGATTCGGTTGTGAAGAAGCGGGTAGCCAAGACGGCTGTTATTACCGCTTTTGTTATCTTGCTGGTTTTTATATTAATAGGAAAGCCGTTGTTCGACTTTCTCGGGATAACGATCCCGGCATTCCGCATCACGGGCGGAATCCTGTTGTTTTACGTGGGCTTCGAGCTCCTTGCCTCGCGCAAGTCGAGCATCCAGACCAACGATTCGGGCCAAGTGCAAGGCTTCGACGAGAGCATAGCGGTCTCGCCGCTGGCCATCCCGATGCTGGCAGGCCCGGGAACCATCGTGGCGGCTATGAACTATACGACCAACCAAAGCCTCATAGGCATGGGCATCATTGTCTTGATGCTGGTTCTGGTCATGCTGATCACCTATTACGCTTTTGTTTTCAGCGAAAGGATTTTCAAATTCCTGGGGAGCAATATCATCATGGTCATGGGGAAACTCATGGGCCTTATCGTGGCCATCATGGGGGCCAACATGGTGATCGAGGGCATAAAGTCGGCAGGTTTCTAAGGGCTTTGGGCAGGCAAGTCTCCGCGTGGCAGATGTCCTAAAACGGTTTTATATGGAGATATTCAATGTAAAGGAATTCCTTAGCGCTTTCGTGGTGCTTTTCGCCATCATCGATATTACCGGTTCGATACCGGTCATCATCGGGCAGAATGCCAAGAATCCTATCAATGCTTTGCGAACGGCCGCCATTTCGTTGGTGATACTGGTCCTGTTCATGTTTTTCGGCGAAGGCTTGCTGGCTTTTTTCAATATCGACGTCTCTTCTTTCGCCGTGGCCGGTTCGGTAGTCCTGATGGTGCTGGCCGTGGAGATGCTTTTCGGGGTCACGATCATGAAAGACGATGCGCCGGAGGGAATGGGCGGTTTCGTGCCGATCATTTTCCCTTTGATCGCGGGGCCCGGCACCTTGACGGCCGTCATAACGTTGCGGGCGGATTGCCATGTGCTCGATTTGATAGCCGCCTTGCTGCTGAACATGGTAGCGGTCTACGTGGTGATACGCAATGCCCACTGGGTGGAACGCCTGTTAGGAAAAGGGGGAATCTATGTCTTGCGCAAGTTCTTCGGAATCATACTGCTGGCCATGTCGTTCCGCCTTTTTGCCAACAATGTGACCAATTTGATCGGGTAAGGAGGCGCTGCCTGCCATGCTTGCAGGGCGCAGGCGGGACGGTTCCTGGAAAACAGCAAGGGGCGATTTCGGCGAAAAACGCCCGTCGCCATTTCTTGTAAAGGATAATTTTATAATTTTACAACTCGTGTTCCGGTTACGGGCTTTTTTGAAGGCAGGTTTCCGGAAATCGATGGGAAAGCGAACAACATACAGGCGTTATGGAAAATAAACTGCAAGCCCTTGCGGACAAGCTTTACCAGGATGGCTTGAGCAAGGGAAAGGAAGAAGGGGAACGGATTCTGGCGCAGGCCCGGCAGGAAGCCGGCCGGATTTTGGAGGAAGCCAAAGGCCAGGCGGGGAAAATCATGGAGGAGGCCCGGCAGGAATCCGAAGACATGCGGAAAAATTCGTTGACGGAAATAACGATCGCCTCCCGCCAGATGCTTTCGCGCGTGAAAGGGGAAATGGAAACCGCCCTTTTGGAAAAGACGCTTGCCCCGGCCGTTCATGCAGCCATGGAAGAGAAAGCGTTCGTGCAGGAACTTATCCTGAAGCTGGTTTCGGCTTTCCGGCCCGAAGAGCAGAGCGCTTTGCCGCTTGTCCTGGTCTTGCCTGAGGCCGATCGGGCGGCTTTCGACGGTTTCTTGCACGAAGGCCTTGCGAAGGCGTTGAAAGAAGGGCTCGAAGTGAAGTTCTCCGGCGATTTGCCGGGCGGGTTCCGGATTGCAAACCGGGAGAAAGGCTATCTGCTGAGTTTCACGGAAGAGGATTTCCAGGCCTTGTTCGCGGAATATGCCCGGCCCAGGATCAAGCAAATGCTTTACCAATAAGCGCAAAAGGATCATCTGTATCGTAAAGAATCATCGCATGAGCGGTTATTACCCCTATTTGATGTGCGGCTTGCCGGAGTTGCGGTTCGGGATGGATCTGGAGGATTTTTCCTATGCGGAGATAGAGTTGCGCATTGAAGAGTCGCTTGTTCCCTCGGATCGGAAAAAGCTGCGCTTGTTCCTGGCATTCCCGGGCCATGCCGGGCAAGTGGAACGTTACCTGGCTTTCGAAGATGAGGATAGCCGGCTCGCATATAAGGATTCCGACCCGGATCTGCCCGCATACCAGCGTTTTTTTTTCGCCTCTTCGCCTGCCCGCTTGCTTGCCGGCGTGGAAGACGGCTTGCCCGAAATGCGGAAGGAGGAATTGGTGCCGCTTTTGAAGGCGTGGCTGGACAGGGCTTTTTACGCGCAAGCGCAAAAAAGCAGGAATGCGTTCATCCGGAAATGGTTCGATTTCGACTTGGTTTTACGCAATACGCTTGTAGCGTATGCCGCCCGGTTGCAGTCCCGTTCGCCTGAAAAGGAATTCGTTTTCCCTTCTTCCCAAGGAAAGCCTTCGTGGGGAAGCCCTGTCCAAGGCGAGCCGGAAATCATCACGTGGATCAAGGAAAACATGCAGCAGGGGGATTTCGGGCTCAAATTGCGTTTGTCATACGCGGAAGAACTCTTTTCGGCCTTGGATTCTCCCGATGTGTACGAAAGGGAGCGCAACGTGGATTTTTTCCGTTGGAGAATGGCCGAGGAGATGGTTCTGGACAAGGATTTCCAGATCGATGCGGTATTGGCCTATGTCCTCAAGGCCAATATCCTGTCGCGGTGGAAAGCCATGGATCGGGAAAAAGGGCTCGCCCTCTTGCGGGAGACTGTCGACCGGATGCGCAGGGTTCCCTTGCAAGAGGTTTCGAGGTGACAGGCATCGGGGAATCCCGATGCAGTGAAAAGCGGGGCTTCCGGGCCATTCTGGCGCAAGCCCTGCCTAAGGATGCAAACAAAGGAATATGGAAAAGACAAGAGGAAAAGTCAGCGGTATCGTTTCCAACTTGGTCATGGTGGCCGTCGAAGGGCCGGTAGCCCAGAACGAAATTTGCTTTATCGATTTGGACGGGACGAAGTTGATGTCCGAAGTCATCAAGATTACCGGGAATACGGCCTACGTGCAGGTGTTCGAGAGCACCCGGGGCTTGCGGGCAGGGTGCCCGGTGGAGTTCGAAGGGCAGATGCTGGAAGCCAGCTTGGGGCCGGGCCTGCTTTCGAGCAATTACGACGGGCTGCAGAACAACCTGGCCACGATGGAAGGCGTATTCCTCAAGCGGGGATGCTATACCGATCCCCTGGACATGGAAAAGCTTTGGGATTTCGTTCCTTTGGCAAAAGCAGGAGACAAGGTGCGGGCTGCCGATTGGCTCGGGGAAGTGAAGGAAGGCTGGCTGCCTCATAAGATCATGGTCCCTTTCAAGTTCCAAGGGACATACACGGTAAAGGAAATCGCTGCTGCCGGCCGTTATACGGTGAAAGACACCATTGCGGTATTGCTCGACGAGAAGGGCAAGGAGCATGCCGTTGCCATGATGCAGCGCTGGCCGGTGAAGGTCCCGGTGACCTTTTACAAGGAAAAACCGCGGCCTTTCAAGCTTTTGGAAACAGGGGTGAGGGTCATCGACACCTTCAATCCGATTGCGGAAGGCGGGACGGGTTTCATCCCCGGGCCTTTCGGTTCGGGCAAGACCGTGCTCCAGCATGCGCTTTCGAAACAGGCCAATGTGGATGTGATCCTCATGGCCGCCTGCGGCGAACGGGCCAACGAGGTGGTTGAAATCTTTTCCGAATTCCCGCGTTTGGAGGATCCCCGCACCGGCAGGAGCCTGATGGAACGCACCACCATTATCTGCAATACCTCGAACATGCCGGTCGCCGCCCGCGAGGCGTCGGTCTACACGGCCATGACCATCGGCGAGTATTACCGTTCCATGGGCTTGCGCGTCCTGCTGCTGGCCGATTCCACTTCCCGCTGGGCGCAGGCTTTGCGCGAAATGAGCAACCGTTTGGAAGAATTGCCCGGGCAGGACGCTTTCCCGATGGACTTGACCGCTATCATTTCCGGGTTCTATGC
The DNA here is from genome assembly GCA_949291555.1 of uncultured Bacteroidales bacterium. Taxonomy (GTDB): domain Bacteria; phylum Bacteroidota; class Bacteroidia; order Bacteroidales; family P3; genus Pullibacteroides. The sequence goes on from CASEWE010000004.1 coordinate 50,520, forward strand.
CCGGGCCGGCTATGTGACGCTCAACAACGGGGAAAGCGGTTCGATCACGTTTATCGGGACGGTTTCGCCGGCAGGAGGGAACCTCAAGGAGCCTGTCACGGAAGGAACCAAGAAAGCCGCCCGTTGCTTTTACGCGTTGTCCCAGGCCCGGGCCGACAGCAAGCGCTACCCGGCCATCGATCCGATCGACAGCTATTCCAAATATCTGGAGTACCCCGAAATCATTGCTTTCCTCGACGAGAAATTGGGAAAGGAATGGGTCCCTATGGTGAACGAGGGCAAGAATTACGTCCTTCGGGGAAAGGAAGCATACGAGCAGATCAACATCCTGGGAGACGACGGGGTGCCGGTTTCTTACCACGACCGTTATTGGAAGTCGGAATTGATAGACTTCGTCATTTTGCAGCAGGATGCTTTCGACAAGACCGATGCGCTCTGCCCCATGGAACGCCAGAAATACATGTTCGGGAAGGTCATGTCCATTTGCCGCAAGGAATTCGATTTCGATACGTTTTCCCAATGCGTGGATTTCTACAAGGAACTCATCAACGATTTCCGGCAGATGAACTACGCCGGGTTCCAGGACGAGGTTTTCCGGAAATACGAGGCTGCCATCGATCGGAAAGTGGCCGAAAAAGAAAAACAGCCGTCATCGGTTCGCCCTTGAGCCATCCGGAAGGGAAGCGATAACAGCAAGGGAATCCGGCCGGACGGCTTTCCCTTGCCGGGAAATAACCAGGAAACAAGCCATGCAGAACAACAAAGCATTTCAAAGAATCTACACCCATTTGGAAGCGGTTACCAAGGCAACGGTGACCGTGCGCGCCCAAGGTGCCTCGAACGACGAGCTTGCCGTTGTGGGCGACCGCCTTGCGCAGGTTGTGAAGATAAACGGCGAACACGTCACCTTGCAAGTTTTTTCCGGAACCGAAGGTTTAGCGACCGATGCGGAAGTGGTTTTTACCGGCCGGGTTCCGGGCTTGAAGGTGGGCGAAGATTTGTCCGGCCGCTTTTTCGATGCCTACGGCCGGCCGATCGACGGCGGCGCGGAAACGGACGGGCAATGGCGGGAAATCGGCGGGCCTTCGGTCAACCCGATGAAACGGAAGCAGCCTTCCCAGCTGATTCCTACGGGAATAGCCGGTATCGATTTGAACAATACCCTGGTGTCGGGGCAGAAGATACCTTTCTTCGCCGACCCGGATCAGCCGTACAACCAGGTCATGTGCCTGGTGGCGCTCAGGGCGCAAGTCGACAAGATTATCCTCGGGGGTATGGGCCTCACCAACGATGATTACCTTTTTTTCAAGAAGTCGTTCGAGAATGCGGGGGCGTTGGATAAGATCATCTGTTTCGTGAACACGACCGAACAGCCTCCGGTGGAACGTCTGCTGGTGCCCGACATGGCCTTGACGGCGGCCGAGTATTTTGCCGTTGACAAGAACGAGAAGGTGCTGGTGCTGCTTACGGACATGACCCTTTACGCCGATGCGTTGAGCATTGTCAGCAACCGCATGGACCAGATTCCTTCCAAGGACAGCATGCCCGGTTCTCTCTATTCCGACTTGGCCAAGATTTACGAGAAAGCGGCCGAGCTTCCCGGAGGAGGCTCGATCACGATCCTGGCCGTGACGACTTTGAGCGGGGGGGACATTACCCACGCCATTCCCGACAATACCGGTTATATTACCGAAGGACAGTTGTTTCTGCGTACCGACAGCGATGTCAACAAGGTGATTGTGGATCCTTTCCGTTCCTTGTCGCGCTTGAAGCAGCTGGTTATCGGGAAGCAGACTAGGGAAGACCACCCGCAGGTGATGAATGCCGCCGTGCGTTTGTATGCCGATGCGGCCAATGCCAAGACCAAGCTTGAAAACGGGTTCGAGCTGAGCGATTACGATGAACGCGCCTTGGCTTTTGCCAAGGATTATTCGGCCAATCTCCTGGCAATCGATATCAATATCGATACGACGCAGATGCTGGATCGGCTCTGGGAAATGTTCGCCAAATACTTCACGCCGACCGAAGTGGCGGTCAAGCAGCAGTTGATGGAGAAATACTGGCCAGGAAAGAAATAGTCAAACCCGCAGGCGATGGCGATCAAGTTCCAATACAACAAGACGGCGCTCAACGAGCTGGAGAAGCGGCTCAAGGCGCGTACCCGGGCTTTGCCTACCATCAAAAGCAAGGAATCCGCTTTGCGCATGGAGGTGAAGAAGGCAAAGGCCGAGGCCGGGCGCAGGGAAAAGGAATTGCATTCCAAGATGGAGGAAATGGAGGGCTTTTCGCGTCTTTTCACCGAATTCAAGCCCGATTTGATTTCGGTAGGGGATGTGGAACTCGGCGTTTGCAAGATTGCAGGGGTACGGATTCCCCGTTTGGGGAAAATCGATTTCCAAGTGAAGGAATATCCGTTGTTCGATGCGCCGTTGTGGTATGCCGATGGCTTGCTCCTTCTGCAGGACCTGGTCCGGATCGGCATCGAGAGCGAGATTCTTTCCTGCAAGGTCTCCCTTTTGGATTCGGCCAGGAAGAAGACGACCCAGAAGGTGAACTTGTACGAGAAAGTCCAGATTCCCGGCTATAATGAAGCGATCCGGAAAATCAAGCGTTTCATCGAAGATGAGGAAAACTTGTCGAAGTCGGCGCAGAAGATCGTGAAAAGCCGTCACGCACAGGAGGCAGAGCTATGATAGTACCGATGACGAAATATTCCATCCTGGTCTTTCACCGCGATTTTCCGCAATTCATGCGGAGGTTGCAGGAAGAAGGCCTGCTGGATATCCGGCAAGAGGAAGTGTATGCGCCCAAGTCCGATAAGGAATTCTATCCTGTACTGGAGCGCTATGAAAAAGTCTTGCAGGCACTCAAGGGAATAAGGAAATCGATAGGGAAGGAGGAAAGGGGGAAGGTTCAGGGACTGCATCCTGAACTGGAGCAACTGGATGATGCCGGTTTGCTGGCCAGGACGGAAAGCCTTTTGTCTGAAGAGAAGGAATTGCAGGCCCGGATAGAGGAATTGCAGGCCCGCTTGTCAGAAGCGTCCCTCTGGGGCGATTTCGACGCCGGGGAAGTGCAGGCCTTGCAGGAGGAGGGCGGGATAGGCCTTGTCCCGGCAACCGCCTCTCAAAAGAAGTTCCCCGGGAGCGATGCGCAAGCCCAGTCCGAATTTCCCGTGCAGGTGGTACGCCGGGAAAACGGCCGGGTGTATTTTATCTATGCTTGTCCGGCGGAAGAAGCTGCCCGGATGGATTCCGCAGCCCTTTCGGAAAAGATGGGCATGAGCGTGGATATATACGCGTTTCCGAATCAGCCTTGTTCGGAGCTCGAACGCCAATTGCGCCGGGCCCGTGCCGAGATGGATGGAATCCGGGGAAAACTGCAGTCCGTAGCCCTTTTCCCCGTCCGATTGGAAGCTTGCAAGACGGCGCTTTTCGACCGCTTCACTTACAAGACCGTGTCGATGAATGTCCCGGAACAAGCCGAAGGCAGCCTCCGCATGGTGCAAGGCTTCCTTCCCAGCGAATCGGCTTCCGCTTTCGACGCTTTTCTGGAAAAGGAAGAGGTGGTCTACCGCAGTTCCCCGGCCAAAGAGCTGCCTCCGGAAGAAAGCGGGAATATCCCGGTCCTTTTGCGCAATAACCGTTTCGCCCGGATTTTCGAGCCGATAACCTTGCTGTTTTCGCTCCCCAATTACCGGGAAATAGACCTTACGCCCATGCTGGCGCCGTTCTTCATGGCCTTTTTCGGCTTTTGCCTGGGGGATGCCGGTTACGGCTTGCTGCTGATTGCCGCCGGGCTTCTGCTTGCCAGGAAACTGCCGGCCGGCAGCCGGGGATACGCATGGCTGGCGTTCTGGTTCGGAATCGCTACGGTGGTTTTCGGCACGCTCTCCGGCACGTTTTTCGGCATAAGCCTTTTCGAAGTGGAATTCTTGGGGGATCTTCGGCGTTTCATGTTCAATAGCGATAAAATGATGATTTTGTCGCTGGTCCTGGGCGGCGTGCAGATCCTTTTCGGAATGGTGATGAACGTATTGCGCATCACGAAAGAGGAAGGCTTCCGTTTTGCCTTGCACAAGGTGGGCTGGCTCATGGTCATTGCAGGCGGAGGGCTGTCGGTCGGTTTGCCGCTTTTGGGCCGGGAGCTGCCGCCGGGCATATCCTGGCTGTTGTACGGCGTGGCCGGCATAGGCGTGTTATTGGCGCTGTTCTACAACCATCCCCGGAAAAATCCGTTGTTCAATTTGGGATTGGGCCTCTGGGATACCTACAATATGGCTACCGGCTTGGTCGGGGATTTGCTTTCCTACATACGGCTTTTCGCTTTGGGCTTGACAGGGGGCATATTAGGGTCGGTGTTCAACACTTTGGCACTGGATGCTTCGGCCGGCATCGGGGTCCCGGTGCTGAGCCAGCTGGTGTTGCTGTTCATCCTGGTTTTCGGTCATGGATTGAACATAGCCCTTTGCATCCTGGGGGCGGTCGTTCACCCTTTGCGTCTTACATTCGTGGAATTCTACAAGAATGCCGGGTTCGAAGGGGGAGGGAAAGCCTACCGTCCGTTTGCCATGCAGGGAAAAGCGTAGGAATCCTTCCGGAGGATGGAGCCATGGGCGAAAAGGCGAGCGGGAACGTTCCCATGCGGCAGTTTCCTTGCTTGCGCGGGGAAACGGGAAGAGAAAAGGTTTGACAAAAAAAAGATCATAAAACAAAAAGCAACATTATGGAACCTGTAGTATTGGCCTACATAGGCATTGCTGTCATGGTAGTATTGTCGGGAGTCGGAAGCGCTTACGGCGTTTCCATTAGCGGGAGCGCCACCTTGGGGGCTTTGAAGAAGAAGCCCGATGCCCTTGGATCATGCATTGCCCTGAGTGCCTTGCCGGCGACCCAGGGGCTTTACGGATTCGTGGGTTTTTTCTTGACTTATAACAAGATTACGCCGGAGATCACTTGGTTCCAGTCGGCGGCTGTTTTCGGCGCTGGTTTGGCTTTGGGCTTTGTCGCGCTTTTGTCGGCTATCCGGCAGGCGAAAATTTGCGCCGACGGGATCAATGCCATCGGCAACGGGCACAATCTTTTCAGCACGACCATGATTTTGGCGGTATTCCCGGAATTGTACGCCATTATTGCCTTGTTGGCCACGATTTTGATTGGTGGCACGATTTAGCCGGCATGGCGCCGCCGGGAAAGCGGAAGGCTCCTGTCCGTAGCCGGGCTTTTGCTTGAAGCAAAGGGTTTGCAAGCATGGGAATGTTTGCGAACAATCGGCAGGATAGGGGCTTCTGCCTTTTCGTTCAAGGATCTCTGACCTTGGCCGGACGGGGAAAACCTGCCTTGATAGGCGCCGAAGTCCTTCATGGCCGCTTTTGAGGCGTTCGGAAAGGGGAGAAAGGCTTTGCTTGCGTGCCTCCGGGATTCCGGGCCTTGGCCTGTTGGCGATATAGCCTAAATGCGTGGATGCAGCAGCCGCGAACGTGGACTTGACGAAAGGCGCCATAGGTGTTGGGCGATATTGCCGACAGCTGCGTGGATGCAGCTGTTTCGGAAGAACGGTGGGGAGTATTGCAAGGTGGAGGAAATCTTTTCGGGGGATAATCGGCGGGAAAGCCAGGGCAAGGACAGGGTTCGGCTCTTGTCCCGGCCTGGCATGGGCTTGATGCTTTCGATCACAGCTCGATGGATACGGAAAGGGGAGGATGCCAATAGCATCCTCCCCTTTCCGTATCGGATTTCCTCTTTTCCGGTTGCCTGCGCGGGCGGGGGATGGAAGAGGAAGCCTCCTGGCTGTTTTCTCGAAAAAATGCACCCGGAGAGAACGGCTTGCTTCCTGGAGAGAGCGGGAGCCGGGCTGTTCGGGGACTTGCATTGCGGCTCAGCCGCGGTTCTGCTGCATGACTTTTTGCAGGCGCTCCATCATTTCGGGCAAGGAACGCATGGCCGCCAGTTCGCGCCATTTCAGGCGGGCTTCCATGGCGGGTACGCCGAAATAGACTTTCCCGCCTTCCAGCGACTTGTCGACAGCCGAGGTGGCCAGAATGACAGCTTCCTTGCCGATGACCAGATCCTTGTTGATCATGACCCCTGCCCAAATGGAGACATAGTCCTCGATGACGGTAACCCCTGCGATGGCCGAATGGGCGCCGATAAGGCAATGTTTCCCGATATGGGTGTCATGCCCGATCTGGATGAAATTGTCCATTTTTGTCCCATCGCCCACGATCGTGTCTCCGGAAACGCCCCGGTCTATTGCGGTCAGGGCCCCGATTTCCACATCGTTGCCGATGATTACCCGGCCGCTGGATTCGAATTTTCGAAATACGCCGGTTTTTGGGTTGCGTTGGAAATAGCAGGCATCGCCTCCGATAATGGCTCCCGATTGAATGACGGTGCGGTCTCCGATTACCGTATAGTCGTTGATGGCCACATTGGCATGTATGCGGCAATCCTTGCCGATTGTTACATGGTTTCCGATAAAGACGTTGGGTTGGATGATCGTGCCTTCCCCGATCCGGGCAGTGGGGCTTATCGGGCTCGGGCAAGGAAGGAACGGGCGGAAATGCCGGGTGAGCCGGTTGAAATTGCCTAAAGGATCAGGCGTCACGACAAGGCATTTCCCCTGCGGGCATTCCACTTCCTTGTCGATGAGGATCACGCCTGCTTTCGACTCCAGGGCCTTGTTGTAATATTTGTCCAAATCGACGAAAGTCACGTCGCCTTCTTCCACCATGTGGATTTCGTTCATCCCGCTTACCGGAAAATCTTCCGGCCCCACGAGACGGACATTATCCATGAGGGGCAAGAGTTCTTTTATCGTAAAGTTTCTTTCGAATTTCATGGGAACGATGGAATGTGGTACCTTGGGCCGTCTTGCTGCCGGTTATACACGCTGGGAATATTCGCCGTTGCGGGTGTCGACACGCACTTTGTCTCCCGTATTGACGAACAAAGGCACGCGTATGGTCGCGCCGGTGTCGATGGTGGCATCTTTGGTCGCGTTGGTAGCCGTATTCCCTTTCTCGCCCGGTTCGGTATAAGTGATTTCGAAGTCCATGTAAGCCGGCAGCTCGCAAGTGAGCGGCTCTTCGGTTTCGGCATGGACCAGGATATCGGCCGTGCAGCCTTCTTTGAGGAATTGGGGATTATTGATGATGTGTTCGGGAATGTTTATCTGATCGTAGGTCTCCGAGTTCATGAAGTTGTATCCGGCTTCATCCTTGTACAAGAATTGGTAAGGCCGCCGTTCCACGCGGGCCGTATCGATTTTCACGCCGGCGGGGAAAGTGTTGGCCAGGACCCGGCCTGTTTTCAGGTTTTTGAGGCGGGTACGGACGAAAGCTGCGCCTTTTCCTGGTTTTACATGTTGAAATTCAACAATTTGCCATACATCGCCATTGAAATTGATACACAAGCCGTTCTTGAAGTCTGCAGTTGTTGCCATTCTCTCGCTATTTTGTTGAAAGCTCTGTTTTTTGAAGCATTCCGGGCGAGAACCTTGGGGGGATTCCCGGAAATTTCGGCAAAGTTAACACAAAAAACGGTTTCTGCAAGGCGCAAGGGGAAAGCCGGCTTTGCGGGGCCGGTATCCGCGGATTTTGCCGGGAAAGGGATTTTGGCAAAGCGTGGGGGATCCGGTATCCGGTATCCGGGCAATGCTTCGCTGCGGGAGGTCCGGGTTCCGGATGGCGGGGCTGGATTCAAAGATTCCGGGCGCGGGCCGTGGAAGCCAGCAACGTGTTGGAAAGCATGTATAGGGTCCGCGCCCCGACGTTGCCATCCCATTCGTCGTCCGGATTCCGGGTATCGGGAGCCACTTCGCAGAGATCGAAGCCGATGATTTCCTTGCCGCATTGCCGTATCGCGGAAAGCAAGTAGCGGGCTTGGGCAAAGTCCAAGCCGCCCGGAACCGGCGTTCCGGTGTGCGGGCAGAGGGAGGGCTGGAAGACATCGATGTCGAAGCTGATGTGGATTTTTTCCGGGAGGCAGGCGATTATGTCTTGGCAAATGCGGCTCCAAGGGGTGCCTTCAAAGAGGCGTTTGTGCAGGAAGACATCGGGAAACTGGCAGATTCTTTCCGGGTTCCGGGCTGCAAAATCTTGTTCTTCCGGGCAGAGATCGCGGATCCCGACCTGGACGAGCTTGCTTACCGATTTTTCCTGGAGCAGGTTGTACATGATGGAAGCGTGGGAATGCGTGAATCCTTCGTAGGCGTTTCGCAAGTCGTCGTGCGCATCGAAATGGAGGATGCCGAACTCCCGATGGCAGCGGGAAAGCGCTTTCACGAGCCCGTAGGGAGAGCTGTGGTCTCCGCCTACCACGCCGACGAGCTTTCCTTTCCGCAGCAGCCCGAAAGAGACTTCCTCAAGCCACTGGTTGGCCGTCCGGCAGGCTTCTTCCACCCGGGAGGCGTCGCGGAGGCGTTCTTCCTCGGGGTAGTCTTCCGGCCGGATTTTCCCTTCCTGGTAATCGATCAATTTACGGGCGACGGGCCGTGCCTGTTCCGAAAGCCTGGCTATCGGGGCGCTTTCTGGAAACGGGTAAGTCCCGATTCCCATTTCCCAGGCAGCGGGAATCTCGAAGTCGAAAAAATCGAGCTGGACAGAGGCTTTCCGGATAGCTTCCGGGCCCAAGGCGGTTCCGGCCCGGTAGGAAGTGGTTACTTCCCAAGGCATGGGAACCAGCACCAAAGGACATTGTTCGAAAGGGAAAGGGAAGCCGAAATAATTTTCGTTCGGGGCGCAAGCGGCGTTCGGGTCGAAAGCGGTCATGTCAAAGTATTTTCATTTCGGTACGGCGGTTCAGGGCCCGGCCTTCTTCCGTCTGATTGCTGGCAGCGGGTTGGTCGAACCCGTAGCCGGCAGCCTGTACGCGCCCGGGAGGAATGCCCCGGCCGATCAGGTAACCGGCCACAGCTTGGGCCCTCTTCAGGGAAAGGCCTTTATTGAAAGCTTCTGAACCTACGTTGTCGGTATGTCCTCCGATTTCGATGCGGACTTCCGGATTTTGCATCAGGAAGCGGAATACCCGTTCCAGTTCGGACAAGGAGGTTTCCTCCAACGAATACGCTCCGGTAGGGTAGAAGATGTTTTTCAGCACGATGGAAGCCCCTTTGCGTATCGGTTCGAGCCTTATGGTTTTCCGCATGGGAGTTTCCATGTGCCGGGCATCCAAGGCGATGTGTTCGGAATAGAACAGGTAGCCGGGAAAGGATACGTTCAAGGCGAATTCCTCATCGCAAGGGAGGCAGATCAGGAATTGCCCGTCGGAACGGCCGGCTTGCGACTGGATGCGGACCAGGCCGGTCTCGAGGCTGATCAGCTCGAATTTTGCCGGCAGGGGCTTGCCGGTATCGATGTCGAGGACGGTTCCTTTCATGAAGGAGACGGGGGCAGGGCGGACCTGTTCGTAAAGGGCGAAGGAATAGAGGTCTTTTTTCCCGTAGCCTTGCAGGTGATCGCTCGAAAAATAGGCCGTGTCTCCTTTCGCATTGACGCTCAAGGTGGCTTCATCGGCGTAGGTGTTGATCGGGTAGCCGAGGTTCCGGGGAGCCGACCAATCGCCTTTTTCGTCCATCCGGCTCACGAACAAGTCCAGCCCGCCCATGCCGCCATGCCCGTTCGAGGAAAAATAAAGCGTTTTCCCGTCCGGGTGCAGGAAAGGGGAATTCTCGTCGCCGGCGGTATTGATGGAAGGCCCTAAGTTGACCGGTTCCCGCCAGATGCCTTCCGGGGAAAGCTCGGCTTTCCAGATGTCGCTCTTTCCGAAACCGCCCGGCCGGTTGCTGGTGAAATAGAGGGTTTTCCCATCCGAAGACATGCAAGGCTGGGATTCCCAGTGATGGGTATTGACCGGCGGGCCGATATTGAAAGGCTTTCCCCATCCGTCTTCGGTCCGGCGGGAAACGTAAATGTCGCACGAACCGAAACCGTCGGGGCGGTTGCAGCCGGCAAAGAAAAGGTAACGCCCGTCGGGCGAGATGAATTGCGCTCCTTCGTTTTCGGGGGAATTCACCGGGCCGGGCAAGAGGGTGGCCGGTGTCCAGTTGCCGGTGGAGTCGCGCAGGGAGAAAAAGAAATCTTCTTCCAGATGCGGCGCGGGCTCGTCTTTCTGGTAGCGCCGGGTGAAAACGAGCATGCTGTCGTCGACGGTGACGAGCGGCAGGTATTCATCGAAGGGGGAATTCACCTTGGGCCCCAGGTTCTTGGGCGAGAAGGGGACGGTTTCCCGTACTAATTTCAGGGTTTCCTGATTCCGCATCTGCTCCATTTTGGCCCTTTCCTGGAGTTTCGGGCTGGTCTGGGGATAGGAGAGGAATTTTGCGAAGTGGGCATCGGCTTCCCGGTATTTCCCCGTCGATTTTTCCAAAAGGGCAAGGAAAAAATAGCCGTTGGGGAACACATCGGGATCGATGCGGAAAGCCCGCAGGTAGGACGCAATGGCGCTGTCGATTTCTTTCCCGTCCTCGTAAACGGCAGCTTTGAGCATGTGCAGTTCGGCAAAGCAGGGCTCGATCGATTCGGCAATGCGGATGGACTTCCACGCCTGGTTCGTCAACCCGTTCTCGAAGGCGGAAAGGGCTTTTTCGTAGTGGATACGGGCTTTTTTGAGCGTATGGTAGGAGGCTTGGCAGCCCGTTCCGCCCTGTTCCTGGGCTTTGGCCGGTCCGGAACAAGGCAGTGCCAGCAAGGCCAGCGCCAGCAAATGCAGCGGTTTCAGGTTGAAGAAGCGGAAGGCATTCTGTTTCATGGCTATCGAAAGATGGGGAAGAAGCGGCAAGGCGCAGGGCGTGGCAAAGCAAAAGCAGTGCCCCGTTCGAGACGCGGCTGGACACGACCGGCTTCGGCGCGGGCCGGTCAGAGGATGATGGCCAGCAACCCGGCAACGAGGCAATAGAGGGCGAAATAGGTAAGCTTGCCTTTTTTCACGATCCGGATCATGAACTTGCATGCGGCCAGGCCGGAGAGGAAGGCTGCCAGGAAGCCGATGAGCAGGCTGCTTGCCGGGATGCTCGATTGCGAAAGCTCGCCCGAAGCAAGGGTGAGGATATTCTCGCCTAAGATGGGCACCAGGACCATGAGGAACGAAAACTGGGCAATCGAGTCTTTCTTGTCTCCCAGCAGGAGCCCGGTGGCAATGGTCGTCCCGCTTCGGGATAGCCCGGGCAAGACCGCCACGCATTGGGCGAGCCCGATGATGAAGGCATCGCGGAAACTGATTTCTTTTTTCCCGGATCCGAGGTAAGTGGCTAACGTCAGCAGCAAAGCGGTCAGCAGAAGCATGCAGCCTACCAGCACGAGGCCGTTTCCGAAAAAGGATTCCACGAAATCCTTGAAAAAGAAACCTACGATCATGATGGGAATCATCGAGACGGCCAGCTTGAGGACATAGCGCGTTTCCTCGTTCATGCGGAACTGGAACAAACCGCTGAAGAGCCGTATGATTTCTTTCCAGAAAACGACGATGGTGCTCAATACGGTGGCTCCGTGCAAGACAACAGTGAAAAGCAGGTCGTCGGAAGCTTCGATGCCGAGAAGGGCTTTCCCGATTTCCAAGTGCCCGCTGCTGCTGACAGGCAGGAATTCGGTAAGGCCTTGGAGCAGGCCCAGCAGGAGTGCGTCTAATCCGCTCATGCTATTTCTTGGGTTTTATCATGATGGCGAAAATCTCGATGACGAAGCCGCCGAGGATGACAATCGGGGCCACGACCAAGCGGCGGGCGTTGAAAAGCTCGTAGCTGAACACGTCCGGGTCATCGCTCCCGCCGCCGGTGAGCAGCATGTACCCGATGGCCAGCACGACGATGCCCGCGATCATCAGGATGTAGTTCTCGCGCCCGAAGGCGAAGTCGAATATTTTCTTTTTCCCGGAAGAGGTGTCTGTTGTCTTTTCGTTTTTCGTCATGTCTTGAGGACTTGCTTGTTTATGGTTTTGCAATGTTTTCCTGCCAAGGGGCATTCTTTTTCCTATTGCCGGCCGGCCCGCTTTTGTCCGCGTTTAGTCGTAAATCCGGTCTGAATTTCTCATTTTCAAGTATTTGTTTACCGAAATCCAAGCGGAAACCATGGTAAAGGCAATGCCTGTAGCCAGCACGATGGCGAAAACCAAGGCTATCATGGGCAAATCCCCGGCATTGATGATTTCGGGGGCTTTCCGGTTCAGATAGGCCAGAAGGGCGGATGCGAGCACGATGGCGATGAAGGCACCGGCAAGGCCCTGCGCCAGGCTTTTTTTCAGGAACGGCTTGCGGATGAAGCCCGGGGTGGCGCCGACCAACTGCATGGTGTTTATATTGAATCGTTTGGAATATATCAGCAAGCGTATGGTATTGCTGATAAGATAGATGGCCACAATCAGGATGAAAAGGCTCGCGATGCTCAGCCAGAAGCTGATTTTCGCTACATTGTCGTTTACCAGGCGGATCAGGTCGGGCTGGTAATACATCTCTTTGACAAGGTGGTAGCGGGTAAGTTCTTCTTCGAACTTGGTAATGCTGTCCTGGTTGGCGTAATCGGCTTTGAGATGGATCTCGATGGAAGGGAGCAGCGGGTTGTAGCCGAGGAAATCCACAAAGTCCTGGCCAAGATCTTCCTGCAGTTCCTTGGCGGCTTCTTCCTTGCTGATGTAGCGGGAACTTTTCACGAAAGGCGACTTGTCGATGATCGCTTTCATGTCCATGATGTCTTGTTCCCGGGTGTATTCCTTGATCATCAGCGTGAACCCGATGTTTTCCTTCACATAGTCCGAAACCTTCCGGGTGTAGCCCAGCATCAGTCCTTGGATGCTGAGCAGGAAGAGCACGGTGGCGATGGAAAGGACCGTGGTCACGTGCGCGCCTCGGATGCGTTTGCGTTCCAGTTGCTCGTCTTCTTTTTGCATGATCTTGCAGGATGGTTTGGCCTTTTGCTTTGGCAGGGAGGCGTAAAGCGGGCAAATATACGAATATATTCTGTAAATGCTGAGCCAAGGAGCGGCTTTCCGTTGGGGAGCCTGCCTTTGCCAGGCGGGGGCTTACGGGCTGGGATTTTCTTGCGTGAGGTTCCGGAAGCCCGTTACCTGGAAACAGTGCATGCCATCCTCGAACGAATACGAGAGTTGCAGCCCGTATTCCTGGCAAATGGCCTGGCAGATAGCCAGCCCTAAGCCGGCGGTGCCTTTCGAGGAGTCCTGCTGGTAGAACCGTTCGAAGATTTTCCCGGACGGAAGGGGCGAGGAGCCGCTGTTCGAAACCGAGAAGCGATCCGGGTCGAGGAAAATCCGGATTTCCCCGTTCGGAGGCGTATGCACAAAGGCGTTTTTCAGCAGATTATCCACCAGCAACCGGCATAAGACAGGATTGATGACCGCATCCACGTCCTTTTCCATCGATTCTTCCGGTCCTGTCCCGGTTTCCCCATAGCGGCAAGCGATGTTTTTCGAAGCGAATATTTCCTGGAGGTTTTCCACGGCCTGTCTGGCCAAGGGCCTTATGGAAACCCGTTCCCGCTGCGTGTAGGCCCCGTTCTCGATGCGGCTCAGCTGCAGCAGGTCTTTCTGCATGCGCGCCATCTTTTTAAGGGTTTGCAATACGGAAGCCAGTTCCAGGAAAAGGGTTTCGTCCAAATCGGGCTTTTGCAGCAGTTGTTCAATGCGGTTGAGGCAGACCGCCACGGGGGTCTGCATCTCGTGCGCGGCGTTGTCGACGAAGAACTTCTGTTGCCGGTACAGGACTTGGGTCCGTTCGAATTGCCGTTCCACCGCCCGGCTCAATTTTGAAAACTCCTTTACTTTCGTGTCGATGCCCGGAGCGGGATTCTCCTTTTCGATGTCGAACCGGTCTATCCACGCCAAGAGGCGGTAGAGGGGCTGCATGTTTTTCTCGATAACAAAATAATTAATTATCAAGATAATAACTAAGAGGAGAAAGTACAAGATCAGAACCCATCCGTAAATGGAATTTTGCAAATCCCGTTGCCGCTGGATGTCGGCTTGGGCTTGGAAGAGGAAATAACGGTCCTGCGAGATCTTGAACACGATCTGGATGCGGCGGTAAGTCCTCTTTTCCCGAGTCCCTTCCGCGTATTTCAGGGTAGAAAGGGAAAAATCCTGCCGTTGCCGCGCGTAGGAAGCCGGTATTTCCACGAAAGAATGGGAAATGAGCTCGGCCGGGTCGTTTTGCGCCAAGGGAACATCGGGGTAGTCGCTCAGGAAAAGCGAAATTTCCTCCTCGGCGTAAGCATTGAGCCGAAGGTCGGTCTGGCTCAGGAAGTCCCGTTCCAAGTACACGCAGAACAAAAGCGTCCACAAGGAAAGGATGAAGAACAGGATCAGGGAAAGCCTGTTCATGATCAGCCGGATCAGCTTCATGGCATTTCTTTTTTCCCGGGCCGGGGATTTTCTTCTTCCGGTTCCGTTTCCGTTTCCCCTTTACCGGAGCCGGAGGGGAGAGGCGGCTGCGAAAGCTTGTAGCCGAAGCCGTAGACCGACTGTATGGCGATGTCCGCGCCGGCCTCCTTGAGTTTCTTCTTCAGGTTGGCCACCTGCTGGTAGACATAGTTGAAGTTGTCGGACTGGTCGGCATGATCGCCCCAGACGGCTTCGGCCAGGGCCTGCTTGTCGATGACCCTTTCCGGGCGGTTCAGGAAATATTGGAGGATATGGAATTCCTTGTGGAGCAAGTTCAGGGCTTTTCCCGAAACCGTCGCGGCCCGTTCTTCCGGAAAAAGTTCCACGTTGCCTGCCGTCAAGGATTTCCGGCCTCCTTGCCTGCGGCGGGAATGGCTTTTTACGCGGGCCAGCAGTTCGCTCAGGTCGAAAGGCTTGGGAAGGTAATCGTCGGCACCCAGATCCAGCCCGGTCACCCGGTCTTCGACCGAGGACTTGGCCGAAGTGATGATGATTTGCGCCGGATTGGACTTGTCGGTAATCAGCGGCAGGAGGTCGAGCCCGTTTCCATCGGGAAGCATCAAGTCCAAAAGCACGATATCGTATTCGTAAAGCCCGATTTTTTCTTCGGCCGTGGCAAAATCCGGAGCGGTTTCCACCACGAAACCGTTTTCCGATAGCATTTGGGCCATCATGCGGGCCAATTGGCCTTCATCTTCCACAATGAGGATCTTCATACGCTTTTTTTTGCCCGCGCGGGGGATGGGTCAGGAAACATGGATCAGAAAACGATGTTGATGATTCGTTTCGGTACCACGATGACTTTCTTCACGGTTTTCCCTTCCGTCCATTTCAGGGTCGACGCATTGTCCAAGGCGGCCTGCCGGATTTCATCCGGATTCATGTCGAGCGGCAGTTCGAGGTTGAAGCGCATCTTCCCGTTGAAAGATACCGGATAGTTGAACGTCTTGTCTATGGTGTATTGTTCCTCGTAGCGGGGATATTGCGCGTAGGAAATGCTCGGTTCGTGCCCCAAGGCTTCCCAAACCTCTTCGGCAAGGTGGGGAGCATAGGGCGAAAGCAGGATCGTGAACGTCTCCCAGATCGTTTTTTTCCGGCAGCCTATCTCGGAAAGCTCGTTAAGCGCGATCATGAAGCCGCTCACCGCCGTGTTGAACGAGAAGCGTTCGGTGTCGTCGGAAATGCGCTTGATGGTCTTGTGCAGGATCTTGAGTTCCTGAGGCGTGGGAGGAAGGTCTTCCAGGCGGAGCGCGCCTGTGCTTTCATCGAAGCAGGTTTTCCAAAATTTCTTCAAAAAGCGGTGAACGCCTTCTATCCCTTTGGTATCCCAGGGTTTCGACTGTTCGATAGGGCCGAGGAACATCTCGTACATGCGCAGGGTGTCGGCCCCGTACTTTTCCACGATTTCGTCCGGGTTCTCTACATTGTACATGGATTTGGACATTTTCTCCACTTCGGCCCCGCAAAGGTATTTCCCGCCTTCCAGGACGAATTCCGCTTGCGCCAAGTCGGGCATCCATTTGCGGAAAGCTTCGGTGTCGAGCACATCGTGGTCGGTCAAGTGGATATCCACATGCACGGCATCGCAGAAGTCCTCGCGGCCCGCGATGTTTTTGGAAACGAAAACCAGGCGCCCTTCTCTTCCGGAGTCGGCGGGGATTCCCGGAAGCGCCTTTTCCGGATGCGCTTGCAGGCATTTCCGGTAAGATTCCCAATTGAGGCGGTAGGCGAAGTTGCTCCGTCCTTGGATCATTCCTTGGTTGATGAGCCTTTTGTAGGGCTCGTCTTCGCATACCAAGCCCGAATCGTACAAGAACTTGTTCCAAAAGCGGGAGTAGATCAAATGCCCGGTAGCATGTTCGGCCCCGCCCACATAGAGGTCCACTTGCTTCCAGTACCGGTTCGCCTGCTGGGAAACCAAAGCTTGGCCGTTGTGCGGATCCATGTAGCGGAGGTAATAGGCGCTCGACCCGGCAAAGCCCGGCATCGTGCTGGTTTCGAGTGGATAACCTTCTTCCGTGCACCAGTCCTTGGCCCTTGCTAAAGGCGGTTCGCCGTCTTCGGTCGGGAGGTACTTGTCGATGTCCGGCAAGCGCAGAGGAAGCTTGTCTTCGGGCAGCGTGCAAGCAATCCCGTCTTTGTAATAGACCGGGAAAGGTTCTCCCCAGTACCGTTGCCGGCTGAAGATGGCATCGCGCAGGCGGAAGTTGACCCGGGCTTTCCCGATGCCTTTCTTTTCGATCTCCTGGACCATGCGGGCGATGGCTTCTTTCACCGGGAGCCCGTTCAGGAAGCCCGAATTGATCAGCACGCCGTCTTTGGCTTCATAGGCCTCTTTTTCGACATCCCCGCCGGATACCACTTGCCGGACGGGGAGGTTGAAATGCCGGGCGAAGCGGTAGTCGCGGCTGTCGTGCGCGGCAACGGCCATGATGGCGCCCGTCCCGTAACCGGCAAGGACGTATTCGGATATCCAGACGGGCAGTTTCTCGCCCGTGAACGGGTGGATGGCGAAAGAACCGGTGAAAACCCCGCTGACCCGGTTCACATCGGCCTGGCGCTCGCGTTCGGTCCGGTTCCGCGCGTATTTCACGTAGGCTTCCACTTCTTCTTTCCGCTCCGGGGCAGTCAAAGCGGGAATGTCTTCGTGTTCGGGGCAAAGCACCATGAAGCTCACGCCGAAGAGCGTGTCGGGCCGGGTCGTGAAAATGGAAAGCCCTTTTTCCAGGCCTTTTTCAGCGGCATGGTCGATCGGGAAGGTCATTTGCACCCCTACGCTTTTCCCTATCCAGTTCCGTTGCATTTCTTTCAAGGAAGGGCTCCATTGCAGTCCCTCCAAGCCGTCAAGCAGCCTTTGGGCGTAGGCGGTGATGCGCAACGACCATTGCTTCATTAATTTGCGTTCAACCGGATACCCGCCCCGTTGCGAAAGGCCGTTGACGACCTCGTCGTTGGCGAGGACCGTTCCGAGCTTGGGGCACCAATTCACTACCGTGTCGGAAAGGAAAGCCAGGCGGTAGTTCATCAGGATGTCTGCCTTTTCCTTTTCATTGAACTTAGCCCAGGCTTCGGCCGGGAACACGGGATGCGGCGTGCAGGCAGCTTCTTCGAGAAGCGCGGCGTTGCCTTCCTTGGAAAGCCTTTCCACCAATTCTTCCATGGGACGGGCTTTTTGCCGGACTTGGTCGTACCAGCTGTGGAAAAGCCGGATGAAGACCCATTGCGTCCAATGGTAGTAATCCGGATCGCATGTGCGCACTTCGCGATCCCAGTCGAAAGAAAAGCCCAGCAGGTTGAGCTGGCGGCGGTAGCGTTCTATGTTTTTCCGGGTGGTCTCGGCCGGATGCTGCCCGGTCTGGATGGCGTATTGCTCGGCCGGGAGCCCGTAGGCGTCGAATCCCATGGGATGCAGCACGTTGAAACCCTGCAAGCGTTTGTAACGGGCGTAAATGTCGCTGGCGATGTAGCCGAGGGGATGCCCTACGTGCAGGCCGGCGCCGGAAGGATAGGGGAACATGTCGAGCACGTAGTATTTGGGCTTTTCCGAAAGATTGGAGGCTTTGAAAGTCTTTTCTTTTTCCCAGTATGCCTGCCACCGGGCTTCAATTTTCCTGAAATCGTAATCCATAGGTGTGCGTGTGATGAGCGTTCAAGTTTTATCCGGGCAAGAGGCGGAGGCCTTTGCCGGCCTTGCTTCCGGAAAAAGCCCGCGAAGGGTTTCCTGCGAAGGGTTTCCGGAAA
This sequence comes from uncultured Bacteroidales bacterium, assembly GCA_949291555.1. Classification (GTDB taxonomy): domain Bacteria; phylum Bacteroidota; class Bacteroidia; order Bacteroidales; family P3; genus Pullibacteroides. Next base: position 68,645 of record CASEWE010000004.1, read on the forward strand.
GAAACGAGGACTTTCCCGCATGTTGCGCGCAAAGGTAATCAAAAAAGCCTTTCCGCCTGTTTCCCGCGGGTATCGGGGAGCGGAGATCGGGAAAGGGGAAAGAAGAGCGGGAAAGGGGAAAGAAGAGCGGGAAAGGGGAAAGGCAACCGCGCATTCGATTCGGGCATCCGCAAGGCGGGCTTCCGGCGGGGAAGCGTCTTCAAGCGCAGGAACGGGATGCCAGCAGAACGGCAAGTCCGAGAAGGTAGAGCGCAGGCCCGGCCCATTCGAAAGGAACCCGCTTCCCGTCCGGACAGGAAGCTCCCTCTCCTTTCCCGTCCCAGCGGCGGTCCAAGGCCGGGAACAAAGTTCCGACGATTACGGGAAGCGAGTAGTGCTGCAGGGATTTTTGCCGGGAATACCGGGAGAGGTTGTGCAGGAAGGCCCATGCGAAGAAGCTGCAGCCGGCAAGGATCCCGCATTCGACGACTTCGGCAGGCCAAGGGAAAGCGTAGCTTGCGGCCGTTCCGCCCGACAAGGCGTAGCCTTGGAACCAGGCGGGACCGAAAATCCAGGCCAAGGCGGCTTCGCCCAAGCCGATGAAGCGCAAGGGCCAGAAATAAAGGAGGAGAAGAAGGAGGTGGAAGAGCCAGAACGTTCCGGCGGCCCCGCCTGAGAGGAAGCATCCGGGCAAGGCTGTCGAGAATGCCGCAGCCAAGACGAAAGCAGCGCTCTTTTTCCGCCCGTAGAGCCAAAGGAGGCAGCCTTCCCCGGCAAGGCTCCAGGAAACGGCCCATAACCCGCTTTCCACCCCCGGCGGGAACGGGAAGAGAAGGAAGGCGGAGAGGATGTCGAGGGCCAGAAGGCAAGAAAAGGCCAAATGCGCGCGCATAATTCTTTTGTACAAAAAACCGGGCAAAATTAGCCAAAAAAGCCAAGCGGAAATACGCTCGGCCGGATATGGCAAATTTGCGTATATTCGCGCCCTGAATGGCATAGCCATGGTTCCATCGTAATTGAAGCTTATGGAAAAGGTCATCAAACTTCGACGGGGGCTCGATATCCGGATAGAGGGTTGCCCGGACAGTTCCTTGAACGCCCCTACGGTCACTTATCGCAAATATGCCGTGAAACCGACGGATTTCTACGGAATGCAGCCCAAACTTTCCGTGCAGGTTTCCGATCGGGTAATGGCAGGTTCCCCGCTTTTCCTCGACAAGAAAAAACCTCGAATCAAGGTGGTTTCGCCGGTGAGCGGAGTCGTGGAAGAAGTGGTTTACGGTCCTCGCCGGGTCATCGAGGAAATCCGGATTCTGGCTGACGAGAAAATCGAATACAAGGATTTCGGCCCGCTTTCCCTGGCTTCGGCCGACGCGGAAGCCATCAAGGAGAAACTGCTTGATTCGGGGCTTTGGCCTTTTATCCGGCAAAGGCCTTACGACTTGCCGGCGGATCCGGACACGGCTCCCCGCGATATTTTCGTTTCGGCTTTCGACACGGCGCCCTTGGCTCCCGATACGGATATGCTGATTCACGGGCAGGAAGCGTATTTCCAGCTCGGGATCACGGCGCTTTCCAAACTGACGGCAGGCAAGGTCCATATCGGCGTGCATCGGGCCAAGACGGCCTCCCCGGCTTTCCTCGAATGCAAAGATGCCGAAGTGCATGTGTTCGACGGGCCGCATCCTTGCGGGAACGTGGGCATACAAATCCACCATATCCGTCCCATTAATAAAGGTGACGTAGTCTGGTACGTGCAGCCTCAGGACGTGGCAGTCATGGGCCGGCTTTTTTCAAAAGGCATCTACGATGCCACCAAGGTTGTGGCCTTGGCGGGTTCCGAAGTGGTGAAGACCGGTTACCACAAGATTCTTTCCGGCCTCTGCCTTTCCTATTTGCTCGAACGCAACCTCAAGCGCGAAAAGGACATCCGGGTCATCAGCGGGAACGTCCTTACCGGGACCAAAATCCGCCCGGACGGGTACATAGGGGCTTTCGACAACATGGTAAGCGTGATTCCCGAAGGGAACCGCTACCGTTTCCTGGGCTGGCTTACCCTGGGGTTGAACACTTTCAGTTATTCGCGCACTTTCTGGTCGTGGCTCGCCGGGAAGCGCAAATACCGCATGGATACCAACACGAACGGGGAAACGCGGGCCTTTGTCCTTACCGGGCAGTATGAAAAAGTCCTTCCGATGGACATTTACCCGATGCAATTGCTCAAGGCTTGCTTGGCCAAGGATATTGAAAACATGGAAGCCTTGGGCATTTACGAAGTTTCGCCCGAGGATTTCGCCTTGTGCGAATACATCGACGCGTCCAAGATAGAAATCCAGAAAATCATCCGGGAAAGCCTGGAATTCCTGCGCAAGGAAGTCGGATAAGCTTCGGGCGGGGAACAACTGTTGTTAGGAAATATCAAGCAGAGAAATATGTTGAGGAATTTCATCGATCGGATAAAGCCTGCTTTCGGGAAAGGGAGGAAGCTGCATTTCCTTCATTCCACTTTCGAGGCGTTCGAGACGTTCTTGTACGTGCCCGACCGGGTTACCGGAACGGGATGCCACGTCCGGGATGCCATTGACATGAAACGGACCATGATCATCGTCGTGATGGCCTTGTTGCCCTGTTTCCTGTTCGGCACGTACAACGTGGGCCACATGCATTTCGCGACCCTTGGGCAGGATGCGGGATTCTGGCAGGCTTTCTGGTTCGGGTGCACCAAGGTGCTGCCCATGCTGGTCGTGACTTACGTGGTAGGGCTGGGAATCGAGTTCGCTTTTGCCCAGATACGCGGGCATCAGGTGAACGAAGGGTTCTTGGTTTCGGGATTCCTGATCCCGCTTATCTGCCCTCCCGATGTGCCGCTTTGGATGCTGGCTTTGGCTACGGCTTTCGCCGTCATCATCGGGAAGGAAGTGTTCGGCGGAACGGGCATGAATATCTGGAACCCGGCCCTGCTGGCCCGTGCTTTTCTTTTCTTTGCCTATCCTTCCCGCATGAGCGGGGACGGGGTCTGGGTGGCTGATGCCGTCTCGGGGCCGACCCCTTTGTCGGAATACGCGGCCGGGAACATGGCTTCCGTGCCGGATTTGAATCAGCTTTTCTGGGGCTTGATACCGGGCTCGGTAGGGGAAACCTCCAAATTCTGCATCCTTTTAGGCGCATTCCTTTTGGTATGGACGGGCGTGGGCAGTTTCCGTATCATGGCCAGCGCAGTGGCCGGGGGCGCGATAATGGCCTGGATAGGTCATTTGAGCGGAGGAACGGAGGCAACGGTCATGCAGCATTTGCTTTCCGGGGGATTCCTTTTCGGGGCGGTATTCATGGCCACCGATCCGGTCACTTCTTCCCAGACGCAGTCCGGCAAGATTGTGTACGGCTTCCTGGTAGGGGTCATGGCCGTCCTGATACGGATTTTCAATCCGGCTTATCCCGAAGGCATGATGCTTTCCATTCTGCTGATGAACACTTTCGCGCCCCTTATCGATTACGTGGTGGTCGGAAGGAACATCAAGCGCAGGAAAAAGCGCCTTGTCCGGGCAGGTGTGTCCGGGATGAACGAGCATAGCCAATCAATTTAATTCGTCCAGCCATGTTTTCGAACAAATACATATTTATCTATACGACTGTCCTGGTCGTCGTGGTGGCGGTTCTGCTTGCCTTGGCCGCGACCCTTTTGCAACCCATGCAGACGCGGAATCAGAATGTGGCCAAAATGCAGGAAATACTCCGGGCGGCCGGCAAGACGGTGACAGCCGAAGACGCCGTTTCCGTTTACGATTCCTTTATCGCTTCCGAGCTCATGGTAGACCGGCAAGGCGGGTTGCAAGCCGAGTACCGCAATTCCGGAGACGGATGGAAGCTTGCCCGGGGCGAAGCCGAGGCGGGAAGAGCGTTCGACTGCAATGTGAAGATCGAGTTCGACAAAGCCTTCCGGCATGAACAGGAGCCGCAGGCGGAAGACGGGTTGTTTCCCGTTTTCGTGACATCGGACGGGCAGTACATACTGCCCTTGCAGGGGAAAGGCCTTTGGGGCGCCATTTGGGGTTACATGGCCGTCGGGCAGGACGGCAATACCGTTTCGGGCGTGACGTTCGGGCATAAGGGGGAAACCCCGGGCCTCGGCGCCGAGATAGCCGGAAATGAATTCCAGGCCCAGTTTGCGGGAAAGAAACTTTTCGACAAGGCAGGCCGCTTCGTTTCCATCACTTTGCAAAAAGGAGGGGCGGAAAATTATCCCGGGGATATTTCCCATGCCGTCGATGCTGTTTCCGGCGGAACCATTACCAGCAACGGGGTTACCGACATGATCGCCCATTGCGTGCGCTATTATGTGCCGTTTATCGAAAAGAACTTGCATGCCCCCGCGGCAGCCGACAGTTTGCCGGCTGCCCCCGATACCGCCTCGATGGCTGTCCCTTCGGTTTGAATCCGCACGGATGCCAGCATTTTTTGAATCATGGAGGAATTACGCGATATGAGCCAAGAATCCGCAAAGACAGCGAAATCCTTTTCTTCGGTCATGAAGGAAAGCTTTTCGGCCAAGAACATGAAATTGCTTAGCCGGCCTTTGAGCGCCGACAATCCCATCGCCGTGCAGGTTTTGGGCATTTGTTCGGCTTTGGCCGTCACGGTCAAGCTTCAGCCGGCTTTGGTCATGGCTATTTCCGTGACGGTGGTCACCGGTTTTTCGAACCTGATCATATCCTTGATGCGCAATACGATACCGCCGCGCATCCGCATTATTGTCCAATTGACGGTCATTTCCGTGCTGGTCATTCTGGTCGACCAGGTGCTGAAGGCGGTGGCTTACGAAGTCAGCAAGCAGCTATCGGTATTCGTGGGGCTGATTATCACGAACTGCATCGTCATGGGAAGGCTGGAGGCGTTCGCCATGACCAACAAGCCGTGGCCGTCGTTTCTGGACGGGATCGGAAACGGGATCGGCTACGGGCTGATTCTGGTCATCGTGGCTTTTTTCCGCGAGCTTCTCGGTTCGGGGACCCTTTTCGGAATGCAGGTCATTCCTGCGGAGTTCTATGAGGCCGGGTACGCCAACAACGGCTTGTTCATCCTTCCGCCCATGGCTTTGATCCTTTTGGGGATCCTGATATGGATACACCGTTCGGTCAACCGCGACTTGATTGAAAAGCAGGCGTAAGCCAAGCATTCCGAAGCAAGCATAAGGAGGCATAGACAATGGAAAATCTTTTCAGCCTATTTATCCGGTCCATTTTCGTGGACAATATGGTTTTTGCCTATTTCTTGGGCATGTGTTCTTTCCTGGCCATTTCGAAGAATGTCAAGACATCTTTCGGGCTGGGCTTGGCCGTGATTTTCGTGATGCTGATCACGGTTCCGGCCAATTTCCTGATCAATAAGTATCTATTGACGAAAGGGGCCTTGGGGTGGCTTAGTCCCGCCTTGGGCGAAGTGGATCTGAGCTTCCTGAGCTTCATCATGTTCATTGCGGTCATCGCCGCTATCGTGCAGCTGGTGGAAATGATCGTGGAGCGTTATTCCCCGTCCCTGTATTCTTCTTTGGGAATATTCCTGCCTTTGATCGCCGTGAATTGCGCTATCATGGGGGCTTCCCTTTTCATGCAGGAAAGGGAATACCAGACTTTGGCCGAAGCCACCACGTTCGCTGCCGGTTCAGGGATAGGGTGGTGCCTGGCGATCGTGGGGATTGCCGCTATCCGCGAGAAATTGAAATATTCCCGGATACCGGCGCCTTTGCAGGGATTGGGCGTGGCTTTCATCGTCACCGGCTTGATGGGGATTTCCTTCATGTGCTTCCTGGGCATGGAATTGTAACGGCCCGGATTTCAAGAGACAGGCCTTCAACGGAAAAAAATAATTCTACAAGATATTCTGCAAGATATGGTTTCAACGTGGAGCATCGTATTGACCAGCGCGGTGGTATTTTTGGTCGTCATCCTCGTCTTGGTGGCCGTCCTTTTGTACGCGCGAAAGAAACTCATGCCCCAAGGCAAGGTCCGGATACGGGTCAACGGGGAAAAGACCTTCGATGTGGATGCGGGAAATTCCTTGCTCTCGACCTTGGCTTCCCAGAAGATATACTTGCCTTCGGCCTGCGGCGGGAAAGGCAGTTGCGGGCTTTGCCGGTGCCGGGTTACAGAGGGGGGCGGAAGCATCCTTCCTTCCGAAAAAGGGTTCTTTACCTACCGGGAACAGCATGAGAACTGGCGTTTGGGATGCCAGGTGAAGGTCCGCGGCGACCTTTCCGTGCAGATTCCGCCCGAAATCTTCGGGGTGAGGAAATGGGAGTGCGAAGTGGTTTCGAACCATAATGTGGCCACGTTCATCAAGGAATTCGTCGTGAAGCTGCCGCCGGGAGAAAATCTCGATTTCCGTGCCGGCGGTTACATCCAGATCGATGTTCCGGCTTGCACGGTCCGCTACAAGGACATGGACGTGGAACCCGAATACCGCCAGGATTGGGATCGGATGAAGATGTGGGATCTGGTCATGCGCAATCCCGAACCTTGCTTCCGGGCTTATTCCATGGCCAACCATCCGGCCGAAGGCAACCGGATCATGCTGAACGTGCGGATCGCCACGCCGCCTTTCGACCGGAAGAAAGGCCAGTTCATGAAGGTGAATCCGGGAATCTGTTCCTCTTACATCTATTCGCTCAAGCCGGGCGACAAGATTACCATATCGGGGCCTTACGGGGAGTTTTTCGTCCAGGAGAGCGATCGGGAAATGATGTTCATCGGGGGAGGGGCCGGCATGGCGCCCATGCGCTCCCAGATTTTCGATCAGTTCAAGACCCGGCGCACGGCGAGGAAGGCTTCCTTCTGGTATGGAGGCCGTTCGGTGAAGGAACTTTTTTACATGGACGATTTCCAATCGTTGGAAAAAGAGTTCCCCAACTTCAGTTTCCACGTGGCTTTGAGCGACCCTCAGCCGGGAGACGACTGGAAAGGGCATACGGGTTTCATCCATCAAGTGGTTTACGACCATTACCTCAAGAACCATCCCGAGCCGGAAGAAATCGAGTACTACCTTTGCGGTCCGAAACCCATGACGGATGCGGTGGTAGCCATGCTCGACAGCCTTGGCGTGCCGCCTGAAATGATCCGTTACGACAACTTCGGCAATTAGTTTTTCGGATTGCGGGCGTGAAAAACCTGCTTTTTTGATTACATTTGCCCGGTTATTCAATAGCGCAAGGAAGTTATGAGCAGCGACACGCTTGTCATCATCCCTACCTATAACGAGAAGGAAAACATCGAGAAAATTATCCGGAAAGTGTTTTCCTTGCCCAAGGAATACGACATCCTGGTGGTGGAAGACAATTCCCCCGATGGGACGGCTGCCATCGTGGAAGGTTTGATGGAAGCGTTTCCCGGCAGGCTCCACATGGAAAAAAGGGCAGGGAAGCAGGGTTTGGGAACCGCCTATATCCACGGGTTCAAATGGGCTATTGCCCAAGGCCGCTACGATTATGTGATAGAAATGGATGCCGACTTCTCGCATAATCCGGACGACTTGATACGCTTGTACGAGGCTTGCGCCAAGGACGGGGCCGATCTTTCGGTAGGCTCGCGCTATGTGAACGGGGTAGTCAATGTGGTGAATTGGCCGATCGGAAGGGTTCTCATGTCGTATTTCGCCTCTGCTTACGTCCGGTTCGTGACCCGGATGCCTTTGGGCGATGCCACGGCCGGTTTTGTCTGCTACAAGATTTCCTTGCTGAAAAGCCTGGACTTGAACGATGTCCATTTCGTGGGTTATGCTTTCCAGATAGAAATGAAATATACGGCCTATCGTTTAGGCTATTTGATAAAGGAAGTCTCGATCGTGTTTACCGACCGCAAGGAAGGGGTGTCGAAAATGAGCCGGAAAATATTCAAAGAGGCATTTTTCGGGGTAATCCAGCTGCGTTTCCGCCACTTCCACGGGCAATACAAAGGAAAAGTCCGCCGTCCTGTTTCCTGACCGGCCGGCGCGGATGTTCCCCGTTTTCCGGATTTCCTTTTCCCCTGCAGGATTGCAGGGGCGCGCGTGCGGCGGTAAGAAAAGGGAATCCGGATTTTTTTTTGCATTCGGGGAAGGAATGCGCCTTTGTTTTCCGGCAGGATCGGGAAGGGACCCTGGCATGCGCTCGCCGCAGAGCCGCCTCGGCGCTTATTTTCCGGCAGGTTCGGGAAAGATGCATGGAAAAAATATGCTTTTATAATCGGTGGTTTTTCGCTAAATTTGCACCCTTTTTAAGGGGGAAACGCTTTAGAAAGTATCGATAATCAAATCATTATAATCAATGGCTAAAGAAGGAAAGAAAACAGTCTACCTGTTTGGGAACAAGACGGCTGAAGGACGAGCCGACATGCGTAATTTACTGGGTGGAAAGGGTGCTAATTTGGCGGAAATGAGCCTGATAGGCTTGCCTGTGCCTCCCGGTTTCACCATCACGACCGAGATGTGCACCGCCTACAATGCCTTGGGGGCCGAGGCGGTCATCAATATGATCAAACCGGAAGTAGAGGCCGGTATGGAGTCTGTCGAGAAAATCATGGGTGCCAAGTTCGGCGACAGCGAAAACCCTCTTCTGTTTTCCGTACGTTCCGGCTCGCGTGCTTCCATGCCCGGGATGATGGATACCATCCTGAATTTGGGTATCAACGACGAAGTAGCGGCCGCCCTGGCCCGGAAGACCGGTAACGAGCGTTTTGCATGGGATTCTTACCGGCGTTTCGTCCAAATGTACGGCGATGTGGTTCTGGGGTTGAAACCCAAATCGAAAGAAGATATCGATCCTTTTGAAGCGATTATCGAGGAGATGAAATCCGCCAAGGGGGTGGAACTCGATACGGAATTGAGCGTGGAAGACCTTAAGGAACTGGTTGCCCGTTTCAAAGCGGCCGTGAAGGAAAACACGGGAAAGGATTTCCCCGTCGATCCTTGGGAACAGCTTTGGGGCGCGGTGATCGCCGTGTTCGACAGCTGGATGAACGAACGGGCCATCCTTTACCGCCGTTTGAACGATATTCCCGCCGACTGGGGCACTGCGGTGAACGTGCAGGCCATGGTATTCGGCAACATGGGCAATACTTCGGCTACCGGCGTATGCTTCAGCCGCAACGCCTCCACGGGAGAAAACAAGTTCAACGGGGAGTACCTGATAAACGCCCAGGGGGAAGATGTGGTTGCCGGAATCCGTACCCCGCAGGAAATCACCTTGCTGGGGTCGCAACGCTGGGCCAAGCTTCAAGGGATTTCGGAAAAGGAAAGGGCGGAAAAATACCCGTCCTTGGAAGAATCCATGCCGGAAATCTACAAGGAACTCTGGGAACTCCAGAACAAGCTTGAACTCCATTACAAAGACATGCAGGACATGGAGTTCACGATCCAGGAAGGCCGTCTTTGGATGCTGCAGACCCGCAACGGGAAGCGTACCGGGGCTGCCATGGTGCGCATCGCCATGGAAATGTGCAAGGAAGGCCTTATCACGGAGAAAGAGGCTTTGCTGCGTATCGAACCTAACAAATTGGATGAATTGCTCCACCCGGTATTCGACAAGGTGGCGCTGACTTCCGCCAAGGTCATGGCAAAAGGGCTTCCGGCTTCACCCGGCGCGGCTACGGGCAAGATCATGTTCTTTGCCGAAGATGCCGAAAAAGCGGTCGAGAAGAACCCCGGCGAGAAGATCATCCTGGTGCGCATCGAGACTTCCCCGGAAGACCTCAAAGGCATGTACATTGCCCAAGGCATCCTTACCGCCCGCGGCGGCATGACCTCGCACGCGGCTGTCGTTGCCCGCGGCATGGGCAAGTGCTGCGTCTCGGGCGCCGGGGAAATCGAAGTGGATTACAAAAAGCATACGCTCACCATGGGCGGAAAGACCTATCATGAAGGGGATTTCATATCGTTGAACGGTTCCACCGGGCAGATCTACGATGGGGAAATCCAGACCAACGACGCCGAGATAAGCGGGGATTTCCAGTCTTTGATGGATTTGGCCGACAAGTATACGCGGATGGTGGTCCGGACCAATGCCGACACGCCGCACGATGCAGCCGTGGCCCGCAATTTCGGCGCTCGCGGAATCGGCTTGTGCCGTACCGAGCACATGTTCTTCGAGGGCGACAAGATTATCCCCATGCGGGAGATGATTCTGGCCAAAGACGAGGATGGCCGCCGTGCGGCCCTGGCCAAACTGCTTCCCTTGCAACGGGCCGATTTCGAAGGAATCTTCGAAGCCATGCACGACCTTCCGGTAACGGTTCGCCTTCTGGATCCTCCCTTGCATGAATTTGTTCCGAAAGACGCCAAAGGGCAGGAAGAAATGGCCAAGGTGATGGGGATTTCGGTCAGCGAAGTGGCTTCGAAGGTGAAAGAACTCGAAGAAGTGAACCCCATGCTGGGGCATCGCGGATGCCGCTTAGGCAATACGTATCCCGAAATTTCGGAAATGCAGACCCGGGCCATCATCGAAGCCGCCCTGAACTTGAAAAAACGCGGCGTCGTGGCTCGCCCGGAAATCATGGTGCCGCTGGCTGGCAGCAAAAAAGAGCTGGAAGCGCAGGTGACGATTATCCGCGAAACGGCCGAAACCGTGTTCGCCGAACGGGGCGACCGGATCGATTACATGGTCGGCACGATGATTGAAATTCCGCGTGCAGCATTGACAGCCAATGAAATAGCTGAAGTTGCCCAGTTCTTCTCCTTTGGAACGAACGACCTGACCCAGATGACCTACGGCTTCTCTCGCGACGATATCGGCAAGTTCCTGCCGGTTTATATGGAAAAGAACCTCCTGCCGCATGATCCTTTCCAAGTGCTCGACCGCGAAGGGGTCGGCCAATTGGTGAAGGCGGGCGTGGAAAAAGGACGCCAGACCCGTCCGGACATCAAGCTGGGCATCTGCGGGGAACATGGCGGCGAACCCAGTTCGATTGCATTCTGCGATTCCTTGGGCATGAGCTATGTGAGCTGCTCGCCTTACCGCGTGCCTATTGCCCGCGTGGCCGCCGCCCAGGCGAATGTGTCCACGCAGGAATAAGCGTTTCCGGCGAGCTTTCTCCGGCTTTTGACGGGCGAACCGCCGAAAGCGGAGGGCAACGCGCCTGGATTCCTGTTCGTTGCCGAGACGGGCCGGCTTTGCATGGAAAGCAAGGCGGCCGGTTTTGGCGGGAACGGGATTCCGGGCGTTTTTTTTAGGGGAATCCGGCTTTTGACTGCGGCGGAACCGGAACGGAAGATTGCCCCTCCGGGCAATTTCCAGCGGAGGGGCAATAAGGTTGTCCTTGCTTCTGCCCGCTGCACGGGTCGGTTCAAGAACGGCTATTTCTTTGCGCGGGATAATATGCAGCTTTTTTTTTAAAAAAGCAATGCCGCTTTTTAGGTATTTATTCGTTAGATTTGACATTTCGTTTCCGGACCGTTTCAGGCGGCTTCCCGCGGCAGGGAGACGAGCCGCATTGCCCTGCAAAGCGGCTGCAGACGGCAAACAGCCGGCAAGATACAATCGGAACGGGTTTGATGAAAACAATGAACGTGAAGCAAAAAAATACCCCTTACTAAAATCCTGTTATGAAGATTCTGACAATCCAAGATTTGGAGAAAATCCGGAAGACTGCCAGAGAAAAGTTGCACCTCCGGGAGGAAAGCAACCTGAAGACCGAAGAAAAGACATGCGGCCTGGCAACCGGAAGCACCCATTTGCAAATCCTTATCTGCGGCGGGACAGGATGCAAGGCATCCTCAAGTTCCCAAATCGCCGAGAATTTCCGCAACGAGCTTCAGAAAAACGGCATCGCCGACAAAGCCGATGTGGTTTTCACGGGTTGTTTCGGCTTTTGCGAGAAAGGCCCTATCGTGAAAATCATTCCCGACAATACGTTTTACACGCAAGTGACGCCGGAAGATGTGGAGGAAATCGTCCGGGAACATATCGTGGGCGGCCGGAAGATCGAAAGGCTGCTCTACCTCGACCCGAAGAGCGAGCAGCATGTGAGCGACTCCAAGCACATGGACTTTTACCGGAAACAGTTGCGGATCGCTTTGCGCAATTGCGGTTTCATCGATCCGGAAAACATTTACGAATACATTGCCCGTGACGGCTACAAGGCTTTGGCCGACAGCATACTGAACGATACGCGTGAAGGGGTTATCGACAAGATCAAACGCTCGGGCCTGCGCGGACGCGGAGGCGGAGGCTTCCCGACCGGGCTCAAATGGGAATTCACGGCGAAGAGCGTTTCGGATCAGAAATACGTGGTCTGCAATGCCGACGAAGGGGATCCCGGCGCGTTCATGGACCGCTCCATCATGGAAGGCGACCCGCATTCCATCGTGGAGGCCATGGCCATCTGCGGTTATGCCATCGGGGCCGACAAGGGGCTTGTCTATATCCGCGCCGAATATCCTTTGGCCATCCAACGCCTGCGCGTAGCCATCGCCCAGGCTTCGGAATTCGGCTTGCTCGGCTCCTGCATCCTGGGTTCGGATTTCAGTTTCGACATCGAGATACGTTACGGGGCAGGCGCTTTCGTCTGCGGGGAAGAAACCGCGCTGATCCACTCCATGGAAGGGAAACGGGGAGAGCCCACGCTCAAGCCGCCGTTCCCGGCCGAAAGCGGTTATCTTGGAAAGCCTACCAATGTGAACAATGTGGAAACCCTGGCCAATATCCCGGCTATTCTGACCCAAGGCCCGGAATGGTTCGCCTCGATAGGCACCGAGAAGTCGAAAGGCACGAAAGTCTTTGCCTTGGCGGGGAAAATCAACAATGTGGGCTTGATCGAAGTCCCCATGGGAACCACTTTGCGGGAAGTGATTTATGAAATCGGGGGAGGGATCAAGAACGGGAAGAAGTTCAAGGCCGTCCAGACCGGAGGGCCTTCCGGCGGCTGCCTTACGGAAAAGCACCTGGATACGCCTATCGATTTCGACAACCTTCTGGCGGCCGGTTCCATGATGGGGTCGGGCGGCATGATCGTGATGGACGAAGACGACTGCATGGTTTCGGTAGCCCGCTTCTACCTCCAGTTTACCGTCGACGAGTCTTGCGGGAAATGCACGCCTTGCCGGATAGGCAACAAGCGCCTGCTCGAGACGCTCAACCGGATTACCGAAGGAGAGGGCAGCGAAGCCGACCTCCAGACCCTTTCGGTCTTGGGCCGGCAGATAAAGGACACGGCTTTGTGCGGCTTGGGGCAGACTTCGCCCAACCCGGTGCTTTCCACGCTCGAGAATTTCCATGAAGAATACGTGGAGCATGTCCGGGACCACACTTGCAGGGCCAAGCAGTGCAAGGCGTTGCTCACCTATGTCATCAATCCGGAAATCTGCATCGGGTGCACCCTTTGCGCCCGCAACTGCCCGGCCGATGCCATTTCGGGCTTCCCGAGGAAACCGCACACCATCAATCCCGACAAGTGCATCAAGTGCGGGATGTGCATGGCCAGGTGCAAGTTCCACGCCATTTCGGTATGCTAACCGCCAAATCTTTTCATGATGGAAAAAACAGTAACACTCCAGATAGACAAACATACGTTGAGCGTTCCGGAAGGAACCACGATTTTGGATGCCGCCCGGCAGATCGGCATCAATATCCCCACTTTGTGCCACATCAACCTGAAGGGGACTTGCATCAAGAGCACGCCGGCTTCCTGCCGGATATGCGTGGTGGAAGTGGAAGGCCGGAAAAACCTGGCGCCGGCTTGCGCCACCCGCTGCACGGAAGGCATGGTCGTGCATACCAGTACCTTGCGGTTGATGAATGCGCGGAAAGTGATTGTCGAACTGATTCTGTCCGACCATCCTAACGAGTGTCTTACCTGCCCGAAATCGGGCGATTGCGAGCTGCAGGCCTTGGCGAGGAGGTTCAATGTGCGGGAAATGCCTTTCCAGGGCGGGGAGCTTTCGCTCAGGAAGAAGGAGGTGACTACTTCGATTGTGCGCAACATGGACAAGTGCATTTTCTGCCGCCGTTGCGAGAGCGTTTGCAACGATGTCCAGACCGTGGGCGCCTTGGGAGCGGTGCGCCGGGGGTTCAACACGACGATCGCGCCCGCGTTCGAGAAGCAGATGAAGGAAAGCGAATGCACCTATTGCGGGCAGTGCGTGGCCGTTTGCCCGGTAGGGGCCTTGACCGAGCACGACCATACCAACCGCTTGCTCGAGGATTTGGAAAATCCCGACAAGGTGGTTGTCGTGCAGACCGCGCCGGCCGTGCGCGTGGCGCTGGGCGAATTGTTCGGCTTGGAGCCGGGTACATCGGTCACGGGCCGGTTGGTGACCGCCTTGCGGGAGCTGGGCTTCGACTATGTCTTCGATACGGATTTCGCGGCCGACCTGACCATCATGGAAGAAGGCTCCGAAGTTCTGGACAGGCTTAGCCGCTATCTGGACGGGGACAAGAAGGTGGCATTGCCCATCCTCACTTCCTGTTGTCCGGCTTGGGTGAACTTCTTCGAGCACCATTTCCCCGACATGCTCGATATTCCTTCAACGGCCCGTTCTCCCCAGCAGATGTTCGGCTCGATCGCCAAGAGCTACTGGGCGGAAAAATTGGGGATCCCGCGAGAAAAGCTCGTGGTGGTTTCCATCATGCCGTGCCTTGCGAAGAAATACGAATGCGACCGCGACGAGTTCAAAGTGAATGGGAATCCCGATGTGGACTATTCCATTTCCACGCGGGAACTGGCCACGCTGATAAAAAGGGCCAATATCGCCTTCAATACCTTGCCCGACGGGGAATTCGACCTTCCTTTGGGCGCCTCGACCGGGGCAGGGGTCATTTTCGGGACGACCGGGGGCGTCATGGAAGCGGCGTTGCGTACCGTGTACGAATTATATACAGGCAAGCAGCTTGAAAAAGTGGCTTTCACGGAGGTTCGGGGATTGGAAGGATTGCGGGAAGCGACCATCGACCTCAACGGCTTCCCGCTCAAGGTGGGGATAGCGCATGGATTGGGGAATGCCCGCAAGCTTTTGGAAGACATCCGTCACAAACGTTGCCAATACCATGTGATCGAAATCATGGCTTGCCCGGGCGGTTGCATCGGCGGCGGCGGTCAACCGCTGCATCACGGGAATTTCGATGTGCTGAAGGCCCGTGCGCAGGCCTTGTATCAGGAAGATGCCGGGAAGCCTTTGCGCAAGAGCCACGAGAACCCTTATATCCAGAAGCTGTACGAGGAATACCTTGGAAAGCCGCTTAGCGAAAAGGCCCACCATCTTCTCCATACGCACTATTTCAACCGCTCTTACGGGGCAAACGAGCAGTAGCGGATTTTTTTGCACGGCCTTTCCGCGGGAATCGGGCCGGCGACCATCAACAAAAGCAAACGACTATGTCAGATATGAAATTGCAATGCGCGGTGGTGGAAGCTGTTGAAGCCATTTGCGACAAGCACGGGAACAACCCGGGCGAACTGATCAATATCCTTCACGAGTGCCAGCACCTGCATGGCTACCTTCCCGAGGAGATGCAACGGGTGATAGCCCGCAAGCTCAACATCCCGGTTTCGAAGGTATACGGGGTCGTGACCTTCTACACCTTTTTTTCCATGACGCCGAAAGGCAAGCATCCGGTAAGCGTCTGCATGGGAACGGCCTGCTACGTGCGAGGCAGCGAGAAACTGCTGGAAGAATTCAAGCGCGTGCTGGGCATCGAGGTGGGGGAAACCACCCCTGACGGGAAGTTCTCGCTCGATTGCCTGCGTTGCGTAGGGGCATGCGGCCTGGCTCCGGTTGTCATGATCGGGGAAAAAGTCTACGGGCGCATGACGCCGGTGGAAGTGAAGAAAGTGATCGACGAACTGGAATAGCGGGCCGGGATAATTCGGGTTTCCTTTATTCGAGCACCGTTCCCGGCTTCGTGGAAAAAGAAGCCGGGGTTCCCTGTTCCGAAGGGTTTCGAAGCCGGGGGAAAGAAGGCCTCTTTATTTTTTGAAGCAAGGAGAGGGGGCTTTCTTTGCTCCGGCTTTTTGGCGGAAAGGCGCGAGGGGTGTCGCGTCCGGGACTTTTTTCCAGGAACCAAAAGAACCGGCCGGGAAAACCCGGCCGGTTGCCTGAACGATAAGTCCGGACAGTTTCTTAAATTTGCGTCCGCCCCGGGCGGGTTTGTCATGCGCGGCGATGCCGCCCGGGGCGGGGAAAACAGGTTTTCAACAAAACAGCCATGGAGGAAATGGAAAAGAAAGCTGTCAAGTCGGCATTGATTTCTGTCTATCATAAAGACGGTCTGGATGCTCTTTTGGACATTCTTAAGGCAAACCATGTAAAAATTTATTCCACCGGAGGCACGTTCAGCTATCTGGAACAGAAAGGACTGGACGTGCATAGCGTGGAATCGGTTACCGGGTATCCTTCCATCCTGGGCGGGCGGGTCAAGACGCTGCACCCGGGCGTGATGGGCGGGATTCTGGGACGCAGGGAAATGGAAGAAGACCGGCTTGTCATGCGCAAGTACAAGATTCCTGAAATCGACATGGTGGTGGTAGACCTTTATCCTTTCGAAGAGACCTTGGCTGCCGGGGCCAGCGATGCCGAAATCATCGAAAAAATCGATATCGGCGGCATTTCGCTCATACGTGCGGGGGCGAAGAACTTCAACGACGTGCTGGTGGTTCCCTCCAAGGAACATTATGCCGAGGCTGCCGCTTTGTTGTCCGGGGCTTGCTCCACGACCGTGGAGGAACGTCGCCGTTTTGCCGCCTACGCTTTCGGGAAAAGCGCTGCTTACGACACGGCCATCGGCAATTATTTCCGCATGACGGTTCCGGGATCGGCTTCCTCGGGGCAAAGCGGGCAGGCCGGAGCGTCTCCGGAAAAGGAACAGGGGAAGACGCCCGGCATAGGCGGGATCCCGGCAGAAGCGAAGCCGTTGCGCTACGGGGAAAACCCGCATCAGAAAGGGGCTTTCTACGGAGCGATGGAAAAGTGCTTTACCCAATTGCATGGAAAGGAAATTTCCTATAACAACCTGCTCGATATCGATTCGGCTTTGGCGCTGATGAAGGATTTCGGGCCCGAGCCGGCGTTTGCGATCCTGAAGCACAACAATGCTTGCGGCCTGGCTGTCCGCCCCACGTTGCTTGAGGCTTACCGTGATGCCTTGGCGGCCGACCCGGTTTCGGCCTTCGGGGGCGTCTTGATCGCCAACCGGCCCGTCGGAAAGGAGACTGCGGAGGAAATCAACAAGTTGTTTCTGGAAGTCTTGCTGGCACCGGGCTACGAGGAAGGGGCCTTGCCGTTGCTTGAAAGCAAGAAAAACCGGGTCCTGCTCCAGTACCACGACTTCCGGATGGGGGATCCGCTCATTCGTTCCTGCCTCAATGGCGTTTTGGTCCAAGACCGGGACAAGGAAGTCGAAACGGAGGGGATGCTCAAGACGGTTACCCGGAGACCGCCTTCCGAGGCGGAAGTGCGCGACCTGTTGTTCGCCAACCGGATTGTGAAGCACAGCAAGTCGAACGCGATTGTCATAGCAAAAGGGCAGCGGATGCTCTCTTCCGGCATCGGGCAGACTTCCCGGGTGGATGCCTTGCAGCAAGCCATCGCGAAAGCCCGGCATTTCGGTTTCGATCTGCAAGGCGCCGTGGTGGCGTCGGATGCCTATTTCCCCTTTGCCGATTGCGTGGAAATCTCGCATCAGGCAGGCATCACGGCTTTTATCCAGCCGGGCGGTTCGATCCGGGACAACCTGTCGATAGAATATTGCGATAGCCACGGTCTGGCTATGGTTTTTACCGGAATCCGGCATTTCCGTCATTGAGGCGGGCAGGGAAATAGCCCAAGGAAAAGGGTGTGAAAGAAAAGTTTTTTATCGCGGCGGGCGGCTTGTCTTTAGCCTTGGCCGTCGTAGGGGTTTTCGTCCCGGTGCTTCCGACCACGCCGTTCCTGCTTCTTGCCGCCTGGCTGTGGCTCCGCTCTTCGCGGAAATTGCACGACTGGCTCATGGGGCATCGCCGTTTAGGACGTTATATCAAGGATTACCAGGAGAACAGGGCCGTTCCTGTCCGGGTCAAGGCTTTCGCTTTGGCTTTTTTGTGGGCTTCGATGCTGTTTTGCATCTTCTGCGTGCTTGCTGGCCGTACTTGGCTTCAGGTCGTCCTGCTGGGAATCGCCCTTGCGGTCACGCTTCACATCCTGCTGCTGAAGAGTTCGAAGTAGATAGAGTCCCGGCATCCCGGAATTCCATCCATTGCAAGCCTTGCTGCTTTTTCAGCCAGGTCATCTGTCTTTTGGCATACCGGCGCGTGTGGGTCTTGATGTCGGCGATGGCTTGCTCCAGGGAGGTATTCCCCTCGAAATAGCTGAAAAGTTCCCGGTACCCGACGGTCTGGAGCGCGTTCAGGTTTGCCTTGGGCCAGAGCCCGAGCGCCTCTTTCTCCAAGCCCGCTTCTATCATGCGGTCGACCCTTTCCTCGATGCGCTTGCGGAGTTCTTCCTTGGGCCGGGTCAGGACGTAACGCTCGATCCGGAACGGCCGTTCTTTCTTTTTCCCGGTTCGGAGGGAGGAATAGGGCTTCCCGGTGGTCAGGCATACCTCGAGCGCGCGTTTCAGGCGGGCCGGGTTGCAAAGATCGGCTTGCCGGCAAAAGACGGGGTCGAGGCGTTGGAGCTCCTCGCGCAAAGACGCGATACCTTCTTCTGCCAAGCGTTTCCGAAGCTGCTCGCGCAGGGCAGGGGAAGGGTCGGGCAAATCATCGATGCCATTGCACAAGGCATTGACATAAAGGCCGGAGCCGCCGCAGAGAACGACCACATCGTGCCGTTCGAACAGCGTTTCCAGCAAGGCAAGCGCCTCTTGTTCGTACAATGAAACGCTGTAATAGTCCTCGATGCTCTTGCAGGCGATGAAGTGGTGGGGGACTTCCGCCAGTTCTTCAGGGCTGGGGCGGGCCACGCCAATGGAAAGTTCCCGGTAGAACTGCCGGGAATCGGCCGAAACGATTTCCGTTCCATGCCGTTTTGCCCATTCTATGGCCAAGGCTGTTTTTCCTGCCGCCGTGGGCCCTTCGATGACTTTGAGGATTTTCCCTTCTTTCATGCCTGCCGGTTTTTCCATTTCCGTGAAACTTCCCGTTCTGTCTTTTCGTTTCCGGGCCTGCTCTTTTCCTGAAGAACGGACAGAGCATCCCGGCTGTTCCGGTGGCTTTATTCGGACGGGCGGGACGCAGGCGGAAGCGGGGGCGCTTGCGCGGCTTGCAGGCCGGCGCCTTCCTTCAGTCCTAGTTCTTTCCCGATGCGCAGCATCATCGCCCATGCTTGCTCCCGGTCGTTGCCGATGCTTCCGTCCAGGACAGCGTCCTTGATCCGGTCCTTGATAATCCCCACTTCGCGGCAAGGCGGGATGCCGAAATATTCCATGATATCCGCTCCCGAAACCGGGGGCTGGAAATTCCGGATGCGGTCTTTTTCCTCTATTTCCTTGATTTTGCGCTCTACGATGACGAAGTTGTTGCGGTAGCGCGCCACCTTCTCCCGGTTTTTGGAAGTGATGTCCGCCTTGGCCAGGGTCATGAGCTCCCCGATGTCGTTACCGGCTTCGAACACGAGGCGGCGGACGGCCGAATCGGTCACGATGTCTTCGGCAAGGATGATAGGGCGCAGGTGCAATTCCACCATTTTCATGACAAAGCGCATGTGCTCGTCGGCGGGGATCTTGAAACGCCTGAAAATGCCGGGCACCATCTTGGCCCCGACAAATTCGTGGGAGTGGAATGTCCAGCCCTTCGGCTCCTCGAAGCGCTTGGTGCGCGGCTTGGCGATGTCGTGCAGCAAAGCCGCCCAGCGCAGCCAAAGGTCCCCTTGGGCGTAAGCCACATGGTCGAGTACTTCCAAAGTATGTTCGAAATTGTCCTTGTGCGCTTTCCCGTTTCGCTTCTCCACGCCTTTGAGGGCGGTCAGTTCCGGGAAGATCGCGGGCAGGAGGCCGGCGGCATCCAGGAGCTTGAATCCGTAAGAGGGTTTTGGCGAAAGGATCAGTTTGTCGAGCTCGTCCCGGATGCGTTCGGCCGAGAGCGTCCCGATGCAGGCGGCATTCCGTTCGATGGCGGCGAAGGTGTCGGGGTCGATGTCGAAATAAAGCTGGGAAGCGAACCGGATGGCGCGTAACATGCGCAAGGGGTCTTCGGCAAAGCTCTGGTCGGGATCGCGGTGGCTCCGGATGGTTTGCCGTTCCAGGTCGTCCAAACCGCCGAAAGGGTCGGTCAGCTGCCCGAACGTTTTCTGGTTGAGCGATACGGCCAGGGTGTTGATACTGAAATCCCTGCGCATCAGGTCTTCTTCCAGGCTTCCCGGTTCGACCTGCGGCTTGCGCGAGCCGGGCGTGTAAGTCTCTTTCCGTGCGCCGACGAACTCCACTTCCAAGCCGTCGTGCCGGAAACGGGAAGTCCCGAATTCGGGAAAAACCTGCAAGCGGGGCTCTTCCCCGGTTTCCCGCCCGATTTCCCGGCAGATTTCCCGGCTGAGGCCGATCCCGTCGCCCACGACCGTGCAGTCTATGTCGGGGGAAGGACGGCGGAGCAGGAGATCGCGCACGTAGCCTCCCACCACATAGACGGGAATTTTTTTTCGCTCGGCCGCATCGCGGATAAGGCCGAAAAGGGGATGCCGGAGTCTTTCGCTCAAGTCCATGGTCGGAATGTCTTCTATGGCTGCAAAAATAGTGAAAGGCGAGTGAAAACAAAGATAGCGAAAGGCGAGTGGGACAAAGATAGCGGAAGGCGAGCGCCATGCGCCATCGAGCTTGCTTTTTTGTCATGTTTCCCGGCCTTGGCGGATCGTGCCGGCGAGGCCGAGCCGCGAAACAGCACGATGGCAAACGGCTTGCCCTTTGCGGAAAGGGAGAAAATACCTAACTTTGAGCGTTTTTTGACGCCGGGGTTTCCCGATGCCGGCATCGGGCGGGAAATCTCCGGGAACTTTTCTTCCAAAAAAAGGAAACATGGGTCTTTTTTCTTTCATGAACCGCGATATCGCTATCGACCTCGGAACGGCCAATACGATTATCATATACAACGACAAGGTAGTGGTGGACGAGCCTTCCATCATCGCTTTGGAACGGACCACCGGAAAAGTCCTGGCGGTGGGCAAATACGCCATGATGATGCACGGGAAGACACCGGAGAACATCCGGACCGTCCGCCCGATGAAAGACGGGGTGATTGCCGATTTCCAAGCCACGGAAAGCCTTATGCGGGAACTCATCAAGAAGATCCCCGCTCCGAAATCCGTGTTTCCTCCGGCGCTGAAGATGGTGATCTGCATTCCCTCGGGCATTACCGAGGTGGAAGAAAGGGCTGTCCGCGATTCGGCCGAGCAGGCGGGGGCCCGGGAGGTACGGCTTATCCACGAGCCGATGGCGGCAGCTATCGGAATAGGCCTGAACGTATTGGAGCCCCATGGGAACATGGTGGTGGACATCGGCGGGGGAACGAGCGAGATTGCCGTCATCGCCTTGGGCGGGATCGTCAGCAACAAGTCCATCCGGATTGCGGGCGACGATTTCAACCAGGACATAAAGGAGTACATGCGCAAGCGGCATAACATCAGCATTGGCGATTATACCGCGGAACGCATCAAGATCGAGGTAGGAGCGGCGCTTCCGGAACTGGAGAACCCGCCTGAAGATTTTGCCGTGCAAGGGCGGGACATGCTTACGGGCATTCCGAAGGAGATCGTGGTCAATTACGCGGAAATCGCGCAGGCGCTCGACCGCTCTATCCTGAAAATCGAGGCGGCGGTGCTGAATGCTTTGGAAATGACGCCGCCCGAGCTTTCGGCCGATATTTTCAAGACAGGCATTTACCTGGCCGGCGGGGGCTCGCTTCTCCGGGGGCTCGACAAACGCATCGCCGCCAAGACCAAGCTGCCGGTGCACTTGGCCGAAGATCCCTTGCGCGCGGTGGCCCGCGGCACGGGAATCGCCCTGAAGAATTTCGACAAGTTCACTTTCCTTATCAAGTAGACCGGCGCAGCGGGAAGCCTGCCTTATGAAGACGATATTCGACTGGTTCAAGCGCAATCTCTACGTGGTTTTGTTCCTTGTGCTGGAAGTGTTTTCCATAGGGCTTTACCTTCGTTACCACCAGCAGGAGGAAGCTCGTTTCCTCGATTTCTGCACCGGGGTCAGAGGGCGTTTCGCATCGGTCTTCGGGGACAGGAAAAGCCGGGAAAGCCTCCGGCGCGAGAATGCGCGCTTGCAGGAAGAAAACGCCTGGCTGCGCGCTTGCATGGAAAATTCTTATTTCCGGACAAGCCACGTCGTGGACAGCGTTTCGGGCGACTCGCTCTACCGGCAGATGTACGTGTATGCGGAGGCCCATGTCCTGGATGCCACGACCCGCATGCCCGACAACTACCTGCTGCTCGACATCGGGGCGAAAGAGGGGATCGAGCCGGGCATGGCTGTTTTGTCCCCGAAAGGGATCGTGGGGGTGGTGGACAAGGTTTCCCCGTATTTTTCTTCGGTCATTTCCGTCTTGCATAGCCAGAGCCTGGTCAGCGTGAGCCTGGCTTCTTCCGGATATTCCGGTTCGCTTTCCTGGCCGGGGGTGAAGCCGGACGAGGGCCTGCTGAGCGATGTTCCTTCCCATGTGAAGGTCCGTATCGGCGAAAGGGTGGTCACCAGCGGGCTTTCACTGGTTTACCCGGGCGGCATTCCGGTGGGTTTCGTTTCGGAGGTGGTTTCGGGGGAAGGCGAGGACTTTTACCAGCTCAAGCTCCGTTTCAGCGAGGATTATGCCTGCATCGACAAGGTATACGTGGTCAAAAACCTGTACAAGGAGGAATTGGAATCATGCAAACGTACTTCTGGAAGAATCTGATCCGGTTCGCTTTCCTGATTTTGCTTCAAGCCTTGGTCCTGGAACCCATGCCGCTGCCGGGAGGGCTTCACGCTATCGTGTACCCCGTGGCGTTGCTCCTTCTTCCTTTGCAGGCATCCCCCATGCTGGTGGTTTTTGCTGGTTTCGCATGCGGCCTGGCGGTGGACATTGCTTGCGACATACCCGGCCTGAATGCCGCAGCCGCTACTTTCCTCGCTTTTTGCCGGGTCGTCTATTTCAAGATAACCGATTACCGCGATGTTTTCCACGATAGCGAGCTGACGGGCACGCCTTTGCCCTCTGTTCTCGGGTGGGGCGGTTTCTTGAGATATTCGGTCTGGATGCTGTCCCTGTTCCATATCGCCTATTTCCTGCTGGCAGCATGCGGGTTCGAGAATTTCCTTTATACGCTATGGCTGGCAGCGGGCAGCTTTTGCTTGTGTTTCGCGGCCCAGGTGCTTGCCGTGAGCCTTTTCGCGAAAAAGGCGAATACGCGCTAAATTTATATCTTTGCATCTGCGTTGCGCCCTTGCCCGGACCCTTCGGGGGGCGCCGCTTTCAAAATCCTTATCCATGAAACCAGATTACAAGAACGTGGAGCTCGCTTCCCGGCCGTCGTCGTCTCGGACGACCGGAGAGGGGGAGAAGGCCCGGCACGTTTGGCAAACGCCTGAACAAATTCCAGTAAAACCGTTTTATACCCGGGAAGACCTGCAAGGCATGGAACATTTGGACTATGCTGCCGGTCTTCCGCCGTTTTTGCGCGGGCCGTACAGCACCATGTACACCCAGCGGCCGTGGACGATCCGCCAGTATGCCGGCTTTTCCACCGCCGAGGAATCGAATGCCTTTTACCGCCGTAACCTGGCGGCCGGGCAGAAGGGCTTGAGCATCGCTTTCGACCTGGCTACCCACCGTGGCTACGACTCCGACAACGAGCGTGTGGTGGGCGATGTCGGGAAAGCCGGCGTGGCGGTCGATTCCATCCTCGACATGGAGATTCTTTTCGACCAGATCCCATTGGACAAGATGTCGGTCTCGATGACCATGAACGGGGCCGTGTTGCCTGTCCTGGCTTTCTACATCGTGGCGGCCGAGGAGCAGGGCGTGAAGATGGAGCAGCTCAGCGGAACGATCCAGAACGATATCCTGAAGGAATTCATGGTGCGCAACACCTATATCTATCCGCCCAAGCCCTCCATGAAGATTATCGCCGATATTTTCGCCTTCACTTCCCGGAACATGCCCAAGTTCAATTCGATCAGCATCTCGGGCTACCATATCCAGGAAGCCGGGGCGACAGCCGATATCGAACTGGCCTATACGCTGGCCGATGGCCTGGAATACATCCGGGCCGGCATCAATGCCGGGATGAGCATCGACGACTTCGCTCCGCGCCTGTCGTTCTTCTGGGGCATCGGCATGAACCATTTCATGGAAATCGCCAAGATGCGGGCCGGGCGCATGCTGTGGGCCAAATTGGTGAAGCAGTTCAATCCCAGGAACCCCAAGTCGATGAGCCTGCGCACCCATTGCCAGACTTCGGGCTGGTCGCTCACCGAGCAGGACCCGTTCAACAATGTGGCGCGTACTTGCATCGAGGCCATGGGCGCGGCCTTGGGCCATACCCAGTCCCTGCATACCAATGCTTTGGACGAAGCTATCGCGCTTCCTACCGACTTCTCGGCCCGGATTGCCCGCAACACCCAGATCTACATTCAGGAAGAGACGAACATCTGCAAGGAAATCGATCCTTGGGCGGGTTCCTATTACGTGGAAACCTTGACCCATGAACTGGCGCACCGCGCTTGGAAGCTGATCCAGGAGGTGGAAGGATTGGGCGGGATGGCCAAGGCCATTGAGACCGGCGTTCCGAAGATGCGCATCGAGGAGGCCGCTGCCCGCAAGCAGGCGCGTATCGACTCCCGTATCGACACCATCGTAGGCGTGAACAAGTACCGCCTCGACAAGGAAGCCCCGATCGAGACGTTGGAAGTGGACAACACCAAGGTCCGCGAAGCCCAGATAGCCCGTCTGGCCAAGCTGCGCGCCAATCGGAACCAGGCCGAAGTGGACGCGGCCTTGGATGCCTTGACCCGTTGCGCGGAAACCGGGGAAGGCAATCTGCTGGAACTTTCGATCGATGCGGCCCGCAAGCGGGCCTCGTTAGGGGAAATCTCTTATGCCCTCGAAAAGGTATTTGGCCGTTACAAGGCCGTGATTAGAACAATTTCAGGCGTGTATTCATCAGAAGCAAAGAATGATGCCTTGTTCAAAAAAGCGGCGGCGATGGCCGATGCTTTTGCCAAGGCCGAAGGCCGGCGGCCCCGTATCATGCTGGCCAAAATGGGGCAAGACGGCCATGACCGGGGGGCAAAGGTGCTGGCTACCGGCTATGCCGATTTAGGATTCGATGTGGACATGGGCCCCTTGTTCCAGACTCCGGCCGAAGCGGCCAAGGAAGCCGTGGAAAACGATGTGCACATCGTGGGCGTTTCGTCGCTGGCCGGCGGGCACAAGACCTTGGTTCCCCAATTGGTGGAGGAACTCGGGAAGCTTGGCCGCGAGGATATCCTGGTGGTCGTAGGCGGGGTTATCCCTTACCAGGACTACCAGTACTTGTTCGACCACGGGGCCTGCGCGGTGTTCGGCCCGGGAACGGTGGTGGCGGATTCGGCCATCAAGATGCTCGAAATCCTGGGCGTGGAAGATCCTTCCTGACCCGGGGAAGGTCCGCGGCGTTTTTTGCTTGCGCGCCATGCGCGGGGAAGCTTTGCATTTCCCTTTTTCGTTGAAACACTTTAAAGAAAACTTATGGATCGTCATCTTTTGCTCATCAGCAATTCGACCAACGCGGGCGAAGCCTATCTGGCATGGCCCAAAAAGGATATCGAGGATTTTTTCAGGAAATTCTCCGTAAAGAAAGCCCTGTTCGTTCCTTATGCCGGCGTGGCGTCCGGCTACGATGCCTACGCGCGGAAGGTACGCGAGGTCTTCGCCGGCATGGGCGTGGGACTGGAGTCGGTGCATGACTTCGAATTCCCGATCACGGCCGTGCAGCAAGCCGAGTGCATCGTGGTGGGCGGTGGGAACACCTTCCATCTCGTCTACGAGATGCACCGGACGGGCCTGATGGAAGCCATTCGGGAAAAAGTGCTCCAGGGTTGCCCTTACATAGGCTGGAGCGCGGGTTCGAACGTGGCTTGCCCCACGATGAAGACCACGAACGACATGCCGATTATCCAACCGGAATCTTTCGATACCCTCGGCTTGGTGCCCTTTCAGATCAATCCCCATTACCTGGATGCCAATCCTGCCGGGCATGGAGGGGAAACCCGTGAAGACCGCATACGCGAATTCATGGTCGTGAACCCCGATGTGTACGTGGCGGGCTTGCGCGAGGCTACTTCCCTTCTTGTGGAAGGGGACCGGATGGAACTGCTCGGTTCCCGCAAGATGCGCCTTTTCAAGGCGGGCGAAGAGGTCCGGGAGATCGAGCCGGGAGACGTTTCGTTCCTGCTGTAAGGCCGGAGCCTCTTTGCAGCAGGAAGGGATGTGGCCGGGAGCCGTTTCATTCTTCCCGGAGCGTCCGTTCCGAGGGCTTTCCTTCCTCAGGCTTCCCCGGCAGGGAGATGTTTTATTCTTGCCGGAGGGTTATGTCCTTTATCCTTTCAAAGCGGCATTCTTCCTCTCGAAGAGGGATGGGGCCGCTTTGAAAGGATTTTTTCGTTTTATCCGGGAGCTGATCGTCCCGGTGCGGGACGAGGCGGGAAAGGGCTGTTGCCAAGAAGCGGTGTTTCCGGGCCGCTTTTTCGGGAACAGCCGTTTAAACGTTTTTGTCAAGCGTGCTTGCGCGTACCGCGCGTGTCGAGGTAGACTTCGATGGCGCCCCGCCCGTATTTTGCCGAAGAAGCGTCCATGTAGTGCACGCCGGAATACTCCTTGAGGCGTTTTTCAATCTCGTGTTTCAGGATCCCGTTGCCCACCCCGTGGATGAAGATGATCTTGGAAAGATTGCCGTTGATGGCTTGGTTGAGGCAGGTTTCGAACACGGACAGCTGTTTGCCGAGGTATTCTTCTTCCGAGGCTCCTTTGAATTCCAAGCGGGTCTCTTTCAGGCTTTCCGCATGCAAGTCCACTTCCGCCACGTCTTTCCCGAGCATGTAGCGGGCTAATGGGTTGGCCGTGCCGGCCTCCACCGGGCCGCAGGTCTTCTTTCCATTCGAGTCTGTTTCCTTTTTCCCGGAAGAGGGGTGGGGCAAGGTGTTTTCGGCTTTGTGGACGGAAAGTTCCAGCAAGGGGACCAGCAGGGCTTTTTCGCGCATGAATACCGGATAGCGGTAATTTTCCGCATTCCCGATCTGGCTTGCCTTGATTTTGTAGCGGTTGCTGGAAGGTTGCAGCCAGGCGCGGCTTTCATCCTGGTAGAAAAGGCATTGCAGCAAGCCTTCCGCCCACAAGCCCAAATCTTCCCGTTCGATGCTTTCCACGAAGATTTTGGAATAGGGCGGAACCGAGGCGTAGTCCGCCCCGGAAAAGGTTTCGGCTCCTTGGATCGCTAAATTGTAAATCAGGGTGTACGGGGTGTAATTGATGATGTGGAATTCCACCGGCCCGCGCAGCATGAATTGCTGGTCGAGCGGAACCAGCCCGATGTAAATGCCTTCCGGCTGGGGCTGCTTGCTGGTGAAGCCGCGGCTCAAGGCCGAAATCCGATCGTCTGGTTCCTTTTCCGGTTCGGGAGAGGCTGCGGCGCTTTCTCCGGTTTCGGATCCGGTTTCCGTTTCGGGCGATTCGTCTCCGGGAAAGGGCTCGTCTCCGGGCAGGGCGTTTTTTTGCCGCTCCCGGGCTTCCTGCCGGGGCGTCCCGTAAGTGGCTTTCCCTTCGTAGAACAAGCGTTCTGCCGTGGAGGAAGGCTTTTCCACTTTGAGCAGATCCGTGATGGAAAAAGGCAGCTCGAAGCCATCTACGGTCACGCCTACGGTCGAGGCATTGATGATACGGCTCACGACGCCTTGCCCTTCCTGGTCCATGAATTTTACCTTGTCGCCCAGATTGAATTTCATACGCATGTGGAATTTGATGGTTTGCTTGCAAGCCCGCTGCCCGCTATTCCCTGCCCGGCCGGAGGTCCGGATAGGCGGTACCGGAAGCGGGATGCGAAATTACGGCAACTTCGGCAAACCGGAAAACCTTTCGGAAAGGGAAGGGGATCAAGCCGGGCAGGGCAGGCAAGCCGGCATGCGGATTTTCGGCTCCTTGTTGTATTTTTGCAAAATGCGGTTCCGCGCAAAACGCAGGACCGCGCCGACATGGAAGCAAGCAGGAAAAGGAAAGGCTTCGGCCGCAAGAAAGGTTTCGCAGGCATCCGGTACAGAAGCCTGCCGCTGTTCCGCAAGGCCGGGATGGCTTTGCTTGCGTGCCTGTTTTTGGGAATAACGGCTTGCAAGCCCGATCCCATGCAAGGCAGCCTGACGCTGGCTTTCCGCTTTTCGTTCCAAGGGCAGAGCGTGGTCTTCGACACGGTGGCCTACCGCATCGCTTCGGGCGAAAGCATACGGATCGACAATATCCAGTTCTTCATTTCCGATGTGTACCTGCAGAAAAGCACGGGGGAGCGGATTCCTTTTGCCCGCTACGCGGACAATATCCACTACGTGGATTCCGATCTGCCGGAAACCTGGCAGTGGATCTCGGCCCAGGATATTCCCGCCGGGGTTTACGACCGGGTGGAATTCGTCTATGGCATCGATTCGGCCCGCAACCGCAGTTTCATGTTCCGCAATCCTCCGGAAAGCAACATGTTCTGGCCCGAAA
Source organism: uncultured Bacteroidales bacterium (assembly GCA_949291555.1). GTDB lineage: Bacteria > Bacteroidota > Bacteroidia > Bacteroidales > P3 > Pullibacteroides. Next base: position 97,258 of record CASEWE010000004.1, read on the forward strand.
GCATGGGCGGGGGCTACCATTACATGAAGATTAACGGCTACTGGGGCCTTCCCGGCTCCACGGATTGCGACAGCACTTTCGGTTTCCATACGGGCATCGGGCAAAGTTACCAAGGAGAGGAAATCGTGGCCTTGCACCATAACCATGTGCCTTTGCAGGACACCTTGCGCTTTTTCCTTACCGATGGGGCCCGGCAGGAACTGGTCGTGGACATGGAGGTGTCGCAATGGTTCGAGAATCCCCGCATTTGGAGCTTCTCGCGTTTCGGAGGCCATATCATGCGCGACCAGCAAGCCCAGGAAGTGATAAAGGAAAACGCTTGGAATGTGTTTTCCGTAACCCGATAGCGATTTTATGAGGTTGTTTTGGAAATGCACGTTTTGTGCCGTTTCGGCCGCTGTTGCGGTTGCCTGCGGGCCCGTGGAGCCGGAAAAAGTGTTCGAGCCTTCGTATTTCGATCTGCCGGTTCCGGAGTATTTCCCCACGTTGACCAATGTGCCGGCTTCGAACCGCCTCTCCGAGGAAGGCGTCCGCTTAGGCCGGCATTTGTTTTACGACATCCGCCTTAGCGGAAGCTACCGGGCGGAGGGCATGCTTTCGTGCGCATCCTGCCATCGGCAGGAGAATGCTTTCGAATGCGGGCTCGACAACCCTCGACTCGATAACGGGCGTATGACCGGAGCGGCCGGCTTGCAGACCGCCCATGGCATGCTGCCCTTGATCAACATAGCCTTCAATACCCGTTGTTTCGGCTGGAACGGGGCCTTGGAATATCCGGAATCCAACCTTGAAACCCTTATCGCCAGGACTTTGGTCGATTCTACCGAATTTGCAGGAACGGAGCAGGCCATCGAACAGCGGATAGCGGGCATCCCTTTCTACCCGCCTTTGTTCCAGGAGGCTTTCGGCAGCAGCGAAGTCACTTTCGACCGCATTGTTTCCGCTATCGCCCAGTTCGTGCGCACCTTGGTTTCCTCCAACAGCAAGTTCGACCGTTACATGCGCGGGGAAGCGCAGCTTTCGCCCGAGGAGATGCGGGGTTACGTCTTGTTCACCACCGAGGAAGGGGCCGATTGCTTCCATTGCCATGGCGGGGCAGGCAACGTCTTGTTTTCCACCTACGACATCCTGGTCAACGGCCTCGATCCGCAGGAAGCCTTTACCGACCCCTACGACCGCTATTCGGTAACGGGCGACCCCATGGACAAAGGGGCTTACCGCATTCCTACCTTGCGCAACATAGCCTATACGGCACCCTATATGCACGATGGGCGGTTTTCCACGCTCGGCGAGGTGATAGACCAGTATAGCGAGAATGTTTTCCATTCCCCGTACATCAGCCCGTTGATGCACCATGTGAACGACAACGGCGTGCAGCTGACGGCCTCCGAAAAACAATGCCTGGAGGCTTTCTTGCTGTGCCTGAGCGATGAAGAATTTATCCGGAATCCCGATTTTTCCAATCCTTTCGTGCAGGACACGGTTCCGGCGCAGGCGCAGGTTCAAGCGGGGAAGGGCGTGCCGGGAAGCCGGCCTTGATTTTGGTTGTATGAATTACCTTTCTATTGAGAATTTAGGAAAAACCTACGGGGAAAAAGAGCTTTTCTCCGACCTTGGCTTCGGGATCGAAAAAGGGGAAAAAGTGGCCTTGGTGGCCAAGAACGGGGCCGGGAAGACCACTTTGCTGAACATCATCATGGGCAAGGTGCTTCCGGATTCCGGGCAAGTGACGCTCCGCAAAGGCATCCGGGTGGATTTCCTGCCGCAGAACCCGGTTTTCGATCCGGACCAGGACGTGATGGATTTCATCTTTTCCGGAAACAACCCGGCTTTGGAGGTGGCCCGGCAATACGATCAGCTGCTCTGGAGAATGGAGAAGGAAAAGAGCGCTTCGTTGCAGGCGGCCTTGGATGATTTGTCCTTGAAGATGGATCAATTGCAGGCTTGGAACATGGAGGAAAGGATAAAAGAAGTCCTTTTCCGTCTCGAATTGCCCCGGGTGGAACAGAAAATGGGCCAGCTTTCGGGCGGGCAGCAGAAAAAAGCCGCTTTGGCCCGGGTCCTGCTCGAACGGGCCGACCTCCTTCTCATGGACGAGCCGACTAACCACCTGGACTTGGAAATGACCGAATGGCTGGAAGAATTCCTTAGCCGGGACAGCCTTTCCTTGCTCTTGGTCACGCACGACCGCGCTTTCCTCGATCGCGTATGCAGCCGCATCATCGAAATAGACCAAGGCCATGCTTTCGCCTACCAGGGTTCTTTTGCCTATTTCCTTGAAAAGAAAGCCGAACGCGCGGAGAAGGAGCGGGCGGAAGTGGAAAAAGCCCGGAACCTCTACCGCCGGGAACTGGAATGGATGCGCAGGATGCCTTCGGCCCGGGGCACCAAGGCGAAAGCCCGCAAGGATGCTTTCGAGGAAGTGAAAGCGAAAGCCTTGCGCAAAACCGAAACGCAGGTTCCCGAGCTGCGGGTGGAAGGAAGCCGGCTGGGAAAGAAAATCGTGGAGGTGTACAATCTTTGCAAAAGCTATGACGGAAAGAAAGTGGTAGACGACTTTTCCTACACGTTCAAGCGCGGGGAGAAAATCGGCATCGTGGGCCCGAACGGGGTCGGGAAGTCCACTTTTCTCGATCTGCTCACCGGGAAGGCGAAACCCGATTCCGGCCGGGTGGTGCTGGGGCAGACCGTGCAATTCGGCTATTATGCCCAGGCCGGAATGGAAGGCAAGGAAGACAAGCGGGTAATCGATATTGTCCGCGAGACGGCCGAAGTGGTGCGCATGCAAGACGGCCGGGAGGTTTCCGCGTCCCAGTTCCTGCAATATTTCCAGTTCAGCCCCTCGACCCAGTACAATTATTTTTCGAACCTGAGCGGCGGCGAGCGGCGGCGCCTTTACCTGCTCAAGACGCTTATGTCCAATCCCAACTTCCTTGTATTGGACGAGCCGACCAACGACATGGATCTCCATACCTTGATGCTGATAGAGGATTTTCTCCGCCATTACCAAGGCTGCCTGCTCATGGTGAGCCACGACAGGAGTTTCCTGGAACACCTGGCCGATCATATTTTCGTTTTCGAAGGGAACGGGAAGGTGAAAGACTGGTACGGCACGTACGCCCAGTACAAGGAGGCCCGTCAGCGGAAAGAGCGGGAACAGAAGGAAGGAAGCCGTCAAGCGGGCGAAGCCAGGGGGGCTTCCCGGCTTTCGCGGACGCAGGAGAGCGGAGACCGGGCGCCTTCCAGGCAGAGAGCCACGTACAAGCAGAAGAAGGAGTATGAGGAACTCAATGCCCGGATTCCCCTTTTGGAGGCGGAAAAGAAGGCCTTGGAAGAAATTCTTTCGGGCAAGGAGAGCGACCCGGAAAAGATAAGCCAGGCTTCGGCCCGCATGGCCCGGATCCTGGAAGACTTGTCGGGGGCCGAAGACCGCTGGCTGGAACTGTCGGAAATCGTGGAGGGTTGAGCATGGCCGAAAGAGAAAAAGCCCGGGCGTTGTTCAACCGGATCGCAGGCCATTACGACCTGCTCAATCATCTGTTGTCGTTCCGGATCGATAAATATTGGCGCAAGCGCGCCATGAAAAGGCTCGACCCCGCCTGCAAGGCTCGATTCCTCGATGTGGCATGCGGCACGGCCGACTTCTCGATAGCGGCTATCCGCGCAGGGGTGCAGCAGGTAACGGGGGTGGACATTTCCGAAGGGATGCTGGAACTGGGCCGGGAAAAGATAGCCCGCTGCGGCTTGTCGGAGCGGGTCAGGCTTGAAGAAGGCGCTTGCGAGGAACTGGTTTTTCCACGGGAAAGCTTTTCATCGGCCGGCATTGCTTTCGGAATCCGCAATTTCGAAAACCGGGAAAAAGCCTTGCGGGAAATTTTCCGCGTCCTCGAACCGGGAGGGCAGCTTGTCATTTTGGAATTTTCCTTGCCGGGGCGTTTCCCGGTGAAGCAACTCTATCATTTTTATTTCTACCGTCTTCTGCCTTGGATAGGCGGCTTGGTGTCGGGCAACAAGGAAGCCTATGCCTATCTGCCTGAAAGCGTTTCCCGTTTCCCTTCTCCGGAAATATTCGCCGGGATGCTCCGCGAGGCAGGATTTTCCGATTGCGCCGCAAAGCGGATGAGTTTCGGGATCGCGGTGCTCTATACGGCCCGGAAACCGCTTGCTACCGATTCTTCTTGTCCTTTGGAAGCGGATAGTGCCGGGAAATCGTGACCTTTCCGCATTGCACAGGGCTGTCTTTCCACGATTTCCCATGAACCGGAGGGAACCTCGGCGGGACGGCCCTGTTGCCGAAAACGGGAAGCTGGGAGGGCGCATTCCTTTCCGGCGGCAGCCGATGCCGGGAAGGTTTCTCCTTATGGGAAAAAGATGTCAGCAGGATGCCCCGGCAACCATTCCCGCCGCGGCAAGGAAGCAAAAGAGCAGGGTAGAGAGCGAAAGCTGCTTCAATTGAGGGTCCAGTTCCCTTCCTTGTCCGGCGGCTATGCGGCGCAAGTGCGCGATGGAGAGCGGCAGGCAGGCTGCGTAAAGGAAGTTCCAAGGGGAAGAGAACGTAAGAAGCGTATGCGCCAGCATGCAAGCCCAGCCGCCGGAAATGAGGAAAAAGTGGTAGCGCTTGGCCCGTTTCAGGCCGATTTTCACGGCAAGCGTGCGCTTTCCGAAAAGGGCATCGTTTTCGATGTCCCGCATGTTGTTCACGTTCAGCACGCCGGTAATGAACAGCCCGGCGGAGGATGCCGGCAACAGGCAGGAAAGCAGGCCGGAAAAATCGGGACAGAGGAGGAAATAAGCGCCGCAAGTGCTCAAAAGCCCGAAAAACAGGAAAACCGAGAGATCGCCCCATCCCCGGTAGCCGTAGGGCTTTCGTCCGAGGGTGTAGGTCAGCGCGGCGGCAAGCGCGACCGCCCCGGCGCACAAGAGCGAAAGGGCTTCTTGGCTCCATAGGCTTCCGAAAGCCTCGTAGACCAGCAGGATTCCGCTGGCCACGGAAGCCAAGGCGAAAAAAGCTATGAGCCGGTAATAGGTGGCAGGGGTGAACACGTCCTCCTGAAGGGCCAGGGCAGGGCCGAGGCGGTTTTCGTTGTCGGTGCCTTTGAGCCCGTCGCCCAGTTCATTGGCAATATTGCAAAGGATTTGCAGCAACAGGGTCGTAAGGAGCGCAAGGATGAAAACCGGCCAGGAAAAAGCGCACTGGGCACGGGCGATGCCGCTCCCGACCAGGATGCCCGAAACCGAAAGCGGCAGCGTCCGGGGGCGAAGTGTCCGGATGTAATATCCTATCTTTTCCATTTCAGTCAATTTGATGGGATTCGCAGGTCTTCCCGCCAAGGGATTCCAAGCGCAGGCATGGCCCGATGGCCCGGCAGCGGTGCGAACCGGCGCGCGAATGCCGGCGCGAATATAAGAATAAGAATCTGTTTCAAAACCGGTGTCCGGGAAACGGGAAAGCCGGGGCTGGCGGCCCGGGGAAAAGCACCGGCATTCGCCCCGAAAAAGAAAAACCGGGCAGCTTGCATACTTTCCTATCTTCTTCGTATCTTCGCACGATGTTTTGCAAACGCGCCACATACCTTGCCTTTTTGCTGGCCATGTCCGTATTCCTTTCGGGGTGCGCCTACCAGAAGGAATACAACAAAGTCTATAACCAAGGCACGGTGGAAGAAAAATACGATTTTGCGGTAAGAGCCTACGACAAGCAGGATTACCGCAAGTCCATCATCCTTTTCGAAGAACTTTTGCCCTTGTTCCGCGGCAAGGATGCCTTGGAAGGAATCCTTTACAATCTGGCTTACGCGTATTTCTACGACAAGGACTATTTCATGTCGGCCTATTATTTCCGCCTCCTTTCCCGGCAATTCCCGAACGGCAGCCATGTGGAGCAGGCCACTTACATGTCGGCCTACTGCAAGGCCCTCGAGTCGCCCGACTACCGCTTGGATCAGACGGCCACGAAGGAGGCTATCAAGCAGCTGCAGCTCTACATCAATTATTACCCCGACAGCCGGAGGGCGGAAGAGGCCGGGCGCCTTATCGGGGAGATGCGCCAGAAGCTGGCGATGAAGGCTTTCCACATTGCCGGCATGTATTACAAGCGCAATCTGTACAATGCCGCTGCCATCAGTTACCGGAATTTCCTGAAAGACTATCCCGAGTCGCCCGACCGGGAAGAAGCCATGTACCTGATGATCAAGAGCGGTTACCTTTATGCCAAGAATAGCATCCGGGCCATGCAGCCGGAACGTTACCGCAAAGTGCTGGACGATTACGAATTGTTTTTGCGCATGTATTCCGGCTCGAAGTACCGGGAAGAAATAGAAGCGTTCGTGGAAGAAGCCCGGAAGCATGCCTGATCCGACGGCATCGGGGCCCGTTTTCCTGCCGGAGGCGCTTGCATCGCGGGGCCGGGTAAAAGCAGATTCATTCAATTCAAAGGCATGCACATAGATCAGACCGATTTTTACCTTTTTCTTTGGATCATGAGCGCGGTAGCCTTGGTCGTGTTCGTGGCGCTGTACTTCGTCAAGGCCGGCTACGGGATCTTCCGCACCTCGGGCTGGGGCTGTTCCATCCCGAACAAATTGGCTTGGATCCTGATGGAAGCGCCTGTTTTCGTGGTGATGACCGTGATGTGGCTCAAAAGCGGGGTGGGGTTCGGCATGCCTCAGTTTTTCTTTTTCTTCTTGTTCCAATTGCATTATTTCCAGCGTTCGTTCATCTTCCCTTTGCTGATGAAAGGCCGTAGCCGCATGCCGCTTTCGGTCATGGCGATGGGCATCGTGTTCAATATCCTCAACGGCATGATGCAGGCGGGCGGCATTTTCTATTTCGCGCCGGAAGGCCTCTACGGGGAAGGAATCCGTTATCTGACTCATCCTCTCGCGCTTGCGGGCTTGTTCCTGTTTTTTGCCGGCATGGCCATCAACCTTAATTCCGATTACGTGATCCGGCATTTGCGGCAAGACGGGGACACCCGCCATTATTTGCCGCAAAAGGGTTTTTACCGTTATGTGACCTCGGCCAATTATTTCGGGGAAATCGTGGAATGGGCCGGTTTCGCCCTGCTTACCCAGTCCCCGGCCGCCTGGGTGTTCCTTTGGTGGACAGCCGCCAACCTGGTACCCCGGGCTTCGGCCATCAACCGCCACTACCGGGAAGAATTCGGCACGGAGGCCGTAGGGAAACGCAAACGCATATTCCCCTTCCTTTACTGAGGCGCGCGACAGGCGTGCGCGAAACTTCCGCGGGCTTGTGCTTGCACCCGGAACAGCGGGAGAGCGGCATGTCCCTGCCTAAAAATAGCGTTTATGGAATCGAAACTTTTCACGCCGGTGCGCATCGGCCCTTTGACCTTGCGCAACCGGGTTATCCGTTCGGCTGCTTTCGAAAGCATGTGCCCGGGCAACAAGCCTTCCGCGGAACTTGCCGCCTACCATACCTCGGTAGCGGCCGGGGGCGCGGGCATGACCACGGTGGCTTATGCGGCGGTCTGCCGGAGCGGGTTGTCTTTCGACCGGCAGTTGTGGATGCGGCCCGAGATAGTTCCGGGGCTCCGGGAGCTTACAGGCGCGATCCATGAAAACGGGGCAGCGGCCAGCATCCAGCTGGGGCATTGCGGAAACATGTCGCACCGCAAGATTTGCGGATGCAAGCCGGTGGGAGCCAGCAGCGGGTTCAACCTGTATTCCCCTACCTTCGTGCGCGGGTTGCGTGCCGCGGAGCTTCCGCAGATGGCCCGTTCTTTTGCCGATGCGGTCCGCTTGGCCCGCGATTCGGGCTTCGATGCCGTGGAAATCCATGCCGGGCACGGCTACCTGATAAGCCAGTTCCTTTCTCCTTCCACCAACCACCGGAAAGACGAGTACGGCGGAAGCCTGCCCAACCGCATGCGTTTCATGGACCAGGTGATGGAAGCGGTGATGGAGGCTGCCGGGAACGATTTGGCGGTCATCGTGAAAATGAACATGCGCGACGGGTTCAAGGGCGGCATGGAAATCGAAGAGTCGCTGGAAGTGGCCCGCCGCCTGGAACATTGGGGCGCGCACGCCTTGGTGCTTAGCGGCGGTTTCGTCAGCAAGGCGCCCATGTACGTGATGCGCGGGAAGATGCCGATCCGGACGATGACCTACTATATGGACAACTTCTGGCTCAAGACCGGGGTGAGGATGGCAGGAAACCTGATGATACGGCCGGTGCCGTTTTCCGAAGCCTATTTCCTTGAAGACGCGCTGGTATTCCGCTCCGCCTTGAAAATGCCGCTGATTTACGTGGGCGGGTTGGTCTCCCGCGCCAAGATAGACGAAGTCCTCGACCACGGCTTCGAAGCGGTGCAGATGGGGCGGGCCTTGCTCCGCGAACCGGATTTCGTGAACCGGATGCGCCGGGAAGCGGATGCCCGTTGCGACTGCCGGCACAGCAATTACTGCATCGCCCGCATGTATACGCTCGACATGGCGTGCCACCAGCGGCTCGGCGAAGAGTTGCCGGCTTGCTTGCAGAAGGAAATCGACAAATTGGAAAAACAGGGTTGAAATGGAAAAAGGATGGGCCCTTGTGACCGGAGCCAGCGGAGGAATGGGCATGGAAATCAGCCGGGCCTTGCTCAAGGCGGGCTATCCTTTGGCCATGGCTTGCCGTTGCGAGGAAAAGACCTTGCAGTGCCGCCGGCTGTTGCTGTCGGAAATTCCCGGGGCCGTGATCGACTTCCTTCCGGTGGAACTTTCCGACATGGATTCCGTGCAAGGCTTGGCGCAAGCTTTCCTGTCAAAGGGGGAGCCGCTCGACTTGCTTATGAACAATGCCGGGACGATGGAGGCCGGCCGGCAAATGACAGGCGACGGGTTCGAAAAGACGACCAGTGTCAATTATCTGGCGCCATTCCTGTTGACCATGAGGCTGTTGAAAGCCATGCGGCCGGGCAGCCGGGTCGTCAACATGGTTTCCTGCACCTATGCGGTGGGACGCCTTTCGTTTCCCGAGTTCTTCACGAAGGGGAAAAGAGGCCGTTACGCGCGCATTCCTGTCTACAGCAACACCAAGCTGGCCCTGACGCTTTTCACCCTTTCCCTTGCGGCTCGCTGCCGGGAGAAAGGCATTTGCGTCAATGCGGCCGATCCGGGTATCGTTTCGACCGAAATCATCCGGATGCACAAATGGTTCGATCCGCTTACCGATGTCTTTTTCCGTCCTTTGATCCGGAAACCCTCCCAAGGGGCGGCTACGGCTATCCGGCTGCTGCTCTCCGAGGAATGCGCGGGGGCTACCGGGCAATTTCACGCCAGCTGCCGCCCGCGCCGCTTGTCGGCGAAATACCTTGCCCATCCGCAGGCCGAGGAACTTTGGGAAGAAACCCTGAAGGCCTTGGCCGGCTGGCATCCGGAAGAAGCTTTTCAGTGAGGGAAGGCTTGGAATCCCGCCCGGAAAGAGCAGGAAGCGGCCGGATGCCGGGATTCCTGCAGCGGGGATGTCCTTCCCGGCCATGCAGGCCGCATTCCGGAATCCAGGTAGCGAAGGGGGAATCCTCGAATTGCAAACGGCAATTCGAAAACGCCCGCTAAAAAGAATTTGATTATTTTTGCAATTTGCATTGCCCGGTTCCCTGCCGGGCAAGGTTCCCTTGCGGAAGGATGTCGGACAGGAGCGTTCCTGTGCCGTGCGCAAACCGCAGGAAAACCCGGAGAGGAGATACAGGCGGGCCGAAGCTGCCCGCTTTCCGCATAACAAGAAAAAAGAGATGGATTACAAGAAAATCAAAGCCAGCCACGAGGCCATTACCCGCGATTTGTCGGATTTCGACAAGGAAACCGGCAACATCTACGAGACCGTTGTGAACCTTGCCAAGCGCGCCAACCAGATTTCTTCGGCCCTCCGCCAGGAATTGGTCAACAAGATTTCGGAATTCGCTTCCCAAAGCGCGGCGGCCGACGGCATCGACGAGATTTACGAAAACCGCGAGCAGATAGAAATAGCGCGTTATTACGAACAGCTTCCCAAACCTACCTTGATCGCCACGCAGGAACTGCTCGACGGATCGCTTTGCTTCCGCCGTCCGGTCAAGGAAGATTCGTTGGAGCAAATCCTTTAGCGCTTGCCCATGCTGCTGAAAGGGAAACGGATCCTGCTGGGAATCTGCGGCGGCGTTGCCGCCTGCAAGTCGCTGGCCTTGTTGCGGCTGCTGATGAAGGAAGGTGCCGAGGCACGTTGCGTTTGCACGCCGGCAGCCTTGCAGTTCGTCACGCCTTTGAGCATCGAGGCCCTGAGCGGCTATCCGCTCTTCCACGATCTTTTCGCGCCGAGGGATTTGCCTGCCACCGCGCACGTGGGGCTTTCCGACTGGGCCGATTACCTTATCGTGGCCCCGGCCACGGCCAACACCTTGGCCAAATTCGCCCATGGCATAGCCGACAACGCCCTCACGACGCTTTTCAACGCTTTCGACAAAAGGACTTTGGCGGTGCCGGCCATGAACACGCGCATGTTCCGCAATCCGGCCACGCAGGCCAACCTGCAACTGCTCCGTTCCCGCGGCGTGGAAGTCATGCCTCCCGGGGAAGGCTTCCTTGCCTGCGGGGCCCAAGGCGAAGGCCGCATGCCGGAGCCGGAAGAAATCCTCCGTCATTTCCTTTCCCTTTCGTTCGCCAAGGAAGACGCTTTCTTCAAAGGCAAGCATGTCTTGCTCACGGCAGGACCGACCCGGGAACGCATCGATCCGGTCCGTTTCCTTTCCAACCGTTCCACCGGGAAAATGGGAAGCCGCATCGCCGACGAGCTCCAGCAGAGAGGTGCCTTGGTCCATTTCGTGTGCGGCCCCTTGCAGGCTTGTCCGAAAGGCAGCCCTTTCGAGACCGTTGCGGTAGAATCTGCCCGTGAAATGTACCAGGCTTGTTTGGAACGCTGGCCGGAAATGGACATGGGAATCCTTTCGGCTGCGGTGGCCGATTACGCGCCCAAGGAAATATCGCCGGTCAAAATCAAGAAGGCGGGCGGCGGGTTCCCGATGGAATTGGAGCGCACGCCCGACATCCTGCTCGAACTGGGACGGGAGAAACGGGCCGGCCAGCTTCTGACCGGTTTTGCGCTCGAGACCGACCATGAATTGGAAAATGCCCGGGAAAAACTTCGGCGGAAAAATGCTGATTTGTTGGTACTCAATAGCCTGCGCGATCCGGGCGCGGGTTTTGCCGTGGAAACCAACCGGGTTTGCTTCTTAGACAGGGAAGGAGGGGTGGACGACCGGCCTATCGCCTCGAAAGAAGAGGTGGCCGCTTGGATATTGGACAAACTTGCCGGAATGGGAACTTCCGGCGCCCTTAAATCCTAAGCCCATGCTTCGATTTTTTTCAAAACTTCCGGCAAAATGCCTGTTCGGCTTGTCGTTGCTGCTTGCTCCCGTATTCCTGCAAGGCCAGGAACTGGACTGCAAGGTGAACGTGGTTTCAACCAAGATCACTTCCGGCGACAAGTCCGTGTTCGAAGTCCTTTCAAAGGCGCTCAACCAGTTCATGAACGGGCGCCGCTGGACCAATATCCGCTTCCAGGCCCAGGAAAAGATCCCTTGTTCCATGACGATCGACATCCAGGAGTACAACAGCGGGAACGGGCAGGTGAAAGCCTACCTTTCGGTGCAGCTGCTCAGGCCCTGCTTCAAGTCTACCTACAGCAGCACGCTGTTGAACGTGATCGACCGCGATTTCAGCTTCCAGTACGTGAAGAACGACCCTCTGGACTATAACGACAACAGCATCGGCAGCAATCTTACGGCCACGCTGGCATTTTACGCCTACATTATCCTGGGCAATTATTTCGACTCTTTCGCGCCCCGTGGCGGAGCGGTCTTTTTCGACCGGGCCAGCCAGATCGTCATGCAGGCCCAGTCCTTTGCCGAGCAAGGCTGGCGGTCTTCGGAACGCAACGACAAGAACCGTTACTGGATTTCCGAAAGCTACAACAACGCCAATTACCAAGCCATCCACGAAGTCCTGTACCGGTATTTCCGTTTGGGGATGGACATGATGTACGACGACCCGGCCACAGCCCGGGCCAACATCCTGCAAGCCATGGAGCAGTTGGCCCAATTGCGCAAGCAGCGCCCGGGCCTGGCTTGCATCCAGCTCTTCATGGAGGCGAGGGCGGACGAATTAGTGAACATTTACCAACCGGCCGCCCAGGCGGAGAAACAGGAAGCCACCGACCTTTTCATAAGCCTGGATGCAGCCAATGTGGCTACCTACAAGCGCATTCTTTCCGGGAATACGGCCGTGGCGCGTTGAAGGCGGGCGGCCCGCCGGCAGGGGAGGACCCTTGCGGCCGGCAAGCCTCATCGGGGGCATCCCGCTGCATGTAGGCGGCACGAAAGCGAGACTATGTTACGAGACCTGCACATACGCAATTACGCCCTTATCCGTCAAGCCGATTTGGACTTTTCACCCGGTTTCTGCGTCATAACCGGCGAGACCGGGGCGGGAAAATCGATTCTTGTCGGGGCGTTGGGCTTGCTGCTGGGCAACCGGGCCGATACGGGCGTCCTTTTCGAGAAGGATCGGAAATGCGTGATTGAAGCCGGTTTCGAGGCAAGTGGAACGGATTTGCCGGACTTTTTCCAACAGCACGATCTGGACTGGAACAACGGGGACTTGATCTTGAGGCGGGAAATTCTTCCGGCCGGCAAGTCGCGGGCGTTCGTCAACGATACCCCGGTTACCCTGCCTGTCTTGAAAGAAATCTCCGCAGCCTTGGTCGACATCCATTCCCAGCATGGCACGTTGGCGTTGAATACGGCCTCTTTCCAGCTCAGGCTGCTCGACAGTTACCTCTCCGACAAGTCGCTGCCCGCCCTTTACCGGGAATGCTACCGCCAGTACGAATCGATACGCAGGCAACTGGCCGACTTGCGCCAGAGGCGGGATCAAACCGAAAAGGAGAAGGATTACTGGCAGTTCCTTTATCAGGAATTGTGTTCGCTCCAGCTCAAGGAAGGCGAGCAGGAGGAGATGGAGCAAGCCTTGGAAACCCTTTCCCATGCCCAGGCCCTTCGCGAAACTTTCGCGGAAAGCCTTGCCCGGCTCGACGGGGAGGAACTGGGCGTTTTGCCCTTGCTGAAGCAAACCGTGCGGGACTTGCGGAAAATAGCGCCTTTCCATCCCGGCCTTTCCGCGTCCATGGAACGCTGGGAGCCGGTGGTGGTGGAGATAGACGATCTGCGTTGCGACTTGCAGAAATGGATGGATTCGGTCAATGACGACCCCGCCCTGAAGCAGCGATACGAGGAGCGCCTCGACCTGCTTTACCGCATGGAGAAAAAACACCAGGTGGAGGATGTCTCCGGTTTGATCCGGATCCGGGAAAGCCTCTCGGGCAAGTTGCAGGAAAGCGAAACCGGGCAGGCGGAATTGGAGCGCCTCGAAGAAGTTTTCGAAAAGAAGCAGCAGGAAACCGAAGCCTTGGCCCTGCGCCTGAGCCAAGCCCGCCGGGAAGCGGCCGAAAGCTTGCAGGCGGCCATCCTCAAAGCGCTCTCCGGTCTGGCCATGGGGAACGCCCGCTTGGAAATCGCCCTCGCTCCGCTCCCGGCGCCCGGGCCGGAGGGGAAAGACCGGATAAGCTTCCTTTTCAGCGCCAATCCGGGAGCGCCCATGGACGAAATAGCCAAAGTGGCTTCGGGCGGGGAACTTTCGCGCTTGATGCTGGCCGTGAAATCGGTCGTTCATCAGGACCGGCTTATCGGGACGCTGATCCTGGACGAAATCGATACGGGCGTTTCCGGCAATATCGCCGCCAAAGTGGCCCGGATGATGAAGGGCATGAGCCGGCACATGCAAGTGATAGCCATCACCCACTTGCCCCAGATAGCCGCTGCTGCCGACGCGCACTACTGGGTATGCAAAAGCGTGGAAGGCGGGGAAAGCGCGTCGCATTTGCGCAAGCTCGATGCCCGAGGGCATCTGGAACATATCGCTTCGATGCTGAGCAACGGCAATCCGGGGCCGGCGGCCATGCGGGCTGCCGAGGAGATGATAAGAGGATAGGAGGCAGGATTGGTAGATTCCATCGACAATTACTTGGACGAAGAAGCTTCGCGCTTGTTCAAGCGTTACCAGGACGATTGCCGGAACGGCGCTTCGGGTTTTTACGATGCGGACGAGTACGCCTCGGTCGTAAGCACGTTGATGCTGTACGAGGATTTTCCCCAAGCCATGCAGGTATTGGGACAAGCCCGGGAACGGTTCCCTTCCTCGGTCGAGCTCAAGCTCAAGCAAGCCGAATTGGATCTGGAGGCCGGCTTTTCGCGGCAAGCCCTTTCCATCATCGAGGATCTGGAGAGGGTCGAGCCTTACCTGTTCGAAGTGCATCTTGTCAAAGGGCATGTCCTGAAGGAACTCTCCCGCATCGACCAGGCTCGTGAAGCCTTCCTCGCGGCCCGGGCGAACGGGGCCGAGGATATCGATGTGGAGATGGGGCTGGCAGCGGTCGAGCTCAAATCCGGTAACAGCAGGGAAGCCTGGGAACACATGCGGAAGTTCATCGGTTTCGAATCGGACACGGTGGAAACCGGGAACCGTTTCATCGACATGGCCGTGGAAGGGGATTTGCTGCCCCAGGCCATGGAATTTGTCCGGAAACTCCTCAAAGAGAACCCTTACCGCGTATTGTACTGGAAAATGCTGAGCGAGCTGGCTGAAGAAGCGCATTGCTACGAGCAGGCATTGGAGGCCGAGGACTTCGTCCTGGCCATTATTCCCGAGGACAAGGAAGCCTGGCTGCGGAAATTCCGGTTGCTGGAATTCATCGACACCGATGAAAACCAATTGGAATTTTACCTCGAACTGGAAAAGAGGACCGAAGATGCCGGGGAACGGGTCGCGGTATGGCTGCGCATAGCCCAGGAATACGAGCTGGCCGAAAATTTTCCAAACGCCTGGAAATACTACCAGCGGCTTCTTTCATTTCCCGATACCCGGCAATACGCCCTTTTCCGCTGCGGGGTCCTCTGCCATTTTTTCCACGATACCGCTGCCGCCTTGCGCTATTTCCGCATGGCGCTTGCCGAGCCGGAAGCCCCGGAAAGCGATCCGGGCAACACGGCGCGGATTTACCGGGCCATGGCCCGCAGCTTTTATTACAGGGGCGAAGCCGACTTGAACTGGGAATACAACAAGAAAGCTTGCGAAACCAGCCCGGATGACCGTTTCCATTTGTACGCCCTTGTCGAAGATGCCTGCGATTTCGGATTGCAGGGGCAAGCGCTCGCCTATGTGGAAGGCTTGCAAGCGGCATCCCCGTCCCCATTCCTGGATCTTTGCCGGGCAGTCTTGGAATACGAAAGCGGAAACCGGGAAGATTCCTATGCGTATTTTGCCAAGGCCTTGTCGCTGGATGCCGAGTCTTGCCGGGACGCCGATGTCCGTTTTGCGGGGTATTACCAGGCCGATCCGCGCATAGGGGAATTGCGCGATGCCGTTTCGCCTCCTTTTGACGAAGAAAACATAGAAGACGAGGAACCTTACGGTTTCTACGGCCCTGACTGGGACGGGCAGGGCGACGGCGTCGTCTCGGTCCCTCTTTCCTGAACGCGCGACGCCGCCGGCCGCTGGCGCGTCCGGGATTCCGATGAAAGCCGCATCCGGGCGGAAATTCCCGCACCCGCGAAAAAAAAACAGCCGCCTTGCCATGCCGGGGAAAGGGCAAAAAACAGCGAAGACATGCAGGAACTTGTCCGTTTCGCCCTGATAGGGCACCCCTTGGGCCATTCTTTTTCGGAGCGTTTTTTCCAGGAAAAATTCCGCAAGGAAGGCTTGTGCGGCTACGGTTACGAAAACCTGGATGTGGAAGACCCCGATGCCGTGTTCCCGCAGCTGAAGAAGCAAGCCCTTTACCGGGGTTTCAATGTTACGGCGCCCTACAAGCAGCGCATTCTCCCGTATATCGACGAACTCTCGCCCGAAGCCAAGGCGGTCGGGGCGGTGAACGTGATCAAGGTCTGCGGGCAACGGTGGTTCGGCTTCAATACCGATTGCGCCGGTTTTTCCGAAAGCCTGGAACACTTCTTGCCGGAGACTTGCCGTCTGGAAGAAAGCTCTGCCGGCCCGGCCGGGGGCCAGATGGAGGAAGAAGCCTCCCTGCGGGCCATGGTCCTGGGGAACGGGGGGGCTTCCCGGGCCGTGCAGCATGTCTTGGGGCGGAAAAAGATACCCTTTGTCCTGGTTTGCCGGGAACCTTCGCGCGCGGAAGGCTTGCTCCCGGAGGCTTGCGTGGCGAAATCCTACGCGGAAGTGGACGAAGCCTGCCTGCGGGCTTGCCGCTTGGTGGTCAACGCCACTTCCTTGGGCATGTACCCGCATGCCGGTTCCGCCCCGCCGATTCCTTACGCCGCGGCCGGATCGGCCCATCGGGCGTTCGATTTGGTCTATAATCCTGCTTGTACCTTATTCATGGCGCGTTTTGCCGAAGCCGGGGCCCAAGTGAAAAACGGTCTGGAAATGCTGCACGTCCAAGCGCGGGAAGCTTGGAAAATCTGGACTTCGCCCTTGCAAGGCCCCGGTCTGTCCCTCCCTTAGTTTTCCCAGCGACCTCCGGTCTTTCCGGCCTTTCGAACGCCTTTTGCCCGTCTTGCCGGCGGGGATGGGGAAATCCGCATCGTTGATCTTTCCAGCGCCCGCCTTGCGGGTTGAAGACTTCCGCCAAGCCTCGGGTCGCGGGTAAATCCGCATCATCGGTCTTTCCAGCGCCTTCGGTTTTTCTGGCCTTTCGAATAGTCCCTGCCTGTCCTTGATTCCGGATTTTCCCGAAGCCATGGCGGGAATCAGGGCGTTTGTTCCCCCGCGTGCAAGTCGAACACGGCGGCAACCGGCCTGTGGTCGGAATAATCCACCTTGGAAGTGGAGAAAGACAGCACCTGCAACGGTCCTTTGGCAAAGATGTAGTCGATCCGGTAGGACGGGTATTTCCCTTGGTAGGATTGCCCCATTCCGCTGCCCGCTTCCACGAAAGCATCTTGGAACCCGGCCCGGCGGAAGGAAAAGCAGGCATAGGAGACAGGGTGGTCGTTCATGTCCCCGCATACAATCTTCCTTTCAGGAGCCCCCTCTTGCCGGGCATGGCGGAGAATGTGCCGGATCTGTTCTTCGCGCTTGCAGGTGGCCCGTTTCATTTTCCGAAGCATCCGCATGGAGCCTTGCCGGTAAGTCGCGCTTTTGGAAAAACCGGGCGAGGAAAGCGAGGACACGAAACGCGCGTCCGCTTGGTCGAAACGGTAGGAGGCGAGGTGCATGTCGTACACCCGCAGCGTGTCTTTCCCGATGACGATGTCGGCAAAGACGATATCCTGGCGGGAGAGGCCTTCTATCGTTCCCTGCCGCACGATTGGATGGCGGGAATAGATGCGATTCCCGTAGAAGAAGCCTTTTCCGGATTGCGGCTGCGTGGAATAGCGGTATCCCGCCCGCCGCATTTGCGGGGTGGAGGAGAAGGCGCCGTCTTTGCTTTCGAAATATTCCTGCATGCAGACGATGTCGGCGTCCTGATCTTCGAGGAAATCGAGCAGCTGGTCTTTCAAGACGCCCCGCCGGGAGTCCGGGCTGGAGTAATAATCGAACAGGTGCACGTTGTAGGAGAGGAGCTTCATCCGTCCCGGCTCCCGCCATTGGCTGCTTTGCATCTCAGCCTGCCCCCCGAAGCGCACGAAAGCCCGGATGTTCGCGTAATTGACCAGCATGCAGGCAACAAAGACCAGCCCTCTGGCTTGCCGGAGGACAAGCAAGTAGGCGGCAGCGAGGATGAAGTTGGCCGCCAGCAAGGCAGGGAACGCGAAACCGATCAGGGAAGGGAAGTAGGCTTTATGGGGAGGAATGAACGGCACGAGCGAGCAAAAAGCCAAGGCTGCGGCAACCGTCCCGCACAGGAAAAAGACCGCGTTCCCGAAAAAGCCGCTTTTTTTCCGCTTTTTCCCGGTCTTTTTCCCGCTTGCCTGTAGCTTCTCCTTCTTCATCTGCTAATCTTTTCCGCTTGCACGGGCCGCCGTCATTGCGCGAACCCGCTTTTGCTGTAAGCCTCCAGGAAGGCTTTCTCGTCCTTGCTGAGCTTGTCGAAACCGGTTTTCCGGCCCTTTTCTATCAGTGCCAAGGCCTTCTCGGTCTGCTCGTTCTTGATTCGGTTGTAGGTGTAGTCGTCTACCTTTTTTCCCGACAAGTCCTCGAAACGGAGCCTTTTGCGGGAAAAACAGGCGAAAAAACGGGAGAAGAAACCGGACATGGCGTTTTTTTTTGTGAAAGCTGCTGCGAAGGCCGCTGCGAAGATACGAAAATTGGATTTCCCTTACCTTTGCTTTTCTTACAGGCCGTCCCTTTTTCCACGATTGCCCATTGCGGCAAAAGGGGCAGGCGGTCGCAATGCGAATGCTTATGGAAAAGAACGCAGCCGGGATTTCTTCCTTTGCGGATCCGGCCATGGAGAAACGGATAATGGAAAAACGGATAGAGGCTTTCGCCGGCCTGGGCCGGTACATGGCCTGCGCCGGGAGCGACCCGGAATTTGAAACCGTGATGCGCAAAGCCCGGGGCGTGAACCCGTTCTTCGAGCGGGAAAATATCCTGCGGGCCCTTTCGGCCTGGGCCGGGAACCTTGAAGCGGGGAAGCTTGCCGCATGGATAAGCCCGTACCGGGAATACCTTCCGAAGCGGCTCGACATTGCCGTGGTCATGGCGGGCAATATCCCGGTGGTAGGTTTCCATGATTACTTGTGCGTGCTGCTTTCGGGCAATTCGTTCCAAGGGAAGCTTTCTTCCAAAGATCCCTTTCTCCTGCCTTTCCTGCATGCCAAGCTCCGTCAGATGGCCCCGGCCGGATCGGGATTGGGGGAAGACAGTCCCGACCCGGCACGCTTCACCGAAGGCAAAGTGGAGGACTTCTCGGCCATTATCGCTACCGGGAGCGGGAACACGTTCCGCTATTTCGAGCATTATTTCGGCAAATACCCCCACCTGCTGCGGAAGAACCGGACTTCCTGCGCGGTCTTGGACGGGAAGGAAAGCGTTTCCGACCTGGAAGGCCTTTGCGACGACATCCTTTCGTATTTCGGCCTCGGTTGCCGGAATGTTTCCAAGCTGTACGTGCCCGAAGCTTATGATTTCGCCGCCTTGTCCCGCTTGTTGGCCGAACGCGGGGCGCGGCTGATGGAAAACGCTCCCTACCGGGACAATTACGACTACCGCAAATCCCTTTTCATCGTCAATCGCACCCCCTTCATCGATACCGGTTCGTGCCTGCTGGCCGAATCCCGTTCCATGGCTTCGCCCATGGCGGCGATTTACTACCAGTATTACCGCGACGCCGGCAGCCTGCAAGAAGAACTCCGCATGAGAGCGGAGGAACTGCAATGCAGGGTGGGCAAGGGGGGAGTGCCTTTCGGCCGGGCCCAGTCTCCCGCCCTGGCCGATTACGCGGACGGGGTCGACACGCTGGCATTCCTTTGCAGTCTGGCCTGTCCCGCTCCGGCAGGGACGTTTTCGGGCGAAAGCGGGGGAGAACGGAGGGGAGAGCCGGGCCGCGGTTCCTGCCCGGAGGCGGAAAACGGCGAAGGGAAGGGCGAAACGAGCGACGAGGCGGGCGGAAAATCTTGAATGTACTCTTTTTAAATAATTGAAAATAAGTAATTTAAATATCTTGTTTTGTCGTAATGCACGGAAAATGCGGCAAGTGCTTTGCAAAACAAAAAGAAAACACTAATTTTGCGGCCTTAAAAACAGAGATTCTGCCATGAAGAAAGAGATTCACCCGAAAGATTACCGTTTAGTCGTGTTCAAAGACATGTCGAACGACTATGCGTTCCTTTGCAAATCGACCGTGCAGGCAAAAGATACCATCCAATGGGAAGACGGAAATGAATACCCCCTTGTCAAGCTGGAAATTTCCAGCGCGTCGCACCCTTTCTTCACGGGAAAGGTAAAACTGGTGGATACCGCCGGCCGTGTCGACAAGTTCATGAGCAAGTACAAGAACCAGCTCGAAAAGAAAAAAGCGGCGAAATAATGCCGGTAAACCGGAGAGGATGCAGCCTGCATCCGGAAGGAAGAGGGCGGGAGTCGGGCGAGACTTCCGCTCTTTTTGCATATAGGCGGCAGGTGCATGCGCGCATCGGGCATCCCTGCTGCGGAAAAGATAATGGAAAATGGAATACCTTTTGTGCGATGAACCTTCGGTGCGGGAGGAACTGCTTCCCTTCACGTTTACCCGGCCGGTAGCCTTGCTGCGGGTCGGTATCGGCACTTTGCAGGAAAAATGGAACGCTTGGCTTGGTCCGGATTGCGGTTTCTCGACCCCTTCCTACCTCAAAGCCAAGTTCCCGGCCAGGCTTCCGGCCGGGGCGGGCGCGGAGCAGCGCGTCTTGCTCGTGAATGCCTCCTTTGTTCCCGACCAGGCCCTGTCCGAGGCTTTGGCGGGTTTGGCCGAAGACGAAGTCCTGCAGTGCCAAGGCGCCTGGGTGGCGTTTTGGGAAAAAACCGGGAACATCGGCGACTGGGAAAGCGGCTTCTGTCTTTCTGGCAGAAGAGTCCGGGAGTATCTGGGAAAATGCCTGCAAATACGTCATCCATGGGACATCTTCACTGCCAACGGCAAGCAAATTGAGCAGGATTTGGCATGCCTGATGCGCGGGAAACCTTTCGGCGAACCCGAGGGGACGGGAATCGGCCGCTTGGGGCGGTTCCCGGTGCTGGCGGAAGAAGGGGCGAGGGTGGATTATTCCTTGCTCGATACGACCGAAGGCCCCATCTATCTGGGCAGGAATACGCGGATCATGCCAGGATGCTACGTGCAAGGCCCTTTGGCTTTGTGCGAAGGGAGCCTGATCAAGCCGGGCGCGAAAATTCATGGCGGCAACACTTTCGGGCCCTTCTGCAAAGTGGCCGGGGAAGTGGAAAACACCGTCATGATCGGCTATAGCAACAAGGCGCACGATGGCTTTCTGGGCGATTCCGTCATCGGTGAGTGGTGCAACCTGGGGGCCGGCACCAACAATTCCAACCTGAAGAACGATTATTCGCCGGTACGGGTATGGAGTTACGCCCGGGAAAGTTTCGTCAAGACCGGGTTGCAGTTCTGCGGGCTTTTCATGGGCGACCATTCCAAAAGCGCCATCGGCACGCAATTCAACACGGGGACCGTGGTAGGGGTAGGCGCCAATGTCTTCGCTTCCGGGTTCCCGAAAAACTTCATCCCTTCTTTCACTTGGGGAAAGGAAACCTACCGGGTGGAAAGGGCCATTGAAACCGCCAGGACGGTATGGGCCCGGAGGGGCAAGGTCTTCGACGAGGCCGAAGCCGCCATCCTGGTATCGATTCACGAACAAACCACCGGAAACCGGGAGCGTTCCCAGCGCGAAGACCGGCTTTCCGGATCAAGCCTGCCTGAGGCAGGAAAGTAAAACTATGGCAAAGAATAAAATCAACGATTTGCTCGCAAGCCTGGCTTCGCTCGATGGTGAAGCCGAATTCATTCCGCTTATCGGGAAAGAGGAAGAGGCGCACTTGCAGCAAGCCGATATTCCCGAATCGCTGCCGGTGCTCCCGGTGCGCAACAATGTGCTGTTTCCCGGTTCGGTCCTGCCCATCACGCTGACCCGGAACAAGTCCATCGCCCTGATCAAGGAGCATTACAAGAACCGGACTCCCATCGGGGTTTTCGCCCAGCGGCACAAGGAAAACGAGGATCCCGCGTTCGAGGACCTTTACGCGGTAGGGACGATGGCCAACATCCTCAAGACCCTGAAAATGCCCGATGGCAGCACTACCGTCATCATACAAGGCACCCGCCGGGTGAAAATCGAGCGGGTGGTACGCCAGCTCCCTTACATGCAGGCGGAAGTTTCCCCGTACAATGACTCCCGCCAGGAGCCGGATTCTTCCAACACCCGGGCCTTGCTGGGTTCCGTGCGCGACCTGTTCTCGAAAGTGGTGAAGCTTTCCAACCGGATTCCTCAGGAATCGCTTTTTGCCGTCCAGAACATCGAAAGCGCCGATTTCCTTATCTATTTCATTGCCGCCGGACTGGAAATCGATATCGAGGAAAAGCAGACCTTGCTCGAAAAGACCTCGCTCGAAGAGCGGGCTTTCGCCCTGATGAATTTCCTCAACCGGAACAAGCAGATGCTCGAGCTCAAGCGCAAGATCGAAACCAAGGTGGAAGCCGGCATCTCCAAGCAGCAGAAAGAGTTTTTCCTCAACCAGCAGCTGAAGACCATCCAGGAGGAACTGGGCGGTTCCACCGAGCAGGAAGTCCAGGAACTGTTAGAGAAAGGCGAGAAGAAGAAATGGAGCCCGGAAGTCAAGGCCCATTTCGACAAGGAAGTGAAGAAGCTGCAGCGGACCCACAGCATGAGTCCCGATTATTCGGTGCAGCTGAACTACCTGAACGTGCTGGTGGACTTGCCCTGGAACCAGTACAGCCAGGACCAGTACGATTTGGACAAGGCGCGGAAAGTCTTGGACAAAGACCATTACGGCTTGGAAAAAGTCAAGGAACGGATCCTCTCCTACATGGCCGTGCTCCAGCTTCGGGGCGACATGAAAGCCCCGATCCTCTGCCTGACCGGTCCTCCGGGGGTAGGGAAGACTTCCTTGGGGAAATCCATCGCCAAGGCCATGGGGCGTTCGTATGTGCGCATGTCCTTGGGCGGGCTGCACGACGAGTCCGAAATCCGGGGGCACCGCAAGACTTATATCGGCGCCATGCCCGGCCGGATCATCCAAGGCATGAAAAAGGCCGGGACTTCCAATCCGGTATTCATGCTCGATGAAATCGACAAGATTTCGGGCATGACCATCAACGGCGACCCTTCGGCCGCTTTGCTCGAACTGCTCGACCCGGAACAGAACAAGGCTTTCCACGATAATTTCATCGAAGTGGACTACGACCTTTCGCACGTGCTGTTCATCGCCACGGCCAATACGCTTTCCTCCCTTCATCCCGCCTTGCTCGACCGGATGGAAATCATCGAAGTGCCCAGCTACGTGATGGACGAGAAAGTGGAAATCTGCAAGCGCCATTTGATTCCCAAGCAGCTGAAGGAGCATGGCATGAAGGCCCGCGACATGGCTTTCCCCGAGCCGATGATCCGCTACCTTGCCGGGGAATACACCCGCGAGTCGGGCGTGCGCCAATTGGAAAAATGCGTGGCCGGCATCGTGCGGGAACGGGCCAAACGCATGGTTTCGGCCGATCCGCTCGTGAAGAAAGAGGGCAGACGGCTGACCAAGGATTTCATCAAGGCGGCCTTGGGGATTCCTTTATATGCCGAACCGGAGATGCTGGAAAAGGACATGGCCGGCGTGGTTACCGGCCTGGCCTGGACCCGGGTAGGCGGAGAGGTGCTTTTTGTCGAAGCGGCTATCGCGCCGGGGAAAGGCGAGCTTTCCATGACTGGGAACCTGGGAAAAGTAATGCAGGAATCGGCCACCTTGGCATTGTCCTACATCAAAGCCAATGCCCGCAAGCTGGGCATCAGCCAGCGCCAGCTCAACAATACGCGCGTGTTCATCCATGTGCCCGAGGGCGCTACCCCGAAAGACGGCCCTTCGGCGGGCATTGCCATCTTCACGGCTTTGGTTTCCGCCTACCGGAAGCAGCCCGTGCGCAAAACGGTCGCCATGACGGGGGAAATCACCCTCCGGGGGCAAGTCTCGCCCATCGGCGGGGTGCGGGAAAAGCTGCTGGCCGCCAAGCGGGCCGGCATCACCGATGTTGTCTTGTGCCGGCAGAACCAAGCCCAGGTGGAAGATATTCCGGAATTGTACAAGGAAGGCCTCCGCATCCATTACGTGGAGAAAGTGGAAGACGTGCTCGAATGGGCTTTGGCCTGATTCCTCCGTGCTTCAGAGAGGAAGAAGCATTTTTTTACGGGCGGTTGCTTGTTTGTTTGAAAAAAAAACTTAACTTAGCACCCGCTTTCAAAAGCGCAAAAAAAGAACAACAAACACTAAACAAAACATTTAGCAATGAAGAAAATTGTGGCTCTTGTATGCGCCTTGGGTATCGCAGGGATGGCCAGCGCGCAAATCAAACCTGAGACTGCCGGCTTGACCATGCAACGGTCGGGCGTGATGAAAATGGATGCCGCCCCGGTGCTGCATGCCGCCAAAGCCGCTCCCACCGGCATCGTGATCGACTCGGTTCCGAACGAACCCGTCTTCAACTGGGAGGGTTATTACACGATTACTTGGTTCGGCTTGGTAGACGGGCCGGATCTTTCCGTGGTCGGCATGGCCAATACGGATATCGTTCCCCTTATCTATGGTTCGTATTTTGCCAGCAGCGTGGCTGGAACGGGCGAAATCGGCTACCGTTTCGCTTCCGGGCAGGGCAGCTATTACAATATGGCGGGATATTTCCCCAATCTGGCCTACCCGGTAGGGGCTTACGCGCACATGCTCCGTTGCCCCTCCACCAAGTTCCCTGACAACGATTCCATGCCGGTATATTTCAAATTGTACAACAGCACGGCGGTTGCGCCCCAGCAGGTCATGGGCGACATCTCGGGCTATAGCAACAATCCCCAGGCCATGGCCGACGTGGTTTACCCCATCGACCCGGAAAAGCCCTCGGTGATTTCCGAAACCGTGAAATACGAAGTTCCCGAACCGGAAACCATGGGTTCCGGCGTGGCGGGTCCCGGCTTGATTTACGGATTCAACCATAAGGCTTATTTCCCGCTGGATAATCCCCAGCGTATGGGCGATGACTTCTGCTTGAGCGTCGTGTTCCCGAACGACGGCGTGAACGATGAATACTGGAATGCCGGTTTCCCCATCCTGACCAGCGAAGGCGGAAGCGAGTTGATCAGCACCAATCCCAATTCGGTTTATTTCGTTACCGATTTCCAGAAGAACAACTTGTGGGATTCCACGCTGACGGAAAGGCCGGACGGCATGGTGGACGTTTCCTACCAGCCCAACACGCGGTATGCCATCCTGCCGATGTCCGCCTACTACTTCAGCGATGGTTCCAACCTGAATGCTGAATTCCCGCTCATGCTCTTGTACACCCTCGATGTGGATCTGGAAAGCCCCAACCCGGTGGACAAGTACGTGAACGTGGCTCCGGTACCGGCTGTTGAGAACGTGACGATCACGGCCATGGAAAGGATTACCCGCGTGGAATTGTATTCCATCAACGGTAAACTGATGCAGCAGCTTGCTTGCAACGATGCCAAAGTAAGCCTGAACGTGTCCAACCTCAATAGCGGCATGTACATTGCCAAGGTGTACACCGATGGCGGCGTGGCTACCAAGAGAATTGTCGTGAAGTAAGGAATTCCTTGCTTTGCAGGGAAAGGCGGCTCGGGAAACGGGCCGCCTTTTTTTCATGCTTGCTGCCGAAGAGATCCGGAGGTTTTCTTTTTTCGGGAACGGATTTCCGGGAATAGCTGCCTCCTGTTTCCGGTTAGAATCCCGTTTTTTTCCCGGGGGAGCGGACTCCGGGCTTGCCGCAAGGAGCGGGGGAGAAGAGAAGCAGTATGGTGTTGTGTTGTGTGCGGAAAGATGAAAGAGGAGTTTCCCGGAACTTGGCGAGCCGGATTCCGGGAAATTAGCGGGTCAAAAAAAAGCTTGTTTTCCCCAGAGGAGACTGGGGAAAACAAGCTTGAAAGGAGAGCGGGTTGTCCTTATTTGGCCCGTTTGCGCGCGCAGCCCGCTTTTTTCTTGGCGGCCGGCATGGCTGCCGCTTTCGCTTTGGCCGGCTTCTTCGCGGCGAATTTCTTCTGCGTGAGTTCGAAGCATTCCTTGATCAGCTGGAAAGTATTCTCGATGTCGTTGTCCAAGCCCACCGAGAAGCGCACCAGTCCTTCGGAAAGCCCCATGCCTTTCTGGAATTCTTCCGGGATTTCGCTCGACGTGCTCTTGCCCGAATTGCTGAACAAGGTGCGGTAGAAGCCCAAGGAAACCGCCAGGTAGCCAACGCCTTTCTGCTGCATGGCTTCCATCATGAAATTGGCCTTTTCGGAAGTTTCCAGATCGATGGCGATCATGCCGCCGAAACCGTACCCGGGATTCATGTCGCGTTTCATGAGCTTGTGGTCGGGATGTTCGGCAAGGCCGGGATAATTGGCTTTCAAGCCTATCTCCTTGAATTTGCCGGCCAGGTACAAGGCGTTGCTGCCATGCTGCTTCATGCGGATATGCAAGGTGTAGAGGTTTTTCATGATGCTGGAAGCGCGGAAAGGATCCAATACGGGGCCCAGCAGCATCGAGGTGCCGTTGTTGACATCGATCAGGGCGTTGATGAATTCCTGCGAAGCGCAGATTGCCCCGGCCACGCAGTCGTTTTTCCCGTTGATGAACTTGGTCATGGAATAAACCACGATGTCGGCCCCCAGTTTGGCGGGAGAAAAAATCATGGGCGTGAAGGTGTTGTCGACCACTAATTTAATCTTGTGCTTGCGGGCAATCTTGCTCAAAGCCGGAATGTCGGCAATGCGGAGCATGGGATTGTTCATGGTCTCGGTATAGATGAAGCGCGTGTTCTTCCGGATGGCTTTTTCCACTTTTTCGGGCGAGGTCGTGTCGGCGAAGGTCACTTCGACGCCGAATTTGGGAAGGTAGTTCTTCAGGAACGCGAACGTTCCCCCGTAGACGGTGGGGCTGGCCACGATATGATCGCCGGAAGACACCAGCTGCAGCATGGCATTGGTAATGGCGGCCATGCCCGAGCCGGTCACCCACGCGGCTTCCGTTCCTTCCATGGCGGCAAGGGCGTCGGAAAGGTATTTGTTCATGGGATTCCAGTGGCGGGAATAGAGGAACATGCCTTGCGTCTGCCCGTGGAAGGTGGCGGTCATGTCTTCGCCTTTCTCGAAGAAGAAGGTGGCCGAATCGGTCACAGAGGGGTTCACGTCCCTGAACGAGCCTCCGTGGAAGCAATGCTGGACGGCGGTAGCCGGGTCGAATTTTTGTTTCTTTTCCATGATTTTAATTTTTAGAACTTATTTTTTATTGGATATTATTTTCCTTGTTTTTTGTCCTCGGGCATGCGCGATGCCTTCAGGTGCCGCCCCTTCGGGCAAGGCCTCGTTCTTTTTCCGGCCGCTGTTTTTCCCTTTCTTCGATTCCGATGGCGTTGCTTTTCCGGGGCAGGCCGATGATTCCGCGTCAGGGGCCGCTTCCAGTTGCTGGCGCAAGGCTTCTATTTCCTGCAAGCAGGCATCGGCTTGCAGGAATTCCAAGTTGGCGGCCGCGGTTTTCATGCGGCGTTCCACTTCGGCTATGCGCTTGCGGATTTCATCCGGCGTGCCGTAGCGGAAAACCGGATCGGCAAAAGCGGGAGCGTGCAGGTCTTCCGAATAGGCTTTCGGCTCCAATCCCCGGGCCTGGGCCAAGGCTTGGTTGATCGATTTGACGATGGGCTGGGGGGTACGGTTGTGCTCGCGGTTGTAACGATCCTGGATCTCCCTCCGGCGGCGGGTCTGGTCGAGGGTCTGCTGCATGGCCTCGGTAACCTTGTCGGCATAGAGGATGACCAAGCCGTTGATGTTGCGGGCTGCCCGGCCGGCAGTCTGTATCAGGGCCCGGGCTGAGCGAAGGAAACCTTCCTTGTCGGCATCGAGGATGGCTACCAGCGAAACTTCGGGCAGGTCGAGCCCTTCCCGGAGCAGGTTGACCCCGATGAGCACATCGATGGCGCCGGCGCGGAGGTCCTGCAGTATTTCCACGCGTTCCAACGTGTCGACTTCCGAATGGATGTAGCGGCAACGGATGCCGGTGTTGGCAAAGTACTTGGCCAGTTCTTCGGCCATTTTCTTGGTCAGGGTGGTCACTAAGACCCGTTCCTGTCGGGCGCAGGCCTTTTCGATTTCATCGAGCAAGTCATCGACTTGGTTGGCGGTAGGCCGCACTTCGATCCGGGGATCGAGCAGCCCTGTGGGCCGGATGAGCTGTTCCACCACCACGCCCCCGCTTTTCTCCAGTTCGTAATCGGCCGGCGTGGCGCTGACATAGATGGTCTGGCGGGAGAGGGCTTCGTATTCCTCGAATTTCAAAGGCCGGTTGTCCAATGCGGCCGGCAAGCGGAAACCGTATTCCACCAGATTGATTTTCCGCGAGCGGTCGCCGCCGTACATAGCCCCGATCTGGGGTACGGTGACATGGCTTTCGTCGATGACGGTAAGGTAATCGTCGGGGAAGTAGTCCACCAGGCAAAAGGGGCGTTCCCCGGCTTTGCGCCCGTCGAAGTAGCGGGAATAGTTCTCGATGCCCGAACAGTAGCCGAGCTCCTTGATCATTTCCACATCGTAGGTAACACGATCTTCTAAGCGCTTGGCTTCCAATGGTTTGCCTATCTGGCGGAAATAATCGGCCTGTTTGCCCAGATCCAACTGGATTTCCTTTACGGCCTGCTGGATGCGCGAGGAGGAGGGCACGAACATGTTGGCCGGGTAAATGCGCACGGTCTTGAGCGTTTCCAGTACGGTGCCGGAAAGCGGGTCGATTTTAAGGATGCTTTCGATTTCCTGGTCGAAAAACACGATCCGGTAGGCATAATCGTCGTAAGCCACGAAAACATCGACCGTATCGCCCTTTACCCGGAATTTTCCCCGGGTGAATTCCAGCTCGTTGCGGGAATAAAGGCTTTGGACCAAGCGCAAGAGGAGCTCTTTCTGGCCGATGCGTTCGCCTTGGTTGAGGATGATGATGTTTTCCTGGTAATCGGCCGGATTCCCTGTCCCATAGATGCACGAAACGGTGCTCACCACGATCACGTCCCGGCGGCCGGAGAGCAGGCTGGCCAGGGCGCTGAGGCGCAGTTTCTCGATTTCCTCGTTGATGGAAAGGTCTTTCTCGATATAGGTGTTCGAAGCCGGCAGGTAGGCTTCCGGCTGGTAATAATCGTAATAGGAAACATAATATTCCACCGCGTTGCGGGGGAAAAACTGCTTGAATTCCCCGAAAAGCTGCGCGGCAAGGGTCTTGTTATGGCTCAAGACCAAGGTGGGCCGCTTTACGCGGGCTATCACATTGGCAATGGTGAAAGTCTTTCCCGAACCGGTGACCCCGAGAAGGACTTGGGCTTTTTCGCCTTCTTCAAGGCCTTTCGACAATTGCTCGATGGCCTGGGGCTGGTCTCCGGTGGGTTCGAAGGCAGCCGATAATTCAAAATCCATGTCTTGTCTTTTCGAAAAGCCGGGGCGTGCCTCTCAGGCACGCCCCGGCGGCCGGGCATCAGCCGAAATAAGCGTGGAATTTTTCCAGGCGCTTGCCAAGCTCGGGAATGTCTTCCACAGGAACTAACGAAACGCAGGCCCGGATTCCATCCCGTTCGCTTCCGGTAATGCCCAAGGAAATCGCGCTCACGCCGAAATAGAGGAGGTTGTGCAGGAGCTCGTCGCTCTTCATGCCCGGGTAGCCGACCGTGAAGTAGAAGCCATCGGAAAGATCCTTGTCCACATCTTTGTCGTAGGCCAGGTAGAAGCCGTTGCGGAGGAAATGCTCCTTCATCTTGCGGGCCTTTTCCCCGTAGATGCGGGTCTCGTGAACGAAATTGTATTCTCCCCGGTTGGTCGCCTTGAGGATGGCCAGCAAGGCGTACTGGGCCGAGTGCGAAGTGCCGGAACTGAGGCAGTACACGCTGCCGAAAATCATGGTATGGCCGAACTGCGTGCTGGTGTAATAGCGCTTGAAGCCGGGAAACTCGCGTTGATAGAGGCGGTCGGAAATCATCATCATGCCGATGCGTTCGCCGGCGTAGCTGAAGGCTTTCGAGCTGGAAACGAACAGGATGTATTCATCGGTATATTTGGCTACCGTGGGCTGGAAAGGAGGCACGCCCGGGGTGGAGATGTCTTGGCGGAAGTCCATGCCGAAATAGGCCAGATCTTCCATCACCACCACGTTGTATTTTTTAGCCAAGTCGGCAATGGTCTTCAGTTCCTCGTCCGTGAGGCAGATCCAGGAAGGGTTGTTGGGATTGGAGTAGAAAATGGACGAGATGTTCCCTTTGGACAGATAGCTCTCCAGTTTTTCACGCAGTTTCGGCCCGCGGAAATCGTAGACGTCGAAACTTTCGAAAGGGATGCCCAGCACGCGGTGCTGCTGCTTGTGGACGGCGAACCCGGGATCGATGAAAAGGGTCGTGTCTTTTCCTTCCTGCGCCCGGCTGATGGTCATGAAAGCGGCGAAGCTTCCCTGCATGGAGCCGACGGTCGGGATGCAACCGGCAGGGGAGACTTCGATGTCGAGGAAATTCCTGGCAAAGCGGGAGATTTCATCTTTCAATTCCGGCAGACCGCCCACTTCCGGGTACAAGGACGCGCAGCCGCGTTCCAAGGCTTCCACTTGGGCCTGGACGCCGATTTTGGCAGCCGGCAGGCCGGGTATGCCCATCTCCATCCGGATGAAACGGGTGCCGGACGCTGTTTCGAGGTCGTTGATGAGTTTTTTCACTTCCCGGATGGAAGCCTGCCCCACGTTTTTGAGCCCGTTGGCCTGAAGGGTCTGCTCTACCAGAGCCTTGTCGATGATTGTTTCTTTCATGCGTGTATGTTTTGCTTTTTCTTTTTCTCGGGTTTTCGGGTCGTTCAGGAAGGAGCGGCACGGGCAGAGCCTCCTGCAGGATCGATCCGGGAAACCTTGCTGCTGGCATGCCGTGCCGGTAAAACGGAAAACTTACAAATTTACGGAAATTCTGCATACGGCCGCCACTGCTGGAAAGTTCCGCCAAAGAATGCGCATCGGTGCGGCTTGCGGGATTGCCGGCTTGAGAGGGAGACTGCCAATATGGCGCGAAACAAGGCTCCGGAATCTGCACGGTATTATTTTTGTTCGATGAAAGGGAAAAATTTTCAACATGCAGAAAAAGGAAGCGAGAATGCAAGGAGGCGACATGAAAGAAAACGATAGCCGTATCGAGGAAAAAGCTTCGGACAGCCAGGCTCCGGCAGAAGGAGGCGAACCCGCTTGCGATCCGGAGATGCAAGCGGACGCAAGGGCGGAAGCCGGAACGGGCCCGGATGAGGCCGGTACCCCGGGAAAAGAAAGCGGAGAGGATTGGAAAGCCCGCCTGGCCGAGATGAACGACAAGTACCTGCGCTTGTATTCCGATTTTGACAATTACCGGAAGCGGAGCAACCGCGAAAGGCTTGAAATGGAAAAAACGGCCTCGACGAATGTCGTTTTGGCACTTTTGCCTGTCATAGACGACATGGAGCGGGCCTTGAAGGCTTTCCGGGAAGCAGGCTCCGAAGAGGAAGCCGCTTTGCCGGCGCAGCAAGCCTTGTTCGAAGGGGTCGATCTCATCTACAATAAACTTCTGAACGTATTGAAACAGCAGGGCGTGCGCGAATGCGAGGTGCTGGGCCGGAATTTCGATGCGGAGACTGCCGAAGCAGTGGCGCAGATCCCGGCTCCCGACGAATCGCGGAAAGGGGTTGTCCTGGATGTCATCCAGAAAGGTTACGCCATAGAGGGCAAGGTGATTCGTTTCGCCAAGGTGGTTGTGGGCTGTTAAGGTTTCGAGGAGATTGCGATCATGGCAGAAAAAAGAGATTACTACGAAGTGCTGGGCGTTGCCAAGACAGCCACGGCCGAAGAGATAAAGAAAGCCTACCGGAAACTGGCCATCCAATACCACCCGGACAAGAATCCGGGCAACAAGGACGCCGAGGAAAAGTTCAAGGAAGCGGCCGAGGCTTATAGCGTTCTGAGCGATCCGGAAAAGCGCAAGCGCTACGATCAGTTCGGACAGGCCGGACTGGGCGGGGCCGGAGGTTTCGGCGGCGGACGCGGCCATGGCATGAGCATGGAAGACATCTTCAGCCAGTTTGGCGACATTTTCGGAAGCTTCGGGGGCTTTGGCGGTTTCGACGGTTTCAGTTCCGGAAGCCAAGGCCGGACGCGGCGCGTGATGCGCGGAAGCGATCTACGGGTCAAATTGAAGCTGACGCTGGAAGAAATAGCCCAAGGCGTCGAGAAAAAAATCAAGGTGAAGAAAGCGGTCTCTTGCCCGCGTTGCCAAGGCACGGGCGCCAAGGACGGGAAAGCTTTCAAGACCTGCGAGACTTGCCACGGCCAAGGACGGGTCGTGCATACCCAGCAGACCATTCTGGGAATGATGCAGCAGGTTTCGGAATGCCCTTCCTGCCACGGGCAGGGCAAGGTCATCACCGACCGTTGTCCCGACTGCAACGGGGAAGGCGTTGTCTATCAGGATGAAATCATTTCGATCGACATTCCGGCCGGCGTGGAAGCGGGCATGCAGCTTTCGGTGGCCGGCAAAGGCAATGCGGCTCCGAGGGGAGGCATAAACGGCGATTTGCTGGTCCTTATCGAGGAAGTGGAGCACAAAGACTTCCAGCGAGATCATCAGAACCTTCATTATACCTTGCCAATCAGTTATATGGATGCCGCTTTGGGCGCCACGGTCGAGGTGCCTACGCTGGGCGGGAAAGCCAAGATCAAAATCGAAGCCGGAACGCCTTCGGGCAAGCTGTTGCGGCTGAGGGGGCAAGGCTTCCCGTCCATCCAGCGGGGCATGCCGAAAGGCGACATGATCGTTTCCGTCCACGTAGTGGTGCCGCGGCATCTGAACAAGGAGGAAAAGGAACTGCTGGAGAAAATGCGCGGAATGCCCGATTTTCAGGCAGATGCTTCCAAGCACAAGGAACCGGGATTCTTCGAGCGCATGAAAGAATATTTCGGATAAGCCAAGCCGGGCGGCAGGATTCCTTGGCGGCAGTTTCCCCGCAACGCGCCGGGCGCTGGCAGATAGAAACAGAAGCAAGGCGGCTCTTCGCGCAGACGAAGGGCCGCTTTTGCTTTTGGCGGTTTCCGTTTCCTTGCACCGGCGGGCGGGAATGATTCCGCGCGTTTGAATCCGGCCGCTGCTGGAACAGTCCGCGTTCGGCAAGGTATCCGGCGCGAGGACAAGCCGGCGTCTGCGGAAGAATGAATGGCAACGGAACCGGTTAGACGTGTTCATTTCGTGCAGGTTTATTTTGACATATAATTTCTATTATGTTAACCAATAAAATCATGAACACCCGCCTTTCCTCCTTGATCCTTGATCCTTGATCCTTGATCCTTGATCCTTGATCCTTGATCCTTGATCCTTGATCCTTGATCCTTGATCCTTGATCCTTGATCCTTGAT
>CASEWE010000004.1:130402-165331 GCA_949291555.1 uncultured Bacteroidales bacterium
TCCTTGATCCTTGATCCTTGATCCTTGATCCTTGATCCTTGATCCTTGATCCTTGATCCTTGATCCTTGATCCTTGATCCTTGATCCTTGATCCTTGATTCTTGATTCTTGATTATAGTTTCTCGCCCTTTTGATCCATGAATGCTTGATTAGTGATTACTGATTCTTGGATTCTGGATTCTGGTTGCCCGCTTTTTCGACAGCCTTGCGGCAAGCGCCGCCACCGGGCGCTCTCCGCGCGAAACGGCATTCTGCTCGAAAACCGCTTTTCGCATGCAAAAGCAGGCACCGGGCACAAATACGGCCTTCATGCGCGGTTCGCGCCGCAAAAGCCGCCGCTGCTTCACTTCATGAAGACGAAATACACCGCCAGCACCAAGCAGGCAAAGGCGGCCACGTGGTTCCAATGAAATTGCTCGCCCTTGAAAAGGAACGACGTGAATACCGTAAAAACGATCAACGTGATGACTTCTTGTATGACTTTGAGCTGCACAAGGCTGAAAGGCCCCCCGTTCTCGCGGAAGCCGATACGGTTGGCCGGTACCTGGAAGGAGTATTCGAGCAAGGCGATCCCCCACGAAAACAAGATGACGGCATACAACGGCCAGTTCGTGCTGATTTTCATCTCCTGAAGTTTCAGATGTCCGTACCAGGCAAAGGTCATGAACACGTTGGAAACGACAAGGAGCAAGATAGTGGCGAGCATTTTCATGGAAACCGTAGTCGATTAGTATTAATACAATATTAGTTTTCAGTAATTTAAATATATTCAATTAAAGTATTCCGCCAATCTTCGAACGTAGGTCTTGGAAGAAGCGGAAAGCCGCCGTGTACCGTTCTATCCGCGTGTAGAGGAACGGACTTGCTCCAAAGCTTGAATTAAATCTTGCAATCGATTCTATATTAGAACCTTCAAAATCAAAAACAAGCCCTTTTTCCGATGCAATCCGGATGCCTTCCCATTGCAGAAGGCTCCCCGCGCCTACGTTTTTGAGGCTTTTGTCGAACCCGTGGGCAAGGCTGTAGCAGGCATGCGTGTCGTAGACGAAAAGGCCGCAAGCCCGTACATGGCCGTCTTCATCGGCCAAGGAGACCAGTTCCCCTGCCCGATGCGCCTGCACGGCGTGCCATAAGCGGCGCACGGCTTCCCTCGAAAAAGGCATGGGCACGCCTCTGCGCTCGAAGGTTTCTTCCTGAAGACGGAGCAAGTCTTCGATACGGGGGCATGGCTGGCGGTGGAGGTGCTTCCGCGCTTTCCTGATTTGCCGCTGTTGCGCCGGGGCGACATTGCGGAATACGGCATCGAGGTCTTCCGTTTCAGTAATCCGGAATGTGGGCCGGTCTTCCACGCGAAAGCCCGCTTCCCGGCAAAACGCCTTCTCCTTCTCCCCGAGCTGGAAGCCGAGGTTCGCGCAGAGCATGGCACGGGGCGGAATCCGGGCGAGGAGCTTGCAGAAATCGCTCTGCCTTTCCATCCAGGGGCCGGCATGCTGCGTGAGGCCCGGGCAGGCATACACCGGGAAAAGCAGCATGCGCCGTATCTTGGCCAGCGGCCAGAATCCCGTGCATTCCCCGGCTTCTTCTATCCGGAAAACTTCCCGTTCGGGGCAAACCGCTTCCCACCACCAGTCTTGCAGGAAAAGGGCGTCGGAATCGGGAAAAGGAAGCCGTTCTCCCCTTTCCTTTAACGGAATTGAAGTCTTTTCTGGCATGTCGGCTATATTTTTCCGGAACTTTCCCGGCAGGATCCGCGCGGAAAGCCGCGCGAGGTTTTCCTCCGCCCGTTCCCGTCCGGAGGGGGGACGGCCGCTTTCCCGGCTATTTCACGGAACAAGGCAGCAAATTTCCCCGCTTGTCCTTTGCGCGAGAACCGGGCGGGAATTTCCGGGTCGACTTCTATCGAAGTGAAACCTTTTTCCTTCCAGCAGGCATATTGCCGAAGCAGGAATTCTTCTATTTCCAGGCTGTTGCGGGCCGCCAATCCGCAATGGTAGCGATGCACGAGCGCCTCGAGGCAGCTTTCGTCGCTCCTGACCAGCAAGATCGGCTTGCCCACGGCCAAAGCCTCGAAAAACTTGGTCGTCAGGACTCCTTTCGGGCCGTTTCCCTCCGATTTGTTGGCCAGCTGGAGCAAGACCGAACTCCGGTTCAGCAAGGCCGGCACCGCGGAGGCCGGGACGAAATCCCGGTAATCCATGAACGCTTCCACGGAAAATTTCCGGGATTTGGCTTCGAGAAGATCCCGGCTTGCGGCATCCACGTACCATTCCATGCGGAAATCTTCCGGTCTTATGCGTTCGTTGCGGGCCAGCGCGGAGACGGCTTGGAAAAGCAGCCCCGGGTCCCGGTTGGCCAAGCTGATAAGCCTCCCGGTGAAGGTGATGCGGAAAAACGGGTCGGTTTCCGGAACGGGGTAAAAAAGTTCCGGATCGTAGCCGTTTTCGATAAGGCGGGTGTCCGGATTGAACCGTTTGAGGAATTCCACATGCCAGGGCGAAACGCTCACCACGCACATAGCCTTGGCCAAAATACGGTTGCGTTGGCGCAACATCCTGTTCGTGAGTGTTTTTTCTACGAAATTCCCGATGAGGCGCCCCCCCGGTATCTTATGGCTCAGGTACGATTTGTCGGGAAATTGCTCGATGATGTCGCGCAGGTCGGCCACGAAAGGGACGGAAAACTTCCGGGCCAGACGGAAGCCGGCTTTGAGCGGAAATGTCCGGTAAGTGCTGCATAAGACAATATCGTACCGGCGCATTTGCCGGTTCCGCATCACGGCCCGGACCATCTTGCGATCCTTGCGGGAGAAAAGAACGTCCGCTACCATGGTCAGAATCCACTCCAAGGTGTGCTTCCAGCCTTTTTCGAAACGGTAAAAAGCCACGCTTTCCACATGATCGGCGTAACCGGCCAGGAACTGGAAACGCGTATCGGGATGCGCTTCGCAGACCACATCGGCTTCGATGCCTTCTCCGGAGAGGTATTTGCACAAATACCCCATCCGGGGGCCGAAAGCGGGCGGGAACTGGTCGCAGACAATCAGGATTTTCATGCTTTCTCCCCTCCTTGCATGCGGGTAAGGTAATCCAAAAGGAAAGCGTACAAGTCGCCAAGCCAAGGGGCAGGAGGTTCCGGGTAGGAATTTTCCCGGACGGAAGTGTTATGCCAAAGGAGGCAGATTTCCCCTCCGTGCTGCTGCGCTGCATGGAAAAGCATGGTGGCGTATTTCCGGGCTGTTTCAGGGTCGAGCCCCATGTAGTCGGGATCCGAGAGGCTGTTGTCCATGATGGCGAGCGGGTGCAGGACCAAGCGGGTCAGCCTCCCGGTGAAAGGCTCGATCCAGATTACCGGCCGCGACGTGGCCAAGCGGAAGCCCGAAACATCGGCGTATCCCATGGAGAAATCATCGGTGATGCCCATGCTTTCCAAGCCAAGGAAGTGTTCGGGCTCGCAAGAACGAAGATAATGGCTGCGATGGAAGAATACGCTCCTCCGCAAGGCGGATTCGAGCCTCTTTTTCTCTTCCGGATCGGCTTTTCCCCCGCCGGAGCTGTAGCTGCCGTGAAGGCCGAAAACAGCGCTCTGCTCGTCGAGGAAGCGGATCAGCTTCCTGATTTTCCGGCTGCCGAGACGGTATACGGGTTTGTCGAAACCCGACTTCCCTCCTCCTTTGAGGAAGTAAAGCGACTGCACGGGGAACGGGGCTGCGGCCTTGCAGGCTTCGTCTTGAGCGGCCAGACGGGGAAAGCTCCAGTACGGATCCTGCCAAGGTTTCCGGAAATAAAGCCTTGCGGCCGTGGCCAAGCCCTTTCCCCGGAAAGTTTCCCGGGCAACGGAACGGAGGGACTGGCAATAAAACGGCTCGTCGACATCGTGCGTGAGCCAGAGCTTGGAGATTTTTTTCGGCAAGGGCGGCAAGTCCGTGCCGGCTTCCCGGAGCCATCCGCGCACCAGGCCGGCATATTCGTCCAAGAAAGGACGGAAAAGCAAGTCGTTCTTGTACAGCAATGAAGCCTTTCCCGGGAACCGGCCATGGCGGTCGCGCACGTCGCGGCAGCAGATTTCCTCGTAACGGGAAAGGAAAAAGAAGGCCGTTGCCGGCAAATCGGCATGGACAACCACCGTTTCCCCGGCCCTTTCCACCCGGTTTTCCCCGAAAAGGAAAGGGACGCCCGCTATCCTCGGCAAGGGGCCTTGGGGCAAAGACTCCTTTTTCCCGTAGTTCGCGGACTCGAAAAAACCGGAAGGGACAAAGACCAGGTCGTAATGAGGGAAAAGCGATTCGTCGGCCGTGTAGCCGATGCGGAAACGACGGAAAACAGCCTGGTCTTCGTAGCCGGTCAGGAACTGCAACAGGTAATTTCGGGCTTCGTCTTGCAAAATCATATCATCGGGCTTTGGCGTGGGCTATGCGGCCGGCTTCGTGCCGGAACATTCGAGGATGGCCCGCGCTATTTCCATCCCGGCCTGCCCGTTCCCGTAGAGCCCGGGCTCGAAAGCGGCCGGATCCTTTTTCCAAAGCATCTCCGCCTGCAAGGCTATCGAACGGGGATCATGCCCGGCCAGGATATTGTAGCCGCGTTCCACCAATTCGACCCATTCGGTTTCCTGGCGCAAGGTGAGGCAGGGCTTCCGGAAGAAATAGGCTTCTTTCTGCAAGCCGCCGCTATCGGTTGCCACCAAACGGCAATGCTGCAGCAGATAGACCATCTGGAGGTAGCCTACCGGGTTGATGAACCGCACGGGGGAAGCCTCGAAATCGTATCCCGAAACCGCCAGCCTGGCCCGCGTGCCGGGATGCAGCGGCATCACGACGGGCATCCGGGCCGAAACGGTTTCCAGCGCGGCCATGAGCTGGGCCAGCACGGTAGGGTTTTCAATATTTTCCTTTCTATGCAATGTGCATAGGATGAAACTATTCAAATCCTTTACTTCATCAACAGGTTTAGCTTCGGAAGCGTAGATCCGGGCCGCGTCCTGCATCAGGTCCCCGCAACGGAAAACGCGGGCGGGAAAACGCCCGAAGCCTTCTTTTTCCAGGTTTTCCACCGCTTGGTCGGAAGGACAGAAAAGCAGGCGGCTCAAGCGGTCGGTCAGGATTCGGTTGGTCTCCTCGGGCATTTGCGCGTTGAAGGAGCGCAAGCCGGCTTCCACATGGATAAGCGGGATACGGAGCTTGGCCGCCGTCAAGGCCCCGGCCAAGGTGGAGTCCGTGTCGCCGTAGACCAGGACCCATTCCGGCTCCTCGCGCATGAAAACCGCTTCGAGCTGCTGCATCATGCGCCCTACCCGCCATGCAGGCCCGGTTTCATGACCGTCCTGCACCCCGAGGGCTTCCCGGTTGATGCCCAGATCGTAGTCCGGGCGCGCCATGCCCAAGTCGCGGAAAAAGATTTCCGACATGGACGCATCGTAATGCTGCCCGGTATGGACAAGCTTTTGCTCGAATTCCGGAAACGATTCCAAGGCCCGGCTCAAGACGGCCGCCTTGACGAACTGGGGGCGAGCCCCGACTACCGTCGCGATTTTTATCATGATCCGCTGAAAAATGGCAAACAGCCGAAAACGCCAAACAAAGGTATGAAAAAAAGGAAAGTGGACGGATTGGGACAATATACCTATCTTTACGGCTTGCACCCGATAAGCCACATTGTATCTAACTTTCTGCCTATGCGCGTAATAGAAGTCAATACGGCTTCCCTCAAGAAAGAATGGCACAGGTTCCAGCGGCGCTTGTACCGCAATGACGGGAATTTTTCCGCCCCGATAGAACGCTTCATCGAGGACATTTTCACCCCGGGCCGGAACGAATTCTTTTCCAACGGTTGCGCCACCCGTTTCCTCCTCCAGGACGGAAGCGGCCGAATCATAGGCCGTTGCGCCGCTTTCGTGAACGGGAATCGGGCCCGCGCTTTCGCCCAGCCCACGGGAGGCATGGGTTTCTTCGAATGCATCGACAGCCAGCCGGCGGCCGACTGCTTGTTCGATGCCTGCAAGCAATGGCTCTCCCGCCAAGGCATGGAAGCCATGGACGGGCCCGTTAATTTCGGGGAAAACGACAATTACTGGGGTTTGCTGGTGGAAGGCTTCGTGCCTTCCGCCTACGGAATGAACTACAATCCTCCCTACTACAAGCGCTTGTTCGAGAACTACGGTTTCAAGCCCTATTTCGAGCAAGTGAGCAACCTCCTTGACTTCACCAAGCCGTTTCCCGAACGGTTTTGGAAAATCGCCCGCTGGGTACGTTCCCGCAACGAATACCATTGCCGCCATTTCGAGCCGGGGAAAGCGGATGCCTATATCCGCCACCTGAAGGAAATCTACGATGATGCCTGGCAGTACCACGAAAATTTCACGCCGCTCAAGGAAGACACTATCCGGAAGGAATTGGAAGAAGGGAAAGGCCTCATCGACCCCGAACTGATCTGGTTCGCCTACCGCAAGGACGAACCCGTGGCTTTCCTGGTCATGTTTCCCGATGCCTCTCCTATTCTCAAGCGCTTTCATGGCAAGCTGAACTTCTTCAACAAGATACGATTCCTCATACTCAAGCAGCGGCATGCCATGCACAGCACCCGGATCACCATCATGGGCGTGAAAATCCGCTACCAGCGTTCGGGCATGGAATCGCTTCTGTTTTCTTATGCGGCCGAAGCCCTGAAGCGCAAGCCGTGGTACACGCACGTGGAACTTTCCTGGGTAGGCGATTTCAATCCCAAGATGCGGGCTTTGCACGAAAGCGTCGGGGCCTGTTTCCACCAGAAGCATCTGACCTACCGTTATCTCTTCGACCAGGACGAGTGTTTCTCCCGTTCGGCCATTATTGCGAAAGACACCAAGGAACGCCACCTGCACCGGGAATCCGGCGTTCCAGACGCCCCTGCCCGGGAAGAGCCTGCAGCCGCAGGCACAGGAAGCCTGGAAATTACGGAACCCGAACCCCGAAAACTTGAAAATTAACCAATAACCTTGCATCATGAACCTCATTTCCACGAGATCCATCCGGATAGCGATTGCCCTGGCGGCATTCCTGTCCGGAATTTCCTGCCAGTCGCCCCGGAACGGGCAAACGCAAGCTGTCATCGGCAAGCAGGCCATCGAGGCGGAAGACCGGACGCTGACTCCCGAAATCCTCTGGGCCATGGGCCGTCTGGGCGAAGTCAGCCTCAGTCCCGACAAGGCGCATATCGTATACTCGGTCCGGTATTACGATGTGGCGCAGAACAAAGGCAATACCGATCTTTATCTATCGGATGCCGATGGCCGGAATGTGCGGCAGATCACCCGTACGGCCGCTTCGGAAGGCAATGTAACCTGGCTCAACCACCACACGGTGGCCTATCTGGCCCCGGATGAAGAGACCGGCATGCAGGTGCATGCCCTCGATTTGCGGAAAGTGCTGGACTTGCCGGTACCGGAAGGGAAAATCGAAGACGTCTCTTCCCGGCTTTCCCCGGTGCGGCTGACTTCCATAGCGGGCGGGATGGAAGGGTTCCGTTTCAGCCCGGACTTGACGCAGCTGGCATTTATCCGCCAAGTGCAGGTATCGCCGCTTGTCCGCGACCGCTACCCGGATCTGGACAAATCGAGCGGAAAGCTGTTCGAAGACCTGAACTACCGCCACTGGGATCATTGGGTGGAAACCATTCCCCATGTTTTCGTCTGCACGCTTTCGGGGAAGGATTTGAAGACGGATCCCGGGGCTGTGGAGCATTCGCGTCCCGTGGACCTGCTCGCGGGCGAGCCTTTCGAATCGCCCTTGAAGCCTTTCGGGGGCATCGAGCAATTCGCCTGGAGTCCCGATGGAAAATACATCGCATTCACTACCAAGAAAAAGATAGGCAAAGAGTACGCCCTCTCCACCAATTCGGATATTTACGTCTACGATTTGCAAAGCGGGGCTTCTTTCAACGCCAGCGAAGGCAATGCCGGCTACGACATCAATCCCGTCTTCAGCCCGGACGGGCGTTACCTGGCTTGGGAAAGCATGGAACGGGATGGCTACGAATCCGACAAGTCGCGCATCATCCTTCTGGACATGCAAGACCGCAAGCGCGTGGATGCCAGCTACGGTTTCGACCAGAGCGCATCGGGCTTGGCTTGGAGCGAGGACTCCCGCTACCTGTACTTCGTCAGCAACTGGCATGCCTTGTCGCAGATCTACCGCCTCGATGCGGAAGCCAGCTTCAGGCAAGCCTTGCAAGGCAACGTTCCCGATGGTACCCAGGCCCGCTTCCTGTCCGGGAATCCTTCCCATATCCGCTGCCTGACAGCCGGAAAGCATGACTACCACTCGGTCATCCCCGCCGGGCCGGACAAATTGCTCGGAGTCCGGATGTCCATGTCCTATCCCGACGAGATTTTCCGGATAGACCTTGCCAAGGAATCGCCCGAAGGAGGCTTCGCCCAAGAGCAAATCACTTTCATCAACAAGGATATCATCGACCAGCTCGATTTCGGCCGGACGGAAAGCCGCTGGATAAGCACGGCCAACGGGGAAAAGATGCTGGTTTGGGTCATTTACCCGCCCCGTTTCGATTCCACGAAGAAATACCCGGCCCTCCTTTACTGCCAGGGAGGCCCGCAAAGCACGGTAAGCCAGTTCTGGAGCTACCGGTGGAACATGCAGATCATGGCGGCCAACGGCTATATCGTGGTGGCTCCCAACCGGCACGGGGTTCCGGGATTCGGCATGGACTGGCTCGAACAGATAAGCGGGGATTACGGCGGGGAGAACATGCGCGATTACCTCCGCGCCATCGATGAAGTGAGCCGGGAGCCCTATGTAGACAAGGAAAAACTGGGCTGTGTCGGGGCCAGCTACGGGGCATTCTCCGTGTATTGGTTAGCCGGGCACCACGACAAGCGGTTCAAGGCCTTCATCGCCCACGATGGCATGTTCAACCTCGAACAGCAATATGCCGAAACCGAGGAAATGTGGTTCGTGAACTGGGATCTCGGCGGCCCCTTCTGGGAAAAAGGCAACGCTACGGCAAGCCGTTCCTACGCCAATTCCCCGCACCGTTTCATCGACAAATGGGACGCGCCTATCCTGATCATCCATGGGGAACTGGATTACCGCATCGTGGCTTCCCAGGGCATGGCGGCTTTCAATGCGGCCATCCTGCGGGGAATCCCGGCAGAGCTGCTCATTTTCCCCGACGAGAACCACTGGGTGCTCCAGCCCCAGAACGGCATCCTCTGGCAACGGAGGTTCTTCCATTTCCTGGACAAGCACGTGAAAGGGCTTTCGCCCGAAGAAATGGCCGGGAAACATTATGCGGAGCAGGCTTTTTCGGTCAAAGACCCCTTTGCCAGCCCTGCGGCAGCGCCCATGCAAAAAGGCGGGGCCAAGGAAGTGAATACCGAAAAGCAGGTGGCGCAATAAGGGACGCAACAAGTGTCGCACTAAAACAAACGGAAAAACAGCATGTCATTCAACGGTAGACCGTCACGGGGAAAACGGGTAGGAAGGACGGCGGGGAAAGCGCTTCTGCTTGCCTGCACGGCCTTCTCCCCGGTTTTCCTCCGCGCCCAGCCCGATCACACCTACAATTACAATCCCGGCCGGCCCGGCTTTGCCTGCGGAAGCTCGGCCTTGATACAGCACACGCTCTCGGCCGAGGCCTTCTTCACGCTTTCAGGGGGGACGGGTCTGCCTTGGAAAGAGACGGGAACAATGCTCAACGGGTACACGCTGCGCTATTCCCCCTTACGGAACATGGAGCTTTACGCAGGAACAGGCTGGGTGAAA
Organism: uncultured Bacteroidales bacterium; assembly: GCA_949291555.1. Lineage (GTDB taxonomy): Bacteria > Bacteroidota > Bacteroidia > Bacteroidales > P3 > Pullibacteroides. The sequence goes on from CASEWE010000004.1 coordinate 140,157, forward strand.
GAACCCGGGCAGAAAGGGCTGAGCCTTTCCCCGCTTTCCCTCGGGACCCGCATCAATCTGGTTGGAAAACAAGGCGCGAAACCCGGCTTCGCCTTCGTGGGGAGCGTGACCCTTCCCGTGGGAAACCGTTCCCAGTACGCGGTATCGCCGGGAGTGATCCCATCGATGATGCTGATTCTCGACCACAATATCGGCAACATGTGGGTGGCCTACAATGCCGGGGCCGACTGGAATGTCATAGGGCAAGGGGTCGGCTTGTTCTATTGCGTGGCGGCCGGAGGGTCTCCGGTAAAGTCGGGCCGGTTCAGCCTCTACGGGGAAATCGTAGGTTCGCATGCCTGGCAATACGCCTCTGCGGATGCTTCCGGGCAACGGGTGAAGCCCGAAAAATCGTACGCGTTCGATTTCCGCGTGGGAGGGGATGTATTCCTTACCCCCTGTTTCAAAATAGACTTGTCGGTTGCCACGAGCCTCCACCGTCCCCATGCGTTGGAAGGCGAAATCGGCATAGCCTACGGCATACCGCTTAAGAACCGCAAGAAGAAACCCTGATGCAAAGCCTGCTCCTGCCCGACAACACCCGGTCCGGTTCCGCTTCCGGGAGCCTCGCCTCCCCGGAAGCCCGTCCGCCGGGCTTGTTCCGCTTGTTTTCCACTTTTTTCAAAATAGGCCTCTTCACCATCGGAGGCGGCTATGCCATGTTGTCGATGGTACGCCAGATCGTGGTCGTGCAACGGAAGTGGATGCAAGAGGAGGACTTTGCCGAAATGATTGCCGTCTTGCAGAGCATGCCGGGAATATTCGCCGTCAACATGGCATTGGCGGTCGGACAGCGGCTATCGGGCAAGAAAGCCAGCCTTGCGGCGGCTTCCGGCGCCGTGCTGCCTTCGCTGCTCATCGTGCTGCTTTTGGCCGTCTTTGCCCGGAAAGCCAAGGAGAACCCTGTGGTTGAAAGCTGCTTCAAGGGCATACGTCCCTGCGTGGTCGCCCTGATCCTTTCCCCGGCCTTGCAGATGGTGAAGAGCACCGGCATCGGGCTGAACAATTTCTTCATTCCCCTCCTTGCCGTGCTTGCGGTCTGCCTCTTGCAGGTTTCCCCGGTCTATGTCATTCTGGCCGCCGGGGCGGGCGGGGCTGCCTACGGGGCGTTCAAGCAAAGGAGGAAGGCATGATTTTCCTGCAGCTTTTCTGGGTGTTTTTCAAGCAAGGCCTGTTAGGATTCGGCGGCGGGTACGCCATGCTCTCGCTGATGCAGCACGATGTGGTGGAAAAGCACCACTGGCTCGACCACTCCGATTTTGCCGACATCGTGGCCATGAGCCAGATGACCCCCGGCCCTATCTGCATCAATGCTGCCACCTACGTGGGCTACCAGGCCGCTTTCGATGCCAGCCAGAGCATCTTCGTCGGCATTCTGGGCTCGCTTCTGGCCAGCCTCGCGGTCTGCCTGCCTTCCTTGCTGTTGGTATGGGCCGTCTTGTCTTTTCTATTGAAAAACAAGGGGAACCCTATCGTGGGAGGCATCGTGCAAGGCCTCAAGCTGGTTTCCGTGGCGCTTATCGCCTCCGTGGCCATCGGCATGATGAACGGCTACAATTTCATCGATTACAAGAGCTTGCTGATTTTCGTGGCGGTTTTCGCGGCCTCCTTCCGGCGGAAATTCCGGCCCATCTTGTGCATCCTCCTGTCCGGCCTGCTTGGCTTCATCCTGTATTACTGACAGAAGCGGAAGCGGCCCGGTTCTTGCAAGAGCCGGCTTGTCCTGGGAAGGGCCGGGCAGCGGATAGCCGACGGCACTTGCAACTTGCAACTTGCAACTTGCAACTTGCAACTCGCGGATTGCGGGCGACCCGCCTCCATGTGGAAAACAAACAACAACGATATGGCTTTCTTTCACACACACATCATCACCGGTCCCATCCATAGCCGGAGACTGGGGCTCTCGTTGGGCGTGAACCTGCTGCCCACCTCGCAAAAAATCTGCAATTACGACTGCGTTTATTGCGAATGCGGCTGGGATACGGTCATGGAAGCCGACCCGGCCGGCTTGCCTTCCTGCCGGGATATCGAATCCGCCCTGCGGGATGCGCTCGAACGCTTGAAAAAGGAAGGCAAACGCCCCGATTCCATCACTTTCTCGGGCAACGGGGAACCGACCCTGCACCCTGCGTTCCCGGAAATAGCCGCCGTTGCCAACCGTTGCGTGCGGGAGGCTTACCCGGAAAACCCGCCTTTGGTGACCGTCATATCGAACGCCACGCAGATAGGACGGGAAGAAATCCGCCAGGCTCTTGCGTCCTGCAGCAAAGTCTTGCTGAAACTCGATGCCGGAACCGCGGGGATGTATGCGCGGATCAACCGCTTGCGCCAAGGCTTCCGCTTGGGCGATTACGGGGAGGAGCGCTCTCCCGAGGAATTCTACCCGGTCCTGATTCGCCATTTGGCCGCCTACCCCTACCCGTTCACGTTGCAGACCTTGCTTTTCCGGGGCGAGCACGAAGGCCTGCCCGTCGACAACACTTCGGGCGCGGAATGGGAGGCCTACGTGGCGCAATTGAAAAAAATCCGGCCCCAGTCCATCATGCTCTACGGCCTCGACCGGGAAACCCCGGCCAAGAAACTGGTCAAGCTCGGCCGGGAAGAATTAGAAGAAAAAGCCGAGGCCTTGCGCAAGGAAGGCTTCGAAAACGTGCAGGCGTTCTTTTGATTAACGGTTAACCGGATTTTTTTGCAATAGCCGACCTTTCAAGGCAAGACGGCTTGAAAGGGAATCGGACAGGTTTTCCCCGGGGCTATTCCTGCCGGAGACCTTGGCTTCTTCCTGAATGCTTAACCATTTGAAAGATGAATATCCTGGAAAATTATCCCGTGGCGGTCTACCGGGATTTCGAAAAAGCCGTGGGCGGCTCCCAGAGGCATTTCCAGAAGCTTCTCGATGAAGGCTACCCGCAATGGGCCGCCTTCTCGAACGGCATCCAAGGCGATGAAAAGGCTGTTTTCTGGCTGCTGGAAAACGGTTACCCGGAAATGGGGGTGTTGGTGAACGGCATCAACGACGAGCCGCATGCCCTCCGGTGGCTCCGCTCCCACCCCGACCCCTTCTACTACGCTTTCTGCCAAGCCGCCAAAGGGGAAGAACCCGCCCTGCAGTGGTTGGAAAACCACCGGTACGGGGTATTCCTGATCCTAGCCCGGGCCGTGCGCAAGGCCATGCGCCTGCGCATAAAACGGGAAACGTTCTGGTACAAGCTCAAGTGGTAGGCAAAAAACCTCTTTCCCGCCGCCTTGCCGGCCGCCTTCCTCCTCGCGTGCGGGCAAGCCCCGCCGTTCCCGGAATCGCGCAGCCCAAGTTGCAGGTATTTCAGCGGTTTTCTTTGCGCTGTGGAGAAATATTCCTACTTTTGCCAACTCTTTCCGGTTTCCCGGGAAGGGAACGAACAAGAAAACATTGCCGATAGAACCAAACATCAAATATCGTATGAACATTTTTGTTGCTAACCTGAATTACAAAGTCCGTAGCGAGAACCTCAAAGAAATCTTCTCCGAGTACGGTGAAGTCACCACCGCCCGCATCATTACCGAACGCGGCACGCGCCGTTCGAAAGGATTCGGCTTCGTGGAAATGGCCAATGAAGAAGATGCCCGCAAGGCGATCAGCGCGCTGGACGGGGCCGAATGGGAAGGCCGCACCATCATTGTGAAAGAAGCCCTCCCGCGCCCGGAAGAAGGTGCCAAGGCCGAACCCGCCCCCGAGGCGCCGGCAGCCGAAGCTCCTGCTACGGAAGAAATATAAGAATAGCTTCCCCTGTTGGAAAAGGGCTGGTTCTTTCAACCAGCCCTTTTTTTTATCGGAAAGAAGCAATCGGACGGAAGGATTTTTCCCGGGCGGAAGACGGACCGCTTGCAAAGGGCTTTTGCGGTTGGAACGCCCCGGTCCTCTTCTCCTCCTATGTGCTCTTCCGTTTTCTTCCCCCAGGAATTCCTTATTCCCCGCCCGTCTTGGCAGCCCGGTAACTTGCGTCTTCCCCGCCCGCAGACAGAGCCGATGGGAGCAGGAACGAGTGCGGCTTCGGCCTACGGGCGGGGGCTGGCTTCATCGTTTCACGAACTTGACCGTTTCGGTCCTCCCGTTGCGGGCAAGGCCGGAAAACAGGTACAAGCCCGGGGGCAAGGACGAGACATCGAGTATCCGGCAATCGCCGCCGCCGTTCCCTACGACCCGGCCCGAAACATCCAGGACCCGCCAGCTTTCCAAAGGCGAGGAGCTTTCCCATTTCAAGACGTCCTTCACCGGGTTGGACAAGATCCGGATCCCGGTCGAGCCTTCCTGCAATGCCTGGTTGTCCACCCTCAGATCGATTGAAACATAGAAATTCCTATACCCGTGTCTCTCTCCGAGAGAATCAAAAACAAAGGTCTGGTAATAAATGCTATCCGGAATGCCGACGTGGAGCGAAGGACGCCAGAGCGGCGAGGAATCGTTGATTACCGGAGGAAGCGGGTAAAAGACGCAGCTGTCGGCTTGGTCCATCCGGATGTCCGTTCCGTAATAGGCCTTCGAGTTTTCTGGCGGAACCGGCGGTTCTATCCAGCTTTCGGCCTCGTCCCGGTCATTCAGGACCGTGCGGCAGGGCAACAGCGAGCGATCCCAGCGGAAAATCACCGGAAGGGCTTCCGTAGGAACGATGAAATGGACATCGTAGAGGAAAAGCCCTTGGATGTTCTGGTTGACTCCTCTCTTATAGAAGACCATGCAGTCGGGCGTATAGCACCATTCCGGTTGATTCCACGTCCTTCCGGGCGTGACATAGGCTCCGATATGATCCTCCTTGTCCGGGAAGGGATCGAAGACAGGCTCCGCGTCCACGTTCTGGTAATCGCAGCCGATGTAGCCGCCGGGCGTGATGCCTACCACCAAGGTATCGGTTTTCCCGTTAGCCAAGGATTCCAAGTACAAGGGAATGATGACTTCCTGCGCGGAAACGGGAGAAAGAAGAATAGAATAGAATAGAATAGAAGCCGGCGGGACAGATGCTTGCTGTAAAACAATTCCCTTTTCATGACGTTTGGTTTTGGTTTTTAATCTTTTTCCTTTTTAACCCGGTCTGTTTCCGGATTGCCGGGCTGTTGTTCTTTCAGAATCGCTTCATGCTCCTCCCGCTTTGGTTGTTGTTCCTTTTTTTCTTTCCTTTGAGGCTTGTTCCGGGCTTTCGTTCCCGGAACAAGCCCCGAAAGGCGCGGACGCGTTCTCTCCGCCGATGCCAACCGGGGTTTCCGGGAAAACCAGAAACCCCGCTTTTCGACAGAGCGCGTTAAAGTTCGTCTTTTTGATTGGATTTTACAATTTTTTTATTGAATTTTCCATCTAAAACCGCCTATCTTCCAAAATCTGCCCGTATAGGGGAAACCGCCCTGCCTGCTCCGTCCGGAAAAATGCAGGGCGGATCGATGACCGGCCAAGCTTTGGGGAGCGGAACCGCTTGCCTGTCTACAGGCTGAGGAATTTCCCGGTTCCGCCCGGGACCAGCGTCTTGGCAGGATTCAAAAGCCGGTAGAGGTAAACGCCCGGTTCGAGCGGGGCAATCCGGTGGCTCGTGCCGGAGAGGCGTTCCTGCAGGAGGCATCGTCCGATCCTGTCGAAAATCTGGAGATAGCCGGCTTGCGGTTCGGCAAAGATGAACTCGACCTGCCCGCCCGGCGTAACCATGCGTACCTGGCAGGCCGCAAGCTTCTCTTCTGCCGGTTCCGCTGCGCTCTCCTCGATGAAGCAGGTGGAATAATTCCCGTTCCGGTATTCGTAGCCGGTATCGCTTTGCACGCACAGGAGAACCATGTTCGAAGTGTTGAGAAGGTTCGTGCACCCGATTCCGGTATATAACGAACCGATTCCTTCCACCCACAAATCCGTCCTGATGCTGTCCAGATCGACAAGTTCAATGCACCGCCGGCCGGCTTGACCGGGGAGAAAAACCGAATCGAAAACCCGCTCGACCACCATGTAACCAAAAGGGGCCGGGACCACTTGGATGGTATCTCCCGCTTCCAGGCCGAAATCGAACAAAAGCAACGACTCCTCGCAGGTCTGGTAATTGTCCAAGGTGTGGCAGCTGTACACTTTCCGCCCTTCCTGGCGCAGCAGGATGTAGGACGCGCCGGAGCGGTCTTCGTGCCGCGAGGAGTACAGTTTTTTCCAGACCATGCCGCTTACTTCCATTTCCCCCTCGATCCAGGATAAAGTCGACCAGCTTCCATTGTTGTAAATGGAATGGTGGCTCGACCAGGTCTTGTTTTCTTCCAATAATCCATTCCGGGCGATTCCTCTTGGGCGCGGCAGGGGAAAAACGTCAAAAGGAAAAGGCTCAGCCCGATGGTCAAGTATCCGTTTTTCATGGCTATTGTGTTTTTTGTTGATGCGCTCTTTCCTTTTCTTTGTTTTTTCCCGCGTGGAAAAACAAATCCTGTTCCGCCGCAACCCATTCATCCATCGCTTTCCAAATCCGGTCCTTTTCCGGATCCGCTGCCCGTGCTTGCTCCCGTTGCATGAATCCGGCATGCCGTTTCCCCTTGTTTCAAGGGGAACGCCTTTACTGGTAAAGATAATGATTATTTTGAAAAAAAAACGAAAAAGATAAAAACAGAAAGCCGCGGATAGGTTCAAGCTGGAAAGGAGGCTGGGCGCCTCATTCCTCCGGAGCGGCTTCCGGATCCGGTTCCGCGTTCAATTCCTGCCAGGAAGGGAAACGGGGCCATTCCCGCCAAGCCGCCTGGCCCGAGGCGTCCTGCACGCGCTCGAAGCAGCGGAATTCCCGCCCGTTGGTAATCGCCACGAAACGTTCCGCAAGGGAAAGGTTGTAGCGCATGGCCTGCTCCCATACCGCCTGCTCCAGCGGGACGGAAGGCCGCTTGCATTCCACCAGCAAGGCCGCCCGGCCTTTCCGGTTCCGCACCGCGAGGTCGTAGCGGAAATCTTTCCGGTAAACGCGGATGGGGACTTCGCAGCTGATATAGCCGAGGGGAATGGCGCATTGCTGGCGCAAGAAACGGATAACGAACTGGCGCACTTCTTCTTCCGGGGTCAGCACCACCTGCTTTTTCCGCACCGGGTCGTAGATTTTCCGCTTTCCGTTCGTTTCCATTCCGCGAAGTTAAGCAATCTTGCCGCAAGCATCCGGGCGATTTTCTTCCTTTCCCGGCAAAATCCTATCTTTGTATTTTTCCGGAAGTTCCCGGGCTTCGGGAAAAGCCGGCGCGGGAAACCGCCCGCGATGATTCCTGCGACACCCTGAGACAAATCCAATACCCGAAAGAATGAAAAAGATTTCCTTGTTCCTGATAATGCTCTTGGGCGTTTCCGTCTTCTGCGGAAAATCCGCGGCCCAGGATGCTTTCCGTTCCTATACCCGTTCGTTCGGCTTCGAGCCGCTGCGGAAATCCCAGTATTTCATGCAGGACGGCCAGCTCCGCCTCAGCTTGTACGGCCCGGACAAGGCCAGCAGCGGGAAATTCGTCATTCCCTCCGACCTGCTCTTCCGCTACGCTTACACCGACAGCAACAGCGTCATCGGGCAGATGGAGCCTTTGGTCATGGCCCGCCCGCAAGATTTCGACTACGTATCGGAAATCTGCCTGAAGGCCCAAGCCGACTGCCGTGCCCAGTACAAGATGTGGAAAGGGTCCACCATCGGCACGTTCTTCCTCACATTGGTCAATCCGGTGGCCGGGCTGGCCGTGGCCATTCCCGCCTCGCTCACTCCGCCCCGCATGGAAAACCTCGGGCTGAGCGATGTGGACATGCTTCAGGAGGGCATCTATTTCCATACCTACCGGGAGGAGGCCCGGAAATTGAAGAGCAAGCGCGCCTGGACCGCCTACGGGATCGGCTTGGGCATCCACGTGGGGGCCATTTTCGGCCTCATGGCGGCTTTCGGGCACTGACGGGAAAGCATCCGGAAGGCTCTTCCTGCCTCCGCCCCGGTCTCTGACGATCTCCGATCTCTGGTTTACAGTCTCTGTTCGCGGGCAAAGCCCCGTTGTTCTTTGCCCATTCCCCTTCCGCCTTATTCCGGGCAAGACTCGCCGGCAGCGCTTCCTTGCAGGATGGCCCGGCAGAGCCCCATGGCCTGCTCCACGTCTTCCACCCCCTCGAAGACCACGCCCAATTTGGATTTGAAATCCTGCAAGCGGCTTTGGCTGGGGTGGTCTTGCACGTACGTCAGCACCTTGCCGAAGAGTTCCGACTGGAAATAGGCCGATTCGTCGCTTGCGGCGAACACGATGGCCATGCGCCCTTGCTTCAATACCACTTTTCCCCACCCCGCTTTCTTGGCCAAGGCCCGCAGCGCCACCGTCCGGACAAGGTCGGCCGTGGGCCGGGGAACGGGGCCGAAGCGGTCGCGCAAGGAGCGGGAAAAGGCTTCCAGCTGGGCCTCGGTTTCCATGGAATCCAGTTCCTTGTAAAGGGAAAGCCTTTCGGTGATGTTTCCCACGTAATCGTCGGGAATGAGGATTTCCAAGTCGGTCTCAATCTGGCAATCGGCAACGGAAAAATCCGGCTCGCCTTGGCGGGAGCCGCCCGCCGGGGGAAGGCTTTCCGCTCCGGGCTTCCCTTCCCACTGTTCCTGCCGCAGTTCCTGTATGGCCTCGTCGAGTATCTTCTGGTACATGTCCATGCCGATTTCGGAAATGAAACCGCTTTGTTCTCCTCCCAATATGTTGCCGGCTCCCCGGATGTCCAGATCGCGCATGGCCACCTGGAATCCGCCGCCGATGTCGGAAAATTCCTCCACGGCCCGCAGGCGGCGTTTGGCATCGGGCGTGAGCAGATGCTCGGGCGGGGCCAGGAAATAGCAGAAGGCTTTTTTGTTAGACCGGCCCACGCGGCCCCTGAGCTGGTGCAATTCGCTCAAGCCGTAATGATGGGCCTCGTTGACGATGATCGTATTGGCATTGGGCACATCCAAGCCGTTTTCCACGATTTTGGTCGAAACCAGCACATCGTAGACCCCTTCCATGAAGCCCAGCATGATTTCCTCCAGCTTCTCGCCTTCCATCTGCCCGTGCGCCACGGCAATGCGCGCATCCGGGATCAAGCGCTGCACCATCCCGGCCATTTCCATGATGTTCTGGACACGGTCGTGGACAAAGAACACTTGTCCCCGGCGGGAAAGCTCGTGCTCGATGGCATCGCGGATCACTTCCTGGTTGAAAGGCCGCACCTGCGTTTCAATCGGGTAACGGTTGGGCGGCGGGGTCTGGATAATCGACAAATCCCGGGCTCCCATCAGCGAGAACTGCAAGGTCCGCGGGATGGGCGTGGCCGTCAAGGTCAGGGTATCGACATTGACTTTCAATTTCTTGAGTTTCTCTTTCATGGCCACCCCGAATTTCTGCTCTTCATCGACCACCAACAGCCCGAGGTCTTTGAACTGCACGTCCTTGCCCAGAATCCGGTGCGTGCCGATCAGGATGTCCACCTGCCCGGAAGCGAGCTGGCGGAGGATTTCCTTCTGCTGTTTGGCCGGACGGAAACGGTTCAGGTACTCTACTTTGCAGGGAAAATTCTCCAAGCGTTCGGAAAAAGTCTTGTAATGCTGGTAAGCCAGAATGGTCGTGGGTACCAAGACGGCCACTTGCTTCCCATCGCAAACCGCCTTGAAAGCCGCCCTGACCGCGATTTCGGTCTTGCCGAATCCGACATCGCCGCAAACGAGCCTGTCCATCGGCTCGGACGATTCCATGTCGCGCTTCACTTCGTTCGAAGCCCGGAGCTGGTCGGGCGTGTCTTCATAGAAAAAGGAGGATTCCAGCTCGTGCTGCAAGTAGGAGTCGGCCGAGAAGGCGAAGCCTTTGCTGGCTTTCCGCTGCGCGTACAAACGGATAAGCTCGCGGGCTATGTCCTTCACTTTCTGCTTGGCCCGGTTCTTCTGCACGGTCCAGGCGCTGCTGCCGATGCGGTCCAGCACCGGAACGCTGCCTTCCTTGCCCGTGTAGCGGGTCATTTTATGCAAGCCGTGTATGCTGAGCCGGAGCATATCGTTGTCCTTGTAAACCAAGCAGATGGCTTCCTGCTCCCGTCCGTTCACCTGCACCTTCTGCAAGCCGGCGAAACGCCCCACCCCGTGATCCATGTGCAGGATGTAATCGCCCGGCTTGAGGCTGTAGAGTTCCTTCAGGGTCAAGGCTTGGCTGTCTTTCCGGCGGGCTTGCACCACGAAACGGTGGTAGCGTTCAAAAATCTGGTGGTCGGTAAAGCAGGCTATTTTCAGGTCCTGGTCCACGAAGCCTTCGTTGAGCGAGATTTCCAACGGAATGTAGCGGATGGGCCTGTCTTTTTGCGAGAGTTCGAAGAAAACCCGGTCCATGCGCTGGAACTGCTTGGGATTCTCCGAAAGGATGAAGGTCTTGTACCCGTGGTCGGCAGAATCGAGGATGTAATCGGCCAAAAGGTCGAATTTCTTGTGGAATACCGGCTGGGGGCGTATGGAAAAGGACACGGCAAGATCGGGGGAAAAATATTTCTCCATGCCGATTTCGAACACCGTCCGCTTGCGGAACTCGTTTTCCAGTTCCGCTCCCGAAACGTAAAGCCCGGAGGGCTCCGAGCGGGCAATGAGCGATGTCTGCTCCCCGTAGGTCTTCCGGGCTTTTTCCAAGGCGGCCTCCACCGACTGGAAGCAGTTGGCGGCCTCTTCCACCCAAAGCCAGTCCGCAAGGCCGAAATAGGAAAGCAGGCCTGCACGCTCTTCCACCGGCACGCATTGCTGCAAATCGGGAATGATGTCGGCCTGGTCGTGATGCAGGACAGAAAGCTGCGTGCCCGCCTCGAAACTGCGGATCGAAACCACTTGGTCGTTGTCGAACTCGATCCGCAAGGGCAATTCCCCGGCATAGGAAAACACGTCCACGATGCCGCCCCGGAGGGCGTACTGCCCCGGTTCGGCCACGAAATCGACCTGGGAAAAATGGTATTGGTCGAAAAAGTCGATCAGGAAATCCTGCGAGAGGCTTTCGCCTTTATGGATGCTGACCGTGTTGGAAGCTAACTGGCGGATGGCCGGGACTTTTTCGGAAAGGGCTTCGGGGTAGGTGACGATCCGCAGGCCCTTCTCCTTGCCTTGCAGGCGGCCCAGCACCTGGGTCCGGGTCTGCACGTTGGCGTTGTCCACTTCCTCCACATCGTAAGGATGCCGGAAAGATGCCGGATAAAACAGGATCTTCTTCCGCGAGGCGTCTTCTTCGAGCGGCTCTCCTTCCAGCTTTTCCAGATCGTTGCAGAAATAAGCCGCCTGTTCCTTGTCGCGCAGCACGAACAGCTGGTTCCCGGGGGCTTTTTTCGAAAGGCATTGGCAAATGACCGCCCGGGCCGAGCCCAGCATGCCTTCGAGCGCGATTTTCCGAGGGGGGGCCGGAGAAGCGAAGGCTTCTTCCACTTGCCCTACCCTCCTGTCTTGCTCGTAGAGCGAAAGCAAATCTTCTTTTTGCACCGTATTTCCTTTTGGGCGCGAAAATACGATATTTTACCGGAAGCGTTCCGGGGCGGCAAGCCACGGACAGCCTGCATGCGCCGGCGCGCTTCCTGACGCCCTCGGAGGGAAAGCCCTGCCCCGTCCCCTTGCCAATCACGTCAAAATTCATAGCTTTGCAGCGTTTCCTGCCGCGTTGCCGATGAAGAGAAACGGCAGCGGGAAAAACAGACAATCTGAAAACTGTCACGACCAAGCAACCATGAAAATTGTCATTGCCGGGGCTGGCGGCGTGGGAACCCACCTTGCCAACCTGCTTTCGAGAGAAAAGCACGATATTATCCTTATCGACCCGGATGAATCGCGTCTGGAAGCCCCGGGCAGCCACCTCGACCTGATGACTTTCAACATATCGGCCACTTCCATTGCCGGCTTGAAAGAGGCCGGCGCGGGTTCGGCCGATTTGGTCATCGCCGTCACCTCCGATGAAAGCCGCAACCTGACCATCTGCATGCTGGCCCATAGCTTAGGGGCCAAGAAGACCGTGGCCCGCATCGACAATGCCGAATACCTCAATTCCCGTTACCAAAGCTACTTCAAGGGAATGGGGATCGACTCGCTCATCTATCCCGAACGCTTGGCTGCGCAGGAAATAGCCGATTCCATGAAAATGAGCTGGGTCCGCCAATCTTGGGAGTTCTACGGCGGCGCCTTGGAGCTGATCGGGGTCAAGGTACGAGACAATGCGTTGATATTAAACCAGAAGCTGAAAGATTTAGGCACGTCCAGCCTGCCTTTCCACGTGGTGGCTATCAAGCGGGGCGAACAGACCCTCATTCCGAGAGGGAACGACAGCATCCATCCGGGCGACCTGGTCTATTTCATGACCACCAAGAAGAAACTGCCTGAAATCCGCAGCCTTTGCGGCAAGGATTCTTACGAGGATATAAAGAATATCACCATCATAGGCGGCGGGCGCGTGGCGGTCCAGGCGGCCGAGCTGATTCCCGACTACATGAACGTGAAAATCATCGAAATGGACGAGGAAAGGGCCAAGCGCGTCACGGCCTTGGTAAACGAGCGGGTCATGGTGATCCACGGGGACGGGCGGGACATGGACTTGCTGGTGGACGAAGACATGAAGAAGACGCAAGCGTTCGTGGCCCTGACCGGGAATGCCGAGACCAATATCCTGGCCTGCCTGGCGGCCAAGCGCATGGGCGTGCGCAAGACCGTGGCCATGGTGGCCAACCTCGATTACGTCGGCATGGCCGAAAGCCTGGACATCGGCACGATCATCAACAAGAAGACCATCGCGGCCGGGCACATCTACCACATGATGCTCGATGCCGATGTCTCCAACCTGAAATGCCTCACCGTTTCTTCGGCCGACGTGGTGGAGTTCATCGCCGGCGAGCATTCCCGCGCCATTGCAAAGGACATCAAGGATCTCGACCTCCCCGAAGGAGCCACCATAGGCGGGATCGTGCGCAACGGGGAAGGCATTCTGGTCAGCGGCTCCACCCGGATCGAAGGAGGGGACAGCGTCGTGGTCTTCTGCGTGGACATGGACGTGAAGAAATTGGAAAGGTATTTCAAATAACCGGAACCTGGCATGCTGAATTTCAAACTGGTTTCCCGCATTCTCGGCACCATTGCCTTTACCGAGGCCTTCTTGCTCTTCGGTTGCACGGTGATGGCTTTCTGTTACCAGGAAGACGACTTGGTGCCTTTCATCAAGTCCACGTTCGTGGCTTTGGCGGCCGCGCTGCTGCTTCGCTTCCTGGGCCGGGGCGCGCAGAATATCATGACCCGCCGGGACGGGTATGTCGTGGTCTCCATGAGCTGGGTCATCTTCTCCCTGGTCGGCATGTTCCCCTATTTGTTCAGCGACCAGATACAAGGCGTGGCCAATGCCTTTTTCGAGACCATGTCGGGCTTCACCTCCACCGGGGCCACCATCATGGACAACATCGACCAATGCCCCCATGCCCTCCTTTTCTGGCGCAGCCTTACCCAATGGGTGGGCGGATTGGGCATTGTCTTGTTCACCATCGCCCTCCTGCCGGGAATCACCATGGGCAGCGTGAGCCTCTTCGCCGCCCAATGCACCGGCCCGCTGCAAGGCAAGCTCCAACCGCGCATCGCCTCGACCACCAAGTGGATCCTGGCCGTGTATTTCCTGCTCACTATCGCCTGCACGCTCGCGCTTTTCTTTGTCGGCGGCATGAATTTCTACGATTCGGTCAACCATGCTTTCACCTGCATCGGCACGGGAGGCTTTTCAACGCATCAGGACAGCATTATCTTTTTCCAGTCGCCGGCCATCGAATACATCCTGATCGTGTTCATGTTCTTGGCCGGAACCAACTACAACCTCCTCTATTTCTTCGGCCTCCGGGGAAAGTTCAAGCGGCTTTTCCAAGATACGGAATTCAGGTGGTACACCTTCATTTTCCTTTCGGCCAGCCTGATCTGCGCGCTTTCGCTCTATTTCGACAATGGCATGGACGCCGAATCGGCCTGGCGGACATCGGCCTTCCAGATCATTACCCTCTATACCAGCACGGGATTCTGCTCGCACGACTACAACCTATGGGCCCCGAAATTGATGCCGATCCTCTTCCTGGTCATGTTCATCGGCGCCAGTTCGGGCTCCTCGGCCGGAGGGTTCAAGACCATCCGCCTCGCCATGCTGGCAAAACTGGCCAAGAACGAGATGAAGAAAATCCTGCACCCCAACGCGGTCATCCCCCTGCGGGTGAGCGGGCAAGTGATCTCCACCCCGGTAAAAATAACCTTGATAGCGTTCTCCACCCTGTTTTTGGGGACTTTTTTCGTGGGCTGGGTCGCCTTGATGTTCTGCGGATTGCCTTTTGAAGAAGCCGCCGGGTGCAGCATATCGTGCCTCAGCAACGTAGGGCCGAGCTTCGCCAGCCTCGGGCCGATATATTCCTGGAGTTCCATCAGCGACGGGGCCAAATGGATATGCTCGGCCCTGATGTTCGTGGGCCGTCTGGAACTGCTGAGCGTCTACATCATCTGCACGCGGAATTTCTGGAAAAGGCAATAAGGTTCCCTTGGAAACTAAGACTCCCCGAAACTCCCGAAACCCCCGATTCTCGATTTTTGCTTTTTGATTCCCGGTTTTCCGGTTTTTCCGTTTCCCGCCCGGCCTGTCCCGGCATCCGGGCTCGGGAAACGGCTGCGGAGCCTTACAAGCTCCAGTACCGGTCCTGGGGAATGCGATGGCGGTACAAGCCTTTCACATCGGCCACCAAGCCGTTCCGGTCTTTGAGCCAGAGAAGGAAATCCTTCACTTCCAATGCCCGGTACTGCCGGTGGGCGACCGCTACCACGACCGCATCGTAGGCCCGCGGTTCCGGTGCCGCCTTCAAATCGAATCCATACATTTCCCGCACCGCCTGCGGGTCGGCTTTCGGATCGCACACATCGGCCCGGATCCCGAAATCTTCCAGTTCCCGGACAAGATCCGCCACTTTCGAGTTGCGGATATCGGGAACGTTTTCCTTGAACGTGATTCCCAAAACCAATACCCGCGCGCCCAAGACAGGCTTTCCCGAGGCAATGAGCCGCTTGATGATTTTCTTGGCGACATAGCCCCCCATGCTGTCGTTGATGAAACGCCCGGCATCGATGAGCTGGGGATAGTATTTCAATTCGCGAGCCTTGTAGACCAAGTAATAAGGATCCACGCCGATGCAATGCCCGCCGACCAGACCCGGATTGAATTTCAGGAAATTCCATTTCGTCCCCGCGGCTTCCAGGACATCGTAGGTATTGATGCCCATGCGCGAAAAAAGGATGGATAGCTCGTTCATCAGGGCGATGTTCACGTCGCGCTGGGTATTCTCGATGATCTTGGCCGCTTCGGCTACCTTGATAGACGGGGCCTTGTGCAGGCCTGCTTCCACTACCAAGCCGTAAACGGAAGCTATGGATTCCAAGGCCGGTTCATCGCAGGCCGAAACGATCTTGACCGTGTTGGCCAAGGTGTGGACCCTGTCGCCCGGATTGATCCGCTCGGGCGAATACCCTACCTTGAAGTCTTTCCCGCAGGCAAGCCCGGAACCGGCTTCCAGAACGGGAATGCAGTCTTCCTGGGTCGCGCCGGGATATACCGTTGACTCGTAAACCACGTAGTCTCCTTTGGAAAGATTGCGCGCCAGGGTTTCCGAGGCTTGCAGCAGGGGGGCCAAGTCGGGCTGGTTGTGCGCATCGATGGGCGTAGGCACGGCCACGATGTGGAAAGATGCTTTGCGAAGGTCTTTTTCGTCCGATGTGAACAGCACGTCCGCCTTTTCGAACAGTTCCTTGCCGCATTCGCCCATGGGATCTTTCCCTTGCTTGAGCAGCGCGATTTTCCGGGCATCGGTATCGAACCCTACCACAGGGACTTTCTGCGCGAAAGCCAAGGCCAAGGGCAAGCCCACATAGCCGAGCCCGGTAACGGAAATCCGCACCTTGCCGGATGCGGAAGAATCCTGCTGTTCAATCTTTTCCATCTTCCTTCTTCCTTATAGTCCAAGGCCCTCGGGCCGCGTAGATTTTCTCGATGATCCCCACCAGGAGGGCTTGTTCCTGCGCCGTGCAGGCAATGCTTCCTCCCCGTTCCAAGACATCGGCCACGTTCCTTATCACATAGTGGTGGTTCTGCGCCGAGCCTTTGTAAATGCCGTAATCGTTGCCCGGATTGGTGGGCGGCAGTTCCGGCATCGAATAATCCTTCACCTGGCAGGCCTCCACTTTTTCCATGTACTGCCCGCCCACCCGGATGCTGCCTTGGCTGCCGATAATCGTGATGGAACTCTCCAGATTGGCTTCGTAAACCGCCGTGGAGTAATTCAAGCATCCCATCCCGCCTTTTACAAAATCGAAATGCACCATGCCCGAATCCTCGAAATCGGTGAGCGCCCGATGGGAGAAATCGCGGAAACGGCCTTCGACATGGCAAATATCGCCGAAAAGCCACGCCATGATGTCGATGAAGTGGCTGAACTGGGTAAACAGCGTTCCACCGTCCAGCGCCGCATCGCCGTGCCAGCCGCCTTTCACGTAATACCGTTCGTCCCGGTTCCAGTAGCAGTTCATCTGCACCATGCGCAACTCGCCCAAGCGCCCGGACTCCACCATTTCCTTCAGCCAGGCCGAAGGAGGCGAAAAGCGGTTCTGCATCACGCAGAAAATCTTCTTCCCGCTTTTTTCCCCGGCTTGGCAAATGCGCCGGGCATCGGCCGTATCGAGGGCCATGGGCTTCTCGATCACCACATGGAACCCTTTTTCCAGAATGGCAACGGCCATGGGGGCATGCAAGCCGTTGGGCACGCAGATGCAGGCCACATCGATTTCCGGATGCGCCGCCAGCATGGTTCCGAAATCCTGGTAAAAGGGAACGGGATAGGCTTCGATTCCCAAAATTTCGCGGGGCTTCACATCGCAAAGGGCGACCAAGGCGCAATCCGGATCGCGCGCCACCATTTCCGCATGACGTTTGCCGATATGCCCGCAACCGATAATCCCGAATCTGACCATAGCTTTTCCTCCATGCAACCGGTTCCCTGCAAGGCGCTTTCTCCAAAGCTCCCGCCGTTCCGGAACGGGAATCCCGGAAAAGGGAACACGAAAGGAAACGCAAATTTAAGAATCTGTCCAGATTTCCGCAGCCTTTCCAAGGGAATCGCGAACGCAGGCCGGAGCGCTTTCAGGAAAATAGCGTAATTTTACAATTTGGCGCGATTGAAACGCCGCACAGACCATACTGCCATGAAAACACTTTCTTCTATCCTCTCCCGGCCTCTTTCCGCCGGGCTGCTCCTGCTCTCCGGCCTTTTCGGGGCCGTATCGTGCAAGTACGACGTCCCTACCCTTCCCGGTTCGGGCGGGAAAACCTGCGAGATCATCATCGTCACGCCCGAACGCCATTGGACGGGCCTGGTCGGAGACAGCATCCGGTCGTGGTTCGAGCGGATACAACCAGCGCTCAACCAGCCCGAACCGCTTTTCGACTTGGTCAACATCGAGCCCAAACGATTCAATGAAAGCAATATGTTCCAGCGGCACCGGAATGTCTTCATCGTGGAATTCGACACGGCCGCCGAACCGAAGCTGGAACTGCTGCAAGATGCCTGGGCCTTTCCCCAAGCCGTGGCCAAGTTCAGCGTGCCCGATACCGAAGCCTTCGGCCGCTTGTTTTCCGAAAACAAGGAAAACTTGCTCAGCCTCTTCTACATGAAAGAATACCAACGGATCCAGAAAGCCTTCAAGTCGACCGAAGCCGTGGACGTTACCGAACGTCTCCGCCGCCAGTTCGGCATCATGATGGTTTTCCCCGACGGTTTCGATTTCGCCGCTGCCGGCAAGGACTTCGGATGGATAAGGAAAGAAAGCAAGGATTACGGCCAGGGAATCATCTTTTCCATTCACCCGTACACGAGCGTCGAGGAGTTCCAGACCGGGAACATCATAGCCTGGAGGAACGCCATGTGCCGGAATATCCCCGGCCCCGCCGAAGGCTCCTACATGAGCACGGAATTGGAAGTCGCGGAATTTTACCCGCAATCCCGCCCGGTGGACATAAACGGGCTTTATGCGGTCGAAACACGCGGCTTATGGCGTTTGGAAGGCGATTTCATGGGAGGGCCCTTCGTCAATTACCTCATTGCCGACACGGCCCGCAGGCGGTTGATCATGGTCGATGCCTACCTCTATTCCCCCCGCAAGCCGAAACGCGACTTGCTCTTGCAAATGGAAGCCGTGGCCCGCTCTTTCAAGCTTTCCCCTGCCGCTATCCCCCAGGCAAGCCTTTCCGCGCAAAGCGGCGAAGCGGAACCCGGGCCTGGCCCGAAAGGGAAAGAAAACCGGAAATAATCACGAACACAAGACGACTGACATGCTTGTCATTGGAATTACCGGCACTTTGGGCGCCGGCAAAGGAACGGTGGTCGAATACCTCAGGACCAAGAGGAAATTTTCCTATTTCTCCGTCCGCCAGTTTTTGATGGAAGAAGTGCACCGCAGGGGCCTCGAACCCAGCCGGGATTCCTTGGTGCTTGTCGCGAACGATTTGCGGGCGAAACATTCCCCGTCCTACATTGTCGATGAACTCTACAAGCAGGCCGCGCAGGCCGGCGGCAATGCCATCATCGAAAGCATCCGGGCCGTGGGCGAAGTGGAATCCTTGCGCAAGAAAGGCTCTTTCGTGCTGCTGGCCGTCGACGCCCTGCCCCGGACAAGGTTCGAACGAATCCGGAAACGGGGCTCGGAAACCGACCACATCGACTTTGACACTTTCCTGCAAAACGAGGAAAGGGAATTCGCCAATACCGACCCCAACAAGCAAAACCTGCAGGCCTGCATGAAAATGGCCGACATTACCCTGGTCAACAACGGGAGCATCGAGCAATTGCACGCGGAAGTGGACCGCTTCGTCGAAAACTTGCAGGAAGACCAGCCGGCCCACCGCCGGCCCAGCTGGGACGAATACTTCATGGACCTCTGCCACAGCGTGGCTTTGCGCGCCACTTGCAACCGGGGCAGAAGCGGCTGCGTCATCGTGAAAGACAAGCAGATCCTGGTGACCGGCTACGTAGGCTCGCCCTCCCATCTGCCCCATTGCGACGATGTGGGCCATTTGTTCCGGAAGACCTTGCACGAAGACGGGAGCATTTCGACCCATTGCGTCCGGACCGTGCATGCCGAGCAGAACGCCATCTGCCAGGCCGCCCGCCGCGGGGTCTCCTTGGACGGGAGCACGCTCTATTGCACCATGACTCCCTGCCGGACATGCGCCATGCTGATCATCAATTGCGGAATCAGGAAGGTCGTGGCCGATTACAAGTACCATGCAGGAGCCGAATCGGAAGAAATGTTCAAGGCAGCCGGCATCGAACTGCGCTACGTCCACGACCAGGTACTTCAATACCGCGCCAAGGAATAAAAGCGGAAGGCATCGCAGCAAGCGGGGAAAAGCATTGCTGCAACGCCCATGCCGCGGAAACCGCGGATGCGCGGGCGCGGATCGCTATTTGCCCGGCAGAGCGGAGAAAGGCAGGCTTGGCCGGCAAAAAACGGCTTCGGATCAGAAGAGGCGGTCGCGCGTCCCGTTCTCGGCCAAATCCTTCAGGCGGTCGCAAAGCTGCTGCTTGATCGGGGAATCCTCCATCTTTGCGAGCTCGGACTCGATCAAACGCTTCCCTTCCTGGCGGCACCGCGGGCTTGCGTAATCCATCAGGTATTCCGACAAAGTCAGCAAGGCATTGGGCGTGCAGTATTTCCCGATAAAGCCGGGAATGGCGTATTCCATGAAGTGTTCGCCCGTGCGCCCTATCCGGTAGCACGAAGTGCAGAAAGAGGGGATGAAGTCCTGTTCCATGAGCCAGGTGATCACTTCATCGAGCGTCCGGTTGTCGGCTATCTGGAATTGTTCCTTTTCCAGATCCTGCATTCCCTTGTTCGACATCTTTTCGTGGTAAGCGCCGATTTCAAGCCTTGTGCCTGCATCGATCTGCGAAACGCCGAATTGCATCACCGCATCGCGCACCGATGCGCTTTCGCGGGCTGTCATGATAAGCCCCGTGTAGGGAACGGCAAGGCGCAAAACGGCTACCAGCTGCTTGAATTCCTCGTCGGTGGTCTGGTACTCCAGATCCAGGTCCAAGCCATGCGCCGGCTGTATGCGCGGGAAACTGATCGTATGGGGCCCCACTTGGTAGCGCTGCTGCAGATGCAAAGCATGCGAAACCAGGCCCATCACCTCGAAACGCCAATGGTACAGGCCGAACAAAGCCCCGATTCCCATGTCGTCGCACCCGGCCTCGAAAGCCCTGTCCATGGCATCCAGCCGCCAAAGGTAATCGGCTTTGCGCGTGTTGGCCGGATGGTATTTGGCATAAGCCTGTTTGTTGTAGGTTTCCTGGAAAATCTGGTAGGTGCCGATTCCTGCCTCTTTCACGATTCTGAAGCCTTCCTTGTCGAGCGGAGCCGCATTGATGTTCACGCGGCGGATTTCCCCATGCCCTTCCCGGGTGGAATAGACCACGTTGACCGTATGGGCGATGAATTCCGGAGAATATTCGGGCGATTCCCCGTAGACCAGGATGAGCCGCTTGTGCCCCTCCCGTTCCAGTTCCTTTACTTCCTGCACAAGCTCTTCGTCCGAAAGCGTCCGCCTGACGGCCGATTTCAGGCTCCGCCTGAAGCCGCAGTAACGGCAATCGTTGATGCAATGGTTGCCGATGTACAACGGCGCGAACAAGACGATACGGTTCCCGTAGATTTCCCGTTTCAATTTCCGGGCAGCCTCGTAAACCGTTTCCTTCAATTCCGGGGATTCGACCACCAGCAAAGCGGCGGTCTCGTCCAAGGTCAGAGCCTGTTTTTCCAAACTCTTTTCCAGCACGGACTTTACTTTCCCGGCATCTTCTTTCTGGGAAAGCAGCTTCTCGATCCGGGCATCGTCGATAAAATCCTTTGCCCCTTTTGTCAAACTGAAATCCATTGTCTCTTTTTTTTCACCCATGCGAACAGCCGGCCGTTGCCTACTTGCCGGGAAGGCGCCGCCTGTTGCCCGTCAAAGGATGTTGAATAACTGTTCCTTTATCTTTTCCAGCTCGTCTTTCATCCGGACCACGAGCTTCTGAATGTCCGCATCGTTGGCTTTCGAACCCATGGTATTGATTTCCCGGCCCATTTCCTGAGCGATGAAAGCCAGTTTCCGACCCGGCATATCTTCTTCGAGGGTCTGGAGAAAATAACGGCAATGCTTGTGCAAACGCACTTTTTCCTCGGTAATGTCGAGTTTTTCCAAATAATAGATCATTTCCTGCTCGAAACGGTTCTTGTCGACCTTTTTCTCCGCGCTTTCCCATTCGGAAAGCTGCAGTTCCAAGCGTTGGCGCATACGGGCGATCCGTTCTTTTTCAAAAGGCTCCACTTGACAGGCCAGTTCCTCGATCAAGCCTGTCCGGTACCGGAAATCTTTTTCCAGCACAGCCCCTTCTTCCGCGCGGCTTTTGTCGGCCGAAGCGATACATTCATCCATAGCCGCCTCCGCCGCTTCCGCGTCGGCTTGCGAAAACTCCGGGGAAGAGGCTTCGGACACGATTCCGGGGAGGGAAAGCAGATCCCTGGCTTCTATGGAAGTCTCGCCTACTCCCGAGGAACGGAGCAAGGCCTCCGCTTCCTGCCACTCCTTCAGGTAAAGCCGCATCTGATCCCGGTTGAAGCGGTAAGCCGTCCCGTCCGGACCGGCGTCCTTCCTTATCCAGCGCAAGCTGCAATCGATCTTTCCTCTCGACAATACCGAGGCGATCCTCGTCCGGAAAACCGGTTCCAAATCCCGCCATTCGGCAGGAAGTTTGAAGCTGATGTCCAGCGTTTTGGAATTCACGCTCCGGATCTCGATCTGAAAAACCTTTCCCTGTATTTCCCCTTGGCTTTTCCCGTAGCCTGTCATGGATTTTATCATGGCCTTTTCTTGTTTTCTTCTTGCTCTTTTCCTGTTTCCCGCCCCGGCTTGCAGCCGGGCAAACGGTCAATCATCCTCGAATTCGATGCGGAAGTCCTCGCTCGTGTTGTATTTCTTCCGGACCGTGTCCTTTTTCAAAAGGCTTGCGCTGTCTTGCCAGTCGAAGAGGAATCGTCCTCCCTCCCTTTGCCGGAGTTGCCGCTGAAGTTTCTGCTCTTCCCGTTTCTTCTCCTTCAGTTTCGAAAAATCTTCCTGCAATTCCCGCCGGAATTCCGCCTGATGGCTTTCTATCCGTTCCTTTGCCCCTTTCCTCGCTTGCGGCATGGCATACTTGACTTCTATGTCGGGCATCTTCCCCTTAAGCGTCAGGGGCAAGCGGATACGGGTCTTCCCGGGTTCCACGACTCCGAACGCTTGCTCTTTCGCCATCCGCTGGCTCCTGCGCCGGCTAAGCAAGTCGGACAGCTCTATGTTCACCAAGTAATCGATTTCGTTATCGAACGTATGGGTACCCATGAAAGTCAGGTTCGCGGCATCCGAAACCACGTCCATCTGCTGGATATGGACGCATTCGTCCCGGATTTCCACCACGGTCTGCAAGTCGGCGAAACGGATTTCCCGCAAGTCGTTCTCGCCCGTGAAACGGGAAATCCGTTCCATATTGCCGAGATTTTGCAGGATGCCGTCGCTTATTTCCACTTGCGCGTGCAACCCGATGCTGGAACGCTCCCACTTCTTCCTCTCCCGATCGAACCGGGCCCTGAACTGGAAATCGGAAGTGAGCGTCCCGCCTATGTTGCGGTAAGTGAGCTGTTCCTGCCCGAAATTCCCGAAAGCCTTGAAGCAGGAACCTATGTCCATTCCCTCTCCTCGCCCGGCGACCGAAAGCAGCGGGTCTTTCCAGAGTAGCTCACCGGAAAACTCGCCTTGGAAAGCCCGGAAGGAAAGAGCCTCCACCGAGACCGAAGAAGGACGGTAACGGAGCAAGCCTTCCGCGTGCTCGGCCCGCAAATCTTTCCACAAGAGCTCGTCGATTCCGATTTCCACGTCGGCATGCAAGCCGGACAAAAGATTGCGGGCGTCCCTTCCAGGTTTCCTGCCGGGATTTTCCTCCTTGCCTTTGCCTGCCTTCCCATCGGTAAGAGCAAGCAGCAGGGCTTGCCATTCCTCCACGTCGAAACGCGGGCTGCGCAAGGAAGCCGAAAGCTGCCATTGAGGCGATGAGAAAAAAAGGCTGGCAAGAAAATCTTCCGCAAAAAAACGGATTACCGCTTCCTCCTTCCCGCAACGCAAGCGGAAAGGCTCGGCCTTTATCGTCCGCGGGCCGAAGCGGAGCACAAGGCTGTCGGTTGCCAAGGCCGGGCCTTTCCGAGAGGCTATCGAAAAATCCTGGAAGAAAAGGCGGCCTTCCGCCTCGGAACCCTCGAAATCCGATGCTTTCCACTCTTTCGGAGCCATCGACGGGAAACGGTTGCGGTAACGGACATGCGACCGCACCTGCCCTTGGCAGGCATAGCCCGGAAACAGCTTGAAAAACGACTGCAAAGAAGCCATGTCGGCCGAAAGCTCGCCCTCGTAGCAGATTTCCGGCACTTCGAAATCCTGGATGTAAAACCGGCCATCGAGCCCGCCGCCTGGAAACCGCGCGGAAACTTTCTCCAACCGCAACCGGGCCGCCCGCATTCCCGGGCTCTTCCCGTTGGTGAATTCGCCCGCGAAGCAGACATCCGAAGCCTTTATCCGGGAAGGGCGGTACAGGACGCTCCCTTCCGAACAGTCGAAACGGGCATGGAGCCCGAGCGGGCTTCGGGTGTAATCGCCCTGCAAGCGCAGCGAAAAGTCCAAGTTCCCGGAAAAGCCGTAATCGCGGATCTTTTCCTTGGCCGTGCCAGGCAGCAATGCCAGCAAGGACGCGATCTTCAAATCATTCCCCGTGAATGAAAAATCGAGAAAGGGTTCCGTTTTCCGGTAACGGATATGGCCTGCAAGCCCGAACTCCAGGCCTTCCAAGACGATTTTCCCTTTCTCGACCTCGAAATCCTGCAGTTTCCGATCATTCGTGAAGGTAATGTCCAAGTAGGCTTTCTTCCCCGAAAGGAACAAGAACCCTCCAGCTTTCATGGCATGCGCTTGCACGTTGCCTGCCAAATGGAAATTCTGGCCGCCGGCATTCAAGTCTCCCCTTGCGTTCACGCTCCGGGCCAGTACTTGGAAATCGTGCCGGGCCGGCAGATCCCGGTAGCGGATCAAGGTATTGCGCAGCAGGATCCGGCGCAAATGGAATTCCACGGGGCTTGTTTCGTTCCGGGATTTCCAGATGCGGTAATTGCAACGGCCGCCCCCGTAATGCTTCAGGTTGAAATCCCCTCCCCTGACGATGATTTCCCGGATAATGTAGCGTTTTTTCCAAAAATCCCGAAGATCGATCGCCAGGCTTATCCGCTGCGCGGAAAAAAGCAACTCCTTGCCCGCTGCCTCGTGGTCGAAAGCCTCCACGCCGGAAAACGAAACCGAAACCATGGGGAATTCCCGCAGCAGGCCCGCCTCCACGTCTTGGACGCTTACCGGCGATTCGAGGTATTTGTTTATCTCTTCGACAAAAATCCGCTTGATTTCTTCCCGGTTCGCATACACGTACAAGACGGCCGAAAGCAAAGCTGCAAGCAGGGCAAGAAAAATCACGCCCAAGGGAAGAAGCACGTATTTCCATCGGAACCGGTTCCTCCGCCCCCTTTTCCCGGGCCGCAATCCGTCCTTGCCCGGTTCCCCGGCGGGTTTTCCTTCCTCCTGTTTGCCGAAAATGGCTTCCGTCAGCAATATTTCACCGGATCGATTATCCATCTTAATACAATTCGCGCACCCCTCCATGGAAAAATCCCCCGGGCTTGCCGCCTAACGCTTGCAAAGGCCAAGGGGATTTTTTCTTTCAATTCCGGGAAGCAGGAATGCTCCCCGCGCTTATTCGGCTTTCTTCTTCCGGCCGCGGGTTGCCTTGGGCTTGGCTTCCGCCGTTCCGGCTTCAGCTTCGGCGGCGTCCGCTTCCGTTTTCTTCTTCCGGCCGCGGGCGGCCTTGGGCTTGGCTTCCGCCGTTCCGGCTTCGGCTTCGGCGGCGTCCGCTTCCGTTTTCTTCTTCCGGCCGCGGGCGGCCTTGGGCTTGGCCTCCGCCGCTTCGGTTACGGCTTCGGCGGCGTCCGCTTCCGCTTTCTTCTTCCGGCCACGGGCGGCCT
>CASEWE010000005.1 GCA_949291555.1 uncultured Bacteroidales bacterium
TGGAATGGGTCAAAGGCTTGAGCGATTTCCTGATTTCCAATATGGGCTTTTTCTTCGTGCCGGCCGGCGTGGGGCTGATGCTCTGCTTGGACATCATCAAAGCCGAATTCTGGCCCATCGTGCTGGCCACCTTGGCCAGCACGGTACTGGTGCTGGCGGTCACCGGCCGGGTTCACCAGTTCTTCCGCCGGAAAATACATTTTGAAAACATGCACATAGGAGATTGGTTCGATGGCCTTTTTAGAAAATGAATTCTTTTTGCTGGCGTTGACTTTTTTGATTTTCCTGCTAGCCAAAATCTTGCAAGAAAAGACCGGATGGCTGCTGCTCAATCCGATTCTGGTCTGCATCGTGCTGCTCATCGTTTTCCTGAAGCTGACCGGCATCAGCTACCAGACCTATCAGGAAGCCGGGCAGGTCATCGACTTCTGGCTCAAGCCCGCCGTGGTGGCTTTGGGCGTTCCTCTCTACCTGCAATTGGAATCAATCCGGAAACAGATCATCCCTATCCTCATGAGCCAGATGGCTGGTTGCGCGGTCGGTGTCATATCGGTTTCCCTGATTGCCAAATGGGCGGGAGCTTCGCAAGAGGTCATCGTATCCTTGGCGGCCAAATCGGTCACGACCCCTATCGCGATAGAAGTGACCGAGACCTTGGGTGGCATCCCGGCATTGACCGCAGCGATTGTGATTTGCGTGGGGCTCTTCGGGGCGGCCGCCGGTTTCAAGGTGCTGACTTGGATCCATGTGGACAGCCCGATGGCGCAAGGTCTTTCGATGGGAACGGCTTCCCACGCGGTCGGCACGGCCACCGCCATGAGCCGAAGCCCCAAATACGGCGCCTTCGCCAGCCTCGGCCTGACGATGAACGGCATCCTGACCGCCTTGCTGACCCCGCTGATACTGGAATGGATCGGGGTTATCTGAAAATCCTAAAGGAACAAGCCCACGATGCAATAGATACCGGCGGCCAAAAGCGCGCTGACCGGGATGGTCAGGATCCAGGCCGTCATCAGGCTCTTGGTCACGCCCCAGCGGACCGCCGAAAGACGCTTGGTCGCCCCTACCCCGATAATCGCTCCGGTAATGGTATGCGTGGTGCTCACGGGAATCTTCAGGTATTCGGTAAGGTACAAGGTCAGCGCGCCCGCCGTCTCGGCCACCACCCCTTCCAAAGGCGTCACCTTGGTTATGCGCGTGCCCATCGTCTTGACAATCTTCCATCCGCCCGACATCGTTCCCACCGCAATGGCCGTGAAGCAGCACAAAGGAACCCAGTCCGGCAAATCGTTGATGCTCCGGATACCCCATTCGGGATGGTTCGAGGCAATCAAAGCCGCCGCGATAATCCCCATCACCTTCTGCGAGTCGTTGAGGCCGTGGCCGATGCTGAACAGGGCCGATGAAACCAACTGCAAGTGCTTGAACCACTTCTCCGCCCGGTGCGGGTTCGCCCTACGGCAAAGATAAAGCACCAAAAGCGTGATGCCGAAAGCCACCACCATGCCGATGACGGGTGCCAAAAAGATAAAAGCCGCAATCTTGAGAATGACCGGAGCCTGGATCGAACCCCAGCCTGCCGCCGCGACCGCCGCCCCGGCAAAGCCCCCGATCAAGGTATGCGATGACGAAGACGGAATGCCTTTCCACCATGTGAAAAGGTTCCAGACAATGGCCGCGATGACCCCCGAAAGAATAATCGGCAAGGTAATGAATTGGGAATAAACCGTCTTGGATACCGTATTGGCGATGCCGAACTCCCCGATGACATGCTTGGCGATGAAAAAGGCCACGAAGTTGAAGAAAGCCGCCCAAAGCACCGCCTGGAAAGGCGTCAGTACCTTGGTAGAAACAATGGTGGCTATGGAGTTGGCCGCATCGTGGAAACCGTTGATAAAGTCGAAAACAAGGGAAAGGGCAATGATAGCAATCAGTAAGGCAAAAGAATCCACGGTGTCTCTTTTATGCGTATTTCACAATCAAGTTCGCCAAAAGCTTGCCCACATGGTCGACCGCATCGGTCGTCTCCTCCAAGGTTTCCATGATATCCTTGATCTTGATAATCTCGATGGCATCCTTCTCCTCTTCGAACAGCTGCTTGATGAAAAGGGCATAGACTATATCGGCCTGGTTTTCTATATCGTGCAATTCCACGCAGCATTCGCGAAGGGTCTTGGGCTTGTCCCGGAAACGCTCCAATTCGTGGACGGCTTTGTTCAAGCAATTGGCCCCCTGACGGATCAAGTCGCCAATAGTCCGGCCGCTATTGGAAATGGGGCGGGGATTGTAAAGGGAAATGCGCTCGGCGCAGCTGTTGATGCCATCGATCACATCGTCTAACGAAGATGCCAGATCGTGGATGTCTTCCCGGTCGAACGGCGTAATGAAAGTGGAACTCAGCTCGTCTAGGATTTTCTGGCTCAATTTGTCGCCCTCATGCTCCAAATCCTTGATTTTCCGATAAGTTTCCTCTCTTTCCTCGGGCGTCGACTTAGGAAGGCTCGACACCAATGTCTCGGCCGCTTTGACCAAGGTTTCCGATAATTGCTCCAATAAAGGATAGAATTTGGACTCTTTGGGAGCCAGACGGCTAAAAAACGTGTTTTTCATCCGAAAAAACTTTACATATACCCTATTGCACGCTGTCGTTTCAGACACCACCCCGCCGCTGGAGCGGGGAAGGCAATCGGAACCCTCTCCGTCCCGAACTGCCAAGACTGCGCAAAGGTAGCAATATCCCGAAAATATCGTAACATTTCCGTATTCAAAAAGAAACAGGAATGCAACGAGGATGGATGAAAAAAAGCCGTGCCATTCCACCCCGGCCGCCAAGGCGGAGGGTGCTTTTTCCCGGGATCCTGCCGGTTAATCCCGCACGAAAGGTTTCGTAAAGCAAAACGGCCATGTGAAACAAAAAGCCCCTGCCATGCTTTCACGCACAGCAGGGGCTTTATCAGGGCTTTATCCGGGTGCCATCAAGCTGAGGCATCGGGCCGCAGCTGCCACTCGTACCGCAGCGCCGCCATGGCCTCTGCCCTCCAAGCAGTCGGTAGCGGGAAGAGGCGAGGCACCGCTCCGGCCCAACAGGGTCCGCCAAGGACTCCCCGTCTTTCAGGCGCTCCCTATCGAGGACGGTACGAAGCCGCGCAAGGCCTGCAACGAAACAGTCCGCCCGTTATCGCACGCGCCAAAAACCGGGATGGCAGAAAGGGCAAAATGCAAGGCCGTCAAAGGTGAAGGAGAGGGAGCGTACTTTAGGTACGTGACCGATCCTGAATCCCGAAGACAAGGCCGCAGTTTGCCCTTTATCACATCCCGATGTTATTCGGCCTTGTGCTCCAGCTTAATCAACGTCCTCCCCAACTCAATCGCCTTTTCATTTTCAGGAATCAAGTTGTGGTGACGCGGAGGCAAGGATTTCTCCAGCCCTTTGTGGATGAATTCCGGCTGAACCAAAGGCTTGATCTTCAAGAATCCGCCCAATACAATCATGTTGAACACCTTGTTCATGCCCATCTTGTTGGCGGCATCGTTAGCTTCGATCGTATAGATATTGATATCCTTACGGGTCGGCTTGTGAGTGATGCCGTTCGGGTCGTAAATCAAAGTGCCGCCGGGCTGAACACGGCTTTCGAACTTGTCCAAAGACTGCTGGTTGAGGATGATGGCGGTATCGTACTTGGTGATGACCGGCGAAGAGATGCGCTCGTCGCTGATGATGACCGTCACGTTGGCAGTACCCCCGCGCATTTCAGGACCGTAGGAAGGCATCCAGCTCACTTCCTTGTTTTCCATAACACCGGAATAGGCCAGAATCTTGCCCATCGACAAAACCGATTTCTTCTGTCATTGTTTTAAAATTTTTTAATGATTAACAGCCTCTCCCCTCCTCTGCACCGGATCCGAACCCGATGCACATTCGGCCCAAGGTTCCGGCCCTACTTCGACAGGCCCCCCTTGAAAGAGGCTCAAATTGCGACAGGCATGGCAGACAATCCGTTGCTTCGCGCCTTGAATGGCATCAGCCGAAACCCCAATTCCCATCCAGCCACCAGACTTTCCAACGGGAAACCGGGTTTCAAGCTGCGCCCCGGCAGCATGCCGGAACGGGCAAGCGGCAAGGCCGCCGGGGTCGAGGGCAAGGAAACGTGCCTTATGCGCGACCGCGCCCGGAACCCGATGGCAACGCAGCAGATTGCCTGTCATCGCACGCCGCTTTACCTAACCATTTTCCCATCGACTTTTATATCGCCGGGAACGAAGTATTGCAAGACATGCTCTTCCATCCACTTGTTGGCATCCACCGGGCTCATTTTCCAACCTGAATTGCAGGACGAGCAGACTTCAATGAAGCACGTGCCCTTGCCGGCCATGGAATCTTCAATGCCTTTCTTGAAAGCCTTCTTCAATTTGGCAACGGCCGCCGGGGTATGCACGGTGTGGCGGGAAGCGCTCCAAACGCCGCTCAAGGGGGCAATCATTTCCGTTATGCGCAAAGGCCAGCCCACGGCATGGACATCCCTCCCGTAAGGGGAAGTGGCGGTTTTCATGCCTTCAAGCGTCGTAGGGGCCATTTGACCGCCCGTCATGCCATAAATGGCATTATTGACGAAAACCATCAGGATTTTTTCCCCGCGGTTGCAGCAATGGATGGTTTCAGCCGTTCCGATAGCGGCCAAGTCGCCGTCTCCCTGGTAGGTGAACACCAGCTTTTCCGGCATGAGCCGCTTGATAGCCGTAGCCAAAGCCGGAGCCCGTCCATGGGCGGCTTCCTGCATGTCGATATTCATATAATCGTATGCCAGAACCGAACACCCCACCGGAGCGATCCCGACCGTCTTGTCCTGAAGCCCCATTTCATCGACCACTTCCATCAAGGCGCGATGGATGGTTCCATGGCCGCAACCGGGGCAATAGTGCATTACCTTGTCGGTGAGCAGAGAAGTCTTTTTGTAAACCAGATTCTCAGGTGTGCAAATATTCAATGCCATAATAAAACTCCCTCCTATAATAATTTGGTTTCAACAGCGTGGACAACCTCTTCCGGCGCGGGGACGATACCGCCGCAACGGCCGAAAAATTCCACTTTCACTTTGCCTTCCACCGCCAGTTTCACGTCTTCCACCATCTGGCCAAGGCTCATTTCCACCGACATGAATCCTTTTACATGCGGAACCAGCGACTGGATCTGCTTGGCAGGGAACGGCCACAAGGTGATAGGACGAAGCAGGCCTACCTTCACGCCTTTGGCACGAAGCAGGTCGACCGCCTTCTGGCAGATACGGGCCGCTGAACCGTAAGCAACCAGGACGTATTCCGCGTCTTCGCATTGAATCATCTCGCAACGGACTTCATTAGCTTCGATTTCATTGTATTTTTCCTGCAAATGGAGCACGTGCTTTTCCTGGCTGGCCGCTTGCAAATCCAACGATGTAACGATGTTATGTTCGCGGTCGATGCTCTTGCCCACCGTGGCCCAAGGCGTGTTCTTGCGGATTTCCTCTTCCGTGAAACGGGCGCGCTGCGGAGGCAGGATCACTTTTTCCATCGTCTGGCCGATGACACCGTCTGCCAGCATGAGCACGGGGTTGCGGTATTTGAACGCCAGATCGAATCCTAACGGAACGAAATCGGCCATTTCCTGAACCGAAGAAGGAGCCAGGACAATGAGGCGGTAATCGCCGTGCCCGCCGCCCTTGGTGGCTTGGAAATAGTCGCTCTGGGAAGGCTGGATCGTACCCAGTCCGGGGCCGCCGCGTACCACGTTCAGCACAAGGCAAGGCAGCTCGGCTCCCGCGATATAGGAAATGCCTTCCTGCATCAGGCTGTATCCGGGGCTGGAAGTAGATGTCATGACCCGTTTGCCGCAACCGGCTCCGGCATAAACCATATTGATAGACGAAACTTCACTCTCGGCCTGCAAGACCACCATGCCGGTCCTGTTCTCCGGCCTTTCTTTCATGAGGTATTCCATCACTTCCGACTGAGGCGTGATGGGATAACCGAAGTAACCATCGCATCCTGCGCGGATGGCCGCTTCGGCGAAAGCCTCGTTTCCTTTCATTAACCGCAACTCTTCCATCTTTTTTCTTTTTTTAGGTTTGATTCTCAATTTTCTCAAGACCGGGCTTCGGAACCGTCCCAGGCCTCAGGGAAAAGAAGCCCGGAGCCTGTTCCCGGCCTTAGTCCACCTTGGCCCTGTAGACGGTAATCACGCCATCGGGGCATATCCTGCCGCAAGAAGCGCAACCCACGCACGTTTCTTCATTGGCCAAAAGGGCGAAGTGGTAACCCTTCCCGTTCACTTCCTTAGACATTCCGATCGACTTGGTAGGACAAATGGACGCGCAGATTCCGCAACCCTTGCATTTTTCCTTGTCTACCACGATAGCACCTTGAAATTTTGCCATATTTTTTTGTTTTTTACAGGTTTTTAAAAACAGATACCTTTCCGAACTTGCCGGGCGAACCCGCCGGCATGCTTGCCCATCAGGACAGGCTTGCCCGGCAAAACGGGAAGGCCGGCCCGGGTAAAAGCCTACATCATTACCGGCATCACCAGCATAAGGATGTCCTCGTTCTTTTCGGGATTGTCGACCGGAAGCACCAAGCCGGCCCTGCTGGGCTGCGACATCTCGATGCAAACATCCTCGGTTTCCACGTTATTGAGCATTTCCAGGAAATACTTGGCATTGAAGCCTATCTCCATGGGTTCGCCATCGTACTGGCAAACCAGGCGCTCCTTGCCCGCGCTCGAGCTTTCCACATCCTCGGCCGAAACCAGCAGCTCGCTGCTGCTGCTCAAGCTCAACCTTGCCTGCGGCATGGCCCGGCTGGCAAAAATGCACACCCGGCGTATGCAATTGAGGAACGCCAAACGCGATATGGTGAGCTTGTTGGGATTGTCTTTCGGTATAACCGCTTCGTAGTTCGGGTAGCGCCCGTCTATCAAGCGGCAACTGATCCGCACGTTGTCGTAACGAAGCAGCAGGTTCTTTTCCGTGGCATCCAGATCCACTTCCACTGCCTCCTTGCGCAAGGAAAACATGTTCTTAAGGAGCAGCAGGGCCTTCTTCGGCACCACGAACGAAGCCGTCTTCAGGGGAACGATGTCGGTACGGCGGTAGCGCACCAGCTTGTGCGCGTCGGTAGCCACGAAGGTGACCCCGTCTTCTTTCATCTCGAACAGGACGCCGCACATGGCAGCCCGGAACTGGTCGTTGCCCGTGGAAAACGCGGTCTTGTTGATCGCGCGCACCAGCACATCGGAAGGAATCCGCGCCGTAAGCCCCTGGCTTTCCATTTCCGGAATCTCAGGATAGGTGTCGGCCGGTTCGCCCGCCATCCTGAACTGGCCTGTGCCGGCCGAGAATTCGATGCCGGAAGTTTCAAGATCGATGTCGAACACCAAAGGAATGTCCGGCACGGTCTTGAGGGCATCCATCAATTGGCGGGCAGGCATGGCAATGGAACCTTCTCCCGAAACCTCTTCCAAGGGGATGGCCACCACGGCTACCGACTCCGAATCCGAAGCCACTAACGTGAGCGTGTTCCCCTCTATCTTGAAAAGGCATTTTTCCAGTATGGGCAAGGCCTTGTTTTCTACCAAAAGGCTTCCGATGCTCTGGAGGTTTTCCAAAAGCAACTGGCTGTTGATAATGAATCTCATATCTCTTTCTTAATTATTTTTTCCCGAAACATGAAAAACCGAAACGGCGGAAACGGGCCATCCGGAAAACCGGGGCCCGGAATGCGCGCACAAATATAAGAATTTTATCAAAGCGGACAGTCCATGCCTTCCCGTCCCTGCAGGATACGTTCCTTCCCTCCCGGCAACGGGAAGCCCCGGCGGAAAGGGAAAGCGGGAGCCGTACTATCAGCGGAAAAACCAATCGAGAGACCGCACCATCTTGTCATAGGCCACGTAAGGAATCTCCACCGTATCGCCCGGGGCCGGGCCTTTCACCACCATGGCCTTGAACAAATCGGCCCCTCCGTCCCGATCCGGCTTTTCATAGAAAAAGAACTCGGCCGCCTGTCCATCGCTTGCCGCCACCCGCAACGCGCAAAGCGGCTTCCCGATCCTTGGCCCGGCCGGCATGGCGGGCTGCCGCCTATCGAAGTACACCTGCTTGAACGATGACAAGTACGCCTCCGCGCGGGCCGGAGGCAAAACGAACCGCCATGCCGGCCCGGATGCCTGGCCAAGAACGCTTCCCGCAATCCCTTTCCCGGCCGCCTTCCCGGGCATTTCCGGCCATCCGGAAACCGAAAGGATGTACCCGGCCGTGTCGCGAGCCAAGCAATAAGCCCTTTCGCCAAAGCCTTCCCTGGGGGGAAAAGAAACCTGAACCGTATCGATTTCAAAATAATTCCAATCCGCCAGCAAGCGGTTCTGCCAGGAATGCAGCGAAGGCCGGAAAAAATCCTTCCAGCCCGAAGCAAGCCAGGCCGAACGCATTTTCCAAAGCCCTTTTCCACGAGAAACCACATACAATTCCCCGTTCTTCAAAAGGCATTCCCTGCGGGCAAGCGTCCGGTTCCCCGAGCGCAGCCGCACAAGCACCGTGCTGTCCTTTCCCTGCGCCCTCCATGAGCCGGACAGGCTGTCGGAGACGATTTCATCGACCTCCCACAAATTCATCACATGCAGGAAGTCGGCCACGCGCGAGGCATCGGCCTCGAACTCGCCTTGCAGGCTTCGGGCGTTCCAAGCCCCGCGCTCATCCTTCCGCAATTCCAAACGGAATTCCCCCGGCCCGTCGATTCCTATCCGGTCTGTCTTCTCCAACAGGCTCGCCGGCAAAGCCGCCTGGCCTATCTCCCCTCCTGCCCGGAGCCAATACCGCCACGCCAGCCAGACCGCGGCAAGCACGAAGATCCCTGTCCACAAATACCTTTTCATGTCCCTGATCCGAAAAAAAACAGCCTCTGAAAAAAATCCAGTCCCCTCACATCCAAGTCCGGCCACGGCCCGCCCGCATTTTCCCGGGCTTCCCTTCTTCCCCGCTTGAACGGCATTCCCGATACCCGCCTCTCAGGCATATTCGCGTCTCCGCTTCCAACCCAAGCCCAAGCCGGCCAGCAAGACGCAGGACAGCGGAAGCGCGAAGTTCAAGGCCGTCATCCCTGCCCGGGCCTCGACCAACCGGGCCTTGTCGAGCAGGCGCATCCGGACCGAACGGGGCTTGAGCGTGGCATACTGGGGATTCCCGCAAAGGTAATGGAGCGTGTTCATCAGGAAATCCCCGTTCCCGTACTGCTGCATCGTGTAGCGGTCCATGCCCAACGGCAGGGGGAATTGGCCTTGGGAAACCCAGTCGTTCCGGGCGATATCCCCGTCTCCCACCACCACCATGGCCGAAGGAAGCCCTTCCTTGCGCGGGTGGAACCCGTCCGCGTTCGACAATTCCGGCCTGACCAAAGGAAACGCGCTGGGGAACCGCCCTTCCAAAAGCAAAGCCACCACTTGTTCCGGCTCATTGAACCGGCGCAACTGGATCTCGTTGCGCATCAAATCGGCCGACATGGCATGCGGCAAGCGGATCCGGTAAGAATAGGCCGAAGTCTTCAGCAAGGCCACCTTGGCGACCGGGCTTTCTATCGTGTCGATTCCTGCCGCCACCTGCAGCCGCACCGGCCCGACCCCGTGCGCGAGGATTCGCTGCGGAAGCGGGAGTTCCTCCGGACGGAACTCCACCACCGGGCAATAATAATTGGGAATGTACTCCATGATAGGCTGATTGCCCATGTACCCCGTGACAATGGGAGAGGGAGCCGCGTTCCGATCCAGAAGCATTTCGTTGCGAAGCCGGAACCCGTAACGGAAGAACTGGTCTTCCAGATTCAAGTCGTAAGGCATGGCATTGAACATCGCCTCCCCTTGGAGCGAGTCCAGAGAGCCGTTCCCCGGATCCATCAGCCAGAGAATCCGTCCTCCATGCATGAGGTACTGGTCCAAGACATATTTCCCGGCTTGGGAAAACCGCCCGGAGGGACGGGCCACGACCACGGCCGCGTACCGGGGCGCCCACTCCCCGCTGCTGTCGCGGCGGAGCAGGCAATGCGGGTCGTCGGTCAGCTTCACCCGCGTGGCCGGATAATAAACGCTGACCGCTTGCCCGAAAGACAAGGTCTGCCGGAAAGTCAGCTCTCCTTGCCCTTCGAGGAAGGCAACCCGCGCCGGATTTTCCTCGAACAAAGCCCGGACAGCATTGATCAGCTGCAATTCCACATTCTCGATGGAATTGTTGAGGGCTTCTTCCGCTCCCCGCCCTAACTGCTGCCCCAGCAAATTGGCGGCTACCGACTTGCCCCCTGCCCTCAATTCCGCGCCGGGGAACACCAGCCGGCGGGTAAGCCCTTCCTTGGTTTTCACCTCCAACTGGGTAGGCTGGATGCCCTTTTCGGAGAGTTCCTGCATGAGCGCCTGACGCTGCTGCTCCCCTTCTATGGCATAAATATCCACGAACTGGTACCGCAACGAAGGCCGGTAAACCCGGAACTCGTCCAGCATCTCGCGCACCGAGTTTTCCAGGCGCTTGAAGCCTGCCGGGAGGTCGCCGCAAAGATAAACGTTGACCAAAACCGGCTGCTCCTTGTCCTGCCGGAGGATTTCCTTGGTGATGGGAAGCAACGTGTACCGCTTGTCGGCCGTAAGATCCATGCGCACCGGCAGGAACGAAACCACCAAATTGGCCGCCACGGCCGCAAGCACGGTCAAAATGCAGCCCCGGGCCTTTTTTCTGCCTTTCTGCCCGATGTTCCAGACCGAAAGGCTTCCGAAAAGCGCCACGAGCGCCAGATAATAAAACACATCACGCAAATCCACCACGCCCCGGCTCAAAGCCGAATAATGCGACTGTATTCCCAAACCGGAAAGCGACAAGGCCCAATCTCCCTGCCGGCTCATCGCCCCGAACAAGTCGAAGCCCCGGTACAAGACCGCGCAAGCCCCGGCCGACAAGATGAACGCCACCACTTGGTTCTCCGTCAAAGAAGACATGAAAAGGCTCACGGCCGTGAATGCGGCCCCTAACAAGACCAAACCCAGGAACGCGCCCCAAAAAGCCCCCATGTCGACATTCCCGGCCGGCTGGGCCATGGATGAAACCGTGAACAAATAGCAGAACGTGGGCAGCAGGCTCAGCACCAGCAGGAAGAAACAAGCCCCGTATTTGGCCGCCACGATCTGCAAGGCCGAAAGAGGGCGGGTCAGCAGCACTTCCAACGTCCCGGTTTTCTTTTCTTCCGGGAAACTGCGCATGCAGAGCGCCGGGACCAGGAAAAGGAAGAGCCAGGGGGCAAGGGAAAAAAACGGGTTGAGGAAGGCGTAGCCCGAATCGAAGATGTTGAAACCGGTAGGCAAGACAAAAAGCATCAAGGCATTGGCCACATAAAACAAAACCAATGCCAGGTAGGCCGCCGGCCCTGAAAAAAACTGCCTTATCTCTTTCTTCAACAAAGAAAACATATCCGAAATACCTTAAAACCTGAAATCGCTAAAAAACGGCAAAGCCCGCCTGCCTTCCCCCCGAAAGCCTTCCCGCAACCGGGCTTCCCGGGAGGATTTCCGGCTACTTCCCCATGGAGGATGCCTGTACCAGGAGCCGCAGCCTCTTACAAGAGCCGCAGCCTCCTTCCTTGGGGATTCCGGAAAACCACATGGACCTCATCGTTCCTCCTCAAACCGTACAACCGGGCGCACTGGCCTTGGTTCATGGCAATTTCCATCAGGCCGTTCTCCAAGAAAATCATAGCCACGTCGCCTTCCTGCACATCCGGATAAGCCTTCACCAGACGGCAGCCTTGAACCCGGCGGCTGGCCAGCTCCAAGGCATAATCGGGAAAACGCCGGAGGCAATCCTCGAAAACCTCCTTCGTGATATTGGTTACCACGTTGCGGAATCCGTCCACGAAAAGGATCTTGCCCACCACCCGCAAGCCCGCTTCCTTCCCGTCGGGCCCCTTCTCGGGCAATGTCTTCAGCAAGCCGCCTTCCATCATCACCCGCCGGATCGAAGAGGGGTTCCCGATCGATTCGAGCGCTTCCCCTCCCGCTATCAAAGCCGCCACTTTCACGAAAAGATCCCGGGCCGGGAAAGTAAGCACGTCGGACTCCTGCCACAAGTCTATCTCCACCACTTTTTCCGGGCGATGCTTGAGCAGATAGAAAAACAACGGGAAAAAGCCATTGTCGGCACCTATCACATACTGGGAAGAGACCTCGGCCACCACATGCGGGGTCTGATCCGAAGCGATGTCGTTCACCCCCACGATATGGATGCTTCCGGGCGGGCAGAAAGGAAGGAAATCGGCCAGCATGTAGGCGGCCGAATACACATCGGCACGCGGCACCTGATGCGACACGTCCAGGACTCTCGCCTCCGGCATCTCCCCCCATATCTTGGCTTTGAGCTGAGCCACGTAATGATCTTGAAGACCCCAGTCTGTCAACAAGCTTATCCACTGCATATCCATCGGACTCGATTTGAAGGGCCTCCCGCGGCCGTTCCCGGAAGCCTGTCGAAAGCCGCGGCTCCAAAAGTTCAAAGTTACCAATTTCCATGGAATTATTTAATTTTGCTTTTCTCCGCCGTCATGCGACTCGCCAGCCTTGTCGTTCCAGACGCCGGCCCTTACTGAACATGAGCGAGATTTACATCGAAACGACCCCGCATCACCCTATCGACATTTTCGGGATTGAAGAAGAGCGTCTCAACCGTATCCGGCACTATTTTCCCCAACTCAACATCGTTTTGCGGGGCGACCTGGTCAAAGCCGTCGGAGACCAGTCCCGGCTGGAAGACTTCGAACGGAAAATGAAACTCGTCCTTTTCCATTACGAACGCTTCAACCGCTTGTCCGACACCGACATCGCGGCCATTCTGGGCGACGACCGGAAAACCATGTCGGAAGAAGACATCGAGAACATGACCGGCCATGCAGCCTGCCTCCTTGCAGGCGCGAACGGCAAGCCCATCCGGGCCCTGACCCTGAACCAGCAGAAGTTGGCAGAGGCCGTCAAGGAATCGGACATGGTATTCGCCATCGGCCCAGCCGGTTCAGGCAAGACCTACACCGCGGTCGCCTTGGCCGTGAAAGCCTTGAAGGAGAAAGAGGTGAAGAAAATCATCCTGACCCGGCCGGCTGTGGAAGCCGGAGAAAACATAGGATTCCTCCCCGGAGACATGAAGGAAAAGCTCGACCCCTACATGCAACCGCTCTACGATGCTTTGCACGACATGCTCCCCTACCGGAAACTGCTCGGCTACCTTGAAGAATCCATCATCGAAATCGCCCCGTTGGCATTCATGAGAGGCCGCACCCTCGATCATGCTTTCGTCATTCTCGACGAGGCCCAGAATGCCACCGAAAGCCAGATGAAGATGTTCCTGACCCGGATGGGCAAGAATGCCAAGTTCATCATTACCGGAGACATCACCCAAGTGGATCTTCCGCCTCGGCAGAATTCGGGCCTTCTTCAGGCCTGGAGGCTCCTGGACGGGACGGAAGGCATCCGGTTCGTGAAGCTGACGGGAAAAGACGTGGTGCGGCACAAGCTAGTGGCGAAGATCATCGAAGCCTATGCCAAAGACGAGGGCCGCGCTCTCCCTGGCAAGAAAAACACGGAAACCGAATTTCCTCACCATGCCTGAAAAACGCCTCCCCCGCCTGTACTTCGCCTGCCTCCTCGTTGCCGGGATCATGGCTTTTCCCCTGTCAGGAAAGGCTTCCGTGCCGGCTGCGCTTTCCCCGGAAGAAGCCGATAGCTTGGCCCTTGCGGTCGACTCCATCCCTGTCCGGCCGCTCGAACTGCTCCCGGCTTCGGATTGCCGGCTCGATGAAATCGAAGAAGCGGTCTCCCTGCTCTACCCTGCCCCCTATTCCTTTCCGCCGGCCCGGCTCGCCGCGGCCCTGTCCCGCAAAAGGGAAACCATCGACCGCATGCGCTCGCATGTGGACAGCCTTTATTACCTGCAAGCCCTGCGGGCCATCGACCAAGAAAACCCCGATTGGGAATCGGCCATGGAAGCTATCGGGAAATCGCTCCTTCACAACCGTTTCTTTGCCCGTTCGGTGGTATTCAAAATGAATTACCTTCTGAAAAAAGAGAAAAACGCGCAGGCTTGCTTGCGCTACCTCAACGCCACTTTGCAGGAATTCTCCCACCACCCGAAAGTGCGGAAAATGGCGCAAGCCACCTACAACACGCTTCTGGAACAAATCCAGAAAATGCTCGAAATAGGCCTGCACCGCGATGCGCTCCAATTGTGCGGGATGCTCGACCGGTATTGCCAGGAAGGGTTTCCCATCCAATACGTGCCCTACAAGGAAAAACAACTGGAAAACCTTGCCTACCAAGGCATTTACCAATCCTATTTCGATGTGGCTTCCAAAGCCTTCCAGCAAGACCAAGTACAGCTGGCCCAGAAATACGCCACGGTCGCCCACGATTTTTACGCGGAGAACGAGGACAAAATGGCCG
This sequence comes from uncultured Bacteroidales bacterium, assembly GCA_949291555.1. Classification (GTDB taxonomy): domain Bacteria; phylum Bacteroidota; class Bacteroidia; order Bacteroidales; family P3; genus Pullibacteroides. The sequence goes on from CASEWE010000005.1 coordinate 14,489, forward strand.
GCGTGGATTACGCGCTCGAATTATTGGACAAAATCGCGACGCGCTACCTTTCTTATGCCGCCCTCTCCGACAAGGACGAACAGTCTTACTACCAAGCCTTGGTCGATGAAATCGTAAAGGAAACCGGACTGGTGGTTTCCGCGCAGGAAAGTTACGATGCCGATGCCGACATTGCCGCCGATATCGCATTGATGAACGCCAAGGCCTCAACGCCGCCCGGCATTCCGGAAAACGGCAGCGGATCGGGCTTTGTCCCGCTTGAAGCCGCCGATGCCGGGCCGCTCGCGCAGCTGAGCCTTCCGCAAGCCCGCGAGCAATATGCCCGCGCCGAAGAACAAGCCAGCTATTTCCGGTCGAAACGCCAATTCTCCAAAGCCCAGGACTGGCTCGCGATCGCATACGCCTTGCAAAACGCTTACCCGATCAAGGCCGGCTCCGGATTCGCCGCCCTCTATGCCGACAATACCGTCCGGGCAACCGAACAGCTGCTGAACAAGGCCGCTTACAATTTATGGGTCGGCGAAACGCAGGCCGCGGAAACGCTGCACGCCCGAGCCCAGGGGCTTTTTCTTGATTTCCAAAAGAAAAATCCCCAGGACGCCTCCACGCTTACCCGCCTGCAGCAACTCCTGTCCGGCTTCCAGAGCCAGATCCAGGAAACCGCCTGCCGGAAATTCCAGCAAGAAACCGCTTCTTGCCAGGACGCCTTCTACCGCCAGGCTTCCTACGGGAATTTCGAAATAGCCCGGCACAAGCTCCAGGAATGGGAACAGTTCTTCCAAAGCCGCCGGTCTTCCCCGGCTCTCTCCTCCTGCCAGCCCGGAGACAAGCAAATAGAAGAAGCCCGGACATTGATGACGGGATGGGCCCGGTTCGAGCAAGAAATGGACTCGGCCCGGCAAGCCTGGGACAACAAAGAAGTCCCGCGCTTCCTCGACTTGTATTCTTCGGCCATCCATCTATTCGATTCCATGCAGCTGTCCCTCCACCTCCCCAAGCCGGTATCCCTCTTCAGCCGGCTTTCCACGGCCAAAGAATACGAGGCGCTGCGGCTATGGGCCGAAATCTGCATGGCCCGGCAAGACATGGAACAGGCCCGTTTCCTGCTCGAATACCTGCAAGCCCAAGGCTACAAAGAACCCGGCATTGAAAAAAATATCCGGAACCTACGCAAAACCCATGAAAAGAAGGGAAAACCTGCCTGAAAACCCGTTCCCGGCTAAAACCTGGCTGCTCGGGATGCTCCTCTTCCTGCAAGCTTCCGGCTTAGGAATCACGGGAAAAGCGCTTGCCCAGAAAAGCCATCCGTCAGGCTGGCAATGGAAAGACACGGCGGTTTTCCGATTCCCGATGAAACTATCTCCCGAAATATCGGGTTCCTTCGGGGAACTGAGAAGCACGCATTTCCATGGCGGAATGGATTTCCGCACCCTGCAACGGGAAGGCATCAAGGTCTACAGCATCGCCCCCGGCAGGATCACGAAAGCCGAAGTATCGGAATCCTCTTACGGGAACGCCCTCTATGTAACGCATCCGAACGGAATGGTCTCGCTCTATGCGCACCTTTCCAGGTTCACGCCGGCCGTCCAAAGGAAAATCAAACGCCGGCAACGCCAGGAAAAATCTTTCGAGGTGGCGCTCGACAGCCTCCGGATAAAAGTCCGGCGGAAGCGCCCCATCGGGCGTTCCGGAAACAGCGGGGCCTCCGGCGGGCCGCACCTGCACTTGGAAATCCGCCAAGGAGGAGAGCGCCTCAATCCGGCCTGTTTCGGGCTGGCGGTCAACGACCATCTTTCCCCGGAACTCTACTACGTGGCTTTTTATCTTCCCGGTTTTCCCCGAAGCGGCTCGGCGCAAGAAGGCGGAGCGATGCGGGAAAACCTCTCGGCGCAAGGAAGCGGACAGCCGATAGCCTCTTCCCCGCTTCCTTGCCGCACGGGCAGCACGGCAGACGATTCCCTGCCCGATGGAGCGGATGCCGGCCTTTCCGCCTCCATCGACTCCTGCATGCAAGCCAGTTTCATGGATGCCCCGCGCTGGGATGCCCGCATGTACCGGGCCATTTCCTCGCAAATTTCCCGCTGCCGGCAGGCGGGAAGCCGGAATGTTTCCGCCCAAAGGCAATGGCTCCGCTTGGGGAACCCGTTGCCGGAATGGATGCTCGATGCTTCCTTTCCCGGCTCGGCAAAAGGGAAAGCCTGTTACTACCGGGCGGAAAGCCTGCCCGATACGGTCTGGGTGGAAGGCCCCTGCGCTTTCGGCTTATGCGCCTTGGACAAGATTCAAGGAATGCCGTTCCATTACGGGCTGTACGAACTTGCCTTCCTTGCCGAGAGGATTCCGGAAGCTGGGGATTCCGGAACAGCCGGGCATCCTGCCGGGAATCTTGCCGGCCATTCCCCCCTCTCCGCTCCAGGCCGGGCCGATACGCTGGCTTATTACCGCCTGGACCGTATTCCCGACTCCTTGTACGGGGAAATCGGCCTCCACGTGGACACGGCTTTCTTCGCGTTGACCGGCAAGCGGGCGGAAAAAGGCTGGAACAGGCCCGGGGAACCGACCCCCTACCGGAAAACGCGCGGGAACGGGTTCCTGGCGGTACCTCCCGGATCGCTCTTCCGCATCCGCATCGTGGCCCGCGACTTTGCCGGGAACGAGAGCCGGAAAACCTTCCTGGTTGGACGGAAACTGCAAGAAAAAAGCAGCAAGGGAAGGAAAACCGCCACATGCGATCCCGTTCCTTAGTATTCCCGTGCAGAGGATGCCGGGAAAGGGCAGCCGGGCGGATTTTTTTATCCTATCTTTGCAGGCGGAAGCCCCGAAGGAAATCCACCTGTCCCTCCACCGGGAACACAGGGCAATACGGGATAGCCGGCGCAAGAGGGGAATCCTCGGCGCAAGACTGCCCCGGCGGGCATGGGCAAAACGATTTTGAGAATGAACAAAACGATTTTCTCCTTTTTTCTCCTGGCCGCGGCAAGTTCGCTCTTTGCCGGATGCGGCCGCAAGGGAGAAGACAACATCCTCTTGAAACCCATTTCCGAAAACGTCATCGGCAAATGGCAGCAAACCCGCCAGTACCAAGTGCGGGATGGGAAGACGGAAGAAATCCCGTTCAAGGAGAACGAAGGCTTCTGCATCACGTTCCGGGCCGACAGCACCGCCTTGCTGCAGGCCACCGCGCCTCCCCAGGGGCAGACTTTCCTGCGTACCGTGAAATGGCATGCGGACGACAAGACCGAAACGCTTTCAGCCGGCTCCCCCTTGCGCATCCTGCGCCTGGATGCCGAAAACCTTGAAGCAAGCAGCCAGCAAAGCTACGACATGGAAGACAGCACCCGGCTCCAGGGCGAATTCCGCTGGCATTTCGTCCGCATGGACGCATCGGAACGGAATCTTGCCGAAAAGCTATCCAGCGGACGCTGGCTTCTTGCGGCAACCTTCGAAAAACAAGAGGGGGCATGGGCGGAAATCCGCTCCAACGTCCCGGATGAAGCTTGGCGGGAGTTCCGCCAGGACGGCATTGCCTGCTCTTTCTGCAAGGAAGGAGGCAAGGTGGAGCAAACCGAGTCCGAATGGAGCGTGAACCTCTCCACGGGCGAACTCCGCATCTACCAGGATGCCGCGAACTGGCATTCGTCAACCGTGGAGTTCGAAAACGACAGCACCCTCGCCATTTTCTGTTCCGGGAACGCTCCCGGTCCCGGCAACGTCCCCCTTCCTGCCGGCACACCCGGCGCGAAAGAGCGCAAGGAGCTGTATACCTTGTTGCATAAATAAAACCTTGCATAAATAAACCAGAGGGCCTTCGCGCACGAACAAGCGGATCCGCGCATGCCGGCGCGCAGAGCCACCCGAGAAAACAATCAATAAAACCCTTACGCATGCAAGAAAGCATCCTGATCCTGGATTTCGGATCGCAATACACCCAATTGATCGCCCGGAAAGTGCGGGAAAACAACGTCTATTGCCAAATCCATCCCTACCATCACTTTCCCGCTCCCGGCCCGGAAACCAAAGGGGTCATCCTTTCGGGAAGCCCTTACTCGGTAAACGATCCGGATGCCCCCGTTCCCGACCTGAGCCATATCCTCGGGAAAGTCCCCGTGCTTGCCATCTGCTACGGGGCGCAGCTGCTCGTGAAACTTTCCGGCGGGAAAGTAGCCTCGTCCAACAGCCGCGAATACGGGCGGGCCAACCTGACCCGGATCGACCATGATTGCCCGCTTTTCAAAGGCGTTCCGGACGGAAGCCAGGTTTGGATGTCGCACGGGGACACCATTCTGGAATATCCCGGCTCGTTCCGCCTCATCTGCAGCACGGCCGATGTGGAAGCCTGCGGCTACCGCATCGAGGGCCAACCCACTTATGCCTTGCAATTCCACCCGGAAGTCTACCATTCCGCCCATGGCTTCGACATCCTGAGGAATTTCCTTATGGAAATATGCCATTGCCAAGCCGACTGGACGCCTGAAAACTTCGTGAAGACCTGCGTGGAAGACCTGCGGGAAACCATCGGGCAGGAAGCGGTCATCCTCGGGCTTTCGGGCGGTGTCGACTCCAGCGTCGCTGCCGTCTTGCTCCACAAGGCTATCGGGAAAAAGCTCCACTGCATTTTCGTCGACAACGGCTTGCTGCGCAAGAACGAGTTCCAAGACGTGCTCGACTCCTTCAAAGGCATGGATATCGAAGTGGAAGGCGTCCAAGCGGCTCCGCTTTTCTACAACGCCCTCCAAGGGGTCTCCGATCCGGAAGCCAAGCGGAAAGCCATCGGAAAGACCTTCATCGAAGTGTTCGAATCCGAGGCCGGAAAGTTCGAATCGGCCCGTTTCCTGGCCCAAGGAACCATTTACCCCGACGTCATCGAATCGGCTCCGGTAAAAGGGCCGTCGCAAACCATCAAGTCCCACCACAATGTGGGCGGGCTTCCCGAGAAAATGAACCTCAAGGTGGTCGAACCTTTGCGCGCCCTTTTCAAGGACGAAGTGCGGCGCGTGGGCCGGAGCCTCGGCCTTCCATCCCGATTGCTCGACCGCCATCCTTTTCCCGGCCCGGGACTGGGAATCCGCATCATCGGCGAAATCACGCCCCGGAAAGTGGCCATCTTGCAAGAAGTGGATGCCATTTACATAAACGCCCTGCGACAGGAAGGCTTGTACGGGAAAGTATGGCAAGCAGGAGCCATCCTGCTGCCGGTGCAATCGGTAGGCGTGATGGGAGACGAACGCACCTACGAGCAAGTGGTAGCCTTGCGCGCCGTGGATTCCACCGACGGCATGACCGCTGACTGGAGCCGTCTGCCTTATGAATTCCTGGCCCGGGTCAGCAACGAAATCATCAACAAGGTAAAAGGCGTGAACCGCGTTGTCTACGACATCAGCTCCAAACCGCCTTCCACCATCGAATGGGAATAGGTTCCTCCGAAAGGCCATCCGTACGCCCGTTCCGTCAAAACCCTCTAAATGCAATCGTACCCGTCATGAATACCCTGAAGACCTGCCTATCCGCAACGCTCCTGGCTCTGTTGCTCTTCCTTCCTTCCATTTCCATGAGCCAGACCTCTTCGTACCAAGCCACGCCGGTTGCCATCTCCCATGTCGTGGACACCGTGCTGGGGAAAGTCTATTTCGTCCACCAGGTGCAGAAGGGGCATACCCTGTACTCCATAAGCCGGGCCTACCGCGCGCAAGCCGATCAGATGCTCAAGGATTCGCCCGAAAGCCAAGTCCAAGCAGGAGAATACATCTATATTCCATTCCAATCCTCGCTCTTGGAGCAAGGTGCCCGCATGGAGCTTTTCAAGGGGAAGAAGCCCTGGGCGGTCGTATTTCTTGAAAGGGATCACGAGCGCGCGGAAACCGCGGCAGGAAACCGCCAAGTGCCAAGCCCCGCTCTTTCCTTGCCGCAAGAAGGGGCATTCCAAGATGGAGCACGGGAGGAAGAAAGCGACAAGGAGAAAAGGAAGCGGCAACGCCGGGAGGCCCGCTTGGAAAGGCAGTCCGCCAAAGCCGACTCGGCAGGGGCGAATGAATTCATCCCAAAAGAAGGAAGCGCGCCCGGCCTGCAGGACAGCGTTCCTCCCTGCGCTTTAGCAGGCAAGGGACTTGAACCTGAAAAGAAAGCCTGGAAAGACACGCTCGATATCGCGCTCATGCTGCCGCTCTACAGCAGCAACCCCGATGACCGGAGAGCCTATATCTACCTGCCGTTTTTCGAAGGGGCCAGCATCGCGTGGATAGAGCGGCTCGAACCCGGTTTCTTCGCTCCCGCGGCCGATACCCTTTCCGGCTCCCTTGCCGATTCCCTTGCCGAGCCTCTTTCCGAACCTCTTTCCGAACCTCTTTCCGAACCTCGGCAGAAATTCCCGGCACAAACGCCTGCCTGGCGTGCCCGCAATGCGGGTCTTCCCGCCATGAACTTCCGGCTGTACGACCTCACCGAATCGGCCCAAAGCCTTGAGAAGGCCCTCCAAGACCCGTCCCTTGCCCAATCCGAAGCCCTCATGGCCGCATCTTTCGTGAACCAGTTCCCCTTGCTCGACAGTTTCTCCTCCACGCATCGGATTCCTTTTGTCCACCCGCTTTCGGAGCGGGACTCGATGGGTGCCGGGAATCCGTATTTCGTCCAGCTATGCGCCAACCACCAACAGCAATTGGAAAAAATCACTTCCTATGTGGAATTGTACCATCCTCATTCGGAAATCATCATCCTGACCGATTCCACACCCGCCGAGCAATCGAAGGCTGCAAGGCTGCAAAAAATGCTTCCCTCCGCCCGCCTCTACATTTTCAATCCGGAAACATCCTCGCTTCTCGACTCCCTCCCCTCCGACCACGGAATCACCATCATTCCTTTCTACCAGCAGGAAATCACGGCCGTGAAAACGCTTCTCCCCTTAAGGCAAAGCAAAGGCAATATCACGCTCTTGGCCCCGGCCTCCTGGCTCGATTACACGACCATCGAGCTGGATTATTTCCTGCAAAACAACTTGACGGTCTACGCCACTTTCCGCCATAGCGAGAACGATTCCGCGTTCAAGACCTTCGCCAAGCATTATTACTTCATCTACCGAGGAATACCCAATACCTTGGCTTACCAGGGATACCGGGCCTTCGACTGGCTGCTCGGCATGCTCTCCGAATACAATGCCGACTTCTTGCGCCATCTCTCCCCGCAAAAGGGAAGCTTTCCTTTCCATCCCGTTCCTCGCGAAGGCATGGCCGGGTTCGGCAACCCGACCGTCTATTTCCTGCGCCTCACGGAATCGGGACTGGAAGACCTTCCTCCCTTTGATTAAAGGCTGCAAGGAACGTATCCAACCATGCGGGCTACCGCATGGAAGACCTCCCTTTGATTAAAGGGGCGGAAAGCGGCGGGGCTTCCGGAAACAAGGCAACGACGCTCTCATCCGCTTCCGGACGGAAGAAGCAAAGGGCGGGAAACTTGGAAACGAAACAAAGACCGTGCAAGGCCGGACAGGGACAAGGGGATATCCGACTATCCGCGAACCGGCACGGGGACCCCGGGAACAAACAGGCAACGGACGCTAAAAGAGACTGACAGACGCTAAAAGCGCCTGTTTGAAAACAGGAGAGGCCAGCAAAAGCTGGCCTCTCCTTGCTTGTAGCGGGGACGAGAATTGAACTCGTGACCTCCGGGTTATGAATCCGACGCTCTAACCAACTGAGCTACCCCGCCGGGAATTGAGGGTGCAAAGGTAATAAATTTTTTTAACTTGAAAAATCGTATCTTTGCTTGTTTGGGGCGGTTGCCCCGGTATTCCTTTTTCATCGCCCCTGCTTCGCCACGCTCAAAACCTTTGGGAAAATGAGAAAAATACAGATGGTCGATCTCCGCAGGCAACACAAGCATATCCGGAGAACGATTCGAAAACGGATCAAAAGGGTCATCAAATCGACTTCTTTCATTCAAGGGGAAGAAGTGAAGCTCTTCGAACAGAACCTGGAAGATTTCCTGGAAGTAAAGCACGTGGTTTCCTGCGCCAGCGGAACCGATGCCCTCCAAATCGCGATGATGGCCTTGGAACTGCAAGCCGGGGATGAAATCATCCTGCCCGCCTTCACTTTCATCTCCGCCGCCGAAGCGGCTGTGCTTTTAGGTCTGAAACCGGTACTGGTCGACATCGATCCGGAAACATTCAATATGCTTCCTTCCGCTGTCGAGGCTGCCATTACCGAACGCACCCGCGCCATTGTCGCAACCCACCTCTTCGGCCAATGCTGCGACATGGCCTCCATCATGGAAATTGCCGAACGCCATTCCCTCTTTGTCATCGAAGACGCATGCCAGGCCATGGGGGCCGAATATATCTTGCGGGAAGGCGTAGGGGAATTGCAAATGGGGCCTTTCACCTACAATTACCGCTGCAGCGACCAAGGCGTGCGCAAGAAAGCAGGAACGATCGGCCATATCGGATGCTTTTCCTTTTTCCCGAGCAAGAACTTGGGTTGCTACGGCGATGGCGGCGCGATTTGCTCCAACCTGGACGACCTTGCCCTCCGGGCAAGGCAAATAGCCAATCATGGCGCCGTCCGGAAGTACGTGCATGCCGCAATCGGGATCAATTCCCGGCTCGATTCCATCCAAGCGGCCGTATTGAACGCAAAGCTCCCCCTGATCAATTGGTACAACTTCCAACGACAGCTGGCGGCCGGCTTCTACGACCGGGCTTTTGTCAGCTGCATGCAGCTGAAAGTCCCGGGAAGGAATCCCCACTCCACGCATGTTTTCCATCAGTACTGCCTCCTCTGCCGGAGCGAACGGGAAAGGAACGCCCTCCGTTTCCACCTGGAAAGCCTTGGCATCCCGACCATGGTTTACTATCCCTTGCCCATCCACCTGCAGGAGGCCTATGCCTTCGCCGGCAATGGAGAAGGCTCTTTCCCCGTAGCGGAAGACACCTGCCGGAGAATCATGGCCATACCCATCCACACGGAACTATCGCAAAAACAATTACGGTACATCACCCGCTCGATACTGGATTTTTTTAACTAAATTTGCACGCTTTTTGCCGCGCCCCGCATATTTTCATTCCTGGGGGATTCCCCTGCCGGCATGCAGCAAGGCCTTGTAGTTCAATGGATAGAACGGAAGTTTCCTAAACTTCAAATAGGGGTTCGATTCCCCTCGGGGCTACTGATTTTCCTGCAAACCCCGCATGCCTCCCGCTTCCGGCATGCTGCGTAACTCATCCCCCATACGGGTTGAAAGCATCTTCCACATGCTCCACGACCCGCTTCCCTCCCGGGTAAGCCTCTATCCACAGGATATCGAAACGCACTTCCTCGTTCCAATTCTCCTGCCGCACGTACTTGGCCGCAGCCGAATAAAGGAACATCTGTTTCCGCCTGTCTACCGACAAAGGCGCTTCCTGGAGCGCGTTCCTGCCCCGGGTTTTCACCTCTACGAACACCAGCACCCGGTCTTTCTGCATAATCAGATCGATTTCCCGATGCGCGTAACGGTAATTGGCCGCCAAGAGCTCGTATCCCTGCGACTGCAAATAGGCTGCCGCCAACGATTCGCCTTCCATCCCGTCCCGGCAAGCCTGCTGCCGCTTCCACAACCTTCCGTCTTTCATGGGAATTTCCTTTTTCATTGCGTATTCCTGCTATCCCTGTGCCCCCGTCGGCGCTCGAATTTCCCGCCCGCCAGGCCACACCCGGTTTTTCTTTTTTCATATACCGCAGGGGAACGCGGCTATCCCCAGATGGCCCGCCAGCCGAACCCGGTTTCCCGTTTTTCTTTTCTATTCGGCTTCCAGTTCTTCGAGGGAAACGCTCCGCCACCAGCCGCACCCGGTTCCCGTCTTCCCCGGCCTGAGCGGAACAAGGCTTCAGGGGCAGGAAAACCGCTTGCGCCGACCGCAGCCGTTTGCCTCTTCCGCCCTAAGCAAAACGGCGACTTCCCGGCGTCAAGGGCCTGCGCCCCTTTCCCTTCCTTTAAGCTCCCGTCCATAAAACGCGCGGAAGCGGTTTTTATCGTTTCCCCGCCGCCCATTCCTTGCGCAGCGAATACGCAAGCCCCTGAGCGGTTCCGGCAGTCCTGTCGCAGGTTTTTCCTACCTTTGCGCTTTGTTTGCAAATACAAAACCTGCTTATCCACACCAATCATGCACTGCGGAGTAGACATAGGGGGCACCAACACACGGATAGGGATTCTGGACAAGGAAGGCCGCATGCTGGACTGCGACAACCTCAAAACCGCCTGCTACACGGAAGCGCGCGACCTGATCGTAACCATAGCCTACAGCATCTTGCGCATGGCCAAGGTAGGCGGGTTCGAAATAGAAAGCATCGGGGTGGGCTGCCCGAACGTGAACCCTTTCGATGGCACGCTTGAAAACGCCGCCAATCTGAAATTCAAAGGGAAAGTATCGCTCCGGGACGAATTCCGAAAATATTTCCCGCAAATCCCCTTGGCATTCGACAACGATGCCAATGCGGCTGCCATCGGGGAAAAAATCTACGGGAAAGCGCGCGGCATAGACAATTACATTTCTTTTACCCTGGGAACCGGGATCGGGGGCGGCGTGGTATGCGATGGAAAATTAATTTACGGCCTCAACGGCATGGCCGGGGAGCTGGGCCATATCATCATCCGTCCCGGGCAAAGAGCTTGCGGCTGCGGCAGATCCGGCTGCCTGGAACAATACGCGGCTGCCAACGGCATTTTCCGCACCTACCGGGAACTTTGCACCCGGCAAGGATGCCCGCCCCAAGCGGAAGACTACCGGCAATTGGCAGAGATTGCCATGGCCGGGGATCCAACCGCTTTGGAAACCTACCGGATCACGGGAGAAATCCTGGGGTTGGCGCTGGCCAATATCGCTTGCGTGACAGCTCCCACGCACATTTTCCTTTTCGGCGGGGTAGCGCAGGTGAAAGAAATACTCCTGCAACCGCTGCGGGAATCCTTTTACGCGAACCTGCTGGGCAGTTACGGGAAAAACATCCGTATTGAACTTTCCGCATTGATGGACGCGGGAAAAGACGCTGCCATCCTCGGGGCCGCCGCCTTGGCTTGCAAAGCCTGACCGCGCCCCCTCGAACGGCAGAAAACTTGAAGGAAACGAAGGAATCGACGCCGGCTAATCGCGGATCATGAAACTCGTGCGCCCGATTTCCTTTCCTTCCATGTACAACATCACACTGTATTTCCCCGCCATGGCATCCCCGTCCATGGACTTCCGATCCCAGATCATCCTTACCTGCTGCGCTTCATTCCTGTATTCCACCTCTTTCTTGATGGTGTATTGCAACGTGTCTCCTGCCAGCACGAAAGAAGAAAGATCATCGCGGCCAAGGGTCATCACCACGCCATCGGGACGCGATATGCGGGCGTAAATCTGCTTCAGGCCCGGTTCAACCAACTTGTTCTCGCTCAAAGTGAAGTCCAGGCTGATGCGGGTAACCCGCCTTGCCCGGTCGCTGGGGATTTCCTTTCCGTCGCCCCTTACCCGCAAGGTGCTTGCCTGCAGATCGTAGGCTTTGAACGCCGAAGCCTCGTCCACTTTATTCTGCAGCTGCTGCTTGTCGGCGGCCAACTGCGTGTTCTCTTCCTGGAAACGGCTCACCTCCTGCCTCATCTGCGTGTTTTCTTCCGTCAACGTCCGGTTGGCCACTACCAGCGAATCGATACGCACCACGTATTCCTGCGTGATTTTCCGAAGCAAATCCAGTTTCTTGCGAATCTTCCGGTAATCGGCCTGCACGGCAATCAGCTTCTCGATTTCCGCCTTGTTGGCCATGATGATGCTGTCTTTTTCCGACATCTGATCGGAGAGATCCTGGTTTTCCATCTTGATGGTCGTGTATTCTTCCATCACGTCATCGAGTTCTCCTTGCAACTTGACCCCTTGGGCAAAACTTTCATTGCGTTCGATCGCCACTTTTTGCCCGCGGAAAAGGGATATGGCCAGCGCAACCAGCAAAACCACGATGACCGCGTACAAAACGCGCACTTTCTTCTCAACAGATAAAGCCATAAGACTGGATTTTAAAGTTTTTTAACTAACCAAAGTTGTAAGAAATAACAACTTTTAACATAGATAGCAACAAAGATAACCTATTTTTGCCAACATGCAAACAGATTTGCCCGCCAAGCTTGCCGGCATAGCAGACGACATGCTTTCATTCTTCTACCCGCGCACTTGCGCCGCCTGCGGGGATAACTTGCTCAAGAACGAACACTTGCTCTGCCGGAAATGTTTCCGCCAGCTTCCGTATACCGGATACGAGCGCTGGAGCGGGAATCCTGTCATGGAGAACCTTTCCAGCCGGATTCCCTTGCTGCAGGCCTGGGCCCTGCTCGACTTCAAGGTGAACGGCATCACGCAAAAGCTGCTGCATCGCCTCAAATACGGGAGAATGCCCGAAATCGGGCGTTTTTTAGGCCGCTGTGCCGGCCTGAAAGCCATAGATTCCGGATCTTTTCCAAAGGCGGACTATGCGATCCCCATCCCTTTGCATCCCCGGAAAGAGCGGAAAAGGGGCTACAACCAAAGCTTGTGCATCCTTGAAGGCTTCAAGGAGGTTTTCCCGATCGAGACTCTTCCCCGCCTGCTCCGCAAAGAAGAGCAGACCCAAAGCCAGACCCGGAAAGGAAGAGGAGAACGCTGGGAAAACGTGCGCGGTTCTTTCCGGCTCGACCCCTCCCTTGCTTCCGCTCTGGAATCGGAAAAGAAGCCGATCCATCTGCTGCTTGTCGATGACGTGATCACCACGGGGGCTACGATTGAAAGCTGCTGCCTGCAGCTGGCACGCATCCCGCAAGTGGAAATCTCGGTGATGGCCCTTGCTTCCCCGCTCTGAAGCCAAGCGATGCAATGGCGGGAATGCCGGTTGAACGGCTGGAACTTTTGACTTTAACGGCTTCCGGCATCACGGCTTCCAGCCCGGCTTTTCGCCATCCACGAAGACAGAAGCGGCCCGGCCAAGCCAAATGAGCAAATTCCTTGGCTCGGCGCTCGCCTTTCGCTATCTTTGTTAGCACGAAGATAGGAGGCGGCTCGGCCAAGCCAAACGAGCAAGCTCGTTTGGCTTGGCGCTCGCCTTTCGCTATCTTTGCAGGATGCATTTCCCGGAACAGGGGCCCTGCCATTGCCCGCTTTAAAGGGGAAGGCTCTTTTCTCCCCCGAACGGAACGCCGGAACAGCCGGGAAAAGCACCGCTAAAAACAAAAAAAACAGCAAAAACAAAGATACCATGAAACGATTCACATACATCGCGGCCCTTTTCGCGGCCCTGTTGCTAAACCAAACTCCTATGAAAGCCCAAAGCGCCTACCCGCAAGTCGAAACCGTTCCGGAACAAATGGTCGTAATCCATACCCCTTACGGCGACATGACGGCCAAACTCTACAACCAGACCCCGTTGCACCGGGACAACTTCGTCAAGCTCGTGAAAGCCGAAATGTACGACAGCACCCTGTTCCACAGGGTCATCAAGGATTTCATGATCCAAGGCGGCGATCCCCAGTCCAAACATGCCTCTCCCGGGCAAATGCTGGGCACCGGGGACCTCGGATATACCATACCGGCCGAAATCGCAGCCGGCCTTATCCACAAGAAAGGCGCCCTTTGCGCCGCCCGGATGGGCGACAACGTGAATCCCCAGCGAGCCTCTTCCGCATCCCAGTTCTACATCGTACAGGGACGCGTCTACACGCCCGAGGAAATCAGCATGCTCAAGACCCGTTTCGGCGTGCAGCTGACCCCCGAACAGGAAAAAGCCTATACCACCGTGGGCGGGACCCCGCACTTGGACAACCAGTATACCGTGTTCGGCGAAGTGGTGAGCGGGCTGGAAGTGATCGACAAGATTGCCGCCCAGCAGACTGACGGCAACGACCGTCCCGTGGTCGACATCCCCATGACCATCACCCTCAAATAAAGGAACTTCCAATAACGGGAAACACCGATTTCCCATCTTGTAATGCCATGCAACTGAAAGAAAAAATAGAAACCCTCTTGGAGGAGGCCCGCAAAATCAGGATCGCCTCGCTCGAAGAATCCGAGAATTACCGGATCCGCCTGCTCGGGAAAAAAGGCGAACTGAACCGCTTGTTCGAGGAATTCAAGCAAGTGGAGCCTTCGTTGAAGAAAGACCTGGGACAATCGCTCAACCAGCTGAAAAACGCGGTGCAAGAAGCCATACAAAAAGCCCGTGAAGAATTTCAAGGGCAGAACCTTTCCGAAGAAGACCCCGCCTTGGACCTTACCCGCCCCGTGGAAACCGGAACAGGCTACCGGCACCCCCTTTCATTGGTGAAAGAAGAAATTTTCCGGATTTTCGCCGGCATCGGCTTCGACATTTCCGATGGTCCGGAAATCGAAGACGACTGGCATCTCTTCACGGCCCTGAATTTCTCGCCCGAACACCCTGCCCGCGACATGCAGGACACCTTCTTCATCGAGAAAAACGGGGGAATAACCGATGTCGCGCTCCGCACCCATACCTCCTCGGTGCAGATCCGGGCCATGGAGACCCAGCCTCTTCCCATCCGAACGCTCTGCCCGGGGCGGGTATACCGGAACGAGGTCGTTTCGGCCCGCGCGCACTGCTTTTTCCATCAAGTGGAAGGCCTTTATGTCGACAAGGGCGTCTCCTATGCCGACCTGCGGGAAGTGCTGCTGTACTTCGCCAAGGAAATGTTCGGCCCAAAGACCCGGATCCGGCTTCGTCCCTCCTACTTCCCTTTCACGGAACCTTCGGCCGAAATGGACATTGCCTGCTCGCTCTGCGGCGGGAAAGGATGTTCCTTGTGCAAAGGCACCGGCTGGGTTGAAATCCTGGGCTGCGGGATGGTAGACCCCAACGTGCTGGAGAATTGCCGTATCGACCCGGCTCTTTACAGCGGTTTCGCGTTCGGCATGGGCGTGGAGCGGATTGCGAACCTGCTCTACCGGGTCAACGACTTGCGCCTTTTCTCCGAAAACGACAAACGTTTCCTTTCCCAATTCTGAAAATACCGGAGCCTACCATGAGCAGAAAAACCAAAAACGCTCCGGCCGGCATCCTGGCCCTTGCATGCCTGATAACCTTCGGCGCGCCCGCTTGCAAGCCAAAACCGGGAAACGTTCCCGCCGCGACGGGACAAGCCCAGGCCGCGAAGACGGCCATCCCCGAATGCGATGCCGATTCGGCTTACGCGTTCGTCGAAGCACAAGCAGCCTTCGGGCCCCGCATACCCAATTCCCAAGCCCAGAAGGACTGCGCCGCTTACCTTGCCGATGAACTTGCACGCTTCGGAGCCCAGACCCAGACGCAACGCTTCCAAGCCCGCCGCTGGGACGGCGAACTTTTGGAAGGCTACAACATCATCGCTTCCATCCGTCCGGAAAAAACGCAACGGATCCTCTTGTGCGCGCATTGGGACTCCAGGCCTTACGCCGACAACGAACCCGGCCACGACATGCGCCGCCAAGCCATAGACGGGGCCAACGATGGCGCCAGCGGAACCGGGGTCCTGCTGGAAATCGCCCGGGTCCTGCAACAGAACCCGCCTCCAATAGGCGTAGACATCATTCTTTTCGACTTGGAGGACTCCGGGAAACCGCAATGGGAACCTAACGCCCGGGGAGACGAGTACACGTGGGCCTTGGGGTCGCAACATTGGGCAAACAACCCGCATATCCCGGGTTACACGGCCCTTTACGGCATCCTGCTCGACATGGTAGGCACGCGCAACCCCTGCTTCGCCATGGAAGCCACCTCGGTGTACTATGCCCAGGACATCCTGCAAAAGACGTGGGGAAAAGCCGCCCGGTTAGGATACGCCAACATTTTCCAAAGCCGCCGCACCCCCGCCATTATCGATGATCACCTTTTCATCAACGAGATCACCGGCATCCCCACCATCGATATCATCCATTACGATGGACAGTCGGGAACCGGATTCTTTCCGCAATGGCACACCCGCCAGGACAACATGGAAAACATATCGGCCTCCACGCTCAAGATAGTAGGAGACGTGGTACTGGCCATGATCTTCGACTAAACGCCGACAGCGGACAATGCCGGGAAAGATGCCGGCCGGCAGGTGAAACCTTTTGAACCAAGCATCTGTAAAATGCAACTGAAAAGTTTGGCCAAGCAGACTGTCATATACGGGATTCCCTCCATCGTAGGAAGGTTCCTGAACTACCTCTTGGTCCCGCTTTACACCTACAATTTCGCCCCCGGACAGTACGGCATCGTCATCGAGCTCTATGCCTACGTAGCCCTGTTGCTGGTCCTGCTCACCTACGGGATGGAGACCACGTTTTTCCGTTTCATGAAGAAATACCCGGAAAAACGGGATGTCTACAGCACGGCGGTCTGGTCGCTGACGGCAACAACCGCCTTGTTCCTCGCGCTTGTCCTGATTTTCCACAACGATATAAGCACAGGCTTGGGTTATCCCGAAAACGGCCGCTACATCGCTTGGTTCGGCATCATCCTTTCGGCCGACGTGCTCTCGGCCCTGCCTTTCTGCCTCTTGCGCGAGCAAAACAAAGCTCTGCGCTTCGCCCTGCTCAAGTCGCTGAATATCCTTGTCAATATTTTCTTCAACCTCTTCTTCATCGTTTTTTGCCCCCGCCTTGCGCAAGCTTTCCCCGAAAGCTGGATAGCCCAAGCGTACGACCCTTCGGTAGGCGTGGGCTATATCTTCATCTCGAACCTCATTGCAAGCCTCTTCACCTTTCTTTGCCTCTGGCCCGAATGGCGCTACTTGCGCTGCGTCTTCCGCTGGAAGATGTGGAAAGAAATGATGGTCTATACCTTGCCGGTAATGATTTGGGGACTGGCCGGAATCATCAATGGCACTTTCGACCGGATACTGCTCAAGTACCTTAACCCCGAGCCGGCGCAAGCCATGGAACAAGTGGGCATTTACGGCGCCTGCTACAAGCTTTCCATCCTCATGACCCTCTTCGTGCAAGCTTTCCGTTATGCCGCGGAACCCTTTTTCTTCAAGCAGATGGACAGCCGGGACGCACCCCGGACCTACGCCACGGTGATGCGGTACTTCGTCATCGCCTGCTCTTTCATCTACTTGGCCTGCGTCCTCTTTCTCGATCCCCTCATGCACTTTGTAGGCACCGATTACCGGGAGGGTGCCGACGTGGTACCCATCCTGCTCATGGCGAACCTCTTCCTGGGCATTTTCTTCAACCTTTCGATCTGGTACAAGATCTGCGACAAGACCCAAGTAGGCATGTACCTCTCCCTGATCGGGGCCGGCATCACCATCGGGCTCAATTTCCTGCTTATTCCCGTTGCCGGCTACCATGGAGCCGCCTGGACCGTATTTGCCTGCTATTTCATCCTCTGCGTGCTTTCTTACCTCTGGGGGCAGAAATTCTATCCGGTTCCTTATCCCGTAAAAAGGATTTCGGCATACATCGTTTCCGTTGTCTTGCTCGGCCTCCCGAGCCTCTTGCTGGCTTGGCCGTCCCAGACCGTCAAACTGCTTTACGGATTAGTTGCCCTGGCCGTCTTCGGGCTGGCAATGGCAAAATCGGAACCCGGGCTTCCGGCTTTGGCCAAAGACGTGCTCCGGAGCGTAACGCCCGGGCGCAAGAAGAAACCTGAAAATCGAGGACAAGCATGAAAAAAGGACAGAACTATTACATGGCATTCCTCCTGCTTTCCGTTGCCGCCTTAATGGCCTTGGCTGCCTTTTCTTCCTTGCCTGGGGAAAAGTTCTGGAATGTCTTGCTGCTGCTGCCGGCATTGCTTATGATTCCAGCCTTGGCATTCCGCGCCCGCGACCCGGAACCGGCCGGGAAGCATCCGGCCGGGGAAACGCCTCAAAAGACTGCCCAAGGGGCCGGGGAACCTTCCCTTTCCGTGCGGAACGAAAAGCTCCCGCCCCTGCGCATACCGGTGTGCAACCTGTCGCAAAACGAATTGCCGGCTTATGCCACGTCCGAATCGGCCGGCATGGATTTGAGAGCCTTCCTGCCCGATGGTCCCATCCTTGTGGAACCGGGCCGGCAAGCCATGATACCCACCGGGCTGCACATCGGGCTTCCGCCTGGTTTCGAAGCCCAGATCCGCCCCCGAAGCGGATTGGCCGCAAAAAACGGAATCACCGTGCTCAACAGCCCCGGAACAATCGATGCCGACTACCGGGGAGAAATAAAAATCCTGCTTGTGAACCTCTCCCAATCGGATTTCACGGTCAATAACGGAGAGCGTATCGCCCAAATGGTCATCGCACGCCATGAAAGAGCCGAATGGACACCCGTCCAAACGCTTTCCCAGACCGGACGGGGAACCGGAGGATTCGGACATACCGGAAAAAACTAAACCTTATGAAAATCATCATCCCCATGGCCGGCCTCGGGAAAAGGATGCGGCCGCACACGCTCACAACTCCCAAACCCCTCATCCATTTGGCAGGGAAATCCATCGTGGAGCATTTGGTCGGGGAAATCGCCTCGGCTGTGGCTCAACCCATAGAAGAAATCGCTTTCGTCATGGGGCATTTCGGGCCGCAAGCAGAAGAAGCCGTCCGGGAATCGGCCAGGCGGATCGGCGCCGAAAGCCGCATTTACTACCAAGAAGAGCCGTTAGGAACCGCGCATGCCATCCTTTGCGCCGCGCCCTCGCTCAACGGCCCGGTCGTAGTTGCCTTTGCCGATACCATCTTCTATTGTTCCAAGCCTCTCGACCTGCAACACGACTCGATTATCTGGACGAAGGAAGTGGAAGATCCGAGTTCCTTCGGCGTTGTATTGACCGACAGTAACCACAAAATCAAGGGTTTTATTGAAAAACCCCAGACCGCTGTTTCCAACCAGGCCATTATCGGGATTTATTTCTTCAAGGACGGCGAAAACCTGAAAAACGAACTGCAATACCTCATCGAGCACGACATTCGGAAAGGGACGGAATACCAGCTTACCGATGCCTTGCAGAACATGATGGAAAAAGGATTGGATTTCTTCAATGAACCGGTAGACGAATGGCTGGATTGCGGGAACAAGGATGCCACGGTAGCCACCCACACCCGCGTGCTGGAACACCAGGGGCATTACGTTTCACCGGAAGCCGTCATCGAGGATTCGGTCATCCTTCCTCCTTGCCATATTGCCGCCGGAGTCCGGATCGGCCACTCCGTAGTGGGCCCTTACGTGTCGATCGGCAACGAAAGCCGGATTTCCAACTCCATTCTTCAGGAAAGCATCCTGCAAAAAAAAGTGCAGATCGAGAACGCCCTTATCCGCCAATCCATGATCGGGAACGAAGCCGGGGTCAGGGTCTCGGCCAACCAGCTAAGCCTGGGAGACTTTTCCCATTTTGAATGTTGAATCCCCAAATTCCCAATCCCGCATGAACGTCCGCATCCCCTTTGCCATCTTGCATCTCTTGCTATCCGCCTGCCTGCTCGCCGGATGGACAGACGGGGCTTTCGCGCAAAAAGGCCCCGCAAGGGAAAAGAGCCCGGCCGGCACGCCGTCTTCCAACCGGGGAAAATCCTCCAAAAGCATCCGCCCTGCATCCGGCTCGCCGGCTGAAACGAATGCCTCCGCAGACTCCCTCTTCTTCGATGCCACTACGCTTTTCCTGACGGAAAGGCCGCAAGAAGCGCTGGAGGCCTACCGGCTCCTTTTGGAAAAAGAACCCGGCAATGCCACTGCTGCTTACCAGATAGCCAACATCCTGGCCTCGGCCAAGCAATTTTCCCAAGCCCTTGCTTATGCCGAAAAAGCATGCGCGCTCGAACCCGGCAACGAATGGTTCCAGTTCCTGCTCGCCCAATTGTACAAGAGCATCCGCCATTTCGAACAAGCAGCCGAAGCCTTCCGGAAGCTGGAAAACCTCCGGCCCGACAACTTGGACTTCTTTTACGAAGAAGCCAACATGCATGTCCTCTCCGGGAACCTGGAGGAAGCCATCGAGGTTTACGACCGTCTCGAAGAAAGACTGGGCCCTACCGATACCTGGACCATGCAGAAATACAAAATCTACCTGAACATGGGCAACGGGAAAGCAGCCCGGCAGGAGATAGAAGCCATCAGCAAAGCCATTCCCGGACAAGTGAAGTACTTGGAAATGCTGGCCCAGATGTGCATGAAGGAAAAGGACTACAAGCAAGCCTACGCCTACCTCAAGCGGATTCTGGAAATCAGTCCCGACGACCCCTACATCCATGTTTCCTTGGCCGATTACTACCGCAATGTAGGAAACTTCAAGCAGGCCTTCCACGCTTTGGAAAAAGCCGTAACCAACCCCAATCTCGACTTCCAAACCAAACTGAGCGTGCTGCAGGCCTATTATACCGGGCAGGACGACCTGAAACCCGAAGGGGATCTCATTGCCCAAGCCCTCCAGCTTTTCCAAGCCCTGAACCGCACCCATCCCGATGAAGCGCAAGGCTTTTTCATCCATGCCAAGTTCCTGATCCTGATAGAACGCGGCCCGGAAGCGCTTCCCTTGCTGGAACAGGCATTGACGCTGGATTCCTCTGCCTATTCCACTTGGGACCTGCTTTTGTATGCCTGCAACATGGCGCAAGACACGGCCCGCATGGAAAAATACGGGAAAGCCGCTTCGGCACGATTCCCCGAACAACCCGGACCGGAAATGTACTTGGCAATCGCCTCTTTCCTGAAAGGGGATTACGCCGCCGCGGCGGAACAAGCCCAAGCCAGCCTCGGAAAAGATTTCCTCAAAAACCCTTTCTTGCAAAAAGTGAACTGGCAAATCTTAGGCGATGCCTATTTCGAGCTCGGAAAAGAACAAGAAAGCCTTTCCGCCTACGAACACTTGTTCAGGCTCGATCCCGAGGACCGCTACGTGCGCAACAACTACGCCTACTACCTGGCGCTTACCGGACGAGAGCTGGAAAAAGCCGAAAGCTTGGCTGCCCAACTGTGCAAGGAAGAACCCGGGAACCCCACCTTCCTCGACACCTACGGCTGGGTCTTGTACCGGAAAGGCCAATACGGCAAAGCCTTGGATTACGTAAAAGCAGCTCTTGAAAACGGTTCCAGCGACGATGCTACGGTCCTGGAACACTACGGAGACATCCTTTACCGGCTCGGGGAGCGCCGGCAAGCCTCGGAATACTGGGAAAAAGCCCTCCAGCGCGCCCGGAAAGACGCTGCCAACGCCTTGGAAGAAAAAATCAAAAACCCCGAACAATGGATTCCATAAAAAAAACAACTGCCCGCTTGCTCGCCTGCCTGGGCTGGATCGCGTTGCTCTTCGCGGCTTTCTCCTGCCAAAGCGACCGGAAGGATCCGCAATGGCAAAACCAGAATTTCCTGCTCGATGAAGAAATAGCCCGCCAATCGAAAGATTCGGTCGACTTCATCCTGAAAAAAGCCATGCAATACAACACCCGTTTCGAAACCTTTTCCGCCCAGCTCGACATCCGGCTCCAAGGGGAAGGCCAAGGCGGGTTCTCTTTCGGAGGGCAACTCCGCGTCTCCAACGGGCAAGTCTTATGGGCCTCCCTTTCCAAGTTCTTCATCGAACCCTTCCGCATACGGCTCACGCCCGACACCTTGGTACTTTGGAACAAGTTAGACAATTCCGCGCTCCTCTACGTGGACACGGGAACGGAAAAAGCCATGCCCTTGCTTTTCCGCTTCGGCCAATGCCTCATGATGCGGCAAATAGACACCTTGATGTTCGAGGGCGAACGGACCCTTTCTTCGCCTGATCCGGAAACTTGGAGCATCCGCGGCCTCCTCCCCGACAGCATTGCCTGGGAATGCCGCATAAACAAAGACGATTTCCGCACCCAAAGCCTGATGATGGCGCTTACCGACCAAGGCAACCAAGTCCAGATAGCGCTCTCCTACCTGGAGGGAAACGGGTTCGAGCTCCGTTTTTCCGTAAACGGCCATGAAGCGGCCAAGGCCCGCATAAGATACGAGAAACAGCAATGGAACAAACCCTTGCGTTTTCCCATGAACCTCACTCCTGCCACAAGAATCCAGATCAACCACGGGTTCATCGAGCAAAGCAGGAACCTGCCTTCCTCCTCTTTATGAAATCAAACGCCTTTATGAGGTCAAACGCCCCGCAACCATGCCTTTCATGAAAGTCACATACCGCAACCTTCCGTTTCCGGCAGCCTGCATCGTTTTCCTCTTGCTGGCCGCCTTGCCGAACCTTTCCCCCGCCTTCTCCCAAGACAGGAAAGCCTTGGAAGCCGACAAGAAGAAGCTGGAGCAGGAAATCGCCCAGACTTCGCGGCAATTGAACCAGACCCGGAAGAAACAAAAGACCACCGTGGCGCAATTGCAAATGGTGAACAGCAACATCGACAAACGCAAGCAGCTCATTACCGGGCTCAACAAGGAAGTAGCGCTCACCGAGCGGGAAATCGGGAAACTGGAAAGCAAGATTTCCCGCCTGGGCCGGGATGTGGTCACGCTCAAAGACGAATATGCCAAGCTGATCGCCGCTTCCTACAGGCATCGGAACCGGTATTCCACCCTGATGTTCATCTTCGCCTCCCAGAATTTCAACCAGGCCCTGCGGAGGATCAAGTACATCGGCCAATACAACGACTACCTCCGCAAGCAAGTGGCGTTGATCAACGAAAAACAGATCGTTCTCGAAAGCAGCCGGAAAAGCCTTGTCGCCGAAAAGGAAAACAAGCAGCAGCTGGTCAGCGGCCAGCAGCAGGAAAAAAAGAAACTCGAACAGGAACAACGGGAAAAGAACCGCATGGTAGCCCAGCTCAAATCGCAAGAAAAAAAGCTGCGGAAGAAAATGCAGGATCAGCAAAAAAAGGTCAACCAGCTCAACGCCCAAATCAAAAAGCTGATTGAAGAGGAGATACGGCGTTCCCAGGAAGAAGCCCGGAAAAAAGGTGCAGCCAGCAGCGGGCAAGCCACCTACGCCCTTACCCCGGAGGAAAAGGCCCTTTCGAGCAATTTCGAAAGCAACAAAGGGAAACTTCCCTGGCCGGTGGAAAGGGGAACCTTGTCCGGCCATTTCGGCACGCACCCCCACCCGGTAATCAGCAGCGTGCAAGTCACCAACAACGGGATCGACATCCTTACCGAACGAGGCGCCTCCGCCCGGGCCGTATTCAAAGGGGAAGTCGCCAACATCGGTTCGGTCTACGGGCTCAAATTCGTCATGATCCGGCACGGGGCCTACATCACGGTCTACGCCAACCTCGACCAAGTCTTCGTGAAACAAGGGCAAGAGATCGACACCAAGGAGGAAATAGGACGGGTCTACTACGATTCGGAAGAAGACAAAAGCGAATTGCAATTCCAAATTTGGAAAAGCACCACCAAAGTAGATCCCGAAGATTGGATCGCCAAGTAAGAGGACACCTGCGCCGAAACCTTCCCCCGCAGGAGGTTCGTCCGCAAAGAAAGACCGTGTTCCGGAACAATCCGATAGACAACGAAATGCAAACGAAAAACATCTGCGTGTTCTGCGCCTCGTCCAAAGGAACCGAGGCCGCTTTCATCGAGGCCGCCCGGGAAACCGGCCGCATGATAGCCCGCAACGGCTGGATTCTCCTCTACGGGGGCGCTTGCTGCGGACTGATGGGGGAAGTTGCCGATTCCGCCTTGGAAGAGGGAGGCATTGTCCACGGGATCATTCCCGATTTCTTCGAGCACTACGACTTCGAAGTCATCCATCCGGCCTTGACCCGGCTTGTCCGCGTGCCGACCATGGCAAAGCGCAAGGAGCTTCTCATCGCCCAAGCCGATGCTTTCGTGACCCTTCCCGGTTCATACGGCACATTGGACGAGCTTTTCGAGACCTTGGTCCTCCAACAGCTCAAGCAAATCGACAAGCCGGTATTCCTGCTCGACGCCCAAGGGTTCTACGCCCCCCTTCTCCAGCAGCTCGCCCGCATGCAAGACGCCGGGTTCCTGCACAAGGAAAACCGGAAACTGCTCCAAGTGGTTCCCGATGTCGCGGAATTGGGAAAAGCGCTCTGCAAGACCCTGGGGTCGAACGGTCCTTCCTCCCCCTGCCTTGAAAAAAGGCAACCAGGCAACCCGCCCCGCAAAACCTTCCGCTAAAGGGAACGACTTGCCGGAACGCTACGGATATGGCGATCGCCCGTGAACAAACTGAAAAAAAACACTTGCCATGCAAAAGACAGAAACCATAAAGCACGCAACCAGCCGCCGAACAGACCCAAAAACTTTTTCCGCTTGCAAAAGGGGACGCATCCTGCCCTGGAGCCTGCTGCCATTCTTCCTGTTATGCCTGAATCCGGCAAAAGGCCAAGACGCAAGCAATCCCGCGCCCGTCAAGGAAGGGTATGAAATCCGGGTAAAAATGCGCAATTATCCCGACTCGCTCAATCACCTCCTGCTACTGGGAAGGTACAACTGGTCGGCCCAGTACATCACCGACACCGCCCGGTACGATGCCGGAAGCGGCACCTACCTCTTTCAAGGCTCCCAGCCCAAAGAAGGGGGCATGTACCTGATCATCACGGCCGACAAGCAATACGTGGACTTCATTTTCGACCAAGACCAGCATATCGGCATCGAATTGGAGTACCCGAATCTTTTTTCGAGCATAAAATTTGAAAACTCGCCTGAAAACGATGCTTACCAAGCCTTCGCGGAAAAAGGGAAAGACGATTTCGAAACGATGAACCGCCTGCAACAGGAATACAAGCAAGCCTCGGCCTCGAAAGACACTTCGGCCGAGAAACGGCTGCGGGACGAAATCAACGCGCTCTACGAAAAGATGGCGGAAGACCGGCAATCCTTCTCCGACCAGAATCCCGGCAACCTCATGTCCGCCATATTCAACGCCCAGAAAGAAGTCGATGTCCCCCCTGCCCCGGACCGGCTTCCGGAGGAAGAAAAGCGGATGTGGCAATACGAATACTACAAAAATCATTATTTCGACAACTTCGACCTCTGCGACGACCGCTTGCTCCGCACGCCCCTTTTCTACCAACGGGTAAAATCCTTCCACGACAAGGTGCTTTACATGCAGAGCCCGGACTCGATCAAGTACGCTTGGGAACGGCTCATCGAAAAAGCCAAATGCAACAAGGAAATGTTCAAGATGCTGGTCTGGTACCCGGTAGACGAATACCAACGTTCGGAAATCATCGGGCAAGACGCCGTATGGGTCTACTTGGCCAAGAAATATTACTTGGGCGGCCAAGCCTACTGGGCTTCGCCCAGCATCGTCGAAAATTTCCGCAAGCGCATCAACCGCGTGGAGCCTTTGCTAATCGGCAACAAGCCCAAGGAATTCTATTGCCCCGACTCCACCATCGGGCAGCCCGGCCAGAACTGGGTTTCGGTGTTTTCCTCCCCCAAACGCTACACGGTAATCATTTTCTGGTCTCTCAGTTGCGGCCATTGCAAGACGGCCATGCCCCAATGGCACAAGCTGTACATGGAAAAAGGCCGGGAATGGGACTTCGAAGTCATTGCCATCTGCAAGGATTTCGACATTCCGGCCTGGAAGAAATACATCCAGGATCATGATCTGGGCGGATGGATAAACCTCAACGGGAAAGAATCCAACCTGGACTACAACGATGCCTGGGACATTACCACCACCCCCACTGTCTATGTGCTGGATCGCGAAAAACGGATCGTCACCAAGAAAATCGATGCGGAATACCTGGAAGATTTCCTGATGAACTGGCAACGGCTGCATTACCCCGGCGAGAAATTCCCGTTCTGACAAGCCCGCAGCAACCAAGTTGCCCGATATCGCCCCATCAATCGAAGCATGAAGGGCAGCTGCGCTCCCTTCATGCTTCCTCGTAAAGGGAGCGCAGCACGCTCATGGAAAGGAAGTCCCCGCTCATGCCCGACTGCATCCGGCAATAATCGGCCAGAACCGGCAAAAGCCGCTGACGTTGCTGCCGGGTGAAAACATTGCCTGCCGGGAAATTCTCTTTTTCATGAAGCCCTATCAGCCGGACCATATCGGAAACCGCTTCCCCGGCGGCATACTCGCCATGAGCCGGACGGGAAGGCACGAAACAGCCTTCCCTGAAATCGAAAAACCTCCCGCCGCCTCCGTCCGGCACACGCGGGCAGACACCGAGCAGCGAAATGATTTCCATCAAGAAAAAAAGGTGGAAATCGGAAAAACCCGACTGCCGCCGGTCGAAATCCTGCAACGCTTGCCAGATTCTTTCGAAGAAGCCCTCATCGGGCTCGGATTGCGTGATGCAGCGGCCCAGCACCTCTGCCATGAAAAAAGCCATGCTGCTCTTGCGCACATCGGAATAAAGGCTGCGGTAAACGTAAGCAAGCTTGACATCGGCCATGTAAGGGAGGCTTCCTTCCGCATTGCCTCCGGTTTTTCTTTCGTAAGAAAATTCTATCTGGCTCAAAGGAAAGAAAAATGGCTTCCGAATTTTTCCTCCCGGCCTCGTTCCCGTTCGAACCATGAAGCCGCGCATTCCCTCGAGGCGCGAATAGACATCGACAACCAGCTTGTTGTCGCCGTACCGGATCTGGCGAGCCACAATCCCTCTGCTGGAGACCCTCATCGCACATAAAAGATTTTACAAGCCAGCTTCTGCTTCCGGTCGTCATCGCTGGCGAAAACCAGCAACACGCCGCTATCGGGCTTGCGCCCTTGCAAGCTGAACCCGTCCCAGGAAAGCTGCCCTCCCGTGGCACGCGCCTGGTAAATCAGGTTGCCCCGGGTATCGGTTATCTTGACAATGGCATTGGAAGGGAGACCTTTTATGTTGATATAGCCCGCATATCCCGGACGGACCGGATTAGGGTAAACCCGGACCTGGCTTTCATCGAACGCATCGGTCGAAGTAGCCGTTCCCCGGTAGGAAACCACACCTTGATCGCTGGCAATGAAAAGCTCGCCCGTCTCCTGGTTCAACGAAAGATGGGTGATGGAATTGGAAAGGAGGGGGGAATTTTCGACCGTGAAATGCGCCAGTTCCTCCATCCCGTCGGAAGAAACCAGATACAAGCCATTGGCGGAAGTGCCTAACCACTTGCGATTCCCGCCATCCACAGCTATAGCCGTAACCTGATCGTCACGAAGGAGTTCCATGAGGTAGCCATCGCGCGGCACCCGGATGGTCTTGACCGGAACCGAGGAATAGCTGCCATCGGGCGAATCGAACATGGCCGCATGCTGGTCGATGATTTTCACGCCGCGGTCGGTTCCGAACCAAACATGCCCCAAAGCGTCTTCCACCATGCAGAATACCTTGGTAGTAAGCAAGTCGTTCCCCTTGTTCATGTCCACCTGCAAGCCTTTTATCGAATTTCCATCCGTTTCAAAGACCGCTACCTGCGACTTGTTGAACAAAACCCACTTGTGCTGCCAGTAATCGACCATGAGATCGCTTACCCGGTCGGTCCCGTAACCGCAAACGCGCAAATCGTAAGAATTCCAGCTCCCGTCTTGGTGCAAGACATGCAAGGAATTGTCTGCCAATGTGTTCAAAATCCACAAATCACCCTCCCTGTCGAATGCCAGGGAAGTAAGACGGCAGGAAGTGTGGATCACGTTGTCCATCTCCAAAGGCGAGTTGCTTGGGGTATAGAAGCGCGTCTTCCCATCGAGGCTTATCTCTGCAAGCCCTTCCACGGCGCCAGCCACCCAAAAGCGCCCCGGGGTGCGCGGATCCTCCAAAGCATAGGAAGCCGAAGACCAGGAAGCCAGTTCCGGGAAATTCTCCTGGCTGATATTTTCCCATTCGTTCCCGCTGAAATACGAAACTTGGAAAGGCATCACGATAGGGGCGAAATACGAGGTATAGCCGCCTAAGCAAGACAGGATGCCTTTCCCGTTTCCGGACATTGCGTACGGGGCATCGAACAGCGGCCCGTTGAAGCAATAGGTATCCGAACCCGGAGTCCCATCTGTCCTCGCCCGGGCGAGACATCCATCGCTC
Source organism: uncultured Bacteroidales bacterium (assembly GCA_949291555.1). Classification (GTDB taxonomy): domain Bacteria; phylum Bacteroidota; class Bacteroidia; order Bacteroidales; family P3; genus Pullibacteroides. The sequence continues at coordinate 42,353 of CASEWE010000005.1, forward strand.
CCTACCCAAAGTTCGCCCTGCCGGTCTACCAGAGCGGAGGAAATCCTCCCCTGGCGAGTGTCTTGCCAAAGGAACTCCCGCGTGAGGGCATCCGACCAGATTTCCACATGGCTGCGGTTCGAAACCGAATCGAACAGTCCGACCACCAGATAATCCTTATCGGTCTTGGCAAAAAGCAATTCCTTGCCCTCGAACGGAATAGCCAAAGGTTCCCATCCTCGATGGCAATCCCCCCAATACAAACCCGCCGGGCTTGCCAGCAGCAATTTGCCCCATAAGGCACCGCAAGAGGCGAGAGGCCTCGTCCCTATGCAGGTATCGGTCTGCCAGACAGCGTAATCATTGAGATTGGGAGCATCTTCCGGCGCATACTTCAGGCAATTCCCGGTCACGATGTAAATCATCCCGTCGTCCACCTGCACATCGGATACCGGTTCGTACGTGCCGGTACCGCTTATCATCATGTAGGTTTCCTTCACCTCCTCTTTCAGCAAATCCAGCACCACCAGCCCGAAACCGGTCGCGATATAAGCATAACGCCCCGCCACCCGGATAGCCTGGATGGTTTTCTCCGCCCCGATATTCTTCTCGAAAATGTCCGAAACCGGACTCACATCCCCCTCCCCGTAAACCAGATCGATTTTCCCATTGTCATATCCCAGCACGAACACATCCCGAACAGGATCATAGGCCATGGCCGAAAGGTTGACATCGGTCAAGCCCTTGGTCCGGTCCATCTTGCCGAACCGGTTATCGCGCTTGTCGAAATACAGCAGTTGCTTCCCGGAAAGGCCGTAAATCAATTCCCCTCTTTCGGTCAAGTCCTCGACAGGGCTCAAGGCGAAATGCGTCCGCCACTGCCCCACCGGCACCTGCGGGGCGTCCTGCCCGGAAACAGACGAAACGGAAAAGCAAGAAAATGCCGGGAGAAAAAACAACAGGAATCGCAGGAATCTCATGGTTCTTGTATTTAAAGAAGGCAGGCAACGGGACAACGAACGGGCAACACGCACCGTTCCCTTGCGTCCCGCCATGCCGAAAACTTTCCGGGAAGCCGTCAGGCTTGGATTGCGAATTTACGGATTTTCCCCGTACATTTGCCCAAGCCGTTCCGGCCCGCGCCCTCCACTGCGACAAAAAAGGCACGAATCGGAACAAGCCCTCTAATCCGGCATGCACGATGAAACACAAGGACGTATTCCCGCTTTTCCCGCTCCACCTGCAACTGATGTATTTCATCCTCATTGCCGCCGGATGCCATCTGGTGGTTTCCAACCTCGCGGTCCTCTTGTCCGTGGCGTTCTGGGGGAAGGACGCCTGGAACCAGACCGCGCCGCTGCTCTTCATCCAGTTCTTTTCCACCATCGGGACTTTCCTCCTGCCGGCCTTGTGGCTGGGACGGATGAAGAAAAAGCAAGATCCCGGCTATCTCGGGGCACGCACCCGCCCGCCATTAACGAAAACAGCCGTCGCGCTCGCGGCCTACCTGCTCCTAATCCCTTCGATTTCCGCCCTGCAAGACTGGTCCGGGAACTGGAACCTATCCGAAAGCCCCGTTGCCTGGCTAAGATGGCTGCACCAGAAAAGCGAAATCTCGCAACAACTCACCCTGCAAATGCTGCAGGTGCGGTCATGGGGCCTCTTCAGCCTGACGATATTGACCGTAGGGGTCTGCGCAGGCATTTGCGAGGAATTCTTTTTCCGCGGAGGCCTGCAGCGCCTTTTGCAAGAATGGTTCAAAAACCCTCATGCGGCCATCTGGGTCACGGCGGCCGTGTTCAGCCTTGTCCACCTCGATCCTTACGGGTTCCTGCCACGTCTCCTCCTGGGAGCCTTGCTGGGGTATGCCGGATTCTGGAGCGGAAGCCTATGGCTCCCGGTCCTTCTCCATGTGCTGAACAATTCGGCCATGGCCACCTTGGAATTCCTTCATTACAACGGATACATCGCCTTCTCCATGGAAAGGCTCGAAGAAAACCCGGGAACAGGCCTTCTCGCGGCAAGCCTCGTGCTGCTATGCGCCCTTGTCATGGGAGCGAAAGCCTGCGGTTCCCGCAGGCGGAAAACGCGTTCGAAAGAAAGCGGGAACGCCACGGCAGAAAATTGAAAAGCCCCTCGAATCCCAGACGATTCAAGGGGCTGTTTTTGTACCTGAGATCGGAATTGGAATAGGTTGTTAACCTATTGATATTTAATATATTTATTACACCTGGATAGCCAAAGGGTGGCCAAAAAAAAACAAAAAATCAGGCGTTCTGGACGATGTCTGTGAAATCCGACCAGTCCTCCACCTTGAAGCCCCGAATATCCCGAACGGACTTCTTGAACCAGTCCACCTTGGACAAATCCATGACAGCCTTGACCAAAGCCCCCATATCATTGCCCCGGGTCATGTATGTGCTGCCCTGCACCCATTCAAAACCGTCCTTGCGAAGCAGGGCCTTGATTTCGTAGTAGGCGTTATTATAGGGCTTCCCGTAATTTTCCTCCAGCAAGGAAACGACCATGTCGAAACTCAGCGCATACATACCTGTTCGGGTTGAGGCTTGAAAAGGGCTTCTTGGGCAAAATAAATGATTCCATCCGATGCCTTGGCCGATATTACGGATCCGACAAACGAGTTATCCTCCACCTCGATCACTTCCCCGGGGACCCAGTCCTCGGCATGGGTCAATTCCGGAGAGATAAGAACAGAATCTCCTACCTTCATCTTCTTGTTTTTTTTGACAAAGCAAAGGTAGCCATTTTCAAACTATGATTTAAGCCCGCTTTACGCCTCTCTCTTTTCCCTAAAAAAAGACTCCAATATCATTAAATCATTATCGTCCCCTCTGGATCGTTTTTCTTCTGTTTATGCAAATCCTCATAACCCGGAAGATTGGCTTTCACCCACTCTATAAATGCGCGAATTTGAGTAGGATTCCAGTCATTTGAACTTGACTCCAAAATAATCATTCGATATTGATTACTCTCACGCCTTCCCTCCCTAACATCCTTTTCAATCGCATATTTATATCCATCAGTAGACTGCCAGATCTCCTCAATCTGATTCACATTATCGATGTTATGTCTAAATGCTTTTTAATGATCTGTTCATCGTAATCTTTTACGAACCAACTCGTGCTTTCCCTTCTCTGTGCAAAGGTTGGTTCAAGCACCAGAACCAACAGCATGAAGAGGATAATCTTTCTCATGGCAGGAAACATCAATGAATGAGTTAGACTTTGCGAAGACACTAAACGCATAGCGTTAAAGCAAACCGCCGCCATTTTCACTATACCTGAGGACTTCCTCAGCGGAATCATGAACTGCAAAACGGAAAACCCCTAAGATCAAGGTGCCTCCAAAAAGTCGGACAAAAACTTTTCGGGGCACCTCAGCACCGATGATTGATGTGGTCTTTAATCTGTTGGACGCACTATGCTTCCGATCGGCCCCACATCGGGCAGCATATCCTTATTCGTCTTCCATATCCCAGATGAAAGTGAAGTTCTCGCCGCCTATGGTCATATTGATTTCCAATTGTTCACCTTTTTTCTTTTCAATCATCACATATCCAACATGATACTCCTCAGGAAATATGGTGGTCTTCTTGAAATATCCGGACTTAACGACCTTGCGGTTATGCTCGTTTACAGCAGAATTATATTCCATTACCACCTGATCTACAGTTTGTTTAAATTCACTTCCACCCGATATCCCTGCATTAAATCCTGACAAGCCTTCTTCAAGCATTGCAAAGGTTTTAAGACGCTTATCAAACTCTGTGCCTGTCCATGTCTTCAATTCCACGGCCCTACCTCTCCTGTTGTAAACAAATGCACTCATTTCCCCTCCATAATTGAAAGCCTTGTCTCCGTTGTTTCCAATCATAAGGTTGATTCGATAGTATCCGAAATCACCTATCCTCGTTTCATTCCAAAATGCGGACACATCAACGACTCCTTTAGATTCCTGCTTGATGAGATAGCCGTCCAAATAATACTCATTCTGTTGAGCATGGGCATAAACACCAATAAATAGCATGGCAAAGAAAGCCATCCCTCTTTTCATTTGAGCATTCATTTCACCTTGATTTATCTAGATTATTTTGATTACCACTTATTACCCTTCGATGGCCGCCTCTATTATTTTCTTGACGCGCTCATACCTTTTAGGATATTCCTCATTCAGGATGGCATATAACCTCATCATGTCCATTGTGGAAATACTCTTCATCACCCCAAAAGTCCGAGCGACCTCAAATGTCCAAGTGACCAAAATTGCTACCCTTTTGCTACACGGAAAAACAACAGCCCCTCAAATCCAGTGATTCAAGGGGCTGTTTTTGTACCTGAGATCGGAATCGAACCGATACGAGTTTTACCTCATTGGTGTTTGAGACCAACGCGTCTACCTATTCCGCCACTCAGGCCTTTGAATTAGGGTTGCAAAAGTAATTATTTTTTTTGAACCCGCAAAATCCTTTTCCCGCATTCCCCGGAAACCTCCCCTCGTGGGCCCTGCAAACCGCGGAAAAGCCTTGCCGATACCCGAAGCCGCCGCGCCTCATTCATCCTTCACCTCGCTCCTGTCCAAGTTATTCCGCAGCACATCCATTCCATTGGCATCGAGATAAACCGGAAAAGGAGTCTCCACGCGCAAAGGAAGACGAACCGGCGTTGCTTGCGCATTCCCCGCCAAACCCGCTGCCAGCTCGGATTGCCCGTCGTAAACATCCGGATGGTCATCGGGCGGCAACGCATCTTCCAACGCCGCCGCATCGACTGCCCGGTACGAAACGAACGTATTCTTGTTGGCATAGAAGAAATAATCCAGCTCCAAGACCCCGCAAACCGTCTCGAACGACTCGTCGCAAAGCCAACGCCTGCCCGAAAAAGCCAGAAGTTCGGCTTTCCCTCCCCGCGGTGATTGCATGGCCAGAGCAATCGTATCGGCCGAGACTTCACGCAAGGAGCCTTCTATGCGAAGATAGAGGATTCTTTTAACCAGCCGGTTGTCGGCAAAGGAATCCTCTTTGTACTTGTCTCCTCCCGGAAGATGGAAAGTCCAGACACCCTGCTTAAGCCCCTCGTCGTAACGGCCCTCGATGAAACAAGTACTATCGGGATAAAGCGCAAGGTAAGGCCCGTGGGACAGGTTCAGCTTGTAAGAAAAAAACTGATACCCCGCCTGGTCGTGGATATACCATGGCCCGTTGCGCAAACCGCGATACCACGTCTGGCGCTCTGCAACATCCGCATCCGGCCCGTAAACGACCCGGGTTCCGTCGAGAAGGCCGTTCTCGAACCATTCCGATTTCAAAAGCCGGCCGTCCTCGGCATAATACTGCCAAAGGCTATCTTTCCGTTTGTCAAGATAATAGCCTTCAGCCATCTTTTGCCCGGAAGGATAAAAGAAACAGTTCCGGCTGGCATATCCGCCACGAAAGTAAAAAGCTTCGGCAACCAATGTATCGCCTTCCCCCCGGTAAACGAATCGGCCGCAAGGCATGCCATCCTTGAAAAAACCCTCGTAAGAGAGCCCGGAAAGCGGATTCTTTTTATGCCAGAACCCTTGCTTCCGGCCTTTCGAGTCCAGTTGGTTCGTGTCCGCAGCCGCCGATAGCGTCCCGCGGCCTCCATCGGCAAGCCCGATGCTTACGGAAAGCCGCGGAAGCACGTCTCCTTCCCTTGCAGAAACCTTGGACGGGAAAAAGAAGGAGGCCGCGAAAACGGCCGAAAAGAAAGAAAACCGGCGGCAAAAAACGGAAAAACCGCCAACGATACCGTGCTTATCCATCAAATTCCCGATTTTCCAGACTTGCCTGTTCCCAAGGATTCGGCAACCAAATACGTGTTCCGGGTCGGGGAATTGCGCCCGACAAGCTCGGCCAAATACCCCGCCAGAAACAGCTGCAAACCCATAATCATGAAAACCAAAAAAATATAAAAGTAGGGGGAAGACGTTACCAAGGGAGCCGGAATGCCGTGCCGCAAGCAATAAATCTTCTGAACGCCCAACCCTATGGCGGAAAGAAATCCTAAAATGAACAACAGCAAGCCCAAGCTTCCGAAAAAATGCATGGGTTTTTTGGAAAACCGCCCCACGAAACTCAAGGAAAGCAAATCCAAGAAGCCGTTTACAAAACGGTTCATGCCGAATTTGGTCTTGCCGTATTTCCGAGCCCGGTGCTGGACGACCTTTTCCCCGATTTTCCCGAATCCAGCCCATTTGGCAATCACCGGGATGAAACGATGCATCTCCCCGTAGACCTCTATGCTTTTGACCACTTCTCCCCGGTAAGCCTTCAAACCGCAGTTGAAATCGTGCAGCCGGATATGCGACATCCGCCGCACGGCCCAATTGAAAAGCTTGGTGGGCAAGGTCTTGGAAAGCGGGTCGTAACGCTTCTTCTTCCAACCCGAGACCAAATCGTAGCCTTCTTCCTTGATCATGCGGTACAAGGCCGGAATCTCATCGGGACTGTCCTGCAAGTCGGCATCCATGGTAATGACCACATCGCCGCAAGAAGCCTCGAACCCTGTCTGCAAAGCCGCCGACTTCCCGTAATTCCTGCGGAAACGTATTCCTTTCATGCAAGGTTCGGCCTCGTGCAAACGTTCCACTATTTTCCAAGAGGCATCCTGGCTGCCATCGTCCACAAACAGCACTTCGTAAGAAAACCCGTTTTCCTGCATCACTTTCCTTATCCACGCCGCCAATTCCGGCAAGGACTCCTCTTCGTTAAAAAGAGGCACGACTACCGTTATATCCATATGCTTGACTGTTCTCTTCTTTTACAAGGCTTCCCCCGCCTTGCCGCCTGTCCCGGTGCCGGCCGCTGCTTGCCCGGGATAGCCCGGGATGGCTCGGCCGATCCGCCTCCTGCCTTTGCTGGCGCGAAGACAGCGAAAGGCGAGCGCAGGCCTCTTTTTCGACACCTGCCAAAAATAGCAACAAAAATAATAAAAGGTTCCGTCCTGCGAACCAGGCATCCTCCTTCCAGGCCCCCAGCCCCCATCCTTCACGCCCAAAAGGGAACCTTCGCGCCCTCGGCTTCCTTGCAACAGTCCCCCAAAGCCCTGCCTGCAAACAGCACGGCCGGGCTCCCTCCGGCTATCCGCCGCGTCTCGGATGCACGCTGCGGGCACCTTGCAAGCCGGACGTTTTTTTTTCTAAAAAAAATACTATTTTTGCCGCGGGTAAGTCTTACACGACCAGCTCCTTTCTACTCCCCCAGGGCCGGAAGGCAGCAAGGGTACGAAAGTCGTAGCGGTGCGATGTAAGGAGCTTACCCTTTTTCGTTCCACCCGGTTGCCGACAACGATTCTAACCCGAGAGACGATGCTACTGAAAACCTACGGACAGGAACTGCAACCCAAGCAAATCGACCACATCGTGGAATGCTTGAGGCAAGGAGGCATCATCATCTACCCGACCGACACCATCTACGGCATCGGGACGGCATTGTCGAACATCCGAAGCATAGACCGCTTGGCCAAAATCAAGTTCAAGCGCAAGCAAGACCTCAATTACACTATCCTTTGCTACGACTTGGCCAACCTCTCGCGCTACACCACGCCCATATCCAATTCCTTGTTCCGGTTCATGAAGGCCCACGTGCCCGGCCCGTTCACGTTCGTGCTGAACGCCAACAACGAAGTGCCCAAGCTCTTTCAAGGGAAAAAGAAAACGATCGGCATCCGGGTTCCCGACAATCCTATCGTGAAGCAGATACTGGAAGCATTGGGCGAACCCCTGCTGAACACTTCCGTCGACAACATGGGCGAAGACACCGAGTACCTCACCGACCCCGAGTTCATCCATGCCCGCCACGGCAAGCAAGCGGATCTGGTCATCGATGGGGGAATCGGCCAAGTGCAGTATTCCACCGTGCTGGATTGCACCGGAGATGAAATCGCTCTCTTGCGCCAAGGGATCGGGATAATTTGAACCTCCAGCACGAACACCCCCTGCACAATGCCCGCACAAACATACAATCAGATAATCCAGCAAATCCAAAGCCGGAAATTAGCCCCCGTATACCTGCTCTGGGGCGAAGAAGACTATTATATCGACAAACTGGCTGCCGGATTCGAACAGTTGCTGGACGAGACCCAGAAGGAATTCGACTTCAGCCTTTGCTACGGGCAAGACCTCAAAAACAAGGAACCGGGCCTGAAAGGGGTTATCGCCAACTGCAAACGGTTCCCTGTCATGTCTCCTTTCCAAGTGGTCGTCATCAAGGAAGCGCAGGCGATAGACCGATGGGACCCGCTGGAAGACTACCTGCAAAAGCCCATTCCCAGCACTTGCCTTGTCATTTGCCACAAGCACAAAAAAATAGACAAGAGGAAACAAGTATTCAAACTCATAGAGAAGACAGGCGTCAGCTTCGAATCCGCCCCGTTGAAAGAAAGGGAGTTCGCGCCTTGGATTTCAACGTACATCCAAGAGCGCGGCTACCAGATCCAGCCCTCCGCCTTGGCGCTGCTGTGCGAAACGACAGGCAGCAACCTCAACCAAGTAACGAACGAGCTCGAAAAGCTCTTCATCAACCTTTCCGAAGGAAGCACCATCAACGACGACCACATCCAAGAGCACATCGGCATCAACAAGGAATACAACGTGTTCACCCTCGAAAAAGCCTTGGGCGCCCGTAATCCCGTGCTGGTCAGGAAAATCTGCAACTACATGGGCGAAAACCCGAAGGATGCGCCCATGCCTTTAATCCTCATACAGTTATATCGTTTTTTTTCCAAAATCATCCTGCTCCACGATTTCATCCGGCACCGGCTGCCGCGTTCCGAATGGGCCTCCCGGCTCGGCGTCGCGCCGTTTTTCCTCGGCCAGTACGAAACCGGCGCCCGCATGTACACTTACCGGGAAACGGCCCGGATCCTCCATCTCTTGAAGGAATTCGACCTCAAATCGAAAGGCGTGGACTGCAACCTGGAACCGCCAGCCTTGTTGGACGAACTCAGCTTCCGCATCCTGCACGCCCGGTAAACCCTGCGTCCGAAAACCGCGGAAACAGCGGAAGCCAGGATTCCGGCCTTCCCCCGCAGGCCGCATCCGCGCGCAAACACCTGCTTGGAAAATCCCCGACTTTGGCTTACATTTGCAAAACGAGTGGACCTCTGAGCCGTGGATGAGTTGAAAACCCTTATTGCCGGAATCGAGCAGAAAATCGCCCGGTTGCAGTTACGGGCCGAAAGCCTGGAAATGGAAAACCGGCAGCTCAAAAGCCGGCTTCAGGAAACGGAAACTGCGCTCGGGTTGCAAAAGCGGAAAATAAAAGAACTGGAAAACAAAAACAGCATATTAAAAGTAAGCGGTAGCATCAACCGGAACGGAGAAAAGCAACAGGCTCAGAAAGCGCGGGCCGTCATCGACGGGCTCGTTCGCGAGATAGACCGATGCTTGTTGCTTTTGGATGACTAATAATGAATGAAATACCTATAACCGTAATCCTTTGCGAAAGGCCTTATAAACTGATGATCAACCCGGAAGACGAACCTCTTATCAGGGAAGCGGCCCGGAAGATCAACGAAAGGATACGGAGCTATGCCAAAAGCTACGCGTTCAAAGACAACCAGGATTTGCTCTCCATGGTTGCCCTGCAATATACCATCAGCGCGTTGAAACACGAAAAAAGCATGGCGTATAGGGATCATGACTTGTTGGAAAAGTTACGCCAGATAGACAAGGCGCTTGTCGAATAAGGGGAAACGCCGGTGCTTTTCCTTGCCTTTTTATCGCAAAGGGAAAGCCGTTCCTTGAACAATGCGCTGGAAAGAGGAAAACCGCATCGCCCGCCATCAGTTTGAAAACTCAACATTTTAAACTTTGGGGATGGGTTCAAGTTTGGGAAGGTAGGCTTTGAATTCCTTCGGGAATCTCCTTTGGAGACGTAAGAAACCTGAAAAAACAGGCTGCCCCATAAATATAGAGCAGGAGTTTTCTTTAACTCTATAGGGCATGCGGTTTTCCTCTCCCTTGCTTTTAATAGGCACAAAACATCATAAAACCGAAAGAAATGGAGATGTACGGCCTATTGATCGTAGCCTTTGCTGCCGGAATCGGGGCATGGGCGCTGGTCACCACGACCTTATTGAAGAACAAGAAGAAAAAAATCCTGTCTGAAGCGGAAGAAAAAGGCGAAATACTCAAAAAGGAAAAACTCCTGCAAGCCAAGGAGAAGTTCCTCCAAATGAAAGCCGAACACGAGAAAACCGTACAGGAACGGAACAGCAACCTCAGCCGCAACGAAAACAGGGTCAAGCAAAAGGAAACAGAAATCAATCGCAAGTTCGAAGAGATCCAGCGCAAGAACAACGAGCTGGGCATCCTCAAGGACAACCTCAACAACCAGCTTCAAGTCGTAAGCAGGAAACAAGCCGAACTGGAGAAAATCCAATCCCAGCACATCAAGCAACTGGAAGCCGTAGCCGGCCTTTCCGCAGAAGAAGCCAAGGCCCAGCTGATCGAATCCCTCCGCGATCAAGCCAAATCCGAAGCCTTAAGCCAAATCAAGGACGTGGTGAACGAAGCCAAGCTCACCGCCAACAAGGAAGCGCAGAAAATCGTCATCCAGACCATCCAACGAACCGCTACCGAACACGCCATCGAAAACACGGTTTCGGTATTCAACCTTGAAAACGAGGAAATCAAAGGCCGCATCATCGGACGGGAAGGCCGCAATATCCGGGCCTTGGAATCGCTGACAGGCGTGGAAATCATCATCGACGACTCTCCCGATGCCATCATCCTCTCCGGCTTCGACCCGGTACGGCGCGAAATCGCCCGCTTGTCGCTGCACAAGCTGGTCACCGACGGGCGTATCCACCCGGCCCGCATCGAAGAAGTGGTCGCCAAGACCCAAAAGCAAATCGAGCAGGAAATCATGGAAACCGGGAAACGGACCTGCATCGATCTGGGAATCCTCAACATGAGCAACGAGCTCACCCGCCTGATCGGGAAAATGAAATACCGCTCGTCGTACGGGCAGAACCTTCTGCAGCATGCCCGGGAAACGGCCAATCTCTGCGCCACAATGGCTTCCGAACTCGGCCTTAACCCCAAAATCGCCAAACGCGCCGGGCTTCTGCACGACATAGGAAAGGTTCCCGACAACGAACCGGAATTGCCGCATGCCATCCTCGGCATGAAACTGGCCGAAAAATACAAGGAAAGCCCGGAGGTATGCAACGCCATCGGAGCCCACCACGATGAAATCGAAATGAACAATCTCATTTCCCCGATCGTGCAAGTCTGCGATGCCATTTCCGGAGCCCGTCCTGGCGCACGACGAGAGGTCGTGGAAGCTTACATCAACCGGCTCAACAACCTCGAATCCTTGGCATTGTCCTATCCCGGGGTCGTAAAGACTTACGCTATCCAGGCCGGACGCGAATTGCGCGTAATCGTAGGTGCCGACAAGGTTTCCGATGACCAAGCCTGCCAGCTCTCGCTCGACTTGTCTCGGAAAATCCAGGAAGAAATGACTTATCCGGGGCAAATCAAGATAACGGTGATCCGGGAGACAAGGGCCGTCAACTACGCCAAATAGCCGCTATCGAAAGCAAATTTTTCGAAAAGCCAGCGAAACAGCAGCCCAACCACGAAAGCTGGGAAAAGAAGAGAGGCTTGCCGGGATCCGAACGGGAAAACGGCAAGCCTCTTCGCTTTCTCCTGCCCAATCCAGCAAGCGATTCCTTTCTGCCATGAACCCGTGCGCCGGTGAAACGAGGCTTTCAGGCCTGTTCCGATCGAACGGATTTCCACCGGACAGAAGACAACTAACTCCTTGCCAAGCCTTTCCAAGCCAGCCTCCACGCAAAAAAACGCACCAGAAGCACGGAACTTCAATCGAAAAACGGACGAAGCCTTTCCATGAAGATAGCAGGAGGCGGGCACGGCCGGTGATCGCTGGCCCGCATGAATGCCAACTGCGTGAAACCGTGGTTAAGCAAACGGTTGCAGGAATCGTAAACCTCGTATTCGAAATCCATCCGCACGCCTTTGGGCAGTTCCTTGATCAAGACCCTTACCCGGAGCAAGTCATCGTAACGCGCCGCCTGCCGATAGGTCAATCCAGCCTTCAGCACCGGCATCATGACCCCTTCCTCTTCCATGCGGCGATAAGAAAGGCCGATCGAACGCAAGGTTTCGGTTCGAGCTATTTCATAATATTTCAAATAGTTGCCATAATAGACAAAACCCATTTGGTCTACATCGGCATAGCAAACCCTGATTTCAGTGTCATGGACAATCATAAAAAACGCTTTTGATACTCCTATTTACCATTCCGCCTTCAAAGATAGTGCAAGCCGAGCGCAAAGGCCAAGCCCCGCTTGGACTTTGCCGAGGCGCCGCCTGTCTTCAGGCCGAAGGCCCTAAAGATCGTGCAAGCCGAGCGCAAAGGCCAAGCCCCGCTTGGACTTTGCCGGAAAACAGCCGGAAACGGCAGACCGCAAACGGCTCCAAGGAAAACCGGATCCCACGCAACCCTTTCCCGGATTCCCGCCCCGGCCCAGTACTTATCAACATTTGATTACTTTCCATCCCGCAGCAGGGAACCGATGTTTTTCAACAAAACCGCAATCCAAGGAATCCAGCTCCTCAAAGAAAGCTTCCGGAAAGCGAGAATTTCAAAAGCTACATGGACAGTTCCAACAACCCCAATATAAATCAATCAAATACCCCTGAAACCCGCTCGTAGCGGCATTTTCAGCCCCAAAGGCACTAACCTTTTTTTGATAAAAAACAAGAGCCAAATCATTTTTTTCTTCCCTTTTTTTGGCTCATCTTTGCAAACACAAAAAGACCCGAAAAGTGTTAATAACCCCACTTGTCAACAGGGTCCGCCCGCATAAATCATTTCTTTAATAAATGGAAAAGAACTATATCACCGTATGGGATGAGTGCCTGAAGATTTTCCGGGATAATTTGGGCGATTCGGCCAACTTCCGCACATGGTTCGCCCCGATAAAACCGGTAAAGCTGGAAGACAACACCCTGACCATACAAGTTCCCAGCCCTTTCTTCTGCGAATGGCTGGAAGAACATTACGTAGGGCTTCTCCGCTCCACCATCCGGCGCACCTTGGGCCCGGAAGGCCGTTTGGAATATTCCGTCGTGATGGATTCGACCAATCCTTACGCCATCACCGCGGAAAGCGGCTTCAGGAACGAAACACGCAACCACCCCACAGCCATGCCCGTACCGCCCAAAGACCATCTGCCCGACCCGTTCATCATTCCGGGGCTGAAGAAAATCAAGATCAACTCCCAACTGAACGAAAACTATTCCTTCGACAATTTCATCGAAGGCGACTGCAACCGCTTAGCCCGGTCGGCCGGTTACGCCATCGCGGAAAACCCGGGGAAAACCTCCTTCAACCCTCTTTTCATCTATAGCCCCATCGGACTGGGGAAAACCCACCTGATGAACGCCATCGGGCTCCAGTCCAAAATGAACTACCCCGATCTGACCGTATTGTACGTTTCGGCCGAGCTCTTCACCCAGCAGTTCGTGGAAGCCTGCCGGAACAATACGACCAACGACTTCACGCATTTCTACCAGCTCATCGACGTGCTGCTGATAGACGACATACACAAGCTTGCGGGAAAAGACAAAACGCAGGATGCTTTTTTCCAAATTTTCAATCAATTGCACCAAAGCGGGAAGCAATTGGTAATCTCTTCCGACAAATCCCCGGTAGAGCTTCAAGGAATCGAGCAACGGCTGCTCTCCCGGTTCAAATGGGGGCTGGCCGCCGATCTCCAGGTTCCCGATGTGGAAACCCGCATCGCCATACTCCAAAAGAAAATCCATGCCAACGGCGTGGAAATGCCCAAGGACGTAATCGAGTACATTGCCTACAGCATATCGACCAATATCCGCGAAATGGAGGGCGTGCTGAACTCGCTCCTGGCCCAGTCCATCCTGAACAAGAAAACCATAACGATGGAACTGGCCAAGAAGATGATCGATCAAATCGTCCACAATTCCGTCAAGGAAATCTCGATAGACTATATCCAGAAAATCGTCTGCGACCATTTCGAGCTCCCGGTCGAAAAGATCAACTCCAACACCCGCCGGCGCGAAATCGTCATTGCACGCCAACTGGCCATGTTTTTCGCAAAAAAACACACCAAGTCTTCCTTAGCTTCCATCGGGGCTCAATGCGGAAAGCGCGACCACGCCACCGTGCTGCACGCCTGCAAGACCATCAACAACCTGATTGAGACCGACAAAAGCTTCAAGTCCCTGGTAGAGGACCTCGACAAAAAAATCAAGAGCTGATGAATGGGCGGACCGCGTCCAAGATGTTCCTTTTGCCAACCTGCCTGGCAGCCGACACCGAGCCGTCCGAGATGCTTCCCGCCGGATATTTCCCAAGGATAAAGCACCTGCGGGCTTTCATTGCGGAGAACCCTCGTTCGGCCCGGAGATTCTTGCGAAGGATCGGTTACCAGACCGATTTCAACGAAGTCTTGTTCATCGAACTCAACGAACATACCCGCGCCGACTGCATGGAAGCGGTCCTGGAGGCGCAAGGCATTGCTGAAGCCACGCTCCTGCAGCAAGACATGGGGGTCTTGTCCGAAGCCGGCCTGCCCTGCGTGGCCGACCCGGGCGCATTAGCCGTAGCCTGGGCGCACAGGAAAGGCCTGCAAGTGGTTCCGCTCAGCGGCCCCTCCTCCATTTTCATGGCGCTGATGGCCTCGGGTTTCAACGGGCAAAATTTCCAATTCCACGGCTACCTGCCTGCCAGCCCGAAGGAACGCGCCTGGAGCCTGCGCAAGATAGAAACTGCCACGCTCAAGACAGGCCAGACGCAAATCTTCATCGAAACGCCCTATCGAAGCCAGGCCATGTTCCAATCCATCATCGAGAACTGCCAGCCCGCCACGCTCCTGTGCATTGCCAGCGAAATCGCATCGGAATCCGAATCCATCCGGACACTCCCCGTATCGCAATGGAAAAAGGAACCGGCCCGCTTGGAAAAACGAAATACCGTATTCCTCCTCTGCCGATGAACCCGCCCCTTGCCGAACAACTCCGCCCGCAACGCATAGAAGACTACATCGGGCAATCACACTTGATGGGCCCCGAAGGCGTGCTCTACAAGGCCATCCGCGCGGGAGACATCCCGTCGATGATCCTCTGGGGCCCTCCCGGCGTGGGGAAAACCACGCTCGCCTACCTGATTTCCCGCTACCTCGACCGGCCTTTTTTCACGCTCAGCGCCGTGATGGCCGGGGTGAAAGAAGTCCGGGAAGTATTGGACAAAGCGGAAGCAGCCCGCCAGGCGCCAAGCCGGAAAGAGCCCTCCTTGTTCGCCGAACCGGATTCCAACGCGCAAAAAAGGGAAAAAGGCAGGCCCATCCTCTTCATCGATGAAATACACCGGTTCAACAAATCCCAGCAGGACTCCCTGCTGGGCGCGGTCGAAAAAGGCAGCATCACCTTCATCGGGGCTACAACGGAGAACCCCTCGTTCGAAGTCATCTCGCCTTTGCTCTCCCGCTGCCAGGTCTACGTCCTCAACCCCCTTTCGGGCGAAGAGATGGATGTTCTGCTCGAACGGGCCTTGAAGCATATCCAGACACTCACCCCGATCAAAATCGTCCTCAAGGAAACGCAAGCCCTCAAGCGCATATCGGGCGGGGACGGGCGGAAACTCCTGAACGCGCTCGAAATAGCCGCCAGCGAAGCGCTCCTTTCCGGGGACAAGCAAAGCCAAAGGCACCAGTCCGGGACAAGCCCGGAATGGGTGATCGACAATAAAACCGTGACCGAACGCATCCAGCAGAACCTGGCCGCCTACGACAAAAACGGGGAAAACCACTACGACATCATTTCCGCTTTCATCAAATCGCTGCGAGGCAGCGACCCGAATGCGGCCGTCTACTACCTGGCGCGCATGCTCGTAGCGGGAGAAGACGTGAAATTCATTGCCCGGCGCATGGTCATCCTGGCTTCGGAAGACATTGGAAATGCCAATCCCAACGCCCTGCTCCTGGCCAACGCCTGTTTCGACACCGTGCACAGGATCGGATACCCCGAATGCCGGATAACACTCAGCCAAACAGCCATCTACTTGGCCTGCTCGCCCAAAAGCAATGCTTCCTACATGGCCATCGACGCGGCCATGGCTGCCGTGAAACGGAGCGGAGACATTCCCGTCCCCCTGCACCTGCGCAATGCCCCTACCCAGCTGATGAAAGACATAGGCTACCACGAAGGCTACCTCTACGCCCACGACTTCGAGGGGAATTTCGTTGAACAAGAATTCCTGCCCCGGACGCTGGAAGGAAGCCTCTTCTACCAGCCTGGCGACAATGCGAAAGAAAACGAAATGAGGCGCCGCCTGCGCCTGCTCTGGAAAAACAAATACGGGTACTGACACGCGACTTCCTGGAAACCGGAGAAGCCGCACAAAGAAGCATCCCGGCAAGAACTTTCCCGCCAAACCGGCCCGGAGCCATAGGAAGCATGCAAAAACAAAAACAGAAGACCATGACCCTTGCAGAAAAACAACAACAACTTATCGATGAATTTTCCGCCTTGCCCGAATGGATGGATCGGTATAACCTCCTTATTGAAAAAGGACGGCAATGCCCCTCCCTCCCCGACAGCGAGAAAAGCGAATCCTTCCTCATAAAAGGATGCCAGTCGAGGGTCTGGATCAAAGCCCGGGCGGAAAACGGGCTCGTCTTTTTCCAAGCCGATTCCGACGCGGTCATAACCAAAGGGATAGCCGCTCTGCTCATTTACGTTTTTTCCGGCGAAAAACCGCAAGACATCGTGGATGCCCCTGTAGCGTTCATCGAAAAAATCGGCTTGAAGGAGCACCTTTCCCCCACCCGTGCCAACGGGCTGAACGCCATGCTCAAACAAATAAAGCTCTACGCCTTGGCCCTGAGCATGAAGAAGTAGGGTAATCCGCCCGGGCCGGATGAAAGCCCGGGATTGCGGAATCCGTAAATTCCAGGCGAGCCGCTTGAAAGAAGCGTCCGAGCAACCGGGATTGTGGAATTTCAAACGGATTCTTAAATTTGCTGGCCTTAAAGAATCGACCATGGTTCAGGATCTCCACCGTTTCTTCTCCCAGGAATTCAATTTGTTCGAGTCGAAATTCCAATCGCTCCTCCAAGGCGATTTTCCCGTGATCGATCCCATCGGCCGGCAGATCTTCAAAAACAAGGGCAAGCAGCTGAGGCCGATGCTCCTTTTCTGCACGCACAAATTGTTCAAGGAAGAAGTCGGCGAGCAAGCCTTCCTGGCCGCATCCCTCATCGAAATCGTCCACGCCGCCTCCCTTATCCACGACGATGTGGTCGACATGGCCGACTTAAGGAGAGGGGAAGCGTCCGTAAGAGCCATGTTCGGCAACAAAACGGCGGTCCTGGCCGGCGACTACCTGCTATCGAACGCCTTCCTGAAAGCCTACGGGCATAGCGAAAACAAAATCCTGCATTACCTGGTCGAGGTCATCCGCCTCATGAGCGAAGGCGAGCTTCTCCAACTCAAATATGCCGGCAACCCGGATGCCAACGAGGAAACGTATTTTCAAATCATCGAACGGAAAACCGCCGCTTTATTCAGCTGCTGCTGCCGCTGCGGAGCCGTTTCCGCCCAAGCCTCTCCCGCACAGACCGGCTTATGCGAAGAAATCGGGAAAAACATCGGGATTGCTTTCCAAATCAAAGACGACCTGCTTGACTTAGACACCCGGAACGACAACGGGAAATCCTACGGGAACGACCTCAAAGAAAACAAGCTCACCCTTCCGGCCTTGTACATGCTCCAACATTGCCCGGAAAAAGAAAAGGAACAATTCCTGAAGGGCCTTTCCCGGCTTTCGGCCGGAAACGGGGAGGAAAACGAACCGGGACTTCTCGACCGGCTTATCGCCCGGATAAAGGGTTCGGGAGGCGAGGAATACGCCCGGAGAAAAGCCCTGTCTTACCGTGAAAAAGCTTTCGAGGCTTATCGGAAGCTCAACCGGCCCTATCCGGTCTTCGAAGAACTCCTCTGCCGGATTTGCCCGGAATAAAACAGCCTGCCCGCAAAAGGGCTTTGCCTGCAGGAAGTGCTATCCAGAAAATTTCCGATCCTATGAATGAAAAAGCGAATTTTTTCCTGCGTACCATCCTTTCGGCCACGATCGAAGACCGGGAAACCTTCATCCGGAAATTCGGGAAAGTCCTGGAGGATTATGCCGGCATGGAAGCCGGGAAAAGCCAAAAAGCCGGGGAACACATCGTGAAGGGCCTCACGGCTTTGCGAAACGAGTTGCAGGCCGAATCCCTGCGCCAAGCCTGCTCGGCCGGGCCCGGAACGCAAACCTCTTCCCGGAAACCGGATAGCAGCGGGAATGCGGAAATCCTGCAGGCCCTTGAAAAAATCCAAGCCGAAATCCTTGCGCTCAAAGCCCGCTTGGAAACGGAACCGCCACGGCAGCCCTGATTCCCGAACCGTCCGGCCACCGGGCATAAAACAACGCCCTTCCCGGCCTCAAACCCATTCCCGCGCTTTGCCCTCTCTTCTCCCGACCTTTCGCCCTGAACCTTGCCCGAAAAATACCGCTCATAAAAATCTCCCGCATGAAACTGCTCAACTTGTACACCAACTTCCTACAGGTGAGACGATTCCTGCAAATCGTATTCATCTTGCTGCAACATAGCCTCAAATACTGGTTCTATGGGACCCGGATAGGGAAACGCCGCCTGCGCCGCCATCCTGAAATTCAAATCCCGGCAGGCCCCGACCGGATCCGGGCCTTGATCGAAGACCTGGGCCCCACATTCGTGAAGTTCGGGCAAATCCTGGCCGACCGGCCCGACGTGCTCAACGAACGGTTCCGAATGGCCTTGAAACAGCTGCAATCCCACGTGCTTCCCATCGATGACGCAACAGCCATCTCCCTCATCGAGGGAGAGCTCTGCAAAAGCAAGGAGCAAGTCTTCGAATGGCTCAACCCGCGCT
Organism: uncultured Bacteroidales bacterium; assembly: GCA_949291555.1. Taxonomy (GTDB): domain Bacteria; phylum Bacteroidota; class Bacteroidia; order Bacteroidales; family P3; genus Pullibacteroides. The sequence goes on from CASEWE010000005.1 coordinate 61,337, forward strand.
GCCTCGCATCGGCGTCCATCGGCCAAGTGTACGAAGGACGGCTGAAAAACGGGGAAGAAGTCATCGTGAAAATCCAAAGGCCCCACATTGAAAACACCATCAAGCTCGACATCCTTCTCCTTCGCTTGATGGTGAACCGTTTCGTGCGCTCCTATCCCAAATACGCCTACATGGACTTGGCGGGATTCGTGAACGAATTCGCCGACCAGATTTCGAACGAGCTGGATTACTTCAACGAAGCGGAGAACATGGCCCGGTTCGGGAAAATGTTCGAACACGAACCCACCGTGCACATTCCCAAAGTCTACAGTTCCTATACCACCAAACGCCTGCTGGTCATGGAAAAAGTGGGAGGAATCCCGCCCGACCGGATTGACGAATTACGGGCCAAAGGCTACGACCTGCATGCCATTGCCGTAAACGGGGCCAATGCCCTGCTGAAGATGATCATGGAAGAAGGCTTTTTCCATGCCGACCCCCATCCGGGCAACCTTTTCATCATGCCCGGGAACGTGGTCTGCTTCATCGACTTCGGAATGGTAGGCACGCTCCGCCCGCGCGAAATGAGCTTCATTGCTAATTTCCTCATCGGCTTCGTCCGAAAGAACCCTAAATCCATGGGGGCGGCCTTGCTCTCCCTGAGCGGGAAGAAATTCTTCCAAGACATGGACGAACTGGAGTTCGAACTGGATTCCCTGCTCAAACGGGTCGGGAACGTTCCGGTAGAGGAAATCAACTTTGCCGGCATCATGCAGTCCTGCATCGACATCTTGGTGAAACACCAGCTCCGGGTCCCTTCAGGCATGTTCATGTTAGGCAAAGCCTTGCTCACGCTGCAACGTTTCGCCGGCCAGCTCGACCCCGACCTGCCCATAACCCCGCTTGTTCTGCCATTCGCCAAACGCTTGGTCTCCACCCAGTACAATGTCGGGAAACTGGCAGGAGCCGTCTTCGACACGATTGCCGATTACGTCAGCCTTGCCCGCAACTTCCCCTTGCAGGTGAACGAAATCCTTTACAAACTCAAGGAGGGCACCATAAGCCACGAAATCAAATTGGACGATTCCGACAACATGGGCCGGATGTTCCGGAATTTCGGCAACCGGATCGTCATTGCCTTGCTGCTTTCCGGGCTCTTCATCGGCTCGACGCTGCTGATGGCCTTAGCCCCCCAATACGCCATCGGGAAAATACTGATGTGGGTTTCCGCTTCCGTCATGGTGCTGATGGCTTTGGCCCGCATATTCCGCAAACGATGACGACCGCCTCCCGGGCCTGTTCCGGGAACAGGCCCGGGAGGACTGCGGCAAGGCGGATTCGACCGGAAACACGGTTCGCCAGAAAAACACCGCAATGCCGATAGATAGGGGATCTAAGCGAAAAGCTCCTCTTCCAAGAGTGCAGACAAGCAGCCGGATTATAAGCGAAAAGCCCCTCGAATCCATCGATCCGAGAGGCTTTCTTTGTGCCCAAGCCCATATACCAACCGCGAGGGCGGCGGCGGACAAGACCCATAAAAAATAACGATCCGGGGCAGAGCATCCAAGCAAGCCAGCTATCGGCAACCGGTAATGCGTTGAGCGTTTATACCCTGTTTATACCCCCAAAAAAAACAAAACCCACTCAAACTTAATTGTTCAAGCGGGTTTACTTGTGCCCAAAACAGGACTCGAACCTGCACCTCATTGCTGAGACTAGTCCCTGAAACTAGCGCGTCTACCAATTCCGCCATTTGGGCTTTGCTGCGGAGGCTACGACCTTGGTGCCCAGAACAAGACTCGAACTTGCACGTCGAAACCGACACTACCCCCTCAAAGTAGCGCGTCTACCAATTCCGCCATCTGGGCAACAGGGGGTGCAAAGGTAGCATTTTTTTTACAAAAACAAAACCCTCTCGACTTTTTCCATCCTTCTTCCCTTCCCCCTTCCGTTTTCCTCCAAGCACGGCGGGGAAAGCCGCACCATCCTCTGCCCGAAGCAGATAAACCTCTGCCTTGCCGCAACCGCATCGTGTCGCCAAGACAGGATGCCGGTCCGAGCGAACCCAGCGCCATTGCTCCAGACACCGCAAAAGCATCGCCCGGCCCCGCCTCCCCCTCCATGCAAGATTTCCGGCAAAAGCCGTTGCTCCATGGATTCCACCAAGATGCGCCAAGCCTTTTACGCTCTCTTTGAAAAGCAATCGATCCGGTATCGATATATTTTTCCCCAGCTTTGCAATGCCAAGAAAACATATTGTCCCTTTACGTCCCCTTACGCGCGCATCGAGGAGAAGCGAGGAGAAGCGAGGAGCGGCCGGGTCCATTGGCAAGAAAAAAAACATTGTTCCTTTACCCCCGCAAATCCTGCAATCGGCGGAAACCGCGCCGGCATTCCCTCAGAGGCATTCCCGCACGATAGGAACCGGTTTCCACGAAAACGGAAAACGTTCAAAGGCCGCCCTCAACCCCGGCAGTCCTATTTCCCAAAATTTTATTACTTTCGCGCTCTGATTTCAGATTATCTAAAAAGTTATGGCAGAAAAACAACAAAGCGGCGAACACGTGGTAGAAGACGTTGAAGTAGCCTTGGTCAAGACCGGAGATTTCTTCGAAAAGCACAAAGGACTGATTATCGGAGTCGTGATTGCCATCATCGTCCTGGTAGGCGGGTACTTCGGATACCGCTACCTCATCGTAGCCCCGAAAGAAAAGACCGCAGCCGCGGAATTATTCTATTCCCAACGGTATTTCGAAATGGATTCCCTGAACACGGCCCTCAACGGAGACGGGCTGCATCCCGGCCTGCTCGAAATAGCCCAAACCTACAAGTCGACCCCGAGCGGGAAGCTGGCGCATTACTATGCCGGCATCGCTTACTTGCACCAAGGCCGGTTCCAAGACGCGATCGACCATCTGGGAAAATTCAGGACCACCGACCCGCTCCTGCATGTCCTTTCCTGCCAAGCCTTGGGCGATGCCTATCTGGAACTGGAACAGACCTCCAAAGCCTTGGCCGCCTATGAAAAAGGCGCGGGGAAATACCAAAACGACATCCTTACCCCGGGCATCCTGATGCGCGTGGCCATCACGCACGAGATGATGCAGCAATACGACAAGGCGCTTGATACCTACATTGAAATCCGCGACAATTACCCGGCTTCGCAACAAGCTCGCGACATAGAACGCCAGATTGCCCGCCTGAAAGCGAAGACAGGAAAATAAGGAGCCGTTCGAATCCTGCTTTCCTGCAAACAACCACGAAAAACACGATCCGAAAGCCTCGGTCCGGGAAAATGGAACATCCCCGGGCGGAGGCTTTCGGCCATCTACAGGCGCAGTCCCTCCGGGAAACGCCCCCTGCAAAAGCCCAAGGGAACCATCCAGGCAAACAGAGCCGGCATCCCCGGCCGGGCGTGCCGGAAGGGATCCGTTGCCGTACAAGGCATGGCTCGAAAAGGGAACCTCTTTTCCGATTGAAACTTCGCGATACCCGAAATCCTTTCATGTCAAACCCAAAAATCATTTCCGAATGTCCACCCAGACCCGCAGCCAAGACCCGATAGCCGGCACCTTCCCGGACACCCGGCACCGGTTTGTCGTCCTTTACGCCGAATGGAACCAGCAAATCACCCATGCCTTGCGCGACGGATGCGTCCAGACCCTCAAAGCGAACCAGGTTCCCGAGAAGAACATCCAGACCCTCCCCGTTCCCGGAAGTTTCGAACTTTCCACGGCAGCAGCCTTTTATGCCGAAAAACCGGAAGTGGACGCCGTCATCTGCCTTGGCTGCGTCATCCAAGGGGAAACCCGCCATTTCGATTTCATCTGCCAGGCCGTAGCCGAAGGCCTGACCCGAATCGGCATCCAAAGCAAAAAGCCCGTCATTTTCGGGGTCCTGACAACCAATACCCAGCTCCAAGCCCTCGAACGGGCAGGTGGCTCTTTAGGAAACAAAGGCTGCGAAGCCGCCATGGCCGCCCTGCAAATGCTGGCCATGAAAGAGAAACCCATTTTCGACCATGCCTGAACGTATCGTTTTCATGGGCACGCCCCAATTCGCTGCGGTTTGCCTGAAGACCCTGGTCGAAGCCGGCCTGGACATAGCCGCCGTGGTCACCATGCCCGACAAGCCCATCGGACGGGGGCGCAAGACCGGCTGCTCCGAAGTAAAGAAAACCGCGCTGGAATTAGGCCTTCCCCTCCTTCAGCCGGAAAAGCTGAAGAACCCGGATTTCATAGCGGAACTCCGGGCCTTGAATGCCGATCTGCAAATCGTGGTAGCATTCCGCATGCTTCCCGTGCAAGTCTGGAGCATGCCCCGCTTGGGGACATTCAACCTGCATGCTTCCCTCTTGCCGGCTTACCGGGGGGCCGCGCCCATACAGCGGGCCATCTGGAACGGGGAAAAGGAAAGCGGGGTAACCACCTTCCTCCTCGACAAAGACCTGGACACGGGAGCCATCCTCTACCAGGAAAAAGTCGCCATGGCCCCCAACGAGACAGCCGGTTCCCTCCATGACAAGCTCTTGGAAATCGGCGCTCCCTTGGTCGTAAAAACCGCACGGGCTCTTTTTGCCGGCTCTATCCAGGCCCGTCCTCAGGAAGAGGCCGGAAAAGGCAGCTTCCCTGAAGCCCCGAAAATCCTCAAGGAAGATTGCTACTTGGATTTCAGCCAGCCGGCCGAAAAACTCCACCGCCAAGTCATGGCCCTCAGCCCGCATCCCGGCGCCATAGCCTTGCTCGTTCATACCCAAAAGAACGAATCGACCCCTGTGAAGATACTGGAGAGCGAGTTCCTGCAAGAAAATAAAAAAAGTTATGAACAAGGACGGATCGAATCCGATGGCAAGCATTTCCTGCACATTACCTGCGGGGATGGATGCTCCTTGGTGGTAAAAAAAATACAACTCCCTGGTAAAAAAGCACTTACAGTCAGCGAATTTCTAAGAGGTTTTAGATTAGACAGTTGCAACCATCAGATTTTCCAAAAGGTTATCAACCAATAATTAAGGGAAACACTGCACGGAGGTCTCCCTCCTGTTTGAAAAATTCGAAGATCCCGAATACTTTTGTTTCGGTAATTCATCAATGTCTAACCCCTAAAACTAAAAAAATGAACAAAACTGAATTGGTTGATGCCATTGCCGCAAAATCGAAATTGTCGAAAGCCGACTCCAAGAAAGCTTTGGAAGCGTACATGGCTGTTACTGCCGATGCCTTGAAGAAAGGCGACCGCATCGCCCTGGTCGGATTCGGCACGTTCAGCGTACAGAAAAGGGCTGCCCGCAAAGGCCACAACCCGCAAACCGGACAATCCATCAAGATTGCCGCCAAGAAGGTAGTGAAATTCAAAGCGGGTGCCACCTTGACGAAAAAAGTGAAGTAATCGAGGCTGTTGTCCATCATCATCAAGAAAGGCCGGTTTTCACAGAAAACCGGCCTTTCTTGCAAAACAACGCCGCCTCCGTCCGTCAAACAGATTTTCCCCTCCCGTTCCGCCAAGGCGCGCTCGTGAAATCGCGCCAGCCTTCAAAGCGGAAAGCCCGGGGCGGCTTCCGCGATGGCCTTTTTCCACAAGCCGAAATCGTACTTCCGATAAGCATGCAATGCCATGGGAAGCGTTCCGGTTTTCCCTGCATAATACGCCGGCGAAGTCTCGATGCAGAAACGGGCCGCTTCAAGCTCTCCCGGAATCCGGAGCAATCCCTTGCCGTCCTTAGCCATGAAAGACCAGAAATAATCTTCATTGGCTTTCCACCTTTTCGCTTCCGGCAAACGGGCTATGGCCTCGAACCGTTCCACCCTTCGCAAGGAAAAGCCCCCGTTCCCGGCGCAACGGGACAAATTCCGATGCAGAAACGCATTCCATGCAGCCTTGACTCCCGATTTGACCAGCATGTACTGCAGCAAATGCAAGGCGCGCCCGTGCCACGGAGCGCCGATGTAATCGAAAGGCTCTTCGCACGAGAGGAAATCATCGAGCTTGTCGGCAAAAACGAAAACGTCCAACTGGCAGACAAGCACGTATTCGTACAGCCGGAAAGCCTCGTAGAAAGCAGGCGACAACATGAGGCGGTTATAACCGGCTATTCCCGCGAAAAATTCCGGAGAAAAGGGTTTCGACCCCACGTCGGGGCTCACGCGGGCATAAGCACTGATATCCAGTCCTTCCGGATGGACAAGGAATTTATCCCGGAACCGGAACACGCGGCAAGCCTGCATGAAACAAGCTTCTTCTTCCCTGCTCATGACAGGGAGATAGACCGGGAACACTACGGCGACTTTCTTATCCGGCATGGCAAATCAGATTTTCATCCGGTCGAAAACATCGATATAAGAGCCGGGAGTCGTATTATAGACATGAATCCCGCGCTTTTGGGCAATCCTGTCCAGAACCTGGTAGGACTGAAGAACCAAAGCGATGCTCTCCAATGTCTTGTACAACGGTGCCGAGCGGTGTACCGCCGAAGCCGGCCCTGCGGAAGCATCGTAGAAATGCTTGTCGTCTATCATCACCTCGTTCTGATCGTTGACCCAAAGGAGCTTTATCCAGGAATGATCCACGCCGACAAGATAAATCTTTGAAAAACCCATCCGGATGCAATGGGCTATGGCGGGTACCAGCACGTTCCGAGGCGCCGGAAGCCCCCATCCTTTCATGACAGCCCTTTCCAGGAAGCCAAGGGGACCATCGATGCGGGTCATGTTGTACAACCGGACCCGGATGCGCGGATTGCTTTGCAACTTCCGGGAAACCGGATCCCATAAGGGGTATTTTTTCGCATAACGCGGCAAGAACAAGGTAAGCGGCCACTCGGTCTTTTGAACCAAATGGTCGAACAAGGTTGCCATTTTATCATCGGCAAACACGACCGGATCGGCCACCACATGGAACAACGGACGCAACTCGGCAAAAAAGGGCGAAAGGACGGAATAGTTCACCGTAAGCAAGTCCTTGCCGGCCAGAAAGCCTGTGCCGGTCTCCAGGAATTCCTTGGCCGATGGCCCGTTCGCCAAAATGACCACTTCCGCCTTTCCGCCGACCCGGTCAAGCGGCTTTACCGGCCTTGAAAGCAGCAGTATTTTCAGCAAGCTGGCGAACATGGCCGTTCCCGCCTTCAACGCCTGCTGGATCGCGACCAATATCCCTGCCTGTTTCACTTGCAAGGACGCCTCGTTCTGTTTTCCCATTTTCAAGAAGCATTGGTGCGCAAAGGTAGCCTAATTTGACCATTTTACCGTACTGCTGCACCGGCTCTCTTCGGCCGCAGCCTCGCAACGCAGCCTGATTCGGCCATTCATCGTGCTCCTTTGCCTCCTGCCCCGATTCCCCGCTCCCGTCTTTGCCGACAATCCCCGTATCTCAAGCAGCGATTTCCCCGGCCCGGTTCATCGGGAAAACCCTTTCCAACGGGGATCAAGCGGCCGTCTTGGCAGATTTCCCCGGCCCGGTTCGGCGGAAAAATCCTTTCCGAGGGGAAGCGAGCGGCCGTCTTGGCAAAATTCTCCTGACGCGGTTCATCGGAAAAGCCTCTCCCCTAAATCCGGCAAGAACCGGACAAGCGCCAACCCGTCCCCGGCAAAAGGGTTCGCCAAAAGGTTGTATATTTGCGCGGGGAAAACGCCCGGAAACCCCGTACCGGAATTCCGGCAGGGAGAAATTCCGGTTATCCAGCCCTCCTTTTGAAAATGCCCGAAAAAATCACCCACGAAGGCATCGTGACCCAGGTCGGGGAAAACCAAGTAACCGTAAGGATACAATCCACTTCCGCCTGCGGTTCCTGCCATGCGAAAGGCTTGTGCAACATGTCGGAAAAGACCGACAAAGACGTGGTCGTCAAAACCAAGGAAGCATCTTCCTATTCCGTAGGCGAAGAAGTCGATGTCTTCCTCATGTCGAACACGGGCCTGAAAGCCGTGCTGTACGCCTACGTCCTTTCCTTGGCCGCCGGGGCAGCCGCATTCGTGGCCGCGTCTTTCCTCACGCCGCGCCAAGGGCTCTGGGGGCTTGCCGCCTTGGCCGCGATTGCCCTCTATTTCTGGATTCTCAAAAAAACCGCCCCGAAAATAAACCGGCAATTCCAATTCGGCATTTCGAAAAAGGGCCCGGAAACCCAGGAGAAGGAGGATTTCGAACAGGCAGCCGGAAATTCCCGATGACGCGGTTCCAGCAACGCGATTTTCAATCACTAAATCCAATATCATGAAATTAGTACAAGACAAAGTAGCCCTCATCACCGGAGCTTCCCGGGGGATAGGCAGGGCCATTGCCTTGCGTCTGGCCGCCGAAGGCGCCCACATCGCTTTCACCGACCTGCGCGAAGATGAAAACATGCAGTCGTTGGTCAACGAAATAGAAGCCTTGGGAAGGAAAGCCAAAGGTTACGCATCCAATGCCGCCGACACCGAGGAAACCGCCAAGACCGTGGCTTGCGTGGTGCAAGACTTCGGCCGCATCGATATCCTCGTCAACAATGCCGGGATAACCAAAGACGGCCTCTTGCTGCGCATGAGCGAAGAGCAATGGGATGCCGTCATCAACGTGAACCTCAAATCGGTATTCAATTTCACCAAAGCCGTCGCCCCCGTCATGAGCAGCCAGCGCTCGGGCAGCATCGTCAGCCTCAGTTCCGTGGTAGGCGTCTCGGGCAACGCCGGCCAAGCCAACTATTCCGCTTCCAAAGCCGGTATCATCGGCTTCACCAAATCGGTAGCCAAGGAATTCGGCAAACGCGGAATCCGGGCGAACGCCATCGCTCCGGGCTTCATCATTACCGACATGACCGCCCAGCTTTCCGAGGAAGTCCGCAAGGACTGGGCTTCCAAAATCCCCCTGCACCGGGGCGGAACGCCGGAAGACGTGGCCAATGTATGCCTTTTCCTCGCTTCAGACCTTTCTTCCTATGTAAGCGGGCAAGTCATCCATGTCTGCGGCGGCATGAACATGTAAGCAATTCCCAATGTTGTTCCAGTCCGCTTCCCCTGCCTGGTTCATCGCTTTGGCTTTTGCCGTGGCCGTAATCGCCGCGGGGGGACTGTATTGGAAGAACCGCAAAGACGAACTCGACCGGAAATGGCGCATCACGCTTTCCATTCTCCGTTTCGGGTTCGTCTTTTGCGTTTGCATCCTGTTGTTCCTCCCTGTCACGGAAACCACCAAGGAAGAAACGCGCAAGCCGGTCTGCTTCCTCGCGCTCGACCAATCCTTTTCCATGCAAGGCGCTTTCGCCGATACCGGTCAAGCCTTGCAAGAGACCGATAGCACGGGTCTTTCAAGCTCTTTCCTGCAGACCACATTGAAAGGAATCGAGCATCTCGGAAAAAAATTGGAAAATGATTTCCGCGTGGAAGAAATCGCTTTCGGAGCGACCGCCCGGAAAGGCTTCGGCCCGGTTTTTTCCTCTCCTGCCACCAATTACCAAGCCCTGTTCGAACGCATAAAAAGCCTTTCGCCCGAAGAAGGGAACGCTTGCGTGGTCCTGATTTCCGATGGCAATCCCAATACGGGTTCCGAGCCATCGGCTGCTTACCGCGCTTGCGCGTTGCCGCTTTTCACCGTTGCCATCGGAGACACGACCCGTCATCCCGATATTTTCATCGGTCAGGTGCAGCATAACCGTTATGCCCGCAAGGGCAATGTATTCCCGGTCAGGATCCACATAGGGAAAGACCGGGTCGGCATGGAAGCCGCCACCCTCGAGCTTTCCTGCCAAGGGAAGACGATCCGCAAAGAAAGGATCGACTTGGGGCAAACCGAGGAAATAGAATGGGAAATCCCGGCCGAAGAAACCGGCGCAATCCGCTACGAACTTCGGCTCGCACCCTTGCCAGGGGAGAAAAACGTGCAAAACAACCGGGCCGGATTCACCGTCCAAGTGATGGACGAGCAACGGAAAATACTGATCATCGCCCAATCGCCGCATCCCGACATAAGCGCCCTCAAGCAAGCGTTCGAGCGAAACGGCAACTACGAAGTGCAGGCTGTGGCATGCCAACGGGGACAAAGGCTGGAAGCCGGGACAGGACTTTTGGACGAAGCCGATCTTATCATCCTGCACGGCTTGCCTTCCAAGGAAGAGGATCTTGGAAGATTCGCCACAAGCCTCGAACGGAAACCGCTCTGGTACGTCATAACCCCCTCCACCTCCCTGCAAGCCTTCAACCAGCTGCCGACGGGTATCCGGATTCATGCCCGAAACCATTCCTGGAACGAAGCGCAAGCCTTGTTCAACCGCGATTTCTCCCAATTCGAAGCCTCGGATGAAGAAATTGCCCGGTACTTGGATTTTCCGCCCCTGCATTGCCCCTTTGCCCGGTACGAGACCCTTCCCGGAGGTCAAGCCGTCTTCTACCAGTCCATCTTGCAGACCTCGACGCGCGACCCCTTGGCCTGGATAGGCCGCCAAGGACAGGACGCCGTGCTGGTCATCACCGGCCAAGGGCTCTGGAGATGGCCTTTGGCCGACTTCCAGACAAATGGCAACACAGGGATTTTCGACCGGCTAATGGAACGTTTCGTCCAGTTGACCACCGCTCCTTCCGTCAAGGAAAATCTGGTAATCGATTGCCCGCAGACGCTTTCCGAATCGCAAAGACTGGTAGCGGGCGCCCAGCTATACAATGCCTCGTTCGAAAAAGTGAGCCGGGCCGAGATACAATTCCTCTTGAAAAACGAAAACGACGGCAAGGAATATGCCTTTGAATTCCTGCCCGAAGGCCTTGATTACCGGCTCGATGCCGGTTTTTTACCCGAGGGGGATTACACTTACCTCGCCTCTTGCCGAAAAGGGAACGAGCATTACCAGGCTTCCGGCCGTATCCGGATACAGGAATCCCGCATTGAAAACCCGCAACTGCCTGCCAACTTGAACCTGCTGCGGAACCTTTCGCTCGCCTTCTCCGGGAAGTCCTTCTACGCCGGTTCGTTCCGGAACCCGAATCCGGACGTATGGGAATCCCTCTACCAGGAAATACGGCAACGCAACGACCTCGAGCCGCAAATTTCCTATCGGAAAACCGCGGTTTCCCTCATCGATCGGAAAATCCTCCTCGTCCTGCTCCTATGCCTGCTGTCCACCGAATATTTCCTGAGGAAACTTTTCGGGAACCTATAACCGCAAGCAACCGGAACCGGTTCCAACCGCCGGGGAAAAACGACCGCTCCCCGCTCATGGAACGCCCTTCTGCCGGAAAGAAACCCGCTGGCAAGCCTATTTCCCCCTTGCCTACAGCAACCGGCCGGCCGCCTCGGCCAAAGCGCTCCGTTCCCCTTTCACCAGATTGACCGAAGCAAAAAGTTCCTGCCCGGCCATGCGGTCGCAGAGATAGCTCAGCCCGTTCGACCGCGCATCCAGATAAGGGGAGTCGATCTGATGGATGTCTCCGGTAAAAACGAGCTTCGTCCCTTCCCCCGCGCGGGTTATGATCGTCTTCACTTCATGTGGCGTCAGGTTCTGGGCTTCATCTATGATGAAAAACGTATCGGACAAGCTCCTTCCCCGGATATAAGCCAAAGGCGTTATCTGGAAACTCCCCGATTTCTGCATTTCTTCTATCTGCCCGTATTCCTTAGGCGAAATCCGGGTCTTGTTCTTGATAACAGCCAAGTTATCGTAAAGCGGCAGCATATACGGCCCTAACTTCTCGTTCACATCGCCCGGCAGGAACCCCATGTCCTGGCTCTGCAAAGGAATCACAGGCCGGGAAAGCAGAACCTGCTTGTACAACGGAGCCTGGGCCAATGCCGCAGCCAAAGCCAGCAAAGTCTTGCCCGTTCCGGCCACCCCGGTCAAGGCCACCAGCTGGATATTGGGCCGCATGAGCGCGTCCAAGGCGCAGGCTTGCTCTTCATTGCGGGGGGAAATGCCGGCCACCGTCAGGGAATCGACCCTTACCACGTTCCGGCTCAAGCTGTCGTAAAACACCTGGAGCCGGGAAGAAGGTCCTTGCAATTCAAAGTACTCGTTCGCCACAGGCTTCACTTTCAGCAATCGCGGCGCAACACCCTCCTGCTGCTGGTAGAAACGGGCTATGACCGCATCTTCGACCCGGACCGTGCCCAATCTCCGCCTGAATATTTCCTCTTCATCGGGAGTCTTGTCGTTGAGATAATCCTCCGCAGGCAAGCCCATCACCTTGGCTTTCATCCGCAAGTTGATGTCTTTGGTGACCAGAATCACCTGCCTTCCGGGGTTTTCTTGCTGCAAATCCAATGCAACAGCCAGAATCCTATGATCGGGAATATCTTCCATCGCTGCCTCTTTCATGGCCTGGGTCAAACCCTTCCCCATCACCACGCTGAGCTTTCCCAAGCCCCGGCCCAAAGAAATCTTTTCGTTGAAAAGGCCTTTCCCCACCAACTTATCCAGCGACCGCATGATTTCCCGGGCATTGAAATTGATTTGATCCTGCCCTTTCTTGAAATGGTCTATTTCTTCCAAATCGACCAAGGGTATGACAATGTCATTTTCCTGGAACTTGTACAGCGCCTTGTAATCATGCAGCAGCACATTCGTGTCCAGCACGAAAATCTTGGGAAGCCCGGCATGTTTCGCCCTCGGCGCTTTTCCGGCCGGGACTTTCTTTTCCTTCATCAAGCGGGCACCGGCGGCTTTCCGGCTTTCCCGGCTCGGGGACGAAGAGCCCCTGCTCCCCGTTTCCCGTTTTCTTGCTTCTTGGGTTTTCATCATCTTGTCTTTTTAGAAACCGTTCCTCATGCCCCGTTCCATCCGGCCTCCCGCTGGCTTCCCGCATCCTATTTCCCTTGAAGGGCCGGATTTCTGCCCGCTTTTTCTTTCCCGGCAAAGCCACCCTGTCTCACGTGCTTACGTACTGCCGGCCACCATGCTTGCGTGCTTGCCTGCACCACGGCCCCGCTATCCTCATTCCCTCAGCGAATATCGTCCAGCGCCTGATAGAACGCCGGGACTTCGCCCATGTAACGCTCCACGACCTTCAATCCGGGAGCCAGCAGGATTTTGGTCGGATAACCGCTTACCCCGTACATCAGGACTACGTCCGGATTGCCGCCTTGGGCATTGAGCGCGTTCGTCCACAAAAGCCCCTCTTTCTTTACGAACTCTTTCAGCTTCTGTTCCTTATCCCGATTGGATATTCCAATGAATTCCACTTTCGAAGCATACCGGGCATGGTATTCCTTCATCTTGGGAAGGCCTTTCACGCACCAAGGGCACCAAGTTCCCCAGAAATCCAGCACCACATACCGGTCGGCATAATCCGACAAGCGGAAAGTACGGCCGTTCAAGTCTTTCATCTCGAAATCGGGCGCGACAGCCCCGGCCTGGACTTTCCGGGCGTTGGCCGCAAGCCGGCTCAGCCGGATCGCTTTCTCGCGCATCTCTTCCAGACGTGTCCCCATCGCGCCTTCCCGCACTTCTTTCCCCAAACGTTCGTAATAGCTCAAAAAGGTGTCTTTCACGGGGTATTCCAGCAAATAATAAGCCGAACGCATGTCATCGGGAAAATCGCGGACAAATTCCAGATACTTGTCGGACACCTCTTTCTGAAACTTGTCGTAAAGGACGGAAAGACTGTCTACCAGCATTTCATCGGCATTCTCGATTCCATTTTCCAAGGCTTCCTCTATGCGGCTTTCTATTGCCTGCATGCGCGGATAAATCTCCTGGGAAGCCGCCCGCACGGCCGACTGGGCCGAAAGCTGCGGGGAGCCTTCCAGACGGTAAAGGATTCCATCTTGCCGGCATTCCGCACGCATGCGCACGCTTTCCCCTGGATTGACCAGAAACCCGATCCGGAACGCCGCCGGCATCTCGCCTGCCGGCAAGCCCAAACGGTCGCGAACCTCCTTCAATTCGATTTCCACCCGGGTCAGCTGCCCGATCGGGCGATCCCAAACGAACTTCCCGTCCGTTACCGCTACCGTGTCCCAGCACAAGGTATCCGCGCCCGGCACGGCCGCATGTCCCACATAAGCCTCTCCGCTTGCCATGCCTTCGAGGCTCGCGCTCAAAAGCGGCTTTTGCCCGTGCTGGCAAGAAACCGCCAAAAACAGGGAACCAATCCCCGCGATTAAAAAGAACCTTTTCATATATGCACAATCATTTAGCCGTTTTCAAACTCTCAAAATGCCAGGGCCTCCGCGTCCGGACTTTCGTCCTGCCGCCCTTCCGCTTTCCCGTTCCCGAAATCGAACCCGTCCACTTCCCGTTCTCCCCTGCAAACCGCCAAAGCTTCCAGGAAATCATCGTCTTGCTGCAAATAAGTGGGATAAAAGCCCTCGTCATCGTAAAGGTCGCGCCCGATAAGCGCCTTGAGGGTCGATTTCATCTTTCCTCCGTACTTGTTTATGCTTGCCGTATCTTCCGGCAGGCCCTTTTCCCGCGTATATTGCAGGAAATCCTCGAAAACCCGGTCTTCGAGCGCGAAATTTTCCGTAAAGGAGCGGGCATCGGGATATTCCGCCTTCAAGCGGGCCCGGTTGGCCGTGGTATAGGCAAAGGAAAAATCATAGTTGTAGCCTGCGGAAGAAATCCGGTTCAGGTAAGCGAACAGGCTATCGGTCTTGTAGGGCACTGCTATGTCGGGCTGGATTCCTCCTCCACCGTACACCACGCGGCCTTTCCGGGTAAAATATTTTACCGTATCGGCATGGTTGGCCGAATCGGTACCGGTCATTTCCCCGCTCAGGTACCGCCGCAGCAAATCGGCCTCGTAATCCTCGTACCCGCCCTCGTAAGACTTCTGGATACACCGCCCGCTGGGCGTGTAATACCGGGCTACCGTGAGCCTCAAGGCGCTTCCGTCGCTCAATTCCATTTGCTCTTGCACCAATCCCTTTCCAAAGGAACGGCGCCCGACGACCACGCCCCGGTCGTTGTCCTGCATGGCGCCGGCAAAAATCTCGCTGGCCGAAGCCGACCACTCATCCAAAAGGATCACCAATCCCATATCCTGGTAACGGCCCGCCCCGGATGCGAAAACATGGGCCCGGTTCCGGTTCCTGCCTTCGGTATAGACGATCCCGCTTCCTTCCGGAAGGAACAAGTCGGCCATTTCCAGGCAGGGAGCCAGCAACCCGCCTCCGTTCGAGCGCAAATCCACGATCACGGTCCGCACATCCCGGGCGGAAAGTTCCCGCAGGGCATTCCTGAACTCGCGAGCGGTATTGGCAGAAAACTTGCTCACCTTGACATACCCGATACCGGGTTCCACCACGAAAGAAACATCCACGCTATAGGTGGGGATCACATCGCGCTTGACCTCTATCCAAACCAGGCCGTCCGCTCCCGCACGGGACAATCCCAGACGCACCCTGCTCCCTTTCGGGCCTTTGAGCGTCCGGACGATACGGTCGGTATCCAACCCTTTCCCCGAAAGCGTGTCGCTGCCGGCCATGATGATGCGGTCGCCCGGAAGAATCCCGACCTTTTCGGACGGGCCTCCGCTAACCGGCATGATGACCGTGACCGTATCGTTGATCATGCGGAACTGCACGCCGATACCTTGGAAATTCCCTTGTATTTCTTCCTCCGCCTTGACAAAGTCCTGCGCCGGAAGATAGGCCGAATGGGGATCGAGGCTATGCAAGACGGCATTCAAGCCCGCCGTGGTAACTTTTTCCTCGTCGACCGTGTCCACGTAGTTGGCTTCTATCACTTGCATGATCGAACCCAGTTTGGAACCGGGCGCGTACCGGATGACCGGCACCAAGGAAGATACCCTGCGTTGCATCATGAACACTCCTATCAGGAGCCCCAACGCAAAGAAAAGGGCGAGAGTCACCCACGTGGTCTTGACATTCGATTCCTGGCTCATGGTGTAAAGTTATAAGAAACTATCCGAAATCCCGCAATCCTGCCACAAGGATATTCCTTTCCCCGAGGCGGGAAGAAAAAAAAAGACCTGCCCGGCTGGCAGAAGCCCCGGAACCCGGACTGCCTCCCGTGCAGGTCTTTTCCCACTGCCCGAATACGCTTACTGGGCGTTTTCCAAAGCGTGTATCTTATCGCTCCATTCTTTGGCCTTGTCGGCTTGGCCCAACTGCATGTACACGTCGCGCAAGGTCATCATCACATTGATGTTTTCCGGCTGGGCTTCCATCACTTTCTGCAAATACGGCAAAGCCTTGTTGAACACGTCTCTCGACTGGGCATCCAGTTCTTCGTATTTGGCCTCTTCTTCCAAAGGCAGCGCATTGGCCTCGTCTTTCAGACGGATTCCTTTGTTCACGTAGAAAGCCCCCGTGTTGTAGATGGCTTCCGGGTAGTCGGGGTTCAGTTCCAAGGCTTTCAGGTAGGCCGCTTCCGCCTTGTCGTACTGCTTGTCGTTCTCGTAAGCGATCCCGAGGAACAATTGGAAAGAAGCGTCATCGCCCCACTTCGTCAAAGCGCTGTTGAGAAGTTCGGAGGCTTTTTCGTTGTATCCCATGCGCAAATAAACCGAAGAAGCCGAAATGTACACGCTTTTTTCTTCCGGGAAGTTCCGCACCGCATCCTCGATCACGCTGGCCGCCTCTTCCTTCTGGCCGTTGCGGAAGTAGGCATCCGCCAAGCCGACATAAGCGTTGGAAAGCGGGTAAGCCGCATCGACCAGCACCTTGTAATATTCGATGGCTTTGTCCAGCATGTTGGCATTCGAAGCGCACAGCGCGATATTGAATGCGCAATTGGTATCATAAATACCTTCCATTCCGCTCATTTGCAAAGACTTTTCAAATTCAGCCACAGCGGCTTCGAAATCCTGGCTTTCGAATTTGCGCGCCCCGTTATCGTAAAATATCCCCGCCAACCCGCTGATATCATTGCGCAATAAAAGCCGGGTCTTGTCGGAGGGGTCGATCTGCAAAGCTTTCTGGAACGACTCCATGCTCGCATCGGCCGCATTGGCATAATCGCGGGCCAACAAGGGGTTGCGGGAAATGGCCAAGTAGATTTTCCCGCGGGTAATCCAGGCATCGAGCATGCTGGAGGTTTCAGGATTGACCACCGCCTCGTCGATCAAAGAGGCCGCTTCCGAATACTTTTCCTGGGTAAGATAGCGTTTCGCCGTCTTGACCGCTTTCGTCTGTGCCATGCCAGTACCCACCATGCCGGCGAGAACCAAACAAAGAACCAAAATCCTGTTCTTCATGATTTCATTTTTTTTTCGTTATTACTGGTTTTATCCACTCTTTTTATAGGATCCCATCTGCCCGTTTTTCCGGAAAAATCTCCAGGACTGCCGGCCTCCTTTCCCGGTCATGCCTCGGAATCGGCCGAAGCCTGGCCTGCGGGATCATCGCCCGCTTCGAAATTGCCGGATGCGTTGCCATCTTCTTCCTCGTCCATGCCTTCTTCCATCGCCACCTTGGCCACCGAGGCAATGAAATCCTTGCCTTTCAAATCGATCAGCTTCACCCCTTGCGTGGCTCGGCCAAGCACCCGCAAGTCTTTCACGGCCATGCGGAGAATGATTCCCGACTTGTTGATAATCATCAAGTCGTCGGCATCGGAAACCTCCTTGATGGCAATCAGGGGCCCCGTCTTCTCGGTTATCTGGAGCGTCTTCACGCCCTTGCCTCCCCGGTTCGTCTCCCTGTATTCTTCAAAAGGAGAACGCTTCCCGAACCCTTTTTCCGAAACCACCAGCACGTCGCTGTAAGGCGGATCCATGCAAATCATGCCTACCACCTCGTCGTCTTCCCCGGCAAGGGCGACCCCGCGCACGCCCGATGCCCCGCGCCCCATGGGCCGCACTTTCTCTTCCGGGAAGCGGATCGCCTTCCCCGACCGCAAAGCCATCATGATAACCGAGGAACCCGAAGTAAGCCGGGCCTCCAGCAGCTGATCCCCCTCGCGGACGGTAATCGCGAGAATGCCATTCTGGCGCGGACGGGAATAGGCCTCCAACGAGGTCTTCTTGATGATCCCCTTCTTGGTGCACAAGACAATGTAGTTTCCATTGACGTAATCGGCATCCTTGAGGCTCTTCACGTTGATGCAAGCCATGACCTTGTCGTCGGCCGCGATATTGATCACGTTCTGCATGGCCCGGCCTTTCGATTGCCGGGAACCTTCCGGTATGTCGAACACCCGTAGCCAGAAGCACTTGCCCTGCTCGGTAAAAAACAACATGTAGTTGTGCATGGAGGCTACGAAAAGGTGCTCCACGAAATCCTCGGTACGCACATCGGAACCTTTCATGCCTTTTCCTCCCCGGTTCTGGCGCCGGTATTCGGCAAGACGAGTCCGCTTGATGTACCCGAGATGCGAAATCGTGATCACCATGTCCTCATCGGGAATCGTGTCTTCAATGTTGAAGTCGGCCGAATCGTAGACTATCCGCGAACGCCGTTCGTCGCCGAACTTCTCCTTCACCTCCAAGGTTTCCTGCTTTATCAGCTCCATGCGTTTGCCTTCGTCCGAAAGAAGTTCCCGGCACTCGGCTATGAACTTTTCCAGATCGGCATATTCCTTCTGGAGCTTTTCCCGCTCCAAGCCGGTAAGCTGGCCGAGCCGCATTTCCACAATGGCTTTGGCTTGCAAGTCGCTGAACTGGAAGCGGGCCACCAGTTCCTGGCGCGCCTCCTCGATGGTCTTGGACGAACGTATCAGGGCGATGATTTCATCCAGGATGTCCAGAGCCTTCAGCAAGCCTTCCAGGATATGGGCCCGGGCTTCGGCCGCCGCCAGGCGGAACCGGGTACGACGGACAACCACCTCGTGGCGGTGATCCACGAAAGCCCGGATCATGTCCTTGAGATTCAACAAGCAAGGCTTCCCGTGATCCAATGCGATATTGTTCACGCTAAAAGAGGTCTGCAAGGAAGAAAGCTGGTAGAGCTTGTTGAGAACCACATTGGGCACGGCATCGTTACGCAGGTCGAAAACCACCCGGATCCCGTTGCGGTTCGACTCGTCGCGTATGTCGACAATGCCCTCTATCTTCTTCTCGCTTGCCAGATCGGCTATCCGCTTCACCATCTCGGCCTTGTTCACCATGTACGGGATGGACGTCACGATAATCTGGTTGCGTCCCGATTCGGTCGTATGGATTTCGGCTTCGCCCCGTACCACCACTTTCCCTGCTCCCGTCAGGAAGGCCTCGCGCACCCCGTCGTAACCGTAAATGACGCCTCCGGTCGGGAAATCGGGAGCCTTCACGTATTGCATCAGGTCCTCGATCGAAATATCCTTGTTGTCGATGTAAGCCGCAATCCCGTCGCAGACCTCCGAAAGGTTGTGCGGGGCCATATTGGTCGCCATCCCCACCGCTATGCCCTGCGCGCCGTTCACCAGCAGGTTGGGAATCCGGCTGGGCAGGACAACCGGCTCCTTGCCGGAATCGTCGAAAGTGGACTGCATGTCTACCGTATCCTCGTCGATGTCTTCCATCAGGACTTCGGCTATCTTGCGCATCTTCGCCTCGGTATAACGCATGGCCGCAGGCGGGTCCTGATCGATGGAACCGAAATTTCCCTGCCCGTTCACCAAAGGATAACGCATGGACCAATCCTGGGCCATCCTGACCAAAGCCCCGTAAATGGAACTATCCCCGTGAGGGTGGTACTTCCCTAAGACTTCCCCCACGATCCTGGCCGACTTCTTGAAAGGCCCCGAAGCCGTGATCCCCGCTTCGTTCATGGCATAGAGAATCCGGCGGTGGACCGGCTTCATCCCATCCCTCACATCGGGCAAAGCCCGCGCCACGATCACCGACATGGAATAGTCGATATAGGCGGACTTCATCTGCTTGTCTATCTCCACCGGCACGATCCTGCCATGGATCCCTGTTTCTTCCATAAAATATAACTTACTGAAAATCCATTATTTCCGTAAAAACGGAAAAGTGTACGAAATTACTCTTTTTTGCCTCATAAAACAAGCGTCAGAATGCGTTTTTATAAACAATTCCCGAAGCGAAACCTTTTCTTCCGGAAAGCGCCGCCATCCGGCTCCTTCCCGTGCCGCAACGCACCGCGCGCCCCGGCTCTCCCGCAAAGGATGCGCAAGGAAAAGGCAACGGAAAGCACGCGTCCTATCGTAACCCAAAAAACCTTATTTTTGTAAATTTTGCAAAAGCACCCTTTGAATAAAAATGGAAATCAATATTTCTGAAAAGCTCAAATCGATACTGACCTACAGCACGGAAGAGGCCATGCGCATCGGCAACAGCTACGTTGGCGTGGAACATGTCGTGCTGGGCATGATACGCCATCAGGACAACAAAGCCGTTGCCATCTTCCAGCATTTCGGCATGGAACCCGGCTTCCTCAAAAAACGGATCGAAGAAGCCATCCGGCCGGAAACCTCGGCCTTGGAAACGGAGAACCGCAATCCCGACCTCCACCTCCCGGTCAACCCCCAATTGGATGTCATGGTGAAAGTCATGTACTTGGAAAGCCTTCGCCTCAAGCAGGAACAAGTGGAACCCGAACACGCCCTTCTGGCCATCCTCAAAAACGAAAGCTCGCTGGCTTGCGGAATCCTGAACACGGCCGGAATCTCGTACAAGGATGTGGACGCCCTCCTGCAAGCCTCCTTGGCGCCGAGTTCCGAAATCCGGAACTCCGAAGAAGGGATCGGCATGCACGAATACGGCGAAGAACGGGAAGAAAAGGGAAACGAACCGGCTATCCAACCGCCCAAAGCCGCCAACGGGAAAACGGAAACCCCCGTCTTGGACAACTTCGGGCGGGATCTCACCAAAGCAGCCGCCGAAAAACTCCTCGACCCCGTAGTGGGCCGGGAAAAGGAACTGGATCGGATCATCCAGATCCTCAGCCGGAGGAAAAAGAACAACCCGATCCTCATCGGAGAGCCCGGTGTGGGGAAATCGGCCATTGCCGAAGGCCTCGCCCAGCGCATTGCCGACAACAAGGTTCCCCACCTGCTGCGGAACAAGCGGGTCGTCACGCTCGACATGGCCTCGGTCGTGGCCGGGACCAAGTACCGCGGGCAATTCGAAGAAAGGATGAAGGCCATCATCAACGAATTGCAGAAACATCCGGAAGTCATCATCTTCATCGATGAAATCCACACCATGGTAGGCGCCGGCAACACGGCCGGCGCCCTGGATGCCTCCAACATGTTCAAACCGGCCTTGGCCCGAGGCGAAATCCAATGCATCGGCGCCACGACGCTCGACGAATTCCGCCAAAGCATCGAAAAAGACGGCGCGCTGGAACGCCGCTTCCAGAAAGTGATCGTAGAAGCCACAAGCCCGGAAGAAACGCTGGAAATCCTGCACAACATCAAAGGCCGGTACGAAGACCACCACCTGGTAAGGTACAGCGAAGAAGCCCTCAAGGCTTGCGTGGAACTGACCGACCGGTACATCACCGACCGGGTGCTGCCCGACAAGGCCATCGACGCCTTGGACGAGGCCGGGGCGAAAGTCCATTTGACGGAATCGGGCATTCCCGCCTCGATTGCCGCTTTGGAAGAAAAGGCCGCCCGGACGCGGAAAAGCATGATGGAAGCCATCCAGAACCAGCAATTCGAAGAAGCGGCGCGCCTGCGGGACGAAACCGGGAAAACCAACCGGGAGCTGGAAGCCGCCATGCAGGCCTGGCAAAAGGAAAAATCGGACAACCGCCAAGAAGTAAGCGTGGAAGACATCACGCAAGTGGTAGCCATGATGTCGGGCGTCCCTATCCAGAAAGTGGCCCGGAACGAAATGGAACAGCTCCTGGCCATGGAAGACGTCCTCCGGGAGAGGGTAATCGGCCAGGACGAAGCCATCCACAAGATTGTCCGCGCCATACGCCGGAACCGAACCGGGCTGAAAGACCCGTCCCGCCCGATCGGGAGCTTCATCTTCCTCGGCCCTACCGGGGTTGGAAAGACCTATCTGGCCAAATGCCTGGCCGAATACATGTTCAACAGCGAGAACGCCCTCATCCGGATCGACATGAGCGAATACATGGAAAAATTCGATGTATCGCGCCTCATCGGTTCCCCTCCGGGCTACGTAGGCTACGAAGACGGCGGGCAATTGACCGAGAAAGTCAGACGCAAGCCCTATTCCATCATCCTCTTCGATGAAATCGAGAAAGCGCATCCCGACATTTTCAACCTGTTGCTCCAAGTGCTCGATGACGGCCGCCTTACCGACGGGCTGGGACGGAAAGTGGATTTCAAGAACGCCATCATCATCATGACCTCCAACCTCGGCTCGCGGCAATTGCGCGAATTCGGCACGGGAATCGGATTCCAGACCGCGGCCAAGGAATCGGCCAAGGCCGATTTGGCCCAAAGCGTCATCGAAAAGGCGCTGAAGAAACAATTCGCGCCCGAATTCCTCAACCGCATAGACGACATCATCGTTTTCCGGAACCTGGAGAAAGAAGATGTCTTCAAAATCATCGACACCGAGTTCGCCAAACTGGCCAAACGCATGGAAAAGACAGGAACGGAACTCGTTCTTGGCGAAACGGCCAAGGAATTCCTCATGGAAAAAGGCTGGGATCCCGACTTGGGCGCGCGCCCCTTGCGGAGAAGCATCGAACGCTACATCGAAGATGAAATTGCCCAATGGCTGCTCTCCGGCATAGATCCGTCCGGCAAGAAAATCTCGATCGAACACCGTCCGGGCGAAGACCACCTCGCGCTTTTCCTCCCGCCTGCAGCCGGAAACGAAGCGGGAACCGGGATGGAATGCCCCGAAAAGGAATTACCCGAAGAAGAAAAAGGGAATCCAGTGGAAGAAAACGTTCCCGAGACCGTTTAGCTCCTCGGAAGGAGGGTTCCGGGGAAAACCGGGAAAAGCCCGGGAGAAACCCGGATAAAAAAGCACGCCTCTTTTCCCGCGAAGGGGCGTGCCGGGAATGTCCGCCTCGAAGAAGGCTTCTTCCGCGTGTCCGATCCCGCCGGGGTCGAGCCGTTCGAGCCCCGAAACCTTGAAAAGAGACACCTTACGCGCGTTCCAGCTGACGCTTGAGATCCTTCTCTTTGATGCTTTCCCTTTTGTCGTACAGTTTTTTCCCGCGTGCCAGGGCGATGTCCATCTTGGCACGCCCGTTCTCATCGACAAAAAGACGCAAGGGAATAATGGTAAAGCCTTTTTCCTTGACTTTCGCCTGCAATTTGCGCAGTTCCCGCTTATTGAGCAACAATTTCCGCTCCCGCCGGGGTTCGTGGTTGAAAGCCGTCCCATGGCTGTATTCGGCCACATACATGTTCCGGATAAAAAGCTCCGTCCCCGCAAACGCGCAAAAAGCCTCATTGATGCTGGCTTTGGCCTCTCGTATCGACTTTATTTCGGTTCCCGAGAGCACGATGCCAGCCATGAAGCGGTCCACAAGGAAAAACTGGTATTCCGCTTTTTTGTTCTTGATGACGACCTCGGACTTCAAGCGAGCCATTTCTCAAGTATTTGCTTGGCTTGGGCCATTTTTTCATCCAAAAGCCGGGCAGACGATGCTTCCATGATCAAGCGCAGGTAAGGTTCCGTATTGGAAGGACGGACATTGAACCACCAATCCCCGAATTCAATGCGGTAACCGTCAAAATCATAAAAAGCGGCCGGGGTTTCCTGCCCGCAGAAGAACGCCCGCAAGGCTTCCATGGCCCCTTGCTTGTCTTCGATCTTGAAATTCACTTCGCCCGAATTGGCAAAGGCGGCAATCCGGCCGATGACCGATGAAACCTTCTCCCCGCGCATCTTGTACCGGGCGAAAATACCTAAAAGGAGGCTGCACGCCATCAGCCCGGAATCCGAGTAATTGAAATCCCGGAAATAGTAATGTCCTGCCAGTTCCCCTCCGTAAATCCCGTCTATTTCCCGAAGCTTCAAAGCCGCGTAAGCCCGCCCCACGCGCCACATTTCCATGCTCCCCCCCAATTTTTCCACATAGGCGCGCACGGCTTTCGAGGTACGGATATCCTGAAGCACCTTCCCGCGCAAACCTTTTTCCGCAAGGAAATAATCGCCCAGGACGGCAATCATCAGGTCGGGCGATATGAAATGCGCGTTCTCGTCCACGAACATCACCCGGTCGGCATCCCCGTCGAAAATAACCCCGATATCCGCGCCCGTATCCCGAACCAGCCGGCAAATATCCCGGATGTTTTCCGGATCCAAAGGATTCGCCTCATGATTGGGGAAGGTGCCATCCAGATCATCATAGATATACGCCGGCTTGTCTCCCAGCAGTTCGTGCACGAAAAGGGCCGCCATGCCGTTGCTGCAATCCACGGCGATCTTCAACCGATCGGTATCCGGGCTGACCCATTGCTTTTGGAAAGCCACGTATTCGGCTTTCTTGTCGAACGCCACGGTCTTTCCTTTCCGGTTCGCCGGGAACACGATCCGTTCGGAAAGCCAGCGCTCCAATTCTCCCAGTCCCGTGTCGTAGCCTACCGGCAGGGCATTTTCCCTTGAAATTTTCAACCCGTTGTATTCCTTTGGATTATGCGAAGCCGTAATCATGACCGAAGCCTGGAAGCCGAATTCGGCCGTGGCCCAATAGACCATGGGGGTCGTGCAAATGCC
Source organism: uncultured Bacteroidales bacterium (assembly GCA_949291555.1). Taxonomy (GTDB): domain Bacteria; phylum Bacteroidota; class Bacteroidia; order Bacteroidales; family P3; genus Pullibacteroides. The sequence continues at coordinate 85,771 of CASEWE010000005.1, forward strand.
CAGATCGTACACATCGGCACCGGCATCTTCCACCCCCTTGCACAAATAGGCGAAGATCTCGGGCGAGGAGGTCCGCACATCGCGCCCCACCAGAATCTTCCGCGTGTTGAGAAGCTCCGGCAGGAAAAACCCTATCTTGTAAACATCATCCTTGTTGAAATCCCGGCCGTATACGCCCCGGATATCATACGCTTTGAATGCTCCCATAACGCTCCTACAAAATTGCCAGGACACCTCGTCCCGTTCCTGCTTGCAGCCGTTTCCCGGATCCTGCCACGATAGCCTCTCCCGGGGAACGGCTGCAATGCTTTCATCCGTGCCGAACCCGGCCGACGGGCCGAATCCGGCCGCTTTTCATTCGTCCGGAATCCCGTCCAACAAGCGGGGTTTCCGCTCTTTCGTACGGGATAAAGCCTGCTGGTAACGCCATTCGGCTTTAAGCTTGTCGTTCCCGCTCAAAAGCACCTCGGGAACCTTCCATCCCTTGTATTCGGGCGGACGGGTGTAGACCGGGGGCGAAAGCAATCCATCCTGGAAAGAATCGCTCAAGGCCGAGGTCTCATCGTTCAGGACTCCCGGTATAAGCCGCACAACCGCATCGGTAATCACCGCCGCGGCCAGCTCCCCTCCCGAAAGCACGTAGTCGCCAATAGACAATTCGCGGGTCACAAGATGCTCGCGCACCCTTTCGTCCACCCCTTTGTAATGACCGCACAACAAAATCAGGTTCCGGCACAGCGAAAGGGCATTGGCGGCCGGCTGGTCGAGAACCGGCGCATCGGGGGTCGTGAAAATCACCTCGTCGTAGTCCCTTTGCGACTTGAGGAAGGAAATGCAACGATCGATGGGCTCGATGCTCATGACCATGCCCGCCCCTCCCCCGTAAGGGTAATCATCTACCGACTTGTACTTGTTGGTGCTGTAATCGCGCAAGTTGTGCAATTCCAGCTCCAAAAGCCCTTTCTTCCTTGCCCGCAACGGAATAGAGGAAGAAAGGAAGCCCTCGAACATTTCGGGAAACAAGCTGATGATATCGATTCTCACGCAAGGTTTCCTTTTTCCGGTTCGACATCGGCCGATGCCGCTTCCTGCCCCTGTCCGGAGGACGCTTCCGTGGCTGGAGCGGCCGTCTCGGGCGATGCGGCCGAGACGGCCGCTCCCGATGTTTCTTCCCCGGCAGCCGGCGCGGTCATCCCTTCCTGCCCGGTTGCTGCAACCTGGGCCGCTTTCTTCCCGGAAGCAGAATCCTTTCCGGCTCGAACCAGCTTCAATTTGGCTTCCAGCAAAGCCAGATCCTGCTTGGCCCGCTCGATCTTCCGTTCGAATTCGCGCCGCAGCACATCCGAACTCTTGGACTGGGAGATGAATCCCATGTTATTCTCCCAAAGATTGATATCGTTCCTCAACAAGGAAATGCGGTTCTGCAAGGTCGAAACCTCCCGGCCACTCATCCGGGCGGCATCCTCTTCGGTCTGAATGCCGGCGAAGTCGCGCACGGCCCGGCTGGGCGCCTTAGGACCCAAAGCCTTGAATTTTTCATCAATAGCTGCACGAAACTCTGCATAAAGCCGGTCCTTGTCCTTGAGCGGCACATGCCCGATTTCCGTCCAGCGGCGTTGCAAATCCTTGACGGCTGCCATCAGGGATTCCTTGCCCTCCACCACGATTTGGCGAGCCTCTTCCACCAAGGCTTCCTTGGCTTGCTTGTTGGCGCCTTCCTGACTGCGCATGCCTTCGTAAAAATCGGCCTTGCGCTTGAAGAACTCGTCGCAAGCAGCGCGAAAACGCTTCCATATCTTGTCGGAAAGGCGGTAGGGAACCGGCCCTATCTCCCGCCACTGCTGCTGCAGCTTGAGCAAGTCCGCCGTGGCAGCCTTGAAGTCCTCGCGCTGCCTGGCTATGTTTTCCGCCTGCACGCACAAGTCGACTTTCAGATTGTAGTTGTTGTTCTGCTCGTCGCGCTTCTTGCGGAAAAATTCGTTCTTGGTCTCGAAAAACACATTGAGGCTGCCCCTGAAACGTTCCCAGATAGCATCGTTGTCGCTCTGGGGAGCCCGGCCTATGCTTTTCCACAACTTCATCAGTTCTTCCACCTGGGAAGTCGCCTCGTTCCATTGCTTGAACGACTGGCGGCTCTCGGCCAGCAAGGCTTCGGCCTTTTCGCACAGGGCTTTCTTGGCCAGCAAGTTCTGCTCCATTCCGGCCTGCAGCTTCTCATAGTACTCCTTGCGCTTGCCGGCTATGGCATCGGACGCGGCTTTGAACCTTTCCCAGATTTCATCCTTCTTTTCCAATGCCACCGGCCCGATTTCCTTCCATCGGTCGTGCAGATCGTGCAAGGCACGGGAGGCCTTGCTGATGGACTCTTCCATCAAAAGGCTCTCGGCTTTTTCGCAAAGCTGCAGCTTCTCTTCCAAGTTCTTCTTGTAGTCCAGGTCGCGCAACTCGTTGTTGATCCGGACTTTCTCAAAGAATTTCTCGACAAGGAAATGATAGCTCTGCCAAAGGTTGTTCGACTGGGCCCGGGCAATGGGCTTTATCTCCCGCCACGTTTCGGTGAGCTTGTTGAACTCGTCGTAAGTCTGTTTCAGCGGTTTTTCGTCCTCGATCAAACGCTTGAGTTCCTCCAGCAAGGCCTGTTTTTTCCGCAGGTTTTCTTCCATCAGCCGTTCAAGTTCCTCGCGTTTCTGCTGATGGTAACCCCGTATTTTCTGGCTGACCGCCTGAAACCTTTCCTCCAAAGCATCGGAAAAACGGAATTCGGCCTTGTTCCCGCCTCCTTCCAGGAACTTGTCCAAAGCGGCTTTCTTCTCGACCCCGGTCTTTTCCTTGTACTTTATCCGCAACAAGGCTACCATGTTCTTGGATTCTTCCAGTTCCCGGGCCGCATACAAGGCTTCGAGACGTTCCACGACCCCTTGGCGATCCAACGTGGAAAGTTCCTGAACCTCTTCCTCGGTGAGTTCTTTGGATTTTGGAGCGTTGGAAACCGACTCCACATCGGAATGAGACTCTTCTTCCGCCTTCACTTCCGCTTCTTCCTGCGCTTCTTCCCGCTGTTTGGCCGCTATCTGCTCCAACTGGTTCAGATCCACCTTGCCTTCTTTTCCCGCAACAGCAGGCTCTGCCTGCCGTACTGCCTCAGGCTGGTTTTCCTGTCCTTGGCCAGGAGTCTCCCCGGCTGTTTCCTCGGCGGGAAATTGTTCCGCGTTGGCAGTACTTTCCTGCCCGGCCGCATCCACGGACGCCTCGGCCCCCGGCTCCAGCGCCTTCTCCATGGCTTCTTGCTCGAATTTTTCTTCGTTCATACCCTGAAAAAAATTAGTACATCGGCCTAAAGCCTCCGTCTGGTATAGAATCTTTGTCTAATCGATGAACCCGCCCGCAGGCAAGGATGCCCGCCTTTCCCCGCTAAGGAAACCTGCATCCTTGCCTTGCGGACCCGCATCCGCTGTTATTCAGCCACAGGAATCCCAGGGGTTTCCTGTTCCTGTCCTTCGCCGGCCGGGCTCATGGCGGCAGCCGCGCTTTGGGACGGGTGTTCGTCCACAATGGTCAATTCCTCGATCAAATTGGTAGCCCCGGCATACTTGTCGATGATGAACAGGACGTAACGGGCATCGACCACGATGGTCCGCTGCAAAGTGGGTTCGTAATAAATGTCCCCGCTCATGGCCTCCCAGTTCCCATCGAAAGCCAAGCCGATCAGCTCGCCCTTGGCATTGATGACCGGGCTTCCCGAATTGCCTCCGGTAATGTCGTTGGTGGTGAGGAAGCAGGTAACCAGGGTGCTGTCGCCGTAAGGACCGTAATCCTTGGCTTCATACAACTGCTTGAGCCGGGAAGGAACAATGAAGTCGGGATTCTTCGGGTCTTCTTTTTCCATTACCCCTTCGATGGTCGTCTTGAAATCGTAATGCACGGCATCGGCCGGGGCATAGTCCTTCACCTGCCCGTAAGTGAGGCGCATGGTCAGGTTGGCATCGGGCGCGTAAGCCTTTTCCGCATCCATTTCCCGGATTCCTTTCACAAAAAGACGGAAATTGCGGGCCTGCAATTCGCTCGCCTTGGCGACTTCGTCGGAAGAAACCACTTCTGCATACTTGTCGAAGACAACCGTGAACCACTTGTACACCGGATCCTGCTGCAGCTTTTTCAACGAAGGCTTGGCCAGGAACGCCTCGATCCCTTCGGGCGATGCCAGGAACGTCTTTTCCATCATAGTCCGGGCAATGAGGTCGAAATCTTCCCGGTTCTTGGCCACATAGTCGCGGAAAGCCTCCGGCTGGTAGTCCGGGTTGATGTCCTTGTAATACAATTCGAGCATCCGGGCCACCATTTCCTGGTTCACTGCGAAATTGAAATCCTTGAAAATGGAAGGCAATGCGTCCCGAAGGCTCTGGGAAAGTTTTCCGACCTGTGCCGCATCTTCCCGCTCCAATGCTTTTTCCAAAGGCCTGAACCGGTAGGCCGTTCCGAATACTTGCGGCCCGCGCACGAAAGCTTCGCTCATGTAGATGTTCAACGTGGCCGTTATCGGAGAAAGCACCTTGTACGATTCCTCCAAGCCTTCCAGCACGCCGGCATACTGCGTTTTGCCGGCCGCCCAGGCAGCGAAACGCTTCTCTACCTCCTGTTTCTTTTCCACCACATGGTTGCGTTTGAGCTGTTTTTCCTGGCCGATGAAATACTTCCAGTAATTGGCCGTCTGGGCATAGATGGATGCGTATTGGATGCGGATTTGTTCATCGGCCGCCATGTACTTGTCCATCACGTCCAGCTTCGCGCGCCGGGATTTCACAACGGCCGGGGCGATATAATCGATTACCTCCTGCACGCCCCAGGAAGGCATGAAGCGGTCGGTCGAACCCGGATACCCCATGATCATGGCATAATCGTCCTGCTGCACGCCGGCAATGGAAACCGGCAGGTAATGCTTGGGTTTGAAAGGCACATTGTCCTTGCTGTATTCGGCCGGCTTCCCGTCGGGCGACATGTACACGCGGAACACCGAGAAATCGCATGTGTGCCGCGGCCACATCCAGTTATCGGCATCGGCCCCGTACTTGCCTATCGAACTGGGAGGAGCCCCCACCAGACGGACATCCTTGTATTCCTCGTATACCAAAAGGTAGTATTCGTTCCCGGCAAAATAGCTTTTCACCTGCACCAGGTAACGGCCCCCTTCGCTGGCCGCTTCCTTGAGCTCGTCCATGGCTTCCTGAGCCGCTTCGGCCCGCTCCTCCTCGGTCATATCCTCGTTCAAGCGTGCCAGGACCTTGGCGCTGACATCCTCCATCCGAACCAGGAATTTCACCGTCAGGCTCGGGCAAGGGAGCTCTTCGGCTTTGCTTTTCGCCCAGAACCCATTGGTCAGGTAGTCGTGTTCTACCGTGCTGTGGTATTGGATCTGCCCGTAACCGCAATGATGGTTGGTGAACAACAAGCCCTCCGGCGAGACAATCTCGCCCGTGCAGCCGCTGCCGAATTGCACGATGGCATCCTTGAGCGAAGACTGGTTGATCGAATAAATATCTTCGGCCGAAAGCTGCAAGCCAAGCTCGTGCATCTGCTCGATGTTCAGCTTCTGAACCAAGAATGGCAGCCACATGCCCTCATCGGCCTTCCCTCTGAAAGGCATTGCCGCCAAAACGGCGGCTACCGCAAGCGAAAGGAACTTCTTCATCATAAGTTTCTCCTCTTTGTTTATGAATTACCTGATTTAATTATTTATTTAATATTTCGATTCTCAATTCAATATTCCGATCTTCCTGCATCGAAGCCGACGCCCTCCGGCCGCGGTCCTGCAGCCCTTCCTGCCCTGTCCCGCGCCCCGCGGAACAGCTTGCGGGAACCTGTCAAGCACCTTTTTCCCCTTTCCTTTTGGCCACATCGTCCACGATGCGGCGGATCATCTGTTCCTGGCTGCGCTTGCACACCAGCAAGCTATTACCGTGCTCGACCACGATGCAATCTTCCAAGCCTTGCAACACGACCAGCTTGTCTTGCGGCACGTTCACGATGCAGCCCCGGGTATCGTAGGCAAGCACGTTCTTCCCGACTATGGCATTTTCCTCTTCGTTCTTCGGCACAAGCTCGTACAAAGCCCCCCAAGTCCCCACGTCGCTCCATCCGAAATCGGCCGCAATCACGTAAACGTTGCGCGCTTTCTCCATCACCCCGTAGTCGATCGAAATGCTTTTGCAGACCAGATACACTTTTTCGATGTAATCGGCCTCTTCCGGCGTGTTGAATTTCGACATGCCTGCCGCGAAAAGCTCATCTATGTCGGGCAAATAGGTCTTGAAGGCCCGCATGGCGCTTTTCAACGACCAAATGAACAGGCCCGCGTTCCACAGGAATTCGCCGCTTTCCACGAAAGTCCGGGCCATTTCCAATCCGGGCTTTTCGGTAAAGAGCTTCACCTTCTTTATCTGATTGAAACGGGTGCAGACCTCCTCGGAGTCGAACTGGATGTACCCGTACCCGGTATTGGGGTAAGAAGGCTTTATCCCCAACGTGATCAGCCAGTCGTTCTGGCTTGCCGCCTGCGCGGCTTCCCGGATCACCTGCCCGAACACGTCCTCTTTCAATACGACATGGTCGGCCGGAGCCACGACCACTACCGCGTCGGGATTGATGGCGCGTATCTTGTAATTGGCATAGGCGATGCACGGGGCCGTGTTTTTCCGATGCGGCTCGCACAAAACCCTGTCGGGACGTATGCCCGGCAATTGTTCCAGCACTTTTTCCCGGTAAGCCTGTCCGGTCACCACGAAAATGTTCTCGGCGGGACAAAAGTCCTTGAACCTCGAATACGTCTGCTGTATCAACGTCTTGCCTGTACCCATCACATCGATGAACTGCTTCGGGCAGGCGGCAGTGCTCATCGGCCAGAAACGGGTCCCGATCCCGCCGGCCATGATCACCACGTAATAATCCTTGTTCATTTTGCTTGTTGTTCCGTTTCTGCGCCCCGCTTCTTCCACGTCTTGCCGAGGATCCCGCCTTCGCGGTCCTGTTTTCGCGGTCCTGTTTCCGCGGCCGTGCGTTCCGGACAGAGCCCGGGACAACGGAAAGCGCGGGGCTGGCTCTCCTGCTGCAATGCGTCTTGGACAGCGTCCAGAGAAAAGGCGGAAGAAAACAAGTTTCATCCGCCTTTCCCGAACCGCTGCCTCCATTCAAACCGAAAGCAAAGATAAGATTTAAAATAGGAATAGAAAGCCTTCCAATGGTTTCCAAGCCCCCGGAACGAACTTTTCCGGTTTTTGAAGCTCAGTAACCCAAGATCTTCAGCATGGATTTATAGCTCTGTTCCTTGGCAAACAATTTCGTGGTATACTCCCCATCGGCATCCTTGTCGATGATAATGTGCTTGGGGGCCGGAATCAGGCAGTGCTGGATTCCCCCGTACCCGCCCAAAGACTCCTGGTACGCCCCCGTGTGGAAAAAGCCTATGTACATGGGCTCGCCTTCCGTCAGCTTGGGGAGGAACACGGCATTGGAATGGGCTTCCGTGTTGTAGTAATCCTGGCTGTCGCACGTAAGCCCTCCGAGGAATACCCGCTGGTATTCCTTGTCCCAATTGTTTATGGCCAAAAGTATGTAACGCTGGTTGATACCCCAGGTATCGGGCAAAGTCGTCATGAAGGAACTGTCGATCATATACCACCTTTCCCGGTCGTTCTGCTGCTTCTGGTTGACAATCGAATACAAAGCCGCACCGCTTTCCCCCACCGTGAAGGAACCGAATTCCGTGAATATATCCGGATCGGGCACTCCGTGCTGCCCGCAAATGTTCTTTATCTGGGCAACGATTTCCTCGGCCATGTATTCGTAATCGTAATCGAAATCCAAGCGGTTCTTTATCGGGAACCCGCCCCCGATGTTGAGCGCCTGGAGCGTCGGGCAGCATTTCTTCAACTCGCAATACAGGTTCACGCTCCGGGCCAGTTCGTTCCAATAGTAAGAAGAGTCCTTGATGCCCGTATTGATGAAGAAGTGCAGCATTTTCAAACTGAACTTCTTGTTCTTGGCGATTTTCTGCTTGTAAAAATCCACGATTTCATCGCAACGTATCCCCAAACGGGACGTATAGAAATCGAAACGGGGCTCTTCCTCCGATGCAAGCCGCAACCCCAGCTGGCAGTTTTTCGAAATGCACTTGTCGAGATAGTCGAATTCCTCCTTGTTGTCGAGAATCGGGGTCGTCTTCGAAAAACCCTGATTGACAAGCTCGGCGATATTCTCCATGTACTGAGGCCGCTTGAACCCGTTGCAGACAATATAATGCTCCTTGTCCAAAAGCCCCTGCGCGTAAAGCTCGAAAATGAGGTTGATGTCGAAAGCCGAAGAGGTTTCCAGATGCACATCGTTCTTCAGCACTTCCCCCAAGACGAACTCGAAGTGCGAACTCTTGGTGCAATAGCAATAATTGTAATCGCCTTGATAATCCACCTTGGCCATCGCCACATTGAAAAGACGTTTCGCCCATTGGATCTGGGAAGATATCTTAGGCAGATAGCTTATCTTAAGAGGAGTCCCATACTGCTTGATAATATCCATCAAGGGAACATCGTTGAAATACAGCTCCCCGTCAACTACCTTGAACTCATCTTGCGGAAACTCGAAAGTCTGCTCAATCAAATCGGAATACTTGCTCTTCATTTTTCAATCCAAGTTAATCGGATTCGTATTTTTCTTTCAATGTAACTCACTCGGATTTACACCGCCCTGCAAAAATACACAATCCGCATCAACCCGAAGAGCAATTCACCGAAAATTCCTAATTTTGTAAAAGAACCTTCAAGAAAAAACGGATAGAAGGCGCCATGTCCGGATTTTCCGGCGTCCGCGTCCCGCCGGAAGCTTCGGCCCCGCCCAAGCGGAAATCCGTTGCGCTCCCGAACTTATCCAATCTATTAGCCATGGACATCTCAACCCTGCGCGAGCAATTCCCCATCTTGAAACAACCGGTGCACGGCATGCCGCTCGTCTACCTCGACAATGCCGCCACCACGCAAAAGCCGCTTCCGGTAACGGATCGGCTCGTCCAATATTACCGGACGCTCAACAGCAACATCCACCGGGGGGTGCACTTCCTCAGCCAGGAAGCCACGCAAGCCTATGAAACAGCCCGTTCTGCCGTGGCGCGTTTCATGGGAGCCGGCTCCTCGCGGCAAATCCTTTTCACGAAAGGCACTACCGAATCCATCAATCTGGTAGCCAACGGATACGCGCAAGCCTTGCTCGGACCGGGAGACCGGGTCATTGTCAGCATTGCCGACCACCATTCCAACTTCGTTCCATGGCAGCAAGCCTGCCTGCGTTCGGGCGCTGCTTTTTCGGTCGTTCCCGTCTTGCCCGAAGGCGCCATCGACCAGGATGCCCTTCGCAAGGAATTGAAGAAAGGTGCCAAACTATTGGCCTTGCCGCATATATCCAACGTGCTGGGCATTGAAAATCCTCTGAAAGAAATCATCGGCGAAGCCCACCGACACGGATGCGCGGTCTTGGTCGATGGCGCGCAGGCGATTGCGCATACGCCCGTAAATGTGGCAGAACTGGATTGCGACTTTTATTGCTGGTCGGGCCACAAAGCATACGGGCCGACCGGCATCGGGATCCTTTACGGGAAAACCGAATGCCTCGAGGCCTTGCCTCCTTACCAATTCGGAGGAGAGATGATCGGGGAGGTAAGCATAGAGCAGACCACTTTCGCCGAATTGCCGTTCAAATTCGAGGCCGGCACGCCGCCCATCGCCGAAGCCATTGCCTTGGAAAAGGCCTTGGATTTCATCCAGGAAATCGGTTTCGAACAGCTTGCCCGGCACGAGACGGCCTTGGTGTCGCACGCTTTCCACAGGCTTCAGGAAATACCCGGAATGAAAATCCACGGAGGAGAGAAGAACCGCTCCGGCGTGATTTCCTTCAACATAGACGGAGCCTACCACTACGATGTCGGCGTGCTGCTCGATCAATTGGGCGTGGCCGTTCGCACCGGGCACCACTGCGCCCAACCCCTCATGAAACACCTTTCCGTTCCCGGAACCGTGCGATGCAGTTTTGCCTGCTACAACACTTTGGAAGAAACAGACCGCTTTATCCAGGCCTTGGAAAAAGCCGCGTCCATGCTGCGCTAAGAAAGCCCGGAACGGCGGGAAAGCTCCGCCGCTTCCTACCGTTGCTTTTCCCCCTTCCTTCCCGTTTCCGCCCCACCGGATCGGGTCGTCCCGGAAAAGCCTGACCATAAGCTTGAACGCCGCCTTCCTTAGCCGTCCTTCTCAGGAACGTCTTTCCTGCCTGTCCTTTCCGGATCGTCCTGACACAAGAAATCAATCCGGACTGGCCGGAACGGAAGAGGCCGCGCCGGCTATTGACCTCGTTGTCCAGACAGAAAGAATGAATCCGGGGAGCACGCCAGGAACTGCTTCCGATCGAACTCGCCCCAACGCTCCTGCCTAACGCTTGCAAGTGGCATGCGGTCGCGAACTGGTTGCCGAAGTCCCTGCCTAACGGGGAAGAGCGGATAGCCAACTGCGCTATCTTCAGCCAATCGATGCGAGCCGGTCGCCGAAGTCCCTGCCTAACCGTTTTCCGGAGAAAACTTTTCCTGAAGTTTTTTCAATTTCATTTCCTCATCGAAAATCCGTTTCATCGCCTGCTTGGTATCTTCCGGAAAATCAGCACCCAAAATCCAACGCAAGTATCCATGCCCGGCATCCGTCCTGAAAAATTCCCGCAGCCGCTTGCCCTTATGCTGCCCGAAATTGAATACTTCGCGCCCTTGCTCGTCGTAACCTATCCGCCCTGCCAGGTCGACGCTGCGGCGCACGCTCGAAAACTCTGCCAAAGCCTTCACGTCGTTCCTGACCGGAATGCTTGTTTTGCCGGACTTGTCTTCGTATTCCACCCCTTCGTAACGGACAACCTGGGCCTTGAGCACTTCCAAGGTTGCCTGCGTATCGGCCATGGCCGAATGCGCCCCGACAAGATCCCTTCCCAAATAGAACCTGCAAGCCGCCGGCAGAGTCCGTTGCTCCATCTTGTGGAAAATATTCTGGACATCGACCGCATAACGGTTTTCCATCGAAAACGCGACCCCGACACGCCTGAATTCTTCCACCAACAAAGGAATGTCGAACTTGTTGGAATTGAATCCGGCCAAATCGCTGTCGCCGATGAAAGCGGCTATTTCCCCGGCTATTTCGGAAAAAGGCAAAGCGCCGAGTTCCGCCAGCTTCCGGGCCGTAAGCCCGTGAATAGCCGAAACCTCCTTGGGAATCTCCATCTGGGGATCCACGTAACGGTGCATTTGCGCTTCGCTGCCATCGGGCATCACCTTGACAAGGGCGATCTCCACAATCCTGTCCTTGCCTATCACAAGCCCCGTGGTTTCCAGATCGAAGACACACAAGGGGCGATCCAGATTGAACCTGAACGTGTCCGGGACAACTGTCCCCTGCTTGAATGTTCCTGCCATAAATTCCTCGTTATTTTCCTCGAAGCATGCAGGAGGCCGCAAAAAAAAACGACCTCTTGCACCCGAGACGACAAAAATCCCTGTTACCCTTTCCCGAAGCCAAACCCATCCGCAGGTGCAGGCAATCTATCCCCCTGTTGCCCGCCCTTCCTGCACAGACTGCCTTCCCGCTCCTTTCACTTTGCCTTTTCCCAGACCTCCATCCCGGCTTCGCCAAACGCCTTGCGGCAAACTTCTTCGTAAGCATCCGCATTTTCCACCTGTTTCACCGCCTCGAAAGCCCCCTCCGGCACGAAGTCGCCCCGAAAGCGGCTCCAGAAAAGCTTCTGCCGCTGAAGCGCCGCCTTTTCAGGAAGGCCGCCCTGACGGTAATTGCGCCAAAGCACGGCAACAAAACGGGCAAAATAGACCGGTTTTTCCTCCTCCGCAATGGAAAAGCCCGACAAGCGGCATGGCAGGAACGGGTCGGCCACTACCCCCCTGCCTATCATCACGCGCCGTACCATCGGGAAGCGGGCGGCAAAAGCTTCCGCCTTTTCCACGCTGTCCACATCGCCGTTGTAAATGCACGGATGCTTGAGCAGCCGCCTTGCTTGATCGAATTTCTCCCAATCGGCCGTTCCTTCATACAATTGCCGCCCGGTCCGGGGATGAACCGCCACGTAATCCAAAGGATAGCGGTTCAACACTTCCACCACTGGAAAAACTTCTTCCGCATGGGAATACCCGAGGCGGATCTTCACCGAAATGGACAAAGGAGAAGAAGGCAGCACTTGCGACAAGAAAGCATCTATCTTTTCCGGATAAGGCAGCAGGCCGCTTCCCCGCTGCTTGGAGGCCACCTGCCGCATCGGGCAGCCCAGGTTCCAGTTGACCGAAACATATCCCATCCCGGCCAAAGCCTCGGCCATGGGAAGATACAATTCCGGTTCGTTTCCCAAAATCTGAGGCTCCACCTTCATCCGGTTATTCTCCGGGAAAAGGTCGGACAAGTGGGAGCGTTTCACTTTTTTCCCGCGCACCAAGGTAACAAACGGGCTCACCGCTTTTTCCATGCGTGAAAAGGACCCGAACACTTCCTGCCAGGCGTTCCGGTAATGGCAGTCGGTAATCCCGTCCATCGGAGCCAGTATCCATTCGATGCGATCCAAGCGGCACATGCTGCAAATGTACCAAAATCTTTACCTTTGGCACCGCAACGAAAGCTCGAAAAAAACAATGCGTATGCAAGCCCGCGAAACCCTGCTGGGGAAAAGCCTGCCCGAACTCGAAGCCTTCTGCCGGAGACTGGACTTTCCCCGCTACACCGCCCGCCAGATCGCCCAATGGATTTACGGGAAAAGAGTCAAAGACATCGGACTCATGAGCAACCTCTCGGCCAAGAACCGCCAAACCCTGCAAGAACATGCCGTCATCGGGTGCGCGCCTCCTGAAAAATGCCAGGTATCGCAAGACGGCACCGAAAAATACCTTTTTGCCACCCCCATGGCCGAACCGGGAGAACAGGCTGCGTCCCAAAGCATCGAATCGGTATTCATTCCCGAAGAAAACCGGGCCACGCTCTGCCTTTCCTCCCAGTCGGGCTGCCGCATGAACTGCGCCTTCTGCGCCACCGGCAACCAGGGATTCAACCACAACCTGCTGCCGAACGAAATCCTGAACCAATATTACAGCCTTCCCCATGCGGGGCAAATCAGCAATATCGTGTACATGGGCATGGGCGAACCTTTCGACAATACCGATTCGGTCCTGGCCTCCCTTTCCGCCCTCACATCCGAATGGGGTTTTGCCTGGAGCCCTTACCGCATAACGGTTTCCACCGCAGGCGTGATTCCCGGCATGCGCCGTTTCTTGGATGAAAGCCTCTGCCATTTGGCGGTAAGCCTCCACAATCCCTTCCCCGAAGAAAGGGAGCAACTCGTTCCTGCCGAAAAAGCCTATCCCGTGAAGGAAGTCATCCGCATCCTGCAGCAATACCCTTGGCACAAGCAACGCCGGGTATCTTTCGAATACATCCTGATGAAAGGCTGCAACGACACGCCGCTTCACGCCCGCAGCACGGCAAGGCTTCTCCAAGGGCTGAAGTGCCGGGTAAACCTTATCCCTTGCCACGAAATTCCCGGGAAGCCTTTCCGCAAAAGCCGGGCAGAAGACGCGCTCCGGTTTCAAGAAATCCTTCAAAGGCACGGCATTATCTGCACTTTGCGCAAATCGCGCGGAGAAGACATCATGGCCGCCTGCGGGCTTCTTGCCAACACCGGGAAAAGCGACAAGGAAACGGGAACCGGAAGGAAGCCATAACTCAAACGAAGGAAGCTCCCAAAACAATTCCCCCTTGCTTTTCGAACCTCTTCGCCGCCCTTTTCCTCAACGCTTCCTGCCTTTGGCAAAGCCGGCCAGGCCGTCCAAGTCGACCGACAGGGAAACAAAGAAAGTAATGCCCGGAGAAAGCGAACCCGAAACCAAATCGTACTCCGCAGGCCGGTAATCGAACAAATTGTCAATGCCCGCATTGAGCGAAACCGCATCTGCGAAGCGCTGGCTTACATTCAGTTTCCAAAGCGTGTAGGCCGGGTACCGCGTTTCCTCGTAAACCGGGATTTGCCGGCCGGTTTCCGGATCTTCCGCATAGCCGGCAATGTTGTTCTGGAGCAAGGCCGACAAAACGCGCCCGCTCAAAGAAACGTCTAAGCGGTACCAATCCTTCTCGTAATGGTAATCGAAACGGGCTATACCGCTATGAGGACGGGCGTAACTGGCATTCACGCCATCCACGCGCCGCAAGTCGTGGACATAGGAATACCCGAGCCGGAAACCGAAGCCGTAAGGCAGCTTGAATATCAGACTGGCATCGAAACCTGCCGTATGGGAGCTATAGACATTGCGGTAAAAGGCCGTGTCTTGACGTTCGTTGTAAACGGTCGTGATCTTGTCGCGGGTGTAACTGTAGTACCCGGTTGCCGTGAAACTGGCCGATTTGCGGGCATATTCCAGACTCAAAACCGCATTCTGGCTCTTTTCGGGCTTCAGCTCCGGGTTCCCGTAAATGATGAACCACCCCTGATCGCCCATATCGTAATTGGAATAACGCTCCTTGAGCGATGGAGCCCGGAAGCCTCCAGCGTAAGACAACCGTATCGAAACAGGTTCGATTTTGTACATGAACGAAACCTTGGGCGAAAGATGAGGCAACCGGAACTGGCTATTGTAGTCCATCCGCAAGCCGTAAACCAGAAAATAACGGTCCCTGAAGCTTATGTCATGCTGTGCGTACGCCACAGCCGTATGCGATCCGTACGTCATCCAATCGCCGGTTTCGGTCGTATCGAACTGGTTCGACAACAATGACTCGTTGAAATACTCCAAGCCGGTTGTCAAAACGTTCTTTTCCGTGAAACGGTAATCGAATTGCACCTCGGCCGTATTGTAAGCATTGCGGTATTCCTGCGTGGTGTTGCCCGAAACCGGATAGAAATTGTTCTTGTTGTACAAATCGAACGCGTAACTGAAACGGAAACGGGCCTTTTCCCCGGCCTCGTAATCCAGGATCGCGCCTGCGGAACCATCCAGGTAACGATTCTTCCGAGTAGGGGAATAATCCCTTTCCCGATGATAGAACGAACCGCGAAGCTTGAGCGAGAGGCCCGGCCGGAACTCGTAGCCGAACACTTGGCTGGCATGGATATTCCGCCCGCCGTAAATGGGGGAACGTTCCGTCACCCCGCCTGCCGAATCCCGGCTTTCCAGATAATAGGTGTCGACGAACTTGCAGGAAGCGCTGGTCGTGCTTCTGAATTTGCCCCGGTCGAAACCCAACGTGGCCCCGTACCGCTGCTCATTATGCGAACCGTAGCGGGCATTGAGGTTGAGCGACCAGGGGTCATCGGCTTCCTTGGTAATGATGTTGACCACCCCGCCCACGGCATTGGAACCATAAAGGGCCGAGCCCGCCCCCCGCACAATCTCCACCCGCGCCACATTGTCCATGCTGAGCCGCTCGTAGTCGATGTTGTTCATGCTTTCCCCGGCCATTTTCTCCCCGTCGATCAAAAAAAGGATATCCGAACCGCCCATGCCCTGCATGTTCATGACCACTTGCCCATCCATCTGCCGGCCGAATTCCACACCGGGTATTTCCGACTGCAAGACATCGGCTATCGTCAAGGCTCCCGTCCTTTCTATCTCCCGGCCGGGAATGACGGTCGTTACAACCGGGACATCCATCAGCGTTTTCGGCGTCCGCGTTCCGGTAACCACCACGGCATCGAGAAGGTTTTCTTCGGGATGCAGAAGGAAGTCTATCGCGGTATCGCGCCGGATTTCGATTACATTCTCGTAAGTACGGTACCCCATGTAACGCAAGGAAACCTTGTAGGAACCCGGGCCGGGAAAACGGTAACGGAAACGGCCGTCCACGTCGGAAACAGCCCCTTTGCCCGCCTGCACCTGGAAGGTTGCCATCGGCAACACCCCTCCTGAAGCATCGTGCACCACCCCCTCCAACGTCTGGGCCGAAAGGCCGCCCCAGGCGAACAGCCACGAAAAAAACATTCCCAGAACGGGAAGATACGTTTTATTCACGCGTAGATTCTTTGGAAAAGGATTCGCGAAAGGCGAACGACTTCGGCTGCCGGGCTTCTACTCCGTGCTGCCGGACAAAAAGGGGAAACCGTAGGTGAAGGTGGCGTAACCGTCCTCGTCCCCGTTTTCGCCCCCCTTGTAGGAAGTGAACTGGATCTTGGCATACTGGCCGTCTTTGGTCTTCACCACATAGACGTTCGGTTGCACGGAATAGACCGGGGGCATTCCGCTGCGCTTCACCCAGTCTTCCATTGCCATGTTGATTTCAGTGGTATCGTAGACAATAATCCCCTGCATCATCCGGCTCATATCCACGGCCACTTCCGTATAGGTGAGCTCATCGGCAAGGAAAACGCTGCCTTCGGGAATCCCCGTCAAGGCTTCGAACGAAGTCACCTCGGTCTTCAAGGCCATGCCCCCGTTGGTCTTGACATTCTCCCGATGCAAAGCTATGTCCCACTTTTCAGGAGGAACATCCTTGACCCCTTTGGCTTGGAATGTTCCATCCTCGAACACGACATAAACCCATTGGTCGTATTCCGAAACATCCAGCGCCTTCATCTCCCTTACCACCATGGCGGAATCGGCCCCGCTCCCGGAACCGCCACTGCCTCCCGATCCTCCGTCCCCCTCGTGGTTTTCCGCTTCATGGCAAGAAGCAAAAAGCAACGAACCCGTCAGAACCGCTCCCAAGAAATAAATCACCCGTTTCATCGTAATATTTTTTGCTGAGGCGGCAAAAGAGCACGCAAACCGCACCTCCGCACGCACACATATCCAATATTGCAAAATTCAGGATTCCCAAGAACCAAAACACTACCCACTTGCAGGTATTTCAAGGGCAGACCTCCCCTTTTCCTTGTATCTTCCGAACGCTCCGGCTCTCCTTTATCCCTTTTATCCCTGCCACTTGGCTGGGAAATCCGCAATGCCGTAAACCCGCACCCGGTTCGCACAGGAAAGATGAAACAAGCTGTTGCCCGCTTTCCTCAACGAGCATTGGAAATCAGATGCTTCAAATAATCCTGGGTCTTGTCTTCGGCCTCCATCCCCAGTTTTTTCCTGATTTTGTAGATCGTGGTCTCGACCGTCCGGACAGAACGGTTGGTGAGCTCGGCGATTTCCTTCGTGCCCATCCCCATCGAAAGCAAGGCGCAAAGACGCTGCTCGTAAGGCGTCATCGCTTCCGAAGAACGCTCTTCTATGGCCTCCCAGAAAGACGGATCCAGTTTCTCGAAGCAACGCTTGTATTCTTCCCACTCGCTCTTGGCATCCAAAAGCCTCGCTGCCGACAGCATCTCCTCGATTTTCTCCTTGCGGGCGGCTTCGTCCTTAGCCGCGGAAATCTTTTTCAGCCCATCGGTGAGCGTCAGGAGCAACTCATGGCTTTTGAACAGCAGCAAGCGCTGGCTGGCATCGAAAACCTGCCCCGCCGCCTTTTCGCTATAACGGGAATCCCTTTGCGTTCCGGATTCCGACGGGTCCCCTTCCGGATCCGCCTCGCGGCTGCCGGGCTGGACACGGGCAGAAAACAGCCTGTTGGAGGAAAAACGTTCCGCGAGATTCCCTTCTTCCCGAGCAAACACCTCCGCCGAACCTTCCTCCCGTCGATTTTTCCCGGGAAAGATTCCTTGCCCCCCCGCCGTTGCCTCTTCCGTTTTGTCCCAACTGGTATAAGGCGGGACCGCAACCGCTTCCTCCGCAGCGGAATCGGGCTCTTCCCTGGAAAGCCCGGAAGAAGAATCCAAAGCCTGCTGACGGAAATCCTGAAGGGATGCGTCCGGGAATCCGCCTGCCGGACGGGCCGCCGGCTGCTCCGCCTGCAGGAAAACCTGCGGCTCCAAACCCTTTTCCGTGGCGTTTTCCCGCCCGATGAAAAGCTCGTCCATCCTGACCGCATCGCCTTCATGCCGGCTGCCTGCCGCATTGCCCTCCTTGCGCCGCCTTCCGGCCAGCAAGACAATACCTGTCGCGATCAGGACGCAACAAACACCCAGCAAGACGTATAACAAGTAGGTAAGATTCCCCATGACAAAGGATTTTAATTCTTCACTTCAGCTTTAGCAACATTTTCCGGCGGGCGTTTCCGACCCCGCTCTTTCCTTGCAGCCCTGCTACGGCCTCCGTCCTTTCGTCTCCCGATTCCCTGGAGTTTCCTTCCCTCCTTTTTCCTTGAACCGGGAAACGATTGCCGGCTCTTCCTTCCCGCCGCGCCCGGGGCTTTGCGCCCCTTCCTCGCCTGCCTCGGCCGCTATTTCTTCCGCGCTCGCCGCCCGCACGGAAAGGACTTTTCCCCTGAAATGCAAAGTTTCCCCGGCCAAAGGATGATTGAAATCCAAGGTAACCGTCCCGTCCGCTTTCTCCAATACCAGCGCCTGGTATTCCTTCCCTTCCATGTCTTCGATCGGAATGATTTCCCCTTCCTCCAGTTCGATTCCGGCCTCTTCGGGAACCTCGGCCAGCAGCTCCGCCTCGGGAACCGTCACGATTTTTTCCTCGTCGTAAGGACCGTACCCGTCTTCCTCGCCGACAATCATCTCGAACATGTCGCCCGCCTGCAAGCCCGCCAAATTACGCTCGATAATCTCTAACATCGAATCATGCCCCATGAGCACCTCCACAGGCTCGGACTCGGTTATCTCCTCCACAATATCCCCCTGGGCATTATCGTAGCGCAAGGTATAGGCCAGCTTGGCCATCGTATCTTTTCCGATTTTCATAAGCTTTTGACGATTTTCCTCTTTCCGCACTGCTCAAAGCCATCCCGCGCGGATTCCCGCCGCGGAAAAATCCCGTTTAAGCAATTCCACTTCAAAATTTGCAAATTTAAGCCTTTTTTTGAATTCAAATGTATTTCATACCTTTGCGCTGCTTGGCCGAACCGCCGGAAAACAAACGATCCGGACAAAAAAAACGAGGGGAACCGCCAAAGGGCTCGCGCCGGACAATCAACGGAAAAAATGAAAAGAATCATCACCTACAATGTCAACGGGATCCGGTCGGCGGCAAGCAAAGGTTTCACCCAATGGCTATCGGAATGCGGAGCCGATGTGGTCTGCCTTCAGGAAACCAAGGCGCAACCCGAACAGATTCCCGTCCTGGAATTCGCCTCGGCCGGTTACGAAACACATTGTTTTTCCGCACAGAAAAAAGGCTATAGCGGAGTAGCCATCCTGACCCGCTCCACTCCCGACCAAGTAGTCAAAGGCATGGGCATGCCCCAATACGATGCCGAAGGCCGGTTCCTCAGAGCCGATTTCGGAGACTTGAGCGTGGTAAGCGTCTACCACCCTTCCGGGACTTCAGGGGAAGAAAGGCAATCCTTCAAGATGCAATGGCTGGAAGATTTCAGCCAGTATGTGCAGGAACTCCGCAAATCCAGGCCCAACCTGATCCTGGCCGGGGACTACAACATCTGCCACGAAGCCATCGACATCCACGATCCGATCCGCAATGCCACCCATTCCGGTTTTCTCCCGGAAGAACGCCAATGGATGACCCGTTTCCTGGAGCTGGGCTACACCGACAGTTTCCGCCACCTGCACCCGGGATTGGAAGGGCAATACACCTGGTGGAGTTTCCGGGCCGGATCGCGCCAGAAAAATTTAGGATGGAGAATCGATTACCTCATGCTCACCCAGACGCTGGTCCCCCGTCTGGCAAACGCTTTCATCCTGCCGGAAGCCAGGCATTCCGATCATTGCCCGACCGGAATCGACCTTCGTGCATGAAAAAAAAACGTAAACTTTTCCTGCCATGAAAAACATCACTTGCCTCCTCGTTCCTGCCGTGGCGGTTTTCCTGCTGACGGCAACCCAAAGCTGCGTTTCTTCAAAAAAGTACAACGAATTGCTCGACAAGCAAACCCGTTGCATGGACCGGAACATGGAACTGGAAAAAAGCAACCAGGCCTGCCAGACCGAACTGACCGAAAGCACCGCCTTGGGCAAACGCCTGCAAGCCGAACTGGATGCCACCCATACCGAATTGGACACGCTGCGCCGGGACTACATCCTTGCCGCCGCCGACTTGGCCGAACTCCAGGAAAGCTACGCGAACATGGACAAGGAATACAAGAGCACCGTTTCCGGCAAGGACGCGCTGGCCCGGCAACTCAGCCTGCGCGAATCCGAACTGGCCGAAAAAGAAGCCGTAGTCGATGAACAAGCCCGGAAACTTGCCGAATTGCAAGGCATCCTCGACAGCAAGGACAAGCAAATGCGGGAATTGAAAGACCGGGTAAGCGAAGCCTTGTTAGGCTTCCAGGACAAAGGCCTCACCGTCCAGACCAAAAACGGGAAAGTGTACGTGTCCATGGCCGAAAAACTGCTGTTCTCTTCCGGAAGCTGGACCGTGAACCCGCAAGGGCGCGAAGCCATTTACGAGATCGCGAACATCATGGCCAAGAACCCCGACATACACGTAATGGTGGAAGGCCATACCGACAATGTGCCGCTGCGCGGGAAAGGGGACGTGAAAGACAATTGGGACTTGAGCGTGAAACGCGCCACTTCCATCGTAAGGCTCCTGCTCGAAAACAAGGACGTGGAACCGGCCAATGTATCGGCCTGCGGAAGGGGCGAATACTTCCCGATCGTGGATAACGACAGTCCGGAGAACCGCGCCAGGAACCGCCGTACCGAAATCATCCTGACCCCCGATCTGGACGAGCTCTTCCAAATCATCGAAAGCCGGTAAACAAAGCGCCCCGCTTTCTACCCCATTTCCTTTTTCCCCGGGGAACGCCTCATTGTCTCCCCGGGGAAAGAACGCTGCCGCCCCTCTCCCGCCTGCTTGCTTCCCGGCTTCGTCCTCCAGCCCTTCCCCCAGGAAGCGCGTCTCAACCCGCCCAAAGCACGACTATCAGCAAGCCCAGTCCTGCTTGCAGCGCTTTCTTGTCCCGATACGAAAATCCCCGGTAGAAAAACACGAGAAAAACGCAAAACGCAACAGCCGAGAAAAGCGAAAGCGGAAGTTCCAGCAAAGCCGAAGGCCAAGCCCCGATCCATAAAGCCAGCCCGTTCATCCCTTTCAGCAGCCAATCCAAAACCCACGCGAGCGCCAGCCCGCCGCCTTCCCAAAAGCAGGAAACCGCCACGGCGACCAAGCCCAAAGGCAAGGCCATGTTTACCAAAGGCGTCACCAGCAGATTAGCAATCAGGAAATAAGTAGGGAAAGTCCCGAAGCAATGAAGAATGACGGGGAGCGTAGCCACCTGGGCCGCGCAAGACGATACCGCCAGGTTCCATGCCCCGGCTGCCAGGCGCCGAGCCGGAACGAAACCGGCCGAAAAGACCGGGGAAAGGAAAACCAGGCCGGCAACAGCCGCATAAGAAAGCAAAAAGCCCAGATCATAGAGGAAAAAAGGATTCACAAAAAGCAAGAACAAAGCCGAAACGGCCAAAGACCGCTCCGTGCGCACATCCCGGCCCAAACACTTGCCTATCCCTACGAACGTGAACATGCAAGCCGCCCGGGCCACGGAAGCCGCCATGCCCGTGAGCAAAGCGTACGCCCAGACCAAGGAAACCACCGCCAGGAACTTCAGCCATTTCCGCCATCCCCGTTTCCCCATGAACGAAAACAAGGAAGCCGCCACAATGGCAAAAATGCTCAGATGCATGCCGGATACGGCCAAGACATGCACAATGCCCGTATCCCGGTAGGCTTCCTGGACAATTTCGTCTTCAACCCTGCCCCCAAGAATCAAAGCCTTCCCCACCTCGGCTTCGCGCCTGTCCATGCCTGATTCATCCAGAAAATCTTCCAAAGACAACCTCAACCGGGCCATTTTCCCCTTGAGCCAAGCCGCCATGCCGGATCCGCCTTGCCCGGGCAATATCCTCCAATCCCCCTGGCGGAGGAAGCACTGGGCATGAATCCCCCTCTTGGCCAGAAAAGCCGCGTAATCGAAATACACCCCGTCTTCCCCTACGAATCCTTCCACAGGAAGCATGCGCCCTCTTAGCAGCACCCTTTCCCCGCAAACCGGGAGAACGCCCTCGGCAGGAAGCGAATCGGGCAGTTTTGGAAAATAAACCTGCACTTTCCCTGCACGCTCCACCCAAAGCGAATCTTCCCAGGCGGCCTCCACGCTTGCCACTGCGCGCCATGTGCGAGGCCTTTCCCGCAGATTTTCCTCCAAACGAACCCGGAAAAAGCCTTCCGGCGCGCCATTTACCTGATGCCGGGCATTCCAATGCGGCGTCTCCAATGCGACCCGGGCCCCGGCCACCAGGAACATTGCCGCGCAAAGGAAAATCCCTTTCCGGATTTCAATGCTATGAAAAGCAAAAACAGAAAGGCAAAACAGCAAGCACGCCCCGAAAAAAGCAAAAGGGCCTGCCTGAAACAAAAGCAGACCCGAGACGTAACTGGCAAGAAGGCAATAAAGCGAAGCGGAAGATCCGCGTGAAAAATTCAATCCCCCACGCTTCCGGCAGGCAGCTCTTCCAAACTTTTAATCGAGACTCCCGTGTAGTAATGGCCAATGGCCTCTTCCACCGAATATCCCAATTCCATCATCCGCACCACTCCCTCCTGGCTAAGTCCTACGCCATGGCCATAGCCGCGTCCTTGCAAGACGACATGGCTGCCTTGCAAATCGACCGAAAAGAAAGTGGAACGCAGATTCAAGTCGCGCCGGATATTTTTCAACGGAACCCCCCCGGCAAAGAAGGCCTTGCGTTCCGGCTGGCGGAAATGCAAGGCGCTATCGCGCATAACGGGGTCGTGTATATCGTAATTATACGTCTTCTGCAAGAAAGAAAGCCACTCGGAACGAGGCATTTCCTTTTCCCAGAAAGCATTTTTCATGGAAAGGGAAAACGTGTCGGGCACCGAACGCAAATAGCTGACCGGGGAATTCCAGACATCTTCCGAATTGGCCGTCTGCCCGCCCGAATTCGAATAGAAGGAGGCCGTGATCAGGTTGTCTTTCCCGTCCACGATCACCTCTCCGGCCGACTGCACGGTAGCGGTAAGGATAATCGGGGTATTGTTCCGGCTCTTGTAGGCCTGGCAATGCACATCATCGCAAAGGTCGAAGCCCTCCGCGGTATGGCGGTGCAGGTTGCACATGGCATACGTCCGCGAGATGATGGCCTGAACCTTGTAAAAATCGGTCTTTTCGCTGATTCCCCGCACTTCCGACTGCACGACACCTGCCACATAGTTTTCCAAATCCACATGGTTTATCAGAAAAAGGTGATCCTTTTCCACGCTCACATCCAAATGGTCGTCGTAATACCGCTTCACCGCGTTTCCCGATGCAAGGGATTCCATGCCGAAAATCGCTTTCAAGCCGGTTCCTTCCAGTATCAGGTTGTAGGAAGCAATCTTTTGCTCGCCATTGCTGTACAAGCCGATTTTCCCATCTTTCACCTCCAAATCGACCGATTGGCCGGTTTCCAGTTCGAGCACCACGTTCCGATCCCCGTCCATGACCCTGTACCGGCCCAGTTCCGCGGTGAAACGCATCCGGGCCGAGGGCTCTGTCGAAAAAATCCGCACCGAGACATCGGTAGCCCTCCCCGCCAGGCAAAAGGTTGAAAGGAAAAGAAAAAAACAAAATATCTTTTTCATCGTGTTGTTTATAAAACGTCCAAATCCGAAATTATCGAAAAAGCCACACGGTCGGAAGTGCCCCCCTTCCCCATAACTTCTTTCAACTGAACATAATCCGAAAGCTGTTTTTGGCGCTCGGGCGTGTCTTGGCAAATCCGGAGGAACGCTTCTTCCAGCCTCCGGGCGGTGAAATCCCCCTGCAAGAGCTCCGTTACAACTTTCCGGCCCATGATCAGGTTCACCAAAGAAATGAAAGCCACATCCTTGTTCACCAACAGCCGGCCTATCCGGTAGGTCGCGGGGCTGGTCCGGTAGCACACCACCTGCGGCACGGAAAACAAGGCCGCTTCCAAGGTGGAAGTCCCCGATTTGATCATGCCGGCCGAAGCCAGCGTGAAAAGGTCGTAGGTATGCCCGAATTCCAATGCCACCTGGGGATAGGCTTCCAAATGCTTGCGGTAAAGCGCTTCAGGAATATGGCTCGTTCCTGCCACCACGTAACGGTATTGAGGGTTTCGATCGGCCACCTCCAGCATGGTAGGGAAAATCCGCGCTATTTCCTGCTTGCGGCTACCGGGAAGGAGCACGACAAGCGGCCGCGCATCCGCTACGGAAAGATACTTTTCCCGGAAATTTTCATCAGGCACATAGGCGGCAATGGCATCGACAAGGGGGTTCCCCTCGAAAAAAGCCTCGGCCCCGTAAGCCTCGTAAAACTTCCGCTCGAAAGGCAACAAAGTGAAAATCCGGTCGATACTCCGCTTCAACTTGCGAATCCGGCCTGTACGCCAAGCCCATACCTGCGGCGCGATGTAATAGACAGTGCGTATGCCATGCTTGTGCGCGAAAGGAGCGATCCGCATATTGAACCCGGGGTAATCGACCAGTATCAGCACATGAGGCCTGTATTGCAGCAAATCCCGCTTGCAAAGGCGGATATTGCGCAAGATAGCACCTATGTGCGATACAACCTCGGCGAAGCCCATGTAGGCCAAGTCGCGGTAATGCTTCACCAGGACCCCGCCCTGCGCCCGCATGGCATCCCCGCCCCAGCAACGGAATTCCGCCGCCGGATCCAAGCCCTTCAGGCTCTTCATCAGATTGGCTCCGTGCAAATCCCCGGAGGCTTCTCCCGCTATGATGTAGTACTTCATCGGCTCTTGCTTCTCCTTCCTCGGGTTTTCTGTTCCGCGGCGCCTGTTTTCCCTTCTTTCTTGGCCGCCGCAGGCTTAAGGGCTACAGGTTCCGCTTTCCTGGATGCTTTCTTCGGGCTTTTCCCCGAAGCCGGTCCTTGCCCGGTCGAAGCCCCGTTCTCCCGTGCCGCATGAAAAGCGCACCAGGCGCGCAACCCGCATTCCTCGCATTTGGGATTGCGGGCCGTGCAGACATACCGTCCGTGCAAAATCAGCCAATGGTGGGCTCGTCCGAGCCATTTCCCGGGTATGTGGCTTACCAGCTGCCTCTCTGCTTCCAAGGGGGTTTTCGCCCTGTTCGTAAGGCCGATCCGGGCCGAAACCCTGAAAACGTGGGTATCGACCGCCATGGCCGGCTGGTTGAACGCGACCGACACCACCACGTTCGCCGTCTTCCGGCCCACGCCAGGCAGACGCATCAATTCCGGAACCGTCGAAGGCACCTTTCCGCCGAACTCCTCCTGCAGCATCACCGCCATGGCATGCAAATGCGCCGCCTTGCTGTTCGGATAAGAAACAGACTTGATGTAAGAAAAGATTTCTTCCGGGTCCGACCGGCTCATTTCCAAAGCATCGGGGAAACGGGCAAAAAGCGCAGGCGTGACCTGGTTCACGCGCTTGTCGGTGCATTGGGCGGAAAGAATCACCGAAACCAGCAATTCATAGGGATTGCGAAAATGCAGCTCGCTTTCGGCATCCGGCCGGTTTTTCTCGAACCAAGCCAGAACGTTCTTGTACAAGGCCTTCTTATCCATGCTTCCCGCCATTTTAAAAAGAAGCCGTGAACCCTATGCCCACATTCAGCATCTGGAAATTTTCCCGGAACGAAAAAAGGGACGAATGCAGCACGGTTTCCGAACCGAACGCGGCGTTCTCCATGCTGACTTCCCCGCCCACGTTGTCGAACCGGAACGGCGCCACGCCCATGTATTCGCACCGCAGGTCAAGATGGAAACCGCGGCTGACCAGGAACTTCAAGGCCACGCCGGCCCCGTAGCCGAAACTGGCATCCGAATCGGAGTTGAGCTTGAACGTGTACCTTCCGTTGGAAACCACAGCCGCCGACCTGTAAAACGGAGAAATAAGGTGGGCATAGCCTATGTAGGCACGGAATGCAAGGACCAAGCGGTCAACCGGCTGAACGCGGTAAGAAGCGCCCGCCATCGCCATGAACTCAGTCCACTTGTCGGCCGTTTCCACTTCCCACGGCCATTGTGAATTGTAACTGGAAAACGGTTCGGGCCGCATCTTGTTGGAATGCCCGTTGAACAACAGCAGGATTCCCCAATCGGGACTCAGGTAATAGCCGAACGACAAGCCGTAATTGACTCCGACCCGCGCCCCGTGATATTCCAGAACCCCGTCTTCAGACAGACCGGAAAAAGAAGGCCTCGAAAAGCTCCCGAGCGGAATGGAAGGCCCTACGTGGAATTCCAGCTCAGCCCGTTTCAAACCGTAAGTACCCGCCGCCCGGGCTTGCGCAAACAACAAGCCCCCGGCAAGCATCGCCGGCAGAATCCCGGCCCATTTCATGATCCTGCTGCACATATCCTTTCCAAACATATCCTGTTAAAGCGCACGTATTAAAAAGCATACGAAATCCCGATTCCCACCGTCAAGGCGGAAAGCGGTATCATTTCCGGCCGACGGGCTTCCGGATCCTTTTCCGGCACATACTGGTCCGAACCCAAAGCCGTTCCCGGCATGTAGCTGTAATCCACACCGGCCTTGGCAATCCAATGCTGGCGGAAACGGTATTCCACCCCGAAACCGCCTTTGAGGAACACATTTCCGTTCACCGAACTGGAAACCGCCCCGATATACCTGCGCCTGACTTTGGTTTTCCCTTCCTCCCCTGCCTGCACCGTCACTTTCTCCACGGCCGTGACGGACGGGGAACAGGCAAGCCCGTAGCCGACACCGACCCGGGTGGTGAAATACAGCCCGTAAAGTCCCAAGGGAATCCGGGCGCCAATGCTCGCCGAAAGCGCGTAAACGCCCCAGCCTACATGCAAATAGCTATCGGCCGCAGGCAATTCAAGCGTCTTGTAAGGATAAGAAAGCCAGAAAGCATCGGCATCGACCCCTATGAAGAACTGGGGAATGGGGAAATAATGATAGCCGAAGCCGACCGTCCCGCCCGTCCCGGCCCCTTGGGCCACGCGGCCTTCATAATCGTTCCAGACGGAAGACCATCTGGCCGTATTCCCCAACGGGATAGCGGCCGAAGCCCATAAGCTCACCTCTTGCGTCAGTTCCTCGTCTTGCGTGAACCGCGGCAGGCGGAACGCCGGCTGGGCAGGCAAGACCGATGCTACCGCAGAAAAAAAGAACACCCCCGCCGCAACGAGGCCGACAGCCCTGCCCGGCTTCAGAAACGAAAAAACAAAATCCTTCATCGCTATCTACCTTTCACCGCCTCCATTCCGGCCCGGCAAAGCCATTCCGCCGCGTGCCGCCAACGAACAGCCGCTTCCCCCCGGGGCAACGCCTTGCAAGCATGCCCCAGTCCGATCAGGAAAAGGCGGGACTTCAACAATTTGGCAAAAATAACCCATTTTCCCCAATCTCTCAAAGAGTGCTTTGCCAATTAGAAAATTTGGGTTAAGTTTGCATGTTGCGCAGCGTAAAAAGGGAATTTTAACATCCTAAAGGACTGTACGTTGATTCAACCTCCCGATGCTGTCCGCATCTTATGGACGCAAACTCAAAAATCACTATAGCCATGAAAAAAGTGCATATTTTCAATGCCGGCCCGTGCAAGTTGCCGCAGCCCGCGATTGAAGCCGGTATCGAAGCTTTGAAAGACTTCAAGGGAACCGGGATGTCGGTTATCGAAATCTCCCACCGCACCAAGGAATGGGAATCGATCATGGACGAAACCGTAGCCTTGTGGAAAGAACTGTACAACATTCCTGAAGGGTACCACGTCCTTTTCCTCGGCGGCGGTGCCAGCACCCAATTCTGCTATGTTCCTTTCAACCTTCTCAACAAGAAAGCCGCTTATCTGGATACAGGCGTCTGGGCCCACAAAGCCATGAAGGAAGCCAAGCTGTTCGGCGAAGTCGAAGTGGTTGCTTCTTCCGAAAGCACCACCTACAACCACATTCCCAAAGGCTGGACCATCCCGACCGATGCCGACTACTTCCACATCACGACCAACAACACCATTTACGGTACCGAAATCAAGGAAGATATCGACAGCCCTGTTACCTTGGTGGCTGACATGTCGTCCGATTTCATGAGCCGTCCGGTCGATGTCAAGAAATACGGCCTGATTTACGGCGGCGCCCAGAAGAACGTAGGCCCTGCCGGTGTTACCGTTGTCATTGTGCGCGAAGACATCCTCGGCAAGGTCGACCGCACGCTGCCTACGATGATCGACTACCGCACGCACATCAAGGGCGGTTCCATGTTCAACACGCCTCCTGTGTTCCCCATCTTCATCATGCACGAGACCATGAAGTGGATCAAGGCTCAGGGCGGTCTGGAAGCCATCCAGAAGATGAACACCGAAAAGGCCAACCTGCTGTACAACGAAATCGACAGCAACCCGATGTTCAAGGGCACGGTCATCGACAAGGCCGACCGTTCCTTGATGAACGTCTGCTTCGTCATGGAAGACCAATACAAGGAAAAGGAAGCCGACTTCCTCGCTTTCTCCAAGGAATGCGGCATGGCCGGCCTGAAGGGGCACCGTTCGGTTGGCGGTTTCCGCGCTTCCATTTACAATGCTTGCACGATGGAAGATGTTCAGGCGTTGGTTTCCTGTATGCAGGAGTTTGCCAAGAAAAACGCTTAAAAGTTGCCTAAAAGGGCGATTTCTTCGTTACGCTCGGCATCGAAAATCCTCACGTACTAAAGTACGCTCCGGTTTTCTCCGCCTCGCAAGCCTCGAAATCGCTCCTTTCATACAACTTTGAAACTTGGAACGAAAAGCGTGCCTTGCAGCTGCGCGTTCATAAAAAAGTTTTAAAAAGGGCATGCGGCTTGCATCTGCATGTTCATGAAAAAGCGTTTTGAAAGATTGAATGAACGGGACCCTCAAGTGCAACTTGGGGGTTCTGTTTATGGGCCAAAGGCGGAGGCAGCGCGCCCTGCCTTACAATCGGTGCGGGATTCATCCATCATGGATTCGCCCAATAAAGGCCCGAACCAATAAAGATCAATTAAAATCCAAATAACCATGAAAGTATTAGTTGCTACCGAAAAGCCTTTCGCCAAGGCTGCCGTTGACGGAATCCGTCAAATCGTGGAAGAAGCCGGCTTCGAACTGGCTTTGCTGGAAAAGTACACGGATGTGAACGATTTGTACAAAGCCGTGGCCGATGCCGATGCCTTGATTGTCCGTTCGGACAAAGTGACCAAGGAAGTCATTGAACACGCCAAGAACCTGAAGATCGTGGTTCGCGCCGGCGCCGGTTACGACAACCTCGACCTGGCTGCTTGCACCGAACACAAGATCGTGGCCATGAACACCCCGGGACAGAACTCGAACGCTGTGGCCGAATTGGCTACCGGCTTGATGGTTTACATGTTCCGCAACCTGTTCAACCCCGGCACGGGCGCCGAACTGAAGGGCAAGAGCCTCGGTATCCACGCTTACGGCAATGTCGGCCGCAATGTGGCCCGCATCGCCAAGGGCATCGGCATGGACCTCTACGCTTACGATGCCTTCTGCCCGAAGGAAGTGATTGAAAAGGACGGTGTAAAGGCGGTTGATTCGGTGGAAGAGCTCTACAGCAAATGCCATATCGTTTCGCTGCACATCCCGGCCACCAAGGAAACGATCGATTCCATCAACTACGATTTGTTGAACCGGATGCCCAAGAACGCTTTGCTGGTCAACACGGCCCGCAAGGAAGTGATCCACGAAGCCGACATGGTTCGTATCCTCAACGATCGTCCCGACTTCAAGTATGTTACCGACATCAAGCCGGGCAACCATGACGAGCTGGCTGAAAAGTTCCCGACCCGTTACTTCTCGACGCCTAAGAAGATGGGCGCCGAAACGGCCGAAGCCAATATCAACGCCGGCTTGGCTGCCGCCCACCAGATTGTGGACTTCATCAAGAACGGCGTCACCAAGTTCCAAGTGAACAAATAGGAACCTGCCCATGCGCGCTTCGAAGCGCGCATGAAGAACGGGAAAGGGCGGTCCGGAATCCGGACCGCCCTTTTCCGTTTATCCCGAAAGGAGGGCGCCGGAACGAGCCCGGTCGCTTCCTCAAGGATTTTCCCCGCTTCATCCAACAGCGGGAACATCCAATAGATAAAAGCAGCATGCCCAATGCCGAAAGCCTTCAGCATCGCGCATCGCCGGCTTCCGAAGCCAGCCGCCTCCCGTTTTCCCGGACCGCACCCTGCCTTCGCGAGAAAACGCATTAAAAAAGGCGGCCGGAAAATTCGGCCGCCCTACAAATCCATCAGGGGATGATGCTTATTTGCCGAAATAACGCTTGTAAAGACCGGCAAAACCCTGTCCGTGGCGAGCCTCGTCCTTGGCCATTTCATGAACGGTATCGTGAATGGCATCGAGGTTCAATTCCTTGGCCCGCTTGGCAATACGCATCTTGTCGGCATTGGCGCCGGCTTCGGCATACATGCGCTTTTCAAGATTGGTCTTGGTGTCCCAAACGACCTCGCCCAGCAGCTCGGCGAACTTAGCGCAATGCTCGGCTTCTTCAAAAGCGTAACGCTTGAAAGCTTCGGCTATTTCAGGATAGCCTTCGCGGTCGGCCTGACGGCTCATCGCCAAGTACATCCCTACCTCGGTCGCCTCTCCCATGAAATGGGTATTGAGGTCTTTCTTCATTTCCTCGTCGCAATCCTTGGCCACGCCGATCACGTGTTCCGTCACGAAATTAAGCGCGTTCTCGTCTTCGACCAGTTCTTTGAACTTTTCAGCAGGCGCCTTGCACTGGGGGCATTGCGCCGGAGGATTAGCGCCTTCGTAAACAAAACCGCAAACCGAGCAGATCCATTTCTTTGTCTTAACCATGATGTTGTAGTTTTTAAGGTTTATAAATCATTTTCCTGTTCAAATTCCATCTTCCAGCCGTTTTCCGCACCCGGACACCCTTTCCACGACAGGAGAACCGGGCCATTCTTGCCGCTTGGAACCTTTTCAACGCCCTTCCGGGTTATCCCGCTCCTGCTTCTGGCAATTCCGGCAAAGGCCGTAGTAGGAAATTTCTTCCCGCTCCACATGCAAGCCCAGACTCCCGAAATCCGGCAAACGGTTTCCCCGTTCATGCGGCAAATCGTAGACATGGCCGCAATGCGAACAAATGAAATGGTCGTGCGAATCCAAATGCCCGTCGAAGCGCTGGCAGGCATGCGCTATATTCAAGCTCCGGACTAAACCGGCCTCGCACAGCACCCGCAATGTATTGTAAACGGTAGTTTTCGACAATGTAGGCATCTGCGGAAGCAAACGGGAATGGATCGTATCGGCCGTAGGATGGTCGTAATGTTCGCACAGATCGCCCAACACCGCCAAGCGCTGAACCGAAGGCCTCAAACCGGCCGCTAACAGCCGACTCCGAAGTTTTTTCAGCGTAACATTTTTATTTTTAGCTGTTTGAGAAATCATTTTGCAATCATTACAATTATATAACGCTTGCAAATATACAAAGATTACAGAAAATAGCAAACGGTAAAGGAAACAAGCGCCGGCCGTCCTTTTTTCCCGATGTTCCGCGAGGCTTTGCAGCGCAAGAAAAACGGCAGCAACCAGCTCGCCAGGCGCCAAAGCGGCCGGGGCGCCAGCCGGAAGACGATACCCTGAAAAAAAAAGCCTCTTTCCCGAAAAAGGGAAAGAGGCCCTGCAAAAAGTCATCGATACCGGCGCTCGGCCAGCGGTACCATTATCGGCCACAAACACCCCGGATTCCGGCAGCAAAAAAGTTCCTTGCATCGACCGCAATGTGCCACCCGGTCATCGGCCGCCACCTTCCTCGCTGCCCGTAACGTCCTGCGCTTTTTGCCAGACCGCATGCAGACTGTCCAATTCGGCCATGACGATGCGCTGCACGCTGTCGAATGCCGCACGCAATTCCGGTTTTACCGGAACAGAAGGCGGAGCCTCCATGGTCAAAGGATTGATGGCCCTGCCGTTCTTGTAGACCCGGAAATCGAGATGCGGCCCGGTGGAAAGCCCGGTAGAGCCCACATACCCGATCACCTGGCCCTGACGAACCCGCGTTCCCACCGCAATGCCTTTCCCGTAACGGCTCAAATGCATATAAGAAGTGGTATAAGTGGAATTGTGCCGGATTTTCACCATGTTGCCGCCGCCGCGGTCGTATTTCCGGGCAATCACTTTGCCATCGCCGATGCTTTTGACCGGCGTCCCGGAAGGAGCCGCGTAATCGACGCCGTGATGCGGGCGGTAACGCTTCAATATAGGATGGAAACGGGCATTGGAAAACCTGGAAGAAATCCGGTAATAATCCAGCGGGGCCTTGAGGAAAGCTTTCCGAAGGCTATTCCCCTCCGTATCGAAAAACTCCCGCACGCTATCCTGCTCAAAAGGAACCGCCGGAAACGAATCGCCTTGATGCACGAATACAGCCGACAAGATCTCATGGATGCCCAATGCCACCGTGTCATCCACGTAGGCTTCCCGGTAAAGGACCCGATAGGCATCCCCCGGACGCACATCGAAGAAATCGATCTGCCAAGCATACAGATTGGCCAAATCCATGGCCAAGACCGGGTTCGAGCCTGAAGAAGCCATGGCATCCCAAAGCGAAGTGGAAATCGTGTTTTCCGCGTACCGCCGCTTGTACTCGACCGGTTTTTCGAACTCGTAGGCCGCAATGCTATCGCCCCGAAGGTCTATCACCGCATAATCCAAACGGGACTTTGCAAAAACAACGGCACAGACCGTGGCAGCGCTATCGCGCGCATTCAACGTATAATAAGGGAAACCCGCCTGCAACCGGTGCGGATCCAGCACCTGGGCTGCAACCGATGAAATACGGTAGCTTTCCGCCGGAGAGAACCCGAGGCCGGCGAAAATGGAAGCCGGGGTCGCCCCCCTTTCAATCCGATACTCGTTCAAGTCGAGCGTGTCGGCACAAATGCCGTAATAACATACATGCCGAGCCTCTCCTTCCGCTGCAGACGGGTCCGAACCGGAACCCTTTCCCTTGCAGGAAGGGAGAAGACTCAAAATCAAAAGCCCCGTCATGACGGGCAAAAATCCTTTCATCCTTTATGAAAATCTGTTCTTTTTGAAAAACTGCCGCAGGTAAAACTGCCGGCGGAATCCTTCTCTCCCGACCCGGGATCCTGGTTCAACCTTCCCGCAAACCTGCCTCAAAGGCCCGCATACCGCTTTACCGTGCCTGTCCCTTCCGCCAGCTCCCCGTAAAGATCGAAAGCCTCGGCTGAAACAATCCGTACCGGATAGAAGCGGCCCGGCTCCAAGTCTGCCGAATCCCTCCGGATAAGGACTTCATTATCGACTTCCGGGGAATCGTATTCTGTCCGGCCCACGTAAAACTCCCCCTCAACCCGGTCTACCAGCACCTCGCAGGTTTCCCCAATGCGGGACCGGTTGCGCTGCAACGAGATTTCCTCCTGCAAATCCATGATTTCCTGTGCCCGGGCTTCTTTCTCTTCGTCCGAAACCGGATCGCCCAAGGAAAAAGCCGGCGTCCCCTCTTCCCGGGAATAAGCAAAAACGCCCAAGCGTTCGAAACGGAAACCGGCCACGAAAGCTTTCAGCTCCTCGAACCGCTCCCGGTCTTCGGTCGGGAAACCGGTTATCAACGTGGTCCGGAAAGCCGCATCAGGCAAAGCCTCCCGAAGCCTGCCCAGCAAGGAAAGGGTTTCGTCCCGGGTGGCAGACCGCAACATGTCCCGCAACACTTCCGTATTGATATGCTGCAAAGGAATGTCCACGTACCGGCAGACTTTCGGCTCGGAACGCATCACTTCCAAAAGGTCTTCCGGGAAAGAATGCGGGTAGAGGTATTGCAAACGAAGCCAATGCAGCCCCTCGATGCGGCATAGCCTCCGCGCTAGGCTTGCAATGCGGCGTTCGCCGTACAAGTCCATGCCGTAATAAGTCAGATCCTGCGCAACCAGGATCAATTCCTTCACCCCTCTTTCGACCAGCATCCGGGCCTCTTTCTCAATGTCTTCTTCCTTTCGCGAGACATGCCTGCCCCGGATAAGCGGTATGGCGCAGAAGGCGCATTGCCGGTTGCAACCTTCCGAAACTTTCAGGTAGGCGTAATGGGGCGGTGTCGTCAATTCCCTCCGGAACGGGTCGAGCGCCGGAGCTTTCCGCCTTTTCTCCTCCTCCTGGCCGGTTTGGGCAAAAATGGAACGCAGAACCGCATCCAGATCGTTGACTCCCGCCCACGCATCCACATCGGGAATCTCCCGGCGCAACTGCTCGCCGTAACGCTGCACCAAGCAGCCCATCACCACCACTTTCCCGCGCTTGCGCCGATGCTTGCGGGACACCTCCTCCAACACCGTATCGATGCTTTCCTGCTTGGCATCCAATATGAACCCGCAAGTATTGACAACCACCACATCGGCTGGACGCGAGCTGTCTTCCGCCACCAAAGTCCACCCGGCGGCTTCCGCGTTTCCGGAAAGCACCTCCGAGTCGACCGTATTCTTCGAACACCCAAGGCTGATTACTTTCAATGACGGCATAACCTCTTCTAATTATGAAAAACAAAACCGGAGCCTTCTCCGGGATGCCCTTGAAGCCCGCACAAAGAATCCGGGGACAAAACGCTCTCCCGTTCAGGCCCCAAGGCCGGTCGACGGGAGGATTCAGGCAAAACGGGAGGAATCAGGCAAAAAGAGAATCCACGAAAGCTTTCTTGTCGAATAATTGCAAATCGGTGATTTTCTCCCCGACCCCTATGTATTTGACCGGGATCTTGAACTGGGCCGAAATCCCGATAGCGACTCCGCCCTTTGCCGTTCCATCGAGCTTCGTCAAGGCCAAAGCGTTCACTTCCGTAGCCGCGGTGAATTGCCGGGCTTGCTCAATGGCATTCTGCCCGGTAGAAGCATCCAGGACCAGAAGGACCTCATGGGGCGCATCGGGAACCACTTTCTTCATCACGTTCTTGATCTTCGAAAGCTCGTTCATCAGCCCCACCTTGTTATGCAAACGGCCCGCCGTGTCGATAATGACAATATCCGCATCCCTGGCCACTGCCGATTTCAATGTATCGAACGCCACCGAAGCCGGGTCGGAACCCATGCTTTGCGCCACGACCGGCACTCCGGTCCGACGGCCCCACTCCTGCAATTGTTCCACGGCAGCCGCCCGGAACGTATCAGCCGCGCCGAGCACCACCTTGGCCCCGTTCTCCTTGAACAGGTAAGCCAATTTTCCAATCGTGGTCGTCTTGCCTACCCCGTTCACGCCTACCACCATGATCACATAAGGCTTCTTCCCTTCCGAAAGCCACGGGTCGGCAACAGGCTTGTTCCCCACTAAGAGTTCCGCGATTTCCTCCCGCAGCACCCGGGCCAGTTCGTCCGTGCCAAGGTATTTCTCCCGCTTCACGCGCTCTTGCAAACGCTCGATGATCGCCAACGTGGTCTCCACGCCGACATCGGAAGTGACCAGCGCTTCCTCGAGTTCGTCCAGCACCTGGTCGTCGACAACGGTTTTCCCGGCCACGGCCCGTGCAAGTTTCTTGAACACGCTCTCCTTGGTCTTTCCCAGACTTTTCTGCAAGTCTTCTTTCTCTTGTTCGGTTTGTCCGGTTTGCCCCGCGCCTTTGCGAGCAAGAAAGGAAAATATTCCCATACGATTCGTCTTTAAACAAAATTCCCGGAAAAGAAATAGCACTGGAACCCTGCCTTCCGTCCATGCAGCAATTCCTTCCCGCGCCGGGCCTGCCGCTCGTGCCGCCTCGCCGGAGCTTTCGCCCGGCTCGTGCCCGATGAAAATAAAAAGGATGCTCCCGACTTCCGTATCGCACGGACACAGTCCCGGAACATCCTTTTCGCAATTACCCGAAAGGCTAAAGGCCTCAAGCCTTGTTGGCGAAGTAATCCTTTACCTTGTCGTTCGCGATGATTTCTTCCTTGAAGGTATAAGCCCCCGTCTTGGGAGACCTTACCACTTTCACAACCTTGGCAAAATCTTTGCCAGTACTGGTTTTCAGGGTTGCAACAACTTTCTTTGCCATGGTCTATCGGTTTTTACTTGATTTCCTTATGAAGCGTCATTTTCCGCAAAATGGGGTTGTACTTCATCAACTCCAAACGTTCCGGGGTATTTTTCTTGTTCTTCGTGGTAATGTAACGCGAGGTGCCCGGCTTGCCGCTGTTCTTATGTTCGGTGCATTCCAGAATCACTTGGACACGCGCCTCTTTGTTCTTCTTTGCCATGTCTCTCTATCTTCTTTCGGTTTTAGACTTTCGTTCAGGGGTGCAAAAGTACTTTTTTCCTTTTAATAAACAAAGGATTGTGGAAAAAAAGCCCTGCCGGCCAGATCGCCGGCAGGGCTTGCCCCGCGGGAAAGCGCGTCTCCCCGGCTACTTCTTGTTCGGCTTGATATCC
The DNA here is from genome assembly GCA_949291555.1 of uncultured Bacteroidales bacterium. GTDB lineage: Bacteria > Bacteroidota > Bacteroidia > Bacteroidales > P3 > Pullibacteroides. The sequence continues at coordinate 122,150 of CASEWE010000005.1, forward strand.
AGCTTGACCGGCTTCACCAAGTTTTCAGGAGCCATGATGGTATCGAGCTGTTCCTTGGTCAGGATCTTCTTTTCCAGAATCAGGTCGATAACGCTCTTGTCGTTTTCAAGCGCTTCCTTGGCCAGTTCGGTAGAGTTGTCGTAACCGATGTAGGGGTTCAGGGCCGTTACCACGCCGATGCTGTTATGAACCAGCTGGGCGCAGCGTTTCTTATTGGCCTTGATGCCGTCGATGCAGAGCGTGCGCAGCGTGTTGAAAGCGTTCTTCAACAGGTCGATGGATTCGAACACCGAATAGCACATGACCGGTTCCATCACGTTCAATTCCAACTGCGCGGCATCGGCAGCCATCGCTACCACGAAATCGTTGCCGATAACGCGGAAGCAAACCTGGTTCACCACTTCGGGGATAACGGGATTCACCTTGCCCGGCATGATGGACGAACCCGGCTGCATGGCAGGCAGGTGGATTTCCTGCAAACCGCAGCGAGGACCCGATCCCATCAGGCGCAAGTCGTTGCAGATCTTGCCCAAGCGGATCGCCAAGCGCTTCAGGCCGGCAGAATAATTCACCACGGAGCCATTGTCGGAGGTTACGAACACCAGATTGTCATCCAGCTTGATCTTCAGCTTCATGATGTCGGATAAAGCCTTCACGCACAATTCGCTGTAACCCGGTTCGGAACAGATGCCCGTCCCGATAGCGGTAGCGCCCATGTTCACCGTCAGGAATTCTTCGGCCGCAGCGTTCAAGGCTTTCACTTCGCGCTTCAAGCCGGCGGCGAAACCCTTGAATGTCTGACCCAAGGTCATAGGAACAGCATCCTGCAACTGGGTACGGCCCATCTTCAGGACTTTGGCGAACTCCGTGCCCTTCTTTTCCAAGGACTTCACCAGCAGCTCCAAAGCCTCGATCATGTCCTTGTGGCTGAAATACAAGCCGAAGTGCATGGCGGTAGGATAAGCGTCGTTGGTAGACTGCGAGCAGTTCACCTGGTCGTGCGAATCGCAATACTTGTATTCGCCGGGCTTATGTCCCATGATCTGCAAAGCGCGGTTGGCGATCACTTCATTGGCATTCATGTTCATGGTGGTCCCGGCCCCGCCCTGGATCATGTCGGAAGTGAAAAACTCGTGATGCTGGCCGGCAATGATTTCCTTGCAAGCTTGCACAATGGCGTTCTTCTGCTCGGTTGTCATCAGGCCCTGCTTGTGGTTGGCAAGGGCTGCCCCCCATTTCGTATAAGCAAATCCTTTGATGAAATTGGGATACTTGTTCATCGGGATATTGCTGATCTTGAAATTCTGCAGGCCGCGGGCCGTCTGAACGCCATAGAGGGCATCAACCGGAATTTCGAGCGAACCCAGCAAATCTTTCTCCACGCGGGTTTTTCCTTTGGCACTGCTTTTCGCTTTAGGAGCGACGGTGCTTTTCGTTGCTTTTGTAGCCATTTTTACTATTTTAAAATGTTATACTCAAGAATTTATACTATGTCTTTTGCCGATTGCCGTACCACCCGGTCGCCGGCCTGGCGGGGCGGAAACCGGCGAATCCGCCTTGCCGCAGCAGGCTTCCTTCCCAAAGGAACAAGCCCGCCACGCTCTTTCGCTAAGCATGAAAAAACGAAAGTGTTCCAGCATCCCATCCCGGGTTTGCCCCGAAATCCCAGTCCCGGAACAAACCCGGACTTGCCGCAAGCCGCCCGTCATCCTCCCGGATCTACCGTCCGGGAAAGACTTTTCGCTTCCGGCTTGCCAAAGCGGAAGACCGGCTTTTCATTTACGGGTCGAACCCGGATAAACCTTAAGGGCTTCCTCTAAGCAATGCATTGCCTCGTGCAAGTCTTCTTCCTTGAGCACGTAGCTGATGCGGACTTCGTCCATGCCGGAACCCGGCGTGGAATAAAAGCCGGTAGCCGGAGCCAGCATGACAGTCTTTCCATCGATGCTGAAGTCTTCCAGCAGCCACTGGCAGAACTTGTCGGCGTTGTCGATGGGCAAACGGGCCACAGCGTAGAACGCGCCCTTGGGATTGGGGCAGAGACAGCCCTCCATCTTGTTGATCGATTCCACCACGATGTCGCGGCGTTTGGTGTACTCGGCCAATACCTCATTGAAGTACTCCGCCGGAGCATCGATCGCGGCCTCTCCGAAAATCTGCCCGTAGCTCGGAGGGCTCAACCGTGCCTGGGCTGCTTTCATGGCCGCGGCATAGACTTCCTTGTTCTTGGTCACGAACATGCCGATACGGCATCCGCAAGCCGAATAGCGCTTGGAAATGGAATCTAACAGGATCACGTTCTCTTCCAACCCCTTAAGGTGCATCACAGAATGGTACTGGCTGTTATCGTAGCAAAATTCGCGATACACTTCGTCGGCCATCAGGAAGAGGTCGTGCTTCTTGACAATCCGAGCCAGAACATCGAGTTCTTCTTCGGAATAAAGGTATCCGGTGGGGTTGTTCGGGTTGCAAATCAGAATCGCCTTGGTCTTAGGCGTGATTTTCTTGTCGAACTCTTCAATAGGAGGAAGCGCAAAGCCGTTCTCGATCTTGGAGACAATGGGCACCGTGGTCACCCCGGCCAATTTGGCGAAACCGGAATAATTGGCATAAAAAGGTTCGGTCACGATCACTTCATCGCCCGGATTCAGGCAAGTCATGAAGGCGAACAGGATCGCCTCCGACCCCCCGTTGGTGACAATGATTTCATTTTCATCGACCTCGATACCATAGGTCTTATAGTACTGGCTCAGCTTTTGACGGAAAGAAAGATTCCCGGCCGAATGGCTATAGGCAATCAAAGCCAAGTCATTGTTCTTCACTGCGTCCAACGCGCATTTAGGAGAAGCGATATCGGGCTGCCCGATATTGAGATGGTACACCTTGATTCCTCTCTTTTTGGCCGCATCGGAAAAGGGAACCAACTTTCGAATAGGAGAAGCGGGCATCTGGAGCCCTTTTTGAGAAATTGAAGGCATTGTCCTGAATTTTTAACGAATTATCCCTTGGAAACGATTATCCCGGCCAAAAAGCCGGGATAATGCGTTCTAAAAATTATTGCTTGGGGCTGACTTGTCCGCGGATGCTCAGTACGACCCTTTCCGGATTCCCGTTCGTGGAAACGGTAATGGATTTGTTTATCCCGCCTACCCGATGCGTATCGTAATGGACTTTTATCGAGTTCGACTTGCCCGGCATGATCGGCTCGCGAGGCCAGGAAGGAACGGTGCAGCCGCACGAGGAACGCACATCGGAAAGCAACAGCGGTTCGGTCCCGTTGTTCGTGAACACGAATTCGCAATCCCCGTTCGCCCCGTAGGCTATGGTGCCGTAATCATGCACCGTTTTCTCGAATTTTATCCCCGGGCCCTCCACTTTCTGTTCCGTGTTCGATTGAGGCGCAACAGACGGTGCCGCGGAAACGACGCCGGCGCAAACAAGCGGCAAAGCCAGCATCATTGCAAAAAAAATCTTTTTCATATCGTAAGATTTTGAGTTTTGTCGCAAAAGGCCGGAAGCCTTGCCGAACCGGCATCCCCGTTCCCAAGCCGCCCCTTGCTTCTTTATATACCGCTCCTGCAAGCGGGCGCAAATTTACTACTTTTTGAGAATTGGCGCAACACGCGGGAAACCCGAAAAAAATTTGCAAATATAAAAAATATTAGTACCTTTGCAGCCTCAATCGGCCGCCGCATGGTAGTCCTGCGAGAGCCGGTCCGGTAGTTCAGTTGGTTAGAATACATGCCTGTCACGCATGGGGTCGCGAGTTCGAGTCTCGTCCGGACCGCAACAAGGGAAGCCGAAAAGCTTCCCTTTCTTGTTTGCGGTCGTGCAAAGCCACCGATTCCAGGTTCAAGCCTCAAAAAAAAACGCCCTTGCAGGCCATTCCAAACGGCCGTTAGGCCAGATTCTCCTTGCTCCTGCAACACTATTTCCCGGTTAGTATTGTATTTGAAAATAGTATTGCATTCGACTTAGCGCGGCGTTTCGACTTAATACGGCATCCACATTCAAGGCGGACAGGAATATCCGGCACATTTCCTATTTTTGCCACAGACGTTTAAAAACACAAGGAGATGGGAAATACCGCATCCGGCATCCTTTTCGGCGGACTCTTGATCCTTGCCGGGCTTTTGGCCTGGAAATTCCCGAATCTGATTTCTTTTTACAGCCTCCTCCCCAAGGCAGAGAGAAAGAACATCGACCTGAAAGCCGCCGGCAAAGCCAGCTGCATCGTCCTTGTGGCTGCCGGAATTGCAGGCGCACTGCTCAACTGGATTTTCTGCACGGCCGGATGGGCCGGCGCCGAACTGGCCATGATAGCGCCCTTGGCCATAGGCGTCTTGCTGCTTTTCTTCCTGTTAAGGAAATACAACAGCAACCCGGCCTCATCCAAACGGTACCGGGCCAACGCCATTACGCTATCCGCCATTACCCTCGCAGCTATCCTCTGCCTGATTTGGTGGGCTCGCCCGACCGGGGTCGAACTTGGAAAAAATTCGATCGCCTTCACCGGAATCTACGGCATGGAACTCTCCTTTGAAAATATCCGGTCCGTCTCGCTCGAAGAAAGGCTTCCGGCTATCGAGGCGCGCGTCAATGGAATCGGAATGGGAAACATCCAAAAAGGGAATTACCGGTTATCCGGCATCGGGAAATGCAAGTTGCATGTCAACCTCGAACACCCTCCGTTCCTCCGCATCCTGACCAACGATGGGGAGCAAATCTTCTACAACGCCAAAGAAAGGGAAATGACCCTTTCGCTTTACGACACGCTGTCCCTCGCCCTGAAATCTCCTGAAAGACACTGAAAACGGGCATAGCCGGCACCTCCCAAGTCCCCGTTCCGCCTTCCTCCCAAACCGCGCCCGAAGCAAAGAGCCCCGGGGAACGATCCGCCGCAGAGACGAAGCCAAAGGCTCCTGTTTTCCTGTTTTCCTGTTTTCCAAATTTCCTAATCCCCCTGCCCTCCCCACCTTCCCGTGAAATTCCGGAAAGCCCGGGCATCGGACTGCCGAAACAAAAGAAGCAGAGCCCTGCTCAAAAACGGAATCAGTATTTCACAAACCGGATCCGATGCCGCTTCCCATCGGCCGACTTGACCTCCAGAACATACAATCCCACCGGCAAAGCCTCGACCGATAACCGATGGGAAACGCGCATACCCCCTTCCGGCAGCCCCATCGCTTTCCGCCCGTCGGAAGCCCGGTAAACAGCCACCAAGGCCACCGGTTCGACCGCTTCCAGGTAAAGCGTTCCCGAAACCGGATTGGGATACAACCGGAAAACTCCGGCATCGCCCGTCCCGCTGCCGGCACCGGCCAGAAACGCGTTGGAAACCGTGGTGTCGGAAGGAATCGTATCGGGAGGCGCTGGCAGCGAATCAGGAACCAAAGCCACGTTGCACACGGTATAAGAAAGGTCCGAAACTTCTATGTTTTCTACCGTTTTGTCCCGGTATCCGGGCGCGGAAAAGTTCAAGGAATAGCCCCCTTCCGCAATCGGACGGAAATAGGCCCCATGGACAGCCGAGCTATAGACTTGGGAGCTATCCTTGTCATGGCCCAGCACTTGGACAAACGCCCGCAAAGGTTCGCCGGTCAAGGAATCGCGCACCGTGCCGCGAATGCCGTAACCAGCCTCTTTCATGTAGTTGACGAGCGACCTCCAGTTCGTCTCCCAGAAATCCGGCAAAAGGGAAGCCGCAGGCAGCTTGGTGACCGAAATCTCCAAAGTCAGTTCCCGCAGATGATTGTACACGTTGAAATAATCCTGCCGCCCGTTGTGGACCACATACCAGTCTCCCCCATGGATATAGCCTTGCGCGTTCACGTCCCGGTAAGAGGCCGGATCCACCCGGCGGCAAGAATCCACATAACGCTTGCAAACCGACTGCCACCAAAGGTAATCGGCATGGCGGCGCTGGGAAGAGCGGAAGCCGTCCCAAGGGTAATTCAGTACATCGGAGCCCCCGTGGATATTGGCCGAAACAACCAAGTGCAGCGTGTCCACATACGAAATCATGGCGCGGTTTTCTTTTTCAACCCGAGACGAACTGCCGTACCAGAAATCCGGGAAATTGCGATTGAGGTCCTCGTAGTTCGCATTATAACGGGTAGAACCCGAAACATCCTGGTCGGAAAGCGCGTAAGCCCCGTCCGGATTGGCCAAAGGATTGATGTAAATCTGCATCCCGTCTACCAAACGGGTAACTTCCTCGTCCTGCCCGTAGCTGCGCAACAGGTAATCCGCAAGCCGCAGCATCAGCACGTAGCCCGTCAGCTCGTCCCCGTGAATGGACGAAGAATAGAAAAATCCCGGTTCCGGCTCTTCGCGGTTCACGCTGTCCGAAATCTTTAGACATAGGATAAGCCGGTTTTCTACCGAATAGCCAATCGTGTCCAAACGGCAAATATCCGGGTGCTCCTGCGCGAAGGCCTGCATCATCTCCACATACAAGGGATAGGTGGGATAACGGTCCCAGCCGGCCATTTCCTCACGCGATCCGGCCATGGCGGCGGCTTTCTTCCTGGCGGCCAAGGCTGCGGGAGGCTCCAGCAAAGCATGAATCTTGTAACCGGCTTGCAAAAAGGCCGCAAGTTCCCGCTTGTTGGCGTAGGCGGTGAAAAGGCTGTCTTTCCGAGCATCGAGCGAAACCAACAGGCCCGCCGCCTCTGCCCGCGCCGGGTCGCTTTCAATGAACTGGAAAACCGCTTCGCCCCGGTTTTCAAACAGCGCTTCGAAAGCCGAATCCTGAAACGCACGAGGAATCCTTTCCGACCCTGAGGCGGCCCAGAGCGGCTGGGCACCAAGCCACAAGAAAAAAAGTCCAAAAACAAAAGAAGTCGTTTTTCCCATTTCCAATTCCGTTTTTATTTCCCACCGGGCGGATCCGCCAACGCGAACGCCTTCCCCCCTCAGAAAACCGGCTGCCGTTTCTTTCCGTTGCAACCAAGCCCCATTGGGCGTGCCCATTTGCATTCCAACACCTGCCGAGCAAACGCCTGCCCCGCCGGCATCCCGCATAGCAAAACACAATTTTACGGAAAATCCGCGGAATACCCGCAAGCCTTCAAAAGAAACGTAAAATTCACACACGAAAATCAAGCAGTCAAAAACACCCGAATGACAAGAAAGGGCAAAAGCCGACTTCCGGGAAACTTGCTGCAAACGGGCGGATACCGCAGTAGCCGTTGAAAATACGGTTTCAACAGCGGCTGCTCCGCTGTGCCGCCCTGTTCAGGGCGGCTTGCCAGGATCTGATTTGCTGATCCATGCCCCTTCGCGCAAACCCATCCTCCCTGCTCCAGGAATACAAAGGGGAAGGGGAGCCCTGGCTCTTTCGAGCCAGGGCTCCCCTTCAAAAAACTGCCGGAGGCTCCGGGCAAGCGCATCGAAATGCACACGGTTGCCCGGCAGAACCCTGATAACGATGGAATCTCTGTCTCAAAGCTTCACAAAAGGAACACGAACAAGCACCTTTCCCGACTTGAATCCCACCAAGACGAACCAAGCGTCCTCCAGCTCCCTCACATCCATTTGCCGCTGCAAGCCATCCGATTCAAGGCGTATCCGGCCTTTCCCGTCCCATACCTGCCAGCCGTCCACCTCGCCTTCGAAAGACCAGTAAAGAATCTCCCGAACCGGATTCGGCCACAGGCGAAGCAAGCCGCTCTCGTCCAAGCCGATATTTCCGGCTCCATACCTCCACTGCGCGTACAGCGTATGGTCTTCCTCCGGAACGAGGCTCGAATCGGTTACCGCCTCCGCATAGCCGGCATCGGCATACCAGCCGGCGAAATGGTAATCCGTCCTTTGCGGTACCGGCAAGCCGGTGTTCGGGGCTTCGCCGTAGGCCAGGCCTGAGAAATACTCCCTCGTCCCTACCGGATCGCCCCCGTTCGTCTCGAACGAAACCTGCACCTTGGCCAAGGGTTTTTCCGTCCAGCGGGCATACAACGAATGGTCTTCCGCCGGCACGAGGCTCGAATCGGTTACCGCCTCCGCGAAACCGGCATCGGCATACCAGCCGGCAAAACAGAAGTCCTCGCGCGCCGGGACCGGCAAACCCGGATTAGGAAGCTCGCCGTAAGCCAAACCATCGGCCTGATATATCCTCGGCTCCATGGCATCCCCTCCGTTCACGACAAAGTCCACCGTGACCAAAGTAGCCGGAATCTCTTCCCAGCCGGCATACAAGGTATGGGCAGCATCCTTGACCACGGAATCCGCTTTCACGGGAACGCGGCAAGCCGAATCGGAATACCAGCCTTTGAAAAGGTATCCCGGCCGGTAAGCTGTCTCGGGCAAGCCTTCGTTGGGTGATTCTCCGTAAAAGATCCCCGGGGAATAGAGACGATCCTCCACATGGTTTCCTCCGAACGTCTCAAATTTGACCCGAACACACCAGCGAGCGTGAAGAGCATGGTAATCCTGCGGCACCAAGCTATCGTTACGAACCGGAACTTCCATTTTCCGAATTTTGGCATGCCAGCCGACAAAAACCCAAGGCGCTTTTTCCGAACGCGGAGAATACAAACCCTTGTTAGGCGACTCCCGGTAAGGTATATTGTGATAATAATCCTCTTCTTCGAACATATAATCCGGATCCGTGTAATCGACAAAGACTATCTTGACCTTTTCTCCCCATTTGGCATAGAGGCAGGTCATTGTCTCTGTCACTTCCGTCCAATCATCCACTTCCTGTTCATATTCCGGGTCGGCATACCAGCCCAAGAACAAAGCATCCCCTTTGTCAGGGTCAGACGGCATGCCGCCGCCCGATTCCCGGAAGTCGAAACCCGTCTCATAAGTCCGTGGCTCTATTTCCGAGCCCCCAAAAGTCTCAAACCGGACTTCTATCCAATTCGACCAACGGGCATACAAAACATCCACATCCGTCGTCACTGTAGTCCAAGCATCCACTTCCCGCGTGTATTCCGGGTCGGCATACCAACCCAATAAAGAGGTGTTCTCCCGAGAAAGCGTAGGCAAACCCGGATTGCCTGATCCATAAGTCCCGTAGTCCCGGCCTACACGGTAAACACGATCTTCCACAACCTCATCCCCGAAAGGCTCGAAACGCACCCTCTGGTATGCCGGATTCCATCCCGCGTACAAGACTTCCACCGCCGCATCCACGATGCTTGTCTCATCCACCGGATCTGTCAAACCCGGATCGGTATACCAGGAACCGAAATCAAGGCTGTCCTTGCTATTAGCCAATGAAGGACGAGGCAATCCCGGATTCCCCGACCTGGTATCGAGATAAGCAAAACCCGTATAATACTCGCGAGCCGCCAGCTCGTTTCCTTCGTTGCATTCAAAAGCCACGCTGATTTTCTCGCCAAAATGAGCATACAGCACTGTCCGCTCCGCCGTAACAAGACTGGTCTCGGACACTTTTTCCTGAAAACCGGGATCGGCATACCAGCCTTCAAACACGGCATCTTCCTTGACAGCACTTGGCAAGCCGGGATTCCCTGCCACATCATCCTTGTAGGCAAAACCGGTATAATACGTCCGGGATTCCAAAGGCTGGCCTTCTCCCACTTCAAATTCCACCACTACCGGTCCTTCCCATTTGGCAAAGAGCACCGTATCCTGAGGCCGGACCAAATCGTTCACGTCCACCGCATCGGTACAGGCCGGGTCGAAAAACCAGCCTCCAAAGCAGAAACCATCCCGATAAGCCCTCGGAAGACCCGAATTCTGGAAAGTCCCGTACCTGCCAAGCCATGCCACATTGGTATAATACGTCCCCGATGCTATTTCCTCCCCTCCTTGGACATCGAAACGAACTTCCATCGAACAAGCATAACGTGCAAACAGCGTATGATTTTCAGCAGGCACATAATCTCCGCCCGATATTTCATTCCCGCCGGAATCGACCCAATACATGAAAAGGCAGGTATCGCAGTCGTCCGCAAATGGCAAATTGTTGTTATATTCAATAAAGTCACGGTCATAATAGCAGATTAAAGGATAATACTGCCGAGGAGGCACAGGTGTTCCCATACCATAAGTCTCAAAATTCACCCACACCAGATCGGCCCAATCGGCATACAAGGTATCCCGGAGCTTAAGAGGAACAATGTCGTCATTGTCCTTAGGCTCCGAATAAACAGGATCCGTATACCATCCTCCCAGCTCGTAGCCGTCTTTCTCCGCCACAGGCAGGCCGGGGTTCTCGGCGTTAAAATAGGGCATCCCGCCTACATAACGATACATCCAATCCCCTTTCCGGAAATTCTCGCCATGGGAACTGTCCCCTTCCACAATACTGTCGCCTATCGCCGCCAAGCCGCCTCCCATGGCATTGAAATAAACGTTGTGAGACCACAAGGCGTATAAAGTAGCACTCCTCTCCACCAAATCGGAATGGCTCAGGGAACGTGGATTGGCCGTATCCGGACTCCAAGCATGGAATTCCGCTTTCAGATTGGTATTGTAGCTATAACGAGTATCCGAAAACTCCGGCAAGGAAAATTCCACGTAAGGGACTCCCATAATCAAATCCCTGCTGGCTTCATTATCCGAAATGGACGAACCATCCGTAAAGAAGGTCTTGGCTCTCCATATGGAATGCAATTCTATTTCCGACTCCATCGGGAAGGAATCCAATGCCAGCCAGAGCGGATCCGCTTTCCTTTCCGTGGCCCAGCCTTCGAACCAGACAAGACTGTCTGCACATTGGGATTGGTACGATTCCGTCAATGACGGTACAGGCAAACGATTCATTCTCCACGTCTTGCATAAGTAAGCCCGATAATCGGCCATCGGCATCCCATAAAGGTTGTCGAAATGCACGTTCACCCGAGCCGGATTGATGATAGGAAAGCCCCGGTTCGCCCCGCCCTCGTCGAAAGCGTAGATGGAAGCCGTGGGCGAAGGATTCAGGCGCTGAAGCATATCCGGGGAGCGAAGTTCCTCCTCGGTAACTTCTTCCGCGTCCTTGATCGTTTCATCTATGCCTCCCAGCCAGAAACCCCTTGTACAATAGAGAGAAAAACCATCGCGAGTCGTGCTCCCGACAAATTTCCCCGCCTGCCCGTCGGCATTCTCCAAGGACACCTCCCCGGCAAAGTACAGCCCCGTTCCATACATCCGCAACTGAAAATCCACCTTCCCGATAAAACCTCCAGCGCTGGCTTGCGGTCCGGTTCCCAAAACGCTTCCCGTGCTATAGCAATAAAAAAGATCCATGTCCTGATACTTGATATACCCTACCAAGCCCCCCGTGTTATTCCCGGCGGCAAAGCCCGAAAAGGAGCACAGCCTCAACGCGCCCTCCTCCCCGTAAGATTCTAAGAAATGGCCGACCAATCCGCCGGCATTGCCGTCCCGGCATTCCACCTTGGCCGCCGAATGGCAATTTTCTATCACGCTGTTAAGAACATACCCTGCCACAGAACCGGCAAGCTCGGTCCCTTGGACAGAGCAGCTGCTGTCCACATGCAGGTTGGCCACCGTACCGCGCGAAACCGTGCCGAACAGGCCGGCCCTATCGGCATTTTGCACCTTCATGTTCCGGATGCGATAGCCATCCCCGTCAAAATAACCCCGGAATTCCCGAATGGGAATCCACCGCATACCTTGCAAGTCCATATCCGATGTCAAGCGGTAGTATTTCCCCGTGCTTGCATCGGCGTTGAAGGCCACTGTCTCGCCCAAGTAAGCCAGCTGCCCGGGCGTGGCGATCAGGAAAGGATTTTCCTTGCTGCCATCCCCGCCGGCAAAGGCCGTATCGCCCAAGCTTTGGTATCGTTGATCCAGGAGCACGTACAAATCCATATCCGAACGCACTACATCCATCTTTTCATCCCATTCCTGGGAAAATGCCCTGTCCGTATAACATCCTTTTACCAGAACGCCTTCTCCCCACGGGCGGATCGGCACGAGCGCGCCTCTGTTCACATGGCAGGTATCCGTCAAGTTTTCCCCTATGTAATGCACCCTGACCTGAAAAGGCCGGAACACCGGATAACCTTGGTTATCCTCTTCCGCCCCAGGCAGGCAGAAGCCGGCGATCGTGTCGCCCTCGTTGAGCTTGTTCACGCCATAGGGCGAAGAGAGTTCCTCGCTTGTCATCGGCAAAAGCCCCTCCATAGCCTGGTACGAAGGGTTCCCCGTCAGATAATATGCCTGCTCGAAAACAATGCTGCCACTCCGTGTATCCACATAGAAGCTTTTCATACCGGCATCGTACAAATGAGCGTGAACCTCTTCTCCAAGGGCATTGGTCCCTTTACAGTAGAAAGGCAGAGGTGCCGTATTGTAGACGTAACGGAGCTCATCGTGCGAGTTGAACACGCCTCCGTTCTCGCTCCCGTATATAGTTCCTTGATTTCCCAAATAGCTTGTTCTACCTGTGTAGCCCCCGAAAACGGCCGGTTTCACGTAGTTCACGCCATCGAAAGGCTTCCCCCGCAGCACCATATCCCCCTTGTTGACGCAGCCCTCGCCATCGAGGCCCATATGCATCATCGCAAGATCAAGAGCGCTGCAGGCGGCCAGCCGGGAAAGGCCGTGCTTTGCGGCGCTGTCCACCGCCGCGCTGCCGTCAAAGACAATGTCGCCCTCGTTCCGGCAATCGCACAGCGAGCCATGCAAGGTCGTCACCAAAACAGAGACATTCCCGTCTTCGTCCACCGTGGGCCTCCATGCGCCCAGGTTGTCGAAACCGTAATCCACCGTTATCTGGCAAGCGCTGGTACAAGATATCACTTTCCCTGCCCTGATGGCGGCGATGCCATAAGCGAAAAACTCCCGGGAGCCGTAATCGGACGAATCCGCCAAAGGCAGCCAGAGCGCCATGTCGAAAGGCTTCACTTCGATCCGGCACGTGGAATCCAGATGCAGGTTGGCAACCACCGAATAGAAATCGTCCGAGCAGAAAAGCCCCATGGACAGCAGGCCGCCATCTTCGCCCTGGTTGGTCACGTACATATTGGAAATCGTATGCCCCTTTCCGTCAAAATAGCCCCGGAACGTATTATCTACCATCTTGCCGGAGACGATGCGGCGGCCTCCGATAGGAGTCCAGCGGATGCCCTCCTTCCCGCCCAGGTCGATATCGGCCGTCAATTCATAATACATGTTGGAATTGGTCTCCCCTCCTTGGTTCACATAGCCGGCAAGCGCCTGCATATCGGCCCGGGTCGCCAATTTGTAAGGATTCTCTCGACTACCATCTCCGCCCCCGGAATATTGCTGCACTAAGCCAGAGGGGGCATCCTGTGCTTGCAAGCACGAGGCGCAAGAAAAAAAACAAACGGACAAGCTTGCAAGAATGGATAAGATTCTTTTCATTTGCTTCTCTTTTTTAGGGTTTTGATTGAAGTCCGTGAAAATCCGGGAGGAAAGGGGCCCTGAGCCGAAAAAGCCGCAGGTCGTCCTATCGGCACAAGACGTGTTCTTTATTGCAAAAGAACGAACAATCCTGCCCATGCCCAAAAATCGGGGCGTCAAAAAGGAAAAAAAAAGACGCAAAAAAGAAAAATCCCGGTTGCCATGGTTGCCCTCAACGGGGTGCCGGAATCGGCCATCCCGGCCTTGCAGATACTGTCCGCCGGCAAAGAAATTCCGCCAAAAGCCTTGCCGCCAAAATCCCGCCGCCTGCAAGGAGAGCCTTGGGAACAAAATAAGGCAAGATCAAGAACGTCAACACGGATTTGAAGAACCATAGGTCCGATTCCAGGGCAGAAGCCAAAGGCAAACCATACTGATCCACAGTAGACATTTTCCCGAAAAAACAGAACCACATCCAGGCTCGAATCAACATCGATTGCCATGCCTTTTCGGGCAGCCCGTTTTGCTTTGCGCTCGTTTTTCACTATCTTTGTTCCACGAAGATAGGATGCGGCTCGGCCATGGCCATTCGAGCAAGCTCGATGGCGCTTGGCGTTCGCCTTTCACTACCTTTGCGCGATTCGAATCGATTCACAATAAGGATTATTCCGTTGTGAAAACACCAAAGGCGGGTCTACGGACTCGCTTTTTTTTGTCCGGACACCAAATCCCGGCATGAATCCGGTTCGGCATCGCGCGCCCATGCGTCAAGCCCGCGCCCGGAAAGACAAAAAGGACAGCCCCCGAAAGGCGCACCCGCGACAAGCCCAACGAAACACCATGGAACAGAAACGGACACGGCCCTTCCCCCATAGCGTATTAGGCATAGGAAACGCCTTGGTAGACCTTATCTACAAGCTCCCTTCCGACCAAGTCCTCCGCGACTTGCGTTTGCCCAAAGGCAGCATGACCCTTGTCGACCCGCAGCGGGCCCGGAATATTCAAGAATACCTCCATTCCGTCTCACCGACCCTCAGTACCGGCGGATCGGCTTCGAACACCATCAGCTCGATCGCCTCTCTGGGCGGCCGTTGCGGTTTCATCGGCCGGACAGGGAAAGACGACCCGCACGGCCTTTTTTACACCTCCGACCTCGAAAACCACGGCATCCGCGCGCATTTCAGCCAATCGGAAATCCAGACCGGGACAGCCATCACTTTGATGAGTCCCGACACCGAACGCACGTTCGCCACCTGCCTCGGGGCAGCCGCCACCCTGTGCGCGGAAGATCTCGACCCTGCCGTGTTCGAAGGCTACGATTATTTCCACGCCGAAGGGTACCTGGCACAAAACTACCCGCTCCTGGAAACCGCCATTTCCATGGCCAAGCGAGCCGGCCTGGCCGTCTCGCTCGACATGGCCAGCTACAATGTCGTGGTGGAACATCGCGGGTTCATCGGGAAAATGCTCGAACGCGGGGTCGACATCGTTTTCGCCAACGAAGAAGAAGCAGAGGCTTACACGGGCAAGAAAGAATTGGAAGCCTTGCTGGAACTGTCCCGCCAAGTGCCGACAGCCATCGTGAAATTAGGCCCGAGGGGTTCGATCGTGATGGACAAAGGCCGGCTGCACGTCATCTCGGCCGAAAGCGTAGAGAAAATAGACAGCAACGGGGCCGGCGACAGCTACGCGGCCGGATTCCTTTACGGGAAAAGCATCGGGCTGTCCACGCAAGCCTGCGGGGAAATCGCCTCGACTGTCGCCACCGAAGTCGTGAAAGTGGTCGGCCCGAAGCTCGGCCCGGAGAAATGGGCCGAAATCCTGCCGAAAATCCGGGAAATCGAGAAAAAAGACCTATCATGCCCAAAATCGGAAATTTAGACCTGGGCCTTTTCCCGCTTTGGCTTTCGCCCATGGAAGCGGTGACCGATGCCCCTTTCCGATGCCTTTGCAAAGCGCACGGGGCCGATGTCTTGGTGAGCGAATTCATCTCGTCCGACGCCCTGATACGGCATGCGGGGAACAGCCTCGATAAAATGAGCTTCTCGCAAGGGGAGCACCCGGTAGGCATCCAGATATTCGGGAGCGATGAAAAAAGCATGCGCCAAGCGGCCGAAATCGCTGCTGCCCGCAAACCCGACTTCATCGACATCAATTGGGGATGCCCGGTAAAAAAAATCGTGAGCCGGGGGGCCGGTTCGGGAATCCTGCGCGATATACCCCGCATGGAAAGCATCACGGCATCGGTTGTCAGGGCCATGGAAACGTTTTCCCTGCCGGTCACCGTCAAGACGCGCCTCGGCTGGGACGAAGCCGACAAGCCGATCGTGGAAATAGCCGAACGCCTCCAGGACATCGGCATTGCCGGCATCAGCATACACGGCCGAACCCGCGCCCAGCTTTATTCGGGCAAAGCCGACTGGGAACTTATCGGCCAAGTCAAGAACAATCCCCGCATGAAAATCCCCGTTTTCGGGAACGGGGACATCGATTCGGCGCAGAAAGCCTTGCTCATGCGCGAACGTTACGGCGTGGACGGAATCCTTGTAGGAAGGGCTGCCGTAGGGAATCCTTGGATATTCGGGCAAATAAAGCACTTCTTGCGCCACGGGGAGGAGCTTCCCTTGCCCGGCTATGCCGAAAGGAAAAAAACATGCCTCGGCTTGTTCCGCGACGAAATCGAAGCAAAAGGGGAACGCGTGGCTGCCCAGGAAATGAAAATCCACTACCCGGGTTTCTTCCGGGGATTGCCCGGATTCAAGCCTGTCAAGGTGAAACTCATGCTCTCCGCTTCCTTCCAGGAGGTGGAAAGCATCCTGGAAACCTATCCGATGAACCCGTGAAAAACCGCGGCATGCCCGGATCCGGGCCAAGCCGTCCGCCCGGTCCGCACGCGCCGGTCAAAGTTCTTCGTGCCGGATTTTCCCGTCTTCGCAGACCAAGATGTGGGAAGGATATTTCGAGATGATGAGGAAATCATGGGTCGCCACCAGCATGGCGCAACCGGCTTTGCTGATTTCCACTAAAAGCTTCATGATTTCTTCCGAGGTGTCCAGATCGAGATTCCCCGTAGGCTCATCGGCCAGGATGACCTCCGGCTTGTTGAGCAAGGCGCGGGCAATGGCCAGGCGTTGCTGCTCCCCGCCCGAAAGCTGGTAAGGCATCTTATGGGCTTTCGTGCCCAGCCCCACCATATCCAGCACTTCCCCGATCCGGTGTTCGATAGCCGTTTTGTCTTTCCAGTCGGTGGCATGCAAGACGAAAGAAAGGTTGTCGTGCACGCTCCGGTCGGTAAGCAGCTGGAAATCCTGGAAAACGATGCCTATCTTGCGGCGGAGATAAGGAATCTCGCTTTTGCGCAAACCGGCCAAATCGTAGCCTGCCACCCAGGCCTGGCCTTCCACTACCGGGATGTCGGCGTAAAGCGTCCGCAACAGCGAGCTCTTCCCTGTTCCGGTTTTCCCGATCAGGTAGACGAAATCGCCCCGTCCCAATTCCATGTCGACCCCCGACAAAATCCGGGTCTTTTTCTGATACACATCCAGATTCCGGGTCCGGATCACCGCATCGTTTCCAGTCATAAGTCCACTATATTCCCAAGCTTTCCTTGATTGCTTGCATTTCTGCCTCCAAAGCCTCTATCCGAGCGGACTGGCTCTCGTTTTCACGCTCCAGGCCCGCTATCTTGCGCGCTTGTTCCCCGATTTCCTCTTCCAATCCGGAGATTTTCACGTTCAGCTGCCGGGTAAAATCCCACAAGACGGGAATCAAGCCGATGTAATCCAACGACAGCGTGCCATTGGCCCGCTCGGTGACCAGGAACGGGAAGATTTCCCTTACCTGCTGGGCAATGAAACCCGAATGCAGGCGTGCCGAACGGTCGTTCTTGAAACGGAAAGAAACCCCTTGCAACGAATCGAGCAAGCCAAGCGGGTAATCCAACGGCCGTATGCCGGTTTTGAGCCGGAAATCGGAAAGCTGGTTCAGCGACATGCAGTTCACATCGCCTTGAAAAAACACATCGGCATTCGCATCGATGCCCATCAGGATGGAATGGTTCATCGGCGCGGCAGGCGTGCTGGCACCCAAGAGGATCACCGGATTGGAAGCGCTCCCCAGAAGCGGCCAGTCGAACTCGGAACTCATATCGCTGCCTATCATGGTCAAATTGCTGAATCCCCCATCGTTGGCCAAATTGTTCCCGATAAGCACCACACCGGAAGTAAGCCCGCCCTCCTCGTTCCGCCTGCCTATTGACATAACATTGTCCGACAACGAGTTAACGCTTCCAAGCACGATAGGGCCCGCATAGGCCTCTTCGTACGGAATCGGGCCGGAGGCCTTCTTCCCGATCACGATGGAGTTGGACAAGCGCGTTCCCATGGCATTGCGGCCCATCACGATCGAATACTCTCCCACCGTATTGCCGCTGCCGACCACGACAGACTCCCCTGCCGAGTTATTGCTCCTGCCAATCGCCACGTAATTCGCCGCATCGGCCGCTCCCGCGTTCCGGTTCCCGAACACGATGGCATTGCTGCCCTCGACCGTATTCTGCCCGACCGAAATGCTGTTTTCCCCTCTTGCAACCGCATCTTTTCCCATAGCAATAGAAGCCTCGCCCCAGGATTGGGCCTGGTAGCCGACCGCCAAGCCGAAAGCGGCTTCCACCACGCCGTGATTGCCCACGGCCAAGCCGTTCGTTCCTCTCGTGCTGGCGGAATTACCCAAAGCAAAAGCTCCGGGAACGGTAACCGTTGCCGATTCCCCAAAAGCCATGGAGCCGTCGGAAGTACTCCCCACGACAGAAGCCCCTTGCCCCAAAGCATAGCTGCCGGCACCTTCGGCCCGGGAATCCAAACCCATCGCTACCGAAAAATCCCCGATGCTGTTCCACGCATCGCTTCCAGGCGAGAATCCGCCCACCCGCAAAGCGGCCGAGGCCGGCGACCACAAGAAACACAGGCTATCGGAAGCTGTCCCGCCCGAAGATGATGCCTGGGCGGAAAACAAGACATTGCCTCCTTCCACGTGCAACCGGGCCTTAGGATCGGCCAAACCTATGCCGACCTTCACATCGGAAAGGGAACGGTTGCGGTTGAACGCATACAAGGCATCCGGGTCGGACTCGTTCTGCAACCACAAGGAGTCGGAGGCCGGAAGAGGATTTTCTTCGCCAGCCATGCCGATCGTATCGGGTTCGCCCGGCTTCCCCGGTCGAAGCTCCAGTCCCGAAAAGGCCAGATTGAGCCGGGTATTCCCGGTTTCGTCCATCAGCACATGCCCGCTCAAAGGGCGAGGCCGGTTCGTTCCGCCGGCATCGCCTATCCATACCTGAGCCCGGGGCAAAGAGACCGCCAAAGCCCTGGCCGAAAGGGAATCGGCCCTCAAAGAACGTTCCACCCGCGCCGGCCCGTCCACTTGCAAAAAGCCGGATACCCGGGCATCGCCCCCTACTCGGGCATTGCCTTGCGTCCCCAGGAAACGGCCCGCCTCCAGACTGTCGCTCACCCGCAAAGCCCCTTCCATGTCGAAGTGCCTTCCCGACTGGTAATCATATAAAAAAGGAGCAGAACGCACCATCCCTTCCGGGTCGTTCCAATACAGCAGGCGCCCATCGTCCAAAACGCCGAGCTCGTCTACCGGGCTATCGGCCGAACCGCCGCCACCGCCGCCCGAAAGGGTCTCCCACGCCAATGTCCCTTGATTATCCTGCAAAACCAACGATTCCCCCTTCCGGCCTGCTTCCATAGGGAACACATAGCCCGGAAGACCCGAAACCGGATTGGAAAAGCTCACCGATGAAGCCTGCACCTCCAATCCCGTTCCGTTCTTGCGGAGACCGGAATTGACCAGATTCCCTCCTGCCCGGTTGTACATGGGCAAGGCTCCGTCTTCCAGGTTTTCGAGCAAGCCCGACATATCGGCATTCCCGGACATGAACGCATAAGGGACCGAAAGCAGTTCCGAGAATCCCATGTTGGTGTAACCGCTCCCGCCTGTCTGCATTTCCACCTGGGCGTAAACCGCATGCCCGCCCCATGGGACTTCGGCCAAGGAGCCTTCCGAAACCTGAACCCCGCGGCCGATTTCCAGATGGATCAAGCCGAAAGCATTGGTGGTCAAATCCAGATGTTCTTCCTGATAGGCAATTTTCCCCGAAACCGGATCATCGAGTCGGATACTGATGCGGACATCGACCCCCTGCTCTCCGGAGAGGACATTCCCGTTCACGTCCCGCAGCACGGCCTGGTATTTTATGGCCGCAGGAACCTGCTGGGCCCTTGCCGGGGAAACCGGAAACACCCCCCAGAAAAACAGGCAGGACAAGAACGGAAAGAAAAAGCGAAACACCCTCGAATCCATATCACAACACTTTGATTATCTTGCATAATGAAAAATCGCCAGTAGCTTGTTCCGTTACCGAAAGCACGTAGGCTCCGGCAGGAAACGCCTCCAGATCCAGCTCCAAATCGCCCGGGAAACGGCGCTCCTTCCAAAGCAGGAAGCCCGACATACTGCGCAATTCCAAGATGAAAGCCCGGTCTTGCCGGCCAGCGAGGCGGCCTTGCATCTTACCCCGGGTAGGGTTCGGGTACAACGAAAAAGAAAATGACTTTTCCCGGTCTTCCAACCCGGCCGTGAAAGGGTCTTCGACATACCCCTCCCCTTGTTCGAACCCTTGGGTCAGGCGCTTCTTGGACGCATCGAAACCCGCCCGGGAACCGAATTCCTCGGTAATCGGCTCGCCGATGTTCCAAGCGCAGCTGCAAGGACTTCCCGCCAAAGAAAATTCCGCCAGCCCTCCTCCGCTCGAAAACACATAAGGGCCCTGCAGGCCGCCGTCTGCCGTCTGGGCATGCAGAGGCCGTATCCCTGCAAGCACCAGGATTGCGAACCCGAAAAAAAGCATCTCCGCAAACGGTTTTTTCAACATGGATATTTATCGTAAAATCAATATGAAACGAGCCTATCCCTGCCCCCTCGCCCTTTTTCAACCCGTATAACTTGCAAAGTTACGAAGAAATCGCGTAAACACGCGCAATCCCGGACGCGGGACAACACAACGGACTCGCGGAACGAACAGCTTTGCCAATCCACCTGCCCGCGAGGCAGACAGACAGACAGACAGACAGACAACGGACAACGCGCAATAAACCGAACTCGCGGAACGAACAACCAAGAAGCAGGAGAACAACCCTCGGGAAAAGATTTCCCGAGCCGCGGGCCTGATCCGGGCAAGGCAAGCGCATTGCCCGCCAAAGACGAACAAACGGCCGGCCTTTCACCCGATCCGTCATGGAGTCGTCCGCCTGCAATACCGCCCCTGCGGCATCGCACCGCTTTCATCCATGATTCCGCAATACGTTTTCCACCTCGATAAAAAAAATTCGAAGAAAGCACAAAAAAGCCACATTCAATCCAATACCACCAACCCAAGTACATTCCGCTACCTACGTTTTTCATTCCCCAGTGCGTTTCCCGTAGATCCGGATCGGCTTCTTTGTTTTGGAAAAACAAATATTTGCCTCGCCTTCCTTCCAGAAGGCAATCCGGCAAAGCCAGCCGGATCCATCCGGATGTCGAACCTAAATTCAAACGCCTTATGAAAAACACGTTTATTGCCTTGCTCGGAAGCCTCCTGCTCGCAGGAAGCCTTCCGGCCCAAGAAACCTTCTATCTCGGCGATACCTTGGCCTTTCACAAAATCGCCGAAGGGGAAGTAGGCATCGCCGCCGCTTCGAAACAGCCTAAAGGGAACCTCGTCATTCCCGACTCGGTCACCTTCGACGGGATCACTTACGCCGTCACTTCGGTCGGCTACACAACCGAGGGAACACACAAAGGCTTCGGCTATTCTACCGGAATCAAGTCGGTGGTCATTCCCAACACTGTCCGGAACATCAACTACCAGGCATTCGTACGCTGTTCTTCGCTGAAGCAGGTGGAGATGTCCGATTCGGTAGAAACCATCGGATATGCGGCTTTCGGCCTTTGCACAAGCCTTGAAAGCGTGAAGTTCGGGCCGAAACTGAAGTCGATAGAGCGGGAAGGATTCTACAACTGCACGTCTTTCGATTCATTGGATATTCCGGCCAGCTTGACGCACGTTGGCGAGCAAGCCTTCTCCGGATGCCGATTCGTGAACATCGATGTGGATGAAAGCAACCCGCGGTATGCTTCCGAAAACGGGGTCTGGTACACCAAGCAGAAAGACACGCTCTTGCGGTATCCGCCCCGGAAGCCGGACAGCCGCTTCGCATTGCCCTCGACCGTGACCGCCATCGGGCAGTCCGCTTTTACCGATGCCGCGAACTTGCTGGAGGTCGACATGTCGCAAGCCCCGCTGGAAAGCATCGGGATTGCAGCCTTTCTCACTTGCGGCATCAATTCGCTGACGCTGCCCAACACGGTGAAACGCATCGACTACAATGCGTTCAACGGCTGCCGGAGCCTTTCCAGCGCGAACATAGGAACATCCGTGGAATACTTGGGAAGCGGAGCCTTTTACTATTGCGACCGGCTAAAAGAAATCCTCCTGCCCGAAACCCTGCGGTACATCGGCGGATCCGCATTCGAAAAAACCGGATTGACCGAAATCCGGATTCCGGCATCGGTCGCTTTCATCGGGGAAAACGCCTTCGAATCCTGCAAGGAACTTGAAAATATCGATGTGGACCAGCAAAATGCAGCCTACGCCTCCCCTTCCGGCATCTTGACGAACAAAGCCCAAGACACTTTGCTCTTCTGCCCGCGGGGAAAAGCCGGCGACATCGTCCTGCCCGAAGGCCTCAAGCATATCGGATACAATGCGTTCGGCTACTGCGACAGCATCGTTACGGTACAAATGCCTAATACGGTCGAAAGCTTGGCGAACCTGGCATTCCAGCGATGCAAAGGATTAAAGAAAGTGACCTTGTCGGAAAACCTCTTGCGCGTCGACACCTCCTGCTTCTCGAACTGCCACGCCATTGCCGAAATGGAACTGCCGGGGAAACTCCGGTTCATCGCCCCTTCCGCATTCGAATACTTGAAAGCCCTTCCCGAAGTGATTCTTCCCAACTCTTTGGAATCCTTAGGCTCAAGCGCTTTCCAAGGTTGCCAATCCGTGCTATCCTTCCACTTCCCCGACAGTTTGGAAGAAATCCCGCTCAACCTGCTCTCGGGATGCTCCTCGCTTCAGGACGTACGCTTGCCCAAAAACCTGAAAAAGGTGGGGACCACGGCGTTCATCCAATGCTCGTCCCTGACGGAAATGGTTTTCCCCGAAGGACTCGTGGAAATCGGGGATCGGGCTTTCACAAATGCCAAGGCCTTGAAAAAGGTGGACTTCCCTTCCACCCTCCAGCGTATAGGCCAGACGGTCTTCTACAGCTGCAAGCAGCTTTCGGAGGTGATTTGCCGCAATCCTTCCGCCCCGGCAGCCGGCAGCAATGCTTTCGGAAGCTGCCCGGACACGGCCATCCTGACGGTGCCTTGCGGAAGCGCGGAAGCCTACAGCACCGCTGCCAACTGGATCGCCATCGACAGCATCGAAGAACAACTTTTCCATAGCATAACGGTTTCGGTCAACGACACCGCCATGGGGCTTGTGGAAGTCTCCGGATCCCCTTCTTGCCAAAACCCGGAAGCACTCCTGAACGCGATCCCGAAAAGCGGCTATTACTTCGTCCAGTGGAGCAATGGAAGCAAGGAAAACCCGTTGCACGCCGATTTGTCGGAAAGCTCGCTCGAAATCCAAGCCGAATTCGAGGCCGTGCCGGTATCGACCTTCGTTGTGACATTCACCATACCGGAAGGCGGAAGCATTTCGGCCACCTGCAACGGGGAAACCGTCCAGTCGGGCATGGCGCTCGATTCCGGCAGCGTCCTGAACCTCAAAGCCGAAGCCGCCCACGGTCATGCCTTTGAAAAATGGTGGGACGGGAATACCGAAAGCGAACGCACCTACCGGCTCGAAGCCGATGTGACCATCGATGCCGCATTCAATCCCGAAAGCTACGCGCTGACCATCGCCCAAAGCGAAGGCGGGCGGATTTCGGCCTCTTGCAACGGCGTCCCGGTTTCCTCGGGCGACTTGGTAGCATACGGAAGCACGCTGGAACTGTCCGCCGAACCGGAACAGGGCTACCGCTTCGTTCAATGGTGGGACGGGAACACCGGAAGCGAACGCAACCTTCAAGTCAACGGCCCGCTGGAAGTTTCGGCTTCCTTCGCGTTGATTTCAGGAAAAGAAGAATCCGATGCCTTTGCCTGCCGCATCCACCCCAATCCTTCCGACGGGCTTTTCCTTGCGGAACTGCCAGCCCCTTGCCGGATCGAGGCATTCGACCTCTCGGGAAACCGCCTCTCGGCCGCCGAATTCCCTGCAGCCGGCCAATACAGCATAGACCTGCGCGGCAATGCCCCGGGCTTTTACTTGCTCCGGATCACGTTCGAAAACCGGATTTCCCGGTTCGAGAAACTAATCATCCGGTAAGCCCCTCCGCTGAGCCTTTCAAGGGGGCGGGGCGCCGGGCGGGAAGAAGCCCGTCCGGCGCCCCGCCCCCTTGTCTTGCACCCCCTCGCCCGATGGGACAAAGACTCCGGATGAAACCGGCCTCAAAGATCGGAGCGGGAGACGCCCGCCTGACCGGAATTATCCGAAAGGTCCCGAAGCAGGAAACCCTGCGTCCTTTCCCGATCCGGAATCCCCATTTTTTTCCGTATCTGGTGAATGACCGCCTCTACCGTCCTGACGGAACGATGCGTGATGCTTGCAATTTCTTTCGTGTTCATGTTCATATAGAGCAACGCGCACGTCCTTTCCTCGTTCGGGGTCAAGCCGGGATAACGGGCATGCAGCTTGTCGAAAAAACCGGGATGCAACTTTTCGAAATACAAATTGAATTCCCGCCAAACCGAATCGGAATCATGCACCCGCAGCATGGCTTCCATCTCTTTCAAGACAGGCTTGCACGCCGCATAAGAATTGAGGGCGTTCAGCTTTTTCAGGGAATTGCCGAAAAACTCCAGCGTGCTGTTCTGATAGGCCAACATCAACGAAATACGCGTCAATTCCATGCCTTTCGAATCGATATCCTCCTTGAATTTTTTCGAAAGCTCCTCGGTCGACTCGTAAAAATGCGCCTCCATGTTCCCCAAGGCCTGGTGCAAAAGATTGTTATCCTGCTCCTTGGCCTTCAGCTTGGCCCGATAACGGTGCAGCAGCACGCCCGACAACAGCAAGGCAAAGCAAGACAAGGCGAAAAAAAGGGCATAATTCCGGTTTTCCAGTTTGGCCTGAAGGTATTCCGACTGCAAAATCTGCTCCCGAAGCTGAGCCTCTTTCCGCTTGAACTCCAAATTCGTTTCCAGCATCTTGTCTTTGAGCTGCAAATCGACCACCGAGTCTTTCAAGGCGGTTCCCTCCATAAGGTATTCCCAGGCCGAGCGGTACCGATGCTCTTGGGCGTAAAGGGTCGAAATATTCATGAGTATCGAACTCTGGTTATGCAGCATATTTCCCTTTCGGGCCAAGTCCAAAGCTTCCCGGTAATAAGACAAGGCA
Source organism: uncultured Bacteroidales bacterium (assembly GCA_949291555.1). Lineage (GTDB taxonomy): Bacteria > Bacteroidota > Bacteroidia > Bacteroidales > P3 > Pullibacteroides. Next base: position 146,991 of record CASEWE010000005.1, read on the forward strand.
TGGACGTAATCCCCCTCCTCCATGGATATTTCGGCCAGGTTCTGAAGCACCAGCACATGCTGGTGGCTGATAGCGTTCTCTTTCCGGTAGGCTTCGGCGATATTCCGCAACAGTTCCCTGGCCAATTCCCGCTGCCCGGTCTTCATGTACAAGAGCGCCATGTTCTGGTTATGGATGGAGAGGTAATCGGCCTTCCCCAGGCTGATCGCATATCGTTCCACACGCTTCATTTCCTCCAGAACCTCCGAGTAGCAGCCCTGTTCGTAGAGCAAGGCAGCCTTATGGTTGCTGACGGCAAACAGGGTTCCCGTATCGACCTCGACGGAATCCACAATACGCTGGGCCCGGAATATATGGTCTTCGGCCAAAGGAATCTGGCCGGCATTGATCAGCACCATGGCCAGCAGCGAATGGGCCCGAGCCCGCAAAGCGGCATTCCGCGTGTCCTCCAGAATCCGGTAGAGAAGGTTTGAACTTTCTTCGTAGTCTCCTTCGTAAAAAGCAAGACGAGCTTCATTGTAGCGGAGTTCCCCGCCGGCCGCCTCGTCCTCGGGAAATTCCTGTTCCCAGAAAGCCAAAGCCGACCGGTATGCTTCCCGGGCCCGCGGATAATCCCCTTCCCGCTCCAGGAGCCTGGCTTTTTGATCGAGCAACGCAAGGACCTGCCGTCCATCCTTCGGAGAAAGCCAAAGAAGCGAGTCCAAAGCCCGCAACTTATCGGGAACCGCATAAGCGGGGTTCTGCAAAATCAGGCGAAAAATCTCTTTCCGGCCCGTATCGCCGCCTCCAACCCCCGCTTCCTCTGCCAAAGGCGGCGGGTATCCATCAATCCCTGCCGCGGGCAGCGGCAAGAAAGTTCCCGCCAAAAAAAAGATCGTGAAAAACAGACCCGGCTTCCCCATATCTGCAAAGCGCTTGAACAAAATCCGAACAGGCAGCCCCCGCTGCAGCCGGACGGTTAGCCTCGCAATATCCAAAAAAATCCCGAAACCTGCAAACAGGTCCGGCCGCAAGGCTTCCGGGGCTGCCTTTCCTCCAAAGCAATAAAAACCAAGGCAGCCCGCAAGCGGCGAAACAACCGGGGAACCGGCAAGAACAACAGAAAACCGGAAAAGCACAGAAGGAAAGCCATCCCCAGTCCTTCCTTTGCAGGAGAGGGCCGAGGCAGGAATGCCTCGGCCCTCTCCTGCAAGCCTCTATGGAAATATCCTGTTATCCTGCCGCTATTCATTTCCGCCGGTTTTCATCGCCTTCCGGCCCGCAGCATTCAATGTAATATGGATGGAAGTTTTCCCGGATGCCTCGTCCTTTTCCACCCGGACATGCTTGACATGTTCCGGTTTCAACCAATCCTGCATCTCGGAATCCGGAATCGCTTTCCCATCCACATAAAAGCCAACAGCCTCTGCCCCATCCCGCACGTCATTGCCATTCACCACTACCACGCTCCCGTCAGGACGAATCATCGTCACATAAGGCTTTCCGCTTTCGGAACCGGCCTCACCTGCCGTTGTCACCCAAAACGCCTTGGCATCCTCGTCCCCGTTCGCGACCACGGAGAAAAAGCCATCGGGCGAAAGTCTCGAAGCCTCCTCCACGTCCACCTCCTTTCCATCGACGTAGATAGCCATCGTGTTTCCGCCATTTCCCCTTGACACCGAAACCGAGCTGGAAGATTTCGTGACTGGAACTGTCGAGTCCGGCTTTCCTATTGTGGTCAGCATGAATTTAGCACCGCCATCTTCATCCCAAACCGCCACATTCCCGTCAAAAGAGACGTCAAGCCGGCGCGACCCTTCGTCATCCAGAATCCGGAAAGCCGTTATGGCCTTTTCCAGATTGTCTTTGTCATAAAGCCCGCTCTGCACGCCTTCCACCAATTCCGAAAGCCCCACCTTCTTGCCGTCAATCTCGAATTGAATATGCAGATCCAAAGCATCCAAGACTGCATCGGCCACGGCTGAAGCGGCTTCGGGAAAAGCCGGATCCGCCTCCGGCAATCCTTTCGTCGATGAATCCGAAACGGAGTCCCCGGCACGCGAATCATCCGAGGACTTGACCCGCACCGAACCCGCAGCCGCTTGCAAGGCAGCCGCCGTTTCATCCCCTGCCGCCGAAGAAGCCGCTGCATAAACATATTCTTTCTGGCCGAAAAGCAACATCCCGGCGGCCATGACCGGCAAGAACCAAAGCACCTTGGCCTTGGCCATCTGTCTGATTTCTTTTCTGTTCATCATGTTCTTTATCCTTTTTTTCAGTTGATTGCGATTCAATCCGTTAGCGCATCCGGTAAAATCACGGGGAAATTCCACCAAGGACGGGGAACGCATTCCTGCCGCTTCCCGGATCAGCAAAAGGGAATATTCCCCCGCATCGGCTCCACGGGACAAGACATAAGCATCGGCTTCGTATTCATGGACCGCCTGCAATTCCTTCCGCAGAAGATGGCAGAATGGATTGAACCATTGCAAGCAGCCCGCCAAGCCCGCCAAAAGCAAATCATAGGAATGACCCGAACGGACATGGGCGGCTTCGTGCGAAAAAATCATCGGGAAATCCTTGCTTTTCTCCAGATTTTCCGGGATTACCACGTAACGGGCAATCGAAAACGCCATTCCCGCATCGGGAGAAACCGCCAGAACCAAACCGCCGGGCAGCCGCCGCTTCCCGGCCCGGAGCAACAACCTTGCAAGCAAGACGAAAACCACGCACCGTCTGGCCAAGAACACGGCCGCGCCGCAGCACCACACGCCCCAGAACAAAGCCGCTCCCCGATCCGTGCCTCCGACCTCCATCTCAGAGGTTTCCCCCGGAAGACCCGTTCCCCAAAACGCATATGCCGGACCAGCCACTTCTACCCGCTCGCGGAACACGCAAAACGGCAACAAGAAAGAAAGCCCCATTGCAGACAGCAATACAACCCGGTTGAAACGGTAAAAACGCTCCCGAGCCATCAGCAGCCTGTACATCAGGAAAAAAAATCCCATGAATACGCCCGCCTCGAAAAGATATGTCCCGAAAGCAGCTCCTGCAGGCCCTATCAAGCCGGCAAGCCCGCCAAGCAGCGCATCCCTTTGGTAAAACAACGTCTCAAACCCCATAAGCTTCTCCTTTCCATGCAAGCCTTCCCTCTCCCGGAATCCTTTCCAAGCCGGCCGGCCGCTATTTCCGTCCGGCCCGCATCCTCTTCACCAATGCTACCAATTCTTCTATCTCGGCATCGCTCAATTCCTCGTCTTGAACCAGTGTCGAAACCGCTTGCAAGCGCGAGCCTGAAAAATACTTGCGCACCACATTCCTGAGCGTGGATTTCCGGAAATCGTCCTCGCCCACGCAAGCATGGTACCGGAAAGTTTTCCCGAAAGCCTCGTGCGCCACATAACCTTTCTGTTCCAGCAGCCGAACCAACGTGGACAAGGTATTGACATGCGGCTTCGGTTCCGGATAAAGTTCCTGCAGCTCCTTGACGAACAAGGGGCCTTTTGTCCAAAACCAGTGCATGATTTCCTCTTCTTTCGGGGTAAGCCTTCCTTTTTTCAAAACCGCCTTTTCCATCGCTTTCCTTTTCCTTTACTTTTTCCTGTTTCTTTTCACGCTTTTCCAGCTTTTCCGGCTTTTCAAGCGAACCGCAAGCGAACCCGGTTTCCCGGCCTCGCTTTTCCGTCCAAAGATTTTCCGTCCCTCCGCTCTTTAGCCTGCCTGCATCCCGCTTCACGCTCCCTCCTGGTTTCCCCGCCGCTGCTCTTCTCTATCCCCGCCTCGAAAAACCGCTTCCGCCTTTCCCGGCCAACGCTTTTTCCAGGCCTTCTCCTTTTCCATTCCCGCCCTGCCCGGAAGCAACCAACCAGCTGATACCGGCCGGAACCGCGCATACGAGCAAAGAGGAGCGCGGCAAGAACCACGGCAAAGTTAAACTAATAAAATTAGTTGAACAACTAAAAATATTAGTTTTAACATTCCTTAACACTCTGAATCAAACGCTGAATATCTCGATTCCAACGCTTAACAACCCGCCTCAACACCCTGGAATTCCGCCAGCAACGGTTTCCTGCCGCGAGCATGCCGCCCAAACAAATCCTCTTTCCGCTGCATCTTCCTCTTTCCTTATCTTATCGCAAGGCATATTCTCCTGCTTCACATCGCCTGCACCATCCCTTCTCCTTGCTTGCTTTATCCGCCTTATCCGCCTTATCCGCCTCATCCGTCTTGCCCGTTCTTGCCCATCGTTTTCCCCCGATTCGATTCTTGCATCGTCCGCGTCCCTTCCGCCCTTCTTGCCTTTCATCCCTCTCCTTGAACGCCCCTTCTCTGCAAACAGCCCTCCTCTTCCGCCGAAACCGCGCCATTTTCCCGGAATCCTCCCATCCCCCCGGAACAAATCCATCAGCCGCGTGTATAGCCGGACTTCCCGGGGAAAAGCCGCAGGCCGCGCACTTTCCCGGAATCCGGGTAATTTTTCCCGGAATCCATCACCGGCCGCTTTCCAGCCTTTTCCTACCTTTGGCCTTGCGGAAAACGGGAAGCGATTGCGCTCGAAAACCTGCCCGAACCACCCGGAAACGCAGCAAACAAGACACAAAAACAAACATCATGCACACATCCAGCCGGCTTTTCTTCGCGCTGCTTGCCGCTTTTTCCATCTCTTCCCTGCCGATCCGCTCCCAAGAGGCTCCTGCCGAAACCCTTCCCGCGCCCCGGAGCTTTTCCTCTCCCGCAGCGGAAAGCCTGCCGGACACATCGGGAACCGCCCGCCGCCTCGAACCAGAACGGCATCCAAGAGGTACGTCTGCATGGGCGCTACCGGACACATCGGGAATCGCCCGCCGCCTCGAACCAGAACGGCATCCAAGAGGTACGTCTGCATGGGCGCTACCGGACACATCGGGAATCGCCCGCCGCCTCGAACTCCACGAAGTAGTCGTGACCGGAACCCGGAACGCCACCGATATACGCCACCTTCCCATGACCGTCTCGGTGGTGAGCCGCCCGCAAATTGAAGAAAGCCACGAAACATCCCTCCTGCCCCTGCTCAACGAACACGTACCCGGCCTCTTCGTTACCTCCCGGGGCGTCTTAGGCTACGGCGTTTCGGACGGGGCCGCCGGTGGAATCAGCCTGCGCGGGATCGGAGGCGGATCAAGTTCCCAGATGCTCGTCCTCTTAGACGGCCACCCCCAGTACATGGGCCTTTTCGGGCACCCGATTGCCGATATTTGCCAGAGCCTGATGGCAGAACGGATGGAAGTCCTGCGCGGCCCGGCTTCGGTGCTCTACGGATCCAACGCCATGGGCGGGGTGATCAACATCGTCACCCGGCAGATGCAGGAAGACGGAATCCGCACCAGCGTGGACGTAGGCGCCGGAACCTACGGAACCCTGCACGCCCAAGCCTCCAACCGCATCCGGAAAGGCAAGTTCAGCAGCATCGTCGCCGCATCGTACAACCGCACGAACGGGCATCGCCCCGACATGGGCTTCGAGCAATTCAGCGGGTTTGCCAAACTCGGCTACTCGTTCGGCAAGCACTGGAAAATCGGCGGGAATGCCAACGCGACCCATTTCAACGCTTCCAACCCGGGAACCGTGGACAATCCCGTTTACGACAACGACTCCCGCATCACCCGGGGCATGGTATCGGTTGCCTTGGAAAACCATTACGAAAAGACCTCCGGGGCCTTAAGCCTCTTTTGCAATTGGGGTCGGCACCGCATCAACGACGGGTATCAGGCCGGAGAAGAACCGCTGGACTACCGTTTCAACTCCCGCGACCAGATGATGGGAGTGTCGCTCTACCAAAGCGCTTCCTTTTTCAAAGGCAACCGGATAACAGCGGGCATCGACTATTACCGCTTCGGAGGCGATTCCTGGAACCATTACCTGTCTACCGGCGAAGACGAACCCGGCGCGGACCATCATCTCGACGAAGTGGCCGCTTATGCGGATTTCCGTCAAGACATCGGGAAATGGCTCTCGCTCGATGCCGGCATCCGTTTCGATTACCACAGCCGCACCGGCGGGGAGTGGATCCCGCAAGGCGGCCTGGCGTTCCACTTGCCCCAAAATGCCGAAATCAAGGTCATGGCCGGGAAGGGTTTCCGGAACCCGACCATCCGGGAATTGTACATGTTCCCGCCCCAGAACCCGGACTTGCAGCCCGAACGCCTCATGAGCTACGAGCTTTCGTTTTCCCAGCGCCTGCTGCAAGGGGCCTTGCGCTACGGGATAAACATCTTCTACATCAACGGGGATAACATCATTTACGTGGACCGCTCCTCGGGGCGGCCGCTCAACGTCAACGGCGGGCAGATCGAGAATTGCGGCATCGAAGCCGATTTCGGGTACCGCGTCGCGCGATCCTGGCACGTGCATGCCAATTACAGCTACCTGCACATGGAACATCCGGTGCTGGCTTCGCCCGAACACAAGCTTTTCGCCGGGCTCGACTTCCGCGCCGGCCGCTGGAGCGCCTCTACGGGAATCCAATACATAAACGGCCTTTACACCTCGGTAGAAGCAAGCCAGCTCGAACAAGAGGATTACGTGCTTTGGAACCTCAGCGCCGGCGTGAAGGTGGGAGCAATCGCCCAAATCTACATCAAGGCCGACAACCTCCTCGGCCAACGGTACGAAATCAACGCAGGCTACCCCATGCCGCGTTTCGCCTTCTCAGGCGGAATCCGGCTGGATTTCTGACCCGGCCTTTCCGTCAGGGGGAGCATCCGGTTCCCGCTTCCCCGGCAACCCTCCCCGGTTAAACCGAAAAACCGCAACAGCGGGACACGGCCCTGCACCCCGCCCGCCGTCCGGCCCCATGCAGCCCTAAGCCGCGAAACCTCCGGACGCCCGATGCTAATTCAAGCTCTATCTTATTGAAATAGCTTTTTTTTATATTTGCACTACCCGGACAGGCGGCTTGCATTTTCAAGGATGCGACGCCATCCCCCATGCAACACCCCATCCCTGCGAACCAGCAATAGCAAAAGAGGGAAGCGAATCGAAAGAGCGTCCGTTCCCTTCCTGCCGAGCCGTCCGATCCTTCGCGAACAAAAACCATTAAAAACCAAAACGGGAAGATTATCGAAAAAACAACGGCGATATTCCCCAAAAGCTAACGCAACGGCCTCTTTCTGGCAAAGGGTAGCAATCCTGGAATTTCCGGAAATCCTTCAAAAGGGCTGTTTGAACGCGCAAACGCCAACGGGAAAAGAAAAACGCGGCTGCCGCGCTGCGGCCTCGGCGCGCAATCGGAAAAAACTTGAATCGAGGCAGGAAGGCGCTTTGCCGGATGCCTCCAAAAGAGAAAAAAAATGAAACCGAAACACCTTTTACCCTTCCTCGCAACAGGCATAGCTTGCTGCTCTTTGCTCAACATCGAAGCCCAAGACCTGCTGCCCGTCTATTTCGAGTCCTTGTCCAACGGGAAAAAAGACACCCTTTGGATCGGCTATTCGGCCGATGCCCCGACCGGCTGCGGCTACGACAGCACTTTGTGCAATCCGGTTTTCTACCCCTTCCCCGATACGGCCTTCCATGTGGGCGCCTTCGCCGTGACGGGCGACCCTCAAATCTTCGATTACGATTACTCGGCCCTTTCCTGGGAAGAGGAAAGGAATCCGCCCTTGGAATGCCCGGTATTCCTCAAAAAACGGGTCGTGCCCCTGGGACACGACATCCCGGTCGTGCTGCCTGCCGCCGCGGCCCCGGTCCGGGTAAGCTGGGATTCGGCCTTGTTTGCCATGCCCGCCATCCAGATGCCTTTGATAACGGACTACATCCTGAGCAGGCGTTGGGACATGATCGACAGGGAAGGCTGCTCGTACAAGTTCTGGATGACCGACCGGTCATCGTTCATCGTCGATGAAATGGATTCTGCCCGTGCCCAAATCCTCGAAGGGTCGGCTTTGAGCACGAACGTGGAGGATTCCGCCGGCAATCCCCACCGGTATCTGGCTTTTTTCGTCTGTCTGGGCTATGACGAATATTCGGGCAACGAAATGCCGGAAAACCGAGCGAAGGCTACCGTGCGGGTTTTCCCGAACCCGGTCCTTTCGCGGCTGTCCTGGCAAAGCCCTTTCCGCTTAGAATGGTGGCGCATTTCCGATGTGTCGGGAAAAATCTTCCTGCAAGGCGGGAACGAACAGGTTGTCATTGAAGCCGGGGCATGGAGGCCGGGCTTGTACCTGTTCGACTACAAAGGCGCAAACGGGGAAAAGGGCTGCATCAAGTTCTTGAAGAATTGATTCCCGCCTCCATGCCGCAAGAGGGAAGCCGTTCCGGGTCCGGCGCGGCTTCCCTCCTGCGATGGCCGCAGCCCGGCAGGAACATTCCTGCCGGGCTGCGGCCATTCCCACCTATTCCCGCCCATTCCCGGCCATTCAATCGGCCATTCAATCGGCCAAGCCCCAGCCCGCCAGGAAACGGCAAGCAGAACCTCCTGCCAAACACGGACAACGCATAGCAAAAACCTCCATCCGCCTGGAATTTCCGGAAATCCTTCAAAAGGGCTGTTTGAACGCGCAAACGCCAACGGGAAAAGAAAAACGCGGCTGCCGCGCTGCGGCCTCGGCGCGTAACCGGCAAAAACTTGAATCGAAGCAGGAAAGGGGGACAAGTGCTTTTTTTTACCTACCTTTGCCGATTGGTTTTCCCGGCCGGCCCTCCCGGAAACCGGCCCGTCTTGAGATGGAAGACCTTGACTAAACAAACAGCAGAAACCACATGAACATTACCAGAGAAAACAACGGGGAATTGTCCGCCTACCTCAAATTGGAATTGGTACCCCAGGATTATGAAGGAAAAGTCGAGGCGGAATTGAAATCCTACCGCAAGAAAGTGCAGATGAAAGGCTTCCGTCAAGGGCAAGTTCCGGCCGGGCTCGTCAAGCAGCTCTACGGGAAAGCCATCCTGATGGAAGAAATCAACAAGATAGCCGCCGAAAGCATTGAAAACTATATCAAGGAAAACAAGCTTGAGCTCCTGGGCCACGCCCTTCCCGCCGAAGACGAAAACCGGAAAAACGAAATGGATTTCGACCATCCCGGAAATTTCGTGTTCTGGTTCGAAATCGGCTTGATCCCTTCTTTCGACGTCGAGCTGGAAAAAATCAAGGTGACCGGCTATGAAATCAAAGTCCCGGAAGAGACCGTCGACAAGCATATCGAAAGCCTCTGCCGCCGTTACGGGAAAACGGAACACCCCGAAACGGCCGACCTTTCCGACACGTTGTCCGGGGAATTGACCGAGCTGGACGAGGAAAACAATCCCAAAGAAGGCGGCATCCAGACGAAGACCTCCATCGCGGTCGACTTGATTGCCCTGAAAACCATACAAAAGCAATTTACCGGCAAGAAAGCGGGCGATACCGTGGACTTTGAAATACAGAAGGCTTTCAAAAACAAGGCCGACCTGGCTTCCATGCTCAACGTGAACGAAGAGAAACTCGCGGAAATCTCGCCCAAGTTCCGGTTCCGCATCGACACCATCACCCGCGTGATTCCCGCCGAAGCCAACGAGGACCTCTTCAAGAAAGCCTACCCGCATGCCGACATCAAGGACATGGACGGCTTCCGGGCGCAAATCCGCAAGGAAATCGCTGGCTACCATGCCCAGAACACCAACAAGAAATTCTTCGTCGACACCGTAGACAGCATCATCGACCACACCCGGTTCGAGCTTCCCGAAGCTTTCGTGAAACGCTGGGTGCTTTCCGAGAACAACCGCAGCGCGGAAGAAAAGAAGCAGGAACCCGTTGCCGACATCCCGGAAGAGGAAATGAAACAGGTGCTCCGCTCTTTGCGCTGGGAACTCATCCAGAACCGGATCACCGAAAAATACGGCCTGAAAATCGAAATGGAAGACCTGCGGGCTTTCTATAAGGATCGGGTCCTTGCGCAATACTTCCCGGTCAACTCCCAAGACCCGGAAGAGCAGAAGCGCATCGGGATGTTCATCGATTCCATGATGAAAAACCAGGAGGAAGTGAAACGGATCTACGACATGGTTTTCGAAGAAAAGCTCACCGCCCTCTTCCGGGAAAAGGTCCAGGCGGACAGGAAAGAGGTCGAAATGGAGCAATTCGTGGAAATCCTCCGGAAAGACAACGAAAAGAAAAACCAGTAATCCCGCAATGCAGAACGAATTCCGCAAATACGCCATGGGGCACAAGGGCATCAGCAGCCTCAGCCTCGACCGGTTCGACGCTTATACCCGGGCTTACATCTCGCCCACGATCATCGAGGAACGCCAGCTGAACGTGGCCCAGATGGACGTGTTCTCCCGGCTGATGATGGATCGCATCATTTTTTTGGGAACCCCTATCAACGACGAAGTGGCCAACATCATACAGGCCCAGCTGCTCTTCCTCGATTCGGTCGACCCCAAAAAAGACATCCAGATTTACCTCAACACGCCTGGGGGGTCCGTGTACGCCGGTTTGGGAATTTACGACACCATGCAGTACGTTTCGCCCGATGTGGCCACCATCTGCACCGGCATGGCTGCTTCCATGGGCTCGGTACTGCTCTGCGCGGGGACAAGAGGCAAACGTTCGGCCCTTCCCCATTCGCGCGTGCTGATACACCAGCCCTTGGGCGGAGCCGAGGGGCAAGCTTCCGACATTGAAATCACGGCCCGGGAAATCCTGAAAGTGAAAAGGGAACTCTACGAAATCATTTCCCTGCACAGCGGCCAGGATTATGAAAAAATCTACAAAGATGCCGACCGCGACTACTGGATGACCTCCCGGGAAGCGCTTGCCTACGGGATGATCGACGAAATCCTCGAAAAAAACAAAAACAAGTAAAACGATGTTCGGATGGATTCTGGCCTTGGCGGCCTACAAAATCTTGTTTCTCCTGAGCTTCTGGGGCGTTTTCCAAGCCTCCGGCCGGAATCCTTTCCTGCTGCTGGTCCCGTTTTACGGGGAGTACCTCTGGATCCGGATCCTGAAAGTGAAATGGATTCCGCATTTCGTATTCCTTCTGGTGCCGTTCATCAACGTTTTTGTCTTCTGGCTCCTCTGCGTGGAAACCACCTACGGGTACAAACGCCGGAAAATCGGCGAATGCTTCCTGTCCAGCGTTTTCTTTTTTGCCTATTTCCCCGTGCTCCACTGGGCAAGGAAAGAAACTTATGCCTGCGCCAAGGATCTTCCTCCCGTAAAGAAAAGCACGGCCCGGGAATGGTTCGACACCTTGGTTTTCGCGCTGACCGCGGTGCTGATCATCCATGCTTTCTACTTCAAAGGCTATGTGATTCCTTCCTCCTCCATGGAGAAATCGCTCAACGTGGGCGATTTCCTTTTCGTAAGCAAAGTAGCCTACGGGCCGCGCCTGCCGCAAACCGTGCTGTCTTTCCCTTTCGTGCAGCACACTTTGCCGCTCACCAAAGACGTCCCTTCCTATCTCACCTGGCTCGAATTGCCCTACCATCGCATGCCAGGCCTGCAAAAGGTGCATCGCAACGATGTGATCGTGTTCAATTTCCCCGATGGCGACACGGTATCGAGCGTTTTCCAAAGCAACCTTTCCTACAACACGTTGGTAAGGGAAGTAGGCCGGGAGCGGGTATGGCAAGACAAGGCCTCGTTCGGGCGCATCACCTACCGGCCTGTAGACCGGCGTGAAAATTTTGTCAAACGCTGCATCGCCCTCCCCGGCGACACCCTTCTCATAAGGGACGGGCAGGTATATGTCAACGGCCAGGCCGCGGAAAACCCCGAAAACATCCAGTTCAACTACCGCGTGCACCCTTCGCCCCATGCCGTCAGCCGGAAAGCGTGGCAGGAACTGGGCGTTTCGAACGACGACCTGAAAATCCTCTTCAATCCCGACTACGGCACTGTGCCCTTGACCAAAAGCATGGCCGAACGTTTAGCCAAGTTTCCCGGCGTAAGCAAAGTGGAACCGGTCATCGAGCCCCAAGGCGCGGGCGACGGGCGCTTGTTCCCCTTCAGCCCCCGGCTCTATCCATGGAACGTGGACAATTACGGCCCCGTCTATATTCCTAAAAAAGGCGATACCCTGCATTTGGACTTGGGCAACCTGTCCCTCTACCACCGCCTTATCCGGATTTACGAAAACAACAGCCTTGAAATCGACCCGGAAGGGAAAATCCTCATCAACGGGCAGGCGACCGACCGGTATGTCTGCAAGATGGACTATTACTGGGCCATGGGAGACAACCGGCACAACTCGGCCGATTCCCGGTACTGGGGATTCGTGCCGGAGGACCATCTGGTCGGCAAAGCCTTCATCGTCTGGTTCTCCTGGAACAAGGATGCCTCCGGCCTGAAGAAAGTCCGCTGGAACAAAGTCATGCGGATAATCCGCTAACCGGTCCATCGCCCTGCATTCCCCTGCATTCCCGAGTTTCCGAATTTCCGGCTAACCGGCCCGCGTCCCGGCCCCGTCCGCTCGCCTTCCCGCGCTTGGCTGCGGAAAGCAACGGGCAGACAAGAAACCGGCCCGCATCCCCGCTGCCACTGCCAGCCATCCTACCGGAGGCCTTGCTTGGCCTTGCGGATTTCCCGTTTCTTTTCCTTTTCGGCCTTGCGCTCGGCGCGTGTCCTGCGCGGCTTGGTCCCATGCACGAATTCATTCCAATTGTCGAAATCCCGCTTGAACACGATACCTACCCCTTGGGTATAGGAATTGGCCGGCTTGGTCAAATCCTGGTCGTTGGAATGATTGAAGCCCCTGAGCCGCAATTCTTCGGTGAACTTCCATTCCACATCGACCTCGCCCACCACGGTAGAAGCCCCGGTTGCCGCCGACGGGCCGTTCTGGTCGGTAACGCCGAGGTTGCCGTTTATCAGCAGCCGGTCGTCGAACAACTGGCCGGACATCACCACTTGGAATTCCGAATTGTTCACCTGATCGCGCGGACGGTAATTCAAACCGATGTTGAAATCGGTCGTGAACTTCGAAAGGAAATTATTGAACTGACTGGAAATGAAGTCGAAAGATGAAGACAAAGCCGTGTTCCCCATGTCGGACGAAGAACCTTCCACCGCCATGAACGAGTTGAACATCAACAACGAAAAGGTCTGCCGCAGCATCTCGTCTTCATCGTCCCGCTTCACCACGGCAAAGAAACGATCCCGCGTGTCCTCGTCCGTATTCACCAACTCGATGTCGAAGCCGATGTCCGGATTCATCAAATTGCCGGTCAGCTCGATGATGCTGTTCACATTCGCGCTCTGCTTCAACTGGCGGGCTTCGTCCTCGCTGGGATTGAGAGAGGCCAGTACCGGGTACAGGCTGGCCTTGGTCTGGTAGTCGGCCCGCACATTGACCCGGGCATCGGACATAGGCCCCGCCCATGAAATCGTCCCTCCTTCTTCCAGCACGAAACGCTTGTTGATCAAATCCACCATCGAAAAATCGATTTCCCCGCCCTCAATGGTATAAGTGCCGAAAAGCTGCGTATTGCCATCGGCCATCAACAAGCGCAAGAGCCCGCTTCCGGTCGCGTCGAGCGTGCCGGTCATGGCCGTATTGCGCAAACCCACCCGGACAGCCAAGCCCGGGGTCACTTGCAAATTGAGATCCATGGTCAGGCGGTTCCGCCTCCTGGATGCGAAATAATTCCGAAGATGCGTCCTTTCGAGCGAAAGGTACGAACTGTCTACCGCTTCAGGCTTCATCGAGGCGAAAGTGATGAAATTGGCCCCCGTGCTTCCGGATGGATTGGAAAAGTCGAAACTTATGTCCGAATTGTCATCGACCCGGGCCGAAAGCAGCATCGTCAAGTCGTTGACCGGGCCGCTGACCGAAAGATTGCCGGTGGCAAAGACCGTACCCCAGAAAGGCATGTCCAAAGAACGTTTCCGATCCAAAGCCAAGAGGTTTTCAAAGTCCAAGTCCAAATCCAGGCGCATGCCTTTGAAATTCCGATGCCCGATCGAGCCCCGCAAAACCCCTCCCGTCTGGAAAACCGGCTCCTCGAAAGCGCAATCATCGAACACCATGCGTTCGGAGTCCAGTTCGAGCGCGAACCTGGAGAAACGGTACCGCGTCCCTAACAGGGGAATGGATGCCGACAACTGCCCGCTTTCCAGCCGGGCTTGCAATTCCGGACGCGAAAGGCTTCCCCCTATATGCAGCCGCCCGTCCATCCGCCCGTCCAAGTCGTCAGTCACCGAAGACAACATCCCCTGCAGGAAATCCACCGGAAGACGGTCCACCTCTCCGGAAAAATCCAGACGATTGCCTTTAAGCGGGTAATAGGTCCCCGCCAGGGAAAGGGTCTCCCGTTGCTCCCCTTCCCAATCCTCCACCAGACGCAAATCCAAATTCACCGCTTCTTTCCGGCTAAACCGCGACTCCAGCGAGCAATCCCCGTACAAGCGTCCGTTGATAGAGAGGCTGTCGACGCCTAAATCCGCATCGAACAGAAAATCCCCGTAAAAATCATGTATCCGGGCATACCCGTACATTTCCCCGTCCATGTCCATGCGGACCCCCTTTGTCAGGAAATCGAGATCGGACAAAGAGAAGTCATGGAATTCCACTTGGAGCAAGGAGGAAGGCCGGCGGGAAAGCTCCCCGTCGACCCGGAAGCCTCCCTTGGCATCGACAGCCTGCAGGCCCACATGGTTGAACAGCAAGGAATCCTTGGCAACGAACAAATAGCTTTCCGGATAATTCTTCCAAACCGATTGACGCAAAATCAAACGGCAATCATCCATCCCGACCCGGAATTCCCGCCCCGGATAGAAAACCATGCCGCCGCGGACGAGCGAATTCCTGGCATCGTCTTCCCACCACACGCTATCGGCCGATGCCCGTTTGTGCGACATATGCCAATCCAGCGCATACGCTACCGAATCGGGTCCGAGGCCTTCCGCCTGCAATCCGAAAACCGACAAACGAAGGCTGTCGTTCACATAGAAGTTTTCCATACGGGCTTGCAACCCGTACGCATCCGGCGCAGAAGCCCATTCCAACCCGGCGCCGGTGCAAGCGAACTTTCCAAACTGCAAGAAAGGACACGTCACGGCAAGTTCCAGCCGGGAAAGGGAATCCGCGCAATCCAGCCGGGCCTGCATGCCTGCCGGAATACGCACCGAAGGGAAAAAGAGGGCCAGCAAGGAGTCGGGCTCTTTCAAATCGAACGTGCCGCAAAATTCCATCCCGGCCGCCCCGCCCCGGGAAGAAGCCGTGTCGAAAACCGATGGCAAATGCAAAGCGACAAGCCGCTCCATACTCTTCCCCAAGCGGCTGAAGCTCCAATATCCCTCCAAATCGGCATCCAGCAGCCCCGACCGGATTTCCGCCCGGCGATTCCCGCCCGGATGCAGCGCAAGGGACATTTCCATTTCCGGCAAAAAGTAATTCCGCCCCATCCGGTGCAAACGGGTATTCATCAGCCTGAGCTCTCCCTGCGCCGAATCCAGCTTGCTGCCCGTATGATCCACTTGCAAATGCGTCCCTACGGTAAAAAGCCCCGTATCGCCCATCAGGCGCAGAGGCTGCAGGTCTATGTTGCGCAGATCCAGATCGTAGAACGAGCGGGAAGAAACATGCCGGTGGTCGATTGTCCCGTAAAGCGTGAAGTCGAGGTCCCTGTCCCGGCATTCCACCCGTCCCCGGTAATAATCCTCCCGCAGATTCAAATCGAAATCGACAGGGCTCAGCCGCTTCCCGTCGATTTCCAAGTTCGAAGCCATCCCGTCGAAATGGCAATTCATCTTTCGCAACTCCGAACCGGAAAGCCGGAAATCCATGTCGAGATCCACCATCCCGAAAAGGGAATCCCGCAAAAGGATCTTGCCCAAGGGAATCGAGGAAGCCTGCAACTTGCCCAGCATCACCGCGGGTCCGCCCGTATCGACTACCGTATTGCGCAAATAGGCTTCGCCCCAATCGCTCTCCAGCTTCAATTCCGCCCGGAAACGCTCGATGCCTCCTTTGAACGAGCCCGACAGAAGCGCGTACTTCCAATCCCGAAGGAAAGCCGGCAAGGCGAGGGGTTCCCCTCCGGGAAGGACGAATCCCGCCAAGTCGCGGCTTTCCACCCTGAGCTGGCGCAAAACCAAATCCAGATTGCCTTTCGCTATATCCGGCAATCCTGAAAGCCGGAAGTCGGCATCCACGAACGAGGCTTGACCGTAACGCAAACGGAAGCCCTTCATCCGCATGTCCGAAACCGGCCCGGCAAACCGCCCCGAAAGCCGGACTTTCCCGGAAACATGCCCCAAGGCAGGGACAAACCGCCTCACATCCGACAAATCCGCGACAGAAGGCTTCATTTCCCCTTCCAACGACACATTCTCCACAAAACCCTTATAGGATTTCCACCCTGGCGCCTCCAAAGAAAGATCCAGGCTTATCCGGCTCGAAGGCGTCTCCGCCCGGCAGGCGGAAAACCGCAAGATTCCCTTGCGCACGTAAACCCCCGAAGAAAAATCTTTCAAAACGAACCCGGATGACTCCTCCAAAGCCAGATGCTCCACTTTGGCCCTGACCGCGCCCCAACGGGTATGGAAATCCCGTCCGCGCAAGTCGACCTTCCGCACGGCAAGGTGCTTGAAATCCACGCCGCTTTCCGCACGGGAATCCTGTTCCTGGTCATCGTAAAAAAAAGACCCGTCCCGGACCCGCATGAAATCGATCTCGAACGGCTTCCGCTCGAGGGAGTCCTTCTTGGGCCGGGCAGCGATCTTGCGCAAGACCCGTTTGAAATCCGACATCGGCTCTCCCCGGTAACGGGTTATCCGGACGCAGGGTTCCACCAACGAAACCGATTGCAGGGACGGGGACTTGAAATTGAAATTCCTCAGCACCACGAAGACATCCCGCGCATAGACGGTAGGCTGCCCGTGCCCGTCCCGGATCTGCAGGTGCCGCACATGCAAGCTCTTTTTCAGCAAGCTGAACTCCACCTTCCCCATTTCGACCCCGCACTCCATGTAAGCAGACAGGCAGCCGGCCGCTTTACCGGCTATCTTCCGTTGGGCGAAAGGCGTATTGAGCAATCCTCCAAGAACCAACGCCAAGAGGACAAGGCCCGCGAAAAAGCCCAGCAAGATGTTACGTGCCCGCTTGACTGCTTTCTTCAATTTTTCCGTATTTTTGCAAGGTTTCCGACCCCTCCTATGGCAAGGGAACGGTATCTTGCAAAAATAATCAAGTTTGCGCAAGAACCGCCCTTCCCGCGAGGGGAAAATCCGCCATGCGGCTTCTCCCGGAACCGGGATTCGACCGAGCCGGATTCAACCGGGCCGGATTCAACCGGGCCGGATTCAACCGAAAAACAAGCCATGATCCGCATTCTTGCCATAGAATCTTCCTGCGACGACACCTCCGCAGCCGTCTTGGAAGACGACTTCCTCCTGTCGAACCTGATAGCCGGCCAGGACGTGCACCGGATGTACGGAGGCGTGGTTCCCGAACTGGCTTCCCGCGCCCACATGCAAAACATCGTCCCGGTAGTGGATTCCGCCCTGAAGCAGGCAGGCGTGCGCAAGGAAGAACTCCATGCGGTGGCCTTCACCCGGGGACCGGGGCTGCTGGGATCGCTCCTGGTAGGGGTCTCCTTCGCCAAGGCCTTTTCGGCGGCTTTAGGCATCCCGATGGTGGAAGTCAACCATTTGGAGGCCCATGTGCTGTCGCATTTCCTCCGGACGAGCCAATACCGCCATGCCCCCCGCTTCCCTTTCCTTTGCTTGCTGGTATCGGGCGGACATACGCAAATCCTGAAGATAGAAAGTCCCTCCCGCTTCCGCATCCTGGGTTCCACCCTCGACGACGCGGCCGGGGAGTGCATCGACAAGGCCGCTAAAATCATGGGGCTTCCCTATCCGGGAGGACCAGTCATCGACCGCCTGGCCAAAGAAGGCGATCCTGAAGCTTTCAAGATTGCCCGGCCCCGCATAGCCGGCCTCGATTACAGTTTCAGCGGGTTGAAAACTTCCTTCCTCTACCTGGTCCGCGACCGCCTCGCTGCCGACCCCGGCTTCATCGAGAAAAACCTCAACAACCTTTGCGCCAGCGTCCAGAAAGCCCTTGTCGACAGCCTGATGGAAAAACTCGTCAAAAGCAGCCTCCAGACAGGCATCAAGCAAGTGGCCATTGCCGGAGGGGTTTCGGCCAATTCCTTGTTGCGGAAAGAAATGGAAGCCGGCCAGGAAAAATACGGCTGGGAAGCTTTCATCCCGCCTTTTTCCTTTACTACCGACAACGCCGCCATGGTAGGCATCGCCGGCCTGTTCAAATTCAGGAACGGCGATTTCTGCGACCTCTCGGTTGTTCCCTACGCCCGGGCAAAAGGACAGCGCCAAGCCATTCCCTGACAGCGGCAACCTTCTTCCGGCAGCGCCAATCCTCCTGCAGGCAATCCGGATTTCCGTATTTCCCCGGGGTTTCGTATTTTTACCGGCCAAAGTGCTGAAGGGCGGCAAAAACCGGTCTCCCGAGATCCTTCCGGAATACAACGCGCGGATTCCCCTGCGGAAGGAAAACCGAAAGCCCGTTTCCCCTCCGCGGCCGGGATCGCTTCCCCGCTTCCAATGGCGGGAGATCGCTCCATCCCCTTCGCTCCGAACGCCTATCCGACCCGATGAAAAACACCACATTGCTTTTGAGCGGCATCCTCTGCCTTTTAGCTTGGCAAGGAAAGGCGCAACCGGCGGGGCAACCCGATCCCTGCAAGGGAAAGCGCTATTCGGTCTTGTCCTCGGGCCCCACGCTGAAAGTATCCGTGACGCAAGACGGGGTCTACAAGATCCGGTATGAAGACCTCCTTGCCCAAGGGCTTGTCTCCGAACCTGTCCAGGAAGAAAAACTGGCCATTTACGGGAACCGTTCCGGAGCCTTGCCTTACTTCAACGACGAAGGGATTTACGACGACTTGGCCCACCTGCCCTTTTCCATCCACAATCCCGAGCAGGACGGCATGTTCGGCCCCGGCGATTTCCTGCTCTTCTACGGGCAGTGCCAGCACCGCTTTGAATGCGCCCCCTCTTCCCGCCCGGCTTTCAGCCTGACGAAAAACCCGTACAGCGACACCACCTACTATTTTGTCGGCACCCACGCCGAATACCCGGCTTCCATTCCCTTGACAGCCTCCTCCGGCTCTCCTGCCGTGACGGTGACCGAGTTCCCGGACAGAATCCTGCACGAAACAGACCGGCACAACCTTTGCCACGGAGGCATGAACTGGTTCGGAGAGCAATTCCTGGGCAACGGGGCATCCCTCTCGTTATCCCTGCCGTGCCAAGGCGCCGTCCCAGGACGGACGGCTACCCTCTTCGTGCAGACAGCCGCCCAGACATCGAGCGGTTCGGCTTCTTTCCAAATACAAATCGCCGGCAAGAGCTTTTCCATCGGGCATTCCTCCATCACCTCGAGCGCCTGTTCCGACATCCGCAGCGGCCTCTTCGAATTTCCGCTTTCCGGAGAGCAAGTAACGGCCGAATTCAGGTACGCCAAGTCTTCGGCGGCTTCGAACGGGTACCTGGACCGGGTCATCCTGCATTATGCCCGAAGCCTCTCGTTGGAATCGGGCAGCCTGAATTTCCGGTCGCCCGAAGCCGTAGGGGCCGATGCCCTTTTCCGCATAAGTTCCCCGCTGTCCTTGCGGGTCTGGGACGTAAGCGACATCTACCAAATCCGGGAAATAGCGCTCGCTTCCGGGCAAGGGACCCATTCGTTCAGCACCCGGGCGGACAGCCTTTTGCACGAATACGTGGCTTTCGACCCTGCCTCCTGCCCCGCCCCGGGATTCGCAGGAATCGTGCAACCGCAGAACCTGCATGAAGCAAGCCAGATCGACTACGTGATCATCTCCCATCCCGCTTTTTTCCAGCAAGCCCGGCAAATCGCCCTGCTGCACGAGGAACGGCATCGATACAAAACCCTGGCGGTCACCACGGATGAAGTCTACAATGAATATTCCTCGGGCTCCAAGGACCCCTCGGCCTTCCGCCTGTTGCTCAGGAGTCTCAAGTCCCGTTCCGATTCGCTCCACGCGCCCCGCTACCTCTGCCTGCTGGGGGCCGCCTCCTACGACTACCGGAACCTTTCCGGCCAAGTCACCGACTTCGTCCCCACCGTGCAATCGTTCGATAACCGCGCCGAAGGCGGCGGCGACCCGCTTGATGAAAATTTCGGCTACCTCGACGACAACGAAGGCATATCCCCGGCCGACAACCGCCGGAACGGGACCTTGGACGTTGCCGTCGGCCGGCTTCCGGTGCGCACGGCGGCCGAAGCGGAAGCCGTATTGGAAAAGATCGACATTTACTCCAACCCTTCCCCGGGCGGAGACCAACCCTCCGCCCTGACAACCGGCAATTTCGGGGACTGGAGGAACGAAGCGGTTTTCGTCACGGACGATTCTTTCGAGCATTCCATGGAGCAGAACATCCTCAAAGACGGCGGCTTTGCCGGTTCCCGGCCGGAGTTCCACCTCGACAAACTCTACTCGGACGCATACGCCCGGACTTCCTCCTCCACTTCCACCCGTGTCCCGGAACTGGAAAACGACATCCGGAGCAAGTTCGAAGATGGAAGCTTCTTCATCGGGTACCTCGGGCATAGCGGATGGGATGCCTGGTCGGACGAAAGAATCCTCACCAACAACATCATCGACAACCTCGGAACCAGCCACGCTTTCCCCATCGTGACGGCCTCCTCCTGCACTTTCGCCTATTTCGATCAAATAGGGCAGCCCTCCGGCGCCGAGCGCTTGGTCCTGAAAAAGGAAGGCGGAGCCATTGCCGTCATGGCCACCGCGCGGACCGCGCTGGTGGGAGCCATCGAAGACATCCACAGCCGCTTCCTCTACGCCCTGACCGACAAGTCTTCCGGGAAAACCCCTACCATAGGCGATGCTTTCCTGCTTGCCAAGACCCGCAACACCCAAGACGCCGGACATAAATTCGTCCTGCTCGGAGACCCGGGCTTGCAGGCCGCCCTGCCCGAACATCATGTCAAGACTTTGAAAATAAACGGGAAACCTGTCGACGACCCGCATCAAGACACGCTCAAGGCCCTTTCCGCGATCAGCATAGAAGGCTGCATCACCGATGCCCAAGGAGAAACCCTGCACGGGTTCAACGGGCAAGTCATTGCCAAAATCTACGACAAGCCAATGACTTCCAAAACATTAGGATTATACAATTCCCGCGAAGGCGTCTATAACCCGGTGGTGCCCTTCACCGAACAAAACAGCCTCATCTTCCAAGGAACCACGCAAGTCTCCGACGGGCATTTCCAATTTTCCTTCATCGTTCCGAAAGACATCCAGTACGATTACGGGTTCGGGAAAATCAGTTATTACGCTTATTCGGAAAATTCGGATGCCAACGGCAGCTATTCCGGCCTGCTGGTGGGAGGTTTCAACCATCAAGCCGTGCTCGACACGAGCCCTCCCGTTGTCCGGCTCTACATCGACGACCCAGGCTACCGGGGGCAGACCGTAGGCCCCGACCCGGTCTTGTACGCGCAAATCAGCGACCAGTTCGGAATCAACACCACCGGCTCGGGCATAGGGCATGATCTCACCTTGGTCATCGACGGGAACCAGTCCGAACCCATCGTGGTCAACCATCTTTTCCGCTACGACATGGGAAGCTACAAGACCGGCTCCTTGTCCTATCCGCTGGACCTGGAACCGGGATGCCATACCGCGCAATTGAAGGTATGGAACATCAACAACATATCGGCCACGGCCACGATCGCCTTCCGGATCGACGGATCGGACAAAACCAGAATCCACGACTTCATCGCCGCGCCCAATCCCAACAACGGCCAATACGTGGATTTCTATTTCACCCACAACGGGGAAGGCGGGGCGATAGACCATTGCCAGTTCCAGCTATTCAACCTGCAAGGAGCCTGCATAGCCCGGACGGAATACGACCTGGGCAGCCATGGAGGCCACTCCGTAGGCCCGCTCCGGTGGGATTTTTCCCGAAACGGGACCCGCTTGCAAGCCGGCATTTACATCTGCCAGATGCAAGCCACCGGGAAAAACGGGGAAATCGCACGGGGAACCGTGAAGATCGTCGTGACCAATACCCGATGAAGGAAGCAGGAATCAGGCCTTGCCTTCGAAGCATGCCTGGCCGGCAAGGGTAGCCGCCGTGCAGGATTCCACCCGCACCTTCACGTAATCGCCCGGCGATACGGGGCGCTGCCCGTCCTCTCCTGCCGGATTGTCGAAAACCACCACTTTGTTCTGGGTGTTCCGGCCGAAATACTGGTCATTGCCTTTCTTCGATTTCCCCTCTGCCAGGATCTCGAAAACCTTCCCCACGTCGCGGCGGTTGCTTTCCAGCGACAAGCTTTGCTGCAAATCGATGATCTCGTTCAACCGGCGCAACTTCACCTCTTCCGGAACATCGTCCGGGTAATGCTTCGAAGCGAACGTTCCCGGACGCTCGGAATACTTGAACATGAAAGCCGAATCGTAGCCCGCTTCGCGCATCAGGCTCAAGGTCTGCCGATGGTCTTCCTCCGTTTCGCCGCAAAAGCCGGCAATGATATCGGTCGATATGCCGCAATCGGGAATTGCCCGGCGTATGGCCTCGATACGTTCCATGTAAGACTGCCGGTCGTACTTGCGGTTCATTTTCTTCAGCATGGCCGTGCTTCCCGACTGCACCGGCAAATGGATAGCCTTGCACACGTTGGGGTATTCCGCCATGACCGAAAGGAGCTTGTCGGAAAGGTCTTTGGGATGGGAAGTTGAAAAACGGATACGCAAAGAAGGGCTCACCAAGGCCACTTTCTCCAACAATCCGGGGAAATCCACCTCCCCGGCCCGGTAGGAATTCACATTCTGCCCCAGAAGCGTCACTTCCCTGTAGCCTTGCCGCACCAAGGAAGCCGCCTCTTCCACGATGGTGGCTGCATCGCGGCTCCGCTCCTTTCCCCGCGTATAGGGAACCACGCAATACGAGCAATAATTCTGGCAACCCCGCATGATGGAGATATAGGCCGAAACCCGGTTGTCGCCCAAGCGCACCGGCAGGATGTCGGCATAAGTTTCCTCCTCCGAAAGCAGCACATCGATTCCTTTCCGGCCGCTTTCTACCAAGGAAAGCAAACGGGGTATGCTCCGGTAGGCATCGGGACCGACCACCAAGTCGATCGCCAAATCCGAAGCCAGCAATTCTTCCTTCAGCCGCTCGGCCATGCAACCCACCAAGCCTATCCGCAAGCCGGGACGCTTGCGCTTCAAGGAGGCAAACTCCCGAAGCCGGTTGAACACCCGCTGTTCCGCATGTTCCCGGATAGAGCAGGTATTGACCAGTATCAAATCCGCCTGCGCGTGCTCCCGCGTGGTATCGTACTGGTCTTGCAAGAGGGAGACCAGGATTTCGGAATCGGCGAAATTCATCTGGCACCCATAGGTTTCTATGTACAACAAGGGTTTTCCGGACATATCGACAAACTGTTTTTCTTCCCGAAAGACGAAGCGGGAACAAAAGAACGCCCGTCCTTCAGCATCGGCAAGCCGTTTTTCCCGTTCGAAGCCCGCCAGACAGCCGGCTGCGGCTTCAACGCCTGCGGTTGCCGAAAACCCGCAGGCAGGAGCCTCCTCGGGAAACCCAAGGATCTTCCATAAAAAAAGCGGAGCTCCCGCCCCGCTTTTCTTTTACATCGCGTTGTTTTCCGCTTTGGTCTGCAACTGCTGGATGTAGATGGCTTTTAGTCTGCGTTCCCTGGCGACAACCGAAGGCTTGGTGAACTTCTGACGGTTCCTCAATTCCCTCACGACACCCGTCTTTTCAAATTTCCTCTTGAGTTTTTTCAACGAGCGTTCAATGTTTTCGCCCTCTTTTACAGGAACAATGATCATACTAAATACCTTTTCCTTTCTTAAAAAGTTATTAATTAGTTGATTTTCTTGCTGTTAAGGAAATTTCCCCGAACAACATAGAAAGCAAAAGTAGTTTTTTTTGGGCTAATAAAAAAATTTAACTACTTTTGCCAGCCTAAAGGCAAGGGGAGACCTTTTGCCGGGGGAAGGGTCCCGTGACCGAGTGGCTAGGTACCGGTCTGCAAAACCGTTTACAGCAGTTCGAATCTGCTCGGGACCTCTGTTATCGTTCTTTTGTCCGACAAGTTTTCCAAGGCGTTGAAAGGCTCCAGCCTTCAACGCCTTTCTTTTTCGATCCGCCTTGCGCGCAAACGCCCCCGCAAAGGCTCCGCGCCTCCCGATGGCATCCTTTCCCTGTTCCCGGACAGCGGCAGGGGAATCGTCATTCCCTGCAAGAGCGGTTTCTTAATTTGTGTTAAAAAAAGCATCCGGCCCGGCAGTTTCTCCCGGAATATCGTATCTTTGGAACCTTAACCAATCGCCGAATCGAATATGCTTGCAGCAAGAGTCCTCTGGATAGACGATGAAATAGACCTCCTCAAGCCTCATGTCATGTTCCTCCAAGCAAGAGGGTACGAAGTCCTTACCTTGAACAACGGCTCCGAAGCCGTGGAAAAAATCCGCACCCAGCCGGTCGACATCGTATTCCTCGACGAACAGATGCCCGGCCTTTCGGGCATGGAAACCCTTTCGAAAATCAAGGAAGCCTTTCCCACCCTTCCGGTCGTGATGGTCACCAAAAGCGAAGAAGAGCAAATCATGGACGAGGCCATCGGGGCCAAGATCTCGGATTACCTCCTCAAGCCGGTCAACCCGGGGCAAATCCTGCTGGCCATCAAGAAGCAACTGGAGTCGAAACGCCTTGAAAACGAGAAATCCACAGCTTCCTACCAGCAAGAATTCCGGGAAATCGGCGCAAGGCTTTCCGCCAATCTCACCTACAAGGAATGGGAAGAAATCTACCGGAAGCTCACGTTCTGGGACATGGAGCTGAGCAAAGCCGATGACAACGGCATGAAAGAAATCCTCCAGAACCAGAAAGAAGAAGCAAATCTGCTCTTTTCGAAATTCATCGAAAAGAACTATGCGGACTTCCTCAAGAAAGGATCCGACAACGACTTTGAAATGTCGCACACCTTGCTCCGCAAAAGGCTCTTCCCCATACTCAACAACGACTTCCCGGTGTTCTTCATCCTGATAGACAATCTGCGCTTCGACCATTGGCGGGTCTTGCACCAACGGATGCAACCGTACCTGAAGACGATCAGCGAAGACACCTACATGAGCATCCTGCCTTCGGTCACCCACTATGCCCGGAACAGCATGTTCGCCGGCCTCCTCCCCTCCGAAATAGAGAAAAAATACCCCGATTACTGGGTAGGGGAAGACTCCGACCAATACAAGAACCAGAACGAAAGGCTTCTCCTGGAAGAATACCTCAAACGTTTCGGGAAAGACGCGCGGTTCACCTACAACAAAGTGCTGAACCAGTCCTACGGGCTCAAAATCCTCGATTACTTGCCCAAGATGATGAAAACCCCCTTGAACATCATCATCTACAACTTCATCGACATGCTTTCCCACGCCAGCACCGAAATAGAATTGCTGCGCGAAATGGCCAACGATGACGACTCCTACCGCTCGCTGGTTGGTTCCTGGTTCGACCACTCCCCTCTTCTGGAACTCATCAAATCCCTGTCCGGGCAAAAAGCCATCGTCATCATCACCAGCGACCACGGCTCCATCCGGATCACCAATCCCGTCCGCATCAAAGGCGACCGGGAAACCAGCGTGAACCTCCGCTACAAGGTCGGGCGGAACCTCGAGTACAATTCCAAGGAAGTATTCAGCGTCCGGAACCCGGGCGACATTTTCCTGCCGAAAGTGAACATCACTTCTTCTTTTGTTTTTTGCCGGCAAAATGATTTCTTTGTGTACCCGAACAATTTCAACCAATACGTGGCATACTACAAGAACACCATCCAGCACGGGGGAATTTCGATGGAAGAAATGATGGTCCCGTATGCCGTTTTACAACCCAAATAACCATGGACAGCGGTCATTGCGACTTGGTCGCCCCAAGCCCGGAAGATCTTCCTCCGTCTGCACGGCTCCTCCTGGACACGTTCCCGGAGGAGCGCGTCTTTGCCTTTTTCGCCCCCATGGGAGCGGGAAAGACCACATTCATCCAAGCCCTTTGCCAATGCTTGCACGTTGAAGATTTAGTGGTAAGCCCCACCTTTTCCCTCATCAACGAATACAGTTCTCCTTCGGGCCCGGTATTCCATTTCGATTTTTACCGGCTCAAGAACGCCGAGGAAGCATTGGACATAGGCACCGACGAATACCTGTCCAGCGGCCATTACTGTTTCCTGGAATGGTCCGAAATCGTGGAAAGCCTTCTCCCTTCCCGTTTTGTCCGCGTGGAAATCCAAGCGGAGGAGGACGGCACACGCCGCATCCACGCCTCTCTGACCGGCCTTTTGCCCGAAAAAAATCCCTTTAAACCCGTTGCAAGCGATGGAAAAGATTGTTGATCAAGACTGCATCGTCCATGCTGGCAGCGGCAGCCTGAGCTTGGCCGACGAGATCCCGCTGCGGCAGACAGGAGGGCTGGACTGCATCATCCTCTGCGAGGAAAACGCCGCGTCCCTGATCCTCCCGCCGCTGTACGACCGCTGTCCCAACTTGCGCAAACAGAACATCTATTACCTGCGCGCCACCGAAAAGGAGAAGCAGATCCAGAATCTCCTGCCTCTTTGGGAGGCTTGGGCCAACGACGGGATAGACCGGAAGACCTTGGTCATAAACGTGGGAGGAGGCGTGCTCTGCGACATGGGCGGATTTGCCGCTTCCGTATTCAAACGCGGAATCCCCTATGTCAACATTCCCACCACGCTATTGTCCATGGCCGATGCCTCGGTAGGGGGAAAGACCGCCCTGGACTTGAACGAAGTCAAGAACCTGATCGGCTGCTTTTCCCGGCCGCAAGCCGTGTACGTGGACCCCGTCTTCCTTGAGACCCTCCCCCGGGAGGAAAGGCTTTCCGGCATTGCCGAAATCCTCAAGATGCAGTGCATCTCCAATCCCCGGTTCGAAACCGGGCAAGCAGAAAGGCTCTTCACCGACAAGGCTTTCCTCGGGGAAGCCCTGCATGCCGCCATTCGGGAAAAAGCCCGGATCACCGCCCTGGACTTCAAAGAGGAAAACTTCCGGAAAATCCTGAATTTCGGCCATACTTTCGGGCATGCTTTCGAATCGCAGGCCCTCAAGGCCCGCAAGCCTGTCACCCACGGGCTGGCTATCGCCCAAGGAATGCTCTGCGAACTGTACTTGTCGTGGATGATGACCGGATTCGACCGGAATCTTTTCGAGGATTTCGCCGAATTGATCCGGAAGCATTACGGCTTCCTCCGTTTCAGCAAGGACGAAATCCCCCGATTGATCGATTACATGCGAAAAGACAAGAAAAACCAGGACGGGAGGATCTATCCCGTCTTGTTAGCCCGCTGGGGAGAATGCCGGCACGAGCAGCCCGTCACGCCCGCCCTCATCGAGAAGGCTTTGCTCGCCTACCCGTTTTTCTAAACACAAGACCATGGACAACCTTACGATACAATTCAAAAAGAAGACGCTTGAAGGCGAAGTTCCTTTGCCCAGTTCGAAAAGCATCAGCAACCGTTACCTCGTCCTGCAATTCATAGCCGATGAGGATTTCGAACTCAGGAATCTTTCCGAGTCGGAAGACACGCGCCTGATGCAGCAACTGTTGGAGACCATCGGCGAACACGATGAAGACGATCCCGAAGAAACCGTCCTCGACTGCCTCAACGCCGGGGCCGTGATCCGTTTCCTTACCGCATTGCTCTCCTTCCGCGCCGGGACATGGCTCCTCACCACGAGCAATCCCCGGATGAAAGCCCGCCCGATAGGTCCGCTGGTCGAAGCCTTGCGCTCTTTCGGCATCCCGATCGAATACTTGGAAGAAGAGGGCTACCCTCCTATCCGCGTCACGGGCCGCCCGGACTGCTTGCAGGAAAATGCAGGCATGATCAGTGTCGATGCCAGTCAAAGCAGCCAGTTCGTTTCGGCCCTGATGCTGGCCTCGCCCCTCTTTCCCCGAGGGCTGCATATCGAAATGCTGGGCGAAACCAAAGTATCACTCCCCTACATCCAGATGACGGCCCAGCTGATGCGCAACTGCGGTTCGGAAGTGGTCTTCATCGATGGCAGCAACATGTTCATCGACGGGCCCTTGCACGTTCCCGCACAAGCTTTCATCGAATCGGACTGGACTTCGGCCTCCTACCTTTACGCGCTCCTGGCTCTTTCCGAAGGAGGAAAAATCGAATTGCCGCTCCTTTTCGAAGATAGCGTGCAAGGGGACTGGATAATTTCCGACTGGTTCGAGGATTTCGGGGTCGAAACCGAATTTGCGGAAGACCGCGTGATTTTGACCAAGCGGCCCGGAGCCCCCATCGACAACAGCCCGAAAGAATACGATTTCGTGCATCACCCCGACCTGGCCCAGACCATGGCCGTCTGCTGCGCCGCCTTGGGCATCGAAGCAAGCCTGCATGGCATCTTCGGGCTGAAATACAAGGAAACCGACCGAATCGTGGCGCTGCGCAACGAACTGCAACGCATCGGGGCGCGGGTCGAGCTGAACGAATCGGAAACCGACAACGAACTGCACATTTACCCCTCCCTGCTTCATCCGGAAAAAGAGGTCATCCAGACTTACGGAGACCACCGCATGGCATTGGCCTTCTCCGTCTTGGCCATCCGGTACGCGAAAGTAACGCTGCAAGAAAAAGAGGTGGTGAACAAGTCTTTCCCCGGTTATTGGAACGTACTGAAAAAATTAGGGGCCAAGTTTTGATCCGCCCTATCCGCGGCGTCCCCCTGCACGGAAAAAACACCGACATGAACAAACAGCTTTTCCGATTGTTGCCTATCCTTGTCCTTTCCTTGGCCGGACTGCAAGTCCACGCCCTGCCCGGGGAAACCGCCCTGCCCGGAAAAACCTGCGACACGCTCCTTTTAGCAGGATTCAACGACTTCCACGGCTCTTTCCAAGAAGAGAAAGACATTCCCGGAGCGGCGCGCTTAGCCGGGAGCATCCTCCATTTGCAGCATACCCGGCCCAACGTGATCGTCCTGGCCGGGGGCGACAACTACAGCGGCGGGTACTTCCCGCGCCTCACCGGCGGCAAGCCCTTGAAAGAGCTTTTCGATTGCATGGGTGTCGCCTTCTCGGCCATCGGGAACCACGAATTCGACTGGGGCATCGAAGCCATGCGCGAACGCTTGGAATGGGGCGACACCCGCTACCTGGCTGCCAATATCTTTTCCGACTCGCTCCTCCGCGCACGGCCTTCCTGGGCTCGCCCGTATGCCATTCTCCGGAAAGAGCTCAGAAACGGGACCTCGGCGCGCATTGCTTTCATCGGCCTGACGACCCAGGAAACCAAAACCGCGGCCATGCCCGCCATCGTGAAAGACCTTTATTTCGCCGACCCGGCCAAAACAGCCATGGAAGTCCGGAAGGCATTGGAAGACAGCGCCGACCTTTTCATCCTTCTGACGCATATCGGCACGCACATGGAAGGCGATTCGGTTGTCTTCGACGAGCCCTGTGCCCGGAGCTTATCGTCCATACCGGGCATAGACGGCATCTTTACCGGGCATTCGCACAAGGAAGTCTGCGGAACGCACAACGGCATTCCGGTCTTGCAGGCCCGCAATTACGGACGAAAAATCGCTTGCATGCGCTTTGAACTATGCCAGGAAGGGAACGGCCGGATTTCGAAACGATTCCTCGATGCCAACCTCTCCACGCCCGGCAAGGAAAAGGCGCCGTCTATCGACTCCTTGGTGAAGCGTTATCTCGACGACCCGGAATACGCCTTCAACGAAATCCTCTGCCAGAACAGCGTTCCGGGACTCGATCCCGAAGCGCCCGTTCCGGGAACCGGTTTCACGCCGATCGGGGCCTTGGTCACCCAAGCTTACCAGGACTGCTACCGGAGACTGGCCGGAAACGAAACGGGAGCGGAAACCGGAACGCCCCGCAAAGTCATCGGCGTCTGCAACCTCGGCGCTATCCGCGCCGCCATGCCGCAAGGTCCGGTAACCCGGCTGCAAGCGGGAAACATCCTGCCTTTCGGAGGGGAATTGAAAGCATTCCGGCTCAGCGGGAAACAGTTGCTCCAACTGCTCCAGGACGGCTTGGACTGCCCGGCCGGATGGCTGCAATACCATGATCTGAAAATCGAAGTCCGGAACGGGAAAATCGAAAGGGCTTTCTACGCAGACCCTTCGGGCATTCGGGAAATCAAAGACGAGGACCCGTACACGGTGGTTACCGAGAACTTCCTCTCCTCGGGCGGGGACGGCTACGACAAGAAGCTCTTCCTCGAACCCGATCCCGCATTCTCGTCCGTTCCCGCCTCCCTGCGCAACCCCACCGATGTCTTCATCGGCTACCTGCAACAGCTCGGCCGTATCCGCCCGGAAGACCTCCGCACCCCGGCTTTCAAGGCGCTTTAAGGAAAAAACTTCGCGGAAGCCCTGCCGGGAAGAGGCCCGCTTGCTTTCCCGCGCAAACGATTCCAGCTTGCATGCGGCGAGCCTGTAACCGGATCGCCCGCCTGGTGACGGATTCCGCCATCCATCCTCCGGAAACCTTGCCCGAGAAACGAAAGGACAGGATCCGAATCCCGGCAAAAGAGCGGCAACGTTCAAGACACGGCCGGAAGGCCCGAAAACGCGAAGACCGAAAGCCGAAAAACATCCTGGAACTTTCCCCGAACGACCGCCCCTGAAAAACGACCGCCTTCTAAAAGGAAGCCCCCGGTTGGAATGTATTCCAACCGGGGGCTTTTCAGGGAGAGGACTGGAGGCTGCCGCCCCTTTTCCTTCTTGAAGCCGCGGACTCCGCGGGCTATTCCACAATCAGGTTCCAGCCGTGCTTGTCCTCGATTTCCCCTTCCTGGATTCCGCGCAAAGCCTTGTACAGCTTGGTGGAAACCGGGCCGGCTTCCCCGTCCTTGCTTACCACGTATTCCTTGCCCGTGGAACGATCCACAATCTTGCTGATCGGCGAAATCACCGCAGCGGTGCCGCAAGCCCCGATTTCATCGAACGTGGACAGTTCTTCCTCTTCGATAGGACGGCGTTCCACTTCCATTCCCATGTCGGCGGCAATCTGCTGCAAGCTCATGTTCGTGATGGAACGCAGGATGGAATGGGAATCGGGCGTAATGTATTTGTTGCCTTTGATAGCAAAGAAGTTCGCAGGCCCGGCCTCGTCTATGTACTTGTGCTCCTTGGAATCCAGGAACAAAACGGTAGAGAAGCCTTCATCGTGCGCCCTTTCGCTGGCCTTCAAGGAAGCCGCGTAATTCCCGCCCACTTTGAACAGGCCCGTTCCAAGCGGGGCCACGCGGTCGTAGTCCTTCACGATCTGCATGGGAACAGGCTTGAACCCGCTCTTGAAATAAGGACCGACCGGCCCGCCGAATACCAAGAAGACGTATTCCTTGGCCGGCTTCACCCCTACCTGGGCCCCGGAGCCTATCAAAAGGGGACGAAGGTAAAACGAAGCCCCCACGCCGTAAGGGGGAATGTATTTCTCATTCAATTTCACCACTTTCTTGCAAGCCTCGATGAAAAGGTCGGTAGGAACCGGCTGCATCATGATCCCGTTGGCGGACAATACAAGGCGTTTCGCATTCTCGTCAGGGCGGAACATGCGGATTTTCCCGTCCACGCCGCGGAAAGCCTTCAGCCCTTCGAACGCTTCCTGTCCGTAGTGCAGGCAGGTTGCGGCCATATGCAAGTTGATCATTTCGTCTTGGCGAACTTCCAAGTCGCTCCATTTCCCGTCCTTGTAATAAGCACGGACATTGTAATCGGTCTTGAAATAACCGAATGGCAGGTTTGCCCAATCAATTTGGCTCATATCAGTGAATTTAATAGATTTTTATTTTCTCTCCTTGGCTTTCCTTCACGCTCGACCCGGGAACGGGCCCACGCCCACGGGGCCACACCCCGCAAAATCCTTGCGAATATACAAAATAATCCTGCAAGGGCCGTTCTTATTCCCGCCGTCCTAGAAAAATCATAATATAATACAACAAGGTAGCCAAGGAGGTCAGGGCGGCAATCACATAGGTGTAAGCCGCGGTGCGCAACGCGCTGCAAGCCATCGGCCGAGTCTCGGCCGTGGCTATCTGGGTGGTATCGAGCCACGCGATGGCCCTGCGGCTGGCGTTGATTTCGACCGGAAGGGTCACGAAGCTGAACAACGTGGTCATGGCAAACAGGATGATCCCGAAAAGCAGCAGCTGGGGAAAGGTTTCCACCATCAATACGCCGAAAAGCAGGACCCACATCACGATCTTGTCGCTGAAGCTCACAAAAGGAACCAATGCCGAACGCATTTTCAACCACGCATACGATGTGGCATGCTGCACGGCATGGCCGCATTCGTGCGCCGCCACGGCCGCAGCGGCGATGTTGTTCCCGTAATAGACATCATGGCTCAAGTTCACCGTGCGCCTGGCCGGATTGTAATGGTCGGAAAGCATGCCCGCCACGCATGTGACTTGCACATTGTCGATTCCATTATCGCGCAACATTTTTTCAGCCACATCCTTGCCCGTCATGCCAGAAGGCAAAGCCACCCTCGCGTACTTCTTGAATTTCCGGGTCAGGCTGGCTTGCACGATGAAACTCAAAACCATCAGCCCGATCATGACGAGCCATATCAAGGGAATCCCCGCCTGTTCCGGCGGCATATTCATCAAAATCATATCGCCAATTCTTTTTATGTTTTCTTACTTCTCGTTACGTTTCCTCTTACGCCTCCCCGCCTCGCGCCTCTTCCTATCCTGCCGAAGGCCGGCTTCCCGTCAACCGCCGCTCCTGTCAACTGCCGCCCGGGCAATCGGTTCCCGGCCGGCAATGCCCGAGCCGGCCCGCTCGCCATGCCGCCCCTCTCTCTATGGAAAAGCAACTTATTCCATCTTCCAGCTGGCACCGTCCTTCCCGTCCATGACCGTGATGCCCGCCGCCTTGAGCTTGTCCCGGATAAGATCCGAAGTCGCCCAGTCCTTTCGGGCTTTGGCCTGGGCCCGAATGTCCAGCAGTATCTCCATCACCCCCTCCATCCGTCCGGACAGCCGGCTATCTTCTCCGGCTGCTTCCAAGCCCAGTATTTCTTCCACGAACACCGTATACAACTTTCTTGCCGATGCCAAGTCGCCTTCCGTGAAATCTGCCTTATTGTCAGCCCCGGCGTTGACGAGCCTGGCTAATTCGAACAAATGGGCAATGAGAACCGGCGTGTTGAAATCATCGTCCATTGCCTGGTAGCACTTCCTTTCGATTTCCGAAACCGGTTCCGAAACCTGCGACGTGGCAGCGGGCTTGATCCTTTCCAAAGCGGGCTTCGCCTGCAACAAACGCTGCAAGCCTTTTTCTGCCGCCTGCAAAGCCTCGTTGCTGAAATCGAGCGTGCTCCGGTAATGGGCCTGAAGAATGAAAAACCGCACCGTCATGGGGGCGTAAGCTTGCGCCAGCCCGGGATGCTTCCCCGTGAAAAACTCTTCCAGCGTTATGAAATTCCCTAAGGATTTTCCCATTTTCTGCCCGTTGACCGTGATCATGTTGTTGTGCATCCAATAACGGCAAGGCGACTGGTGGTATGCCGCCTGGCACTGGGCTGTTTCGGCCTCATGATGCGGGAATGTCAGGTCCATGCCGCCCCCGTGTATGTCGAAAGGCGTGCCAAGGTACTTGTGCGACATGGCCGTGCATTCCGTATGCCAGCCCGGGAAACCTTCTCCCCACGGCGAAGGCCAGCGCATGATGTGCTCCGCCTGGGCCTTTTTCCACAAAGCGAAATCGGCCGGATGACGCTTTTCCTCCTGGGAGGCAAGGTTGCTCCGGGTCGTCGCCAGGAGCTCGTCCAGCACCCTCCCCGACAGCTTGCCGTACGGGAAGGACTTCCCATAGGCTTGCACATCGAAGTAGACGGAACCGTTCACTTCATAGGCGAAACCTTCGGCCAAAATGGCCTTGACCAATTCTATCTGCTCGAGGATATGCCCCGAAGCCAAGGGTTCGATCGAAGGCCGCAACACGCCCATCCTGTCCATGAACTGATGGTAACGATTGGCGTAATACTGGGCCACTTCCATCGGTTCGAGCTGTTCGATGCGCGCCTTTTTCGCTATCTTGTCTTCCCCCTCGTCGCTGTCGTGCTCCAGATGCCCCACGTCGGTGATGTTGCGCACGTAGCGGACCTTATAGCCCAAATGCCGGAGATACCGGAAAACGATATCGAACGTGACGGCCGAACGGGCATGTCCCAAATGGGGATCCCCGTAAACCGTAGGACCGCACACATACATTCCCACCAAGGGGGAATGCAAGGGTTCGAACGCCTCTTTCTTGCGAGTCAATGTATTCGTAAGGCAAAGATTGTGAGAAAGGACAGTCGTTTCCATATTTTTTTTCTGCAAATTAAAACAATCCAAACAATCGCACGCCCGCAATCGTATTCGAACGTCCGCTTCGAACGTCCACCGGAAGCCAACAGGCGCGGGCCAGCCTCCTCCCCGGGAAAACCCGGCCGGCTTCAATCCCCGCCTGCCCGCCCGCGGAAATCCGGCAGTCGCCGCAAAGGCACCGCGGAAGCGAACGCGCCGATAGCCAAGCCTATCAAGAGCACCACGAACAAGTCTCCAAGCTGCCAATGGACCGGATAGGCATCGGTTATGTAATTGCCCGACCCGCCCCCGAGTTCGACCCAGCCGAAACGTTGCTGGCCGAAAGTCAGCAACGTCCCGGCCGCCAAGCCCCCGATGGTGCCGGCCACGGTTACCAGCATGCCGTTGAAGAAGAAAACCTGCCGCATGGAAGCATTCCGCATGCCCATGCTGGAAAGGACGGCCATATCCAAGCGCTTCTCGTGCATGAGCAGCATCTGGTTCGCCACCATCGTGAAAGTGGCGATCAGCATCACGAACGCGAAAACCGCCGTTACCAGCAATTTCTCCACGCGCATGCTCTTGAACATGCTCTGCTGCTGCTCCACACGGTCTTTCACCGTGAATCCTTCACCCAAAGCTTCCTGCAACGCGGCCTTCACCCGTGCCTGCGAGGCCTCCGGCGAAACCTTCACTTCCACGGCCGAAACCGCGCCCGGGGTCTTGAAAACCCGCCTGGCAAACTCCAAGTCGGAAAACACGTATTGGTTGTCGTATTCCGGAATGCAGCTGAAAAGCCCCGAAGGGTAAACCGGATAAGAGGAAATGGCCTGCTGCATGCCGAACGGGCCGTCCAACCGGCTCGCATCGACCGCATACAACTTGCAAGCCTGTGCCTGCGAAGGAGGAATCTGCATCTGGGCGAAAACGCCTCCGCCCATCAGGACCAAAGCCGCCGACGGCTGGCTTTCCAGGAGATACCGGCCCGAAAAAACATGCTCGCCTATCCGGGAGACCTTGGAAAACCCGCTATCGACCCCCTGCAGGTAAATCATGCAGTTCTGCTGCCCGTAAGAAAGCATCGCTTGGTCTTTCAATACCGCCGAAGCCGCCTCCACCCCTTCCACGCCGGTTATTTCTTCCAAAAGGCTCCCTTCCTCGAAAAATTTCCCCTTCGCGGCCTCCACCCGCAAATCGGACTCCACCATCCAAAATCGTTCGGAGACAAAGCGGTTCATGCCGTTCATGACCGAAAGGATAAGCATCATGGCGGCCGTGCTGACCCCGATGCTCAAAACCGCCACCCGCCCGATAAGGGTCACCAACGGGGCTTTCTTGGCACGAAAATAACGGCGGGCCAAGAAAAACGAAAGATTGGGTCGCATATCCATCTCCTCTTTAGCAGGCTTGTCCGATTGATCGATCCGGTCCGGACTTTCCCCGGCTTTCCCGAACCTCGCCGGCTCCGGCAACGCAGGAAAAGGCTCCTTCGCCCCCGCCCCGTCGAAAAGGCGGAATCCATCCGGCAGGCTCCGGACTACGCAGCAGCGCGAATCCCGACGGGCTCGACTTCAGGGTAATCGAACGGTAAATCCCATCCGGCCCTCCATCCGGCCCGGAAGCCTCGGCCTCGCGTGCGCCCGGTCCCCGCTGCCCGCAAGCCTTGCCCACGGACACCCCGCCGGAATCGCCGCCTCCGCCGATTTGAACCCTACCGGGCCAAAAGGGCTTCGATTCGCTCGACCCGGTCGAGCGAATCATCGATAAAAAATTCCAAACGCGGGATGATCCGCAACTGATGTTTCACCTTTTCCCCCAGAAGGCCCCGGATTTCGGCCGTCCGGGACTTGACTTCCCGCAGCGTTCCTTCCTTGTCCTTGTCGGGGAAAAAACTGAGATTGACTCTCGCCACCGACAAATCGGGCGTGATCCGCACAAAGGTGACCGTCATCATGATTCCCGGGAAAAAGGGTTGCATCCGGCCCCGGAAAATCTCGCCCAGTTCCCGCTGCAAGAGCCTGTTTATCTTTTGTTGCCTGTTGCTGTCCATAACTTGCAAAAATACGTTTTTCCCCGGCAAATCCGAAACAAAAGCCCGAACGCCGATTTTTTGTACATTTGCCTGGGTTTTGCCGCCCATGAGGCTGTTTTGAAATCGTTCCGCGCCCGAAAAAGGAGGCTCCGGCCCGAAGGCTTCCAACTCCGGCCCGAAGGCTTCAAAAAGCGCATCACCGCAATGCAAGGGGCGCAGGAAAGACGCGAATCCGGCCGGGAAAGGCGCCTCCCGGCAATCCCCGTGCTCCACGTCCGGGGAAATCCCATGGAAGAGGCCCCGGGACCATGCTTCCGGGAACCTGGAATCTCGAAACAGCAGCCACGGAACCAACGCTAACCAAAGTACAAAACCATGCTCAGCTTCACCCTTTCCCAAATCGCCCAGCTTTTGGGCGGGATCATCGAAGGCGGTTCGCCGCAGGCCTCGGTGCATGCCTTGTGCAAGATCGAAGAAGGCCACGAAGGCGGGCTCAGCTTCCTGGCCAATCCGAAATACACGCCCTACATCTACCAAACCAAGGCGAGCGCGGTCATCGTCAGCCAGGACTTCAAACCCGAGCACCCTTTGCAAACGGCTTTGATCCGCGTGCCGGATCCCTATGAAGCCTTTGCCCGGCTTTTAGCCTTCTACAACGAATACACCTTGCCCAAACCGGGCATATCGCCCCTGGCAAGCATCGCTCCCGATGCCAAAATCGGGAAAGATGTCTACATCGGCCCCTACGCCGTCATTGCCGAAGGCGTGCAAATCGGCGACGGATGCAGGATTTACCCCCACTGCTACATCGGGAACCTGTCGTCCTTGAAGGAGAACTGCGTGATTTACCCCGGCGTGATCATCTACGCCCATACCCGGATCGGGAAGAACTGCATCTTGCAAGCCGGGGCGGTCATCGGCGCCGACGGGTTCGGTTTCGCGCCCAACAACGGCAGTTATGAAAAAATCCCGCAAATCGGCAACGTGGTCCTGGAAGACAACGTGGAAATCGGAGCCAACACCTGCATCGACAAGGCCACGATGGGGTCGACCGTCATCCAGGAAGGCACGAAACTCGACAACCTCATCCAGATCGGGCATAACGTGGTGGTCGGCAAAAACACGGTGATGGCCGCCCAAGTAGGCATTGCCGGCTCCACCAAGATAGGGGAAAACTGCATGTTCGGCGGCCAAGTGGGCATTGCCGGCCACAGCACCATCGCCAAAGGCGTCAAATTAGCCGCGCAATCGGGAGCGCCGGGTTCCATCCGCAAGGAAAACGCCGTCCTGTTAGGCTCGCCTCCTATCGACCCCGGCACTTTCAGCCGGGCCAGCGTGCATTTCAAGAACTTCGACAATATTGTCAAACGGCTGGCGGAAGTGGAGAAGGAACTGGCTCGTTTGAAAGAAGAAAAAGACAAGGCGTGACCCGCGCGGCAGAAAACCGGAAACCGGAAGGGAGCCCGGAGGACGGGGCAATCCCGGCCAAGCAGCCCGCACGGCAGCCCACGCAAGAGAAGCATCCGGTCGAAGAAGGAAAAGTCTTCCTGGTCGACAAGCCGGTGGGCTGGACATCGTTCAACGTGGTGAGCCGGGTAAGAAATTGGGCCCACCGGCTTGCCGGAAGGAAAGTGAAGACCGGGCATGCAGGCACGCTCGACCCTCTGGCCAGCGGCCTGCTCATCGTCTGCACAGGCGCTTTCACCAAGAAAATCGAGGCTTACCAAAGCCAGGAAAAGGAATACACGGGAACCTTCACGCTGGGGGCAAGGACAAAAAGCCACGACCTGGAGAGCGAGGTCGAGGCGGGCGGCCCTTTCGCCCACCTCTCCCCGGAACACATAGAAGCGGCCGCAAGGCATTTCACAGGCCCGCTCATGCAAATCCCCCCGCAATTCTCGGCCATCAAGGTGCAAGGGAAAAGGGCCTACCAGCTGGCCCGCGCCGACAAGGAAATCGAGTTGCAGGCAAAACCGGTCGAAATAAAAACGTTCGAGATTACCCGGTGCGAACTGCCCGAAGTGGATTTCCGGATCGTGTGCAGCAAGGGCACGTATATCCGCTCCATAGCGCGCGACTTTGGCGAACACTTAGGCTGCGGCGCCTACCTTTCCGCCCTGCGGCGGACACGCATCGGGGATTTCCGGGTCGCGGAAGCCCGGAGCGTGGACGATTTCCTGAACCCGCCCCACCGCTTTTCCGGCCTGCCCGCCCATCGGAACAGTACCGGAATCCGCCCGAAAGAAGCCGGAACCAGCCCGGGAAACCCCTCTCCGCAAGAAAACGCCTGACCCCTCGCCCCAGTCCGCACTGCCTTCCGGCACTTGCACGCTTTCCCCGCAAGAAAACGCCTGCCCCTCGTCCCGGGCTGCAGCCGCCTTTATCCCAAAGCGGAAGCGGCATCGGCAAGAAACGGGGAAAATGCAGCCTGCCGACCCCGGACGAGGCGAAGCCGATGGGCCGTTTCCCTTTTCCGCCCCATCGGGCCGATTATTTCCTTTTTCATTGTTTTTTATTATCTTTGCGCCCTTTTTGGATAGGTATACCCTGTTCGGAATGAACGGAATCGCAAAACTTTAGAGGCCTTTTTCTAAGCTATGAAGTTATCCCAATTCAATTACCAGCTCCCTCCCGAACTCATTGCCAGCCACCCCACGCCCGACCGCGACGACTGCAAGCTCATGGTCGTGGACCGGAAAAAGCAGAAAATAGAACACAAGACCTTTAAAGACATTCTAAAATACTTCGGGGAAGGCGATGTCTTCATCCTGAACGACACGCGCGTTTTCCCGGCCCGCTTGGCCGGAGAAAAAGAGAAGACCGGAGCCATGATTACCGTGTTCCTGCTGCGCGAACTCAACCGGGAATCGCTGCTATGGGACGTCTATGTGGATCCTGCGCGGAAAATCCGGATCGGGAACAAGCTTTACTTCGGCGAAAACGACGAACTGGTGGCCGAAGTCATCGACAACACCACATCCCGGGGGCGGACCTTGCGATTCCTCTACGACGGCCCTTACGAGAACTTCAAGGCCCTGATATACAAACTGGGCGAAAGCCCGCTTCCCGACCACATCCTCCAGGTACGCAAAGTGGAACCCGAAGACGCGGAAAACTACCAAACCGTTTTCGCTGCCAAGGAAGGCGCCGTCATGGCGCCCACGGCGGGGCTCCATTTCAGCCGATCCTTGCTCAAGCGCATGGAAATCAAGGGAATCAATACCGCTTTCATTACCCTTCATTGCGGGTTGGGAAATGTGCGCGACATCGATGTGGAAGACTTGACCAAGCACCGGGTCGATTCCGAAGAGCTTCACATCGAAGATGGAGCCACCCGCATCGTAAACAAAGCCATCGACGAGAAGAAGAAAATCTGCGCCGTCGGCACTTCGGTAATGAAAGGCATTGAAAGTTCGGTCTCTTTTTCCGGGAAACTGAAACCTTTCGACGGATGGACCAACAAGTTCATCTTCCCCCCTTACCAGTTCAGCATTGCCAACTGCATGATAAGCAATTTCCACGCCCCGCTTTCATCGCTTTTCATGTCGGTTTGCGCCTTTGGCGGCTACGACCTGATCATGCAGGCCTACCAGGAAGCCATTGAAAAGAAATACCGCTTCCTTACTTTCGGCGATGCCATGCTAATCCTTTAAGAAATGTCCGGAAGCTTTTCCGAAGCCTATGCCGTCATTGTTGCCGGAGGGTCGGGAACACGCATGGAAAGTTCCCTGCCCAAGCAATTCCTGCCGCTTGCCGGAATACCGGTCCTTTTCCGCACTTTCAAGAAATTCGCCGCTGCCGGGATTTTCCGGGAAATCGTCCTTGTCCTGCCCGCTTCTTTTTTCCCGCTCTGGAAAGGAATAACCCAGAAGCAGGATCCGGAAGGCCTTTTCCCCTACAGGATCGCCGAAGGCGGCCGAACCCGGAGCCAATCGGTCTTCAACGGGTTATCGGCCTTGTTCCACGCGGTTCCTTCCCTTCCGGGCGATTCCGTGATTGCCGTGCACGATGGCGTAAGGCCTTTCGTCACGCCCCGGTTCCTATCTTCCTGCATCGAAGAGACCCGCATGAATGCCAGCGCAATCCCCTGCCTCGCGCCCCCTGAAAGCTTCCGCTACATGGAACCGGAGCCTAACCCGCAAGGGGCATCGATATCGCTCGACCGCAAAAGGGTGCGCAGCATCCAAACCCCGCAATGTTTTTTCTTCTCCGAACTTTACCCGGCACTCATGAAAGCCGTGGAAGACGGGAAAGAATTCACAGACGAGGCATCCTTGCTGGAATCCAACGGCAAAAAACTGCATCTTTCACCCGGCTTGGAGCAAAACATCAAAATCACCCGGCCTTTCGACATGGAAATAGCCGAATTCCTCGTGGAAAAAGGTTATTGAATACAGAAAACGCCCCAACCTCGGAGAAGAAAACAATCACCCGGAAAATGGCAAGCGGAACAAAAACCATATTGGGAATCGACCCTGGAACGCGGCTTATGGGCTACGGCATCGTCCAACTGGACGGAAACCGGTTCTCTTTCGTGGACATGGGAGTCCTGGAAATGCGGAAGGAAGCCGATCCCTTGGCCCGGTTGGAAATGATCCACGAGGAGGTTTCCCGCATCATCCGCCTTCGGGAACCGGATTGCCTCTCCATCGAGACCCCGTTTTACGGCAAGAACCCGCAGTCCCTTATCAAGCTCGGACGAGCCCAAGGCGTTGCCATCGCGGCCGCCCTGTCCTTAGGCGTGAAGGTCTACGAATACGCCCCTTTGAAAATCAAGCAATCCCTCACCGGGAACGGTTCGGCCTCCAAAGAGCAAGTCTGCGCCATGGTTTTCCGCCTCTTGAACCTGACGCTCGAAAAGCCCCGTCACCTGGATGCCACCGATGCCTTGGCCGCGGCCATCTGCCACGGGCTTCATTGCAAGTTCGAAAATATCGAAGGGAACCTTCCCGCCGCGACAAGGCGCATACCCCGGCCCGGAAAGAAAAAAGAAAGCTGGGCGGATTTCCTCTCGCGCAATCCCGGCCGCATACGCTGACCTTCGCTTCCAACCACGGGGATGTCTTTCGAAAACACGCGATCCGACCGCTGGTCCGGGCCGCATCGGAGCCCCCTTGCAGGCATGAAGCATATTCCCGCTCGAACGCTCCTTACCCCCGCAAAGACTGGTATTCCGCCAGGATAGCCTGCGACAATTCCTTAAGCCTTTCTTCCGGCATTTTCAGTTTTTCCTTGCTGAAATCCATGTCGGAAACATGCCGCAGCGGAATGAGGTGGACATGCGCATGGGGAACATCGAGCCCGATGACCGAAACGCCGATTTTGGGAGCCGGGCATACTTTTATCAACGCCTTGGCCACCTGTTTGGCAAATACCATCAGCGAGGACAGCTCCTCGTCTTCCAAATCGAACAAATAATCGGTTTCTTTCTTCGGAATGACCAATACATGCCCTTCCGCCACCGGGGCGATATCCAGGAAAGCCAAGTGGCGGTCGTCTTCAGCCACCTTGTAGCAAGGGATTTCCCCCGCTGCGATTTTGGAAAAAACACTAGCCATCTTATCGGGTTATTTCAGTGATTTCAAAAGGAATGACCCCTGCCGGGACTTTCACGTCGACCTTGTCCCCCACCTGCTTTCCCAGAAGGCCCTGCGCAATCGGCGAACTGATGGAAATCTTGCCCGATTTCAAATCGGCTTCATTCTCGGGAACCAGCATGTATTTCATCAATGCCCCGTTTTTGAGGTTGCGGATCGTCACCACCGAAAGAAGCAGGACTTTGGATGTATCGATCTTGGACTCGTCCAATATCCGGGCATTCGCCAGTTCCATCTGCAATTTGGAAATCTTCAACTCGCACAAGCCCTGCGCCTCCTTGGCGGCATCGTATTCGGCATTTTCCGACAAATCCCCCTTATCGCGGGCATCGGCTATCTGCTGCGAAATCCTCGGCCTTTCCACCTTGGTGAGAAATTCCAGCTCGTCTTTGAGCTTCTGCAATCCCTCCTTGCTGTAATACTTGATCCCCATGTCGTTTTCTTTGCGGCCAAAGGCCTATCGTTATACTTCTCGGCTTCCCGCCTCGCATCCCGGCTTCGTACCGCCACGCGCAATAAAGAAAAAGACCCTTTCAGCAAGGGTCGTCCGCGTATTCGTTACGTACCTGTCTGCCGCTTGCCCCTGAAGCGGGACCTGCGCATTGCTTGGCTTCGAATTCTCTATTACAAAATTACAAAGATAACGGAAAGCGCCCGGCGAGCGAACGAACTGCCCGCTTGCTTGGCCGAAGCGCGTCCTATCTTCGTGCTGACAAAGATACCGTTGCAAAGGTAGGAATTTTTTCCGAAACGGCACGCGCCGGAACACGAACCCGCACGCGCCGGCCAGCCTCCGGGCCGCGAGCCTTTGCCCCGGACTTCGCCCTTAAAAGTATTTCCGATCCAGCAGGGTCTTGGCGATGACGGCATCGCGCAGGGAAAACGGACGTCGGGCGTTCTTCCCTCCCGGGGCTTCCGGGCGGGCATCCTCGAGAGTCTTTCCCCGTTCCTCCTCCCGAACCGGGGAGAAGGCGTTTCCCGGCTCGAACCTTGCCGGTTCCAAGGAAATTTCCTCCACAATTCCCTCCCGATCTTTCTTCCGGCTGCCATCTTTTCCTTGCATCAACGGCCGCGCAACTGACGCCGCAGGCTTTTCCGGGAAAATATCCCGCAGGGCCTCCTCGCCGGAACGGCTTCCGTCTCCCATCCCCGGACGGGACTTCCGCGAACGGGCGTCCTTCCGGAACGGCCCTTCCTGCTCCGCCCCGCCGCCAGCCGGAAAACGCTCCTTCCTGCCGGTTCCCGCCGGGGCCTTTTTCGCATCGGCCCCTTTCTTGCCTTTGGCCTTGAAGAAACTCCCCAGCCCGCTCAAAAGCCCAAGGAGCACTATGCCGATTATTTCCTCCAATCCATCCATACCCTGAAATTCCAAAATCGCACCCCGAAACTGTCCGGCCGCCTTCCCTCCTGCAGGAAGCAAGTCCCGCGAACTTTTTCCAAATTTCCAGCCCGTTCCTTTCCGAAAGGCCGGAAAACTTTTGAAGCCTTCCCGGGAAAGCCCGAACAGAAACCGGAACAGTTTTCAAAAACGTTGCTAAGGTAGCATTTTTCCCTCTTCCGGCATTTTGAAAAAAAACGTAATTTTGCTTTTATGTGGCAGAATTCCCCTTTGAAAAGCCTCTTCGGAGGCCGCCTTCCGGGCTGGAAAACGGCGGCCAGGCTTGCCGCAAGCCTGCCGATGGGCCTTTGCTTTTTCCTTTGCAGCTGCGGGGATCCGGTTTCCTACGGCAACATACCCGATGAAACCATCAATTTCACCGTGTACCCGTACAGCCTCGACAACACCTTGATGGCCGTAGGAAATTACAAATACTTCCCTTACGGTTACAGCGGGGTCTTCGTTTACCATATCGGGTACATGGACGAAGAATTCGTGGCCTTCGAGCAAGCCTGCCCCATCGACTGGGAAGACGGCTGCTATGTGGAGTTCGACCCGGAATCCAACCTGCTGAAGGGAACCCGGTGCCACAGCGAATTCGGGAGCTTTGACGGATTCTGCCGCACCGTCTCGGGTTACGCCCTGAAGAAATGCCGGATCACTTGGACAAGCAGCCAGACGTTCCAAGTCTCCAACTAACCAGCATGACGGGAACAAGGGCCTGCATATGCGGGACATCCAGACGTTCCAAGCCTCCAACCAAAGCCGGCAAGGCTGCCGGGAAACAATGCGCCGCCCGCAAGACAAAAAAAAAGATGACAAACAGGCGCGAAAGCAATT
This sequence comes from uncultured Bacteroidales bacterium, assembly GCA_949291555.1. Taxonomy (GTDB): domain Bacteria; phylum Bacteroidota; class Bacteroidia; order Bacteroidales; family P3; genus Pullibacteroides. The sequence continues at coordinate 191,169 of CASEWE010000005.1, forward strand.
TGACGCAAAAGACAAAACAGATAAAACCAACATTATGAAAACGAAAGCCTTTTTCCTCGCGGCTGCCCTCTGCGCCGGCTGCATCCATGCACACGCCAACGGCCCGATCACCATGGGCGATCTCACCAAGGCCCAGCAAGACAGCATCATCTTCGCTTTTCCCCAATGCACCCAGGGGACAATTTACCTGAAAGACGGCTCCATCATCAGTACTAAATTCAATTACAATTACTACGAGCCGCAGGTGCTTTTCTGGAACGACAAGCCCGAATTTCCCGGCGACACCCTCAGGCGGCTCGACAACCTCGCCGAAGTAATCCTGCTCGAAATCGGCGACCGCAGCTTTGTCCCCGTGCTCTCCGGAATCGGCGAGGTAATCCTCAACAACAAGGTAAGCCTGGTGCAGACCAAAAAAGTCAATATCTCCGAAAAAAAGACCGGGGCTTACGGAACCGGGGGCTCGACCGCATCCATCCGCAACGTCTCCAGCATCAACAACAACGCCACCAGCGGCGGGAATTACACGGGGCAGACCACTTTTGCTACGGTAAAATACGAATTTTCAAGCAATTCCGAGCTAACAGTCGACTACACGCTCTTCTTGATGAAAGACGGTAAAACCTACCCGCTCACCAAGAAAAACTTATCCAAGCTTTTCCCGAAAGCCGCAGGTTTCGTGAAGCAATACCTCGAAGACCACAAGCCCGATCTGGACAACCCGGAAGAGATGCTCGACCTGGTGAACTTAGCCAACGCGAACGAGCAATCCGCGAAATAATTTTGCAGGAGACTTGCAAAAAATGGCTACATTTGCAAAATGAACTGTAGTGTTTTTTCACAGGTCCAGAAGAACACCCTACCTATATGCCAGTAAACCAGAAGAATAATTTACTTCTTGCTTTTTCGTCCCCGCACAGGAAGGAAAAGGCGGGAAGGAAAAGAAAGTCTTTGACCTGGATGGCAGGGGTGTTCTTCTTCGCCTGTGTTTCCACGCTTTCGGCTCAGCAAGAGGGGAACCAGATCACGCAGTACATGTTCAACACGTACTCGTACAATGCGGGGTTCGCCGGAATGTCGAACGGAATAAACGCCTCCGTCCTGCACCGCCAGCAATGGCTCGGGTGGGGGAAAGGCACGGAAGAAGAGCACATAGCCCCCAACAGCACCATTTTGCTGGTGGACATGCCGATCAAGGCCGTAAAGGGCGGGGTCGGCGTGGAAATAGCTTCTTTCAACGCCGCTTACTACCGCGACGTGTTCGTGAAATTAGGCTACACCTACCATCTGCAGACCTCTTTCGGTCTCATCGGGATGGGGGTCAGGGCCCAGCTTGAAAGCAAAGGGCTGGATTTTTCAAAATTCAAGCCGGAAAACACTTCAGACCGGATACTGACCGGGAAACAGGAAGAAAATGCCGTGTACGGAGACGTATGCGTAGGCTTCTACCTGATGGGGAACGAAAACTACTACGTGGGGATAGGCGCCAACAACCTGATAGCGCACGGGAGCGAAAAAATCAACCATCGTCCCTCCCGGACCCTGGTCCTCCACGGAGGGTACACGTTCCAGTTCCCCACCCTTCCCAAAGTGGAATTCACCCCGTCCACCTATCTGGAAACCGACTTCAGTACCCTCAACTGGAACATTTCCATGACAGGGACGTTCAACAAACGTTTCTGGGCCGGTCTCTCGTACCGCTTGCAAGACGCGGTATCGATCCTGGGCGGGATGAACATAGGGAAACTGCAAATCGGGGCGGCCTACGACATTACCGCCTCGCGGTTGATAAAAGCCTCCTCCATCGGCGGGGCTTTTGAAATTTTTGTCCGGTACTGCTTCGGCCTCGAAGGGGAAAAAGCGAATACCGAATACAAGAACGCCCGGTACTTGTAGAAGGCCGGAATATTTGTGTCACACTATTAACTGTCATACGATGAAAAGAGTAGCGAGTCTGTTAGATGTGCGGAACTTGACCGTTCTGGCTGTCGCGGCCATCCTCCTCTGGGGCTGCGGCAATTCCGGAAACGGGGAATTGGTCGGCGTGCAAGGGCGGCAGAACGTGGGAACCCAGATCCCGTTCGGGATGGTTTATGTGCCGGGAGGCAGCTTTGTGCTGGGCTCGGGCGGATTCGACCCTGCTTACCAGATGTTGAACATGAAAACGGTTACCATCAGCGACTTTTTCATGGACGAGACCGAAATCACCAACAACGAGTACCGGCAATTCGTGGAATACGTCAAGGAATACCACATACGCAGGCTGCTTGCTGAAAACGGCATCGAAGGCTTCCAGATAGAGTCCGAAGACGAGGACGCGGAACCGCAGATCAACTGGAAGACCAAAATCCGGATGACGCCGGAAATGGACGAAGCCGTATCCGAGCTCTACCTCCCGGTAGAAGAACGGTTCGCCCACCGGAAAGAAATCGATGTCAGGAAACTGAACTACGAGTACTGGTCTTTCGACTACCAATCGGCTGCCCGCAAGTATTGGGACGATGAAGACGGGATGCCGGACGACGGCACTTACTACGGCGCGTTCGTCAACCGGCCCCAATCCATGCGCTCGCGGCAGCAATTCGTGCAACGCCACGTGGTGAACGTGTACCCGGACACGCTCTGCTGGATTTTCGACTGGTCCTATTCCTACAACGACCCCATGGTGGCCGGCTATTTCAGCAGCCCCATGTACGACCACTACCCGGTAGTCGGCGTGAACTGGAAACAAGCGGAGGCTTTTTGCAAATGGAGGAGCAACATGTACAACGAATACATGGCTTCGAAAGGCTACCCGACCGCGCAGGAATTCAAGCTTCCCACCGAAGCCCAATGGGAATACGCCGCCCGCGGCGGCCTGGATGCCAGCCCTTATCCCTGGGGCGGGAATTACGCCCGCAACATCAACGGCTGCCTCTTGGGCAATTTCAAGCCCGGACGCGGGGACTATGCGGCCGACGGCTCCCTCTATCCTTGCATCGTGGCCCATTACGCGCCCAACGATTACGGGTTGTACGACATGATGGGGAATGTGGCCGAATGGTGCATCGATGCCTACGATGAATCCATCGCCAACAACCTCGACTTCAACCCGGCATACCTCTACGATGCCCGGCCGGAAGACGGGATCGGGCTCAAACGCAAAGTGGTAAGGGGCGGCTCGTTCAAGGACTTCGCCGATTTGTGCAAGGTATACTACCGCTCGTTCGAATACCAAGACACCTGCAAGTCCTACGTGGGCTTCCGTTGCGTCCAGCCGTTGCTCGGCAGCGGAATGCTGCAAGGCGGAAGCGGCTCGAACGTTTATTAATCGTTCGGTCTGCCGCGCGTGCTTGCGCTCCACGTCTTCCGCGGAAGCGGCTCGAACGTTTATTAATTGCCTTCCCGTGCAGGGAATCAGCCTGAAACCAGAAATTTCCAAAACAGAAAAAAGAGAAAGACGACATGGCATTCAAGTTTGTTGAAAAACCCGGATACAAACGTTTCATGGGTTATTTGTACGGTTGGGGAGCCTCCCTGGTAATCATCGGGGCCTTGTTCAAGATCAACCACTATCCGGGCGCCAACATCATGCTTATCATCGGCATGGGAACGGAAGCCATTATTTTCTTCTTCTCCGCATTCGAGAAACAGCACGCGGAATTCGAATGGGATCGCGTCTATCCCGTCCTCAAGAACAAGCCCGATGGCACGCCCCTCTACGCCGAAGGGGAAGCCCCCATGCCCGGTTTCGCCGGCCATGGAACCGCTGCTTCCGAAGACAAGGAAATGCTCTCGCAAAAAATAGACGAAATGCTGGCCAAGGCCAATGTGTCGCCGGAAATTTTCGAACGCCTCAGCAGCGGGATCGAAAAACTGACCCAGACCACCCAAAGCCTGGGAAGTTTGCCCGATATGGCCGGAGCCAACAAGGACTATGCGGCCCAATTGAACAAGATGACCGAACAGATGTCGAACCTGAACCGGTTCTACGAATCCCAGATAAAGATTTCCCAAACGCAAGCCGAAGCCAGCGCGAAGATGCAAAAGGAAATCAGCCAGATCATGGATACCTTGAGCGGTTCGCTCGAAAGCTCGATGAAGTACCGCAAGGAAATCGACGACCTGTCGGAAAAAGTCGCCACGCTCAACAAGATGTACGGCCAGATGCTGTCGGCCATGCAGAACACGCAATCCGGAGCCAGAGGATAAGCCGGGGAACCAAACGAAAAACCTAAAGAATCTATCGGGCAATGAGCGGAGCAAAAGAGACACCGAGGCAAAAAATGATCGGGATGATGTACTTGGTACTCACAGCCATGTTGGCATTGAACGTGTCTGTTGAGGTGCTCAAGTCGTTTGTCACGGTCAACGATGCCTTGGAGACCACCAACGCGAACTACCATAAGAAAAACGAGGGCATGTACCAGCTCTTCCAGAACGCCTATGTGAACAACGAGGCGAAGGTGGGCAGCCAATGGGAAAAAGCCATGGAAGTAAGGGCCAAGACGGACGAAATGTACGATTACTTGCAGCAAGTCAAATGGGAAGTCATGGCCATTACCGAAGGGGTACCCATAGAAGAAGCCAAAAACCTGAACGCAAGGGATATAGGAAGACAGGACAATTACGACGACCCTACCCGCTATTTCATCGGGGACGTAACCACGAACAAGGGGAAAGCCTTCGAGATGAACCAAAAACTGAACGAATACCGGCAATTCCTTATCGATATCCTGGGAGATGATGCCGAAAAAGTCTCGTTCGATGCCCTCAGGACGGACTACCCCTATGAAGATGCCAGCGGAAAGAAAGTAAGCTGGGAAATCTATCACTTCTACCACACCATCATCGTGGCCGACTTGGCCATTCTGAACAAGATCCAGGCCAGCGTGCTCAATGCGGAATACGATGCGGTCTCGCAGCTCTATTCATCGGTGAGCGAAGACGATTTCAAGTTCGACAGCATTTCGGCCCGCGTGGTACCTGTCTCGCAAAACGTATTGCAAGGCTCGCATTACGAAGCCGACATTTTCGTGGCTGCTTTCGACTCCAAATCGAAAATCACCGCCACCATCAACGGGCAGAAGTACGAAGGCGAGGCCGGAAGCATCCGGTACCGGGTCCCGGCCAGCAGCCTGGGAGAAAAAAGGGTTTCCGGCACGATCGATGTTCCCGGGACGTTCGGGGTGAAGTCCTATCCCTTCCAATTCTCTTACAATGTAGGCGTACCGACCGCAACCGTGGCAGCCGATGCCATGAACGTGCTCTACGTCGGGGTCGACAACCCGGTCTCGGCGCTGGCAGGCGGAGTGCCCGATAAAGACACGCGCGTCGAGATCACCAACGGGACCCTTACCAAAACCGGGGCGGGCACCTATATCGCACGGGTTACCACTCCGGGCGTGAACGCGGAAATCAAGGTCTACTCGACCGAAAACGGGAAAAGCCCCGTCCTCATGGGCAGCAAGACTTTCCGGGTAAAACGGGTTCCCGACCCGGTGGCACGGATCAACGGGCAGGAAGTGGGCGTGAAAAGAATCGACAAGAACACCTTGGCCAATGCGGGCGGGCTCCTGGTTTCGATGAAGGATTTCGAATTCGAACTGAAACTGCAAGTGGCTTCGTTCAACGTGCAGGTTTCGCGCAACCAGGAACTGTCGGCCAGCATGCCTTCCGACGGCAACAAGTTTACCAGCAGCATGATCGAAAACTTCAAACGCTGCCGCCGCGGAGACAAGGTGTTCATTACCGACATCATGGCCCAGATGCCCGAAGGCAAACGCGCCTTGGGAGACATGATCATCACCATCAAATAGCCATAAAAAAAACGTATGCCTGCCAAAGGCAAAAATCGAAAGAATATGAAGAAGTTACTTGTTATCCTGACGGTGTTGGCGACTGCAGCCTGCCTGCTGCCTTCCAAAGCGCAGGTGCTGGAAGACACTCCTCCGGTGGATAATTTCTACAAGAAAGAAAACACTTTCGACCGCGAACCCCGCCCGTATGTCCACGTGCGCGAAGCCGATGTGTTCATCAAATGGCGGGTCTGGAGAATGGTGGATTTCCGCATGAAAATGAACCAATACCTCTATTACCCTGTAGAACCGGTACAAGACCGGATCAGCCTGATGAGCTTGATCATGAAAGGCCTGCAAGACGGAACCATCGTGGCTTACGACCCGCTTACCGATGATTTCCGCAAGCAGCTCACCTACGAGGAGTTCATCAGCCAGAACACGCAAATCCGGGAACTGCAGAAAGAGGACTTGGACAACCCCGGGCAATTCATCACTTCGATGGACACGTCATCGTTCCAAATCCACAACGTGAAGATGATCCGCCTCAAGGAAGACTGGTTCATCGACAAGCAACGCTCCATGCGCGACATCCGGATCCTGGGCATCGCACCGGTAATCCAGGTGTTTGACGATGAAAGCGGCCAGTTCAAAGGGAACCAGACCCTTTTCTGGCTCTACTACCCTTCCGTAAGATCCCTGTTTGCCAAAACCGAGGCTTTCAACCGGCACAACAGCGCCATGCGGCAGTCCTACGATGACGTGTTCGCTTGGAACCGCTGGTTCCAAAGCTACATCACCAAGATCGACAACCAGCAAGACCGCCAGATAACCGCCTACGCGCAAGGGGCCAACATCATGCGCGAAGCGGAAAGGATCGAGGAAATGCTATTCGAAATCGAACACGATCTCTGGGAATTCTAATCCGGCCTGCACGGGAAGGCGGCCTCCTTGCCCAAGCGATCGTCCCGAAAAACGCTTCGCTGGCCGGACAAAGGACGCCGGGATCCGGCCTTGCTCGAAAAACACCGGCAAACGCGCTTCCCATCGTAGCGGAAAGGCCCGCCTGCAAACTGCAGGCGGGCCTTTTTTCACACGGTTCCGTACCGCGGAAAGCACCGGATGCAACGTGTTTTTTTTCGAAAGATTACGGTTTTTGATGTAACTTTACCTATCCGGGTTTTCCCTTCCTTGGACGGAAGGGCTCGAGAAGCCGGAAGGATGCCATGTTCGACTTTTTCTCCCAGCACATAGAATATCTCAAGGGGGTCGGCCCTGCCAAAGCGGAAATCCTGAAAAAAGAGGCCCGCATCCATACCTATGGGGACTTGCTGGAATATTTCCCTTTCCGGTACATCGACCGCGGGCGGTTCATCCCGATAAGCCAGGTACGGGACGACCGGAACTACGTGGCCTTGCAAGGAACCATCAAAAGCGTGGAACAAAAAGGTTTCGGCGCGAAAAAAAGGCTCTCGGCGATCCTGTCCGATGGCACCGGGCAAATAGAACTCGCTTGGTTCTCGGGGCTGAAATGGCTTCTTCCCAAAATCAAGCCGCAAGTCCGGGTGAAAGTATTCGGGAAACCCTCCGTCTTCAACCACCGCCTGAGCTTGAACCATCCGGAACTCGAGTTCGCCGCCGAAGGGAACCCGCAAGAAGAAAACCCGGGCATACAGCCGCTGTATACCACGACCGAACGCATGAAGAACCACGGCCTGGGCCCCAAAGCCCTGTCCGGAATAACGGCCAACCTTTGCCGCCAAGCCCGGGGAAGCATTCCGGAAATCCTCAGCCAGGAGATCCTGGAACGTTACCGCCTCCCGCTCCGGGAAGATGCTTTTATCCAGATCCACCATCCCCGAAGCATGGAACAGGCGGAAAACGCACGCCAGCGCCTCAAATTCGAGGAACTGCTGATCCTGCAGCTGAAAATACTCCAAGCCAAACTGAAAAAAAGGAAATCTCCCGGCTGGACCTTTGAAAAAGTGGGAGAAAATTTCCTGCAATTCTACCAGCACAACCTCGACTTCTCCCTGACCGAAGCCCAGAAACGGGTCGTAAAGGAAATCCGGGCCGACACCAAGACCGGATTCCAGATGAACCGCCTCGTGCAAGGCGATGTGGGCAGCGGGAAGACAATCGTGGCTTTGATGTGCATGCTGCTCGCCTGCGACAACGGGTTCCAGTCCTGCATGATGGCCCCGACCGAAATATTGGCCCGGCAACATGACGCTTCCCTGCGGAAATTCCTCCGCGGCATGAAAATCCGAACCGGGCTCCTGACAGGCTCCACAAGCCGGAAAGACCGCGCCATCTTGCTCAACCTTCTCCGGGAGGGGCAAATCGACATCCTTGTCGGGACACATGCCTTGCTGGAAGACGAAGTGGCATTCAAGAATCTCGGCTTGGCGGTAATCGATGAGCAACACCGGTTCGGCGTGGCCCAAAGGGCAAAGCTCTGGGCAAAAAACCGCATTCCTCCCCATGTGCTGGTCATGACAGCCACGCCGATTCCGCGAACGCTGGGCATGACCCTCTACGGGGATCTTGATGTCTCGGTGATCGACCAGCTGCCCCCCAACCGGAAACCCGTAAAGACGGTGCACCTCACCGACAAAGACCGCCTCCGCCTCTTCGCCTTCATGAAATCCGAAATTGCCAAAGGCCGGCAGATCTACGTGGTCTACCCCCTGATCGAGGAGTCGGAGAACATGGACTTGAAGGACCTGATGGACGGGTACGAAAGCATAAGCCGGGCTTTCCCTGTCCCCGATTACCAGCTAAGCATCGTGCACGGGAAGATGAAAGCCGAAGCGAAGGAATTCGAAATGGAACGGTTCAAGAAAGGAGAAACCCAGATCATGGTATCGACCACGGTCATCGAGGTGGGGGTAGACGTTCCCAATGCCACGGTCATGGTCATTGAAAACAGCGAACGTTTCGGCTTGGCCCAGCTCCACCAGCTCCGCGGGCGGGTAGGCCGCGGAGGCCAGCAATCCTACTGCATCCTGATGAGCTCGGAAAAACTCAGCCAGGATGCCCGGGAACGGCTGCAGACCATGGTATCGACCAATGACGGGTTCAAAATCGCCGAAGCCGACTTGAAGCTCAGAGGCCCGGGAGACCTGCAAGGGACACAGCAAAGCGGCCTGCTGAGCCTCAAAATCGCCGACATCGTGCAGGACGGGAACATCGTCAAGGCCGCCCGCTTCACAGCGCTGGAAATCCTTCAGGAAGATCCCGGCCTGCTGCTGGCAAAAAACCAAAGATTAGTGGCTGAAATGGAAAAACACCCTGCCGGGAACCTCTGGTCTCAAATAAGCTGAAGAAATGCAAGAGATGAATTTATCGGTCTACGGGGCCCGGGTGCACAACCTGCAGAACATAGACCTGAAATTGCCCCATGAAAAGCTCATCGTCATTACCGGCCTGAGCGGGAGCGGGAAATCGTCGATTGCCTTCGATACCATCTACGCCGAAGGCCAAAGGCGTTACATGGAAACTTTCTCCTCCTATGCCCGGCAATTCATCGGTTCGCTGGAACGACCCGATGTCGACAAGATAGACGGGCTCAGCCCGGTCATTGCCATCGAGCAGAAGACCACCAACAAGAATCCCCGTTCCACGGTAGGCACGGTAACGGAAATCTACGACTACCTGCGCCTGCTTTTCGCCCGCATCGGCGAGGCTTATTCCTACGTAAGCGGGGAAAAAATGGTAAAATACACCGAAGAGCAAATCATCGACCTGGTGGTGGAACAATACCAAGGGAAAAACATCCTCATCCTCTCACCCCTGGTATCGGGCCGGAAAGGCCATTACCGCGAGCTTTTCGAAGGCATCCGCAAGCAAGGGTACCTCAAGGTCCGCGTCGACGGGGAAATCACCGAACTGTATTTCGGCATGTACGTGGATCGCTACAAGACCCACGACATCGAATTGGTCGTAGACAAGCTGCAGGTTTCGGAAAGGAACCGGAACCGCTTGGTACAAGGCATAAAGGCCGCCATGAAGCAGGGAAAGGGCCGGCTGATGATCTGCAACGAGGAAGGGAAGGAAGCCCGGCACTACAGCAAGACGCTCATGTGCCCCGTCTCGGGAATCTCGTATCCGGAACCGGAACCCAACACTTTCTCGTTCAATTCCCCCTACGGCGCATGCCCGCATTGCAACGGCATCGGAAGAGAGACCACGCCCGACCGTCAGAAAATCATCCCCGACCCGGAACTGAGCATCCGCCAGGGAGGATTAGCGCCGATTTGCCCCGACAAGCATTCCGAACGGAAAGAAAACCACTTGGGCGAGAGCTGGATCCTGTCGCAAATCGAGATGCTCGGGAAAGTCTACGGTTTCGACCTCAAGACCCCCATACGGGACATTCGCCCGGAAGCGGTAGAAGCCATCCTCAACGGCGAACACCGGCAAGTGGAACTGAAAAACAAAAACCTCGGGGTGACCCGGAAACTCGACATAGACTTCGACGGGCTTTACGCTTACCTCAAGCGCTTCTACGAGGAAGGCATCCCCAGCATCCAGAAATGGGCCTCCCAATTCATGGCGACCAAGGTCTGCAGCCAATGCAAAGGCACCCGTCTCCAGAACATAGCCCTGCATTTCCTCATCGATGGCAAGAATATCGCCCAGGTGGCCGAAATGAGCATAGACCAGTTGTACGAATGGACTTCCGAAGTGGAAAAGCGGCTGAGCCCGTGGCAACAGAAAATCGGCCACGAGATCTTGAAGGAAATCCGCAACCGGGCCGGCTTCCTCCTGGAGGTAGGCATCGGGTACCTGACCCTTTCGCGGGAATCGGGCGGGCTCTCCGGAGGCGAATCCCAACGGATCCGCCTGGCGACACAAATCGGCTCACGCCTGGTAGGCGTCTTGTACATTCTCGACGAACCCAGCATCGGGCTCCACCAACGCGACAACCACAAACTGATTGCCGCCCTCAAGCAACTGCGGGACTTGGGCAACACCGTCATCGTGGTGGAACACGATGAAGACATGATGCGGGCCGCGGATTACCTGGTAGACATAGGCCCGGGCGCCGGCATACGAGGAGGCCGGGTCACGGCCCAAGGCACCGTGCCGGAGTTCCTCAAACAGAAATCGATCACGGCCGATTACCTCAACGGCATCAAGGCCATACGGATACCCGGGAAAAGAAGGGCCGGAAACGGAAAGCACTTGTGCCTGAACGGAGCCAGCGGGCACAACCTGAAAGGGGTCGACCTCCGCATTCCCTTGGGAACGCTCTGCTGCGTCACCGGGGTCTCGGGGAGCGGGAAATCGACCCTGATAGGGCAGACCCTGCAACCCATCCTGAGCCGGCACTTCTACCGTTCCTCGGCCGAACCCCTCCCCTACCGGAGCATCGAAGGGATTTCCTTCATCGACAAGGTCATCGAAGTGGATCAAGCCCCGATCGGCCGCACCCCGCGGTCGAACCCGGTCACCTACGTGGGCGTATTCGATGAAATACGCCAATTGTACGCATCCCTGCCCGATGCCAAAATCAAAGGGTACAAGGCCGGGAGATTCTCCTTCAACGTGAAAGGAGGCCGATGCGAGAAATGCGGAGGCGCGGGGGTCGAAACCATCGAGATGAATTTCCTGCCGGACGTTTACGTCACCTGCGAGGAATGCAACGGGAAACGCTACAACAAAGAGACTTTGGAGATACGCTATAAAGGAAAGTCCATCAACGACGTGCTGAACATGAGCATCCGCCACGCCGTGGACTTCTTTTCCAACATCCCCCACATCGCCTCCAAACTCAAGACGCTCGACGAAGTTGGCCTCGGGTACCTCACCTTGGGGCAACCCTCCACCACGCTCTCGGGCGGAGAAGCGCAACGGATCAAGCTGGCCACCGAATTGTCGAAAAAGGAAACCGGCAATACCCTTTACATCCTCGACGAACCCACAACCGGCCTGCACTTCGAAGACATACGGATCTTGCTGGAAGTGCTCGGGAAATTAGTGGATGCCGGCAACACGGTCTTGGTCATAGAACACAACTTAGATGTGATCAAATGCGCCGATTACATTATCGACTTAGGCCCGGAAGGCGGACAGGAAGGCGGGCAGATCATAGCCGAAGGCACCCCGGAGGAAATCTGCCGGGTCGAAGGCAGCCACACGGCACGTTTCCTGGCCCCGCTGCTGGAAAAAGAGGGAAAAACGGATCTGCCAAAAGGAGGGAAACCGACCAAAAGCAGGAAAAAGAAGCAAGACCCGCAATAAGCCGCCGGATCGGCCAGGGAACATCTTTCCACTCGAAAAAACATGCGCCATGTCGAACATAAAGATCATCTGCAAGAATACGGGAATCGAAAAGGAATATCCCATCGGTACCACTGCCGCGCAGATTGCCGCCGACCAGAAAGTGAGACTGCAAGAGCCCATCCTCGGCGTGAAAGTGAACAACAAGCTCCGGGAACTCGGCTTCGAGTTCTTCAAGCCCAAAACCATCGAGTTCATCGATGTCCACGACCCTATCGGCTACGCCATGTACATGCGCTCCACCGTTTTCATCCTGTTCAAGGCCGTACGCGACCTCTGGCCGGAAGCCACCCTGAAGGTGGAGCACTCGCTGCCGCTGGGCATGTATTGCGAAATCATCGGAGGCAAAGGGAAAATAACGCTCGACATGCTTGCCCGCCTTTGCAGAAGGGCCCAGGAAATCATAAAATCCGACCTTCCCTTCGGAAGGACCCAGCTGCCGACCGAAGAAGCCATTGAAATTTTCCGCAAGAACCATCTCAACGAAAAAGCGCTGCTGTTCCAAACCCGCAGCGAGCTTTACACTTCGGTCTACACCCTCGGCCAGACGGCCAATTATTTCTACGGGTACCTCGTCCCCTCTACCGGATATATCAACCATTTCCGCATAGAGCGGTATTTCGGCCACGGCCTGATCGCCCTCCGGCCCGACTACGAGAAAATCGCCGGAGGCAATAAAAGCGACTTCTTCAAGGCCATTGTCCGCGAAGCCCGTCACAACGGGAGCAAGCTCTTCAATACTTTCCAAGAGCAAAAGGACTGGCTGGACATCATGGGCGTGCCGTATGTGGGAAACCTCAACAAGGAACTCAAGGAGGAAGGAGCCGGCCGCCTGATCAAAGTCTCGGAAGCCCTTCAGGAAAAGAAAATCGCCAGCATCGCCGACCAGGTCGTAAAAAGGCCCGGCTGCCGCATCGTGCTCATCAGCGGGCCTTCCTCTTCCGGCAAGACCACTTTCTGCAAACGGCTGTCGATCCAATTGCAAGTGTTGGGATACAAGACGGCCGAAATATCGCTGGACGACTACTTCGTGGACCGGGAAAAAACGCCTTTGGATGAAAACGGGCAGTACGATTTCGAAAGCATCGACGCCATCGACCGCGATTTCTTCAACCAGCAATTGCGGCAGATGCTCGAAGCCGGGAAGGAAACCGAAATCAAGCTTCCCACGTTCGACTTCAAGGAGGGGAAACGGAAATTCACCGGAAGGAAAGTCCGCATCACCCCGAAGACCATCGTCTTGGTCGAAGGCATCCACGGCCTCAACCCGGCTTTGACCGATATCGACAGCCTCTACACTTTCAAAATCTTCGTTTCCGCCCTCACCCATATCAGCATCGACACGCAAAACCCGGTCAGCAGCACCGACAACCGCCTTATCCGGCGCATGGTTCGCGACTACAAGTTCCGCGGATATTCGGCCATCGACACCCTCGACCGCTGGCCCAGCGTTCGGCGGGGCGAAAACAAGAACATTTTCCCTTATCAGGAAAACGCCGATGTAATGTTCAATTCCGCCCTGTTGTTCGAACTGGGCGTCTTGAAGAAACATGCCGAACCCTTGCTGCGCGAAATTCCCGAGAGCTCGGAACACTACGGTCAAGCCTGCTATCTGTTGAAATTCCTTTCCTACTTCCGCAACATCGAAGAAAAGGAAATACCGCCAACCTCCATTCTCCGGGAATTCCTGGGCGGAAGCAGCTTCTTGTACTGAAGGCCCATAGTACTGAAAGCTCCGATGAAGCCCGGGCAAGCAGGGAAACCTTTCCGGAGCGATGAATCCTGCCGGCCCGGATCCGCCGGATCGCTCCAGGCCGCCCGGAAACCCGGCTAATGCCGGACGGGGCTTGCAAAAGGCGAAGGCCCGGGCCGGATGCAAAAGGGAAACAGAGAAAACCTGAGATCAAGAGACAAGAAAACGAAATAGGAAAAACGATGCACCCATATCATTCCCCCGAAGAAATTTATTCCTTGTTCAGGAAACACCGGCACGTCTGCACGGATACCCGGAAAGCGGTGGAAGGCTCGATTTTCTTCGCTTTGAAAGGCGGGAACTTCGATGCCAACGACTTTGCACTGCAAGCCTTGGAAAAAGGCTGCGCCTACGCCGTGGTCGACAATCCGTCCTTGGCGGGGAAACCCGGATGCCTGCTCGTGGAAAATGTCTTGGACACCTTGCAGAAAACCGCCACCCTGTACCGCAAGCAGATGATGATACCCGTGGTGGGGATAACCGGCACGAACGGGAAAACCACGACCAAGGAACTGCTCCGATCCGTGCTGGGAATGCGGTTCCGGACTTTCGCCACGGAAGGGAACCTCAACAACCATATCGGCGTGCCGCTTTCCTTGCTTTCCATGCCGCAAGACACCGAAATCGCCATTATCGAAATGGGAGCCAACCATCCGGGGGAAATCGCCGCACTCTGCCGGATCGCCCTGCCCACGTTCGGAATCATCACCAACATCGGGCAAGCGCATCTGGAAGGCTTCGGATCCTTGTCCAATATCGTCAAGACCAAGACCGCGCTCTACCGATTCGTGAAAAAAGTCAACGGGAAAGTATTCGTCAATGCTGCCGACCCCGTCCTGATGGACGCTTCGGCCAACATGGAACGGTACTGCTACGGCGAAAAAAGCAACGTTTTCCTGCAGATAACCCCTTTGGAAGACGAGCAGCTCCGGATAAACTGCTGCCTCCACGGCACGCCTTCCGCCCCGAACCTCATAAAGATAAAAACCAATCTGATAGGAAGATACAACCTTGAAAACGTGGGAGCGGCAGCCTGCGCGGGGCGCTACTTCGGCATCAACGATGAAGAAATCGGGGAAGGCATTGCCCGCTACATGCCCAAAAATCTCCGCTCGCAAAGCATCCTTGCAGGCAGCAACCTCCTCATAGCCGATGCCTACAACGCCAACCCGTCCAGCATGAAGGCCGCCCTCGAAAACTTCGCCATCATGCAGACGCAGACCGGGAAACTGCCTGTCATAGGAGACATGCTGGAACTGGGCCCTGCTGCGGGAGAAGCGCATCAGAAGATCATCGCCCAGCTATCCGGGCTCGGGTTCAGGCAAGCCATTCTGGTCGGAAGCCATTTCGCCCGCACCGACCATCCCGAAGCGTACCTTTGCTTCCCGGATGTGGAAAAATTGCTGGCTTTCTGGAAAAAAGAGCCTCCGCAATCCTATTTCATCTTCGTGAAAGGATCGCATGGAATCCATTTGGAGAAAGCCATCGATTTCCTCGAAAAGCTTCCCTGAACCCGTGCGGACCGGGCTGACCCGGAGCAGGCAGAACCGATTCCCGAGCCAGAAAGAAAAGCCACGAATGAAATTATCCTTTACCTTTGCAAGCATGAATGCCGTTCGAATCCGGAACAAACTGAAACCGGCAACGCTGCTCTTCCTGATCATTCCGTTCGGGTTGTGCGGTTTTTCGCCCTTGCTGGCCCAGCCTTGGAAAGCAACGCTCGACTCATGCCTGCTCTGGGCGGGGAAAAACATGCCGATAGCCCAGCAGGACGAACTCTCCCGCCAAGCATTGGAACACCAGATCAAAGCGCTCAACACCGCCTACCTGCCCCGGCTCGAAATCGGGGCTTTCGGCGGGTACGTGGAAGGAATCCCCGCTTTCGGGCACGAGGAAAACATTTCCGCTTTCCGTTTTGCCGGCGCGCTGACCTTGAAACAGACCTTATGGGACGGGGGAAAAACGCAACGCGAAAAGGAAATCGCCAGGACCAAAAGCCGGATCGAGGAAGAAGACCATCAGGCAAGGATGCGGGAAATCCAAGCCGAGGCGGGCAACGCCTTTTTCTCGCTCCTTCTGCTGCAAGAACAAGAAGCACTGCTCTCCCGGCAAGACTCCTTGCTGAAAGAGAGCCGCGACATAGCCCGGACAGCCGTGCGCAACGGGGCGGGCTTGCAAAGCGACGTCGATCAAGTGGAACTGGCCCTGCTCGAACTGGAGCAGCAGAAAGCCGGCATTTCTTCGGCCAAGGACGCCTGCGCGAAAATCCTGGGAATGATGACCGGCAAAGACATGGAAGAAGCCGTGCTGGAAGAACCGATGCTGTCCCCCAACCCGCAAACCGGTATCGAGAACCAGCCGGAATGGGCCATGTTCGAACTCCAGAAGAAACTGCTCGACAACAACGCGGGCGGCATCGGCCAATTCCTGCCGAAAGTTGACCTGGTAGGGAGCGGCATTTACGCAGCCCCGCGCGTGCAATTCAGCAATAGTTCCTGGAACCATCTCCTTGCGGCCGGCTTAAGCCTCTCCTGGTCGATAGGAAGCGAGATTTACGCCATCGGGCATGGCAAGAAACGCCTTTCTGTCGAAAAACAGAAAATAGAGAACCTCCAGCAATCCTATTTCCAACAAAGCCTCATGGAGCTGGAAAGCAGCAAGTCCTTGATAACCAAATGGGACACCCTGTTAGAAAAAGACAGGGCCATTGTAGCTTTGCATGCCAAGATCAGGGAAAACGCGCAAACCCGGTATGACAACGGGGCGTTGGAGATGGAAAAGCTCCTGGAGGCACTGCGCAAGGAAAGCCAAGCCATTGCCCAGGCAAGCCTGCACCGCATTGAACGCATGGCCGAAATTTTCCGGTACAATCTCAAAGCGGGTACCGGGACGCCGGCCCTGTGAAAGCGGTTCGGCAAACCTTGCATGAACCGGTTGCGCATGAACCGGCCTTTAAAAGAAAACCCATGAAGAAAAACCTGAAGAGAAACCTTTTCCCGGCCTTGGCCGCAGCCGTCTTCCTTTCCTCGGCATCCTGCTTGGTTTCCTGCAACCATGCCGGCCCGGCCTACGATGCCGGAGGAACTTTGGAAGCCACCAGCATCGTGGTCTCGGCGCAAGGGAACGGGACCATCCTCTGGCTGGAAGCCCGGCAAGGAAGCCGGGTCGAAAAAGGCAACGTGATCGGCTGCATCGACACGATGCAACTGTACCTGCAAAAAAGGATGCTGACGGCTGGCCGCCAAGCCACCCTCCAGCAAAAGCCCGACATGGGCAAACAAGTAGCCGCGACCGAACTGGCTTTGCAACAGGCCCGGACGGAACTTTCCCGGATCGAGAAGCTGATGGAAGGAGATGCCGCCACCCGGCAGCAATACACCCAAGCCCGAAACGCCGTAGCGCAACTGGAGGCGCAATTGGAAGCCCAGAAAGCTTCTATCCTCAGCGGGATCGGCAGCCTCGATGCCCAAAGCTCGGCCCAGGAAATCCAAATAGCCCAAGTGCAAGACATGATCCTGAAGAGCCTCATCGCCAGCCCCATCACCGGAACCGTCCTCGACCAATACGCCCAAGCCGGCGAACAGGCCTATGCCGGAAGACCGCTTTTCAAAGTGGCCAACCTCGAGGAAATGACCCTCAAAGCCTATATCACTGCCGAAAAGCTCTCAAGCCTCCGCTTGGGGCAGGCGGTGAAAGTCTACACCTTGAAGAACGGCGAACCAACGGAATACCCGGGAACGCTGACTTACATCTCCGACCAGGCCGAGTTCACCCCGAAATCCGTCCAAAGCCAGGACGAAAGGGAAAACCTGGTATATGCCGTGAAGATTTCGGTGAAGAACGATGGCTACCTGAAGATCGGGATGTATGCCGACGTGGTTTTCGACCCCGCCCCGTAACAATCCGCCCTCCTGCCGTTTCCCAACACAACCATCCATGGCTCGCTACGCTGTCACAACCCAAGGCATTTCCAAGAAATTCGGACGCGGGAACCACCGCGTGCAGGCGCTCGACCATGTATCCCTCCAAGTGGAAAGCGGGGAATTGTTCGGCCTGATCGGGCCCGACGGGGCAGGGAAAACGACCCTTTTCCGCATCCTTGCCTCCCTGATGGTCCCCGATGAAGGGACAGCCACGGTAGAAGGCTTCGACACCGTGAAGGATTACCGGAAAATCCGCCAATCCATCGGGTACATGCCCGGCCGGTTTTCCCTTTACCAGGACTTGAGCGTGGAAGAAAACCTGAAATTCTTCGCCACCCTCTTCGGAACAAGCATACGGAAAAGCTACGCGTCCATAAAGAACATCTACCGCTACATCGAACCTTTCAAAACCCGGAAAGCCGGGAACCTTTCCGGCGGGATGAAACAGAAACTGGCCCTTTGCTGCGCCTTGATACATTCCCCGAAAGTCCTTTTCCTCGATGAACCCACAACCGGCGTGGATCCGGTTTCCCGCAAGGAGTTCTGGGAAATGCTCGACGTGCTGCGGGAAAAAGGCATCACGATCATCGCCTCGACCCCCTACATGAACGAAGCCGTCAGGTGCCAACGCATCTGCCTGGTGCAAGAAGGACGCATCATCCGGTGCGATACGCCGGAAAACATCCGCAAAGCATTCCCGTACCGCATCTTGGCCGTAAGGAGCCAGGACAGTTTCCGCCTGCTGCAAGACCTGCGCCGTTTCCCGGATTCCTGCAATTGCTATTCCTTCGGCTCGTACCAGCACCTTTACCTCCCCCCTGGCATTCCCGCCTCGCAGCAGACCGGCCTTTTGGAAAGGTATTTGGAGGAACGCGGGCACCGGGAAGTGAAAATCAAAGAAATCGAAGCCGGAATCGAGGACTGCTTCATGATACAAATGAGCAAAGGAGGCGAGCATGGGAATTAGGCGGAAATCCTTGCTGCTGCGCGAACGAGCCGCCATTCAGGTCATGCGGGAAGGCTACGTGATCAATGTGGAAAACCTGACCAAGAAATTCGGGGATTTCACCGCGGTAGACCACATCAGCTTCAAAGTGAAAAAAGGGGAAATCTTCGGATTCCTCGGCGCGAACGGAGCAGGGAAGACCACCGCCATCCGCATGCTTTGCGGGCTTCACCGGCCATCCTCGGGAAGCGGCACCGTGGCCGGTTTCGACATTTTCACCCAGCAAGAAGACATCAAACGGCATATCGGCTACATGAGCCAGAAGTTTTCCTTGTACAACGACCTCAAGGTATGGGAAAACATCCGCCTCTTCGCCGGGATCTACGGCGTGGAAGAACGGAAAATCGGGAAAAAGACCGATGAGATGCTTGCCCGCTTGGGTTTCATGTCGGAAAAAAACACGCTGGTAGGGGAACTGCCCTTGGGCTGGAAGCAGAAATTAGCCTTCTCCGTAGCCATTTTCCACGAACCGGAAATCGTTTTCCTGGACGAGCCCACCGGGGGGGTCGACCCGCTCACCCGCCGGCAGTTCTGGGAATTGATTTACGAAGCCGTGAACCGGGGCATCACGGTTTTCGTCACCACGCACTACATGGACGAAGCCGAGTACTGCAACCGGGTCAGCATGATGGTCGACGGCCGGATCGAAATGCTCGATTCCCCCAAGAACCTGCGCGATCATTTCGGCGTGGAAACCATGGAAGATGTTTTTACCCGGATTGCCCGGAAAGCCACCCGTAACGAGGATTAAGCGGCATGAAACAGTTTTTCGCATTTGTGGAAAAAGAGTTCTATCACATCTTTCGCGACAAGGCGACGATGCTGATAATCCTGCTCATGCCTGTCGTGCAGGTCCTCATTTTCGGGTTCACCATCACCACCGACATCCGCAACACGTCCGTGGCCGTCAACGACCAATGCAAGACCCCCGAAAGCCGCGAACTCCTGCGCCGCATCGAGGCCGGGCCCTATTTCCAGATCGAACAGCATGTAGACGACCCGAAAGCGTTCGAACCCATCTTCAAGAAAGGGAAAATCAAACTCATCATCGTCATCCCTCCCGACTTCTCCGAGCATCTGACACGAAAGGAACCGGCACGGATACAGCTTATCACCGATGCCTGCAACCCGAACGAAGCCAATATCGTCAACAGCTACCTGCAAGACATCGCGGCCCGGTACGCCCTCTCGATGCAGGCGGAAGGGAACGGCGGCATCCTCGTGGAGACGGTTACCCGGATGATGTACAATCCCCAATTGAAAAGCGCGTATACGTTCGTGCCCGGGGTAATCGGCCTGGTGCTGATGCTCATCTGCACCCTCATGACTTCGGTGTCCATTGTCCGGGAAAAGGAACTGGGAACCATGGAAGCCCTTCTGGTAGCGCCCTCCAAACCGCTCTACATCATCTTCGCCAAGACAGTCCCTTATTTCGTGGTTTCCATCTTCAACCTTATCGTCATCATCCTGCTTTCCCTCTTCGCGTTCGATGTCCCCATACGCGGCAGTTTCCTGCTGTTCTTCCTGGCAAGCCTTACCTATATCTTCACCTCGCTCTCGTTGGGCATTTTCATCTCGACCGTTTCCAAGACGCAGCAGATCGCCATGATCATCTCGCTCTTGGGCCTGATGCTTCCCACCGTCCTGCTGTCGGGCCTGATGTTCCCCATTTCGAGCATGCCGGCCGTGCTGCAAGGGCTTTCGTACGTGCTGCCGGCACGCTGGTTCATCGACATGGCCCGCGCTATCATGATAAAAGGCCTCGGATTCGGGCAGGTCTGGCTCCAGTGGAGCATCCTGATGGGCATGGCCGGCTTGTTCCTGGCCTTGAGCGTAAGAGGGTTCAAAGTCAGACTAAACTAAGGCGGCCATGAGCGGAAAAGTGTTGAAATACTTGCTGGAAAAAGAATTCAAGCAAACCCTGCGCAATCCTATCATGTTGCCGCTGATAATCGTCCTGCCGCTGATCCAGCTGGTGATTCTCCCTTACGCGGCTACTTACCAGATCCGCAACGTGGACGTGGTCATCGTGGATCACGATCAAAGCCTGTTTTCCCGCGAGCTGGAAAACAAAATCGCTTCTTCGGGCTATTTCAACACGCGGTACCATGCCGCCACCCAGCAGCAGGGAGTAAGTTACATCGAGGAAGGGATAGCCGGCATGGTGCTGGAAATACCCGAAAACTTCGAGAAAGACCTCGGGGAAGGACGCCCGACCCGGCTTTTCCTGAATGTCGACGCGGTGGACGGAACCCAAGCAAGCATCGCTTCGGCCTACCTGAACGGAATCATCCAGGATTTCGCAAGAAGGCTCTTGGAAGAACAGGCCATGAAGAGCCAAGTAAAAGCCGCAACCGCCAACCTGCCGGTAATGATCGAAGCTGTCCCGCAAATGCGGTTCAACCCGAATCTCGACTACCAGACCTACATGGTCCCGGGCATCCTGGCTTTGCTGCTGACGCTTGTCGGCGGCATTCTGGCGGCCCTGAACATTTCGAGCGAAAGGGAATTGGGAACTTTGGAACAAATCAACGTGAGCCCGGTCCGCAAGTCGACCTACCTTTTGGGAAAACTCATCCCGTTCTGGATCATGGGCCTTGCCATCACCCTCATCGGACTGGCCATTGCCTACCTTCTTTACGGGCTTGTGCCCAAAGGCAGCCTCCTGGCCGTGCTGGTCTTTTCAACCGTGTACAACATCGCCTTTACCGGCTTCGGGCTCTTTCTCTCTTCGGTAGCCAAAAGCCAGCAGCAGGCCATGTTCATCGCCTTCTTTTTCCTCCTGATCTTTTTCCTGATGGGAGGCCTCTTCACCCCGGTGAGCAGCATGCCGCAATGGGCGCAGTACATCACTTACCTCAACCCTACCGCCTATCTGATCGAAGCCATGCGGCTGATTATCCTCAAAGGAAGCGGTTTTTCGGATCTCTGGCCCCAATTCTGGGCCACGGTAGGATTTGCCGTCCTCTTCAACGGCTTGGCTTTGGTCACTTTCCGCAAAACGGCAGATTGACCCCCTGCTGCTTGCCGGCCCTGCGCGCCTTCGCGCCCTATCCTCCTGCCATTCCGCCTTCCGCAAGCAGGAACCGCTTCAAGAAGCCGATTGCCAAGGCGAAGCCCGCTGCCTACCCGAACATCCGGGTCGCACGCTCGAAAATCCCGTTGCACCAAGCGATGGCCATGCCGTAATTGCTTACCGGTATCCCTTGCGACCGCAAACGGCGGATGCGGGTCTCCAACTGCCGGGCCGTAACCATGCACCCGCCGCACTGGATGGCCAAGGCAATGCCGGAAAGGTCGTCCGGAAGCGGATCCAAGCCGGAGACATAACGGAACGAAAGCCTCTTCCCCGTCTTTTCCTGCAACAAGGCCGGCAGCTTCACCCGGCCTATGTCGTGGCAATTCACCTGATGGGTGCAAGATTCCAGCATCAATACCTGCTGGCCGTCTTCCAGAGCCGGCAGCGTGCGGGTTCCCGCCAAATAATGGGAAAAGTTCCCTTTCTGCCGGGCCAGGCAAATGCTGAAGCTGGTCAACGGGCAGGTATCGGGAACCTGGGCCGCCACTTGGCCGAAAACCTGGCTATCGGTAATCACCAAAGCCGGCGGACGGCGCAAGGAACGGAACGCGCCGGGCAGTTCCTCTACCTGGCAAAGCACCGGCAAGGCGTGGTAATCCAGGCATTGGCGGGCCAGCAGCACTTGCGGGAGGATAAGCCGATCCTTGGGGGCCTCGGCATCGATCGGGCAAACCATAAGCACGCAGTCGCCTTCCCGCACCAAGCCTTCCAAAGCCGGTTCCGCCGCCTTGGCCGAACCATTTTCCTCCAACAAGCGGGACAACGCCTCCGCGATAGGGCCGTAAGGGCTTCCGAAACGGGCCGGGGCCGAAGTCCCCGAACCTTCCCCTGCAGTGCCGGCCGTGCTCCCGAAGCCCTGCCGCAAAGCCTCCTTCACGCTGAAATCCAGCAAGGGCGACTTCGGGTAAAGGCGGGCCAAAAGCGTCCGGAATTCAATGGAAAGGGCGGCTTCGTCCGATTTGTTGTGCACGATCACGAAAGGGACTCCCGCCTGGGCCAAAAAGGCGGCAAACGACTTGTCTTCTTCCGTGAAGGTATTTCCGGAAATCAGCAGAATCCCCACGTCCAGACGATCTATCAAGCCGAGCGTCTTTTCCACACGCAGGCGGCCGATGCCTTCCTTGTCGTCGAATCCGGCCGTATCCACGAAAACGCATTTCCCGATGCCGAACACCTCGCAAGATTTCCTGACCGGGTCGGTGGTCGTGCCCGGCTGTTCGGAAACAATGGAAACCTGCTGGCCCGAAAGGAGGTTCATCAAACTGCTTTTGCCTTGGTTGCGTTTCCCGAAAATCCCTATTTGCACGCTATCTTGCACCATAAACTTGTAGTTTTCCAATCGCGGGACGTAACGGCCTGCATCCGTCCGGAACCGGGCTCCCACGTTGCCCGGGCAACCATCCGGAACGGTTCCGGACAGGCCATGCCCGCCTATCCGGACGGAACCGGACTTCTAAGTTACGCATAAAAAAGACTCTCCTGCAAGCATGGACGCGAACCGGGAAACGCCACCACAGCTCCGGCACGGCTTCCCCCCATACCCTCGCCATATCCACGTCATGCCTCGTCGCACGCGCGGAAAAGGGGGAACACCGTGGAAAGCCCTGGCGTTTCGAGCCGCAAAACCGTGCAGGATTGCCAATCCGTGCGGGATTGTGTAATTTTGTTTATTTATCCGTACCACAAACTTTGTCCATTACCGCAAACAACATGATCCGCATCCCTCCTTTCTTGGAAAAGGGCCAGAAAGTGGCCTTGGTGTCCCCAGCCGGCTGCATACAACCCGCCTGCATGGAAAGAGGCATCCGCGTGGCAAAGCATTGGGGGCTGGTCCCCGAGCCGGGGAAACACGCGCTCAAGCGCTACGGCCCTTTTGCCGGAACCGACCAGGAAAGGCTCGAAGATTTCCAGCAAGCCATCGACAATCCCGAAATCAAAGCCGTTTTCTGCACCCGGGGAGGCTACGGTTCGGCCCGGATCATCGACCGGATAGACTTTTCGGCCTTGGAAAAGAACCCGAAATGGATTGTCGGCTTCAGCGACATCACCGTCTTCCATTCCCATCTGCAAGAGAACCTAGGCATCGCCTCGCTCCATGCGGCCATGCCCCAGACCTATCCCGATTTTTCCAGCCCCGATTTCGCTGCCGCGGCCGAAAGCCTCCGCAAAGCCCTTTTCGGGGAGGTGCTTTCCTACCGGTTCGGAAGCCGGTTCCCGAACCGCCCCGGCACAGCCAGGGCCCCTCTGACCGGGGGAAACCTCTCCATCCTTTACAGCCAGCGCGGAACCCCTACCGACATCGACCCGGCAGGGAAAATCCTGTTCCTCGAAGACGTGGACGAATACGACTACCACATAGACCGCATGCTGACCAACCTGCACCGCAGCGGCTGGTTCGAACACCTTGCCGGATTGATCGTCGGCACGTTCACCCAGGTGAAGAAAGGCGCGAACCCCTATGCCCGCGATGTCTGGGACATGGTACAAAGCTATGCCGCCCCCTACTCCTATCCGGTCTGCTACGGGTTCCCGGCCGGACACGTGCCGCATAACCACGCCCTCTACATGGGCATTCCCGCCGTCATGGAAGTGAACAACACCTCCCAGGAACCCTCCTCCTTGGTTTTTTATCCCTGAAAAACATGCAAAAGAACCTTACAAGCCCGAAGGATGCCCGCGAATTGGAACTTTTCTCCAGCGCGGCAAGCCTTTCCGACATGGAAATCTTCATTTTCCCCGACCTGATGTACGCCCTGGTCCTGGCCAACATCATGTCGCCGGAGATATGGAAATGGCGCGAAGACCCTTGGTTCAAAGGAATCGAAAAGAAATCGGCCGCCTACAAGACCAACCGCGTCAAGCAATACATCATGGACCATTTCGTCTTCAACCTCGACCTGGAGACCTGGGGCCTGACCACCAAAGAAAAGGAGCTGGAGCGATTCAAGGAATTCGTCGATCCGGCAGCCTTGGCCCAGTCGAACGCCTTGTTCGGCTACGGCGGCGACAAATACTACTACGACGTGGACATACGCCGGCATTTCGGACTGGAAAAATACGATTCCGATGTCATTCCCTACTGGAAAACCGAAACCGTGGAAGCCATGGCGGCTTTCCGGCACAAGGAGGGGTACGCCTGCGGCGCAGGGGAATGCGTTTCCCTCTCGGCGCTTTACGTGGCCGCGCTTTTCATCGTGGGCCGGATGCCCCTCGACAACATCTTCATGATTGCCACGCCCCTGCATTCCCAGAACTTCATTGCCGAAAAAGACGGGCTCCTGACCAACAACCGCCGGCTGGTGACCAAGAAAATGTGGTACAACGGCACGGAACTCTCGGCCAAGGCCCGGCGTTCGGTGGAACACGAGCGCATCACCATTGTCTCCCACATCAGCGGGATCATGCACACGTTCTACAAGCAAGCCACCATCGACCCGGAACGGTACGCCTTTTTCCAGAAGAAATTCAAGGAATTCCTCCATGCCGACCTCACGTTCGAATATTTCGCCAACTTCCTCTACAGCCGGGAATGCTACTGGGACTGCTTCCAGTACCGCCATGTCCGGAACGGGAAAGAATGCTTCATCCCCCTGCCGTGCATCTTCAACACCCAGCACAGCAGCAAGAACCGCTTCGGGAACGAGAGCCGGAAAGCCTTGCTGGAAGAAATCGACAGCCGTTGCTTTTCCGCCGCCCCTTATCCCGGAAAAATCCTTATCAACCAAATAGAAGAGTATCTCGAAACCCATTCCGGCCTCCCTTTCGGCCAGTATGCCGAATATTTCAACACCCACCTTGCCGGATGCCCCTGCCCGAACATGGAGAACCTTTTCCACGAACTGGGGCGTTTCCTCGAAATCGAACCCCGGCTGCCGGCGGAAAAAGAAAAAGAATACGTCCCTTCAGCTCCCTTGGAAATCCATCCCGGGCAGAGCCGGGAAGAAATCTGCCAGTACTTGCGCCTCAAGGCTTCCGAACGGCATCCGTTAGCACTCCTGAGCCTTTATGCCTGGCGCGACATGGAACACACGGACTGGAAGCCTTTCATCAAAGCCGCCGTGGAAAGGAATCCGGTCTGCCGGCAAGGCTGCCAAGGGCTTTCGGTCGGCCAAATCCAAGAAATCCTCCAAAACCTGCCGAATGAATCCATCTACGAGGGCCCCCGGATCGCCCAGCCCGATGAAGTCTGGAATTTCCATCGCGGAGACGGGATCGAGAAAGCCTTCCTTTTCTGGAATCTCTTTTTGGAACGCTTTCCGCAAGCCGTTTCGGAATGGACCGTCGGCCCCGAAGTGAAAGTCCGGTTCAAGACCGGCCCCGCCGGAGAGGCTTTCCTTTTCGAAGGCGTTTCGGGAAAAGGCCTGAAAGCCCGTTTTTCGTTATGATTTTTCGTAACTTCGTAGTTTGCAAATTTTGCAATTCCGTACCCTGCAAATTTTTCGAGCCATGAAACACTCTTTCCCAACGAGCGTCTTGCGGGTCCTCCTGCTCGCGGCCCTGCTCCCGGTTGCAGCCGCTTGCGCCAAATACCCGGACATGGACAGCGAGAACACCCGCCAGTTAGTCGCTCTTTCGTATTTCGACCCTGAAACGGATTATACCCGGTACCGGACTTTCTACATTTCCGATTCCATGGGCGTGATTTCCGACAAGCAAGGCACCGCCATGGTAAGCAACGCTCGAAGCCGGGCCCTGAGGGAGAAAGTGGCGGAGTGCATGGAAGCGGCCGGGTACGTCCTTGTCAACGATACCGCGCAAGCCGACCTGGACTTGAGCATGATCGAAATGGAAAGGACGAACTACACCATCAGCGCCGACATTTACTACCCGTACTACTGGGACACCTATTCCTTCTGGGGGTACGGGTATTTCTACCCCTCTTATATCCCGCAATACTACATTTCGAGCATTTATTCCACGGAAACGCTTTCCATCCAGATGGGCGACCGCGGCACTTTGAAAACCGGCCAGGACGGGAAACAATCCATCCAGGTTGTCTGGATAGGCCTGGTAAAGGGATTGAACGGGCAAGACCGGCCGCAATCCGAAATCTGCGAAGCCATCGAGGAATGCTTTGCCCAGACCCCGCTCCCGCCATTCTCCATCCGATAACGCCAAACGCCCGAAACATGAAAAAGCAATTCCTTTCCATAGCCGTCCTTTTCCTCGTCCTCGCCTTGCACGCGCCCCTGCGCGCCATCGGCTTCAAAGGCGGGGTAAACTGGGAAATGAACAATCCCGTGGGCAAGTACACGCGATTCGTCGGAGCCTATTCGCTGCGGGGCGCATCGGCATGGGTCGATTTCTACCTGCTGAGGAAGCTGGCTATCGGAATCGAGGCCGGGTGGCACAATGCCCATGAGAACAAGCCCCGGGCAACCTACCAGGCCAGTCCCGACCACGCCTTCACGGCCGCCACCTACAACAGCCTGGTCGACATACCCCTGATGGCGAACCTCAAATTCCTCATCCGGGCAAAGGGAATCATCCGCCCGTATGTGAACGTGGGCGTAGGAGCCAATTATTCCCGCCAGGAAATCGTATTCCTGGATCAAGCCCTGCAGACCAAGACCTGGGGCTTCTGCTTCGCACCGTCCATAGGCACCTACCTGTCTTTCGGACGCTTGCCGGTCGGGCTCAACCTCTATGCCCGCTACGGGGTCTCCTTCAACCAGTTCGAATACCAAGGCCAGAAACTGAGCCCTTACCAGTACGTGAACGTAGGCGTAGGGATCCTGTTCCAGTAAACCGTGCTTCCGCAAAGCCCGAACCGGTCCAGGCTCCAAGCCTGAACCGAAGCCCGTTCGCCCGAACCCATTCCGCCGACAAACAAAATCTTAATCATTTTTTATGAAAAAAATCCTTTTTCTTCCCCTTGCCGCATTGCTCGCATGGGGAACATCCTGCAAACCCAAAGAAAAAACCGTGGAAACGATTTCGCAAACCTTAGACCTGGCCAATTTCGACACAACGGCCGATCCTAAGCAGGACTTCTTCCAATACGCCTGCGGCGGATGGATGGCGGCCCATCCCCTGACCGGGGAATATTCCCGTTACGGGGCCTTCGACAAACTGGCCGAAGACAACCAGAAGCAGCTGCGCCAGCTGATCGAAGACCTTGCCGCCCAGACAGGACGCAACAAGGGCGATGCCCGCAAAATCGGGATGCTTTTCAACATCGCCATGGACTCGGCCAAGCTCAACCGGGACGGCTACGGCCCTATCAAGGAAGAGATGGCGGCTATCGATGCCATGGACAGCCGGGAGGAAGCATTCCGGATGCTGGTAGACATGCACCGTTCGGGAGCCAGCCCCTTCTTCTTCTGCTACGTCTCTTCCGACCCGGGGAACAGCAAGGAAAACCTCTTGCAGATGTACCAAGCCGGAACCGGGCTGCCCGACCGGGATTACTACCTCGATGAAAAGCACAAACCCATTTTCGATGCCTACGTGGCCCATATCCAGCGCATGTTCGGCCTCTGCGGCCTGAGCCCGGAAGAGGCTGCCGCCAAAAGCGGACAAGTCCTCGCTATCGAAAAAGCCCTGGCCGAAAGCCAGTACGACCGCCTCACGCTCCGCGACCCGCACAAGAACTACAACAAGATGACCGTTGCCCGCCTCCAGGAACTCGTTCCGGAAATAGACTGGGCCGCGTATTTCAAAGCCATTCTTCCCGATTACCCGTTGTCCGAGCTCTCGGCCGGGCAGGTAGACTACATGAAAGCCATGGCCAAGGTTTTCGCCCAAAGCGACTTGGAAGCCCTGAAAGCCTATTTCCAATGGAATCTGATCCAAGGAGCGGCCCCCTACCTGAGCGACGACTTCGTAGCAGCCAATTTCGACTTCTGGGGCAAGACCCTTTCGGGACAGACGCAAATGAAACCGCGCTGGAAACGCAGCGTAAGCTCGGTCGACAATATCTTCGGCGAAGCCGTCGGGAAATTGTACGTGGAAAAATATTTCCCGGCCTCGGCTAAGGAAAGGATTGTAAAACTGGTAGAAAACGTGCGTCTGGCCATGGGCGAAAGAATGGCCGCCAATACCTGGATGAGCGACTCCACCAAGGAAAAAGGGCAGGAAAAACTCGATGCCATCCTTGTGAAGGTAGGTTATCCCGACAAATGGCGCGATTACCAAGCCTTGGAAATCAAGGATGATTCCTATTGGGCGAACGTCAAACGCGCCAACCGCTTCGAAATCGAATACATGATGTCGAAACTGGGCAAACCGGTAGACCGCGGCGAGTGGCACATGAACCCGCAGACCGTCAATGCCTACTACAATCCCACCACCAACGAAATCTGCTTCCCGGCCGGCATTCTCCAGCCGCCTTTCTTCTATCCTTACGGCGATGATGCCATCAATTACGGCGGAATCGGCGTAGTCATCGCCCACGAGCTGACCCACGGCTTCGACGATAAAGGCCGCCTGTACGACAAGGACGGGAATCTCGAAGACTGGTGGTCGGCCGAGGACGCCCGCAATTTCGAGAACCGCGCCCAGCTCCTGGTCGACCATTTCAACCAGATAGAAGTGCTTCCCGGCCTGCATGCCAACGGGGCGCTGACTTTGGGCGAAAACATTGCCGACAACGGCGGGGTGAACATTTCGTTTGCAGCCTTGCAGAAAGCCCTCAAGGAGAATCCCGAAGGCGAAATCGACGGCTTCACGCCGCAGCAGCGCTTCTTCCTTTCCTATGCCAATCTCTGGGCTTCGAATATCCGCGACGAGGAAATCAAGCGGCTGACCATGCTCGATGTCCACTCCTTGGGCAGATGGCGGGTCAACGCCACCCTGCCGCATGTCGATGCCTTCCTGGAGGCCTTCCAAGTGAAGGAAGGAGACAAGATGTGGCTCGAACCCGAAAAACGCGCCCATATCTGGTAAAGCGCCTCCCGGGAACGGATAGGGACAGCCGCAGCCAGACCCGCAGCCGCAGCGCCAGCCTCCCGCCGGGAGGCTGGCGCTGCAACCCGAACGGGAACACCTGACCCCAAAAAGAAAAAACGCCGGAAAAAATCCGGCGTTTTTTTCTTATCTTCTGGAAAAGGATTCCCTTCCTTGGAAAAAGATTCCCCGTTCCTTTCCTTGCCTTTGCGGCTGCGCCAAAGGCCCCCGCGCTAAAGCGATTCCTTGCGAAGATCTTCTTCCACGGCTTTCAGGTAACAAGTCCTGCACAAAGGCTCGTAAGCATCGGTTTCCCCTAACTGGACACGCTTCTTGCTGCCGGAAAACCGGTGCGAATACTGGGCCGGGTTCCCGCAACGCACGCAGACCGCATGCACTTTGGTCACCGATTCGGCAATGGCCATCAAGGCCGGCATCGGCCCGAACGGGTTGCCTTCGAAATCCATGTCCAGACCGGCCACAATGACCCTTACTCCCGCATTGGCCAGGCGGGAACAGACCTCCACCAAGTCATCGCCGAAGAATTGCCCTTCGTCGATGCCGACCACCTCGGCATCGCTCACGCGCAACAGGATTTCCGTAGCAGTCTGCACGGGAGTGGAGTCGACCGCTTTTTCATCGTGGGAAACCACCCGGACGGTATCGTAACGGACATCGATGGCGGGTTTGAAGATTTCCACTTTCTGCCGGGCGAAATTGGCCCGCTTGAGCCGCCGGATAAGTTCTTCCGTCTTCCCTGAAAACATGGAACCGCAGATAACTTCGATGCCACCTGCAGGACGATGCTGCCATTGCGAACCATCAAAACACGTCATTCCCTGTCAACTAACGAGTGTTTAAAAAAAGATAGGCGCTTCTTCTAAGCAACACGAAAATACAATTATTTTGCGGAAGCGGAACCAGAATCCTCTTTTTCGATGAAAAACATTGAATTACAATTACATCTAATAGAAACACTCGACCATGTCGTGGCCAGGATAGAAGAAATGGTAACCTCTTCCGAGGCCTTGAACCAGATCGGCATCGACATCCTGAAAAACGACCTCCGATCCTTGTACAAGACGGTCTGCGAAATCGAGGAGACGGAGCTGCACCCGCATGAAAATTCCGTCCAGCGGATGAAAGACTCGGTGAGCGAACTCAAGCGCAAGCTCGAACGCTTTTCCTTGGAAAACGACTTCGAAAACGACAAGCAGCAAAGACCAGGCCCCGGCTCCGGAATATTCCCCGCCGGTTTCCCGCCGCCCTCCCCGGAGGAAGGGACCCGCACGCCCGAGCCGGAAAGCCGCTTGCAAGACGAACCGCCGGCTTTCCAACCTGTCGTGGAGGAAATGGCGGAAAATGAAACCAGCCCCGGCATAGGGGAAGCTTCAGAGGAAAACTTTTCCAAAACAGGCGAACCCATACCGGAAAGCGAAGGAACCGCCCCGGAATATACCGGAACCGACCAAGAAGACGAGGAAACCGCCCCGGAGCCGGATCCGGTTCCTGCCCCGGAAACGGAAGCTTTCCCCTCGGAAAGCACGCGGCATGACATTGCCGAAGAAGGCACGCCGGACTTTCCGGACGAATCCGGATTGAAAGGCGAAGAAACCGACCCGGGAAACGCCGCAACCGGCCAAGGGCTCGAAGAAACAGTTTCAGCCTCGGTTCCGGACGAAGAAAACGCCTCGCCGGTTCCCGAAAAAGCAGCTTTCCCGGAAGAAATCCCTTTGCCGGAAGCTTCTTCCGCCCTTTTTCCCGAGCAGCAAGACCTTTCCCGCCAAATCCTCGAACAGGAAGAACCCCGGCCTGTCTTTTCCCTGCCGAAGGAAGAGAGCCCCGCTCCCGAATCCGGAGCCTCTCCCGAGCCTGCCTTGTCGGAATTCTTCGCCCGCGAAGAAGACGAGCCTTCTTCCTACGTTACCGAACTCACCGCCATGGTCCAAGCGCAGGTAGGCGAGCAGGACATGTCGAAAGTAGCCGTGTCTTCCACCGCCATGCCCGACGAGAAAATCGTGAACCAGGTAGCCAAGCGTTCCGACATCTTCAACCGGCTGAAAGAAACCCAGAAGCTAAGCGCCACAGACCCGAGGAACACCCTGAAGACCTTGGTAGAGAAAATGAAATCCGGCCGGACCGTGAACGATGCGCACCAAGCAACCGGCAACCATGTCAAATCCCTCATCGGACTGAATGAAAAGTTCCTTTTCCTCAACCAGCTATTCCGGGGAAACATCAAGGATTACAACGAATTGCTGCAAGAAATAGACCAACAGGGAAACCAAACGGAAGCCTTGGGAATCCTGGAATCCTACCGGGAAAGATATGACTGGGACCCGGAAAGCCATCCTTTCAAGGCCTTGCAGAACCTGATAGGGAAACGTTTCCCCGAAAGATAACCACCGCATCATGGACAAAGACGGCAAGCTCATACTTTTTTCCGCGCCTTCCGGCTCGGGCAAAACCACCCTCGTGCACCGCATGCTTCCCCTGTTCCCCCAGTTGCAGTTCTCGGTTTCGGCCACGTCCAGACCCAGAAGGGAGGGGGAAACCGATGGTGTGGATTATTATTTCCTGACCATTGAAAAATTCAAGGAACTGTGCCGGGCAAACCGCTTCCTGGAATGGGAGGAGGTCTATGCCAACCAATTTTACGGGACCTTGCTTTCCGAACTCGACCGGATCTGGAGCCTCGGGAAACACGTGCTTTTCGATGTGGACGTGAAAGGCGGAATCAATATCAAACGGAAATTCCCCGAAAAAACCCTGGCCATCTTCGTGCAGCCGCCCTCCATCGAAGAACTCCGCAACCGCTTGGTGAAGAGAGGCAGCGAAACGGAAGAAAGCTTGGCCAAACGCGTAGGCAAAGCCAAAGAGGAACTTGCCTTCGCCCCGCTTTTCGACAAAGTGATCGTGAACGAGAATCTGGAAGATGCCGTGGAAGAAGCCCGCAACGCCATTGCGGAATTCCTTTCTTGCAGAAACGGGAAACCGGAATGAAACACATCGTCCTGTTTTTCGGATCTTTCAACCCGGTCCATAAAGGGCATATCGCCTTGGCGGAGACCATCCTCGAGCAACAGATTGCCGAAGAAGTCTGGTTCGTGCTTTCCCCGCAAAGCCCCTTCAAGGCGGAAGCCGGCCTTGCACCGGAGGCGGAACGGGAAAAAAAACTTGCCCAGGCGCTTGAAGGCAAAAACGGCTTGTCGCTCTGCAGCGTGGAACTTTCCCTTCCCAAGCCCTCGTACACCATCCAGACCTTGCAGCATTTATGGAACGCATACCCGGACTGCCGGTTCTCCTTGCTCATGGGGCAAGACAACATAGCCGGATTCCATAAATGGAAAGACTATCGCCTTATCGTGGAAAAATGCGATATCTATGTCTATCCCCGGCAGCAAGCCGATGCTCCGGGAAACGCCTTTGTTCCCCTTCCGGAATCCGCAACCGGAAAAGGAGGAACGAAAGACCAAAGACCGGGAAACCGGGAAACGCCGGCCCCGTCGCTTTCGCCTGCAGAAATGGAATATCCGGAACGCATACACCGGATAAGCGGGCCGTTGTTCGATATCTCCTCCACTCAGATCCGGGAAATGGCCCGGCAAGGGAAAGACGTTTCCCGCTGGCTTCCATAGGAAGCTTCCGCGAACAAGAAAAGGCACGATCGGCGCGCATTTGCCGCAAGGCCGCAGTTCCCCCAAGGAACAGTTTCCCGCCGGACCCCGAGCCGTCTGTCCGCCCGGCAGGCCCGCAGCGAGAAAGGAAATTCAAGAAAACCAGAAATCAATAAGAAAGCAAAGAAAAGACCTCGTAGTCGCCCCCGATCCTCCCCCTCCCGTTCAAAGCCTCCAGCTCGACCAGAAAGCAGATACGTATATCCGCCACATCCAAACGCTTTATCAAATCCAAAGCCGCCACCGTAGTGCCCCCGGTGGCCAAAAGGTCGTCGTGAAGCAAGACACGGTCGCCTGGCTGCAAAGCATCCCGATGCATTTCAATCGTATCGTAACCGTATTCCAGCTGGTAAGTGTTCGATATTTTCTCGGCCGGCAGCTTGCCCTTCTTGCGTATCGGCACGAAACCGGCGTTGAGCTTGTAGGCCAGAATGCTGCCGAAGATGAATCCCCGCGACTCGATCCCCACCACTTTGGTGATACCCTTGCCCGCATAACGGCGAACCAGAAGGTCGGTAGCTATTTCAATGGCGCGCGCATCTTTGAACAGCGTGGTAAGGTCGCGGAAAAGGATTCCTTTTTGGGGAAAATCGGGAATGTCCCGAACCTGCTTTCTCAAATACTCCAAACTTTCCATGACACAGAAGTGTTCGTGTTCCACAAAAAAAACGCCTGCAACCAGGCGGGGGACCTCCTGCAATAGGAGGACAAGGCTGCCTTCCAAGGCTCGGCGTGCCATCGGACGAGCCAAGCCCCTGCTGCAGCAACTAACAAAAATACGGAATTTAAGAAAACAAAAAGACGGGGAGACAAAAAATCCCCCGCAAAAAAAAGTTCCTGCCAGCTTATCTCCTGACAGGAACCCTTCCACGGCGACGCCGCCCCGCGAAAACGGGCTTCCGGCATCGCATTCGCTCCGGCGCGAGGGGCTTATTGGCGTTCGCCCAATTTGGAGTCCAGCATGAAAAGCGCGGTATCGCCAAACTTTTCAATCTTGGCGACCACATCCGAAGCCGTAGCTTCTTCTTCCACCTGCTCGCGGACAAACTGCCAGAAGAAATCCTGCGTGGCCTTGTCGTTCTCGGCCGTGGCCAGATCCAGCAGCTTGTTGATCATTTCCGACACCTTGCATTCATGCGCGTACACGCCCTTGAAAAGATCGATAGGCTTCTTCCATTCCGAAGGCACTTCGTCGATTTTGGCCACCTTGGCCGTCCCGCCTCTTTGCATCAGATAAGCCGCCATGGTATAAGCATGCCCGATTTCCTCCTGCGACTGCTTTTTCAGCCAGTGGGCAAAACCGGCAAAGCCTTCTTTCTCGCAGAAAAAAGACATGGACATGTACAAGTTGGCAGACCAGAGTTCGGCTGCTATCTGTTCGTTGATAGCTTTTTCGAGTTTTTTTGAAATTGTCATGGCAATACGGATTTAAATTGTTTTTCCCTTTCCGGGCTTTTCCCGATCTTCCTTTCGAAAAGTATCCCGCAACGGGTTTCGCGAAGACCTTTCCGCAAAAAACGTGCAAAGCGCCCGGAAGCCGACAAAAAGGCACATCTTCTGACAAAAGTGTTTCCCTGCGATACGCCTCTTGCCCGATCCGGGAAAAACTTCCGGGAATCCGCAAAGCCCTGGCAAAAGCGCCCTTTACTGCAACGCGAGCCTCGGCTCGGACCGGAAAACCTCGTCAAAAAAAACGCTCAAAAAACTTCTTTCCCGGAAAAGAAACGGCGAACAAAGCCGCACGGGACAATGCCAAAACAAATCCCTCCCGAAAGGAACGGCTTAAAAGACAAACATAAAACAACCCGCACGAAACGACCTTCCTTCCCGGATAAAAAAGCTCCGGGGAAAACTCCGCCGAACAGGTATAAGATTATCCACGAGATGAACCTGCAGATGAAAACAGCACTGCGGGTAGCCCCCGATCAGGTTTGATTCCAAGGAGTGGCGCCGGAACTCCGCTATCGATGAAAAGCATCGGGGAAAGCCCCGGGCAGGCAGAAAAGGAAAGAAAGGACAAAAAAAATCCCCGGCAAAGAACTGCCGGGGAAAAAACCAGAACGATGAAGTGACACCGGTGGGATTCAAACCCGCAACCTTCTGATCCGTAGTCAGATGCTCTATTCAGTTGAGCTACGGTGCCTTGCTTTTAGGGTCTGCAAAGATAAATCTTTTTCCCGAGTTACCAAAATTTTTCTTCAACCCTTCTTCCGAAACCGCCTCCGCCTCGCCCCGTCAGGCCGGCGAGCGCTTAGCCGGTCCACGGAACAAGCCCGCAAGAATCAACAAGAATCCCCCTAAGGGACAATTATTTAAAACAGCACCTACCCGCCTGCCTCCCAACGAAGCAGGCAAAGAAAGAAAATCATTTAAAAAACGGTTCGACCCCTTTTATTTCCGGCTCAAGCGCCCGGATGGCCACAGTGACGCACTGCAAAAGCGTGGCTTTGGCCCGCGGGCAATTCCCGCAGGAAGTCTTCAATCCCATTTTGGCTTTCATGTCCTCGGTAATCCCGTAGAAAACAACCGTTGCGGAACACTTTTCATCCAAAGGAGGTGCGATCTTCTCTTTCACCAATCGTTCCAATCTTTCTTCCAATGCTTTCTTCTCGTTCGTTTCCATGATAAAAACTGCTTGGATATTCCGGATATTCCACCCTCGTTCACGCAAAACGCGGCAAATATACGCCAATCGCCTCCAGCCGCAAAACGGTTTTTCGAAACGCCGGGAAACGCAAAGGCTCCATCCCGCCGCACCCTGCCGCACCCCGCCTCCGCCCGGCGCAAGCAGACCGCAATGCCGCCAACCGGAAACCGGGCCGCATCTTCCTTCCGGCCCTCAACGGCCCGACCTTCCTGCAACCATAAAAGGGAAAAGGAAGGAGCAAAGCCGCGATGAGACGAATTGAAACCAACCTTCCTGCATCCATAAAAGGGAAAAGGGACACCGTGAAACCCGGCATCCCTTTTCTCCACAAGCGAGCGGCAAAGCCTTACTTCACCTCCTCGAACGGAACATCCGTCACGCCGCCATTGCCGGCAGCACCCGCATCCGTCCCGTTCGCCCCAGCCGCGCCTGCGGTCGAGCCTTGCGCATTCTGCGCCCCGGCTTGCGCTTGCTGCTGGGCCTGGTACATCTCCTGGGAGGCAGCCTGCCAAGCTTCGTTCAGCTTCGTATTGGCCGCATCGATTCGAGCCAGATCCTTGGAAGCCAGCGCATCCTTGGTTTCTTTCAGAGCCGCCTCGATAGCCGAACGCTTTTCGGCCGGAATCTTGTCGCCGTATTCCTTCAGCTGCTTTTCGGTCTGGAAGACCATGGCATCGGCCGCATTGATCTTGTCGGCCTGCTCCTTGGCCTTCATGTCCGCATCGCGGTTGGCTTCGGCTTCGGCCTTCATCCGCTTGATTTCCTCTTCGCTCAGGCCCGAAGAAGCCTCGATACGGATTTGCTGCGACTTGCCCGTGCCTTTATCCAAAGCCGAGACATTCAAAATGCCGTTGGCATCGATATCGAACGTGACTTCGATTTGCGGCACTCCGCGGGGAGCGGCGGGAATCCCGTCCAAATGGAACCTGCCGATGCTCTTGTTCTGGTTGGCCATCGGACGCTCGCCTTGCAAGACGTGGATTTCAACCGAAGGCTGGTTGTCGACCGCGGTGCTGAACACCTCGCTCTTGCGGGTAGGAATCGTGGTATTGGCTTCGATCAATTTGGTGAAAACACCGCCCAAGGTCTCGATGCCGAGGCTCAAAGGCGTTACATCGAGCAGCAAGACATCCTTCACTTCGCCCGTCAGGACCCCGCCTTGGATGGCAGCGCCCATGGCCACGACCTCGTCCGGGTTCACGCCTTTGGAAGGCACCTTGCCGAAATAGTTCTGCACCACTTCCTGCACTTTGGGAATACGGGTCGAACCGCCTACCAGAATCACTTCGTCGATTTGCGAAGGCGACAAGCCGGCATCGGACAAGGCCTTCTTGCAAGGCTCTATGGTACGTTGGATCAAGTCATCGCAAATCTGCTCGAACTTGGCCCGGCTGAGCTGCTTTACCAAGTGCTTTGGCATGCCGTCTATGGCGGTGATGTAAGGCAAGTTGATTTCGGCCGTGGTCGAACTGGAAAGTTCTATCTTGGCCTTCTCGGCCGCCTCTTTCAGCCGCTGCAACGCCATGGGGTCTTTGCGCAAGTCCATGTTTTCCTCGCGCTGGAATTCCTCGGCCAGCCAGTCGATGATGCGCTGGTCGAAATCATCCCCGCCAAGGTGGGTATCGCCATTGGTCGATTTCACTTCGAAGACCCCGTCGCCCAATTCCAGCACGGAAATATCGAAGGTACCGCCGCCCAAGTCGAAGACAGCAATCTTCTTGTCGCTCTTGGACTTGTCGAGCCCGTAGGCCAAAGCCGCAGCCGTAGGCTCGTTGATTATACGTTTCACCGTCAAACCGGCTATCTCGCCGGCTTCCTTGGTTGCCTGGCGCTGGGAATCGCTAAAGTAGGCCGGCACGGTGATGACCGCTTCCGAAACCGTGGTCCCCAGATAATCCTCGGCCGTCTTCTTCATCTTCTGCAAGACAATAGCCGAAATTTCCTGAGGCGTATAAGTGCGATCGCCTATCCGCACCCGGGGCGTATTGTTGTCCCCGCGTTCCACTTTGTAAGGCACGCGGCTGATTTCGTTCGTCACCTGGTCGTAAGTCTCGCCCATGAAACGCTTGATGGAATAAACCGTTCCGTGGGGATTGGTAACAGCCTGACGCTTGGCGGGGTCGCCCACTTTGCGCTCCCCGTCTTTCACAAAAGCCACTATGGAAGGGGTTGTCCTATGACCTTCGCTGTTAGGGATAACAACGGCTTCACTGCCTTCCATCACAGCTACGCAGGAATTGGTCGTTCCAAGGTCGATTCCGATTATCTTTCCCATATCTCAAATATTTTCCAAGTTAAACAATGCCTCTGCCCGCCTCTGCCGGCCTTCCGCGGCCCCGGACTTTCCCGGGCCTTCCGGAAGCATGGGCGCCCGCGGCACCTGCCGGCGGCAGGACGCAGCCCCCTTTCGCAAAGTCCGTGCCACGAGACGATACCTGTCATTCTGGCAGAAGAACTGCCGCGCAGCACCGGATTTCATCGTTTCCGGACTTTCCGCTACCTTTGTCTGCAGGGGCTTTGAAAAATTTCCGCAAAAGGCAGGGACGAAAAAAACGGATTCTAAATTTCAAGAGATATGAAGACCACCGACCACAGCCAGCTCGTAAGCGTTTTTTCCGGAGACCGGATGGAAGCGGAAATCATTGCCGGCATGCTGCAATCCCATGGAATCGAATCCATGCTTAAAGACGAATCGCTCGGGGCGGTAACCTCCCCCTACCTGATGGCCGGCGGAAATGTCAAAATCCTTGTCCGGCCCGAAGACCGGGAAAACGCCCGCAAGTTCATCGAAAACCCGGATGCAGGCGAACTTCCGGACGGGCATCGAGAAGCCTGACCGGTTATCGAGAGATTCGAAAGATACCTCGAAGCCTGAAAAGCCGGGGACGAGCTTCATTCCGCGCCCGTTCGCGAAAAACCGGACGCCGCCGGAAGGCCCGGCTTATTGTTGTCCCGCTCCGGAAACTTGCCAACCCGCACTGTTTTCCTCCGGGGCAGCGCTCCGGCCGTTGTTCCTTTCGATTTTCCAGAATGGAAATCCTCTTGCTTTCAGAACGGAAATTCCTGCTCCAGCCTCTCCAGCGCCGCATAATCCGTCCAATCGG
The DNA here is from genome assembly GCA_949291555.1 of uncultured Bacteroidales bacterium. Lineage (GTDB taxonomy): Bacteria > Bacteroidota > Bacteroidia > Bacteroidales > P3 > Pullibacteroides. The sequence goes on from CASEWE010000005.1 coordinate 230,307, forward strand.
TCTTCAACGGCGTGAGCGTGGCATAACCCTGCTCCAAATAAGCCAGATCGCAATCCTCCCCTTTGTCCGTCCGGACGAAATCGCCTTCGAGCCAATAGTATTTCCGGCGCGAAGGATCTTCCCTTTCCACCGCATCTTCCGCCCACAAGGCCTCGCCCAAACGGCAAAGCTTGATGCCTTTGATCCGGCCTTCCGGCAAACAGGGGAAATTCACATTCCAGCAAATATCCCTTCTGCCCGAACCGATGCAGGCACGCACGATTTTTTCCACGAAGGGCAGGACAGGTTCGAAATCCGCCTGCATGGAATGGTCGAGCAGGGAAAAAGCCACTGACGGGACACCCGACAAGGCCCCTTCCACAACCCCGGCGACCGTGCCGGAATAAATCGTGTTCGAAGCCGCGTTGCTGCCATGGTTGATCCCTGAAAAAACGTAATCGGGGTGTTTCCCCTGCAGCACGACCTTGACAGCCAGTTTCACGCAATCGGCCGGCGTCCCGTTGCAACTGAAATAACGCACATTCCCCTCCGTTCCCTTCTCCTGCAAACGCAAAGGCGTGGTCAACGTCACCGCGTGCGACTGCCCGGAGCGCGGCGCATCGGGCGCCACAACCAAAACTTCGCCGAACTTGGCGGCCACGGAAACCAGATGGCCTATCCCGGGGGCGAAAATCCCGTCATCGTTCACAACCAATATCTTCATCTGTCAAAAAATATCAAACAAAAAAGAAGCCCTGCTTCCGGGAAAGCCCTCGATTGGCAAAAAACAACTTGCCAGCAAAAAACAGCCTTCCTCCATGCGCCCCGCTTCGGGAACCGGAAGCCGTTCCTTGGAGACCGGGAAACCGCTCCTTGCCCGCAATCAACCAAAGGCACCCTCGCACGGACAATCCGGCAAAGCACGGACAATCCGGCAAAGGTAAAACAATCCCGTTTGAATTTCAACGGAAGCGCAAAGGCTCGAAAACCCACCGGGGACGCATCTCCACGCTGGCATCGTGGTAGCCATGGCGGCAGGTAGGAGCCTGAACCCGGAACCTTGCCCATGGAAGCCTCCTCGCGCCCGGCACCCGGAAAACAGGCTTGTCGGGGAATTTTTGATTATCGGTGAAAACCATAGCTTCATGCGTGTTATGAAGCAATAGAGGTACAAATGACTGTAAAAATAGTCTTGTCATTATGCTGAATACACAACTAAATTGTGTATATTTGCAAACGGAAACAAGAAGTACCTATGAATCGTATTAAGGAATTTTGGGAAGCCAAGGGAATGAGCCAAACGGATTTAGCACATCAGTTTGGCAAAAGTTTCAATACAGTCAATTTGTATGCGGCTAACAAGGTGCAACCGCCTATACCGGTTTTGTACAAGATTGCGGAAATTCTGAATGTGGATGTAAGAGAATTGTTATTGCCTAACAAATGAATATTCAAATGGAAAAATACGAAGATATAAAAACGCATATTTTCTGTGGGGACGCTTTCAACTTATACTCCTCATGGAAGTCGCCAACTGTTATCGTATGTGATGGCCCATATGGAATCAACGGCTATCCTGGTGACCTCTTATCCACTGAAGGGCTTTCAGAATGGTATGAAAGGCATGTCGCAGAATGGAATAAATATGTAACACCTAAAACTACATTGTGGTTTTGGAATACAGAGCAAGGATGGGCAACTGTTCATCCCATGCTTGTTAGAATGGGTTGGGAGTTTAAGGCTTGTAATTTTTGGAACAAAGGCATGAGCCATGTTGCAGGAAACACCAACACCAAGACGCTTTCTCATTTGCCTGTGGTTACAGAGGTATGCGTCCAATATGTCAAAAAACCAATGTTCGATGTCAACGGGAATACTATGACGATGAAAGATTGGCTTAGATATGAATGGGGGCGAACAGGCTTGCCTTTTTCCAAGACCAATGAAGCTTGCGGAGTGGTGGATGCTGCTACACGTAAATACTTTACCAAATGTCATTTGTGGTATATGCCACCTGCTGAAGCATTTGGCAAGATTTCCCAATATGCCAATGAGTTTGGGAAAGAAGAAGGGAAGCCGTATTTTTCTATTGATGGAAAAAGACCTTTGACACAAGAGGATTGGGCTGAACTGAAACCGATTTTTAATTGTCCTTTCGGAATGACAAATGTTTGGGAAGTTTCCCAATTACGAAGTAAGGAAAGGATTAAAAAGGAACAAAAAGCCGTACACTTAAATCAGAAACCCTTAAATCTGATAGAAGCCATCATTACTATGTCTTCAAATGAGGATGATGTAGTATGGGATCCGTTTGCAGGCTTATGTACCTCTGCAATTGCCTGTGAGGAAACAAACCGGGAAGTTTATTGCGCCGAGATTAGACCGGAAGTATTTGAACAAGCTAAAAAAAGAATTATAAATTCATGTCGCCATCAGAAGCTCTTCGCATAGCGAGCCATTTGGTTCAAGATTTGTCATCAAATTACATTGATGTAGTGGAAATTAAAAAGCCAAATTCTATCGAATATGCAGTAAATTTGGCAAAAGTGGTTTCTAAACTATCGCCTTTAATTGGCAATATGATTGAATTTACAACAGTTGACTTACTAAATGCTTATGATTGGAAAGGACAGGGGAAATGGATACGGCAAGACCCAGGATTTCCTGATGCTACTTTTTCGAGTAAATCCATTGTTCCTAATCCTGGAATAGAGATTAAAGCATGGTTTCCTTTTGCGACAGAGATTACTGCACGTTTCAAGGAAAGTCAGAATATTTTTATTGACAACCCGCATATAAATGTTGCTCTTATAGCTTGGTTACCAGAAAATGTGATTTGGGGTAAACCTCATATCTTGGATACGTTAGTAGTGTCAGGAGAAAGTGTTGCCAAAGCAAGAGATTCGCATTATCACAGACCACCCTCATATATCGTTATGGAGCCGGAAGATACAAGTGAACGCACGGGAAATTTGCAACAGACCAACACCAATGGTTTCAAGTTTCAAGAAGATAAGAGCAACATTAAGAATGCCGAGGAATATGTCAAATCATTGGGAGAACAATTCTTGGTATATAGCCCTACAAAAGAGTATCAAGAGAAAGTCAAGAAACTGCAAAGTTTATATATCTACCGACTTGATACTAATTATGCTAAAATAGACAGAATAGAACATGAGGGGATAGAGGATTTCAAAGAACGTATTTTGAACATGAAATTTCATGGCAAAAGAATCAAAGAATGGGCAAAAATTCTGTCTGGTCGTATTCCTGACGATGAATTACGGAAAGAAATAGAAACTTTATTTGAATATAGTATTTGACAAGATATAAGAACATCGAAAGAGGATTATAGGCTAATGCCATGCTGTTCTCTCTCTATTTTCCAATCATATTTCCCCTCTGCAACATCGCCAACCTCTTTGAGGGTATGGCGATGTTTTATTTCGTCAAAAGGCTGTCGGCTCTCAGCATAATCACAGAGCCACGCACCGATTGTATTCTGCTGTTCGGCTGTTTCCCCGTACTCTTGCATCACGCTCTTGATGTCGACAGCTTCGGACGGGGCAAAGAAAGACTTATGCTGTTCCGTACCGAAATGGATAATCGCATCTATAGCTCGCCTGAAAACCTCGCTTGCTTTGCAGAGCATATCCGCAAACAGGCTTAGGATATATCTGCTCGCTTTCAGCATATTCTGCAACAGGCGGATGGTCTTGTCTTTCTCCGCCGTGGCTTGGTTCACCGCTTGGCGGATATACTGCTTCTCATCGGCTTGTTGTTCCTGAAGCTGCCGTACCGCCTTGTCCCTTTCAATGGCAAGTGAACGGCTCTGCACCAAAGCCTTGTCACGCTCAGCTTCGGCTTTCCGTTTCTCTGCTGTCAATGCCTGTGTCAGTTCCGCCACGTTGTTTTTGACGGCATCGGGAAAGGCTTTCCTGATGCGCTCGTTCTCGGCTTTCAGCTTGGCGTTTTCCTTTTCGACTGCTGCGGATTTGCCCACCCCGACAAGGCTGCTTACGCTGTCCAAGATGCTGTCCATTTTCGCCTTGCGCTCGTCTTTGAGTTGCCGCTCCTTGTCGGCAATTTCGGTGTCAAGTGATTGTCGGTATTCTTTTTTCGCCTTGTTCTCGCCCTCGATGAGCCGCCGCTCCGTTTCCGCTTCCTCTTTGGCGGCAAGGGCTTCTTCCTTTTCCGCCTTGGCTTGTTTCGTTTCCTGCTTCTGCTTGGCAAGAATGAAATCCATGCGCTCCAGATGTTCCTTGCCCGTAACCTCCTTTGAGGTGCCCCTTTCCATCTCCAAGCACTCAGCCAAGACCGTCTGCATCTCGCTCATGGCTTTCTCGCCCAGCTTGCAGGACTTGCCTGTATCGTGGTTCATCCAATCCCATACGATGTGGGCGTGGAGGTTTGGCTTCCATGTGGAATACATATGAGAGAATATTTATAGTTGATTATCAGTAATATAGAAAATATCGATACAAAAAAAATAATCGCTGTAAGAAACAGGGTGAAAAAGCCGTTTTTGGGAGAAGCAAAGGGGGAAAGGAAGAGGTTAGTTTAAGATGAAGATTTAACACAAACTTAACAAACAGAAGTCATTTTTATACTTTTCCGATGGTCGCCCGGAATGAGGTCAAAACCACAAAGGAATTGTCCGCGAAAGTTTTTGTGAAATCGAAGCTGCCGTGGCAAGTTTTCGGATTTCCGTTCGTATCTTTGCAAAGATTCATAATCTCCAACATGCCCGAACAGGCCGACCGCGGCCCAATGGCCATGCGGAAAACCCTCAAAAAAAAACAGAAACATGAGCAGAGTCCTGATTATCGGCGCCGGAGGCGTTGCCACGGTAGTCGCCCACAAAGTCGCCGCCCATCCTGAAGTCTTTTCCGAGGTCATGATCGCCTCCCGCACGCAATCCAAATGCGATGCCATCCTCAAAGCCATCGAAACGCGCGGGTTGAAAAAGGCCCAATGGCAAACAGCCAGGATCGATGCCGACAACGTCCCCGAACTGACCGCCCTGATGGAGAAATTCAAGCCCGAATTAGTCATCAACGTGGCCCTTCCCTATCAGGATCTCCACATCATGGATGCCTGCTTAGCCGCCGGGGCCAACTATTTGGACACCGCCAATTACGAACCCTTGGACGAAGCCAAATACCAGTACAGCTGGCAATGGGCCTACCACGACCGCTTCAAGGAGGCCGGGCTTACCGCCATCCTCGGCTGCGGCTTCGACCCGGGCGTGACCAGCGTCTTCACCGCCTACGCCGCCAAGCACCATTTCGACGAGATCCGCTACTTGGACATCGTGGACTGCAACGCCGGCGACCACGGCAAGGCGTTCGCCACCAACTTCAACCCCGAAATCAACATCCGCGAAATCACCCAGCGCGGCAAGTACTGGGAAGACGGCCAATGGCACGAAACCGACCCGCTCAGCGTCCACAAGGCGCTCAACTACCCGCGCATCGGGCCGAAGGAATCCTACCTGATGTACCACGAGGAACTGGAATCCTTGGTAAAGCATTACCCCACCCTCAAACGCGCCCGCTTCTGGATGACCTTCGGCCAGGAATACCTGACCCATCTCCGGGTAATCCAGGATATCGGCATGGCCCGCATCGACCCCATCGACTACGAAGGGCACAAGATCGTGCCCATCCAGTTCCTGAAAGCCGTCCTGCCCAATCCGGGCGAATTAGGCGCCAACTACACCGGCTGGACTTCCATCGGCTGCCGCATCCGGGGCGTCAAGGACGGCAAGGAGAAGACCTACTACATCTTCAACAACTGCAGCCACGAGATAGCCTACAAGGAAACCGGCACCCAAGGCGTAAGCTACACTACCGGTGTTCCAGCCACCGTCGGCTCGATGATGTTCCTCAAAGGGCTCTGGAAGAAACCCGGGGTCTTCAACGTGGAAGAGTTCGACCCCGATCCGTTCCTGCAAGTGCTCGGCCCGGAAGGCTTGCCATGGGAGGAAATTATTAACGGCGACCTCGAACTGTAAAAGGCTTTCTGCGGGGCATCTACTTCGTTGCGATTCTCGTCCAAGCCGGTCATGTACATCAGTACACTCCCGGCTTGGACATCAAATCGACGCCTCGTATCTGCCCCACAGAATGGCTTTTACACTAGCACTCACGAATAATAAAAATATCCTTATTTTCAGTTCCTACCTTGGCCGCTCTCTTTTCTATGTACTGCAGCCCTCTGTAATCTATAAAATAAGATTGATCGCGAAAAAGTGTCCGACAAGTTGGATTTTCAGGGTCTGCTACTCTCACTTTCGCATAATATCCTCCATAATCTATGAACTTCAGCAGAAAATTTTGATTCAATTTTTTACAAGCATCCTCGGAAAGCGTTCCCACCAAAGTCTCCACCATGACATAACATTTCTCGCCATTTGCTTTCTCGAACCATATCTGCGGGTCTATCTGCAACACATCGCAATAACTCAGAATCCGCATGCCATCCCGCACTAATTGATCCCTGACAACTTGGACTCCCAGACTATGGATTTCCCACAGAGACATTTTCACTTGCTCAGCTTTTTCCGAAACCTCTATTGGTTTCCTCGTATCTGTAGATAGAAGATGCACATCTGATACCAAAGGGGAAAAATCATCGCCTAACAACGGTATCGTACATGCTATCAAATCATTCTGTCGACATTCCCGCAGTTGATTCTGCTTATCTTGTTCAAGCAAATAAATACCTCTCCGGGTTTTTATCTCAATCAAAACACTATACAAATTCCCTCTATAGGCAAAGCATAGATGTTGAAATGCAGGCTTTTGCAAAGTTGTCTGTATCCATCGAAACTCTGGGAATCCTACGTTCTTATCCTTGAAATACTTTTGTATATACCATCCCGCTGCCCGCAAAGCAGTCGGCAGCATCCGCTCGTAATCTTCCTGCCAGTTTTCAGGAAACCGTTTCTTATTCATCCCAAACATAAACTTCAAAACAATCCGAAATCAATCACAATGAAGTTCATCCATAAATACCATATATAAAATACCATATATATTGAAACATATAAACCCTAAAGCGCACATATCCTCTTATAGAGGGGAACGCCGCATTTCTGCGGCGTTTCCCTTTATAAGACGAATCTCTTTCAAATTCAGGGGCAAAGACTGCAAAAGAACAAAAGCCAATCAAAACGGCCAAAGCCTCTTGCTGTCCTTAAATCCTGTCGTTGCTACCCAGCACGTTGATAATCTTGTGCTTGTACAATTCCCGCAAGCAATCGCGGGCCGGTCCCAAGTACTTCCGGGGGTCGAACTCGGCCGGCTTGGTAGCCAGCACCTCGCGCACCGCCGCCGTCATGGCCAGACGGCCGTCGCTGTCGATATTGATCTTGCAGACCGCCGAAGAGGCCGCCTTGCGCAACTGCTCTTCCGGAATGCCGATCGCATCCTTCAACGCCCCACCGTACTTGTTGATTGTAGCCACCAAATCCTGCGGCACGCTGCTGGAACCATGCAGCACGATCGGGAAGCCCGGAATCCGCTTCTCCACTTCCTCCAGAATATCGAAACGCAAAGGCGGTGGAACCAGGATGCCGTCCGCGTTGCGCGTGCACTGCTCCGGCTTGAACTTGTTGGCCCCGTGCGACGTCCCGATGGAAATGGCCAACGAATCCACCCCGGTATGCTTCACGAAATCTTCCACCTCTTCGGGTCGCGTATAAGTATGGTGCTCGGCCTGGACCTCGTCCTCGATACCGGCCAGGACGCCCAGCTCCCCTTCTACCGTCACATCGTACTTGTGCGCGTATTCCACCACCTTCTTGGTCAGCTCGATATTCTCGGCATACGGCAGGTGCGAGCCGTCGATCATCACCGAAGAGAAACCGTATTCGATGCAGCTCTGGCAAAGCTCGAAACTGTCCCCATGGTCCAGATGCAGCACGATCGGCACCGCCACGCCCAATTCCTTGGCATATTCCACCGCCCCTTGCGCCATATACCGCAGCAAGGTCTGGTTCGCGTAATTGCGGGCCCCTTTCGACACCTGCAGGATGACCGGCGACTTCGTTTCCGCGCAGGCCGAGACAATGGCCTGCAACTGCTCCATATTGTTGAAATTGAAAGCCGGAATAGCGTAACGCCCTTCCATTGCCTTCCTGAAAAGTCCGCGGCTGTTCACCAGCCCGAGTTCCTTGTAATTGACCATGGTATCGTTCTTGTTTTGATAGTTCCTTTGTTTCCCGCATCAAGGCTCGACCCGAGCCTCCGCGCCGGATCCGATCCGGCTCTGCCAAGTCAAGCTACTCCTTGGCGGGCTTCGCCTTGGGCTTCCGGGCCTTGGCCGTTTCCTTGCCGGCTGTTTTCACCTTTCCGGCGGCCTCCGCCTTGCCGGGAGCTTTCACCTCGCTGCCGCCCTTGCCCGAACGCTTGCCGGCCGCGGCCGTTCCCTTCTTTCCGGCCTTTCCTGTCTTTCCGGCTTCGGATCGCGCGGAAGCGCCGGCCTTCTTGGAGGAAGCCGTCCGGGAGGAGGCCGCCTTGGAAGAAGACACCTTTGAAGAAGCCGCTTTGCCAACGCCCTTTTTCCCCCGCGTCTCCGCCGGCCCCTGCGCCTGCTTGCGGTCGCTCTTGCCCAGCATGATTTCCAGAATCACATTGTCGGCATCCTTCATGGCCTTGCGGGCAATCAAGCCGATATTCCGGATCGTATTTTCCACATCGTCGTCGATAATCCCATTGGTTCCCGGAACGCAAATGTCGTCCAAGGCCATGACCGCCGCCTGCATGGCCGCGCTCGTGCCGGAAGCCACCTTCAAGGCGCAGCCCAGCTTCGCCCCGTCGCACACCATCCCGGTCAGGTTCCCGGCCATGTTCTGGATGGCGAACTTTATCTGCTCCTTGCTCCCGCCCAAGAGATAGCAAACCCCGCAGGCGGCACCCGTGGAAGCCACCACGACCCCGCATGCGGCCGAAAGACGCCCGAAGCCGTGCTTGATATGGATGGCGGTCAGGTTGCTGATCATCAAAGCCCGGGCCAGCATCTCTTCCGAAGCCTTCAGCTTCTCGGCCACCGCCAGCACGGGAGTCATGGCCGTGATTCCCTGGTTCCCGCTTCCCGAATTGCTCATGGCCGGCAGCATGGCGCCCGACATGCGGGCATCGGAAGCCGCCGCGGTAACCGCCATGGCATAATCGGTGTATTCGTTCATGGCCTTGTGCGCCTTCATCCATTCCAGCAACGTAGCCCCGATGCCCATGCCGCTCTTGTGCGCGATCCCGTAAGAGGCCAGTTCCCGGTTGAGCCGGGCCTTGTCCAATATGAACTTGATCTTGGAAAACGGCTGCTTGGTGGCAAACTCGTAAATCTCGTCCATGGTGATATGGTACATGTCCTCCTCGTCCTTGGCGCCCTTTGCCGATGCCTTTTTCCTGAACACCGCCTTGCCGTCCGACTCCACCAGCACGAAATTCTGGTGTTCTTCCTCAATCACGGCCCGGGTCGAATGCTCCCCTGCCACACAAACCGCATCGGCGTAAACCTTGTTGCAATCCTTCACGATTTCGATCTCTACCCGCTTTTCGGCAACGTATTCCTGCGCTTTCCCGACATGGGATGGCTTTACGCCCGACAACACTTCCAGTTCCTTGGAAGAATCCCCGACGATAGCGCCCAAAGCCGACCCGATATACAAGCCCGTGAGCGGGGTCCCGGGAATGCCCACCCCCATGCCGTTCTTGTAAATGTTCAGGCTGGTCTTGACAAGAACCTTCTCCGGCACGAGGTCTTTCTTGCCGGCCGCTTTCCGCAATTCTTCCGCAGCCCTCGCCACCGCCAATGCAACCGCGATAGGCTCGGTACATCCCAATGCGGGAACCACCTCTTTTTCCAAAAGGCGGTACATGTCTTGAATTTTCTTCGCGCTAAGCATACGTCTGTTTTTTTTGCTTTTCCGAACCCGTCGTCCGCAGCCCCTTCCTGCAAAACCGGGACTGCGTGCCGAACCCGCCCCGCATCTTCCTCCGGCCAGGCCGGCATGCAGGCCGTTCGGCTTCCGAACCGCTCGAATTACAAATATAGGAAGAATCCCGCTTGGGTTAGCCGCCGCAAATCGCCGGAACCCGAAAAAAACCGAGGAGAATCGGCGAAAAAAAAGGAAGGCGGCCGGGGTACACCCGAGCCGCCTTCCTTCATCCTCCCGCAAAGCGGAAGCCATCTCCGGGACCAAGCCCGGCAGGACCTATTTCACTACCGTGATCTTGCGCACGGACACCTTGCCGTCCTGGGAAATGCGCACCACGTACGCGCCGGCCTCGAAACCATCGGTGGAAATGGTAACATCGCCACCGGCTTTTTCCTGCCCGTAGACCTTGCGGCCCATCAGGTCGAAAATCTCGATCTGCGCGTTTTCAAGCCCGCTGACATGGAAATAGCCGCGAGCCGGATTCGGGTAGAGGCGCACATCGGCCAGTTCGTCCTTTTCCGTGGAGACGTTCAAGACAATCTCGTCTTCGCGCACATCGAACGTGCAGGAATTGTAGATTTCCCGCGTTGCCACATCCTGCAGGAAGCACATCACTTCCAAGTCGGCATATTCTTCCACCAAGGTGGACGTCATGTCGACCTTGTAGCTGAACACGCTCGTTTCCCCGGCCGTGAGCTGCACTTCCTCGCCGTAGGAACCGGCCGGAGCGGCCAAAGCCACCCAGTGGAAAGCCTTTTCACCGTTGGTGCCCTTGTACTTGGAAACCGTTCCTTCGGTCACCACCGGAACCAGGTTCAGGCGCATGTCGGCCAAAGGCGTGACATGGACCTCGAAGCTGATTTCCCGGGCCGCGCTGTCCACTACCACATTGACCAGCTCCATGCCGGCCATGGCCTTTCTGGCATGCGCCTCCGCGGCCTCGACCTTCAAGCGGGTCATCATGCCCACGTACTGGTTGGTCCAATCGGTAATATTGGTCTCGGCGTTGTAGATAGGCGCCGGGACATAACCCTGGGTCATATCGTAATAATACATGTAACGGTCATTGCCGATCGCAATCGCGTAGCGGTCGCCGCTCTGCTGGAACTTCACCGGGCTGATTTTCCCTTCAAGGTAAAGGGTCTTCAACGCATCGTTCAAATAATGGTTCATCGTGTTGCAAGGCCCGCACCAGGAAGCCGAGAACACTTCCATTACCGGAACATAGGCCGAAGCCGCAGCGGTATCGGTGCTGAAGTGCCAGTACATCGTGTCGGGATCGGCCACCGGCGCCTCGTTCAAAGAGGTAGGCCATACCGTCAGGACATTCATCCCTTCCGTCAAATCGCCGTTCAAGGCGATATCGGCGGTCAGCGAAGCACCCATTGCCAAAGACGAGCGCACCAAGTTGCCGGCATCCACCGCCTCGCCCCCGTTGAGCGAATAGGAGAAGGAGCCTTCCGTAATGGTTGTCGAACCGCCGTTACGCAAGTTCAAGCGCACCTTCTTGCCGAAATTCTCGTATTCGAACCTGCCCACCGCAATAGAAGGAACCACCGTGGGTTCGGTATAATAGGAAGCGAACATCACGTTGCCGATGAAGAAAGCGTACCAGCTTCCCTCCGGCTGGTTGGAAACGGTAAAGAAGAAAGCCAGTTCCACGGTCTTTCCCCCATAGGTGTCGGGCAGTTTCACCGCGGGCGAACCTTCCCCTTCGGCCGGCATGGCTTCGCCTTCCCCGCAAAGACGGTAAATCGTGTCCCATTCCCCGCCTGTCTCGCGCACCATAAGGCCGAAATTGCGGTTGGCGCCGGCAGCGGCGGCATAAGCGATGTAATCGAAAGTCACCATGTTGTCCACGCCGCTATCCAACGTATGGGCATGGGTAACCAGGATATACGTTCCTTCCAAGGGCGTAGTGGCCACCGGCCGGCCGTACTGGTCGCCGATGAAGTCGGCACCCGGGTCGTAGCACCAGCCTACCGCCACCATGGAGGGCTGGCTGAATTGCACCACATAGGCAGGGCCGCCGGCCGAGGCTATCTCGGACGAAGCCGGGATGTTCCAATTGGTCGAGGTCAAGCCGCTGGCGAAGTCGTCGTTGAAGTAAATGGTCTTCTGCCCCCAAGCCAGCATCGGAAGCGAAACCAAGGCGGCGAAAACCGCCATGAAAAGGGTCTTTTTCATAGAGTGTAATTTTAAATCTATTAAATGCAAGTATTTCGTTTTCGGTTCTGTTTTCGGTTTCGGTCTTTCCGCTATTTCCTTCTTCTCTTTCTCTCCTTCTTTTTCCTTCCTCTTCCTTTCTCGCTCCTTCTCCCTTTTTTTCTCCTCCCCCATTCCCTGCTTGTCTCCACCATCCTTCCTCCTGCCTTCCGGGCGTTTTCCCCGCAAGCCTGCCCGGCTTCCGAAAAACCGGCCGCAACGCCGCCATCCGCATCTTCCTGCCTTCTTTTGCGAAACGCGCCTTCCTTGCGAAACAAGCCCGGTCCAAGAAACCCCGGAGTCCAAGACACCCCGGAAAAGAAGCGCACGAATTTAAGAAAAAAAACCGGCCCGGCAACACCCTCGTTCCCGCTTTGCCAAAACAAAAAAGGAAGCCCGCGCGCAGGGCAAGGCAAGGAAAGGCAAACCCAAGCAATCCGGGCCCGGTCGAAAAGTTCCCCGGTTGAAAAGCAAAACGGCGGCCGTCAGGGATAAAACGGCCGCCGCTCGAAACAAAACATGCCAAAATAAAAAAGAGGAGACTTTTCCCGAAGCGCCGGAAGCCTTTTCCCGCCTCTTCCTGAAACGTATCCTCTTTCTTTCCCGCGGAAACCCCGCGCTGTGGCACGAACTGGAATCGAACCAGTGACACACGGATTTTCAGTCCGTTGCTCTACCAACTGAGCTATCGCGCCTTCCTTTCTGAAAAGGCTGCAAAGATAGGGAATTTATTTTAATCAACAAAATCTTTTTTACCTTTGCGCATTCTTTTTCTGACACAGCGGAATACCGTTCCCTCACCGGATGCCCGCCATCCATAAAAAAGACCTGCCATGGCCAGTTCCAATTTCGTCGACTACGTGAAAATCCTATGCCGATCCGGGAAAGGGGGAGCCGGCTCCCTCCATTTTTACCGGAGCAAAAAGACCCCAAAGGGAGGCCCGGACGGCGGGGACGGCGGCCGCGGCGGCCATATCGTGCTCAAGGGCAATGCCCAGCTCTGGACCTTGCTGCACCTCAAATACACCAAGCATGTCTTTGCCGAAGACGGGGAGAACGGGGGCGAGAACCGGAGAACCGGAGCCAACGGGAAAGATGTCTATATCCAAGTCCCGGTAGGCACCATCGTGCGCGATGCGGAAAGCGGGGAAGTCGAGGCCGAAATCACCCGCGACGGGCAGGAAATCGTCCTGATGCAAGGCGGGCGCGGCGGAAAAGGGAACGACTTTTTCAAGTCGGCCACCAACCAAGCCCCCAAATACGCGCAACCCGGAGAAGAAGGCTGCGAAGCCTGGAAAATCCTGGAACTTAAAATCCTGGCCGATGTCGGCCTGGTGGGGTTCCCCAACGCGGGCAAATCCACCTTGCTTTCGGTGGTCTCGGCCGCCAAGCCCGAAATCGCCAACTACCCGTTCACCACGCTGGTACCCAATTTAGGCATGGTGAGCTACCGCGACGGGAAATCGTTCGTCATGGCCGACATTCCCGGCATCATCGAAGGCGCCTCGGAAGGGAAAGGCCTCGGACTGCGCTTCTTGCGCCACATCGAGCGCAACGCGGTGCTGTTGTTCATGGCAAGCCTCGAAGAAACCGAAAAAAGCCCCGGGCAGCAATACGCCGTGCTGCTCGAGGAACTGCGCCGGTACAATCCCGAACTGCTCGACAAGCAACGCATCCTGGCCGTGACCAAGTCGGACCTCCTCGACAAGAAGCAATTGGAAAAAGCCCGCAAGGCCGTGGCCCGGGAAATCCCTCCCGATCTGCCGTACGTGTTCATTTCTTCGGTTTCCGGGATCGGAATAGACCCGTTGAAGGATCTGCTTTGGCAAGCGCTAAACGGGTAAGCCGCCAGATCAACCACGCCAGCAATATCCCCCAGAGGGCGCCGCAAACCACATCGCCCACGTAATGCCGCCCCAGATAAACACGGCTGTAGGCAATCAAAGCGGCCCAGAAAAACAGAATCCCGAAACGGATAACCCGGAAACGCCCGCGCAAAGCGAACGTGGCATAAGCGGCTATGGCAAAGCAATTCACCGCGTGCGAGGAAATGAATCCGTAGAGGCCGCCCTTGCTGAACGGGACCCGTATCAATCCTTCCAATGCCGGCTCATGACTGGGCCTGAGACGCAGGAACACGTCTTTGAAGAAGTGCACGCTCGTCCAATCGGCTATGCCCACCAGCACAACCACCCCTAAAACCAGCAGCCACACACGCTTCCGGTAAACATAGGCCATCAGGCCTATCAGCAACAGGTACAACGGCACCCAGATCCATGTACCGCTCACCGCCTGCATGAACGTATCGGCCCAAGGCGCATGCCACCCGTTCACGGCCAAGGTCAGATCCCGGTCTATCTGCAGCAAATCAGAAAGCGACATAAACTACTTTTTTGGATTCGTAATATTCCGAAAGCGAACGGGACAACGCCTCCCGTTCCGGCCGCGGCGCTTCTTTCCATGCTTTCCCGATAGCTTCCGGCGAAAAATCCAGCAAGGAAGGAATGGCGTATTCGACCACCCTTTTCCCGAAAGGAGCTTCTTCCGCGCGCAAGTCCCCGCCTTTGAGGCAAAGGATCCCGTTCGGGAGGGCATGGCGATGCTTGGAAGAGACCTGCCTGCCGACCCAGCCGTAAAGTTCCGGCAAGGGCGCCACGGCCCGGCTCACCACGAAATCGTAACGAGAGTCCAAGGCCTCCACCCGGGCTTGCCGCACGACCACGTTCTCCAATTCCAACGCATCGGCCACGGCTTCCGCCACTTTTGCTTTCTTCCCGACCGAATCCACCAAGTGAAATTCGGCTTCCTCGAACAGGATCGCCAACGGAATGCCCGGGAATCCGCCCCCCGTCCCGGCATCGAGGATACGGCTTCCCGGCAGGAAAGCCAGTACTTTGGCGATGGCAAGGCTATGCAGGACATGATGGGCGTACAAATGCCCGATGTCCTTGCGCGAAACCACGTTGATTTTCGCATTCCATTCCTCGTACAAAGCCTGCAAAGCCTCGAAACGGGCTTTCTGCCTCGAAGTGAGCGATGGGAAGAAACAAGCGAGCAAAGAGGCGCTTTCCCCTTTCTCAGCGGCCGGTAAACCAATCATAGTAGGCTTTTCCAAAAACCAGATTCAACCCGAAATTGACATTGACCGTCCGCATCCGGGCCACGTTGAACGAATTGAGCCGATCCACGCCCAAATGAAGCTGCAAAGGACCTGCGTTCACCACGAACGCGGCCCCGAAGTTAAGCATATTCCCCGATGTGAAGGTGTTGCTCACGCAGAAGGCGAAGTTGCGGGAGGGCTTGCAAGTATAAGAAACAATGAGCTCGGGAGAAAAATACCGGTTGTAAACCAAGCCCCGGAACACCGCCCCGAAGCAATGGACATCCCGGAGGGTATACGACAGGGAGAGGTTGAAGGAAGCCGGCAAAGCGCGGGCGTAGCGGGAAGAAACCGTATCGGGAAGCTTCGCGAAGCCTAACGTGTCGAGCATGTTGGAAAAAGTCTCCTCGATATATTTCTCAATCCGGAAACCCTCCCCGATTTCCGAAAGATCCATTCCCTGGAAATCGTAATGGTCGGTTTCCAATTGGGACTGCCACATGCCCGCTTCCGGGTCGTTCCAGACAATAAAGCCCAGATCGTTTGCCGAAGCCGAAACATTCCAGTTCCCGAAATCGTAGCTCATGCCCAGATCCAAGGCCGCCCCCAGGTTCCGGAACGGGTAGAAATTCAAAGCCCCGAGACTGTAGTCCTCCTGGATCGGCAAATTGGTCAAGGCCTGGCCCTGAACGGAAAAAGCGTACTGGTAGGGCACCAAGTCCGGATCGGCCATGTCGGAGTTACGGATGTCGAAACGGATATCCACATCGCGGGAATGGAAATTCCACAGACCCTGAAGCAGCTTGAAGCGCCCGCCCACGACCAAGTTCCGCGAAAGCTCGCGGGCATAGCCGAAATACAGGGCGGCATAGCTGTTCAAATCGAGGCTGTTCCCCTGCAAAAGGTTTTCCCCTACATGGCTCCCCGGGCCTTGCAAGATGAAAGACAAGGATTCCTTGCCGATGACCAGCTGCATGTCGGCATGCAACGAAAGCCCTGCCGAATAATTGTTCCGACCCCTCCTCCAGGAAAAACGCAAGGCCTCGACATCGGTCGAAGCCATAAGGCGGGCTTTCTTCCCCGTCTTGCCCAGCAAACGGGGCGCATCTACCCGCAAGCTGTCGTCTTCGCCCCGCACAATCAGACTGTTCCAGGAAAGGAAGTTGTTGTCCACCTGCACATGCAAACCCGAAAGCGCGGGAATCCCCATCGAAAACCGGTAAGGGGAAATGAAAGCCGGGTTGTAGGCATTCCGCTGCGGGACGATATCCATGAAATAGAAGCTGGAACCGGACTGCCCCTTTGCCGCCAATGGAAAAAGAAGCAATGGCAGTAGAGAAAGAACAATAAGGCGCGAACTTCTGGTTTTCATGGCCAAGAACCTTGCTTTGTTAAAATTCCGTCATCCGGACGGCTTGCCCCGCACGCCGGCAGGAGCGCCGGAATCCTTCCGCGTTAAAATTCTATTGTCTGGGTGATTTTGGTGCGGAAGCCCATTTTGACATTCAGGAAGCTTTCGGTTTCCGAAGAAGCGAATATCTTCACGTCTTTCTTTTCCAAGCTCGAAATCCGGGCCGTGATTTCCACATACGCAGCCTGCTTGACAAGCCCCACCTCCTCGCCCGAAAGCTCGTCTTCGAACCTTTCCACCACCGGTTCCGAAACATGCTCGTCCGCGCCCACGGCCGCAGCCTCCACTTTCCGGCCTTCGAACAAAGTCAGCAACGGCTTGCGGTTCAGATCCAGGAAGCGGACGTCAAGGACCAGATCCAAAGGAAACGCATTCTGTACGATAGACTTCAGCAGAAAATAATTGATACGGGTATCTTCCCCTATTTCGTTCCCGGCAATTTCCAAGGTATCGGTCAAAGCGTAATTATCGGCCGAAAACCAGACCGGCAAGTCGCAAGTGAGCCCGACGTACATGCCCGCATCCTTTTCCATGGCCTGGACAAGCGCCCTGTCGGCCTCTGGGTTCACGCTGCCTGCTATTTCATAGCGGATCGCATGCGGCCTTTCGGCGGTAATCGCGGTCATGTCGGTCTCCACGGAGCTTTCTTTCACCAAAGGCTCGGCATCGAAAGCCGGATAAGCCACATCGTAATTTTCCGGGAACAGGGCCACCTCCGCCGTTCCCTCCGCATGCAGCACGTCTACCCGGGAAGTTTCGATACGCAAGGGAGCGCTCAGGCCTTCCACTTTCATATCGGCCGTGACCGTGGCTTCCCGGAAATCGATGGCCTTCATGCGTTCCAAGCCCAAGCCCCGGACAGGCAGTTCCCCCGTCATCCGGTAAGGAATCGTGGGGACGAACCCGTCGAAACGGGCAAAAACCAGATTCTCCATGCTGCCCGCCATGGAATAATTCCCGTAATGCACCAAGGTGTCGGCGGGATCCGGTGCGACCTCCACCGAAAAATCCCCCTCCACCAGCAAACAGATCCGACCCGCAACCGGATGCAGCACGACATCGGAAAGCGCCATGCGCACCGGTTCGGAAACCCCCTGGCCCACCGTCCGCTCCACCGAGACCGGAACGCCGGCGAAATCCGTCAGGTTCGGGAAGACATAATGCATGCGCATGGGGTCGGCGAACGTGTGGCTGAAATCCATCTGCAGGTCGACCGATTCCAGGTGCAGGCTTTCGATCTCGGCCCCTTCCGAAATCCCCGCCACGCCCACGGGAAGCGTGTCGTGCCGGGAAAAGGCCAGGACCGTGTCTATCCGGAAATAAGGAACGTGGTTCCCCGAAGCCGAAAAAGAAAGGGTTCCCGGAAAATCAACATCGCCCAGAAAAGAGAAACCCACGGGTTCCATGGCATAAACGATATGGAGCAATCCTTCCTCGTCGGGCACATACACCCCGCCTGCCAAATCCATGAGGTTTTCCATGTCCAGACGGGTATCGGCCAACGGCAAGGCTATGTCGTAATCCATCTTGATGTCCGACATCCTGTCCGTATCGAAATCTTCCGCGCGGAAACACGAGACCGCAAGCAGAAAAACCAAACATGCAGATAGCCCTCCGCAAAACGCCTTCATGACAAGAAACAATTTTGAAACAAACCGAACGATTTTGCAAAGGTAAGCATTTTTAAAGACCCTCGCCCTTCCTCCGGCGCGAAAGGTCCTTTCCAAAGGGGCAATTTCAAAAAAATTCCACGTCAAAGCCCCCGGAAAAAAAAGGAAGGGCGGCTCGTTCCGAACCGCCCTTCTTGCGAAAAACTTCCGTAAAGGAAATTCCAAGAACTAGCAAACGCCTTGTTCGATCATGGAATCGGCAACCTTGATGAAGCCGGCGATGTTGGCGCCCTTCACGTAGTTCACGTAGTCGCCTTCCTTGCCGTACTTGATGCAGTTTTCGTGGATGCTCGACATGATCTGGTGCAGCTTCTGGTCAACTTCTTCACCTGTCCAGTGCAGTTTTTCGGCATTCTGGCTCATTTCAAGACCGGAAACGGCAACACCGCCGGCGTTGACCGCCTTGCCAGGAGCAAAGATGGTCTTGGTGTTGATGAATTCGTTCACAGCGTCGGCGTGGCAGCCCATGTTCGAAACTTCGGCAACCAAGGTAACCTTGTTGGCGATCAGCTGCTTTGCATCTTCCAGACGGAGTTCGTTCTGGGTAGCGCAAGGCATGGCGATATCCACCTTCTGTTCCCAAGGCTTCTTGCCGGCGAAGAAAGTAGCGCTCTTGAACTTGTCGGCGAAAGGAGCCACAACGTCGTTGTTGCTGGCACGAAGCTCCAGCATGTAGTTGATCTTTTCTTCGTTGAAGCCTTCCGGATCATAAACATAACCGTCAGGACCGGAAATGGTCACGACCTTGGCACCCAGCTGGGTAGCTTTGGTAACAGCGCCCCAAGCCACATTGCCGAAACCGGAGATGGCCACGGTCTTGCCCTTGATGTCCATGTTGTGAGCCTTCAGCATGTGTTCCACGAAGTAAACGGCACCGAAACCGGTAGCTTCCGGACGCAGGATGGAGCCGCCCCAGCCGGCACCCTTTCCGGTCAGAACGCCGGTGTTTTCACGACGCAGCTTCTTGTACATGCCGTACATGTAGCCGATTTCGCGGCCGCCAACACCTATGTCGCCAGCGGGAACGTCGGTTTCAGGGCCGATGTACTTCTGGAGTTCCATCATGAAAGCCTGGCAGAAACGCATGATTTCGTTGTCCGAACGGCCTTTGGCGTTGAAGTCGGAACCGCCCTTGCCGCCGCCCATGGGCAACGTGGTCAAGCTGTTTTTGAACGTCTGTTCGAAACCCAGGAACTTGAGGGTGTCCAAACGTACGGAAGGGTGGAAACGCAGACCGCCCTTGTAAGGTCCGATAGCGTTGTTGAACTGCACACGGTAACCGGTGTTGACTTGGATTTCGCCTTTGTCGTCAACCCATTCCACCCGGAAGGTGAAGATACGGTCGGGTTCAACCATGCGTTCGATGATCTTGTGTTGCTCGTACTTGGGATGCGCTTCCACGTAATCCTTGATGGAGTACAACACTTCCTCTACAGCTTGGAGGAACAAAGGTTCGTCAGGATGTTTTTCCTTCAGATCAGCCAAGATTTTTTTTACGTCCATGGCAAAAGTTTTTAGATTTTATGATTTATTGATTTTGTACCGCTTGTATCACCGGAGATGCTGCGGGAACACGCACATGCCCCCCCGCCTGCCATTCCCCGGCTTCGCGTGCGACCGCTCCTTTCCGGAAAAGAAGGGAAGAAGCCCTTGGCCCGCGCCAAAAACAGGCACAAAATTACATCTTTTTTTGATTGGCTTGGCAAAAACCGGAAAGTTATTTTGCCCGGCCCGGCCTTTCCCGTCTCCCTTTTTTGCGCCTGCAGGATTCCCGAAAAGCCGTCCCTCCGCAAGGGAATCAGTTCCCGGCCTCGATCCGCCTGCGCACCGAAGCGGGAACCGGCAAATCCGAAACCACTTTTTCCCCGCACAGTTCCCGGACTACCACCGAAGCGCACAGGCATCCGGCCATGACCGGCATGTAAGGCACCGTTCCTATCATGGATTTCTTGTTGGGCTCCCCGCTCGTTTCCCGTACCGAGCCGGCCTTGACCGGTTCGGGAGAAAAAACGCTTTGAATGCCGTGGTAAACCCCTAACTTGTGCAACCGCTTCCGAAGCACATCGGCCAAAGGGCAATTGTAGGTCTGGGATATGTCGCAAACGGCAAGGCGGGCGGGGTCGGACTTTCCACCCGTCCCCATCGCGCTCACCACCGGGATATTCCGTTTGCGGCAATGGTAAAGGAGGTATATTTTCGGGGAAAGCGTGTCGATGGCGTCTACCACGTAATGGTAAGGCTCCCGCTCAAGCAAGTCGATCATGGGCTGGTCCTTGAGGTAGCGGCAAACCGTTTCGAGGCGCAAAGCCGGGTTGATGTCGAGCAGGCGCTCGGCCATGACTTCGGCCTTCAGCCTCCCGATGGAAGAATGCAAGGCGGGCAGCTGGCGGTTGAGATTGCTTTCGCTAACGCGGTCGCCATCGGCAATGACCATCCTCCCCACCCCGCAACGGGCTATCATCTCGGCCGCGTAAGCCCCTACGCCTCCCAAGCCCACCACCAATACCGAAGCCCGCGCAAGCCGTTCCACCGCTTCCTCGCCCAAAGCCAAAGCCGTTCGCGACTGCCAAACGGGCACGTCCCAAGCAGGCCCGCCGTTCCTCCCGGCTTTCCGGCCTTCCCCGGCGGATCCGCCCCCGCGTTCCCTGCCGCAGGCCTCCTCCCCGCTACCGGTCCTGGATTCCCAGTTCATCGAACAGCTCCTTATTGCCTAACACCTGCAAGGCCCTTGCGAAAGCCTCGTCCACGTCTTTGCTAACCTGGTAATAGTATTCCGGCCCGTAAAGGTTGCTGGCCAGCAGGGCTTTCAGCTGTGTCCGGAGATAGCGATCGGAAACCCGGGCATAGCGGGCCTGGGCGGAATCCTCGGCCACGGCTTTCCCGATCAGGTATTCCTGCATCTTTTCCTTGTCCCACAAGACCTTTTCCATGTAGGCCTGGTAGGTGGAGGAACCGGCAAGGGCGGTATCGGCTTTCATGGCGGCAAGCAAGTCCCCGAGCATGCGGTCGGCCTGCGATTGCTGGAAGTTCACATGGCGGACCCCGTTTTCTTCCGCAAAACCGTAAAAATCGGCCATCAAAGCATCGTCCATAACGAAACCTTCGTAAAAATCCTTGAAATCCGGGTATTTCTCCATCAACGCGGAACGCTGGCGGTCGAGCACCCGCAAGACGTACTTGCCCAGAATGTTCTTGCTACGCAATGCTATATAGTAGTCGCTGGCCCGCTGGGTATCCACCGGGACGAAAATATCGGGCATGATCCCGCCCCCTCCGTAAACGATCCTGCCGCCGACCGTCTGGTAGCGCAGCGAGTCCGGGAGCTTGATCGAATCCGGATGCACCATCTCCCCGTGGCGGTAGCGCTCCATGATGTCGCGGTAATACTGGTCGAGCCCGTCTTTGTACGGTTTCTGGATGCATCGGCCGGAAGGCGTGTAATAGCGGGCTATGGTAAGGCGCACGTTCGACTTGTCGGGCAAATCGAACGGACGTTGCACCAAGCCTTTCCCGAAAGAACGCCGGCCTACCACCACGGCCCGGTCCCAATCCTGCAAAGCCCCGGAAAGGATTTCGCTGGCCGAAGCCGACCCCTCGTCGATCATGACGACCATGCGGCCCTTGGCGAACTCGCCCCCGGCCTTGGAAAAGAAATCCTGGCGGGGCTGGGCTTTCCCTTGCATGTAAACCACCAAATGGTCTTTGGGCAAGAATTCCCCGGCCAGAAGCACGGCAATGTCGAGATACCCGCCCGTGTTCCCCCGCAAATCGAGGATAAGGTTCTTCATGCCTCTTCCTTTCAGATCCGACAAAGCCGCCCGCACCTCGTCGGCGCTTGTCCGGGAAAAGCGGTTAAGCTGGATGTAACCGTCTTGCTTGCCAACCATGAAATACGTGCTGACGCTGGTAATGGGTATCTTGTCGCGGACAATCTCGAAAACCATTTCCTGCGGGTAACCTTGACGGTGGATCCCCACCCGGACCTTCGTGCCTTTTTTGCCCCGGAGATGCTTGAAAACAAATGTATTGTTGGCATTTTCACCCGTAGCGTCCATCGTGTCGATGCGCACGATGCGATCCCCGGCAAGCACGCCCACTTTCTCGGCCGGGCCGCCCGGAATGGCCTCGATGACTACCACGCTGTCGGAATGGATTTGGAACGAGACCCCGATCCCGTCGAAGTTCCCTTCCAAGGGCTCGTTGGCCCTTTGCAGGTCTTTCGCCGGAATAAAAGCCGAATGCGGGTCGAGCTGCTCCAGGATTTCCACCACCCCTTTTTCCACGATGGGCGCAAGGTCTATGTCTTCCACATAGGCGTACCGTATCAGCTGCAAAAGCGTCCCCATCTTGTTTTCAACCAGGGCAGGGTGGTTGCGGGGCAACTCCTTCTCCTGTTTTTTCCCGCCCGGACGTTCTTGTCCTTCGGCAAAGAGGCAAGCCGCCATGCTTGCCAGCACGCACAAAGCGATTCGTACTTTCATCAAACGCATAAACAGTCTTCTTTTTTCACAAAAACGGAAAATCCCGCTTCCCGCATTTCCTCGGCTGATCGGCTGCCGGGATGCCGGTCAAAGCGGATTCTCAGGAAACGCCGGCCCGGACGGGGAATTGCAGCCGGCGCAGCCCGTCCGCCCAAAACGCGACTCGCAGGTAGCGCCGGACCTTCCGGCCCGATACGGCCGGTTTTTCCCTTGCACTTGCAGGAAAGCCCGGGGAAGGTAATCGGCAATGTCGCTGGCGGACAAGCCGTATTCGCCCAAGTCTTCCACCGCAAGGTCGGCAGCCAGGCCGTGCAGGTAAACACCCGCATAAGCGGCCTGATAAGGCGTAAGCCCTTGCCCGAGAAGGGCCAGTATCACGCCCGAAAGCACGTCCCCGCTTCCGCCGGCGGCCATTCCCGGATTTCCCGTGGAGTTGAACAGGAGGGGAAGCTTGCCCGCCCCGGGCAAGGAGATGGAAGTGTGGGCCCCTTTGAGCACGACCACGGCCCCGTAACGGTTCGAGAACGCCTGCTGCTTTTCCCATCGTTCGGCGCTGTCGGCGCAAGGACCTGCCAGCCGCTCGAATTCACCAAGATGAGGCGTGAACACGGTTCGACCGAAAGGCAAATATTCGAGCAAAGTCTTGTCGGCCGATAGCAGGTTGAGCCCGTCCGCATCCACCACCATGGGGCATGCGGCCTGCTGGAGCACTTCCTTCAGCAGCTTCCGGCTTTCGGGCCCCGTCCCGATCCCCGGGCCGAAAGCCAAGGCATCGGCATTGCGCCAGTCTTGGCTCCGCATGGTTTCCGGCGAGGAATATACGGCCTCCGGAACGCAAGCCTGCAAAATTTCCCGGTTCCGGGCGCAGGAAACAATCCGGGCCAAACCGGTTCCCGAACGGATAGCGGCCCGGCAGGCAAGGATGGCGGCCCCGCACATGCCTTCCGAACCCGCCACCACGAGCGTCTTGCCGAAATCGCCTTTGTGCGAGAATTTCCCCCTTGGCGGCAGAAGGGCCGCCACATCGGCTTCTTCCAGAAAATAAGCGCCGGCTTCCGTCTCGGCCGCATACTGCGGATCGAGCCCTATGTCCAGGATTGCGAAGTCATAAGGCCTTCCTGCATTTTCAGGCATCAGGAAAGCTTTCTTGGGAAACTGGAAAGTCAGGCAGAAACTGCCGCGTACCGTAACGGCATCGGCCGGCGTCGGGCAATCGGCCAGCAAGCCGGAAGGAATATCGATCGAGTATTTCACGCCTTCCGTGGAATTGAAAATCCCCGCAGCCAGGGCCGACGGCGCATCGAGTCCCCCCCGCAAGCCTGTGCCCACCATGGCATCGACCAAGACCCGGGAAACAATCCCCCGCCGCGCTGCCGAACCAGAGCCCTTTCCCGAATCCTCGCACGAGTCCAACTCCTCGCGCGTGCCGGGCCCTATCGGGCGGACAACCCCGCCCATGCCGGCCCATCTCCGGTAATTCCGCTCGGCATCCGGGCTCCACGCCCCCTCCCGTTCCACCATCCATACCCTTGCCTTGGCGCCCGCTTCGGCAAGAAGGCAAGCCAAAGCAAGCCCGTCTCCCCCGTTGTTGCCTTTGGAACAGAAAACTTCGAATACCGGCCGGGGCAACCCTTCTTCC
Source organism: uncultured Bacteroidales bacterium (assembly GCA_949291555.1). Taxonomy (GTDB): domain Bacteria; phylum Bacteroidota; class Bacteroidia; order Bacteroidales; family P3; genus Pullibacteroides. The sequence goes on from CASEWE010000005.1 coordinate 254,738, forward strand.
ACCGCTTGGCGTTCGTGCCGGAGCAAGAACGGCAAGCAAGCCTTGGCGGCCCTCTCCATCAATTGCCAAGAAGTTATCTGCTGGTTTCGTATTGTCTGGGAATCCGCTTCCCGCACCTGGGAAACGCCATATACCGGAATCATGAAGCCTAAGTTGAACCCGTGCAAAAAAGCAAAGTTACTGGATTTTTACTATTTTTGCCAATCTTTCCAACCCCCTCAGGCAAGCCGGCCTCCTCAGGCAAGCCCGAAGCCCTGACGGACGCGGAATCCGCTCCTCGCAAGTCCAAGGAAACGCCCTTCACTTCATGATCATGCCAAGAAAAGACAACGTCCTTCCTTTCCTCTTGTCCGTACCGTTCTGGATAGCGTCCCTGCCGGTTTCCGCCCAGCCATCGCCCGGACCCGACACCCTTGCGCACGTCCCGGATCCTGTTCCGGCCGTCCGGCAAGTCACCCGGGAAGACAGCCTTTCCCAGCAACTGCTCGAAGAATTTTTCCTTTCCCGCCAGCTGCGCTTTTTCGACCGCAATTACCGCAAGGAGCAGCCCGACACGGCCCGCATCCAGGAAAGACCCGTACTGCAAGGCGAGATTCCCTACTACAACGAACCCGATTCGGTTTACCGCGCCCGCTTGGAAAACCTCAACGAAAGCCTCGTGGTCAAGCTCCCTTACAACCAGAAGGTGCGGAACTACATCGATGTCTACGTCAACAAACGAAGGCAGCAGGTCGATGTGATGCTGGCTCTTTCCCAGTACTATTTCCCCATTTTCGAGCAAGCCATGGAGCGCAACGGCGTGCCCGAGGAACTGAAATACCTGGCAATCATCGAATCGGCGCTCAATCCTCGCGCCGTCTCCCGCGCAGGCGCTTCCGGCTCGTGGCAATTCATGTACCAGACGGCCAAGATGTACGACCTGAAAATCGACCAGACCGTAGACGAACGCTTCGACCCCGAAAAAGCCAGCGATGCCGCGGCCCGCTACCTGAAAAGCCTGTACGACAACTTCGGCGACTGGATCCTGGCCATTGCCGCCTACAACTGCGGGCCCGGGAACGTGAACCGGGCCATACGCCGGGCGCAAGGGAAAACGGACTTCTGGCAAATATACCCCTTCCTTCCCCGCGAGACCCGGGGCTACGTGCCCGCTTTCATCGGAGCCACCTATGTCATGAACTTTTACCGGGAACACGGGTTCCAAGTCCCGCTCGAAATCCCGCCGCTGACCGACACCTTGCTCGTGGCACAAGACCTCAACCTGAACGTGGTAGCCAGGAAGCTGGAAATCCCCATCCAGGTAATCCGCGACCTCAACCCCCAGTACAAGAAAGATGTCATCCCCGGGAATACCGACTACTACAGCTTGCGGCTTCCGGTCAACTTCGTTGTCAAGTTCATGGAGAACGAAAACGACATTTTCAGCGATTCGGCCAATATCATCCCTCCGACCCCTGTCCGAATCCAGCACCGGGTACGCAAAGGCCAGACCCTTTCGGGAATCGCCGCCCGCTTCGACGTGAGCGTTTCCGAGCTGAAAGAATGGAACGGGCTGCGTTCCACGACCATATACCCGAACCAAATCCTCTACATCTACACCGACAACCGGCCTTTGAAGAACACCTCTTCGTTGAGATTCCCTTCCGAGAACACGCCCTCCGCCACCGGGCAGCGGCACTTGACCGTTACCAAGCCCCGCGGCGAGACCCCGGTGAGCAAAAGCCCTTCGCAAATCGAAAACGAGAAGAAACAGACCTCCTACCATACCGTAAGGAAGGGGGAAACGCTCTACTCCATTTCGCGGAGATACCCCGGCTCGTCGATAAGCGAGATCATCAAGACCAACAAGCTCAACCGGAAAGGCACCATCTATCCCGGGCAGGTGCTCACGATAAAACAATATTGAACCACGGCCGTCTTTCAAGTTGAAATCCGATGAAGCCCATTCGAAGTTTCCTTTTCTTAGCCGGGATTCTCGGCCTTTTCCTCATTGCGGGAGGCGTCCTGGAATGGGCCGGATACGGGAATTTCCTGCCGCCCTTTCCCAAGGAGGCGGAAAACGAGGAAAGCCCCGGCTTGTTCACCGGGAAAGAGGCCGGATGGAGCCGCGGTCCCGATCGGGAAACCGAGTCCCTGCAAGCCCGATGGGCACAGGATTCCGTAATGGATTTCTACCGCCGGCTTTACCGGCTCGATCCCGACATATTTTCCGATGCCGGATTGCAGGGCATCCCGCTCACTCCGTTCGAATACGACTCCGCCCGTACCGGAAAAACCCTGCTCGATGACTTCTTCGCCCGGCTGCTGCGCTTGCGCAACCCCGCTTTCGAAAAACTGCTGCGCCAATGGTACTCGAAACCCGGATTCTGGGACGAGCCGCTGGCCGGGAACCGGGAACACTTCACCCGCATTCTCCATTACGGGGACAAGCAAATCGAAAACGACCGCATCACGTCCACGCTCCGGCGCTTTTTCCAGGAAGACTTCGGAGGCAGCGGCCCGGGCCTGCTGCCCCTTTTCCAAGCACGGCACGACCTCCATCCGGAAATTTCCGGGCCTTGGCACAAGGTAGAATCCGGAGAAAACACCCGGAAAGGCAACTTCGGCGTGCACACGGCCTACCTGACCGCCCAGCCCCTCGATGCTTTGCTCCGGCCAGGGAAAACGGGCAAAGGACGGATCCTCTTCCCGCTTCCCGGCCAAAATCCGGAGCGGGCCGCTTTCTTGGACCTGATTGTCCATGCCGACCTGCAAGCCTCCGACTTGGAACTCCAGGCCGATGGCCGCCCGATGGCCGCTTCCCCGCAAACGCTCTCCGCCTACAGCCAGAAAAGACTCACCTATCCCCTGCCGCCCGGCACGGGCCGGATAAGGCTCGACATGGCCCTTGCCCGGAACCATGCCCTCTATGCAGCCGCCGTCAACGACACTATCGGTATCAGCGTCGACAACATCGCCTTGGTTGGCAAGACCGCAAGCGTTTTCACGCCCAACAACCGGCGATTCCTCACCGACCAGTTCAACCTCCTCAATGTCGGCCTCATCCTTTACCAGACCGGCATCGAGCCCCCTTCTTCCATGAAAGGCCTTGATTACGGCTATTACCGCATGCTCCTGATGCAGGACCTGAGTTACATCCGGGCCCAGATGCCCGGAATACCGGTCATCGTGATCGGCATTCCCGACCTCCCTCTTCCCGATGCTTCCTCCCATGCCCGATCCGAAGCCCGCATGCTCCGGGAAATCGGGAAGGAAGTCGCCTTCCAGACCGGTTGCATCTACTGGGATTTCTACCAAGCCATGGGAGGAGAAAACTCTTTGAGCCGCTGGGCTGCTGCCAAACCGGCTTTGGCTTCGGCTTCTTCGGCCCTGCTCACGGAGAAAGGGGCTGAAATGGCCGGGAAACTCTTCTACAAAGCCTTGCTCGATGCCTACCGGGACTTCCTTCTGCGCGAAAGGAAAAAAATGATGATGGAACGGGCCAAGCAACTTCAATCTATTTCCAAAAGCTATTGACCATGGAGTTTCTGATCGATTTCTTCTCGTATGTCCCGGGCAGGAACTTCCTTTTTACCAGCTTCTCGTTCTGGATTTTCCTGTGCCTGACCCTCGGAGGGTTCTGCCTGCTGTACAAGAACCGCCAAGCAAGGAACACTTTCCTGTTTGTCTGCAGCCTTTTCTTCTATTACAAGATAGGAGGGTACTTCGTCTTCATCCTGCTGCTTTCCATCCTTTTCAACTACGGAATCGGGATAAGGCTCGAAACCTGCCGGAAGCAAGGGCAGAACGGGAAAAAGAACTTCTGGTTCGCCATCGGCTTGCTTGCCAACCTTTTCCTGTTAGGGACTTTCAAATACGATCATTTTTTCCTGGAACTCTGGAACATTGCGGCCGACCCGCAATTCCCGGGCCTCGCCTACTTCTCCCTTTCCGGGCAAGCGGCTTTCCCTCCAGCCCCGGAAAGCAGCCTGGCAACTTTCACTTCAGCCTTGCAAGGCTTCCTGCCGGCCATCGGGATTTCGTTCTTCACCTTCCAAGCCCTCAGCTACCTGGTCGATGTGAAACGCGGCCACGTGCCGGCTTCGCGCAATATCGGGGATTTCGGCTGTTACCTGAGCTTTTTCCCCCAATTAGTTGCCGGGCCCATTGTTCGAGCCGGGCAGTTCATGCCGCAGCTGCAAAAGAATTACATGCTCAGCAGCCCTGAATTTTCCCGCGCCTTGGGCCTGATCCTTGTCGGCCTGGTGAAAAAAATCGTGGTAGCCGACTACCTGGCCGTCCAATTCACCGACCCGGTCTTGGGAAACCCGCAAGCATACAGCGGTTTTGAAAACTGGATGGCCATGTATGCCTTCTCGATCCGCATCTATTGCGATTTTTCAGGCTACACCGACATCGCCTTGGGCGTGGCGGCCTTGTTCGATTTCCATCTTCCTCCGAACTTCCGCTCGCCCTACAAGGCTTCAAGCCTGACCGATTTCTGGCGTCGCTGGCACATAAGCCTTTCTTCCTGGTTCAGGGATTACCTCTACATTCCTTTGGGAGGAAACCGGCACGGGGTATTGCGGATGGGATTCGCCCTGCTGGCCACCATGGCGCTGGCCGGCCTTTGGCACGGGGCCTGCATCGGATTCCTGCTATGGGGGCTGCTGCACGGCATCCTGCTCCTGGCAGAGAAACTCACCGGTTGGAACCGGTGGGTGGAACGGAACCGGTTCGCCCGGGCCTTGGGCTGGGCGGTCTGCTTCCATATCGTAAGTTTCAGCTGGGTTATCTTCCAAGCTCCTACCCTGCCGAAAGCTTTCGAGGTTTTCCAGCAAATGTTCCTGCCTGCTTCCCAGGAAGGGTTCGCCACGGTTTTCTCCCGGCACGGGCTTCCGCTCGCCCTGATGGCGGTTTCCGCAATCTTGCTGCTTTTCGTGAAAGAAAGGAAAAAAGAAAATCTGGCCCGCGCGTTCTGCAAACTGCCTATCGGCTGGCAATTCGTGGCTGCCGTCTTGGTTGCAGCCGTCCTCGTCGGGATGCACCGTATCGGTTCCCCGGATTTCATCTACGCCCGATTCTAAGGCGCGCAACCGGAAAAGGCTTCCCGTCGGCTTGGCTTCCCGGTAGTCCAATTGCCCGGTTGTTCGGTTGTCCGGTTGTCCGGTTGTTCAGTTGTTCGGTCGTCCAGGCGGCCCTGTACGCCTTCGTCGAGCGGGCGGAGGCCTTCCGGCCCGGTTCGAGGCGTCTCGGCCACGGTCCCGCCGAGGCCAGCTTTCCTAAAGGCAAGTTCCCTGCAACGCATTGCCGCCGGATCAACGCAATATCGTCACGCTACCCGACTGACGCTTTTCCCGCGTACGTCCCTCCACATAGGCCTTGAACCAAGCAAAATAAAAATACGGGCCGTCGGGGCAAGCCTTCCCCGTATTTCCTATCGTGCCGTTCCAAGAAAACAAGGGATCCGAAGAGCGGAACACCTCCACCCCCCAACGGTTCACGACCCGGATCTGGAATCCCTCCACGAATTGCGGATCTTCGGCCCGCCAGACATCATTCACCCCATCATCGTTCGGCGTGAACACGTTGGGCAGCTCATAAGTGAAGCAATGCCAGTTGTCTACCGCCAATTCATTGCTCGGCAAGCTCTCCGACCCGTTCCCGCTCACGCCCACCACCCGGTAAGCGCAAAACAACGAGCCCGGCTCGGCATCCGTGTAACGGCTTTCCTCTACCGAAGCGATCCAAGCGAAATCATCTTCCGATGAATTTTTCCGGTAAACATCGTAATAGGAAACCGACTGCCCGCACTCGGCCCTTTCTTCCGCCGACAGGCTCCCGCCCTGCCCCGAAAGCGGGGCAAAGGGGTCGTAAAGGCTGTCGAAATCCCAAACCAAGGTATTGGAAAGCGGGTTGCAGGATGCTTGCTGCAAGAAGAGATACGGGCGGCAAGGCTCCACGGGCCGGGCCGAAGCCTCGACTTGGTTCGACCTGTTACGCAAAACCCGCGGCAGCTGTTCCCAATCGTAATTGCCTATCGCCTCCACGTAATACCGGCAAACGGCATCCGGTGCCACATCCCGATCCACGTAACGGGGTTCCCGCACCGAAGCAATCCGCACGAACGTTCCGGCCGAATCCTCGTAACGGTACACCTCGAAGCCTTGTTCGAGCCACGGATGGGCGTAGGTCCACTGGAGGTCGATGCGCCCGGGCAAACCGGCTGCGGCAAGGTAGACCGATGAAACCGGAGCGCTCGAGAACGTATCGAGGCTCACCTGGTAGAAATACCGGATTCCGACCGTATTCAAACCGGTATCGAGGTAGCAGAAAGCGGTATCGAACGGGAAATCGGCCACCCAGGAAAGGCTATCGGGCGAAGAACCCGAATACAAATGATAAACCCACTCCCCGATGCGGCTGCTATCCGCCTCTTGCGGGCCGACCCAGCAAACCTCTATCGTTCCGTGGTAGACATCGGTCGCTTGAACGCTGACCCGCGTAATCAAAGGGGCAGTGTTGCGCGGGTGCACGCAAACCGGGGCCGAGCGGCGGCTCTGCGACCCGTCCGCGAATTCGGCCAGCACCCGGTAGCAGTAATTCCGGCCTTCTTCCACGGCAAGGTCGAGATAGGCCGTATCATCGAGCGGCAGCCGGGCTACGAGATAATAGCTGCTATCGCCGATACCGGTCTGGCAAGAATCGTAGGCCGTTTCCATCGCGGAGGAATCCCGCCGGTAAAGGCCGTAAGCCGCAGCATGGGGACTGGGCGTCCGGTTCCAAGCCAGCCTGATACCCTCCCCTTCGGCTTCTGCACGGGAAAACTGCACGGCGGGAGCCATTACCTTTACCGAAACCGTCTTGGCCGAACTCAAATGCGGGTCCCCATCGTCTTCCGCCCGGAAATGAATCTGATAAGGCAATTGCCGAGAATCTTCCAGGCGCGTGACCCAACGGAAAGCATACACGGCCGAATCTATTCCTTCATAAACCGGCTGCAAGCTTACCCCATGACCGCCTTGCGCCAATTCGCCGGAAGCTTCCAAGGAAAGCCTGTCCCCGTCCTGATCCAGGACCGTGACAAGGAAAGACAGTTCCTGCCCCGCTTCGATGCAGAAATAATCCTCTGCTTCGATAAAAGGCGGGATATTGTCGCAAACACGCACGATAATCTGCATGTCGCGGGTCATATCGCCTATCTTCATGCCGTTCCGCCATTCTTCGATAAGCATGGCCACGTTGTATTCGCCCTGCGCCATCGGCGCATCCCAGACCAGATTCCCGGCATAAGTCTCCATGTAAAAGGTGTCGCTCGCGGCCGGATAGGTATAACCGGCCACATCCTCCCCGTTGGCCGTCCGGCAAGGAATGAGCCGGTAGGTGAGCAGATCCCCGTCCGGATCGTAAGCGGCCGGGTTGTGCACGAAACGCTGGCCCAGGCAGGCATTGTCGGCCACCGGGCTATGGGTGGTCACCGGGCTGCTGTTGCCCTCCCCCAACCAAGGGCTGATGACCAGAGTCGTGGAAATGAACATGGATGCCATGACGCTGTTGGGAACGTTCACAACCCCGGAATTGCGGTTCGGGTCTTCCATGTACAGGACGTAAGTCCCCGGCCCGGCATAGGTATGCTCGCCTTCGTAATAATTCAATTTGGTATCGTTCCCGACAAGCTCTTCCCGGCTGCGGGCAAGGATGCTCGAAGAGCCATCGCCCCAGAAAATTTCCATTTCCGGCCTGTCGACCGGGCTTTGCGTGAACGTGTAAGTATAGAGCTTGGCCCGGTAGGTATATCCGGAAACGTGTTCAACGATGAGTTCCGCCGCTTTCTGGTGGGTGGCTTGGGCCGAGCCGGCCAGCAAAAGGAACAAACAGACGGCAGCGACAATCCTGCAGAAGACAGCCCTTATCATGGGGCTAAATTAAGTAAAAAAAACGTAGGGCTTCCGCTCTTGGAAGCCGAACGGGAACTTGCGGCCGCCTTCCGGTACTGCCGGACGAAACACGCCCTGCCTCGGCTCGAAGGAAACAGCCGCCCGCATGCCGCCTCAGCGCATGCCGATGAATTTATGAAGCTGCAAGGAAAGGCCCCATCGGGGATGAGAGAGGATATAAGCCTCGATTGCCGGCATGACGGAAGAAGCCGAATCCCATTCCGGCTGCAGGTACAAGCGGCATCCGGGCCGCACTTTCCCCGCTTCGGCTTCGGCAAAGGAAAAATCCTCCTCGCCCGAAACGACCACTTTCAATTCCCCGGCTCCGGCATAAAAGTCCGGGAAGACCGGAATTCCTTTCTTCGGGGAAAGGCAGATCCAGTCCCACTGGCCCGAAAACGGTTCCGAGCCCGATGTCTCAAGCCAGCAAGCAATGCCCTGCGCCCGCAAGGCCCGGCACAAAGGTCCCAGGTCGTGCAGCATGGGTTCTCCGCCGGTCACCACGCAATTGGGGCTTCCGCTTCCGGCCACTTGCCAGACCAAATCCGGCACCGGCACGCGGGCAAAGCCCTCTTCCTTCCAGGATTGGGGCGTATCGCAAAAAGGACAGGCATTGCGGCAGCCGGCCAAACGCAAGAAATAGGCCGCCGTCCCGGCATGGAAACCCTCCCCTTGCAAGGAATAAAAACTCTCCACTATCGGCAAAGATGGCACCTGTGTCATTTCTTCCTGCTTTTTCCGCTTTCAAGCTTTTCCGCTTCCAATCCGGAACCGCTCCGGCAAAAAGCCGCTGCCAGCCCGAAAAGCCGCTGCCAGGCCCGGAAGGCCATGGCGGAACCGAACCACCGTTCGCGCATATCCGGAACAGGCCCGCCAGCCCAAAAACCTTGCAAAGGAAAAACGCTTGCCGGAATTTTCCAAACCCGCACAGCGCTTCTAAATACTATCGTTAAATTTGCATAGCAAATCAAAGCCTTCCGGCCCAAAGCCCCCTCGATACGAATGCTAAAAACAAGGGTTCAAAAGCCTTTCTGGACGAGAGCTGCTTGCAAAAATCGCTGAAGCCTTGAATGCAATTTTCGCCAACTTATCGATGGCGGCAACAATGATTGAAAATGAAAGACATTCTATCCTACGAATCGGATATATGGTCCTGCGCGGACCTTCTCATCGCTACGGGAATCAAACAAAGCGATTTTCCCAAGTACATGATGCCTTTCTTCGCCTTGATGATGCTCGAAGGGCGGATGCGCAATGCGATGGCCTACGTGGAAAAAACGGAAGGACTGAACCGGAAAGACAATCCGGAAGCGTTCCTGGAAGCATTCAGGGATCGGGATTGCGGGTTCAACGAGCATATTGTCAGGGCCGGCAAAACATTATCATCCATCTGCAACAATGACAAGAGCTTTGAAGACGACTTCCGCAACTATCTTGCCGGCTTCGATGCCAAACTGAAGGAATTGCTTGGCATAGAACGAGGCACAAACGACAGCAAATATCTGAATCTTGACGGCATTGCAGCCGAACTCCGCAAGAAAGGCGTGCTCATGCAATACGTGACCCAATGGGCGCAAATCGACCTTTCTCCATACAATAACTCTGAAATAACGACGCTTGAAGAGCATATCAAACGCAAATGGGCGGATATTTCCGCTGAAACGGCCGGGGAGCAATATACGCCGGAAGACATCATAGCCCTGATTGCCGAGATTGTGGCGGCTAAAATCGACATCCCAAAAAACGAGTTTGTAGCTTTGTACGACCCGACCTGCGGCGGGGCGAACCTCCTTTTCGGCGTGGCAGACCGGCTTAAAAACGATACCGGCTACAAGTTCATCCAGACTTTCGGGCAGGACTTCAACGATGCCTTATATGCCTTGGCAAGCATCGAATCCCTGTTTCGTGAAAACTCGAAAATCAGATACGGCAACACTTTGACCGAAGGCCGGTTCAACGAATACGAATTCGATGTTGTCGTAGCAAACCCTCCATACGGCATCCCTTGGAAAGGCTTTGAAAAAGAGATACGCCAAGACCAGACCGGGCAATTCGCCTTTTATCCTTCGGTCAGCGACGGCCAATTGTTATTTCTTCAGCACAACGTAAACCACTTACGGAAAGATAAAGGCATTGTCGTGGAAGTCAACAATGGCAGCTCCCTTTTCAGCGGCGATGCCGGTAGCGGCGAAAGCAACATTCGCAAATACCTCTTCGACAACGACTGGGTGGAAGCGATTGTCCAGATGCCTTCCGATGAGTTCTTTAACACAGGCATCGTTACTTATCTTTGGATATTGAACAAGAAAAAGCCTGCCGGTCGCAAGGACAAAGTGATTCTCATCAACGCCTCCGGCCTCTGGCAGCCGTTGAAGAAGAACAAGGGTTCCAAGCGGAAAGAGATGAACCCGGAACACCGCAAACGGATTGTGGATGCCCTCGTACGCTTTGAAGACAACGACATTGCCAAGGTTTTCGACAAATGGCATTTCTATTTCAACAAGCAGCAAATCCAACTCACAGAGGTTGACCAGAACGGGCGTTATGCAAGCCAATCGCTTGGTTGCGCAGGCGAAGCCTTCAAAATCAAGGATGCGGACATTATGGCGGTCTACGCTTACGGCCGCTGGATGTGGCCTATTGATGACAAAGAAGAATGGGAGAAACAAGCGGAAATGGTTCGCCTCCGCCAAATATCGGGTTCTACCATTGTTTCCACACCGGAGCATTTTTATTGGGCGGATGACACGAACGGTGTCATCATGCGCGCTTCCGTTGCCACAGGAGTGCACGAGGTGCTGGGTGTGGGAAGTATCACTGTGATATACGGTCGCACACGGAAAGGCGATAAGACCTGTACGGTAAAGATAGCCGATTCTACATACAAGGATTTTGAGATTATCCCTTATCATCCGGATTCTGCACAGAACGACGAAGGCATTCTTGCATTTATGCATCGGTATATTTCTAAGCCATACCGTCTTCTTGATAATACGGTAGGGGTAGAAGTGAATTTTAACAAGGAGTTTTATGTGCCTGAAACCGTAGAATCGGTAGACGCTATCCTTGCGGAAATAGCGGGGATTGATAAGGAACTGGCGAATCTTGAAAAGGAAATAGAACTATGAATAAGTGGCAAACCTATCGCATTAAAGATGTTGCCAAGTTTATAAGCGAAAAGGCGAATGATTGTTCCTTGCCATATATTGCCTTGGACAACATTGTCAGTTGGGATAGTACTTATATTCCATCTGATTCTACGTCAGATGGGAATAGTAATATCTGCAAAAAAGGAGATGTTCTGTTTGGAAAACTTCGTCCGTATCTTGCCAAGGGATATATTCTCACACAAGACTCTATTTGTTCACCAGAATTTATTGTTCTACGTCCTAATGATTTGGTTAATAACAAATTTCTCCTCTATTGCCTTCTTTCCTTTTCATTTATTAGCCACATTAAGAATCAAGTAGCTGGAGTGAAAATGCCTAGGACTAATGCTTTGCAAGTAGGAAGAGTGTCGTTATCTCTTCCACCTGTTGCAGAGCAGGAAGCGATAGCGGCTTATTTGGATAAGGAGTGCGGAAAGATTGGGAAGGAGATTGGTTTGTTGGAACGAAAGGTTGATTGTTATCGCCGTTTGAAACATTCCTTAATCAATCAAACTATCAAACTGTAATCCGAGGAATTAATCCAAATGTGGCGATGAAACCATCTGGTATTTTAATGTTAGGAAATATACCTCAACATTGGCAAATTTGTCGCATCAAAAGTCTTTTTGCCGAACGCGTAGAGTTATCAGAAACAGGAACAGAAGACCTTCTTTCTGTTTCAGAATATTACGGAGTTGCAAAGCGAGCCGACATAGTAGATGGAGAAAACATAAGCCGTTCAGACAGTTTGAATGGTTACAAAATATGTTATACAAACGACATTGTTTCAAATATTATGTTGGCTTGGAAAGGTAGTCTTGGCAGAACTTCATATAATGGAATTGTAAGCCCCGCGTATGGAGTATATAAGCCAATTGTTGAACTTGATTCTTCATACTACCACTATCTATTCCGTACAGATGTTTATAAGGGACTCTTTAGAATAAATTCACGAGGTATTATTGAAAGTAGATTGCGGCTTTATACACCTAATTTTCTGGCAATACAGACAATTTATCCTCCCATTGAAGAACAGCATGAAATAGTTGCCTACCTCGATGACAAGTGCAGTAAAATAGACACAATAATTAACAAGATAGAGTCTAAGATTGAGCGATTAAAAGAACTGAAACGCTCATTAATAAACGAAGTAGTAACCGGCCAACGTGCCATTAGCTAATGCAACCATGCACTGGACCGAACGCGCGACGAAATTATTGAAAGACAGTCTTGAACCTGTTCCCTGTGAACTGAACGAAATCGACTGGAAAGGCGGGCTGTCGGACAAAACAGACCGAATGGCCCAGCATATTTCGGCCTTTGCCAATCATCTATGTGGAGGCATACTCGTGTATGGAGTAAATGACGACGGCTCCTTGTTTTCCCTGTCTAAAGAACAAATCGATGGGATTGTCAAAAAATTAGGGAATATCGCCCACAACAATCTTTCAAGCCATATTCAGATTGAGCATTCTGTTCAATGCTATGAAGGGTATAGCCTGCTGTTTGTTTATATCCCTGAAGAAGCGGAGAAGCCGGTACACTTAAGGGGAAAAGATATTTACGCATCCTATTACCGCTCAGGAGGACAGACCTTGAAAATGTCTCCCAAACAAGTACAGGCACTCATCGCTAAATCGCGAGGCTTTTCTTTTGAAGAAAGTTCCGCCCTCGATTCTTTGACACAAAAGCAGGTCCTTGAGTTGCTGGACTACCAAGCAGTGTTCCGCCTGCGTGACCGAAATTTGCCCAAGTCCCCAGATACCGTAATCTCTCTACTTAAAGAGATGGGGTATTGCTCGGAAACGAATGGCAGATGGAGCATAACAAACCTCGGAGCAATTTTGTTTGCTCGTTCCCTAAAGAATTTTCCATCCTTAAGTGGCCGTGAAGTTATCGTACGTAAATACGAAGGACAGAATAACAGGCAATTGCTGTTTGAACAACAAGGAGGTCTCGGCTATGCGGCAGGCTTTGAAGGCTTAATCGACCTTATCATGCGCAATACGGGGAAAGAAGTTATAAATGTTACGCGCAGTGTTGAACCAACTTATCCCAATGTCTCCATTAGAGAGTTTGTAGCCAATGCCCTTATACACCAGGATTTTGCTATTGAGGGTTCGCCCATAACCATCGAAATCTTCAGCAACCGTCTTGTGATCACGAATCCCGGTGCGCCCCTCAATAATATAGCGCGGCTGATCGACCTGCCGCCACGATCAAGAAACGAACGATTAGCGCAATCCATGCTCCTGCTTGGATTGTGCGAGCGGCGCGGAAGCGGAGTGGACAGAGCCATTGAAGCCATAGAAAAGATGCTTCTTCCTCCGGTAAAATTCCAGTCTCTCGAGGATTACACCCGTGTATCTTTGTTTCCACAAAAACCGCTTGCACAAATGACAAAACAAGAGAAAATCATGGCTTGCTACCAGCATGCCTGCTTGATGTTCGAAGACAACACTCCAATCAACAACCAGTCAATCCGGGAACGCTTTGGCCTGAACAAGAATCAATCTTCTGCGGCCTCACGTATCATTGCAGACACCCTGGAAGAGAAACTGATCAAACCTGCAGACGAAAACAGCGTGTCGAAAAAGTTCTCGACATACGTGCCCTTCTATGCATGATCTTATTTTCAGCGAAAGTCCCAACGGACGACAACGCTCTGATATTTAATATATTCTTATTTGCACAGAAAATCACGTCCCAATACAATGCTGAATCATGACCGAACTCGAATTGCAAAGTGAATATGTAATGGGTTTCTTCTGTCGCCGTAGCGATGGACTTGGATTCCGTGAGGTGAAGAATAATGCCGTTACGCCCGATCTTTTCATACCGGCCGATTTAAAAGAGTTCTTGAAAGAAAATTCATATGCCGGCTGGAACAACCTGCTTCGGCGCAGCGAGTATGGCGGCGATGAGCAGAAGCTGCTCCGAGACATCATGGAGGACATCAAGCGCAAGATAGAGGCGAGCGCCAATGTGGCCATATTCTTGAACAGCACCACGAAAAACAAGCCTTATTCTTTCGAAGGCGAAACCCTAAAACTCTTGTATGTCAGCGGCACGGAACTTCGCGGAGACGAAGACTTCGAGAAGAATATCTTTTCCGCCGTGGAGGAAATGACGTATTCGTTCCACCATGAAGGGAAAAAAATCTTTACGTTCCGACCCGACCTGTCTTTCTTCTTAAACGGCATATTCCTCGGATATGCCGAATTGAAGAGCAACTTCACCAACCAGACAGCAAGAAAAAACGGACGCGCCAAGGTGATTGCCGACTATCTGGAGGCTGTTTGGGAATATACCAAGATAGCCAATGGCAATGATTCGCAGCAATCGCTCCGCCGTTCCATGCTCCGGCCGTTCGAGAAATCCATCCACCTTGCCACGACAGACATAAACAGCACATTCGTATTGCGCAATCCAGGCCAATTCTTTGACGAAGCCAAAAAGGGATTCCAAGAAAATCTGATCTCAATCTCCTCGTTCCGTCCGGTGGTCGAGAAAGAATTCAAATCCTTGCCGACTGTTTCGGGCGAAGAGGCCGACCCTCGCGCCAGATTCGAGGAGGCCATGCGTTCCCTCTATTCAAAAAAGATGATAGAGAAAGAGATCCTCTATTACAACTTCATGGCCTATACCTACAAAACCATCACCCTGACGGAAAACAAGCATAAGGTCCAGAAGAAAGAATACAAGGACAAGACCGGCAGGTTGATATGTCCACGCCCGAAACAGAAATTCGGATGCGACCGCATCGTTGACCGCATTCAGGAATTTCTTGCCCATGAAGGCGAACCAAACTACTTCATCGAGAAACTTCGTGCCGAACTCACGGCAATGAACGCTCCACAAGACGTGATAGAACGGATTGTGGCAGAGCGTGACAGCTATTGCAACAACAAATACGTCTATTCCCTTTTGCTGCAATATGCAGCAGGGTTCGGCAAAAGCAACATCATCGGGTGGACGGCCTTGCAACTCAAAGACATGCGCCATAACGGGGCATGGGTTTACGACAAGATATTGCTTGTCGTTGACCGCCTGCAACTTCGCGACCAGCTCGACTCCATGATGCTCAACATGAACATCGACAAATCCATGTCCGCAGTAGCGACCGACCAGGATACTTTCGTCAAGGCGCTCAGCGACAACCGGCGCATCATCGTGGTCAACATACAGAAATTCTGGGAACTGAAAGCAGCGATTGCAAAAGCAGGTAAAGACTTCAAGAATCTGCGCGTGGCATTTTTAATCGATGAAGTTCACCGTTCCAATACCGATGACGTCCACCAGGAAATGTTCTCGGCATTTGACGAACTCCAAGATATTTTTGACGAGGACGGAGGCCGTCTCACTCGCGGTTCGGTCAAAAAGAATCTTATCGTAGGCTTTACGGCTACGCCCAGCCCGCGAGTGCTTGCACGCTTCGGGGAGTTTCATCGTGGCGCCAATTTCAACCAATTGTGGAAGCCGTTCGATGCCTACACCATGAAAGAGGCCATTGACGATGGATATATCCTCGACCCGACAAGG
Organism: uncultured Bacteroidales bacterium; assembly: GCA_949291555.1. GTDB lineage: Bacteria > Bacteroidota > Bacteroidia > Bacteroidales > P3 > Pullibacteroides. The sequence goes on from CASEWE010000005.1 coordinate 270,345, forward strand.
CACATCATTCCCGTCAACGCGAAAATGTACTTTACTATGCCGCCGGCTCTTTCCAAGGCGGTGAGGCAGGCTACCCAAGAAGGGAGTGAAGAGAAATTATCCATAGCCAAACGCAAGATTTATGAAAACCATGACCGCATACTGGCTATCTCCAAGTTCATCGTCGACCGCCTGCTTTCGCAAGTCTATGGAAAAATAAGAGGGACAGGCAAAGCCATGCTTGCCGTTAGTTCCATCCCGATTGCCATAGCGTATTGCAAAGCTATCCGGGACATGATGACCCAAAAAACAGCCAACGGGGCATTTGCAAAATACGCGGATGCACCTGTCGCCATTGTGTATTCCGACAATCAACAATATGAAAGATGCGCCTCAATGAATGATGGCATGACAGAGGATAGGGTCATTGACAATTTCAAAGCTGCCAAGAATGGGATTATCATTGTCGTAGACAAACTTCAGACCGGTTTCGACGAACCCAAACTCCATACGCTTTTCCTCGACAAGGAAATCCGCGGAATCAATGCCATCCAGACCATTTCGCGGGTCAACCGTACCACGAAATACAAAGAGGAATGCCACATCGTGGATTTCTCGTTCCGGAATGTCAACATAAAAAACATCCGAGACGCTTTTGCCGAATTTTGCGGCATATCCATAACCGATTTCGACCCCATACGCGAAAAGACCATCATAGAAGCTATTCATCGCGGTTTACTGGCACAACCGATTTACACCAAATGGTTCGAACCCTACCGTGATTCTTTAACAAACGAAAATACCAACACGGATCTCTGTCTTGAAATGGATGCCGATATGCAAACATGGATAAAAAGCATGATAGACGCCCATGACCGATACATCCAAGAAGCAGAGGTACGCGGCGAGACGGACAGGGATCAGTCCGATGATGCGGCCAAGGCACTGTACAAGTCCATCGGCAGATATAATTCCACGCTTCTGCTTTTGCAAGGCATTATCGAGATTGATTCGAAATTCTCCGATGCAACATTCATGGATTTCTGGAAACGGTACTGCAATATCTATCGTTCCTTGTTTGAAAACCCGCATGCCCGCAGTACCATATCTGCCTATTACGATGACAGCATAGGCCTGCTTGTCAGCAAGGAAACAGCAGGGAAGCCAAGCCAGCAGCCTCCCCTGCCTCCCCCAAGCGGCCTTGCCGACATCTTCGAAAGGCTTGCCAGAATGAATGCAACGGAAGAAAAACGCGAACAGGAAATGCGCTTCTGGCTCGGCCAAAGAGATCAGCTTTTTACCTTTCTCCGTGAAAACGAAAACGGTAAATTCATGGCGATGCTACGCAGCCCGAATTTTTCCCGCGACGACATAGAAAAGACGTATAACACGCTCCTCCGGCAGTATTTTCGCCAAAAAGGTAACGACGCAATGTTCAAACAACTTGTCGAAGACAACAAGGAAATGTTTCTCGAAGCATTCAAAACGGACATGTCGCAGCAAAAAATGCCATCCGCCAAGCCCTATGAAACACCTGTCAACAATTACCCGCCAATGGCAGCCGAACCGCGCGAAGCGTAACAACAGCCCGCTATACGAAAACGCTTGAGAAGCATTTAACGATTAGCCATAGCGGATATTCCCGTGCCGGACAATATTCCCCGGCCTTTGGTCCCGACAAGTCGAAACCGCAAAAATCACTCCTCCGGCAGGGGTTCCTCGTCATGCCCTGCCTCTTCGGGAGCATAACGGTTAGGATGCTCTTCCGGACGCCGGAACGTGTAGGGGAAAGCGTTCACGTCCTGCGGATCGGCATCGTAAGTATACCGGCGATTGTTGCCCAACGGTATCGTCAAGCCGAACTGGATATTGGCATGGGCCTTCTTCAACGGTATGAACTGAGGGCTGAGCTGCAAGGGCGTGTAATTCGATGCGATGAAAAGGTTCAGCCCATGCGAGGGCGTAATGTTCAAGGCCCAGCCTATGCCCCTGTTCCCGCCGAAAAACGAATAGGCGATGGAAGCGGAGAACCAACGGCAAGGATGGATGTTCCCGATAAGGGTAAGGTCGCTTTCGGCGCGGGAAGAATAAAATACCGTCGTGTTCAGCAAGCCTACGCTGAAGCGGTTTCCCCAAAAGCCGTATTCGGCTCCGAAATTCAGGGTCGGCGTTACCAACCGGCTCATGTTCCCCTCCGCATGGTCTTCCTGGAACTCGAACATCTGCATCAATCCATCGGTCAAAGCCCCGACTTCCTCGCTCACGTCCATATCCATCCCCACATCCTCGAAACCGCTGAATTCCACTTCCCCGTGGGCGGAATACTGCTGTATGTCTTGCTGCTTGTAGGAAAGGAATCCCATATCGAGCAAGGATGCGGAAAAACGCAGACCGGGCAGGAACGAAGGCCGGTATTCGGCTCCCAGGTCCAAAGCCGCCCCGTAGCCCGAAGGGGAAATGCTTCCGAACGAGAAAGCGGGGAAAGTGGCATCGGCGGGAAGTTCCGAATGAAGAAGCCGGCCGAAAACCCGCAAACTGGCATCGCTGCGGATCCGCCATACCTCATCGCTCAGGTAAATATCCATCCGGTCCACCCGCATTTCCATCTGGGCCAAACCGACCAGGAACTTGAATTTCCCGCCCACCGTGAGTTCCGGGCTCAATTCCCGGGCATACCCGATGCCGATTTCCATATACGACTGGATCCCGACCATCAAGTCTTCGATCTGGTAATGGGAAGGATTGGAAGACATTTCCTTTTTCAGGAACTCGAAGAAGCCGTAAGGGATTCCCACCCGGAGCCCGGCTTTCACCTGGATGTCGAAATTCCAGAAGGATCGCCCCCAGAACCAGCCTGCCGAAAGGATGCTGGTGTTGAGGCTGACGTTCAAGGAATTATTCTTCTTGATGTTTTTCAGGAATGTCTCGGCCGGAACCTCCGGATGCATGAAGGTTCCCAAACTGCCATCGGCAAGCGGGTAAAGGAAATCGGCCAGACCCAGATTGCTGGCCGCGGTAAGGTTCAAATCCCCTAAAACCGGAATGCCCACATAGCCCGTCTGCGGCACGAAAGCCGGATTGAACAGATGCCGGTACGCATATCCCGGCTGGAAATACTGGCTGCCTGCCGCCGGCATCTGGGCATGCAAGCTTCCTGCCGCCAAAAAGAGCAGCAGGATCGAAAACGATTTTCCAACTGTCTTTATCATTTTCCTGTAATGCTTTTCCAAATCAAAACACGCCGCGTGGTTCCGGCGGAATGCTCGACCCCGCCGGCCGCATGGACAATGCTTCCAGAAGCCTTATTCCGGATCCGGTTCGCCGTCCTCCTGGTTCAAGTCCACGGTGAATCCGCCTTCCACGCGGGCTTTCAGCTTGGCCTGGATCGAGGAAAGGCTCGAAACCGGTATTCCCGCCGAAGCCTCGCTCGACTGCACCGAACAGCCTAACCGGAGGGACTTTACCTGCTTGCCTTCCAGCAAGCCTTCCAAATCGGAAAAGAGGAAAGAAACCGAAGAAACCTGCGGTTCCCCTTCCTTTTCGCAGGCCCGGATCAATTGCTCCCCGCTGGCCACGACCGGGACGACAGCCCCGTTCTCGTCCAGCAAATCCAACCGGATGTGGATGTCCAACGGGAAACGATTGTCTATTTCGGCCAGGATTTCCATCTCCTTCCCTTCCACGAACGAAACGAAGTTATCGGGCAAACCCGAAAGCGTGTCTTCATAGGCTACGGCCAAATCGGATCCGAAAACCAAAGGAACCTCCGGCTGCACGCTGCCTTCAACGACCGGATCCCGGCCAAACGAATACTCATGCAACTGCGTGGTGTCCGAAACGGCATTCACAACCACGACCAAGCTGTCGGGAATGCGGCGCAAAAGGGAGGAAAGATCGGCTTCGCAGAAAATAGCGCCGTCCGGCATGCCGGACGCGTCTTTGGCTATCCAGAAAGAAAACCGGTGCATCTGCTCGGAAGAACCGCCCGGAATCCGGATCGCAACCTCTTCCCGGGCTGAAAAATCCCGCATTCCGTTGTAAACCGGCAACAATTCGAGGCTTCCGTTCATGGGGATTCCCAGATTGGTGGCCAAGTCGACCACGACACGGGGATTCTCCAAGTCGAGCACGGTCGACGAGGATTGCATGAGCGGCGGCAGCTGGCCGAAAGAAAGCGACAAGTCCTGTTCGGGCATCTTGGCCGAAAAAACGCCTTGGATCCGCTCGGGCGCTATGTCGAGAGCCGCGCAGACCACCGAAGCCGCAAGTTCCTGTCCCTCCGGCAGCGTCCCTTCCCCGGAGGCGGCCGGAAGCTTTCCCCCATCGGCCAAGGGATTGAAGGAAATCGTGCCGGAAAGCTTTATCAACGCGGTGAAATCGAGATTGTGGTCGACCAAGTCTATCAACGACAAATCCAAGCCTTCCAAAGGAAGTTCCACCGAAAAGCCGCCCGAAGCCGCATCGAATTCGGTGATGGCAATCTGATTCCCCGGCAAAAGCAAATCGCCGTTGAACAGGAATATATCGGGAAATTCAAGCATCAAATCCGGCTCCAAGGAAGAAAGATCGATGCCGGCAGGAATCGAAGAAAACCGCAAGTCGAAACTGAACCGGGTTCCACCGCCGAACTGCATGTTTTCCAATTCGACAACCACATCCGAAATATTCTCGAATTCAAAATCCAATCCGATTTCCTGATAGACCGAAGCCGTCATGCGGGCAGCCTTGGAGGCGCTTCCGGCAGAGACGAGGTTTACCGGGAAATCCTGGCGGGTTCCTACCGAATCCAGGACCAGATCTTCCAGCGGGACGCCCTCGATTTTTTCCGAAACGGAAATCGCCGCAGGCGAAAGGACGTAAATTCCCTGCGGATTGACCGTCAATATCCCGGCAACGGCACTCTCTTTCAAAAGGGAATCGACCGTGAACGGGACGGTCGTTCCCAACGGAAGGTACAAACTGTCTCCTCCGAGCTGCATCGTCGCATCGATCCCGCGATCCAGCCCGTACTCGTCCCTCCTGCAAGAAGAGGAAAGCAATACGACCATGGCCGCCAAAACAGGCATCCACGCCTGCCATAAAGCCCTTTTCATGACCTGCGAATTTTACCTAAAGAGAAACAACAAAAAACAAGACAGAGCAGGAATGCAAACACATTCCTGCAACGCTGCAAAGTTACGAAAATAAAAGAGAGCGGCCGCTGTCCAAGATGTCATCCCGATGTTTTTTATCCATTTTGCCCCATTCCGCTCGAAACCGGGGAAAAACGGAGATCGAACCGGGCCGCATGGAGAAAAGCCCTCGCTTTCATGAAAAAAAAAAGCGGCCCGGATTTGCTCCGGACCGCCTGTGTGAATGAAAGCGTAAAGAAATGAAAACAGATCCGTTTAATAACGGCGTTCCTTGATACGGGCTTTTTTCCCGGTGAGCTTGCGCAAGTAGAAGATACGCGCACGACGTACCACGCCGCGCTTGTTCACTTCCACCTTCTCGATGAACGGGGAATTTTCAGGAAAAATCCTCTCTACCCCCACATTTCCCGACATCTTGCGCACGGTGAAGGTAGCCGTGGTCCCGCTACCTGCACGCTGCAAGACAACGCCTTGGAATTGCTGGATACGCTCCTTGTTCCCTTCTTTGATCTTGTAACTTACGGTTATGGTGTCGCCCGCTTTGAAAGCAGGCAGCTCGTTGCACTTTGTGAGCGTGTCAACATATTGCATCAATGCCGGTTTACTCATGGTTATATGGTGTTTTCAATTATCAATTCCGTTTATTCGCTCCCTACCTACTTCACGCTATCGACCACCGCCTTGAAAGCTTCGGGGTGGTTCATCGCCAAATCGGCCAGAACCTTGCGGTTCAATTCGATGTTTTTCTGATGGAGTTTTCCCATGAACGCGGAATACGACATTCCGTAAGGACGAATCCCGGCATTTATACGCACGATCCAAAGATTGCGGAAACTCCTTTTCTTGGCCTTGCGGTCACGATAGGCGTACAACAAACCTTTTTCAAGGGAGTTCTTGGCAACTGTCCACACATTCTTGCGGCGGCCGAACTGACCCTTGGTCATCTTCATGATCTTTTTCCGGCGGGCCCTCGCAGCCACGGCATTCACTGATCTTGGCATCTTCTTCTTTTTTTTGGTATGAGCGCTTCCTTATTTCAGAAGACTTTGTGCTCATAATCAATTAATAAATTCCCGGAGACATTCAATCTGCACACTTGCGCGCCCCAGGTTCGCGCATCTTGCGGCAAAACGGCTTACATGTTGAACATGTCGCGCACGGCCGCCACATTAGACTTGTGCACAATGGTCGAGTAGGTAAGATTACGCTTGCGCTTCTTGCTTTTCTTGGTCAAGATGTGGCTCTTGTAAGCATGGTTACGCTTGATCTTGCCTGTTCCGGTGAAAGAAAACCTTTTCTTTGCAGCGGACTTGGTTTTTAACTTTGGCATTTTATTGTTTATTGTGGTTAATTGTTCTCTTCACGTTCTCCCTGGCTTTCCCCGTTCTTCCCTGCCTCCCCTTTTTCAGGAGCTCCTTCTTTGGCCGGGGCCGCTTCCCCTTGGGCCGGCTTGGGGGCGGGCTTTTTCGCTGCCGCCTTGGAAGGCTGGATGATCATGATCATGCGCTTGCCTTCCAGTTTCGGCATGCTCTCGGGTTTCCCGAACTCCAGCAAGGCCTCGGCGAACTTAAGGAGCATCGCTTCCCCTTGTTCTTTGTAGATGATGGTCCTGCCCCTGAAAAAGACATCCACCTTCACCTTCGACCCTTCGGAAAGGAAACGTTTGGCGTGGTTCAGCTTGAAATTGAAATCATGCTCGTCGGTCTGCGGGCCGAGGCGGATTTCCTTCACCACGATTTTCGCGCTCTTCGCCTTGATTTCCTTCTGCTTGCGTTTCTGCTCGTACAAAAACTTCTGGTAGTCGATTACCTTGCAGACCGGAGGATTGGCCGAAGGGGAAATTTCCACCAAATCCAAACCTTTGTCTTCGGCCAATCGCAACGCTTCCTTCAGCGACATGATGGCGGCTTCGACATTCTCCCCCACCACCCGCACGATTGGCGAAGTGATGCGGCGGTTAATCCGATGTTCGGCTTCCTTCCGCACCGGGGCGCGAAAGCCGCGGTGCTGGTTACGGTTACTGGGAATAGCTATGGCTCAGTCCTCCTAAAAATTAGTTAGTATTACAAATATTTATTGACTTCATCCTGTACGCGGGCCACGAAATCTTCCAGTTTCATGCACCCCAAGTCTCCTTCCCCGTGCTTGCGGACCGAGACCGTCCTTTCGGCAGCCTCTTTTTCTCCCACCACCAGCATGTACGGGATATGCTTCATCTCGGCATCGCGGATCTTGCGCCCCGTCTTCTCGCTGCGGTCGTCCACGCTCCCGCGCAATTCGGCATCTTCCAGCACGGACTTCACCTCGTTGGCATAGCCGAGGTATTTGTCGCTGATCGGAAGCACGCAAAACTGCACCGGCGTGATCCACAACGGGAATTTCCCTGCCGTGTTTTCCGTAAGCACGGCAATGAACCGCTCCATCGAGCCGAAAGGCGCGCGGTGTATCATGATGGGACGATGCTTCTGGTTGTCGGCCCCCACGTATTCCAGACCGAAACGCTCGGGCAAGTTGTAATCCACCTGAACCGTTCCCAGCTGCCATTTCCGGCCTAAGGCGTCGCGAACCATGAAATCGAGCTTGGGCCCGTAGAAAGCCGCCTCGCCGTATTCCACATAGGTATTGAGCCCTTTTTCGGCTGCGGCTTCGATAATGGCGCTTTCGGCCTTGTCCCAGTTCTCGTCGCTTCCTATGTACTTGCTGTGGTCGACCTTGTCGCGCAAGGATATCTGGGCGGAATATTCCTTGAAATTCAATGTTTTGAAAATCAAGAGAATAATATCGATTACAGACTCGAATTCGGCCTTGAGCTGGTCGGGCGTGCAGAAAATATGGGCATCGTCCTGGGTGAAACCGCGAACCCGCGTAAGCCCGTGCAGCTCGCCGCTCTGCTCGTAACGGTAAACGGTACCGAACTCGGCTATCCGCAAGGGAAGATCCTTGTAGGAATGCGGTTTGGACTTATAGATCTCGCAATGATGCGGGCAATTCATGGGCTTCAGGAAGAATTGTTCCCCTTCAATGGGCGTATTGATCGGCTGGAACGAATCCTTCCCGTATTTTTCGTAATGGCCGGAAGTCTTGTACAATTCCACGTTCCCGATATGGGGGCACATCACCTGGACGTATCCCGCCTTCCGCTGCACTCTTTTAAGGAAACGCTCCAGCTGCTCGCGCATGGCCGTCCCGTTGGGCAGCCAGATAGGAAGTCCCGCCCCGACCTTGGGCGAGAAGGTGAACAGCTCCATGTCCTTGCCTATCTTGCGATGGTCTCGCTTTTTGGCTTCTTCCAGAAATTCCAGGTACTCCTTCAGGTCTTTCTGCTTCGGGAACGAAACCCCGTAGATGCGGGTGAGCATTTTGCGCTTCTCGTCCCCGCGCCAATAAGCCCCGGCCACCGAGGTGAGCTTGAAGGCCTTGATATAAGACGTATCGGGAATATGCGGGCCGCGGCAAAGGTCGGTAAACGTCCCGGTAGTGTAAAACGTGATCTTCCCGTCTTCCAGATCCTGCAGGAGTTCCACCTTGTATTCATCGCCTTTCTGGCGGAAGAAGGAAAGAGCGTCTTCCTTGGAAACATCCTTGCGCGAAAAAGGCTGCTTCTGCGCGGCCAGCTCCATGACCCGCTCTTCTATCTTCCCGAAATCGTCGGAAGAAATCTCCCTGTCCCCGAAATCGATATCATAATAGAAGCCGGTATCTATGCTGGGGCCTATGCCGAACTTCGCGCCCGGATACAATTGCTCGATAGCCTCCGCCGCCAAGTGAGCCGAAGAGTGCCAGAACGCAGCGCGCCCGGCCTCGTCCGCCCAAGTCAGGAGGGTCAAACGGCAGTCGTGCATCAAAGGCCGCGTGGCATCCCACACGTCTTCGTCCACTTTCGCCGCCAAGACATTGCGAGCCAAGCCTTCGCTAAGGCTCCTGGCCACTTCGAGCGCCGTTACCCCTTCCGGGTACTGCTTCACCGAACCATCCGGTAATGTGATGTTTATCATGGTTTTATCAAAAACAAAAGTTTTTGCCAAAAGGAGTGCAAAGATAAATAAAAAAATCAGATAGTAAAGCCTTTAGAAAAACTCTTTTATCTACCGCGGCTTGTCCATCCCCGGGACCGGCATCCAGGCCCCTTGCCCGAACCGGAACAATTTGGATATTTTTTACCACCTTTGCAACCGGGGAACCGCTTCGAAACCGCCGTCCAGGCCGCCCGGCATCCCCGCAACAACCGTCATCGCCATGATCCGCGTAGAAAACCTGTCGAAAAGTTACGGAAAGCTCCAAGTGCTCAAATCCATTTCCTTGGAAATAGCCAGCGGCAGCATCGTAAGCATCATCGGTGCCTCCGGAGCCGGGAAAACCACGCTCTTGCAAGTAATGGGAAGCCTCGAAAAACCCGATTGCGGGCATGTCTTCATCGAAGGGACCGACCTTTTCAGCCTCCCGCCGGCAAAACTGGCCGGGTTCCGCAACCGGAAAATCGGTTTCGTGTTCCAATTCCACAATCTCCTGCCCGAATTCACCGCTTTGGAAAATGTCATGATCCCGGCCCTGATAGCCAAAGACACCAAGGCGGAAGCCCGCGAAAAGGCCTTGGCCCTGCTCGACTTCCTCAACCTTGCAAACCGGAAGGACCATAAACCCTCCGAATTATCGGGCGGGGAGCAGCAACGGGTGGCCGTGGCCCGTGCCTTGGTCAACCACCCCGGAGTGATTCTGGCCGATGAACCCTCCGGCAACCTCGACACGGCCAATGCCCTTGCCTTGCACGATCTTTTTTTCAAACTCAGGGAAAAATTCGGGCAGACTTTCGTCATCGTGACCCATAACCGCGATCTGGCACGGGACTCCGACCGGTGCATCGAAATGAAAGACGGGCAAATCCTTTGAAGGCCTCAGCGCAGCTCCTGCAAGAAAAGAATCGATACCCGAAGGGAGCTATAGAAGAGACCTCTATCTAACTAATAAAAAAGGTTTTCACAACATGAGGCCGATCCGGATGCCGGCTTGCAGATAAAGGCCTCCGTACTGGAAATTCCAAGGTTTTATCTCTATGCCCTGCATGCAGGCTTGCGAAGCCTCGTCCAAGAAGGAATGGATCGCGTAACGGTAGGCAGCCCCCACGTAAAAATCCATCACGGCCCGCGGCCAAAGCCCCAGCTGGTAGCCAATCAGCACCTGGCCGCCCAGACGGGTCGCATCCACTTGGTAAAAGTCCGTGACTTGCCCGTCCTCCATTCCCGAACCGTAAAAGGCCTCGGCGATCCGATTGAAATCCACGGCAAGCCCGGAGGCGACATAAAAGCCCCGCGCATCGCTTCCGAAAACATAATAACGGGCATTGACATCCAAGCAGAACCCGTCGGTTCGGGTCAGGGCTCCTTTGCGCTTGCAGTTGTACTGAGGCGCCACCTGCAGCCAAAGATTATCTTTCAGGCGGCAATCGTAATCGATGCGGAAACCATGAAAGAAAAGCGGGAGCGGCACTAAGCTCACGCTCATGTTCTCCCCGTAAAGGTCCTGAAGGTTCCGCGACCGCTGCGCCCTCGTCTGCGCGCATGCAGGGAAAAGGATTCCCAATACGAACAAGCCTGACAGCCAGATCCGGCCCGATTTCCTGAGGCACTTTCCCATGCTTGCCAAAAACAACCCGCCAGCAGGCATCCCGTCTTTCCTATGTGCGAAAACCATCCTTCCCCCTTTCTTGGCTTTTCAAAACAAGAACCCTATGTTAAGCCCCAGCACCAGCAAAGCCCCGCTATGCCCGTACTCGAACATCGTCCGGTCGTAATGCGGCTCGCGCGCGTCCATGCTGGTCACCGAGGGGGCGACCCCTCTCGAATCGATCACCTTGTCGAGCAGCCAGCGTTGCCCGTAGCCAATGAAGAATTCGAAAAACAACGGCTTGGCGATGTTCTGGCGGAAACCCACCACGGCATCCAAACCGAACTTCTCCAAATGGGTCTTGGCCCCGGCCACATTTTCAATATCGAAGCAAGAATAGGAGATTCCCCATTGGAAATAGGTCCGGAATCCCACCTCCGGGATTTCGAAATAATTATACTGGTGGGCTAGGCCGACATTCCCTCCGATCATCCGCTTGATGGCTTCCCCCTTGCGGGCGGAAAACGAATTGGCCACATAGCAGAGCCCGTTTACTTTTATCCAGTGCTGCTGCCGGTAGACATTCCGGGCGTATTCCAAGCCGTAACCCTTGAAAAAAAGCGGGTAAGCCTGCACCGTCAACGTATTGTTCCCGAATTTTTCCGTAGAAGGATCGTAGAGGCCGAACCCGGGCTTCTGCCCATGCAAAGCAAGGGGCAGAAACAACAAGCAGGCCGCAATCAACGACAAAAAACGGAAAAATCTTCTCATAGGTCCCTTTCGTTCCCGGTTTCGCCCAATCCCGGAGCCAAGGTTGCCCGCCAGGGAACGCCCTTCTCCGAAAAAATCACCAACTCATTTCAGGAAAACAAGCGCGAAGTTACGATTTTCCCGCCAATCGGGAAAATCCGGGAAACGGCCTTGCCGGATTCCCGGCCCCGAACGCAACCTGTTCTCCTGCCTCTCCTACCTCTCCTGTAAAAAAGCCGGACTTGCGGAAAACGCTTGCCCGGCTCCAATCCCGAATCGGAGAATCAATCCCGGCTCGGCCTCAATCCAACCCGCGGCCGGAAAGCAGGGCCTCCACGGCCGGTTCATGCCCGCGGAACTTCACATACATGTCCATGGCCGGGTACATGCCCCCGTTCTGCAAGATATCCTCCCGGAACGAACGGGCCACTTGGCGGTTGAAAATATCCCCGCTCTGCTCGAATGCCGAAAAGGCATCGGCATCCAGCACCTCGGACCAGATATAGCTGTAATACCCGGCGCTGTAGCCGCCTCCCATGGAATGGGCAAAATAATTGGTCCTGTAACGCGGATAGATTTCAGGGATCAAGCCGCGGGATCCGAGCGTCCTGGATTCGAATTTTTCCGGGTCGAAATCCGCATCCGCCTCCTGCAAGGTATGGCAATCCATATCCAGGAGCGCGGCGGCCAGCAATTCGGTCATGGCAAAGCCTTGGCCGTAACGAAGCACATCCTGTATCTTGGCGGCCAGTTCTTCGGGCAATGCCTCGCCGGTACGGTAATGGCGGGCATATTGCTGCAACATGAGCGGGTGCAAAGCCCAATGCTCCATGATCTGGGAAGGCAATTCCACAAAATCGCGCGGCACCTCCGACAAGCCTTTGTACTTCACTTTCGAAAAGAGCGCATGCAAGGCATGCCCGAATTCATGGAAAAAGGTCTGCGTCTCGTCTATGCTCAGCAAGGTAGGCCTGTTTTCCACCGGCGGCGTGTAGTTGCACACAATGGAAGTAACCGGCATGAGCCGGTTCCCGCCCAGATCGTAGGCCTGCTCCACATAAGTCGTGTTCCACGCCCCGCCCGACTTCTGCCCCGGACGGGCCACCATGTCGAGGAACAATACCCCCAAGGGGCTTCCATCCCCGTCTTTGCAAAGGTAGGCTTCGGTATCGGGCGTGGGGACCTGGGCCGAGTCGATTTTCTCGAAGCTGATGCCATAAAGGCGGTCGCAGAGGTAAAAAATCCCATTCTTCACGGCTTCGAGCGAAAAATATTCCTTGAGGGCATTCTCATCCAAGTCATATTTTTCTTTTTTCACAAGATTGGCATAATACCGCCAGTCCGAAGGCAGGAAGCGGCCTCTGTAGCCCTCTTTCTCTTTCCGGTAACGCTTCATTTCCGCCAATTCCTCTTTCGCCCGGGCCAATGCCGACGGCCAAATCTGCCCCAACAGATCGTAAACCGCCTCGGGATTGCCCGCCATGCGGGTCTGCAAGGCATAGGAAGCGTAATCGGGGAAGCCCAGAAGGCGGGCCTTTTGCAGGCGCAAAGCCAGAATCTGCCGGACCACCTGCGTATTATCGTATTCGCTGCCCGCCTGGCACCGGCTCAGGTATGCGTCCAGGATTTCCTTCCGCAAACCCGCATCCTTCACGTATTGCAAAAAAGGCATGAGCGTGGGATTATCCAAGCCGAAAAGGTATCCTTTCTTCCCGGCAGCCTCCGCCTTGAGGGCTGCCCTCCGCAAATCGTCTTCCGGCAAGCCTTCCAAACGGGAACGGTCTTCCACAAGCAATTCGTACTGGGCTGTGGCCAGAAGCAGATTCCGGGAAAACTTGTTTTCCAGTTCGCTCAACTGGAGGTTGACCGCGCGCAAAGCCTCCTGGTCCTTGGCGTCCAGCAAGGCCCCGTTGCGGACAAACTCAAGATAGACATCCTCCAAAAGCTTCTTGCGCACCGGATCGAGTCCTGGATCCTGCTCCTTGAGCCGCTTCACCCGCCTGAAAAGAAACGGGTTCATGTAAACATTGTCGTTCTGGCGGCTGAGCAGCTGCAATGCCTGGGCTTCGATTTGACGGAGACTGTCGTTGGAATGGGCCGCTGCCACATTGAACAGCACGCCGGCGACTTTCTCTATCCGCTCCCCGCTGTTTTCCAATGCCAGGATGGTATTCTCGAAAGTAGCCTCTTCCCGGTTTCCGGCTATCGCCTCGATAGCTTGGTTCTGGAAGCGGATAGCCTCCTCCAAGGCCGGCAAGTAATCGCCATCTTCAATCTGCCCGAAAGGAGGAATCCGGAAAGGTTCCTTATCCCAGGAACGGGAAAAAGGATTTTCCCGGCCGGAAGCCTGGGCGAAAGCCTCCCCGCCCCCCATCACGAAAAAACTCAACAAAACTGCGAAAGATGTCATTTTCATATTCATGCGCTATTTATTCATGTGTTATTGGTTTCCATAACCCTTTCCCCGCCTGAACCCGCGTCCCTTGCACAGAAACAGGTTTCCTCGTTCCAAAAAGCAAATGGCCCGTTCAAGAAAACGCCTGCGGATGCCTCTGCCCAATCGTTCCGAAACCGCATCAACGGCCGGCTGCATGCAGCAGTTTCCCGTAAAAGACCTGGCCGGCCTCGGTACGGAAAAAGACGAAATAAACCCCTTCCGCCCAGCTGCCGGCATCCAATTCCACCCGGCCGGCCGATACTTCCCCTTGCCAGAGGCGAAGGCCGGATGCGGAAAAGACCTCCACTTCCCCCTTGCTGCCGGCCTCGAAAGAAAACCGGCCGGAGGCAGGATTCGGATACAACTGCAAGCGGGGAAAGCCTTTCCCTCCGCCATCTTGCAGATCTTGCCGGTTGCCTGCTACGGGTTCGAACGACAAACCCACGATGACCGGGTCATGATCCGAGCTCCGGTACGGGCCCTGCCCCCCTTCCCCTCGTTCGTAATCGAAAAACGAAGGTTCGTCGGAGTTGATATGCCAGATCGCCGCACCCGTAACAAGGCTTGCCAACGCGGGAGAAGCCAGGGCGTAATCCAAATACTGCACGCCATCATCGAAGCAATAGCTGTAACTGTCCGAATGGAAACGATGCACCTGTTCTTCATATCCCGCATCGGTAAAGACCCGGATGGGATCTTCCCGGTACAAGGCGTTCAGGTCCCCCATCACCAAGACATGCTCCGTCCCGTAGTAATAGCGCACCAGATCCAGCTTGTCCCTGACCGCGTAAGCCTCTTTCACCCGCGTGGCATTGAATGCGCCCTGCCCGTCGCCTTGGTCGGCATCCGCGCCGGACCCGTTGCCCGACTTCGCCTTGAAATGGTTGATGCTGAAGATAAAGACGAACCCGTTCTGCTTGTGGCGCAATGCCTGGATAAGCTTGCGGTTGTAAGGGCTGGGCGTGTTTATCATGTAATAATCCCGATAGGGTTCCCAGACCGTCTTGTCGTATACGATATGATTGAGCGTATAGTCCGAAGCAGGTTCATAACCGCTCCATTTCACAAAATCGTACACTTCCGATCCCTTCGCCGCATTGAGCTCTTCCACCAGGCGGCCAATCACTTCCGAACCGCCGCCCACTTCCACCAAACCGTAAATGTCCGCATCGATAGCCGAAAGGGCCTTGACGATTCGTGTCCGCTGCAAATCGGACTCATTCATGAAATATTCCAAGTTGAAACCGCAAATCCTCGCATCGCAATCGCCCAGCTCGTCAAACGGAGGAACCTCCGTGCGCGGATTGCCGGAAAATGCAGGTTCCCCCTCTTGCGCATATACCACGTATTGCTCGTCGACCTGATCGAAAACGCACTTCAGCCCGACCAGGAACCGGCCGGTGCGCCAGCTTCCGTCTTCTCCCATGAAAGGAAGCGTCTGGGGCCGGGAAGACGAGCCATCGTCCAGAAGCAAACGGTCGGAGGCATTGAACGCTACCGCCGCATGGTATTCCTCGCTGCCCGGCTCCCGATAGTCGGTCGGGGAACGGTGCCGGGTCGAGCCCAGGACAAGCCGGCCCTCGCGCTGGAGTTCCCTCGTGCCGATCACATGGAGCGTATCGGGAATTTCCAAGGCCATGCACTCCAAGGATTCTTCCTTCCCTTGAATATCTTCCGGGAAACGCACCGTGGCAAAAGGAATAGGGATTCCCTGTCCCAGCACCTCGACAGACTCGATAGCGCTCATCTGCGTCCTTTCCCGGTATTCCCCCACTTTTCCCCTGACCCTGACATAATCGCCGGGCGCCACGTCCTGCCTGCCGTATACGAAAAGCGCATCGGAGGTCTCCGGTTTCCCGTCCCCGGCCGTGTCTTGCAGGAAAAAGCCGTTCAACTGCCCTTCCTCGAACAAAGTCAGCGTCACAACGCCCTCGGTTTCCACAACCAGACCGTCATGAGGCGATACCGAACCTTCCCCTTGTATCGCATAGACAGGCAAAAAGGCCTCTTTGCCGCCATTTCCGGCTTTCCCCGGGATCCTGTCGCCGGACGAAAGGCTCGCCGATGAAAGGCCGGCCGATGGAAGGTCCGCCGCGGCAGCATTTCCCCCCGCAATACGTCCAGCCGCGAAGGCCGGGCCCGGAAAAGCCTCGTTCGAACAGGATTCTTGAAAAAAGAAAGGCAGGAACAAAAAGGAAGGAAGCAGGACTCCTTTGACAAAAGAACTGTTTTCGAACATTGTGTTTCTCATCGTTTTTCACCGAAAATACGCCGCTATCCCCTCCTCTCCTCGCAAGACCGCTCCGCATCGGGGAATTCCCGGCAGCTATTTTTTTACCGGAAAAGGGATTCCAGCCGCTTGAATGCGGCACGAGGCGAAACCCCCCGGTAAAGAATCGCGTGCACAGCCTCGAACACGGGCATCTCGACCCCGAAGTTGCCTTTTACCGCCGGCAAGCTCCCCGCCGCATAATAACCTTCAGCCACCATTTTCATCTCCAGGATGGCCGATCGAACGGAATAGCCCTGCCCTATCATATTGCCGAAGGTGCGGTTCCGGCTGAATTGCGAATAGGCCGTGACCAGCAAGTCTCCCAAATAAGGAGCCGAGTTGAGATTCCGCTCCACATGGCGCACTTCGCGCAAGAAAACCCTCATTTCTTCCAAGGCGTTGCTCACCAGGACCGAAACGAAATTGTCTCCATACCCCAATCCTTTGGCTATGCCGACCGAAAGCGCATACACATTCTTCATGACCGCCGCGTACTCGATGCCGTAAAGGTCGTCGCTGCAACGGGTCTGCACATAGTCGCACGAGAACAAATCCGCAACAAGCCGGGCCAAATCCTTGTCGGGCGATGCCGCGGTAAGATAGGTGAGCCGGTTCAGGGCGATTTCCTCGGCATGCGAAGGCCCGCTGATGACGGCCATGTCCCGCTCTTCCATGCCGAAAGAATCCCGCAGATACTCGCACACCACCTGCCCGCAATCGGGAATAATGCCTTTGATGGCCGAACATACCTTCTTTTCCCGCAAAAGCCCGGGAGAAACCCCGGCCAAAGCTCCCGGCAAATACACCGCCGGAACCACCAATATCACAATCCGCGAAGCGGCGAGGACCGATCCGATGTCATTGCTCACCTGCAGGCTTCCCGCCGGGAACTCCACCGACTGAAGATAAAAAGGGTTGCGCCCGTTTTTCGACAAGCCCTCCTTTATTTCCGGCTCCCTCACCCACCAATTGATCGATTCGTTCGTATGCAACAGGATCTTAGCTATGGCCGTAGCCCAGCTCCCACCTCCTATTACCGCCACTTTCGCATCCATATCCATCTCCGATTGACAAAGAAACATGAATCTTTCCCGCGCTATTGCGCGGGAAGCACCCGTCCTGCCGCCTATAAAGCAAGAGAGCGTGCCTTGTCCGCCCGCTTTGTTTCCCCCGAAAGGCAAAAACTTCAAGGAAAACAAGCAACGGCAAAAGTTTCCGGCACACTCTCCTCCATTCCGGGAAAACTTCCTCCTGAAGCGCAGGGATTCCCTTTCCGCCGCTTCCCCCTCCATTGCGGGAAAGCTTTTCAACCCTGAAATCCGCGGCTTCTGCCCGAAAAGCGCATCGGTTCGCGGTTTCGGGCAGAAGGTGCGGATCATCCGTGAAAAATCACGCGCTTACAGGCCCAGAACATCCTTGCCTTGAACAAAATAAATGTCCTTGGCAATGTCGGCTCGCGCAATACGATCCAAATCCTGCTGGAGCTCGGCGCCGACCACGCTCTTTTCTTCTATCCACTTGCTAACGCCTTCGTAATCCCCTTCCGCCTGGCACTTGAGGATTTCGGCCATGAGGGAAACCGTAGCTTCCTTCATCTTGGGTAAATCCACGGTGTAGATGCCTTCCTCCGTCCGGGTAAAAGCGCCTTTTTCTTTCATATAGTTGAAGCAAAGCATATTGGCCTTCCCGTGAGCGCTGGCAGCCCCGAAACGTACCGAACGGAAAATCCCGGCAAAGAACGTAATGTAGTTCTTGTCGGCGTCTTTCCCGCTCATTTCCCCTTTCTGGTAGAGCTGGTCGACCAAGTAAAGCCCCATGATGTCGGCTTTGGCCTCCTCGATTGTGGAATAGGTCTCTTTCAAGGCCGAACGCACCGTTCCTTTCCCGTTGATGGTGTTTTTCACGCCCATCCCGTGCGCCACTTCATGGAAGGTAACCGTCTCGAAGAAACAATTGAAATCCACCATGTCTTGCTGCCGGGGATCGAGCACCACCTTGGAAATCGGCAAAAGGATCTTGTCGAACTTGGCTTTCATGGCATTCTTGAGCTGGAGCTTGCGCGTGCCTTTCTGGATATGGACCCTTTCATCGTTGGGGAGGTTGATGGCAATCGTTTTCCCGCCGGCATTGCAGTCGCCCCGGTACAAAACCACATCGTACACATTCAAATCCGAATCTGTCCCGGGCATTTCCTTCTTGTACTTTTCCTCTACCGGAAGCTCCCGTTGCAAGTCGGGCAGCAAAGCCGAGAACTTGGCCAGTTTGGCGCTCCATTCGGGATCTTTCACCAAAAGGAAAGATTCATGGGCCGCCTTGCATCCGTTAAGCGCGTCTTCGTATATCTCGATAGGGCCTACCACGAAATCGACTTCCGAAGTCTTGGCATCCATCCAGGCCAGATCGCTTTCAAAATAATCATCGGTGCGCAAAGCCTCGGCACGCAGGACGAGATATTTCTTAAAGCCCTCGTCTTTGGCCAAAGCCGCTGCCGAATCGAGCAAAGCCGCCGCTTTTTCCACTTCTTCCTTGAAGAAATCGTGATACCAGACAGCCTGCAAGGCGCCTTTCCCGTCCCGGCGGATCATGGTATAGGGGGAGTTCTTGGCCGGATCCGCCCAAGCATCGAATTCCTCTTTGGTCATATCCTGGGGATAGAAATTCGCCCCGAGCGGTTTTTGGGGATAGCCGGCCAAGAAAGGCTGGTTCCCGTCCAACCGATCCCACGGACCGTAATTGATGCGGGCGAAAGCACGCAGGGTATCGTTGTCGATCGATGCGAGGAATTGGTCGCGGTCGCCGTTGAAAGCCTGTTTCCAATAGATGGTTTCCATCAGCTCGGCCGCATCGCAGAGATAGGACATCATCTTTTTCTCTTGGGCATCGAAGCGGCTCAAGTCGGCAGCAAGCTCTACCTTGGCGTAGCCCATGATGGTTTCATCGGTGTCCGAACCGGTTCCACAGGCATTTTTGTTGCAACAGGAAGTGAACAAGACTCCACTCATGCTGGCTAAAAAAAGAAGTTTCTTCATGCTATCAAGGATTTTTTCGTGTCAACACCGGCACGCCCGCCTTCCGCGGACGCCGCTCAAACGCTCCCTCGCCGAGAGCCGCGGGACTGCAAAACTGCAAATATAGGAATTTTAAAATCGGTTTGAAATCCAAAACCCGGACTTTCTTGCGTTCGAAAGCCCCCAATCCAGGAGAACCCGTTTCCGCAATGCCGATGCCCGCGTCAAGGCGCATCGCCCCATGACAGGCTTCCCATCGAAACCTGTCCGGCCACGTCGACAGCCGCTTCAAAGGCTTAAGCCGCGTACCGCCGGGCGTCCATCTTCAGAAAAATGAACAACAGCAAAGTAAACGACCACAACGACGACCCTCCGTAACTGAAAAAAGGCAAAGGAATCCCGATAACCGGCAAAAGCCCGATGGTCATGCCCACATTCACGAACAAGTGCATGAAAAAAATGCTGGCGACCCCGTAGCCGTAAATCCGGTGATAAGGCTGTTTCTGGCGTTCGGCTATTTTCACGATGCGCAGCAGCAGGAACAAATAGGCAGCCAGGAATACCGTGCTTCCCGCCCATCCCCATTCTTCCCCGATCGTGCAGAAAATAAAGTCGGTGCTTTGCTCCGGCACGAAATTGAATTTGGTCTGGGTGCCTTGCAAGTAACCCTTTCCCCACAAGCCGCCGCTGCCGATGGCAATCTTCGACTGGTTCACGTTATAACCGGCCCCGTGGACATCGGATTCTTTTCCCAAAAGCACGTTGATGCGGGTTTGCTGGTGCGCGCTCAACCGGCTGAAAGCATAGCCCACGCCCAAGGTGTAACCCGAGCAGACGCAAAAAAACAAAGCCGCGAGCGCAACGTTTTTCAACGTACGTTTATTCCGGAAAAAGAGGAAACCGGAAACCAGGGCGATGAAACCGATAATGACATACTTGTTGACCAGCAAGGCCGCCACGAACAGGACAGCCGCCGCCAAACCTGCCAACAGCACCTTGCCCGACATCCCTTCCCTGTACAGCACCAGCACGAAAGAGACGAACACGAGGGCCGAACCCGCGTCCGGCTGCAAAAGGATCAGCGCCATGGGCAAAAGGAACCAGAACGATGCCAGCACCTGGTTGCGCGCCCGCTTCATGTTCAAGGCCGGACGGGAAGCATACTTGGCAAAAGCCAGGCAAGTGGCCACTTTGGCAAATTCCGACGGCTGGAAAGACAACGGCCCCACCCGTATCCAGGACTTGGCCCCGGCCACCTCCGTCCCTATCACCAGCACGGCGGCGAGGAACAGTATCGCCAAGCCGTAATACAAATAGGCAAACTGCGTGAACACCCGTAAATCGGCAACCAGCACGAAAAGCCCTATCAAAAAGGCAAATCCCACAAACAGCAGCTGCTTCCCGTAGCGGGTGGCAAAAGAAAAGCCCTCGGCCGAAGCCGGGTCGTAAACCACCGAATAAATATTAAGCCAGCCCGTCACCACCAAAAAAAGGTAGATGAGCACGAGAGGCTTGTCGAGGGTTCTCCAGATCCTTTGTTTCGCGTCCATTGCTTGCCGCTGCTTGTATCAATGAGCCGGAGGACCGGTTACCCGGCCCTGGGCGTCGACCGTATAAATCGTGAACTCCCTCACCTGCCGCTCAAGTTGTGTCCGCTTCACTTTCCCGGTGAGGTATTTCTCTATGAGAAGACTGGCCATGGGTGCCGCCCAAGTCCCGCCGAAACCGCTGTTTTCCAGAAAAACGGAAATGGCTATCCGGGGATTTTCCCGCGGCGCGAAACCGATGAAGACAGCATGGTCTTCCCCGTGGGGGTTTTCGGAAGTCCCCGTTTTGCCGCACACGGCTATGCTGTCGAGCCAAGCCCTCCGGGCTGTCCCTCCGGGGAAATGCACCGCGCCGTACATGCCTTCCACCACGGGCTCGAAATACTTGCGGTCTATGGGAAGCCGATGGGGTTCCAGATCCAGATCGGGTTTCCGCTTGGACTCTCCTATCGCCCGGACAAGATGCGGGGTGATGTAATACCCCCTATTGGCCATTATGGCCGCCAAATTAGCCATCTGCAAAGGAATCAAGCCTATTTCCCCCTGCCCAATGCTCAACGAGTAAATGGTGCTGAAAGCCCATTGGTTCCTGCCGTAATACCGGTCGTAATAAGCCGCATCGGGAATGAAACCCGATTTCACGTCGGGCAAGTCTATTTCCAAACGTTTCCCGAGGCCGAAACTGCCGATGTACCGGTTCCACTCCTCCAAGCCCATCCGGCTATCGACAAACCGGTTCGGATCCTTTCCCTGCATGATGATTCTCCGGAAAACCTGATAAAAATAAGGATTGCAAGAGGTCATCACCCCTTCGGCCACCGAACGGGCATCGGGATGGGCATGGCAGCCCACCAAGGTCTTGTCGCAGGCGAAACCGCTGCCGGGAACAATCACTTTTTCCTGCAACCCGATCAATGCTTGCGGCAGCTTGAAAATGGAACCCGGAGGATAATAGGCCATCAGGGCCCGGTTGAAAAGCGGCTTCTGGACATCGGACAACAAGTTCCCGTAATTCCGGCTCCGGATCCGCCCTACCAGCAGGTTGGGGTCGTAGGTCGGAGCGGAAACCAGCGCCAGCACTTCTCCGGTGGCCGGTTCTATGGCCACGATGCTTCCCCGCTTGCCCTGCATGAGCTGCTCGGCATATTCCTGCAAACCGGCATCCAAGGTGGTGTAAAGCTCTTCGCCCGCCACGGCCGCCGTATCGAAAGCCCCGTCCTTGTAGCTTCCCTTTTCCCGGTTAAGGACATCGACCATCACGACCTTCACGCCCTTGCGCCCCCTCAATGCTTTCTCGTAATGCTTTTCCAAGCCGCTCTTGCCGATATAATCGCCCAGCTGGTAGTAAGGATCCGAACGGAGCTCGCTCTCGTTCACCTCGCCCACATCGCCCAAGACATGGGAGGCCACGGGACGTATGTAGCGGCGCAAAGTACGGCTCTGCACGTAAAAGCCGGGAAAGCGGTAAAGGTATTCCTGCAACCTCCCGTAGGTTTCTTTCGAAATCTGCTTTTCGAAAACCGACTGGGCATGGCGGGAATAAGCGCGGGCTTTCTTGAAACGTTCCTTCACGCCCTCCTCGTCCAATTCAAGCAAATCGGCAAGAAGCGCCCAATCGGCATCCTCGACCTGCCCGGGAATGACCATCAGGTCGTAGACCGCCTCGTTGTAGACCATGATTTGCCCGTTCCGATCCAGTATCAAGCCCCGCCCCGGGTATTGCACCTTGTTGCGGATGGCATTGCTGCGGGCATCGATCGTATAGCGCTCGTCCAATATCTGGAGCTGGAAAAGACGCACCCAGTATATCACGGCCACCACGATGAAAATGCCCATGACCACGGAGCTCTTGTCCACTGTCAGCCGTTTCATCTTAAAGCCTGATTGGGTGGGTGTAAATGGTATTGCTCTTATGTAAAGCCCTATCGTACAGATAAATCCCGTAGCAGATCGTCTTCCCTTGCATGAAAAAAGCCGTGGAAGGGAAATCATCCACCTCCCACCGTATCGTCCCGCGCAAAGCATTATTGGCATTGACCGGCTCGATATAGTGCAGGTGGTAATGGTACTCGATAGGATGCAATTCGCCGGTGCTGTCGGGCAAGTAAACCTTTTGCAACTGGCTGTCGGGCAAGATTTCGTACAAATGAAAATGGAGATTATGCAAGGAATCCCCCGTATAGGGCGGTATTTCCTCTTCGCTTTCCCTGCCTATGTCGCCATCCCCGTCTTGGAAATAAAACTCCACCTGGAGCGCCGGGACGGTATCGCCCGAAGCGGAAACCGCATAGCCCAGGATGTTCTGCCGGAATTCCAGATAGGGTTCCGGCGGAAACTCCATCGGTTCGACACAGGCGCAATAAAGCAAAGCCGCCACGGCTACAGGGAAAATTCGTATTTTTGAACGGGATTGACGCGCCTCCATGATTTATCGATTCGCCCGGATCCGCCCGGATGCAGGCCTTGCCCGGGCAAACGGGCAAAAGTAATAAAAATGTTGACAAAAGCCGAGTTAGACAGCCTTTCTTCCCGCA
Organism: uncultured Bacteroidales bacterium; assembly: GCA_949291555.1. Classification (GTDB taxonomy): domain Bacteria; phylum Bacteroidota; class Bacteroidia; order Bacteroidales; family P3; genus Pullibacteroides. The sequence continues at coordinate 293,605 of CASEWE010000005.1, forward strand.
TGTTCTCCATCGGGGACAACGAGCAATTCAACCAGCATGCCTTGGAGCTTTTCCGGATACATTTCCACCAGAACCCGGTCTACGGGCAATTCGTCCGCCAGCTCCATCCCGGCCTTCAGCCGGGCCAGCTGACCGACTACCGTCAGATTCCCTGCCTGCCCATCGAGTTGTTCAAATCCCGGAAAGTGCTTCTGGACGGCATCGAGGCCGAGGATTTCTTCACCAGTTCCGGCACCCGCTCGCAAGGAGCCGTGCAAAGCCGGCATTACATTGCCAGCCTGGAACTCTACCGCCAATGCTTCACGCAGGCGTTTTCCCTGTTCTGGGGCGACCCTCGGCAATACGTCTTCCTGGCCCTCCTGCCCAATTACCTTGAACAAAAGCATTCTTCCTTGGTCTGCATGATGCAAGAGCTCATCCGTCTCAGCCAGCAACCGGAAAGCGGCTTTTACCTCCATGACTTGGAAAAATTGGCGGACCGGTTGCGGGATTTGGAAAAAAACGGGCGCAAAACGATTCTTTTCGGAGTCAGCTACGCCTTGCTCGACTTGGCCGAAGCTTATCCCATGAAATTGGAAAACACGCTCGTGTTCGAAACCGGAGGCATGAAAGGCCGGAGGAGAGAAATGGTCAAGGAAGAACTTCATGCCGTGCTCGGGAAAGCTTTCGGCATTCCGGTCGTTTATTCGGAATACGGCATGTGCGAGCTGCTTTCCCAGGCCTATTCGACCGGGGACGGGTTCCGTTTCCGCTGCCCCCCCTGGATGAAAGTCCTCATCCGCCAAACCAGCAATCCCTTGCAGCGGGAAGCCGATGGGCGTAGCGGCGGCATCGACGTGCTGGACCTCGGGAATATCTTTTCATGCCCCTTCATCGCCACGCAGGACCTTGGAAAACGCTATCCCGATGAAAGCTTCGAGGTACTGGGCCGGTTCGACAACAGCGATGTGCGCGGCTGCAACCTGATGGTGGAATAAGCAACCATGACAATGCCCTGGGGAAACCTCCCCTGCATGTGGCAGGTTCCCGGGCTCCCGCCTTCCAAAAGCCATGAAAGCCTCTCCCGTCCCGGCCGATTACTGCCGAGGAGGAAGTTCCCACTTTTCCTCTATGCGCCAATCGGCTTCCACCGGCAAGTTCTTGGGGAAAATCCAGCGCCTCTCCGGCTGCAACCCGGACGGATAATGCCCTCCGTCCCACTTCCCGTTCCGGTTTCGGTCCTCGAACAAAACCAAGGAAACCGTTGCCGGAGACACATAAGGGAATTCATACATTCCTTCCTTCTCCACGACTTTTTCGAACAAGGGTGCTTTTCCTCCCGCAGGCAGGACCTGCAACACGTAGACCGCGTTGCTGTCGAGCCCTGAAAGCGTTACCGCCACTTGCCCGTAAGAAAGCAGGTCGGGAACCGAGAACCGGACCCGGGTCGTATCGATCAACCGGCCGAAATAATCGCAAAAGCACGCCGAAGGAAGATAGAGCAGATACGAACAGCCGGCTTGCCAGTCGTACGACAAGGAAATCCTCAACGGGCCGATACGCTGCAGGCGCAAGTTCCCGGCATCGATGAGAAGGGTATCCTTGCGGCCTTCCTCATCGGAACAATACTGGTACAAGGAAGCCTTTTCCAAATCGCTTTCCAGCATGGGAAGCGTGAAATCGAGCACTATGCTATCGGTATGCAGCAACGTGGTCTTCCGGGCCGAAACCCGGAAAGCCGCCGTGTCGGAAGAAGCGGCTACCGAATGCGACAAACTCAATTCGGCCGTGTCCGAAAACCGGCCGTTGCGGACCACCAAGCGCAAATCGTCCACCGCGTAATCATCGAAATAGATCTTGGCTTTCAACGGGTCTTCTTCTCCCGCCACTTGGAAGCGCAACCGGGAAGGCCAAGTCAGATCGGGCATCTCCATTTCCGAAAAATCCGCTTCCCGCCGCGCTCTCCGTCCCTGCTTGGACTCAAGCGTGTCTTCCTTTTGCCGCGCCTGCTGTTCCTGCAGGATCCGGGCCGAAAGCTCCACATCGGCAAAGGAGGGCAAAAAGACGAACTCCAGGCTGTCGGGATCAGGCGCGTAATACCAGTCAAGTTCTATTTTCCCCTTGGTTGTCCACTTGGCTTCCTTGAGGAAAACCTCCGGCTGGAAATCCTGGTAGAAGAACAATTCGTGCCCCAGTTCCTTGGCCTGCCGGAGGGATTCGCTCCGATAGGCCGACAATGCCTGGTCGTAAGCCACCCGCATCCCGGTATCGCTCTCCTTCTTGCCTTGTCTTTTCTGGAAAAGGACTGGTTCCCGGAAATCCTGGGTTTCCCAGCAGGAAGAGGAAAAAGCGGATCTTTCCTCGGTGGGGCTTATCCTGTAATCCCGGGCTTCCTCCTCCGCGGCCAGCACGTAGTAACAGCCTTCCTTCATGTAGGAAACCTCGAAAAACCCGCCCGTATCGGCAACAGCGACATAATCCGGTTCCGATGTTACCGGGAAACCTTCCGGCTTGCGGGCGTAAAACATGACCGAGACCGATTTCACCGGTTTCAGCGTCTGCGCGTCGATGGCCACCCCGGATATTCGCCCGCTATCGACCGTTTTCCCGGTAGAAAACACATAAGTGTAGTTCTGCAAAGGCGTGGATTCGTGCAAATCGCCGATTGCATCCTTGAAATTGATCGAATAGGTGCGATCCGGCTTTAGGGTATCTTCAATGACCACCAGGACTTCCTTCAAGTTCGTCGTATAGGAAATCCGCGACAAAGGAGGCGATGTGACAATATTTTCCGTCTTCTGCAAGACCACGTATTCATCGAAAGCCAAACGGATCTGCGTGGAAGCGAAATCCGTGCTTCCCTGCGCCGGCAAAGCTTCTACCAACATGGGCGGAGCCAAGTCGGCCGGCCCCCCGGTAGGGGCTTGCGCGTAACGGGCGCAAGAAAACGGGAAGCATGCAAGCATGCCTGCCAGCAAGCGGACGGAGAAAAACCGTACCGGCTTCCCTGCCATGACCGGCTTCCCTGCCATGACCAGTCCCCCTTTCACAAAAGCTCTTTTCTTCATCACGAATCCTCCCCGGCGCACGAACGGACTTCCATCCTGCATGCAGCACAATCGAAATGCAACGCGAATTTATGGCTTGCCGAACGCAAAAACAAATCACCTGAAAAGCCGCCCGAAAGCTCATCCCGCTTCAGGCATTTGCCTAACTGCGCCCGGATGCAATACTTGCAGGTCATCAGTACATCTCCCCCCCGGGCCCGATGCACGGGAACTTCGAGCTCGAAAGCCGGCTCCGCCGATTCGGCACCCAGGCTTTCATACAACTTGCGGGCATAGGAATTGGCGCAATTGAACCGGTACGGCAGCTTTTTGCCGGAAATCTCCGCCCGAACGAAGCCGGTACCGGCCAGCTTCCCGCGGGAGAAGGAATCGCAAGCCGTTTTTCCCGCAAGGCTTCCAAGGTTTCCCTCCCTCAAAAAAGCGGAACCGGATGGTTCTTCTCCCGCTTCCAGGGAAGACGCTTCTATCCTGCCCTGCGGGGAGTACCTTGCCTGGCGCAAAGCGTCCATCCTCGAAACCAATTCCCGCCTGAGCCCGTTCAATGCCGAAGCCGGGACAAACGGCAGCGCCCCTCCCTCAAAATCCAGACTTTCCAACCGATATGCCGTCCCGCCCAGCTTGGAGAGCTGGCGTGCGAAATTTTCCCGGGCAAGGCCGTCTTTGGCCGCAGGCAAACAAACATCCGGCGGCAAGACCGCCCGCACCTTGTTCCCGTAACCGTCTTCCATCCGGCAGGAAGCCGTCTTGGTATCGAAGGAAATCCTGACCGGCAGTGTCCGTTCAACAACCGCCGCATGGAGCTTCTTCTCGAATGCCGCATCCCGGTTGCGGAAGAAACTCGCGCCTTGCGCGGGCAAATCCTGCCGGTTTTCCGGGCCTGCCATGCAAAGAACCCAGTTCCCGCCTTCCCGGACCGCCTTCTCTACCAAGCCCCCTTGAATCGTTCCTTTCCGATCCTTGTAACAAATGCCGTCCCCGGAAGAAAAGACCATGGCAGAAGAAAATGGCTCGACCTCCAAGCCAAGACCCGAATAAGTCCCCGGCTTATGAAACAGGACCCGTACCACCTTGCCGACTTCCTCCCCTGTGGCTTTCGGGCTTTCCCAGGCCGCCCAGCCATCCCTGTCTTCCAAAAGATTGAAGCGGGTATAAGGCCGGTGGAAACTTTTCCGTATATCGGGCGTGAAACCCTCTATCCGGACATCGCCTTGCGAAGCCTTCCCCTTCGCCGGCCAGCCTTCCAGGATCCCATCGAGACGGCGGCGGTAATAAGCCACCACATTGCGCACGTAACCGGCATCTTTCAACCTCCCCTCGATTTTCAAGCTCGACACGCCTGCCGCTATCATTTCTTCCAAGCAGGAATCCGCATTGAGATCTTTCATCGAAAGCAGGTACCGCGCCGGCACCAGCACCCGGCCTTCCGCATCGGTCAGCGAATAGGGCAAACGGCACGACTGGGCGCAATCGCCCCGGTTCCCGCTGCGCCCGTTCAAATAGCAGCTCATGTAGCATTGGCCGCTATAGCAAACACAAAGCGCGCCATGAATGAACGCCTCCACCTCTATTTCAACCGCCTTGGCAATGGCCCGGATTTCGGCCAATGAAAGTTCCCGGGCCAGGACAAGCCGCTTGAAGCCCATCCCTTGCAGGAAAAGCGCCTTTTCCACGCTGTCCACATGGCATTGCGTGCTGGCATGCAGCTCCATTGGCGGCAACCCGGCCTCTATCAGGCCTAAATCCTGCAACAACAACGCGTCTACGCCAGTCCGGTAAGCATCCCATGCCAACGCCAAAGCCTGCCCGATTTCTTCTTCATAGACCAGCGTGTTCAACGTCAAGTAACACCGGGCCGCATAACGATGCGCGTAACGTACCGCTTTCCCCACTTCCTCCATGCTGTTTCCCGCCCGGGCCCTGGCCCCGAAAGCCGGGCCGCCCATATACACCGCGTCCGCGCCGGCATCGATGGCGGCTTTGGCCGTAAGGAAATCGGCAGCAGGCGCCAGCAATTCCACTTGCTCTTCCCTTGAAAAATCCTTCTTCATGACTATCCGAAAAAAAGGGGCAACCGGAATCGTTCCGATTGCCCCTGATGCTCGACGGCCTTCCAGCCGGAATCAAGCAATTTCTTATCAGGTCTTTGTTTCGAGCCATTTGGCCGACCCCCCGGATTTTCCGCTCCAAAGGCGCTATCGCCGCCCCTCCTGCGGATCCGGGCCCGCCCTCAGGCCCATTACCGCAGCCTACCGCTGGCTTGTCAAACTGCCCCCATTGGCCGAACCCACACGGGCCATGGCGCAACGGAATCCTACCCACGAAGCGCTCTTGTCCTGATCCATGTACCGGCGGGTAGCAGCCGAAAGGTAATAAGCCCGGTCTTTCCAAGAACCGCCCTTGATTACCCGGGATTTGTCGGAAATCAACGAACTGGTGCCGTACTCGTAAAGCAGCGAAGTGGTAGACTGGGCCAAGTCGTCCCCTTCAGGCTTGGTCAACCAATCATCGACCAGCGCCGATTCATAATCGCCATCCAGATAATTGCGGTTGTCGGCCCGTTGGAAATTGGAACGGCCTGCCAGTTCCTCATCGGTAAATTCGCGGTAACGGATACGTCCCAGACTGTCTTTCTCGGCTATCAGCCCGTCTTCATCGCGCACCACGGTCGTATAGATATTGCCCCGGAACGCGTTCAGCCCATCGGCATCCTCGAGCGTGAGCGGACGGTAAACGTCCAAGCACCATTCAGCCACGTTGCCAGCCATGTTGTACAATCCGAAATCGTTGGCAAAGTAAGAATATACCGGCGCCGTGTATTCCGCTCCATCGTTCAACGCCCCGGCCGTTCCCATATAATCCCCGTTCCCGCGGGCGTAGTTGGCCATCATGGTTCCCCGGTAAGGATTTTCCGGAGCACGCACCTGGAGGGGCTTCCCGTTCCAAGGATAGATCCGCCGTTCGGCAACCCGCTCCTGGTTGCTGTTCCCCAGCAAAGCCAGCGCGGCGTATTCCCATTCGGCTTCGGTCGGCAAACGCAATTTCTCGATCAGGATGCCGTCCCGCTTCTGCACCGAACGGCGAGGTTCGGCTGCGTTCGGGTTCATGTCCTGAAGGCCCTTGTTCACGATCCCGCTGTACTGGCCCGCCAGATAGGCATCGGTATTGAAGTGATTGTCGGCCGTCTGACCGGCATCGAACTTCAGGATTTTGGCTTGTATGAGAATGTATTCGTTGATACGGTCGGTACGCCAGTCGCAGTAATCGCGCGCCTGCTCCCAGGTGACGCCCACCACGGGATAGTTGTTGTAGCCGGGATTCTCGAAATAATTTTCCGTCATCGGGTCGCGGAAACCCGCTACCGAATTCCATACCAGCTGGTCGGGCATGGCCTTTTCAACCACTTCGGGATAATCTTGCCCGTAGATACGTTCAAGCCAGTAGGTGTACTCGTTGTAATCCCCGTTCGAAGTCTCCACTTCGTCCATATAGAAGGAACTGACTGTCATGGGACGGGGGGCATTGTTGTGTTCGAACTTCAAGTCTTCCTGGTTGCGGCCCATGATGAAATGCCCGCCCTGGATGAACACGAAACGCAAAGGAACCGGCTGCACGTAATCATCGTTACGTTGGAATCCTCCCCACTTGGGGTCGTTGACTCCCCAGCCCGTCGACTGCGATTGCCCGGTCTGGTTATTGCAAGAGGCCAGCCCGGCAAGGGCTCCCGCCGCAAGAACCATTTTGAAAAAGTGCTTGAACATCTGTATCTATTTTAAGCAACTGCAAAATTAATCTTTTTCCTGCATATTTTCAACGCCGTACCCTGCACGGCGCCCGCCGCTCCGCGCTTCGCCCGGCCCTTTTTCCCGAAGCCGCCCGCGCAAAACCCGCAAAAGCTCAGAACCGCGGGCACGGCACCGGCTCTATCTCCCTTTCCGCCACTCTCTTCCGAGGACAAGGCAAGCGGAATCCCAACGAAACCTCATGGCTTCCGCCGCTTTTGGTCAACCGGGAAACCGTCAAATCGTAGCTGTACGCGATACGTACGCCTTTGAAATCCCCGCCGAAGAGGAAAATAACCGCATCCGGATTGGAAAAGCTCTGACGGAACCAAACGCCCACCACTACCGGCCAGAGATTGGCATACAGCCCGTAATTCAATTCGGAGAACCGTCCCTGCTGGGTATAGACAATATTGGGGGAAAGGGAAATATCCCGTTCGTCCCGGCGTTCGTCGAATGTCCTCCGGAAATAAATCTTCCCGCCCACCTGGGCACTGTAGCGGACATCCAGCCGGCTCTCTCCCATGAAACCTACATCCGGCCGGGCTATATGCAAAGCCGAAAAACCCGCATAAAAATGCTCGCCGTAAAGCAAAGCCCCCACCCCTACATCGGCATAATGCCGGCTGAGCGGGGTATTGGGAAGATTCTCCTGAGTGGGACGGCCTTGCACCAATCCCAGATAAGGGTCGTATTGGTCAGGGAAGGTAAGGGACTGCCAGTCGACATAACGGTTCGAATACCCGCCCTGAACCGACAAGGAGAGGAAGAGTTTCCGCGAAAGCCTTGCCTGGAAGGCATACATGAAGGCGGCCGTGATTTCCCGGTAAGTGCCGCCGCCTTGGAAATCGGCGTTCACGTAGGCGCCGATTCCGCCATGCAAGGCTTTTATATACTGGTCGTAAGAAACCGTGGCCAAAGAAAAGCCCCCGCCGATGTTGGGCCATTGGTTCCTGTACCCCAATGAAATCCGCCCGCAGCCGGAAGTTCCCGCGAAGGCAGGATTAAGGTACAACGGATTGGCAAACAACTGGGAAAGATGCAAGTCTTGCGCAGGAAGGCACGCAGCCCACAGAGCCATGACCGGCAAGATGAGATATTTTTTGGACGCACGAAGAAAACGCATAATCCCCGAATTGTTCTGAACCCGGCATTCCCGCAAAGAGGAATGCACACCCACAAAAACGCGAAGATTGGCAAAGATACAACTTTGTTCTTTTCACACAAAATCGAACCTTTCCCGAAACGTCCGGGGAAAATGCCTGTTCCTGCCTGCCGAGGCGGCGCCCTCCCTCTCCGCGTCCTTGCCGGGTCCGTCCCGAAGCGGATCGCCGGCTTCCCCTTGTTTTTCCGGCAAGAAATCCGGCTTGGCTTTTTGGCACATTTTACTATCTTTGCTCGGTTTGCCCTCGGGGTAAAACCGCATTACATTAACCTTAAACCTGATTTTCGAATGCAAAAAATCCTTGTAGCCCTGCTGGCCTCCGTCCTGATGGCGGTACCTGCCGTTTCCTTCGCGCAAATCAACGACGACGGCATAAACCAAGCAACAGGGCAGTCGGCCAATGCCATCTCTACCGCCGTGCCATTCCTTTCCCTCTCTCCCGACGCGCGTTCGAGCGGGATGGGCGACGTAGGCGTGGCCACGACAGCCGACCTGTATTCCCAACACTACAATGCAGCCAAATACCCGTTCATGGAGAGCGACTACGGCTTCTCCCTCACGTATAGCCCGTGGCTCATCAACCTCGTACCCGACATGTCGCTTGCCTACCTTACCGGAATGTACAAGTTCAAGGACGACCGCAGCGCCATTGCCGCCAGCCTTCTTTACTTCTCCATGGGCGATGTGACCTTTACCGACGAGCAAGGGGGCTCGCCCCAGAATTTCCGGCCGAACGAGTTCGCCATCGATGTGAGCTATTCGCGCAAGCTCATCGATGTCCTCTCCATTGCCGTGACGGGAAGGTTCATTTACTCCAACCTCACCTTAGGCCAGTATGTGGGCGGGCTCGATACCAAAGCCGGCCTTGCCGGCGCAGCCGACATAGGCCTTTACTACAACCAGGATTTCGATCTGGGACGGGACTTCAAGGGCGGAACCTTGATGGCGGGCTTGAGCATCACCAACATCGGGAACAAGATGAGCTATACCAGCGACTTCAGCGAGGATGCCGACCGCAACTTCCTTCCTGCCATGCTTCGCTTGGGAGTAGGCTTCGACTGGCACATCGACGACTACAATTCGGTGGGCTTCTACGGCGAAGTGAGCAAGCTGCTTGTCCCCACTCCGCCGCTTCTCCAAGGCGACAGCATCGTGGCCGGACGCGACAACCAAGTGAACGTGATGCAAGGCATCTTCCAGTCTTTCGGGGATGCCCCGGGCGGGTTCAAGGAAGAAATGCAGGAATTCATGTGGAGCCTTGCCGCCGAGTACTGGTGGCGCGAAATCGTAGCCGTACGCGCAGGCTATTTCCATGAAAGCAAATTCAAAGGCGCCCGGCAATACTTCACGCTCGGGGTCGGAGTCCAATACAAGATGATCGGGCTGGACTTCTCCTACCTCATCCCGACTTCGCAGATTTCAGGCTCCAATCCTCTCAAAAACACGCTCCGGGTAGGCATAAAATTCAATTTCAACCGAAAAGCCAATGAGTAACCGTCCCGTCTGCCCGTTCCGTATCGGCTACGGCTACGACGCCCACCGGTTCGCTCCGGGCAGGAAATTGATTCTTGGGGGTGTGGAAATCCCGCACTCCCAAGGACTTGACGGGCATTCCGATGCCGATGTCCTGATTCATGCCCTTTGCGATGCCTTGCTCGGGGCGGCAGCTTTGGGCGATATTGGAAAGCATTTCCCCGACCACGACCCCGCCTACAAGAACATCGACAGTTCCCTTTTGCTGCAGCAAGTAGTCTCCTTGCTCTCGAAGAACGGCTACGGGATAGCCAACATCGATGCCTGCCTGCGCTTGCAAAAGCCTAAAATAGCCCCTTATGTTCCCCGCATGCAGGCGCATCTGGCGCAAATCCTCCAAATAGAGGCAGCGCAAGTCTCGATAAAAGCCACCACTACCGAAAAAATGGGCTTCGAAGGCCGGGAAGAAGGCGTCTCCGCTTCGGCCGTAGCACTGGTGTTCGCGATCTGACCCTTACCGGTCAAACCCTTTTTCCCCGTTTTTTCCGACCGTCTTTCCTTGCCCCTGCCCGGTAGCCGCATCCCTTGCCTGCCGCCTCTCGGGCAGGGCAGGTTCCGCCCCGTTCCGCAGCCGCAATCCGGACTTCCAAGCCTTTTCACAAAACCACGAACAAGCGGGCCGATCCTCCCGCCCCCATCGGCTCATCCATCCCCCTGCCCGCCAGTGCCTTGGCAATCCGAAACCGGCCCGGCCGGAAAAAGCCAGCGGGCCGATTCGCAAGCACGACAAGGGAAAAGAAAGCTGGAAACCCCGCCACGTCAGGGGTGCGGAGAAGTATTCAAGCGGTCAAAGAAGAAAGGGGCCGGTCAAAGAAGAAAGGGGCGGCCCGGGAAATCCCGGGCCGCCCCTTTTCATCCGGCAAAAGTCCGACTGCCTACTTCACGACCAACTTCATCACCTTGCTCATCGAACCTTTCACCACATGCAAGTAGTAAACGCCCGCATTCCGTCCCCTGAGGTCGATGGTTTTCCGTCCGGATTCCTTCCAATCCTGACGGTAAACCAGACGGCCTTCGGGAGAGAACACAAAGGCTTGCACGCCCGCAACGGTTTCCACGTAGAAGAATCCATCGGAAGGATTCGGCCAGAGGACAATCGATAGCGCATTGCCCTCAAGCGAAACTTCCGGCACGAACGTGGCCGAGATTTCCACCGGCGCGTTCAGCACGTAAGAACGCTCGCTTTCGGTCTCGCCGTCCCACCAGGCCTCGAACTCATAACCCTCGTCGGCCAAAGCCGCCAGCTGCAAGGTGCTGCCTTCGGGCAAAAGA